>CAVWYX010000001.1:0-65186 GCA_963759365.1 uncultured Actinomycetes bacterium
TCTCGCGCTGCTCGGGGCGTGAGCCCTTGCGGGTTTCCCTGCAGCGCGTTGTGAATCGTCTTCGTGACGTTGTAGAAGTCCTCCGCGCCGCGGATGATGCGCCACTCGACGTCGAGCCCAGCGTCCTGCATCAGCGGGATCAACGTGTAGTTGATCTCCGCGACGCCTCCGCCGAAGGCTGTCGCGGACAGATGGACGACCCGTCTTCCGGCCAACGGCTCGGCAAGCCGCCGGATCTCGTCCATGAGCCCACGCGTGGCAATCGTCGCGTAGTCCGCGAGCGACTTGTGTCCGACGTTGACGAGTTGGAGCATGCTCTGGGCCCTCGGTAGGCGCGAACGGCCGCGCAGCATACCGCCCGCGGTTGGGCCTAGCTCAACGCCTTCTCGAAACGGAGCCGCGATCCTTTGCCGTTCGGATGAGCGCCGATCTCGACGACGTCGGCGATGGCACGAATGATCGCGATGCCGAGGCCTCCCTCCGAGAGATCACCCGAAGCACCTCGGTCCGGGGCCGGATCGAACCCGCCGCCCTCGTCGGTCACTTCGATGATCAGCCGATCCGGAAGGAGCTCGTACGCGATGTCCACCCTGCCGACGCCGCCGTCGGCGTACGCGTGGCGTACCGAATTCGACGCAGCCTCGGTGAGGGCGAGCTTCAGGTCTGCGAGGACGTCTTCCGAGAGCGCACGGACGCGAGCCGATCCCGGTCAGGGCGAGTCGACAGAGCGTGATGTATTCGGCCCGTGCCGGGATGCTCAAACGAACCGTTAGCCCGTCGCCGTTCGTCGTCATCGCCTGGCTCGCATCATCTGAGCTTTACCCATGAAAGCGCAAACAAAACTGCCAAAAACTGTCGGCAGTTGAAAAGGCCTCTACCGGCTTATGCCCGTGACCGCGAACGTCTAACCCGCCGGCACGCGCCGTTCGCCGAGGGTCACGGCGACCTTCTGGCGATGGCCGTCGCGGATGATGGTGAAGACGGTGACGTCGTTGGGCTTCAGCGCGAAAGAGACAATCCGCACAACATCGTCGGCACGCCTCACCGGGTGTCCGTCGATCCCGACGATCACGTCGCCTCCGGCGAGCACATCCCTGCCGAGGACCGTCCGCTCGTCGTTGCCCGCTCTGAGCCCCGCGCGCTGTGCCGGGCTATTCGGCTCGACGCTCACGACGAGAGCGCCGTGCCTCGTCTTGTATCCGAGAGCCTCGGCGAGGGACGGCGTGACGTCCTCGGTCGAGATGCCGACGTAGGCGTACGAGACCCGACCCTTCGTGAGGAGCTGCGCCATCGAACGCTTCGCGGCGTCGATCGGCACCGCGAACCCGATGCCGGTGTCGTTCCCGGTGCCGGTGGCGCTGCGGATCTGCGCGTTGATCCCGATCACGCGGCCGCGCGCGTCGAAGAGCGGGCCGCCCGAGTTGCCGTGCGTGATCGCGGCGTCCGTCTGGATCGCGTCGACGACGTTGTACTTGTTGACCGTCAGCGCCTCGATCGAACGATGGATCGCCGAGACGACACCGACCGCAAGCGAATTCTCGTTTCCGAGCGGACTTCCGATCGCGGCGACGGGCTCGCCCACGACGACCGTCGCCGACTCGCCGAGCGGGACCGGCGTCAGCGCGTGATCGCTCGGATCGACGCGGATCAGCCCGACGTCGTCGAAGAGATCCCAGCCGACCACCTTCGCCTCTACTCGGTCGCCGTCCTCGAACTCGACGAAGAGATGGCTTGCCGCCCGCACGCTGCCGGAGCCGCCGGCGTTCGTGATCACATGCGAGTTGGTCAGGATGTAGCCCTTCGGCGACGTGACGAACCCGGACCCCTGCGAGACGGTGACGTCCTGCGACGACGGATCACCGAAGTAGGCGAAGATCGTCACGACACCCGGCGATCGGTTGGCGAAGATCTCCTGCGGATCGAACCCCTTGCCCGGAAGCGCGGCGACACGCGACGTGGCGGCGGCCGGAAGGGGAGTGGGCCTCGAGGTCTGCGCGCTGACGACGACCGTCTTGGTGCCCTCGTCGAGCCAGCCGGCGCCCTTGCCGATGCCCAGTGCAGCGCCGCCGCCGAGAACCGCGGCGACGAGAGCGACAGCCGCGACAGAGCCGACCCGCATCGCGCCCACTGTAGCGGGCAGGTCTCGGAGCGACTCGTCCCGCTCAGCGAACGAGACCGGCGGCCGTTTCGACCTCCTCGGCGTTTTCCCGGGAAAACGGCGGCCCGTCGAGCGGCTCGGCGCTCGCCGGCAGGACGAGGGCGAACTGCGTCCGGCCACGGGCCGTAGTCGAGCTCGACCGCACCTCCCATGAGCTCTGCCAGCTCGCGGGCAATGGCGAGGCCGAGGCCGCTGCCCGAGGCAACCGACCCTTCCACCCGGTAGAAGCGATCGAAGACCTGATCGGCGTGCTCGGGCGGAATCCCGGGCCCCTCGTCCTCCACCGTCAGCAGGACCGCCCCGTCACGCCGCTCGGTGCCGACGTGAACCGACGTTCCTGCGGGCGTGTGCCGGAGTGCGTTCTCCACGAGAATGCGGCCGATCTGGAGGGCGCGCTCCTCGTCGCCGACGGCAACCGCCCCGGGCGAGCGGTCGATGTCGAGATAGTGGTCGCTCGAGCGCGCTACGGCGCGGAACTCGTCGGCAAGCGTCGCGGCGATCCGGCCGAGGTCGACAGGCTCCTCCTCGACGCGGAGACGACCGGCATCGAGTCGTGAGAGGTCGAGCAGATCCGTCGCGAGCTTCGTGAGGCGATCGATCTGCTCGCGCATGCTCGCGATGAAGTCGGCCTGGGTCTTGGCGTCGAGGTCCTCTTCGTCCATCAGCTCCAGAAAGCCGGAGAGGGAGAAGAGGGGCGTGCGGAGCTCGTGCGAGGCGTTCGCGATGAACTCGCGGCGCGCGTGCTCGAGCTGCGCCAGGCGCTGGCGCATGCGCTCGAATGCCGCTGCCAGCTCGCCGACCTCGTCCATGACCGGATCGGCGACAGGCTCGCTGAAGTCGCCGCCCGCAATTCGGTCGGCCGCCCGCTCGAGGCGGCGGACCCGTCGCGCGAAGACCGACGCGGCGAGGTAACCGACGACGAGGGCGGCCGCGAGCGCGATCAGACCGGCGATGACAAGGCGTCGCCGGACGAGATGGACGCTCTGGAGCGAGTCCGCGAGCGAGGCCCGAAGGAGGACCACGGGCCCGCCGATCTCCGGGTAGGCAACCTCGGCGAACCGTTCGCCGCGCTCGGTGACCGTCCCACTGATCATGCGGTTCTCCCTGAACGCCCGCGGCACGAGCGGGTCGTTCTCCACGTCCGCAACCGTGACGGGGTTGGAGTCGGCGAAGACCGTCAGCTCATTCGCGCCGAGGAAGTGGAACCAGACGACCCTGGCATTCGCGTCGGCAGCCGCGGACTGGATGACCTCGTCGAGCGTCTCCGGGCGAGCGTTCACGAGCTGATGCCCGATCCTGGGCGCGGACTTGCGCAACTGGTTGAGCTTCGCGTCGACGAGGTTGTTCTCGAGCGACGGGACGACGATCAGACCGACGAGCAGCAGGGCAGCGGCCACGACGATCGCCAGCCCGAGGCCGAGTCGCGCGCCGACGTTCCGCAAAGGGTTCATCGATCGCGAAAGCGGTACCCGACACCACGCACGGTGAGGATGTACTCCGGATCTGCGGGATCGCGCTCGAGCTTCTCGCGTAGGTGGCGAACATGGACGTCGATCGTCCTGGGCTCGCGGTAGTCCGCGCCGCCCCAGAGCGCCTCGAGCAGCATCCGGCGGCTGTAGACGCGCCCGGGATTCGCCGCCAGCGTGCGCAGGAGCTCGAACTCGACATACGTGAGCTGTGCGGGAGCTCCGCCGACGTCGACCGCACGGCGCGCGAGATCGATGGTCAGCGCACCGGCGACGATCACTTCGCCGTCGGTCGCCGCCCGGCGGGGAATCGATGCACGGCGGAGGAGCGCGCGGACGCGGCTGCGGAACTCGCGGATCGAGAACGGCTTGGTGATGTAGTCGTCCGCGCCGAGCTCCAGGCCGAGCACCTTGTCGAGCTCGTCGTCGCGAGCCGTCAGCATGATGATCGGCACCTCGCTCTCGGCCCGAAGCCGCTTGCAGACCTCCAGCCCGTCCAGCTTCGGGAGCATCACGTCCAGTACGACGAGATCGACGTGCTCCGAGGCGAAGCGATCGAGCGCTTCCTGCCCGTCGCGTGCCTGCAGCACGCGAAAGCCCTCGCGCTCGAGCGGGTATGCGAGGAGCTTCTGAACGGAGTCCTCGTCGTCGACGAGGAGGATGGTCGAGGAATCGGGCATGTCGGCTGGCCTTTCGGCTGCCTGCCGATAGTCCAGGAGGTTCGCGCCCTACTATAGCCGCGCATGGCCTCCGTTCCGCCCCGCATCGAGCGGCGCCGTGCGCGCCCAGGCTCGGTGCAACGACCGGTGAACGGGCGCCTCTATCGAGGAACGTGGCTGCTCGTCGGGCTGCCGCTGCTCGTCGCGGCGCTGAGCGTCCAGCGGCCGACGCCTCTGCCGCGGGCCTTCCAGCCGGCGTTCGACGGCGAGGCGACAAAGACGCTCGCAAACGACCTCGCAACGGAGTATCCCGATCGGTCCCCGGGATCTTTGCCGGCAGCGGCCTGGTTCCGCGAGCAGCTCCAGCAGTACGGACTCACGGTGCGAACCGAGCCGTTCACCGCGAGCATCCCGGGCCGAGGCAAGGTGGAGCTGCGGAACCTCTTTGCCGAAGCGGTCGGCCGGTCCCCGCGGACGATCGTCGTCATGGCCCATCGAGACAACGACGGCCGCGGGCCCGGTGCAAACGACAACGCATCGGGCACGGCGATGCTCATCCAGCTCGCCCGCGCCTACGCGACGCCTCCGGGCGTACCGGCCACGGCTCTGCATCCGAATCACACGATCGTCTTCCTCTCGACCGACGGCGGTGCGTTCGGAGGGCTGGGCGCCGCGTGGTTCGCTCAGCACTCGCCGTTGCGCCACGATGTCGCCGCGGTCATCAACCTCGACGCCGTCGGCGGCGCGGGCCGCCTCCGGCTGCTGTTCAACGGAGACGTCCCGCGCACGCCGTCCGGAACGATGCTCGAGACCGTCGCGGCACGCGCGCTTGCAGAGACCGGGCGCAGGCCGGGGCGCCCAGGGCTCCTGGCCCAGCTCATCGATCTCGGTTTTCCGTACTCGTTGTACGAGCAGGCGCCGTTCCTCACGCACGGCATCGGGGCGGTGACGCTCACGACAGCGCCGGACAACCCGCCTGATCCCGTCAGCGATCGGCCGAGCCTTCTGAGAGGCGACCGGCTCGGACAGGTCGGACGCACCACGCAGGACGCTCTCGGAACGCTGGATGAAGGCCTCGAGTTCGCGCAGGGGACCTCGAGCTACGTCTGGCTCGGCTCCCGGCTGATCCAGGGCTGGGCGATCGAGCTGGTCCTGATCGCCTGCCTGTTGCCCTTTTTGGCAACGGCCGTGGACCTCTTCGCCCGTTGCCGGCGCCGGCGCATTCCGCTCGCGCCGGCACTCCGTTCCTACCGCAGCCGCCTCGCCTTCTGGGCATGGGTCGCGATCCTCTTCGAGCTGTTCGGGTTGGCCGGCGCCTGGCCGGACGGGAGCCCGCGCCCGATCTCGCCGAGGAGCAGCGTCGCGCACGACCGGCCTGCCCTTGCGTTGCTCGGGCTCGCCGCCCTCGTGCTGCTCGGCTGGCTCGTCGCGCGAGACCGGTTGATCCCGCGGCGCGCCGTCACCGCCGAGGAGGAGCTGGCCGGACACACCGCCGCGCTCCTCTGTCTCGGCGCGCTCTCGCTCCTCGTCGTCGCGATCAACCCCTTTGCGCTGATCTTCCTGCTCCCGCCTCTGCACGCCTGGCTCTGGCTGCCGCAGTTGCGCGCGAGCCATCCGCTCGCGCGATTTGCCGTGTACGGCCTCGGCTTCACGGGACCGCTTCTTCTGCTCGGCTCGCTTGCCTTTCGCTACGACCTCGGCTGGGATGCGCTCTGGTATCTCATCACGCTTCGCTCCGTCGGTTACGTCTCGTTCGTCGTGATCCCGCTTGCCGTCATCTGGCTCGCGGCCGCCGCGCAGCTCGCCGCGCTCACGACGCGCCGGTACGCGCCCTATCCGGAGGCGTCAGCGCTGCCGCCGCGCGGACCGTTGCGGCGCGCCGTTCGCAGCGTGGTGCTCGCGCGCCGAACCCGGCGGCGGCGAGCCACTGCAGGCGGTCTCGAGGCCGTCGAGCAGTAGAGCGTCTAGACGAGCGCGAGGTACCGCACGCGCTCGCCCGCCGCGAGGATGCCCTCGCCGCGAGGCGCGAGCACGAGCGCATCCGCGCCGGCCGCACGCACGATCATGTGCGACTCCTGCCCGGCGACAGGATCGAGCACGACGCCGTCGTCCGACGGCAGCGCACGCGCGCGCAGCAACTCGTCGCGATGCGCGTTTCGGTCGACGGCGGCTGCCAGGCGTCCCTCGCGGAAGACCGGGCCCGGGACCGACGCGCCCTGCAGCGCGAGCAGAGCCGGCCGCACGAAGAGCTCGCAGCCGACGAGCGAGGAGACGGGATTTCCGGGAAGGCCGAACACGAGCGTGTGGCCCCGCACTCCGAACGCGACGGGCTTTCCGGGTTTCACCGCAACGCCCCAGAAGACCTCGTCGACGCCGAGCTCACCGAGGATGCGCCGCACGAGATCGTGCGGACCGACCGATACCCCGCCCGAGGTCACGAGGACGTCGGCGGCCAGGCCACGCTCGAGGGCGGCACGATGCGCAGCCTCGTCGTCGGCGACGGCAGGAAGCTCTTCGACCTGACCGCCGGCAGACGCGACTGCCGCCGCGATCAGCACGCCGTTCGAGTCGTAGATCTGTCCCGGCCCGAGCGGCTCGCCCGGCCGTCGCAGCTCGGTCCCCGTAGCAAGGATCGCAACGCGCGGAGGACGATGGACCGAGACGCGGTCGATGCCCGCCGCCGCCAGCGCCGCGAGCTGAGCGGTCCCGATCCGCGTGCCATGCTCGACGACAACGTCCCCGGCGCCGCACATCGCCGCCACGCGGCCTGACGTGGCTACCCGAAACGACGGGGTCGCGTACTTCGATCTCGTTGTCCAGCTCGGCAACGTTCTCGATCGGGACGACCGAGTCGGCACCTTCCGGCACGACCCCTCCGGTCGCGATCGCCATTGACTCGCCCGGGTCGAAGAGCGGCCGTGGCAGGAGCACCGGCGGCGATGCGCGCCACCACCGGCAAACGGCCCGGCGTGTCGTCACCTCGGAGCGCGAACCCGTCCATGGCAGAGCTCGCGAAGGGCGGCAGGTCGACCGCTGCACGCGCGTCTTCGGCGAGAACTCGGCCGACAGCCTCCGCGACCGGGAACCACGATCGGCTCGAGGGGCTCGACCCGCGCGAGCACCTGTGCGATCGCGTCCTGAAGCGACGAGGAGCTCCGCCATCCGTTCAGGCTATAACCTCGCGGTCGTGATCTCCGTCGTCGTCCCGATGCACAACGAGGAGCGGAGCGTCGCATTGCTCTACGACGAGCTCCACTCGGTGTTCGAGCCGCTCGACGTGCCGTGGGAGGCGATCTTCGTCGACGACGGCTCGACCGACGGGACCTTCGCGGCGTTGACGCGCCTTCACGCCGCGACGGGCAACGTGCGCGTCGTTCGACTGCGCCGCAACTTCGGCAAGGCCGCGGCGCTCGTGGCGGGCTTCGACCAGGCGCGCGGCGACATCGTCGTCACGATGGACGGTGACCTCCAGGACGACCCGGCCGAGATCCCGCGGCTGCTGGCGAAGCTCGACGAAGGCTTCGACCTCGTCTCCGGTTGGAAGACGCACCGACGCGACCGGCTGTCGCGCCGCATCCTCTCCCGGATCTTCAACCGGGCCACGAGCATGCTGTCGGGCGTCCGCTTGCACGACATGAACTGCGGGCTCAAGGCGTATCGCGCCGAAGTCGTGCACGGCCTTCGCCTGTACGGCGAGCTGCACCGCTTCATCCCGGTACTCGCGCACTACCGCGGCTTCCGGATCGCGGAGCTGCCGGTGAACCACCGCCCGCGCGAGCACGGTCGCTCGCGCTACGGCGTCGAGCGGTACCTGCGCGGCTTCCTCGACCTTCTCACCGTCTCGTTCATCGGGCGTTACCGCCACCGTCCGTTGCACCTGTTCGGCGGCCTCGGCCTGATCCTCGGCTTCATCGGGACGGCGATCCTCACCTACCTGACCGTCCTGAAGATCCTCGGCCACGCGATCGGGCAGCGACCGCTCCTGATGCTCGGTGTGCTGCTCGTCGTGATCGGCCTGCAGTTCTTCTCGCTCGGCCTGATCAGCGAGATGATCACGAGCCATCACGAGGAACGCGCGCAGGAGCGCGATCGCGCGGAGCTGCTCGTAGACGAAGTCCTCTCCTGAGAGTCTGCTACTTCGGCACCTACGACCGCGCGTACCCGCGCAACGCGCAGGTGATCTCGTGCTTGCGCGGCGCAGGCGTGGCCGTGGTCGAGGAGCACGTGTCCGTCTGGGAAGGCGTGCGCGACGGTTGGAGCGCCGGCCCGCGCCGGGCCCTCAAGCTCGCTCGAGGCCGAGGCTCGCCTCGCCACACGCCGCCCGCAGGGCTTCGACGCCTTCATCGTCGGATACCCGGGCCACTTCGACCTTCCCGCGGCGAAGCGAGCCGCCGGCGGCGCGCCCGTCCTCTTCAATCCACTGGTATCGCTCGCGGACACGCTCGTCGCCGACCGCCGCCGCTTCCGCGCAGCGTCGCTACCGGCGCGCACATTCGAGTCGATCGACCGGCTCGCCTTCAACGCCGCCGACCTCGTGGTCGCAGACACGCAGGCGCAGGCAAGGTTCTTCGCCGACCTGGCCGGGCTCGACGTCGTCGAGACTTGCTTCGTCGGCGCCGAGGACCGCCTCTTCCGTCCAACCTGGCGGCCGCCCGATCGGTTCGCGGCGCTCTTCGTCGGCAAGCTGATCCCGCTGCAGGGGGTCGAGACGATCCTGGCCGCAGCGGCGCTCGCACCGGAGATCCGCTTCCGCGTCGTCGGCGGCGGCCAGCTCTCCCATCTGCTCGCCGAGCGGCCGCCGAACGTGGATCACGTCCCGTGGATCGAATACGAGCTGTTGCCGGCGGAGATCGCGGACGCGGGGTGCGCACTCGGCATCTTCGGGACGACGCCGAAAGCGGCGCGCGTGATCCCGAACAAGGCGTTTCAGGCGCTCGCGTCGGCCGCGCCGCTCGTGACCGCCGACACGCCGGCCGCACGGGAGCTCCTCGTCGACGGAGAGAGCGCGCTGCTCGTTCCGCCGGGCGACCCACAGGCGCTCGCGACCGCCGTGCGCGCGCTCGCCGCCGACCAGGAGCTGAGCCGTCGGATCGCCGCCCGCGGTCGCGCCACGTACGAACGCCGAGCGAGTGAAACGGTGCTCGGTGCGCGCTGGCGCGGCATCATCGAGCGTCTGACGTGAAGTCGGTCGGAGCCCTCACCCGCCCCGGCACGCTGATCGCCGCCTCGATCGCCGCCTATGCCGCGGGCTTCGCCGCGCTCTCGGTGCTCCGTCACGAGGCGTTCTTCACCGGCCGATTCGACCTCGGCAACATGGTCCAGGCCGTCTGGTCGACCGCGCACGGGGATCCGCTTGGAGATGACGGGACTGCACGGCGGGCAGATCTCGCGCCTCGGCGCGCACGTCGACCCGATCCTCGTTCTCTTCGCGCCGCTCTGGTGGCTCTGGCCGAGCCCGAACATGCTCCTCGTCGCCCAGGCGGTAGCGGTCGCGACGGGCGCCCTGCCCGTCTTCTGGCTCGCACGGAAGCACCTCGGCTCGTCGCATGCGGGAATCGGCTTCGCGCTCGCCTACCTCCTCTATCCCGCGACCGGATGGTTGACGCTCAACGAGTTCCACCCCGTCGCGCTCGCGACGCCGTTGCTGCTCTTCGCAGTCTGGTACCTCGACGAGGATCGGCTCCTGCTCGTTCGCCGCCTTCGCGATTGCGGCGTCGGCATGCAAGGAGGAGATCTCGCTCGTCGTCGCCGGCTTCGGGATCTGGTACGGGCTCACGCATCGCCGCCCGTTCGTCGGCGCTGCCATCGCCGCCTGCGGAGGGCTCTGGGCGGCGATTGCGATCGGCGTCGTGATCCCGCACTACAACGCGGGCGCGGAGTCAGACTTCTACGGCCGCTACAGCGAGGTCGGCGGGTCGGCCGGAGGCATCGTGAAGACCGCGTTCACCGACCCGATGAAGATCGTCGACGCAGCGTTCAGCGCACGCGATCTCCGCTTCCTCTTGCAGCTCGTCGTTCCGCTCGCGGCCCTGAGCCTCTTCGCGCCGCTCGTGTTGATCGCGGCGCTGCCGGAGCTCGCGATCAACCTCCTGTCCGCGACGACGACGCAGACGTCGATCCATTTCCACTACACGGCCGGTCTGATCCCGCCGCTCGTCGTCGCGGCGATCTTCGGTGCCAAGCGACTCAGTCGCGTCCGCTGGCTTCCGGCGGCGTCGATCGTCGTGGTCGCGGCCCTCGCGTGCAACTACTGGCTCGGCCCGATTCCCGGTTGGCGCCACGTCCCCGGCGGACAGCGATTCCAGGCCACCGCGGGACACGTCTCGCGCCACGATCGCATCGCGGAACGCGCGCTCGCACTCATCCCGTCGAACGCGGTCGTCAGCGCGACCAACACCCTCGGCGCACATCTCTCCGCTCGCCGGCGATACCTCAGCTTCCCGTTCCTCGAAGAGGCAACCTGGATCGCCGCCGACGAGACGCAACCGGGGTACGCGGACCGGTACGCGCCGGTCCCGACCGCGGTCCAGCTCGCTGCGCTACGACGGAACCCGGAGTGGAAGCTCGTTTTCGAGCAGGACGGTGTCCTCGTCTTCCACCGCACGTCGTCGTCGTAGCGAGCGGGCCGCCAGCACGAACACCACGAAGACGAGGACGTCGCGAACGAAGACAAGCCAGACGTAATCCCCGAGAGCGAAGACGTCGGAGTAGTGGAAGAACCAGACCTGCGCGAGGACGAGCACCACGCCTGCGACGACCCACGCGACCGGCTCGAGGAACACGACGAACGGCACGAGCCACACGAGGTATTGCGGCGAGAAGAAACGTGTGAACGCGAGGAACCCCGCGATCGCGGCCGCGAACGAGACGGCGAGCAGCCACGAGCCGTTACGAGCACGGAGATAGAGCGCTGCCACGAGTAGCACCGCGACGATCTGTGCCACCGAGCTCAGGACTGCAAGCGCGTCCGGCAGCGACCCCACCAGCTCGTACGAGATCGCCGGCGCAGTGCGATGCACGACGGTCGCGTCGTAGAGACCGAGCCGGTCCGCAACGGCGAGCAGCGATCCGCCGAGGCTTTCCACCTGAAGACCGCGGGCCGCCTGGGCCCTGAAGCTCTCTGCGAGACCGTGCGGCGCGAGCGCGAGGAAGGGAACGACGATCAACGGCCGCGGCCGCCGCAAACGCAGCGGAGGCGCGGAGCACGACGTCCCGGCCGACCCGAAGCCAGAGGAAGACCAGCGCCGGGGGAAGCAGAACCACGGGATAGACCTTCGCGGCAAACGCAACGCCCAGAAGCGCCAGCGCGACGACCGGCGCGCCGGCGACAAGCAGGAAGAGCGCCGCGACGGTGAGGAGCGCCGGCCACGCGTCGTACGTGTTCAGCGAGATCGGGCCGAGCGCAATCGGCGCGAGCGCGAGCAGCAGAACGGCCGCCCACAACCTGCCGCTGGATACGCCGAGCCGCGCGAGAATCAGCGCAACCAGGAAGATCGTCGCAACGCCGCAGAGCGCCATGAGCAACTTGAAGGCAGCGTTGTAGTGAGCGTCACCTGCAAGCGCCGGCGGCAGGAAGACGGCCAGCGCGCCGGGGGGATACTCCATGAAGAAATCCCGATAGGGAACGCGGCCGTCGAAGACCGCATCCGCGAATCCCTGGTACAGGTGGACGTCGCGGTACCGCGCTGCGCGGAGGAGACCACCGTCCGGGACCGTGCAAGCCGCGAGGTAGACCGGCGTCGCGACGGCCGCCGCGCGGAGCGCGACGCTACGGCTGAGGCGACTGATTCGAGTAACCGGAGCTCGAGGAGCTGTCGTAGGAGCTGGACCCGCTCGACATCGCCCACTTCAATGAAGGCGAGCGCCAGACCGGCGACGTGGTCGGCGTCGGGAACTCCGTCGGATACGGCGCGTAGTCCACGGCCCGTTCCATGAAGAGCTTCCAGATCGTCGCCGGGAACGTCGGCCCGGAGACGGAGATCCCGTGCACGGATCGCATCGGGATCTCGCCGGCCGGAAACCCGATCCACACCGTGCCCTCGAGAGCGGGAGTGAAGCCGCAGAACCACGCGTCCGCGTAGTCGTCCGTCGTCCCGGTCTTGCCGGCCGACTCGGGCGTGAAGTACGCGCCGACGCCGGTTCCCGAGGTCATGTTCTCCTTCAGGATCCGAACGACCTCAGCCGCAACCCAATCGGCGATCACACGCTTCCGCTGCGGGACGCCCCAACCCGACTCCTGGTCGACCCTCCCGTCGGCCAGGACGACCTGGCGGATCGCCATCGGCTTCGAGTAGATCCCGCCCGGCCGCGAGCGTCGAGTAGACGGACGCATTGTCGAGCGGGGTGATGACGCGCGACCCGAGACCCATCGACGGAACGTAGACACCCTCGCGCGCGTGAAGGTCGGTGCGTACGCCGAGCTTGTACGCCATCGCGGCGATGTTGTCGGCTCCGACATCGAGCGACAGCCGCGCGTACACGCTGTTGTCCGAGCGCAGCGTCCCCTGCTCGATCGAGATGGAGCCCGCGTACGTGTGGTCATAGGTCTCCGGACACCATGCGGTCGGTGGGTTGGTGTCGCACGAGCCGATGCCGGAAGGGTCGTACTTGAACGGCGCCGACAGGTAGGTCGTCGACGGGCTGATCCCCTGCAGAGATGGCAGTGGTCAGGACGATCGGCTTGAACGTCGAGCCCGGCTGCCGGCGCGCAGACGAAGCGAAGTTCACCTGGTTCTTCGGATTGCCGGGGCTCACCTCGGTCATCGCCCTGATGGCGCCGTTCGCTGGGTTGATCGAGACGATCGCCGCGGCGGGGTCGGTCGAGTACGGCAAGACCTCTTTGATCGCATCGAGCGCAAACCGCTGCAGCCGCGGATCGATGGTCGTGTAGACCCTGAGCCCGCCGGTAGCGACGGTGTTCGCCCCGTACTCCTTCACGAGCTCGTCGCGGACGTAGTCGAAGAAGTACGGCTCGCGGATGCGGCTGTAGAGCTTCCCCGGTCGGAGGTGCAGGTCGCGGTCCGCGTGTGCTTCCGCATACCTCTTCTGGTTGATGTAGCCGTTCGCGAGCATCGCCCGCAGGACCTCGTCGCGTCTCTGCGAGCGCTTCCTGCGGACGTTGGAACGGATCGAAGACGGACGGGGCCTGCGGCAGCCCGGCGAGCAGGGCCGCCTGCGGGAGCGTGAGGTGTATCGCGCGTTTCGAGAAGTACGTCTGCGCTGCCGCTTCGATCCCGTAGGCGCGGTTTCCGTAGAAGACCTGGTTCACGTACGCCTGCAGAATCCAGCGCCTGGAACGCTCTCTGGCGAGCTTGATCGCGAGACACGCCTCCGTCGCCTTCCGCCCGAACGTCTGCGACGGCTGCTTGATGTAGAGGTTGCGGGCGAGCTGCTGGGTGATCGTCGAACCACCCTGCACGACGTGCCCGGCTCTGACGTTCGCGAACAGCGCGCGAACGATTCCGGGATAGTCGAGGGCGCCGTGCGACCAGAAGCGGCGGTCCTCGATCGCCACCGTCGCCATCGGTACCCACCTGCTCATCTCCGTGAGCGTGACCGGCTGCCGGTTCTTGACCGCCGGGATCGAACCGAGCAGCGAGCCGTCGGCCGCGTAGACGAAGGAGTTCTCGCCGACGTTGACCGGCCGCAGCGAGTTGAGGTCGCAGCTCGACATCCAGACACCAGCGCCGGTGAAGCCCGAGATCACGAGCGCGAGGAGCAGGACGAGTAGCGCGGCCCAGACGATCCGCCCGAATCGTTTGCGGCGGCTGGATCGCTTGCGGCGTCGTCTCCGACTCCCGTTCGGGAGCGGGAGGTCGGCGTCACGGCGTGCGCCCGGCACGAGGACCGCGGCGCTCCGGGCTCACGCGAAGACGCCTTCCGAGCGAAGCGCCTCGTAGGCGCGCAGCCGCAGCTCGTGCTCGAGGCGCTCCGCTGCCGCCTCGTTTTCCGCTCCGGCGCGCACCACGACCGTTGCGGCGCCGCTCAGGTCGGTAACGAAGACATCCGCGTCGTCTGCAAGCGTCCGCAGCCGGTCCACGACCGCGCCGAGATCCTTACCGAGGGGAACCTGAACAGAAATTTCGGCGACCTTCTCTCGACTGCGAATCGTGGAGTTGCGGATGGTATCCGAGGCCAGCTGCTCATTCGGGATAACGAGCCGATCGTCGTTGTCCGTACGAACGAAGGTATAGGTCAGCCCGATCTCCTCGATCACGCCCTGCGTGTCCCCGATCGTCACGTCGTCCCCGAGGCGGACGGGCTGCGCGAACGCGATCAGGATCCCGGCCACGAAGTTCCCGAGCGTCCGCTGCGCCGCGAAGCCGACGATGATTCCCAGCACGGCCGAAGACGCGAGGAGGCCCCCGGCAACCGCGCGGACCTGAGGGATCACGAGCAGTGCGGACAGGACGCCGACGAAGAAGATCGCGATCGTCACGCTGCGACGGAGGATGCGGTAGCGCGTGATCGCCTCCGGCGGAAGGTCCCGCTTCGCGATGCGATGGTCGATCAGCCGCGCGACGATCACGGTCGCAAGGAGGACGACGACCACAACGATGAGCCGATGCCAGAGCAACACGGCCCTCTATTCGACGGGGAGGGCCGCGTTCTTTGCCGCCGCTATGCCACCGGCAGCCGGGCGAAACCGCCGTCCGCTCGGGATGACACGGCCGACGCCTGCGAAGTGGCCGGCGATCATGGCGGTGCCGTCGTCCGCGAGCTCGGCCAGCACGCGCTTCCTCGTCTCGACGGCAAGCGCGGCGTCTTCGTCGCTCACGTACACGAGGCCCGGATCGGCAACCTGCGCCTCGTAGCACGACCACGTCGCCGAGCACAAGCAGCCGTTCGCCACCGGAGTCGAGCCGAACGCTCATGTGACCCGGTGTGTGGCCAGGCGTCGGCACGGCCCTGACGCCCTCGGCCACATCGGCTTCGCCGGTCAGGAGCTCGACACGGCCCGCCTTCTCCAAGGGTGAGAGCTTCTCATCGAGATGTGGGCGGCGGCGCAGCGACTCACTCGTCATGAAGAACGCCCAGTCGTCGCGATGCGACGACGTAGCGTGCAGTCGGGAAATGTCCGTCCCAGCCGACGTGGTCGACGTGCAGATGCGTATGCACGACGAGATCCACGTCCTCGGGCCGAGCACCTAGACGCGCGAGCTCGTCGATCAGCCGCGCACCTGCACCGGACATGAAGCCCGCGGTTCGGGGCCGACGCCCGTGTCGACGAGAATCGTCGCCTCAGGAGCGCGCACGAGCACCGCGTTGATCGGAAGACGCCACGGCTCGTCTGACTTCAGCGCCGGGAACGCCTCCGCCACCGTCGCGAAGCTGCCCTCGGCGTCAACGACGATCGAGACGTCGAGCGCACCGACCTTCACAGCGGCAACGGCTTCCGGCCGACGGGGAGGTCGGAGCGCGCCGGCGCTCCTGCTGAGCAACACTCGCCGCCGAGCGGGCTCAACCCCCATCCCTGCCGATAGGACTCCGACGGAAATCATCATGCCCGCGAAGCGGGCGGATTTCCGTCGGTCAACGGTCAAAGTGGTTTACGGCCGGCGAAGCCCTCGTCGACGCCGTGCCAGTAGGCGATCTCCTCCTCGCCCAGCTTCCAGCAGAGGAGCACCAGTTCGTCCCCGCGGAGCGCTGGAAAGTCGAGGAGGCCTTCCTCGAGTGACTTGATCTGGGCGCCGGCCGCATCGATCAGGTCGGCGCACTTTCCGATCGAAGCAGCTTCGCTCTCGATCGTCTCCGCAGCTTCTCGGAGGTCGCTCGGTGCCATGTCCCCGCCGTTTCCGGCGATCCGAGTGACGAGCTCGGCCTGGCGACGCTGAGCGGCGGCGAGGTTCCGCCCATGCCGCACCAACTGCTCCACGATCGGGCGCAACTCGACGACCGCCGCATTCGCCTCTTCAACGGTGAAGGTTCGGGCCATCAGCCTATGATCAGGGCGCCGTGCGCGTGGGTCAAAGGCATGCTTGGGCTCCCGCGCTCGACATCTATCTCTGGAGTCGGCTCGCCATCTGGACAGGAGCGATCTTTGCCCTCTTCTTCTTCGAGCCGAACCGCAATCCGAACGCCGGCCGTTGGGACACGCCGAGGTTGCACGACCTGGGCTACGCAACCGATGTCTGGGCGCGGTGGGACAGCGACTTCTTTCTCCGGATTGCCCAGAACGGCTACGACGATGCTTCGGCGGCATTCCACCCTCTCTACCCCGCGGCGATTGCGGGCCTCGGGCGCGTCTTCGCCGGGCACTACATCCTCGCCGGTCTCGTCATCTCGCTGCTCGCCGGGGCCGGATCGTTCGTGTTGCTCTATCAGCTCGCCGAGAGGCGACTCGGCACCGACGGCGGGCGGCGGAGCGTGCTGTACCTCGCCGTGTTTCCGATGGCGCTCTTCTTCCAGGCCGTCTACAGCGAGTCGCTCTTCCTGTTCCTCGTGCTTGCCGCGTTCGTGCTCGCGGAGCGGAATTCGTTTGCTGCGGCGGGAATCGTTACCGGGCTGGCGATCCTCACCCGCGCCGCCGGGCTCGCCCTGCTGCCGGCGCTGGCGATCCTCGCCTGGCGGAACCGCGACCGGCCGCGTGCGCTCGGCGGGCTGGCGCTGGCCATTCCGGTCGCGGCGATCTATCCCCTCGTCCTCTGGCAGCAGCTCGACGATCCGTTCGGCTTCACCGACGCGCAAGACCGCTGGCATCGGCACTTCTCTCGTGCGGGACCGTTCGGCGGCCTCTGGGACGGGCTCGTCGCCGGTTGGCGCGGCCTCGAGCAGTTCATCGTCGGTCACGGGACGCACGTCGCGGGCGTCAGCGCCCGACACGCGGCCGCGGAGAACCTGCAGGCCGCCGTCTTCCTGCTCGTCTTTCTCGCGCTGACCGTCGTCGCGTGGCGTCGCTTCGGCGCGCCGTACGGTCTCTTCGCGGCGATCAGCCTCGCGATTCCGCTGAGCTATCCGAGCTCGCGCTGGCCGCTGCTCTCGCTGCCGCGGTTCGGCCTCGTGATCTTCCCCTTCTTCCTCGCCCTCGCTGCGCTCACCGATGGACGTCCACGGGCGCATGCCGCCGTCGTCGCGTGCAGCGCGTTCTTCCTCGGCATCGCCGTCGTCCAGTGGGCGTTGTGGCAGTGGGTCGCGTGAACGCGGCCGAGCTCGACGCCGTCACGCTCGATGCCTATGGAACACTCGTCATGCTCGCGGACCCCGTTCCGGCGCTCGCCGAGGCTCTGGCCGAGCGAGGAGCGCGCCGGCCACACGACGTCGTCCGTGCCGGGTTCCGCGACGAGGTTGCGTACTACCGGGCGCATACGAGCGAGGGGTACGACGAGGAAGGCCTCGCACGGCTTCAGCAGGATTGCGCACGCGTGTTCCTCGACTCCGTCGGAGCCGACCTCGACGCGGCAGAGTTCGCTCCCGTCTACGCCGGCGCGATGCACTTCGAAGTTCTCGACGGGGTCCGGCACTCCCTGGACCGGCTCGAAGCACTCGGGCTCGAGCTCGGAGTCGTCGCGAACTGGGATCTCAGTCTGCGCAGGCTTCTAGCCGAGGTCGGTCTGGACGGATACTTCGGCGTCATCGTCCACGCCGCGGCCAAGCCTGCGCCCGACGGCCTCTTGCGCGCGATCGACGAGCTCGGAGTCGATGCCGGCCGCATCCTGCACATCGGCGACGACGCCGTGGACGAGACGGCGGCGCGTGCGGCCGGCGTTCACTTCCTGCCGGCGCCCGTCCCGACTGCAATCGCAATGCTCACGTGAGATCGCCCCTCGCTGCGTGGACGGCCTTCGTCCTCGCGTTCGGGTCGTTGAGCTACGCGTCCCGCTTCGCGGGCGGGAAACCGCCCGACGATCTGCTCTACCGATGGTCGACCTTCGCAGGGAACCTGATCCAGTTCGCGATCATCGGCGCAATCGTGTACGCGATCTCCGGTCTCGGCGATCGGCGTCGCCTGCTCGCCCTGCGCCGGCCCACGTCGTGGTGGCTCGCAGCCGGAATCGGTGTCGGCATCGGGCTCGGGATGCTCCTGCTCACGCTACCTCCTCAATCCCGTCCTCCATCCGGGTCGGGAGCAGGGCATCACGCCCGATCAGTGGGAGCCGAAGCACGCCGCTGCGTATGTCGCGAACGGGCTCGTGATCGTCATCGTGGCGCCGATCATCGAGGAGCTGACCTTCCGCGGTCTCGGCTACTCGCTGCTCGTTCCGTTCGGACGCTGGACGGCGATCGTTCTCGTGGGGCTCGCGTTCGGTTTCGCGCACGGGCTCGTCAACGCGTTCCTGTTCCTCGCCGCCTTCGGAGCCGGCCTCGCATATCTGCGGAGCCGGGTCGACAGCGTCTACCCCGGCATGATCGTGCACGGCCTCTTCAACGCGCTCGCGCTGACCGTTGCCGTGGCAGGCAAGTCCGAGCCCCAGAATATGCTGCATTTGTGCGCCGTGGCCTGGTCTGCGCTGTCGTCGTACTGATCTTCGTCCCGGCAGCACCGGCGGCGGCGCCCGCGGTGTCGATCCAGGCAACTCCTCAGAAGGGGCCCGCACCGCTCACCGTGAGCTTCACCGCCGGAGGCGACGCCGTCTCGTACCACTGGGATTTCGGTGACGGCGCGACTGCGGAGGGACCGACCGCCTTGCACACGTTTGCCGCCGGCCGCTGGATGACCACGCTCACTGGACAGTCCGGCGACGGCGAGACGAGCTCGCAGTCGATCTCGTTGACGGCGTCCGCGCTCACGCTCACGGCAGCCAAAGCGTGCCGTGAGATACGCACGACGCGCAGTGTTCAGAGGCGCTGTCATCCCGGCCGAGCGCGGCGTGCGCGTAACGCTCGTCGGCCCGGCCGGACGGGTCGCGCAGACCCGAACGCGGGCGAACGGCGCTTACGTGCTCGAGGCGCGCGTCAGGCGTCCGGGTGGGTACGTCACGCGAAGCGTGCGCGGCAATTCGGCGCCGGTGACGCTTCGCGTCGTGCCGAAGCTCGTCACCGGCTTCACGGGCAGCGCGGCGCGCGGTAGCCCGTACTACTTCGTCGCGCGCCTGGTGCCGGCGTCCTCCGGACGGCTCGCGGTCGCGATCAGGCGCGGGGCTCGGTCGGTCGTCAACCGCACCTATTCGAGCCGGGTTCGGATCAAGCTGGACACCCGTCGGGTCGCGAAGTACGCCGTCCACGTCGAGACCGTCCCAACCGACGGCTACGGGCGCGTCGTGCGCACCCTGCGCACGCGAGTCCTGCTACCGCGACTCGTGTACGGCTTGCGCAGCGCGGCGCTCGCAGACCTCGGCCGGCAGCTGCGCGCTCTGCACTACGCGGCGCCTGCAAGCCTGAGCTTCGACGGCCGCATGCTCGACGCGGTCTACGCCTTCCAGAAGGTCAACGGCCTGCCGCGTACGGGGGTGGTCGACGGCCGGTTCTGGCGGGTCCTCGCGGCCTCGAAGGCACCTCGGCCTCGATACACCGGGCCGGCGGACCACCTCGAGGTCGACAAGGAACGCCAGGTGCTGTTCGTCGTCCGCGGCCGTCGCGTCGCGCTGATCGTCCCGATCTCCACCGCCGGGATCGCCGGCACGTTCACCCCGGTTGGACGCTTCTCGGTCTACCGCAAAGTCGTCGGCTTCGACCCCAGCCCGCTCGGGACGCTCTACGACCCTATGTACTTCACGGGTGGCTATGCGATTCACGGCAATCCGTCCGTCCCGCCCTATCCGGCAAGCCACGGCTGCGTGCGCGTCCCGATGTGGATCGCGCCGCTGCTGTACGCGACCACGCCCTACGGCCAGACGGTCTACGTGTATTAGCGTCGCCGCCGCGGTCGTCCTTGCGCTCGTCGGCTGCAGCAGCACTTCGCGGCCGGTTCGCTACGTGGATCTCACCCGCCCGGTCGGCCCGCTCGAATTCACACACATCACGGTTGCGACGTTCAACGACCGAGCCAAGCTGCTCGGGGTCCTGCAGCGAAACAACCCGGGTCGCCGGATCCGCGTGCCGCGGATCGACTTCGACAATCACGTCGCGTATCTCATCGCAACCGGCCCTCGGTCGAGCACGGGCTACGTGCTCACTATCGTCCGCGTCCGCGACGAAGGCAACCGAGTGCTGGTCGTCGTGCACGAGCGAACGCCGGCCCTCGGGGAACCGGTCCGGGCTCGAGTCACGTATCCGTTCCGTTTGATCGTGCTGCCGAAACTCGACAAACCCGTCAAGCTGAAGTGGCCCGGACGCCCATGAGCACCGACGATCCCCTCATCCGCCAGCTGCGTCAACAGATCTCCGACACGGATCGCGCGATCGTGGATGCGATCAACGCCCGCCTGCGTCTCGTCGCCAGGCTGAAGCAGTAC
Organism: uncultured Actinomycetes bacterium; assembly: GCA_963759365.1. Classification (GTDB taxonomy): domain Bacteria; phylum Actinomycetota; class Thermoleophilia; order Gaiellales; family Gaiellaceae; genus 3-1-20CM-4-69-9. Next base: position 20,615 of record CAVWYX010000001.1, read on the forward strand.
AAGGAGTCGCGCGGCATCGGCTTTCTCGATCCCGAACGCGAGGAGTGGATGCTCCAGTACCTCCAGCGGGCCAACCGAGGCCCACTCTCGAGGGACGGGCTCCAGGAGCTCTTCGAGGAGATCCTCGACCTGACGAAGCGCGAAGTTCGGCGAGGAGAAGGAGGCTAGTCGCCGCTCTTGCCAGTAATGCCGGCGAGCGGGCTACTGGGCGCGATGCGGCTGCCGTCGAGTCGTCTTCCGGCTCGACGGCGAATTCGTCCGGTGACACTTCGTCGAGGAAACGCTTGAACTCGGTGACCTTCGACTCGATCTCCTCCTCCGTCACCTCTTCGCCCTCGAACTCGATCGCGGACTCCTCGATCACGTCGTCCGCGGCGAAGATCGGTGCGTCGGCGCGAATGGCAAGCGCGATCGCGTCCGACGGCCGGGAGTCGACCTCGATCTCGGAGCCGTCGAGCTGCACGGTGATCTGCGCGTAGAAGGTGTTCTCGCGTAGTTCCGTCACGGTGATGCGCGTCACCTGCGCTCCGAGCTGGTCGAGCATGTCGGTGACGAGGTCATGCGTCATCGGCCGAGGAGTCGAAGCGCTCTGCAGCTTCATCAGAATCGCCGCGGCCTCGGGATGGCCGATCCAGATCGGCAGGAACTTGTTTCCGTCAGCAGTCTTGAGAAGAACGATCGGCTGCTTCCCGACCAGATCGAAGCTCACGCCGTAGATCTGCATCTCCTGCATCGGTCGCTTCTGATGGTAGCTCAGGGCTCATCGCCCGAAACCCGGGTTCGAAGGCCTCGCCGGATGAACGTCGAGCCGTTGCTTTCAGGCGTGCTTGAGTCGCCATTCGGCGACGTCGCGGATGCTGACGATGCCGATGGCGCGCTCGTCGGCGACCACCGGGATGTGACGGAAGCCACGTTCGACCATCGTCTCGCCGGCCTCCTCGATCGAGGCGTCCTCCGTCATGGTGATCGGGTCCGGAGTCATCCACTCCCTGACACGCGCCTCGCTCGAGTGAACCCGCCCGGCCACCGCCCGCATCAGGTCGCGCTCGGTAAAGATTCCGATCATCCGGCCGAAGTCCGAGACGATGACGGCGCCGACACCCTGGCTCGTCATCTTTTCGGCCGCCTCGCCGATCGTGTCCGAGGGGTCGACCGTGAGCACATCGCGGGTCATGATCTCGCCCAGCGTCGCCATGGTCTGCGCGAGCATAACCGCAGAAAGTCCGGCCGCTTCGCGGCCATGAAGACTTTCTGCGGAATCTCCGACAGCACCGCCAAACATCCGGCCGCTTCGCGGCCATGAGGATGTTCGTCGGATCGGTCCCTAACGATCAGCGTTTGCGGCCGACGCGGGCTGAGCCCGCATCGGCGTCGGTAAAAACCGCTCTATGGGCGATCGTGGACTCGAACCACGGACCTCCGCCTTATCAGAGCGGCGCTCTAACCGACTGAGCTAATCGCCCGGGATCGTCGATTGTAGCGACGCTTCGAATCTTCCACTATTAGTGCAGAACGGTGGTTCGCTGGACGTAGTCCTCCAGCGTTAGGAGGAACGTGTTGTCTTCCGCTAGTTCGCGGAGGGTGCCCTTCGTTTCCTCGTCCAGCTCCTCGTCTCGGGCTAGCTCCGTCAGGAAGTTGCCGATTCGGCCGTGGCGGGACATGGCGGCCATGCGGAGGAAGATCCGCCTAGCTTCGCCGTCCTGGGAGATCGCCTCGAGGGATTCGATGTCGTCAAGCCACACGCCGAGCATGTCACTCCTTCAACGCTTCGCCGGCCGAACGGGTTACGGCTCTTGCTTCGGAGCGGCTCGCTCGAGGGCTTCCACAAGCTCTTCGAGCTCGGTCTCGTCGGCGAAGGTGATCTCGAGCCGGTTCGAGACGACGCGGCTCGAGAAGCCGGTAATCCGGTCGGCCGCCGTCTTTGCTCGCGCGACCAGGGCTGGGTCGAGCTTCGCGGGCTGGCGGCGTTGTTTCGTCTTCGCCCCCGCCCACCTGGCGGCGCGCTCGGCGGCGCGCACGGACATTCCCTTTTGGACGATCTTGCGGGCGAGCGCGCGACGCCCTTCGTGATCCGGCACCGCAAGCACAGCCCGCGCATGGCGTTCCGTCAGCTGGCCACGCTCGACCATCCCCAGCACGTCCTCCGGAAGCTCGAGGAGACGCACGCGGTTGGAGACCGCAGGCTTCGACTTCCCGACTCGCTCCGCCAGCTCCCCGAGCGAGAGGCCGAACTCGTCCAGAACGACCGCGTACGCGCGCGCTTCTTCGATCGGAGACAGATCCTCTCGGGCGACGTTCTCCACGAGCCCGAGCAACAGCGTGTCGCGATCGTCGGCTTCGCGAATCACCGCCGGGACCATCTTCAGCTGCGCCTCGCGTGCGGCTCGCCAGCGGCGCTCTCCCGCGATGAGCTCGTAACCGCCTGCGGCGCGCGGGCGAACGAGAACAGGCTGAACGACACCCTGCGCACGAACCGACTCGGCCAGGCCCGCGCCGGCCTCCGAGTCGAAGCGCCGCCTCGGCTGGCGTGGGCTCGGATGGATCGCCTCGACGGGAAGCTCGGCGAGCTCCGCGGCGGAGGCGCCGCCCAGCAGAACCTCCAGGCCTCGCCCGAGACCCCTTCTCTCAGGCGCGCTCGACAAGCTCCATCGCCACCTTCCAGTACGCGTCGGTGCCGGGTGAGCGCCGGTCGTACGCGATTGCCGGCAGTCCGTGACTCGGTGCCTCCGCCAGCCGCACCGAGCGCGGGACCGACGTCCGAAAGACGAGGTCGCCGAAGTGCCGGCGAACTTCGGCCTCGACGTCGGCCGCCAGGCGCGTCCGTCCGTCCACCATCGTCAGGAGCACGCCGCCGACCGCGAGCCGGGGATTCAGCCGCGACTTCACGAGGTTGATCGACTGCACGAGCTGGGACAGGCCCTCGAGGGCGTAGTACTCCGCCTGCACCGGGATCAGCACACGATCGGCCGCAGCGAGCGCATTCACCGTCAGCGGACCGAACGAAGGCGGGCAATCGAGGAAGACGAACGAATACGAGTCCGCTCCTGCCGTGAGCGCCTGGCGGAGATACGTCTCGCCGTCGTCGTGCCGCGTCAGCTCGACCGCCGCACCGGCGAGCTCCGGTCTCGACGGGACGAGGTGAAGATTCGGGAACCTCGTCGGCTTTGCCAGCTCCTGCAGCGGCACGCCGTCGAGCAGGTCGTAGGTCGAGGTGCCGTTGGCGCGCTCGCCGAGACCCGAGGTCGCGTTCGCCTGCGGGTCGAGGTCGATCACGAGCGCGCGCTCGCCGGCTTCGGCCAGGCACGCGGCGACGTTGATCGCCGTCGTCGTCTTCCCGACACCGCCCTTCTGGTTGGCGAGCGCGTAGACCTTCGCCACGGCGCCAGCGTACTCAGCCCAACGGACGCTTCCGGGCCACGCCGGTGCGGCGCGGAAAGCCGGGCGGAGTGGGTTCGAGCTTCTCCAGCACGAGAAGCCCCTTCTCCAGTCCCGCGACCTTTCCTCCGAGGCGCGGGACGACCCGATCGACCCGATCCAGATCGAGACTCGGGCCCACCCAGAGCACGGCGGCTCCACCGACCCGTACGAGCGGAAGGCACCACTCGACGGCAACGGGAGGCGGCGCAAGCGCTTTTGCGACCGCCACGCCGTAGGCATCGGTCTCGTGCTCCTCGGCACGACCCTGGACGACCACCGCGTTGCGCGGCGCCCACCGCTGCAGAAACTCACACTTGCGCCCGTTCGACTCGAGCAGCGTCACCGTGCGCGTCGGCAGCGAGACCGCGAGCGGGATCCCCGGAATGCCGCCGCCGGAGCCGACGTCCACGATCGGCCCGCCGTAGCGCTCGCACGATCTCGACCCCACGAAGCGAGTCGTCCAGCAACATGCTCCGCGCCTCGTCCAGGTCGCGAATCGCAGTGAGCCCGGGCGTCGCGACGATCGCCGCGAGCCACTCTTCGAGAAAGCCGGCGCTAATCGGTAAGAGGCTGAAGGTCCGCAGCAGGCCGAACGACGACGAAGCGGTTCGGCTCCGTCCCCTCGCTCGACGTCTCCACGCCGTCGAACTCCTTCAGCCTCACGTGCACGACCTTGCGCTCGATCGCCGTCATCGGCTCGAGCTCGACTGGCTCCCGGTCGGAGAGCGCACGTTCCGCCGAGCGGAGCGCCAGCGCCTCGAGCGATGTACGCCGTCGTGCGCGGTACCCCGCCGCGTCGACGACGACCTCCTTGCGATCCTCCGGGTGGCGCCGGTACATGACAGCGTTGGCGAGGTACTGCACCGCATCGATCGTCTGGCCGTGCCGGCCGATGAAGATGCCGAGGTCGGGACCGACGCACGAGACCGTGATCGTCTCCTCGTCCTCCTCGACATCGGCTCGACCGGGAACCCCGATCCCCTCCATGATGCGGGCGACGAGCTCGCGTGCCTCGGCTGCCAGAGGGCTTTCCTCCTGCGGTTCAGGCCGCGCGATCGACTCCTCGGCTTGCGCCGTCGCGATCACTCGAGCAGGCGCGTAGCCCACACCCAGCAGCCCGCGCTCCCCCTCGGTCACGACCTGGAAGCGGACCGCGGTCTTGTCGAGACCCGGCTGCCGCTTCTCGAGCTCGCGCAGCGCAGCCCACTTGGCTTCTCCGACGGTCTCGCCGCTCGCCTCGACCTGCACCTCCATCATCGCCGGGCTTTCTTCTTCCGCTTGACGCGGCGCGGCTGGCCGCTCGGCTTGGGCGTCGGCGCGGCCGCCGCTGCGGGCGCCGGAGCCTCCTCCTCCTTCGGCGGCGTGCGTGAGGAGCGCCTCGTCGGTAACGCCGGCGCTGCGACCTTCGGAATCAGGCGACGCGTGATCAGGCCTTGCCCCACGGTCCAGAGGTTCGTCGTCATCCAGTAGAGGACGAGGCCCGTCGGAAAGTGGATGATGAACGGGATGAAGGCGAACGGCAGGACCATCATCAGCACGCGCTGCGACTGCTGCATCGTCCCGGACATGAAGTACGTCGACGCGAGCTGGCTCGCAACGTAGATGACGATCAGAATCCAGCCCGACCAGTGGGCGCTCGCCTTGTCCGCGATGCTCGGGACGAAGTGCAGCCATGAGAGGTCTCCCGGAGGCGGATCCTTCGCGAAGGAACGCAGCGTGTAGAAGAGGCCGATGAAGATCGGGATCTGCGCGACCAGCGGCAGACATGACGCCGCCGGGTTGATGTTGTTCTCCTTGTAGAACTTCATCAACTCTTGGTTGAGCTTCTCGCGGTCGCCCTTGTACTTGCGCTGAATCTCCTTCATCTGGGGCGCATGCGCCTGCATGTTCTGCATCGAGTGGATCTGCCGTACCGTCAGCGGGACGAGCAGCATCCGCACGATGATCGTCAGGCCGACGATCGCCCACGCCCACGGCAGGCCGATCGAGTGCAGCCCGTTGAGGATGTGGCGAAGGAGATCCTCGAGGGGCGTGAGGATGCCGGCGACGATCACGAGAACACCCTCTGATCGTGGGCGTAGTCCACTCCGCCCCGGCTCCACGGATTGCAGCGAAGAAGCCGCCAGGTCGCCAGCACGGCACCCTTGAAGAGCCCGTACTCCTTGAACGCGTCGATCGCGTACTGCGAGCAGGACGGGTGGTACTTGCACTGCCCGCCGAGGAACGGGCCGAGCGTGAGCCGATAGGCCCAGACCGCCGCCACACCCAGGTACCCCAGGTACCTCACGCGGCCGCCTTTCGCAGCACTTCGTCGACTCGCTCGCCGAGCCACGCGAAGCCGTTGGCTTCGACCGCCTCCGGAAGTCCAGGTCGCACGATCAAAACGTAGTCGCGGCGGGTGGGGATGGCGTCGAGACGCTCGCGCCAGACCTCGCGGAGCTGCCGCTTGATGCGGTTGCGGGCGACCGCGTTCCCGGCCGCTTTCGGCACCGCGAGCCCGAGGCGCGGGTCCTCGGCGTCCTCGTCGCGCTCGAACCAGTAGAGAACGAGGAAGCGCGTCGAGGTCGAGCGGCCGTGCCGGTAGACGGCGTCGAAGTCTCGCGAGCGAGACAGGCGATGCCGGCGTTGCACCTCGCTACGCGGAGAGACGCTTCCGGCCCCGCGCACGGCGGCGCTTGAGAATCGCCCGGCCGCCACGCGTCGACATGCGGGCACGGAAACCGTGCCTGCGCTTCCGCCGGCGCACGTTGGGCTGGTAGGTCCGCTTCATGAGGTCGAAGAGGGAGGAAATTGCCCCAATCTGGGGCGGTGGAACGGCCAGTATAGAGGAGCGTCGGTACACAGAGTTGTCCACAGCCCAGTTAGTGCGAAGTGCCTCCAAATGTGACGAACAGTCACGCTTCCTCCACAGGTGTGGAGAGCGATGTGGAGGGAGCGAAATCCCTGCAAAACCCGCATATTTCATCCCCAGTTTCCACCCGTTGTAGCGCCGAGAACACGCTGGTATGCTCGCCCTCCCCGAGGCGGAGAGGAGTGGTACGGCGGCGTGGATCGCCCTATTGAGCTGACTGCGGAAACCCTGTGGAACGAGGTAGCCGGTCGGCTCAAGGGGGCGCTGAACGAGACGACGTACCGCACGTGGTTCGCGGAGGCGGAGGGCGCCGAGCTCTCCGATGACGCCTTCGTCCTGGGCGTGCCGAACGACTTCACCCGCGAGTGGATCGAGGGGCACTTCCTCGGTCTCATCGGCGCAGCCGTGCGCGATGTCACAGGCCAGGAGCGGCGAGTCGCGCTGTCCGTCACCGAGCGGCTCCTGATCGACGCTCCCGCACCCGCGGAGGCTCCCAGGCGGACTGGGGGTGGGCCACGGGGACTCCGGGATGAACCCGAAGTACACGTTCGACCTCTTCGTGATCGGATCGTCGAACCGCTTCGCGCATGCGGCCGCGCTCGCCGTCGCCGAGGCGCCGGCACAGGCCTACAACCCGCTCTTCATCTACGGCGGCACCGGTCTCGGCAAGACACACCTCATGCAGGCGATCGCGCAGTACGTCGGCGAGCACTCCAGCGACCTGTCGGTGAGGTACGTGACGAGTGAGACGTTCATGAACGACTTCATCAACTCGCTGCGCGACAAGCGGATCGAAGGGTTCAAGCAGCGTTACCGCACCTACGACCTCCTGCTCGTCGACGACGTCCAGTTCTTCGAGCACAAGGAGCGAATCCAGGAAGAGTTCTTCCACACCTTCAACTCGCTCTACGAGGCGGGCTCGCAGATCGTCATGTCCTCCGATCGGCCCCCGCGCGACATCGCAACGCTCGAGGAGCGGCTGCGCTCTCGCTTCGAGTGGGGGCTCATCACCGACATCCAGCCGCCTGACCTCGAGACGCGCATCGCGATCCTGCGAAAGAAGGTCAAGACCGACGGCATCCACGTCCCGGACCCGCAGCTTCTCTCCTTCATCGCCTCGCGCATCTCCACGAACATCCGGGAGCTCGAAGGCGCGCTCACGCGAGTCGTCGCGTTCTCGTCCCTCACCGGTCGCTCGCTCTCCGTCGACCTGGCCGAAGATGTCCTCAAGGACGTCTTCCCCCAGGGCGAGGCCGCGGAAGTCTCGATTCGCCGGATTCAGGAGCTCGTGTCGGACCGCTTCCAGCTCAGCATGGACGAGCTCTGCGGCGACAAGCGTTCCCAGAACATCGTCTATCCACGTCAGGTCGCGATGTATCTCTCCCGGGAGCTGACCGACTCCTCACTGCCCAAGATCGGCAAGGAGTTCGGCGGCCGTGACCACACGACCGTCATCCACGCAACCTCGAAGATCGCCCGCCTGATTCGTGAGGACAGGTCTGTCTACAACCTTGTGCAGGAACTGACCGCTCGTGTGAAGCAGGTCCGCTGAGGGCTACGACCTGTTGATGCGAACCTTCTCTCCACCGTCTGCGTCCCCTGCGAGAATGGCTAGGACAAAGGCTTGGAAGCCGTCCTCCACGGTGTTCACAGCCCCTATGACTACAACGAGGTTTCTTAAATGATGGAAGCAAACACCATGGTGGGGACGGGGATGAAAGTCGTATGTCAGCGAGATGATCTGGCCCAGAAGCTCGGTGTGGTCGCCCGCGCCGTCTCCACGCGCGCCAATGTCCAGATCTTGTCGGGGGTGCTCCTTCGGGCAGAAGCCGGCCGCCTGCAACCTGGCTGCGACAGACATGGAGCTCTCGCTTCGGTCTTCGCTCGAGGCGCAGGTCGAGGGCGAAGGGTCGGTGGTCGTCCCGGGCAGGCTGCTCGTCGACCTGGTCCGGCTGCTCCCGGAGAACGAGGTGACGTTCGAGCATCGCGCCGAAGAAAACGTTCTTCACGTCACCTGTGGGCCCTCGAGCGCGACGCTGAATACCTACGCGGCCGAGGACTTCCCGCGGTTGCCCGACCTGGACGCGGTGGGGACATTCACCGTCGACCGGAACTCGTTTCTCGACACGGTTTCACGTGTGGCGCGCTCCGCGTCGCGTGACGAGTCGCGTCCTGTGCTCACCGGAATCCTCGTGCGGTTCGAGGCCGGCAAGCTCGTGATGGCCGCGACCGACTCGTATCGTCTCTCCGTGAAGGAGACGGCACTCGAAGGCGACACGCCGGACCTCGAGGCGATCATTCCGGCGCGAGCGCTCGGCGAGCTCGCGAGGATTGCCCAGGACGGCGACACGGTCGAGCTCGGAGTGCACGAGAACCAGGTGGTGTTCGCGACGGGTGACGCCTGGTTGACGAGCCGGCGGATCGACGGCCAGTTTCCGAACTACAAGCAGCTGTTGCCGGAAGGGTTCGAGCACGAGGTGACGCTGCCCCGTGGCGAGATCCTCGACGTGGTGCGCCGCGTCGGCGTGATGGTCCAGCGCACGTCGCCGATCCAGCTCCGTTTCGCGGAGGGCGAGCTGACGGTGTTCGCGCGCACGCAGGACGTGGGTGAGGCGAAGGAGTCGGTGCCGGTTCAGTTCTCGGGCGACCCCCTGGAGATCGGTTTCAATGCCGACTTTCTGCGCGAGGGGATCGAGTCGATCGCTGCGGACGAGATCCAGCTCCGGCTGATCTCACCTCTCCGGCCGGCAGTGATCGAGGGGGACGAGGACGACCCGACGTACCTGATCATGCCCATTCGGCTTCCAGGCTGATCGTCAGCGCGGTCTCTCTGCGCAACATCCGCTCGTACGCACGACTCGAGCTCGACCTGTTGCCTGAGCTCGTTCTGGTGGTCGGACCAAACGGCGCCGGGAAGACGAACCTGCTCGAGTCGCTGCACGTCGGTACGCAGGGGTTCTCGCCGCGCACACGGGCGGATGCACAGCTGGTCCGGTTCGGAAACGAGGCCGGCCGCATCGCCCTGCGGGGTGAACGGGGCGGGACCAAGTCTCGAGCTCGAGGTGACGGTCGAGATCGCCCGCGGGAAGCGGGCGAAGTTGAACGGGGCTCCATTGCGGGCGGCGGAGCAGCTTCGTGTCGAGGTGGCAACGCTGGTCTTCACCCCTGACCGCCTGGCGGTCGTCAAGGGCGGCCCGGCCGTCCGCCGTGCCTATTTCGACCGGGTTGTCGCCAGGCTTGCGCCGGCACGCGCGACGCTTGCGGCCGAATATGCAGCGGCGCTCGCCCAGCGGAACGCGTCGCTTCGCCGTGTCGCGGCCGGGCTCTCGTCACGGGCTGCGCTGGCGCCGTGGAGCGAGCAGGTCGTGTCGCTGGGGGCGGATCTCGTTGCTGCGCGTCTCGAGATCGTGGCGGCGCTTGCGCCCGGCTTCGCCGTGCGGGCGGACGAGCTCGGACTGCCGGCCGCACGCATGAGCTACGAGGGAGAGGCGCCGTCTCTCGAGGCGCTGGCTCAGCGGGTGGATCGGGACCTCGACCGGGGGGCGACGAGCCTCGGCCCGCATCTGCACGACGTCGCGTTGACGAGCGGCACACGCGACCTGCGGAGCTTCGGTTCACAGGGGGAGCAGCGGCTCACCGTCCTTGCCTTGCTTCTCGCCGAGGCGGAGCTGATCGCGGAGCGTCGCGGGTACCGGCCGCTCTTGCTGTTCGACGACGTGCTCTCCGAGCTCGATCCGGAGCGCCGCCGCATCCTCGCCGAGCGAGTGAGGGGACGGGGCCAGACGCTGATCACGGCAACGGAGGCCTCGGCCCTGCCGCTCGAGCCGGGGCAGCTGCTCGAGGTGTCGCCCGGGCTCGTGCGCGCGGCATGATGGACCGGGTCGGAGATTCGGTCGCGCGCGAGCTGTCTCGCTTCGGGTCGGCCGGAAGTGGCATGGAGCCCGTGGTCGAGGCATGGCCGCCCGCGGTGGGGGAGGAGATCGCGCGAAACGCGTGGCCCGCACGCCTCGCTCGCGACGGCACGCTGCACGTGCACACGAAGGACTCGATCTGGGCCTTCGAGCTCACGAGCCGCGCAGAGGAGATCCGGAGCCGCCTCGGTGACGTCGCGCCGCCGCGTCTGGCGTTCGCGGCCGGGCCGTTGCCTGAACGGACGCCGCCACCCTCGGAGGAGGCCTCCTCGTACGCCGATCGAGCCGAGCCCGGCGCAGCGCGCGCAAGCCGACTCACTCGCGCGAGGGATTCGCGATCCGGGCTTGCGTGAAATCGTTGCAAAGACGATCGCCGCGAGTCTCTCGAGCGCCGTTTACGACCGGCCGTTTTGGTAGAATTCAACTTGCCCGCAAGTAGGGAATTTGCAGGGCTTTTTTCATGACTGAGGTCACCTACACAGCCAAGGACATCACGGTTCTCGAGGGTCTCGAGCCCGTTCGCCTGCGTCCGGGCATGTACATCGGCTCGACCGGAGGCTCGCGGCCTCCATCACCTCGTCTACGAGGTGGTCGACAACAGCGTCGACGAAGCACTCGCCGGACGTAACGACAAGATCGAAGTCACGCTGCATCCCGACAACTCCGTGACCGTCCGCGACTATGGCTCGGGCATCCCCGTCGACCTGATGGAGGATCAGGGGACGTCGGCCCTGACCGTCGTCCTGACGAAGCTTCACGCCGGCGGAAAGTTCGGCGGAGAGGACGCGGCGTACAAGGTTTCGGGCGGTCTGCACGGTGTCGGCGTGTCGGTCGTGAACGCGCTCTCCGAGTGGCTGGTCGCCGAAGTGCGCCGCGGCGGCAAGATCTACCGGCAGGAGTTCAGCCGCGGCGTTCCGAACGCCGACGTCCAGGTCGTCGGCAAGACGAACAAGGGCGATACGGGAACGACGATCTCTTTCCTTCCGGATGCGGAGGTCTTCGACGAGGTCGAGTACTCGGCTGAGACGCTCCAGCAGCGGATGCGAGAGACCGCGTTTCTCACACGAGGGCTGCGGATCGTCTTGACCGACGAGCGAGCCGGCGGCGAGACCGTCGAGTTCCACTACGAGGGGGGCATCCGGGACTTCGTCGCGCACGTCAACGCGACGAAGGACCCAGTCCACAAGCGGATCGTCTACTTCGAGGGTGAGAACGGCGATGGGAACATCGAAGTGGCGATGCAGTGGAACGCGTCGTATCAGGAATCGGTTTACACCTTCGCCAACAACATCAACACGCACGAGGGCGGTTCGCACCTGTCCGGCTTCAACGCGGCCCTGACGCGCACACTCAACAAGGTCGCGCGTGACCTGAATCTCTTGAAGGAGAAGGAGGACAACCTCGACGGCGAGGACGTTCGCGAAGGTCTCGCGGCGGTTGTGTCCGTCAAGCTGCAGAACCCTCAGTTCGAGGGGCAGACGAAGACGAAGCTCGGCAACCCCTGGGTGCGGGGTTTCGTCGAGTCGACGGTGAACTCGAAGCTCGCCGAGTTCCTCGAGGAGAACCCGAACGACGCGAAGCGCATCATCCAGAAGGCGATCTCCGCCGCTCGCGCCCGGCAGGCTGCGCGCAAGGCGCGCGATCTCACGCGACGCAAGGGTGCCTTCGGCGGGGAGATCGCGAAGAAGTTCGCCGACTGTCAGGTTCGGGATCCCGAGCTCGCCGAGCTGTTCATCGTCGAAGGCAACTCGGCGGGTGGTGCAGCCAAGGACGCGCGCGACAAGTCGAACCAGGCGATCCTGCCGCTGCGTGGGAAGATCATCAACTCGGAGAAGAACCGCATCGACAAGGTCCTGTCGAATACCGAGGTTCAGCTCCTCGTGCAGGTGATCGGAACGGGGATCGGCGACGAGTTCGACATCGCCAAGCTCCGCTACCACCGGATCGTGATGATGACGGACGCCGACGTCGACGGCGCACACATCCGCACGCTCGTGCTCACGTTTCTGTACCGCCACATGCCCGAGCTCTTCGAGCGCGGCCACGTCTACATCGCCGTTCCTCCGCTCTACCTTGTGCGGTTCGGCAACCAGCAGAACTATCTCGAGAAAGATGCGCAGCTCGAGGAGCTGCTCGTTCGCGAGCGTTTCGCCGATCTCAGGATCCAGGCGCGCGGTGATGCCGCCGTCAAGTTCACGCAGGCGAGGTACACGCGGTTTGCCCGCACGCTCACCGAGTACGTCGGGTGGGCCGCTCGGCTCCGCTCGGACTTCGGCGCGCCGGCGGCAGATTTCGTCCTGTCCCATCGGCTCGTCGAGTCGGAGGCGGCTTCTCCTGCGGAAGCGGTGAAGGCAATCGCCGCCGCCGACCCCAACGGCTTCAAGCTCGAGCCGGAGGCAGATGCAGAAGCGTTGCGTGTGCGCGTGGTCGAGGTCGAGACGAGCGCGATGCAGAACATCGTTGTCCCGGCCGAGCTCTTCGCCTCGCCGATCTACGACCGCGTGCGCAAGACATACGCCAAGCTCGGCGAGATCATCGGCGGGTTGCCGCCGTTCTCGCTGACCTACGGCAAGCAGTCGGTGGAGGCTCTGACCTTCGAGGACTTGCGAAACGCCGCGCTGACGCTGGCCAAGAGCGGCATCCAGATCACGCGCTTCAAGGGGCTCAGCGAGATGAACGCGCCCGAGCTGTGGGCGACGACGATGGATCCAGGCCGGCGCATGCTCATCCGTGTCGACGTCGAGGATGCCGCGGCGGCCGATCTTTGGTTCTCGCGCCTGATGGGCGACGAGGTCGAGCCGCGCCGCGTCTTCATCGAGCAGAACGCACTGGACGTCAAGAACCTCGATGTCTAATCCGCGGAAAATGCTCCGCATTTTCCGCGGGCTAAGAGTTAGATCTTCGCTCCGCTCGATGGAGTTGAGAAATGTCTGATCTGACGCAAGAACCGCTCGGCGCCGGCCGCGTCGAGACGCGCGAGCTGGACCAGGAGGTCCGCACCAGCTTCCTCGACTACGCGATGAGCGTGATCGTGAGCCGCGCGCTCCCCGACGTGCGCGACGGTTTGAAGCCGGTACATCGGCGCGTCCTGTACGCCATGCACGAGGCCGGACTGCAGCCGAACCGCCCGACGCGGAAGTCCGCGCGCGTCGTCGGTGACGTCATGGGCAACTACCACCCGCACGGCGACACGGCGATCTACGACGCGCTCGTACGCCTCGCGCAGCCGTTCTCGATGCGCTATCCGCTCGTCGACGGCCAGGGCTATTTCGGCTCCGTGGACGGCGACCCTCCGGGGGCGATGAGGTACTGCGTGAGCGGCGAACACGCGTGGCTACTGACAGTGGGACGGTTCGAATCGACTCGATCGTTCCCGACGCGGCACCGGATTCGGAGAACGACGTGGACGTCGAGGTGCTCGATCGCGTCGGGCGTCCCGTCCGCGCGGGGAAGCTTTTCCACTCGGGTGAGCATCCGACGCTGAAGCTGACTACGCGCGAGGGCCTCGAGCTGACAGGGACGGTGAACCACCCGGTCCTCTGTCTCGTCGACATGGCAGGCGTACCGCTCTTGATGTGGAAGCTCATGGAGGAGGTCTCCAGCGGGTGATCGCGTCCTCATCCTGCGTAAACCGCGCGACGATGGCCGCGAGATCTCTGATGCGGACCAGCGGCTCGCAGTCCTGCTCGGCGCATTCGTATCGGAGGGCTGGTTCACGAAGCGGAGGGGCGGCTTCAACAACGTCGACGAGAACTACTTCGGCGCTGTGGTCTCAGCGTTCGACGAGCACGTCGGCGGCCCGCGGTATGTGTACAAGCGCCGAATTCGCTCCGGAAGCCTGCTTCACGAGCTCGACGTTCAGAAGCTGGACGCCGTTCGCTCGAGTCCGCTCGCGACTCTTGTGGGGAAGTCGAGCGCGGAGAAGGAAATTCCGGAGGTTGTCTGGAGCTCTCCCGCAGCCTTCAAGCGTGCCTTCCTCCAGTCGCTCTTCACCGGAGACGGCTCGTGCTCGGGTCTGCCACGTAACAGCATCCAGATCTCGTATTCGACGTACGCCGAGCAGCTCGCCCGCGACGTTCAGCTGTTGCTGCTCGAGTTCGGAGTCGTAAGTCGGCTCTGTCGTTACGCCAAAGGCGAGATCAAGGTCGTCATCGGCAATCGCCGCGACGCGCGGTTGTTCGCGAGCAACGTTGGCTTCCTTGGTGCGAAGCAGCGCAAGCTCGAGCGGGCTGCTCGAATCACTCCCTGCGGACGCGAGCCTTCGCAGCCACGATCGAGTGCCTCACGTCGCCGAGTACATCCGCACCGAGTGCGGCTCGAGGTGGGTGGACAAGGACTGGCTGCGTCGCCACAACGTCGACCACGTGTCTCGCTGGGAGAGGCGGTGGGACGGGAATCCTCGAGCGGATCCGAAGCGAGGAGGTGCGCTCCGTGATCGAGCCGCTCGTGTCTCCTGACTTCTTCTACGCGGAGGTTGCGTCGGTGACTTCCGCGGGGGTCGAGCCGGTGTACTCGCTGCGCGTCGATTCCTCCGACCACTCGTTCATCACCAACGGGTTCGTGAGCCACAACACAGAGTGCCGATTGTCACGAATGGCGACCGAGCTCCTTCGTGACATCGATGCGGACACCGTCGACTTCAAACCGAACTACGACGAGTCGCGAAGAGAGCCTGACGTTCTGCCCTCCCGGTTCCCGAACCTGCTCGTCAACGGCTCGTCGGGAATCGCCGTCGGCATGGCGACGAACATCCCGCCGCACAACCTCGGCGAGGTCGTGGACGGAATCGTGGCGATGATCGACGACCCGTCGATCGACGTCGACCGGCTCTCGAAGCACGTCAAGGGGCCCGACTTTCCGACCGGCGGCTCGATCGTGGGCCGCGGCGGGATCCGCGATGCCTATCGCTCCGGCCGCGGCCGCATCACGGTGCGCGGTCGTGCACACATCGAGCAGCTGCGCGGGGGCAAGAGCGCGATCATCATCACGGAGCTTCCGTACGGCGTCCGCAAGGCCGGCGAGGGCGGTGTGATCGAGAAGATCGCCGACCTCGTCAAGAACGGCTCGCTCACCGAGGTTCCGATGTCGGACGAGGCGCTGCAGGACCACTCCGACAAGGAGGGAATGCGGATCTACGTCGAGCTGAAGCGTGAAGCGGTGCCGCAGGTTGCGCTCAACAAGCTCTTCAAGCTGACGCCGCTGCAGACGACGTTCGGCTACAACGCCGTCGCACTCGTCGACGGCGTGCCGCGGACGCTGTCGTTGCTCGAGCTGATCCGGCACTACCTCGACTACCAGCGCGACGTCGTCACGCGCCGGTCGAAGTACGAGCTCCGCCAGGCCGAGAAGCGGGCGCACGTCCTCGAGGGCTACCTCAAGGCGCTCGATTCGCTCGACGCCGTCATCGCGCTCATTCGCGCCGCTGCAGACACGGATAGCGCGCGCCAGGGCTTGATGAGCAAGTTCGACCTCTCCGAGATCCAGGCTCAGGCGATTCTCGACCTTCGGCTCTCACGTCTGACGAGGCTCGCGCGCACCGAGATCCAGACCGAATACGACGACTTGCAGGAGCGCATTGCCGAGCTCAGGGCGATTCTCGGCGACCCGGCGCGGATCGACGGAGTAGTCAAGGAGGAACTGCTCGAGCTGAAGGGCTTCTACGGCAGGTCGGACGATCGTCGCACGGAGATCGTGCAGGCCGAGGACGAGCTCGAGCTCGAGGACCTGATCGCCGAGGAGGACATGGTCATCGCGATCACCCGCTCCAACTACATCAAGCGGCTACCTGTCACGACCTACCGCGAGCAGCGTCGAGGCGGAATCGGCGTCATGGGCATGGATCTCAAGGACGAGGACTACATCGAGCATCTCTTCGTCGCATCGACCCACGACTACATCCTCTTCTTCACGAACGTCGGCAAGGTGTATCGGCTCAAGGTGCACGAGCTGCCGCTCGGATCGCGGCAGTCCAAGGGCCGCGCGATTCAGAACCTCCTGCCGTTCCGGCAAGAGGAGCAGGTGCGCGCCGTCATCCAGACTCGCAACTTCGAGGAAGCCGAGTACCTCGTCTTCGCGACGAAGAAGGGCGTCGTCAAGAAGACGCGCCTGTCCGCTTACAACACACCGCTGCGGTCGGACGGAATCATCGCGATCAAGATGCGGGAGGGCGACGAGCTGGTCGGCGTGCGTCACTCGTCGGGCAGCGACGACATTCTCATGGTGTCGCGGAAAGGACAGGCGATCCGTTTCCACGAGACGGACGTCCGGCCGATGGGACGCGATGCATCCGGGGTTCAGGGCATGAGGCTTCGCTCCGACGACGAGGTGATCGCGGTGAACATTGCGCACGACGATGCGGACGTGCTCGTCGTGACCGAGAACGGCTACGGCAAGCGGACTCGGGTCTCCGAATACCCGGTGAAGGGCCGAGGCGGCCTCGGGGTCAAGACCGTGCAGCTGACCGAGGCCAAGGGTCAGCTCGCCGGCGCGCGCGTCGTCCGCGACGGGTACCAGGTCATGCTGATCTCCGACGGGGGCACCGTGATCCGGATGCCCGTCGACGACATCAAGCGCTCCGGCCGTTCTACCCAGGGCGTGATCGTGATGCGCCCTCGCGAGGGCGAGCGCGTGTCGAGCCTTGCGCCCGTGGTCGAGTCGGAACAGAAGGGCGGAGACGCGAACCTCGACGAATCGCCACCGCCCGAGTAGGCTCGCGCCGCAAATCTCCACATAATCGGAGCTTCCAACGCGGAGTTTCGGGGTCCACCCTTCCTATTGACGACGAGGAGCGCTATATCTTTGAAATCAGGGGTTCCGGCGGACAGGAAGACGAGGCAGACATGGCAGCGAGTCGGCAGGTAGACCTTCTCGAGCCCATCGATCTCGCGGAGCACCTCGACAAGGTGGAGCTGTACCTCGGCCAGGTCTGCCAGATCGCGGGCATCTCGAAGATGCAGCTCGACTACTGGACGAACAAGGCGCAGATCCCGACGAAAGGGAAGAAGCAGCGGATCTACGACATCGACGCCCTCGAGACGGTCATGTTGATCAAGCAGGCAAAGGACAAGGGCCTCAACCTGGGCGCCGCGATCGATGCCGCACACAAGTTCCGCGAAAATCCGCCGGCTTCGCCGGCATGATGATTTTCGCGGAAGTGGGCTAACGGAGAGCGGTTCGGGCTGCCGGCGCGCATGTCGCCGGCAGCGGCGACTGCTCTAAACCGTCTTTAGGCGCTGCGCTGCCTCCTCTGGTGGGAGAGCGTTGATGAAGATGCTCGCGCCTAGCTCCAGGGCCGCCAGGATTGTCAGGCGCGGGAAGAGGACTATCCGCCAGTCCTTCTCGTCGTGTTCTAGCCACGCGTTGAGTGGGACCGGGCCCTCGAGCTCGTGCAGGCGTCGCACGATTGCTGCCAGCAACCGTAGTGCGGAAGCGAGTAAAGGGCTCTCGAGGCCGTTTGGATCGCGCTCCTTCGGTGCGATTACCGTCTCGTAGGGCATTCGGCTTGCCCACGGGCAGGTCACGGTGAGGTCGTCGCGGTCCACGAACGGCTCGCCGCGGGGTCTTGCACGCGCGGGAGGTGGTTGGTCTAGCCACACGAGCTGTGAATGGGAATGGGGGCGGCTTGCTCCCGCCTCGCGGCCCTCGTTCAGGAGCGGGAAGACGTAGCCGGGGACGTCGGCGGCTCGCCGGCGCCACGCCTCCGCTACGAGGTCGAGCTCCTCATCGCTGCACTCGGCGATCGAGCGAATGTGGTTGCGGCTGTGCACGACGACTTCCTGGCGCTCCAGTGCGGGGTAGAGATTGGGCACTACGCGCACGCGCCAGTCGCCCTGCTCCGGCAGAACGAGTGTCTGCGGCGGTGTCATGTCCTCGTGGCCGGCGCAGAACGGGCAGTGCTCGAGCTCGTCCGGCCGTGACAGGCTCGAGGGCGGGACGCGCTGCGCCGGGGCGCTTGGCCCGGCCGGGTGCGATGACCGCAAGCCGTCCCGACTCGGGATCGCGACGAAGCTCGCCGCTCAGCTGCTGCTCGAGCCGTCGGCCTTCTCGGCCCGCTCGATGAACGGCCGGATCAGGTCGATCGGAGCCGGGAAGACGATCGTCGTCGACTGGGACGAGCCGAGCTCCAGCAGCGTCTGGAGGTACCGAAGCTGGAGGGCCACCGGCTGCTCGCCGATCACGATCGCGGCGTCCTTCAGTCGCTCCGCTGCCTGGTACTCGCCCTCGGAGTTGATGATCTTGGCGCGCCGTTCGCGCTCGGCCTCGGCCTGCCGCGCCATCGCGCGCTGCATGCTGCTCGGAATCTCGACGTCCTTCACCTCGACGATCGAAACCTTGATGCCCCACGGCGCGGTGGACTCGTCGATGATCCCCTGGAGGATCGAGTTGATCTTCTCGCGTTCGGACAACAGCTCGTCGAGGACGTGCTGACCGAGGACGGAACGCAAAGTGGTCTGCGCGATCTGCGAGGTAGCGACCATGAAGTTCTCGATCTGGACGATCGCCGCCTTCGGATCGATGATCCGAAAGTAGGCAACAGCGTTCACGCGGACCGGCACGTTGTCCTTCGTGATCACCTCCTGCGGTGGGATCGTCAGGGTGATCGTTCGCAGGTCGACCTTCACCATCCGGTCGACCACTGGAATCAGCAGGAACAGGCCCGGTCCTTTCGGGTTCGGCAAGAGCCGCCCGAGTCGGAAGACGATCCCTCGTTCGTACTCGCGGGCGACCTTGATCGCCGCGAACAGGAAGAGGACGATCAAGAAGAGGACGACTGCGGCAATGATGATCGCGGCGGCCACGACTGCGATCTTACGCGCCCTCGGGGGTGACGGTCAGGACGAGGCCGTCGAGCGAGTCCACGCGAACGCGGTCGCCCGGCCGGAGCTGCTCCCCGTGTGCAGCCCGCGCCTGCCAGAGCTCGCCGTTGACGAACACGAGCCCGTCACGGCGCACTTCTCCCACCGCGCCGGCGATCTGCTGCGGGTCGACTTCGACCGGCTTTCGCCGGATCTGCCAGGCCTTGCCGATCGCGAACGCCCATAACGCGCCGAGACCGACTGCGAAGCCGATGACCAACGGTTTCGACGTGTGGTACGGCGCAGGTGCGTTCTGGAAAAGCATGATCGAGCCGATTGCGAGGCAGATGAGCCCTGCGATCGTCAAGGCGCCGTGACTCGCCACGTGGAGATCGAGCACGAGTAGCGCGACGGCGAGCAGGATCAGCAGCACTCCCGCCCAGCTGACCGGCAACACCGAGAAGCCGAAGAGCGCGGTGAGAAGCGCGACCGCCCCCAGTGCCCCCGGGAGAACGACCCCGGGGTGGAAGATCTCGTAGCCGATGCCGGCAATGCCGGCCAGGAAGAGCAGGGAGAGGATGTTCGGATCGATCAGCGTGTTGAGCAGCCGCGTGAAGAAGCCGGGCTTCACGTTGTCGATCTGCGCTCCGGCGAGGTGGAGGACGTAGCCCTTCGGCTTCGTCTTGTAGCCGTCGAGCTGCTTCAGGAGCGCAGGAAGGGTCGGCGCGATCGCGTCGATCACATGTCGCTTCAGGGCATCGGGTGCATCGATGCTGGCACCTGTTCGGACGGCTCGAGCAGGAAACGCAGAATTGCGTCCGTGGCTCTTGGCGAGCGCGACGACCGACGCGACCGCGTCGTTGACCGCCTTGTTCCGTAGGTCCTTGGGTAGGTCTGCACCGGTCCCGCTGATCGGCGTCGAGGCGCCGATGTTCGTCTGCGGCGCCATCGCGAGCACGTCCGCCGCTTCCGAGATCCAGAGGCCGGCCGATGCGGCGCGGGCCCCGTCGGGAGCGACGTAGACGATCACCGGAATCGGCGACGCCAGCTCCTTCAGGTAGATCTTGCGCATCGACGTCGAGAGACCGCCGGGCGTGTCGAGGACGATGACCGCCGCCTTGTAGCCGTCACCCTTCGCACGACCCAGTTGGTGATTGACCCAGTTCTGCGTGACGGGATTCACCTCGAGGTCGGGCGCGAAGTGAATTGCCAGCACTTTTGGCGGTGTTGCGGCGCCGGCCGGCGCGGCGAGCGCCAAAAGCGCTCCGAGGAGCAAAAGTCCCCGCAAACAGGCGCTCTTCAACTCGTAAGAATTCTATCAGGGAAGGCGCGAGATCCTTGAGACCGAATTGCGGGTAAGGCACCCTTGTCCCGACCCCGCCGTCGATGAAGCTCATTCTCGTCGCATTCGCGCTGTTCCTGGCCGCACCGGCTACTGCGTTCGCGGAAGCCTCGCTCACGATGCGCGAGGTGCCGTTGCACGGCGAGCGGTCGTTGGCGGCAACCGCACCGGCGCGATTCGATCTCGTCGGGTTGCACTGGCGAGGAAGCGGCGGCGTGGAGTTCCGGACGCGCTCTACCGCCGGCCGGTGGAGCCCGTGGCATCGGGCTGCCCCGGAAGGTGAGGACCTTCCGGATGCGGGCAGCGCCGAAACCCGTCCCGGACGTGGCTGGCGACTCGGCAATCCGTACTGGACGGGCCCCTCCAATCGCATTGCCTACCGATTGCGCGGACACGTCGACAGGCTGCGCGCGTACTTCGTGCGGAGCCCGGAAGAGATGATCCCGCTACGCCGCCTTTCGGTCGCCGGCTCGCCTCCGCTCCTGACGCGGCTCTCGTGGGGTGCGAACGAATCGATCCGCCGCGCCGCGCCGCAGTATGCGCCGAGTGTCCAGTTCGCCGTCGTCCATCACACGGCGGGCTCGAACTCCTACACGCGCGCGCAATCGGCGGCGATCGTGCGCGGCATCGAGATCTACCACGTCAAGGGGAACGGCTGGAACGACATCGGCTACAACTTCCTCGTCGATCGCTACGGGCAGGTGTTCGAGGGCCGGTACGGCGGCGTCGAGAAGAACGTGATCGGTGCGCACGCCGAGGGGTTCAACACCGGGTCGACCGGTGTCGCGCTGATCGGAACGTACGCCTCGACGGGCCCGACTCCGGCCGAGCGATCCGCGCTCGTGAAGCTGCTGGCCTGGCGCCTCGACGTTGCACACGTCGATCCCGTCTCCAGGCTGACGTATGCGTCCGGCGGAAATCCTCGCTTCGCGCAAGGTGCACCCGTGCCGCTTCGCGCCGTTTCAGGGCATCGCGACACGGGCTTCACGTCCTGTCCGGGCGCAGTCGTCTACGCCCAGCTCGGTGCCATTGCGCAGCAGGCGGGGCAACAGGGTCTGCCGAAGCTCTACGCACCGTCGGTCCGTGGATCGCCGGGCGGACAAGTGCGGTTCCGGGCGCGTCTGTCGCAGGTGCTGCCGTGGACGGTGACGGTGACCGATGCGCTCGGGGTGACCGTCGGCAGCGGAACCGGCGTCGAGCCAGTCGATCGACTGGACCTGGGATGCGTCAGCGGTGCCGAAGGGGTCCTATGCATGGACGATCGAAGCCGGGGACGGTGTCCGCGCCGCAAGCGGCACCTTCGGTGCACAGCCGGTCTCACTGACGCTGAAGACGGTAACCGCCAAGCCGCGTGCGATCTCGCCGGACGGAGACGGCGTCTCCGACTCCAGCCAGATCTCGTACACACTCAGCGCGCCCGCGACCGTCACGGCGGTGCTGAACGCTCCCGACGGACAGGAGCTGTCTGTCCTCTTCACGCAGCAACGCAAGGCGGGTGTCAATACGTTCACCTTCGCGCCCACGGGCCTTGCCGACGGCCGGTACCAGATCGTTCTCACCGCGACCGACACCAGGCGAACGGTGACGGCCGTTGTCCCTGTTCTCCTCGACCGCACCATTCGGCAGTTCGGTGCGACGACCGGCCGTGGTGTCCCCGAACGGAGACGGCGTGAAGGACGAGATGGGTTTCAGCTTCGAGCTGACCCGTGCCGCGAACGTCCGGCTCGACATCGCGCAGTCCGGACGGACGATCACGTCGCTCTTCGCTGCGGATCTGCAGCCGGGACCTCAGAGCGTGAACTGGAATGCCGCAGGGACGAGGAACG
The DNA here is from genome assembly GCA_963759365.1 of uncultured Actinomycetes bacterium. GTDB lineage: Bacteria > Actinomycetota > Thermoleophilia > Gaiellales > Gaiellaceae > 3-1-20CM-4-69-9. The sequence goes on from CAVWYX010000001.1 coordinate 42,757, forward strand.
GCACCTATGCGGCCATGCTGACGACGTCCAGCGACGTCGGGACCGTCACACGCTCGATTCTGTTCCGCGTCGACACCATCGCGCCGCAGTTGCGCGTGCTGTCGTGGGGACGGTTGCGCTTCAGCATCAGCGAGGCTGCCGTCGTGCGCTTGACGGTGAACGGGAAGCTGATGACGCGATCCGTTCGGGCCGGTGTGTTCTCGTTCGGTGTCGCAGCGCGTCCGCACCGTGCGGATCGTGGCGCAAGATGCCGCCGGCAACCTCAGCCGGACCTTGCGCTACCCGTGAGCCAGCGGTCGTAGGCGCGCTCGAGCCGCGCGAGGATCGCGGCGAGCAGCTCGGCACGGTCGACGCGACGACCGAGCTCCAGTCGTAAGGACGTCGGCTCGGTCTGCGCGTCCGCCGGCAGCTCCGCTTCCTCCTGATTGGCGTTGACGCCGATTCCGAGCACCACGCGCCCCTCGCTCGACTCGGCGAGGATGCCGGCGACCTTTCGGCCCCCGATGAGGATGTCGTTCGGGAACTTGATCTTCGGGTCGAGCCCGGTGGTGTCGGCGATCGCCTCCGCGACGGCGTTGCCCGCGACGAGGGAGAGCTCGGGCAAACGTGAGGGCTCGACCGCAGGGATCAGGAGCGTCGAGAAGAGCAGCGCCGTGCCCGCGGGCGCATGCCAGCTGCGGCCGAGACGGCCGCGCCCCTCCGTCTGCTCGTCGGCGACCGCGACGGTTCCCTCCAGGTCGCCCGGTCCGAGCATCCGCTGCGTCGACGGCGTCTTTTCCGAGTAGCGGTAGACGCTTCCGAAGCGACCCGTGAGGAGCGGCAGGACCCGCTCGGGGGCGAGCGAATCGGTCACGGGTTCCTAGACTAGAGCGCGACAATGCAACTGCCTGGGGGGCGCCGCCGTCAAATCCACCAGTCCTTCCGCCCGGAAGGACAGTTGGTCTACGCCCGGCTGAGTGATCCGATCCTCGTGAAACGAGCAAAAGACGGCGACGCGCGTGCCCTCGAGGCGCTGTGCGAACGGCACGCCCCGCGGGTCGAGAAGCTCGCACGCCATCTGCTCCGGGATCCGGAGGACGCCCGCGACGCATCGCAGGAAGCCCTCGTCAAGCTCTGCGTGCGGATCAAGCAGTTTCGGGGTGAAGCGCAGTTCTCGACCTGGCTCTACCGGCTCACGGTGAATGCGTGTCGCGACGTCGCCCTCCGTCAGCGTGCCCGTGCCTGCGAGCCGCTGCTGGAGGACCGGCGGGCCGCGACCGACGCCGATCCGGCCGGCGAGGCGGATCGCGCCGAGCTTCGGAGCGAGCTGAACCGCTGCCTTGCGGAGATCACGCCCGAGCAGGCGCGCGTGGTGGTGCTCAAGGACGCGCTCGGCCTGTCCTTCGAGGAGATCTCGGCGGTCGCAGACATGCCCGTGGGTACCGCCAAGTGCTACGCGCACCGCGGCCGCCGTCACCTGCGCGAGAAGCTTTCGGACGTCGCGTGAACGTCGCGCCACCTCTTGGCCGGGACGCGATCGAGGCCATCATTCCGCACCGTGAGCCCTTCCTCCTCATCGACGAAGTGATCGAGCTGAGCCCGGGGGAAGGCGCGGTGGCGCGGAAGACGGTGCGCGACGACGAGTGGTATCTCACCGGACATTTCCCAGGCCGGCCCGTGATGCCGGGCGTGCTGATCGTGGAGGCGCTCGCCCAGACGGGCGCGGTGGCCGTCCTCAGCGAGGAAGAGAACCGGGGGAAGCTCGCGCTCTTCGCAGGTATCGACGACTGCCGCTTCAAGCGGATCGTCGAGCCGGGCGACGTCCTCGAGCTGCGGTGTGAGCTCGAGCGCGTGCGCGGTCCGGTCGGCCGGGGTAAGGCGGAGGCGCGTGTCGACGGTGACCTGGCCTGCCGAGCGGCGCTGACGTTCGCGGTCGAAAGATGATCGGCAAGACCCAGGGGCAGCCGGTTTCGATCACAGGACTGGGCGTCTATGCGCCCGACCGCGTGCTCACGAACGACGAGCTCTCGACGATCGTCGACACGACGGACGAGTGGATCATGGAGCGCACGGGCATTCGGGAGCGGCGCATCGCTGCGCCTGAACAGGCGCTCACCGATCTCGCGCTTCCTGCGGCTCACACTGCTCTCGCGGAGGCCGGGGTCGAGCCACAGGACCTCGACCTCCTGCTCTGCGCGACCGTGACGCCGGACATGATGTTCCCGACGTCGAGCGCGCTCCTCGCCGACTCGCTGGGGGCGGAGAAGGCGGCCGCCTACGATCTGCTCGCGGGGTGCACCGGCTTCATGTACGGCCTTGCGCAGGCGTACGGAATGATCGCCGCCGGCCTCGCCGAGCGGGCACTCGTCGTCGGAGGCGACGTCCTGTCACGGATCCTCGACTGGAGCGACCGCTCGACCCTCGTGCTCTTCGGCGACGGTGCCGGCGCGGTCGTGCTCGAGAAGGTGGACAGCGGCGGCTTCATCGGTTTCGAGCTAGGAGCCGACGGCGGCGGAGGAATCCACCTGTCCCTGCCCGGGAGCGGCTCGCGCCGGCACGACGACGCGACGCGGAACGGCTACGTCCAGATGAACGGCCGTGAGGTGTTCAAGTTCGCCACCAGAGTGCTGGTGTCATCCGCGCACGAGCTGCTCGAGGAGTGCGGTGTCGGGGTGGAGGAGGTCGACGTCTACGTCCCGCACCAGGCGAACGTGCGGATCATGAACCACGCTCGCGAGAAGCTCGGCATACCGGCAGACAAAATGGTCGTTAACGTTGACAGGTACGGCAATACGTCGTCCGGTTCGATCCCGCTAGCCCTCGCCGACGCGCGGGCGGGCGGGCAGCTGAAGAAGGGAGAACTGGTGTTGATGACCGGGATGGGAGCGGGGCTCACTTGGGGCTCCGCGCTGATGGAGTGGACGTCGTGAAGACCGGCCTCGTGGCGTTCTGCTTTCCCGGTCAGGGCTCGCTCGAGGCCGGCATGGGACGCGCGATCGCAGCGGCGCATCCCGAGGCGCTCGAAGTGTTCGAGCGCGGAAGCGTGGCGGCGGGCATCGACCTGCAACGACTGTGCTTCGAGGCGTCGGAGGCCGAGCTGGTGGAGACGGAGATCCAGCAGCCCGCACTGGTTGCCACGAGCCTTGCCGTGCTGGCCGCGATCCGCGCACGCGGGATCAAGCCGGACTTCGTCGTCGGCCACTCGGTCGGCGAGTTCGCTGCGCTCGCCGCCGCCGGCGCGCTCAAGGTCGAGGAGGCGATCGGGCTCGTGCGCGAGCGTGGGCTCGCGATGGCCGAGGCCGCGAAGACGAATCCGGGCTCGATGGCCGCGATCCTCGGGTTGGACGACGAGGCCGTCGAGCGCATCTGCCGGCGGATCCTCAACGTGTGGCCTGCCAACTACAACTGTCCAGGGCAGGTGGTCGTCTCCGGCGAGAACCCGGCGGTCGACGAGGCCTGCGAGGCGGCCGAAGCCGAAGGCGCGCGCCGTGCCGTGAAGCTACGCGTATCCGGCGCGTTCCACAGCCCGCTCGTCGCCCGCGCGGCGGACCGCCTCCGCCCCGCGCTCGACCGCGCGAAGTTCTCGGAGCCCTCGGCTCCGTTCATGTCGACCGTGACTGCGCGGATCGAGAACGCGAGGAGGATGGGACCGCTGCTCGTCGAGCAGCTGACGGCGCCGGTTCGCTTCACGCAGGCGGCGCAGGCGCTCGTCCGCGAGGGCGTGCACACGTTCGTCGAGGTCGGCCCCGGGAACGTCCTGTCCGGACTCGTGAAACGGATCGACCGGGACGCGCGGACGATCTCCGTCTCGACCCCCGAGAGCCTCGCGAAGCTCGAGGAGACGCTTGCCGCTGTCTGACGCGTTTGCGTCTTTGGAAGGCAAGAGCGCTCTCGTCACCGGCGGCTCGCGCGGCATCGGACGCGCCGTCGTGCTGGAGCTCGTGGGGGCAGGCGCAAACGTGACGCTGAGCTATCGGTCCGGGAAGGACGAGGCCGAAGAGGTTGCCCGAGAGACGGGAGCGATCGCCGTGCAGGCTGACGTCTCCGATCCCGAGGCCGCGAAGAGGCTCGTAGACGACGCCGGGGAGCTCGACATCCTCGTGAACAACGCCGGCGTGACGCGCGACGGTTTGATCGCGCGCATGTCGGACGAAGACTGGCACGAGGTGATCGGCACGAACCTGAACGGCGTCTTCCACACCTGCCGCGCGGCCGTCCGCGGAATGATGAGGCGACGTTCCGGATCGATCGTGAACATCTCCAGTGTCGTCGGCGTGCGTGGGAATCCCGGCCAGACGAACTACTCGGCGTCGAAGGCCGCGATCATCGGCTTCACGAAGGCGCTCGCGCGGGAGCTCGGGACACGCGGGGTGCGCGCGAACGTGGTCGCGCCCGGCTACGTCGACACGCGCCTCACGCAGGCGATCTCCGAAGACATGCGCGGTCTCATGCTGGCGAACACGCCGCTCGGGCGATTCGGCTCCCCCGGGGACGTCGCGGCGGCGGTACGTTTCCTCTGCTCGGAGGAGGCCTCTTTCATCACGGGCGAGGTGCTGCTCGTCGACGGCGGATTGGGGATGTAGTGCTCCTCCCAGCGATACTTCCCGGCCTCTGGCCCGCGATCACACGGCGCCAGAGTCCACCCTCGTCCTTGCCAAGGCATCTAGCCTTGGCTGCGGACGAGTGCAGCCTCTGGCTTGGTGCTCGCGACCCAGAGACTCGAGAGCATCACTGGAAGGAGCACTAATGTCGCTTAACGGACGCAGGCGGGTGGTCATCACGGGGGTCGGCGCGGTGACGCCGCTCGGGAACGACGCAGAGACAACGTGGCAGAGGCTGCTCGCGGGCGAGTCGGGAGCGGGGCCGATCACCCAGTTCGACTCGAGCGGGCACTTCGTCCATTTCGCCTGCGAGGTCAAGGACTTCGACCCGTCGCAGTGGATCGAGAAGAAGCAGGCCCGGCGGATGGACCGGTTCGCACAGCTCATCCTCGCGGCTGCGCGCCAAGCCGAGGTGGACGCCGGGCTCGACATCGCGGCCGACGCGGATCGGATCGGCGCGTCGATCGCCACGGGCATCGGCGGGATCAAGTCGTTCCAGGACTGCTACGACACACTGGTCCGGCGCGGGCCCGACCGGGTGAACCCCTTCGCGATCCCCTGCATCATCCCGAACATGGGGGCCGGCTGGGTCTCGATGCAGCTCGGCACGCGCGGCCCGCTCTCGTCGGAGTGCACCGCTTGCGCGGCCTCGAACATGGCGATCGGCCAGGGCGTGGACGACATCCAGCTCGGCCGCGCGGACGTCATGCTCTGCGGTGGCACCGAGTCGGCGATCAACGAGGTCGGAATCGCCGGCTTCGGCGCGATGCGGGCGCTGTCGCGACGCAACGACGCGCCGGAGCGCGCAAGCCGCCCCTTCGACGCCGAGCGAGACGGCTTCGTCATGGGCGAGGCCGGCGCCGTCCTCGTGCTCGAGGAGCCTGGAGCGTGCGCGTGCACGCGGCGCCAGGATCTACGCCGAGGTCGCCGGCTACGGGCTGTCGTCCGATGCCACCCACGTCACGGAGCCGGATCCCACAGGGCAGAACCCGGCACGTGCGATGAGAAACGCGTTGAACGACGCCGGTGTCGATCCGGGCGAGGTCGACTACATCAACGCCCACGGCACCTCGACACCGCTCGGCGACGCCTCGGAGACCCGCGTGATCAAGATCGCGCTGGGCGAGGAGAATGCGAGGAAGACGCCGATCTCGTCGACGAAAGGCGCGACCGGCCACTGTCTCGGCGCCGGCGGCGCGGTCGAGGCGATCTTCTCGACGTTCGCGATCCGCGACGGCAAGCTTCCTCCGACGATCAACTACGAGGTCGAGGATCCCGCGTGCGATCTCGACTACATCCCGAACGAGACGCGAGACGCCGACGTTCGCGTGGCCGTCTCCAACGCGTTCGGCTTCGGCGGCCACAACGCCTCGATCGTCCTCAAGCGCCTCGAAGACTGACCCGGGTCTCGACCTCTAAGCTCGAGACATGGCTGAGGACCGGTGGGCGACCTTCGACTGCTACGGAACGCTGATCGACTGGAACGGCGGGATCCGCTCCGTCCTCGCCGGCGTGTTCGGCGAGGAACGAGCCGACGCGCAGCTCGAGCGCTATCACGACGTCGAGCCGGCCTTACAGGTGGGCGGCGAGCGGTCGTACCGGGAGGTCATGCGCGAGACGATGCGTGAGCTCGGCGCATCCGAAGGCGACGAAGACGCGCTGGCCGAAGCTCTGCCCTCGTGGGTGCCGTTTCCGGAGGTTCGCGGCGCACTCGAGGAAGCGCGCACCAGAGGCTGGAAGCTCGCCGTTCTCTCGAACACCGACCGGGACCTCATCGAGGCGTCCTTGACGCAGATCGGCGTTCCGTTCGAGCTTGCGATCGTCGCGTCGGAGATCGGCTCCTACAAGCCGGGCCTGCGACATTGGCTCCGCTTCTTCGACGAGAGCCCAGCGTCTCGGGAGAGGCACGTGCACGTCGCGCAGAGCCACTTCCACGACATCGTGCCGGCAAATGAGCTCGGCCTCCGCTCGATCTGGATCAACCGCTACCGCGAGCAGTACGAACCGCCGGCGACACGTGAGCTTCCTGACCTCGCACGCCTCCCCGAGACTCTCGATGAGCTCATCGCTGCCTGAGGGTTTCTGCTTCCGGAACGGCGTCGAGCCCGACCTCGAGACCGTCGCGACCCTCGTTTACGCCGAAGAGAAGCACCTGCGCGGGCACTCGGAGTGGGGGCCGCCGGAGATGATCGACTTCTGGCGGCGCTGCGACTTCGACGGCGGCACCTGGATCGTGGAGAAGGCCGACGGTACGCCGGTCGGTTTTGCGGCGAGCATGGAGCGCGACGGCGAGACCGACTGCTGGGCGGCCGTGCACCCCGAGTTCACGGGTCGCGGGCTTTCGACGGCGCTGCTGGCGAAGGTCGACGAGCACGCGCGCGGGCAGGGCTCGCGCAAGGTCAAGGCGGGCATGTTCGCCGAGAACGGCCTGGCCCGGACGCTGTTCGAGCAGCTGGGCTATGCGCGAGGTGCGCCGCTACTACCACATGCGCGTCGTGTTCGACGGGCCGCCCGAGATCTCCGCGTTGCCCGAGGGAATCGAGCTGGCGGCGTTCCGCCGGGAGGATGCCCGCGCATTCCATGCTGCTATAGGGGAGGCATTCGCGGAAGAGTGGGGGTTCGTCGAGCTGCCGTTCGAGGAGTGGGTCCGAACACGCATCGATGCGCCAGACACCGACCTGTCGCTCTGGTTCGTCGCGCGCGACCGGGACGAGATCGCAGGCATCGTCCGCTGCGATCCCAGAAAGTACGGGGGTGGTTGGATCGGCATGCTCGGCGTGCGCATGCCGTGGCGCAAGCGCGGCATAGGGCTGGCTCTGCTCCAGCACGCGTTCGGAGAGTTCCACCGGCGCGGTGAGCCCCACGTCGGCCTCGGCGTCGATGCCGACAACCCCACGGGGGCAACCCGACTCTACGAGAAGGCGGGAATGCAAGTCCTGACCGAGGACATCGTCTTCGAGAAGGAGCTTGCATGAGCCGTCTGCGCGCGAAGTGTCCGCAGTGCAACACCTTCACTGCCGTCGCCCTCGGCGGCGACTACGAGTGTCACTCGTGCGGCACGCGTGTTCCACTGCGGCCTCGTTCGCGTCCCGCAGGCCTGGGGCGAGGAAGGGGAGGCGATGGCCGAGGCGGCGTGGCTCGAGCTGCCGTATCCCGAGACCGGCGTCGTCGAGGCCGAGTCGCTCGAGGAGCAGAGCCTCGCGCTCGCCGCCGACCTTCCGGAGCGCCCGCTCGTCCTCGGCGGTTGCTGCAACGTCCACGTCGGCGCCGTGGAAGGTCTTGCCGCGCGGACAGGGCGTCTCTCCCTCGTCTGGTTCGATGCGCACGGTGACCTCAACACGGTCGAGACCTCGCCGACGGGCAACCTCTGGGCCACGCCGCTCCGCATGCTGATCGACTCCGGCGCGGTCGACGCCCGGGATGTCGCGCTCGTCGGGGCGCGCAATCTCGATCCGCCCGAAGAGGAGTTCATCCGCGACCATGGTGTGAACCTCGGAGAGGACGGCATCGGTCAAGCCCTCCACGGCACGGCGCATACCTACGTTGCCTTCGACCTGGACGTCCTGGAGCCCTCGGAAGCTTCCGTCTTCATGCCCGAGCCGGGAGGTCTCTCCGTCGCCGAGGCCGAGCGTATCCTCGCCCGCCTTCGCACACGGACAGACGTCCTCGGAGCGGGCTTCAGCGGCGCGAGCTTCGAGCCGGCGAACGTCGGGCCGCATGGCGAGGCTGGCGAACGCGTTGGGCATGTGAGTGTTTCTGCTTGACGCCGGGGGCACCCCGGTTCCCCCAGACCCCCTACTGGTCCGCTTCGCGGACAGGCGCTACGCGCCTGTAACCGGCGCCTCGACCCGGCCAGTCTAAACTCGCGATTTCATGTCCTCTCGGATCGACGTCTCCATCGAGCACCGGAACGTCCCCGAGCCGCCGGACAAAAAGCATCCGAACACGTGTCCCGATTGCGACTCGCACTACCGGGACGACGAGCTCGACGCGGCGCTCTGGGTCTGTCCGCACTGCGGCCACCACTTCGCGATGCGGGCACGCTCGCGGATCGCCTCGCTGGCGGACGCGGGCTCGTTCTCCGAGGAGGCCGCCGAGCTTCGCTCCGAGGATCCGCTCGACTTCTTCGACCTGCGTCCATACACCGAACGCCTCGCGGAGGCTGAGATGAACACCGGCCTCGGCGAGGCGATGGTGATCGGGCAGGCGGCGATCGACGGGACGGCCGTGCGAGCTCGCGGTGATGGACTTCGCGTTCATGGGCGGCTCGATGGGGAGCGTCGTGGGGGAGAAGTTCTCGCGGGCCTGCGATAGCGCCGCCCAGCGGGGAGTGCCGCTCGTCTCCGTCACGGCTTCCGGCGGCGCCCGCATGCAGGAGGGAATCCTCTCGCTGATGCAGCTGCCGAAGACCGTCTGCGCCGTCGAGGATCTCCACGACTCGGGTCAGGCGTTGATCAGCGTCATGACGCATCCGACGACCGCCGGCGTCCTCGCGAGCTTCGCGAGCCTCGGTGACGTGATCGTGGCCGAGCCGGGCGCTCTCCTCGCGTTCACCGGGCCGCGTGTCGTCCAGCAGACGACGCGGGAAAAGCTGCCGGACGACTTCGGCCTCGCCGAGCAGAACCTGCGCTTCGGGCACCTCGATGCAATCGTCCCGCGCCCCGAGCTGAGGCCGTACGTCGCCCGTCTGCTGCGGCTCTTTGCACTGAATGGCGACTGATCACGAGCTGCGGCTGCGGGAGCGCCTCACGCGTCTCCGCAGTCTCAACCTGCTCGGCGGCGCCAAGCTGTCGAGGCGAGCTCGAGAAGCTCCAGCGCCAGCTCGATCGCGCCCAGGAGGCTCCGACCGACGAAGAGATCTGGCGCTCTGTCGAGCTTGCCCGCCATCAGGACCGGCCGTACACCCTGGACTACGTCGAGCGCCTGCTCGACGACTGGGTCGAGCTCCACGGCGACCGCGGCCGCGGGGACGACGCGGCACTCGTGATCGGTATCGGTCGCTTCGACGGACCGAACGGTCGCCCTCATCGGGAATCAGAAGGGCCGGGACATCAAGGAGCGGACACACCGCAACTTCGGGATGGCGTACCCCGAGGGCTACCGAAAGGCGATGCGGCTGATGGAGCTCGCCGATCGCCACCGCTTTCCGCTGATCAGCCTCGTGGATATTCCCGGCGCCTATCCGGGCGTTGCCGCGGAACAGCACGGCCAGGGTGGAGCGATCGCTCACTCACAGGCACAGATGGCGCGCCTCGGGGTCCCGGTCGTTGCCTGCGTCATCGGCGAGGGCGGCTCGGGCGGCGCGATCGCGACCGCGCTGGCGGACCGCGTGCTGATGCAGGAGAACGCGATCTACACCGTCATTTCGCCCGAAGGTGCCGCGGCGATCCTCTGGCGCGATGCGGGTGAGGCGAAGAAGGCGGCCGCGGCGTTCAGGCCGGACGCCGTCCACTGCCTCGAGCTCGGCGTGATCGACGCGATCGTTCCCGAGCCCGAAGGCGGCGCGCACACCGATCACGATGGGGCGGCCCGCCTGCTTGGGGATGCTGTGCGAGAAGCGCTCGACGAGCTCGAATCCAGGTCCGGCGAGGAGCTAAAGCGCACTCGCCGAGCCAAGTTCCGCTCACTCGGCGTTTACGCCTGAGTCAACGATGCAGGCTGTGGATACTCTGAAGGTTCGCTGAGGTTTCGGCAGATTCCTGCCGTAACGGGTCATCCGCCTCTCCACAACATCCACAGCCTTTTCCCCGACCCGAACGACTTCGGGCCGGCAAACCGGCCCGAGAGTCGACCCCCCGCTGGGTGGAGAAGCTTTTTGGAGGACATGAGCCCTCCTTACAAGTGGTCTTGCCGCCGGGCCGGGTTGAAACACGACCACCTTCGGGTACCGCTTGGGGGCCATGGCACGCCCGATCTGGAGCGGCACGATCTCGTTCGGCCTCGTCAGCGTGCCGGTGCGCATGTACTCGGCTACCGAGTCCAAGGAGCTCAAGTTCCACTTCCTCCACAAGGACGATCTGTCGCCGATCGGCTACGACAAGGTGAGGAGAGACACGGGCGAGCACGTCGATCCCGACGACATCGTCCGCGGCTTCGAGATCGAGAAAGGACGGTTCGTCGAGCTCACCGACGAGGATCTCGACCGCCTCGACATCGAGCTGACGCACTCGATCGACATCTGCGACTTCGTCGATATCGAGGAGATCGACCCGATCTACTTCCGCAAGGCGTACTACCTGCTGCCGCAGGACGGCGCTGAGAAGCCCTACCGTCTCCTGCTCCGGGCGCTCGAGGAGAGCGGCAAGGTCGGCATTGCCAAGGTCGTCATCCGGAAGAAGCAGCATCTCGCGGCGCTCCGTCCCTGGAACGGCGTGATCCTGCTGGAGACGATGTACTTCGCCGACGAGATCCGGAAGCCCGAGTCCGTCGACGCCGGCGGCAAGCTGCGGTCGGCCGAGGTCGAGATGGCGAGATCGCTCGTCGACAACCTCAGCGACTCCTCGATCCGGAGAAGTACGACGACACCTACCGGAAGGAGCTGCTCGACCTCCTGCGCGAGAAGGCCGAGACCGGTGAGATCTCCGCTCCTGCCGAGGAGCCCGAGGAGGCCGAGGTCGTCGACCTCATGTCTGCTCTGCGCGAGTCCGTCGAGCGGACCAAGCGGCAGCAGGCGGGGAGCAGGCGCGGCAGCGGCTCGAAGACGAAGAGCTCGACGCGCAAGCGCTCGACCAAGAGGCCCGCGCGTAAGGCAAGCTAGCTGCGGCTTGGCCGAGCTACGCGAGTACAAACGAAAGCGCGACCCGAAGAAGACGCCCGAGCCCTTCGGGGCGAAGGAGCGGAAGACGCAAGGATCCGATCTTCGTCGTGCAGCGTCACGACGCGCGCCGGCTGCACTACGACTTCCGCCTCGAGCGCGACGGCGCGCTCGCCAGCTGGGCCGTGCCGAAGGGCGTGCCGCTCGAGCCGGGCCAGCAGCACCTGGCCGTGCACGTCGAGGACCATCCGCTCGACTACGCCACCTTCGAGGGCGAGATCCCGAAGGGCGAGTACGGCGCCGGCACGGTCGAGATCTGGGACAGCGGCACCTACGAGCTGCTGGACGAGAAGAAGAACGGCGGCCTGACGGTCAGGCTCCACGGCAAGCGTCTCGAGGGGACCTGGGCGCTCATTCCCGCGCACTTGAGCGGGGACGAGAAGAACTGGTTGATTCTCCGCGCCCGCGACGACGGTGCGGCCGAGCCTCGCCGCAGCGACCGAACGTACTGGCCGATGCTCGCCACGCCTGCGTCGGACGATCCCGCGCGGCGCCGGCTGGACGTTCGAGGTCAAGTGGGACGGCTATCGCGCGATCGCCACGCTCGCGCGGCAGCGAGGCGACGCTGACCAGCCGCAACGGGAACGACCTGACTGCTCGCTTCGGGAACGTCGCGAGGGAGCTGGCGAAGGCGGTGAAGACGCCGGACTGCGTTCTGGACGGCGAGGTCTGTGCGCTGGACGAGTCGGGCCGCTCGAGCTTCTCCGCGATGCAGCAGGGCAAGCCGGATACGCCGATCGTCTACTACGTGTTCGACGTCCTCGAGGTCGAGGGTGAGCCGCTCGTCGACCTACCGCTCGTCGAGCGGCGGAAACGACTCGAGCAGCTGCTGGACCGGCGCAACAAGACCGTCCGCCTCTCCGAGACGTTCGAGGACGGCCAGCTCGCTCTACGACGCCGCGAAGCAGCAAGGGCTCGAAGGGGTCGTCGCGAAGCGCCTCGACTCCCGCTACGCCGTCGGGCAGGCGCACGCGGGACTGGTTGAAGATCAAGACGCATCACGAGCAGGAGCTCATCGTCGCCGGCTACACGAAAGGGACCGGCAGGCGCGCCTCGAGCTTCGGCTCGCTCGTGCTCGCGTACTACTCCGGCGGCGACCTCGTGTACGCGGGCAACGTCGGCACGGGCTTCAACAGCAAGGAGATCGACAAGCTGCTCGACGCGTTGCGGCCGCTGAGGCGCCCGACTGCTCCGTTCCGCGAGGTGCCGAAGATGCCGAAGGTCCGGAAGAGCGACGTCATCTGGGTCGAGCCGAAGCTCGTCGTCGAGGTGGAGTTCGCGGAGTGGACGCACGACGGCCGCCTGCGCGCGCCGTCATACAAGGGAATTCGCGAGGACAAGGCGGCAGAGGAAGTTCGTCGTGAGGAGCCGATCACGGACCGCATCCGCAAGGGCTCCCGTGAGCTGAAGCTCTCGAACCTCGACAAGGTCTTCTTTCCGGTCGAGGGGATCACCAAGGGAGATCTCCTCCAGTACTACCGTGCCGTGGCCCCGGTTCTCGTCCCGCACCTGCGAGGACCGTCCGTTCACGATGGTGCGCTGGCCCGACGGCATCGAGGGCAAGAAGTTCTTCCAGAAGGACGCGCCTTCGCATATGCCCGAGTGGATCCCGACGTTCCGCACTCAGGTGTCGACGCGGGAGTCGCCGCGGCAGAGGAAGTGGGTCAACTTCCCGCTCGTCAACGACGAGCTGGCGCTGCTCTGGATGGTGAACATGGGCTGCATCGACATGAACGCCTGGTACTCGCGGATCGACAAGCCGGACCGCCCGGACTTCGTTCTCTTCGATCTCGACCCGTCGCCCGACGTCGGTTTTCGCGAGACGGTACAGGTCGCGCTGCTCGTGAAGCAGGCACTCGATGCGTTCGGGCTCGTCGGCTTCCCGAAGACGTCGAGCGCCGAAGGCATGCACGTTCTCGTGCCGATCGAGCGCCGCTACACCTATGACGACACGCGAGAGTTCGCCGAGATCGTGGCCGGGGCGATCGCCCGGACGAACCGCGGCCTCGCCACGACCGAGTGGAACAAGTCGAAGCGGCGCGGCGTCCTCATCGACGCAAATCAGAACGGGGAAGGCAAGACGATCGCCTCGGCGTACTCGGTGCGCCCGCGTCCGGGGGCGCCGGTCTCGACACCGCTTCGCTGGAGCGAGGTCAACGAGAACCTCGACCCACTCTCGTTCACGATGCCGGCCGTCCTCGACCGCATTCGCAAGCAAGGTGATCTCTTCGAAGGCGTGCTGACGACGAAGCAGCGCCTGACGGACGCGCTGAAAGCGCTCCGCTAGCCGATCGGAATCCGGCCCGGCTTCGCGGGCCATGATGATTCCGATCGGATTCAGGTTTCGATTCGGGCCGCAGCGGCCGACGCCGGCTGAGCCGGCATCGGCGCGAGGAATGTCGTCGGAGACGTCGGTAGCGCGTGGCGAGGTCGACTCAGCATCGCGCGGTGTCTTGCTGCGCAGCGCGCCGTCGATCGCGCAGCCGGGCATCGAGAACGAGGACCCTGCGGAGGAGTCGTCGACTGGGCGGAGCGCGGATCTCCGCCAGCGTCCGCAATGGCCGCGGCGACGGTGATCGCGGCATCGCCGCTCGCCGCGACGGCGAGGTTCCGCGCATGTCCGATGCCAGTCACCACAACGTGGTCGATCCACTTGGTCGCGTCGTCGCGACGTCGCGCCCGGGAGGATCGACCGATCGTCGTGCCGGCATCGGACATGCGCGGAACTTCGCACGCGCGCGCAGCGGCGATGCCATCACCTCGCCGCGACCACGGAACGCTGGCCGAGATCGCGCTTCGCCCTCACGCTCGGCCGACCGTCGTTCTCGCGCCTGGCTGGGTGGTCGACGGCGCGCTGCGCGCAAGGACGCCGCGCGAGGCTGTCGACCTCGCCACCTGCGTTCTATAGCCGTCTCGGTTCGACGAGCCGAAAACTCGATTCTTCGAAGACATTCGCCGCCGATGCCGGCTTGCCGGCGTCGGCCGCTGCGGCTCGGAATCGAAACCGAATCCGATCGGAATCATCATGGCCCGCGAAGCGGGCCGGATTCCGATCGGTTAGGCCGCCGACCTCTTGTAGCCGCCCGGAGAGGAAGCGGCGCTCGGGCTCGCTCTCCGTCAGCTCGAGCGCCCGCCGATAGGCGACCGCCGCTTCCGCGCGGCGCTCGAGCCGTCTGAGCAGGTCGGCACGCGCGGCGTGGTAGAGGTGGTACTCGTCGAGCGGGAGGTCTTCCATCAGCTCGAGCCCGCGTTCGTAGCCCTCGTGCATCGCGACCGCGACCGCGCGATTGAGGGAGACGACCGGAGATGCCGTCGCCCGCTCGAGCTCTGCGTAGAGGGCGGCGATGTTCTCCCAGTCGGTCTCGTCGGGTGTTTCCGCGCGCGCATGGAGCGCCGCGATCGCCGCCTGCAGCTGATAGGGGCCCGGAGAGCGCCGCTCGATCGCGCGGTCGAGCATACGGAGACCCTCGTCGATCCGCTGTGCGTCCCAGAGCGAGCGATCCTGCGCCTCGAGCAGGATCAGCTCGCCGTCCTCACCGGTACGGGCATCACGGCGGGAGTCCTGCAGCAGCATCAGCGCCAGCAGGCCGAGCACCTCGGCCTCGTCGGGCATGAGCACCGCCAGGAGCTTCGTGAGGCGGATCGCTTCCTCGCACAGCTCTCGCCGAACGAGCGAATCGCCCTTCGTAGCCGAGTAGCCCTCGTTGAACACGAGGTAGAGGACCGCGAGAACGGCGCGCAGGCGTTCCGGAAGCAGGTGGTCGGGGGGCACGCGAAACGGGATGCCGGCGTCGCGGATCTTTCGCTTCGCGCGCACGAGCCGCTGCGCGAGCGTCGCTTCCGGGACGAGAAATGCGCGCGCGACCTCGTCGGTCTGCAGGCCGCCGACCTCGCGCAGCGTCAGCGCGACCTGCGACTCGACGGCGAGCGCGGGGTGGCAGCAGGTGAAGACGAGGCTGAGGCGGTCATCCGGGATCGAGCTCAAGTCCTCTTCCTCTTCGGTGCGTAGCTCTTCGAGCCGCGCGAGGAGCTCCGTCTTGCGGGCGAGGGTGCGCTCCCGGCGGATCCGGTCGATCGCGCGGTTGCGCGCCGTCGTGACGATCCACGCACCAGGATGGCGTGGAACCCCGTCACGCGGCCAGCGCTCCAGTGCCGTCGTGAACGCGTCCTGCACCGCGTCCTCGGCGAGCTCGAAGTCACCGAGGACGCGGATGAGGATCGCGACGGCATGTCCCCATTCCTCGCGGAAGAGGGCGTCGACCGCTAGTGCGTCACGAGCGGCCGTATCTCCACCGAGCCTCTGTCGACGAGCGGGACGCGCTGTGCAAGCTCGATCGCCTGGTCGAGGTCCTTGCAGTCCGCGAGGAAATAGCCGCCGAGCGTCTCCTTCGTCTCCGCGAACGGGCCGTCGGTGACGACCGTCTGGCCGTCGCGGACCCGAACGACGCGCGCCTTCGACGGGTTCTCGAGCTCGAGCCCCGTCGCCTCGATCCCCTGCTCGGTCATCCAGCCCATGAGGTTGTTCCAGCGCGGGATCTCTTGTTCGCGGAGCCTTCGGATCTCGCCCTCGGGCAGGTCGTGCCAGGAACGAGCGTCGTCGGTGTCGTTGTTGAGCAGCAGTAGGTATTTCATGCCGCGTTCTCCTGGTGCTCCGCCCGGACCTCGACTGCCCAGGTCGCGGCTTCCGGGATCTGTGCGGCGAGCTCGGTCGCTTCGTCCAGGCTGTCGCAGTCGAGCAGGTAGAAGCCGCCGAGCTGCTCCTTCGTCTCCGCGAACGGCCCGTCGGAGACGATCGTCTGGCCGTCTCGGACACGCACCGTCGTCGCCGACCGGGTGAACGCGAGCTCCGCTCCCGCGACGATCTTGCCTCCGGCCGACTCCTGGAACTTGCGGTGCTTTGCGTCCACGGCCTTCCCCTCCTCGTCGGAGAGGGAGTCCCACACCCCCTCGTCGCCGTAGATGAGTGCGATGACCTTCACGGCATCCTCCTTCCGTCGCTGTCCAGACTAGGACGAACGGGGTGGGGTGGAATCGACAGCGACATCCTTGACGAGGTAGATCAACGTGTCGTCGATGTGCACGGGCCTGCCGCGGATGACGATGGTGCCGTGGACGACGTTGTGGCTCCAGCTCGGCGCGTCGGTAGCCGAGCCCTTCGTACAGCCGTCGAGCGCCTTCGTTGGCGACGCTGAAGCCGAGACTGATCTGTCGGTGGCCGCGCTCGCCGGCGAGCCGCTCGGCGGCGCGGGTCAACTCCGAGGCGACGCCGCGTCGGCGGAAGCGCTCGGCGACGAAGACATCCTGGACTTCCGGGACTCCCAGGGTCGTGTTGATCCAGGCGATGTGGGCATGGCCCACCGGGGTGCCCGCCTCCCACGCCACGAGATACGTCTCTGCGAGGTCGAGGCGTGACAGCGGAAGCCGGGCGTCGACGAGCTCGATGTCGGCGTCGGTCAGCTCGCGGACGTCGATGCCGCCACCATCCGTCGGAGGAACGTCAGCGCTCCGTCCTTGTCGAGCATCTCGTTGAGGTTGCCGCACTTCGGGCTTTGTACGCATGACGGACAGCCGTCGGTGCAGGGGCATCCCTCGAGCATCCGCGCGGTGTCCTCGACCCAGCCCTCGAACGCTGCGAACCCTCGCTCGGTGATGCCGACGCCGCCCGAATGCCCGTCGTAGATGAACACGGTGGGGCGGTTCGTCTGGAAGTGGATGTTCGTCGAGAGGCCGCCGATGTCCCAGCGGTCGCACATCGCCCACAGTGGCAGGAGCGCGATCATCGAATGCTCCGCCGCGTGCAGCGTGCCGAGGAGCTTCGGCATCTTCTCGAGGCCCTCGAGCTGTTCGGGCTCCGGCAGATACCAGATCGCTTCGGTCTCGAAGCTCGTCTCCGGCAGGTCGAGCTCCACCGTCTCCAGCGTCGACTGGTCGCGAATCGACTTCTTCTGGTAGGCGACGACGCGCTCGGTGACCGAGATCCGGCCGAACGATAGGTCGAGACCGCAGCGGCGCTCGCGTCGCAGCTCTTCCTCGATCGCGGTGTTCGTCTCTTTCTTCGCCTGTGTGTAGTAGTCGCCGCGGTAGGGCGTGACCAGCGCCGTTCGAGCCTGCAGGTCGAGCTCGCGGACCAGATAGCTCTCGCCGAGATGGAGGTACACGGCACCCTCGTGGACCGTGCTGTATGCCCGTTCGCGCTCCACGATCCCGAGCACCGTTCCGCTCTCGGCCTCGACGACGCCGAACGAGTCGGGCGTCGTGCTGCGCAGGCCGATCCGCGCGGCCGGGTAGTCCCGCCCTGCCCACACGTACCCGCTCTTCGTCTCCTTCAGGTCGGGGAGCAGCGCTGCACGCTCCAGCGCCTCGTCGCCCAGCGTGGCGCGATCCGCGTCGTCGATCGGCGCCTCGAACGCGGCGGCGCGAACGTGGCCGTCGAGCACGCGCGGGTTCGTGTGGTCGAGGATCGCCGCTTCGACGCTCCGCTCGAGCAGCGTCTCGGGCTCGCGCATGAAGTACTGGTCCAACGCGTCTTCGCTCGCAACGAGCACGGCCAGCCCGTGCCCTCGTCGACCCGCCCGTCCCCACTGTTGACGGAGCGACGCGACCGTGCCGGGAAAGCCCACGGAGATGGCGCAGTCGAGCAGCCCGATATCGATGCCGAGCTCGAGCGCGTCCGTGGCCGACACTCCGAGCAGCTCGCCCTCGACCAGGCGACGTTCGATCCCACGTCGCTGCGCCGGTGTGTAGCCGGCGCGGTACGGCGCGAGCCGCCGCGCCGTCTCCGCATCGACTCGCTCGGACGTGAACTTGTGAATGAGCTCCGCTGCCCTTCTGCTCTTGGCGAAGCAGATCGTTCTCAGCCCGCGCGAGACGAGGTCCGCCATCAGTCGTGATGCGTCGCCGAGCGCGCTCGCTCGGAGCCCGAGCTCGGGATCGATGAGCTCCGGATTCCAGAGCAGCACCGTCCGCTCCGCGCGAGGCGCGGCGTCGTCGGCGACGACGCTCGGCTCGACCCCAGCGAGTGCGGAGGCAAGCTCCCCCGGATTGGCGATCGTTGCGGAGGCGAGCAGGAACTGCGGCTCGGCACCGTAGACGCGCGCGAGCCGGCGAAGACGTCGGAGCACGTTCGCGACATGTGATCCGAACACGCCTCGGTAGACGTGCGCTTCGTCGACGACGACGTATCGAAGGTTGTGCAGCACGTCGGCCCAGCGGTCGTGGTGCGGGAGCACGCCGACGTGGAGCATGTCCGGGTTCGTGAGAATGAGGTTCGCCCACTTCCGGATCTGCCAGCGACGCTCTGGAGGCGTGTCTCCGTCGTAGATCGCAGCGCGGACGTTGGGCGGTTTGAGCTCGGCGAGCGCTCGTGCCTGGTCCTGCGCGAGAGCCTTCGTCGGGTAGAGGTAGAGCGCGCGTGTCTTCGGCTCGCGCGCGATCGTGTCGAGCACCGGCAGGTTGAAGGCGAGTGACTTTCCGGACGCCGTGCCGGTGGCGAGGATCAGGTGCTCGCCGCGCGCGGCGCGATCCCAGGCTGCACGCTGGTGCGCGTACAACGCGTCGAACGGGAGCACGTCGCGTAGCCCCGGCTGGAGCTCGTCGGGCAGCGGCGCAGTGCGCGGATCGGCCGGCGGGATCGTTTCGGCGTGGGCAACTTCCTCGCCTTCGAGGAGGTCGTCCCAGAGCGCCGCTTCGACCGCCATTCCGGCGATGGTAGCCTGGCCCTACCGGGGTGCCTTTCGGGGCTGAGATCACACCCGTCGAACCTGATCCGGTTAGCACCGGCGAAGGGAGTTGAGTTGGTTCCACGTTGTTTGACGATTGCGGGGTCGGACTCCGGCGGCGGAGCGGGAGTGCAGGCGGACCTGAAGGCGTTTGCCGCGGCCGGCTGCTACGGCATGAGCGCGATCGTCGCCCTGACGGCGCAGAACACCGTCGGCGTCACCGCCGTCCACGAGGCGCCGACCGAGTTCGTCCGTGTGCAGCTCGAGGCCGTGTTCGACGACATCGGAGTGGATGCTGCCAAGACCGGCATGCTCTTCTCGCGCGAGCTCATCGACACGGTGGCGGACTCTCTGGACGGGCGTGACCTCCCGCTCGTCGTCGATCCCGTCATGGTCGCGAGCTCGGGCGCGAAGCTGCTTCGCGACGACGCCGTCCAGACCCTCGTCGCGCGCCTCTTCCCACTCGCGACCGTCGTGACGCCGAACCTGCAGGAGGCGGAGGTGCTTGCGGGCACGAGTGGACCTCGTCGTGAGCTTGCGGAGCGGATCTACGGGCTGGGCGCCGCCGCGGTCGTCGTCACCGGGGGGCACGGCGAGGATCCGGTGGACCATCTCTTCGATGGGGAGCGCCATGTCGAGATTCGTGTCGACCGGCACGACATCCGCTCGACGCACGGGGCCGGCTGCACGCATTCGGCCACGCTTGCGGCGGCCCTGGCCAAGGGTCAGACCCTCGAGGACGCGGCGCGCGAGGCGGCGCGCGTCGCCGCCGACGCTGTCCGTTACGGGCTCGAGGAGATCGGCAGTGGTGACGGGCCCGTCGACGTCCTCCACCTGAAGGGCGCCGCATGACTGCCTCGCCGGGAACGACGCTTCGCATGCTTCGCGAGCGCAAGCCTCTCGTCCACCAGATCACCAACTACGTCGTGATGAACGAGACGGCGAACGTCACCCTCGCGCTCGGCGCGCTGCCCGTGATGGCGCACGCGCGTGAGGAGGTGGAGGAGATGGTCGCGCTGGCGGGCGCGCTCGTCCTCAACATCGGGACGCTGTCGCCGCACTGGGTCGATGCGATGCTCGCGGCCGGCAAGGCGGCTAACGCCCGCGGTGTTCCCGTGGTGCTCGATCCGGTCGGAGCCGGCGCGACGTCGTATCGAACGGAGACGGCGCGGCGGATCCTCGACGAGGTGAAGGTGGCCGTCCTGCGCGGTAACCAGGGCGAGGTGGCGACCCTGGTCGGGGTCGAAGCCGAGGTCCGCGGTGTGGAGTCGATCGAGGCCGGCGGAGATCCCGCCGACCTTGCGCTCGCCGCCGCTCGTAAACTGGGCGTCGTTGCCGCGGTGACAGGGCGGGTGGATCACGTCTCGGACGGCGAGAGCGTCCTGTCCATTGCAAACGGCGACGAGCTCCTCACGACCGTCACCGGGACCGGATGCATGTCGAGCGCGATCACGGGTTGCTTCCTGGCGGTGAAGCGCGAGGCTCCGTTGGAAGCTGCTGCGGAAGCCCTCGCCGCTTTCGGGGTCGCTGCGGAGAACGCGGCGCGCGACGCCCGGGGCCCGGGGTCCTTTCACGTCGGGCTCTACGACGCGCTTGCGGCGCTGGAACCGGAGACGCTCGACGCGCAGGCGAAGATCACGTGAAGCTGCACGCAATCGTCGCGGATCTCGAGCTGGCGCGTGTCGCGGCTGAGGGTGGCGCGACGGTCGTGCAGTGGCGGCTGAAGGGGGTCCCGACCCCCGAAGTGGTCGAGCACGGGCGGGCGGCGCGCAGCCTCTGCGCACGGCACGGCGTCACATTCGTCGTGAACGACGACGTCGAGGCTGCCCTCCTGCTCGGCGCGGACGGTGTTCATCTCGGTCGCGAGGACGATGGAGCCGAGCGCGCACGCGTGCAGGGTCTTCTGCTCGGACTGTCGGCGTCGAGCATCGACGAGGCAACGGCGGCGGACGGAGCCGCCGACTACATCGGCGCCGGGCCGATCTGGGCGACGCCGTCCAAGCCCGACGCCGATCCGCCGATCGGCCTCGACGTGCTGCACGAGATTTGCGAGCGCGTCTCCGTTCCGGTTGTCGGGATCGGTGGGATCGACGTGTCGAACGCCGCCGACTGCATTCGCGCCGGAGCGGCAGGCGTCGCCGTTGTCCGCGCCGCGCGGGATGCCGCCGCCCTCCGGGCCGCAATCGATGCGGCTCTCTGACGTCGGCGAGCTGGGGTTGCTCGCCGAGCTCGAGCGCCGCGGCCTCGCGCGGCACATCGAGAACGACGCGGCGGAGCTGGCCGACGGCGTCGTCGTCACGCAGGACGCGCTCGTCGAAGGAGTCCACTTTCGTCTCGACTGGATCTCTTGGCGCGATCTCGGCTGGCGCGCGGCCGCGGTCAACCTCAGCGACCTGGCCGCGGCGGGCGCCGAGCCGGAGGGGTTGGTCGTCACCCTTGCGGCACCGCGCGTGACGCGGCTCGACGACGTGCTCGAGCTCTACGAAGGGCTCGCCGAGACCGGCGTGCCCGTGGTCGGCGGAGACACGACGGAAGCCGACGGCCTGTTGGTCAGCGTCACAGCCGTGGGGCGCTCGTCGCGGGTGCCGGGGCGCGCTGGAGCGCGGCCGGGTGATCAGCTTGTCGTCACCGGCCCGCTCGGTCGTGCCGGAGCGGCTTTCCGGCGACAGACGTACGAGCGGCCACCCCTACGACTCGAGGAAGGCCAGGAGCTGGCCGGGCGTGCGCACGCGATGATCGATCTCTCCGACGGTCTCGCGGTGGACGCGGGGCACGTTGCCGAGCGTTCCGGATGCCGGTTGGTCATCGACCTCGACCGGGTGCCGCTGGCGGCGGGAGCGACGTTGGACGACGTCGGTTTCGGGGAGGACTTCGAGCTGCTGGCGGCCGTGGAGGAGCCCGGCCGCTTCGACGTGATCGGTCGCTGCGAGGCCGGCGAGGGCGTCGTCCTCACCCGAGCCGGCGCGCCGTACGAGTTACGCGGCTGGGAGCACTTCCGCTAGCGCGCGCTCGTAGTGAGAGCGCGGCCGTGCGCCGATCAGCGTCGCCTTTGCCTCGCCCCGGTCGAACAGGATCGCGGTCGGGATCGAGAGCACGTCGTAACGTGCGGCCGTGAGCGGGTGCTCGTCGATGTTGATGCGGGCGAACTCGACTCGGCCGCGGGTCTCCTCCTCGAGCTGCTGCAGGATCGGCTCGACCGCGCGGCACGGCCCGCACCAGGGCGCCCAGAAGTCGAGCACGACCGGAACGTCGGCCTGAACCACGTCCCGCTCGAAGGTGTCATCCGTGACGTCGAACACATTCGCAGAGTAGCCGCGC
>CAVWYX010000002.1:0-464953 GCA_963759365.1 uncultured Actinomycetes bacterium
CGTGTCCGTGCAGGCCACGTCCAGGGTCTGTCCCCAAACACGCCCCGGACCGACAGTTGGCGACGAGAAATCACACTTTCGTTTTCAAGGGACGCGTCCGTCAGAGCCGGCCCCTGAGGGCATCGACACGGAGAAGCGGGCACTTTCCAGATCGCCTCGGCGGCGATTGCCTTCGACATCTTCGAGCCGCCGACTTCGCGGTCGACGAACGTGATCGGGATCTCGACCACCCGGAATCCCGCGCGCAAGGCTCGATACGTCGTCTCGATCTGGAACGCGTACCCCTTGGAGTCGATCGCCGCCAGGTCGATCCGCTCGAGGACGCGGCGCCGGTAGCACTTGAACCCACCGGTGAGGTCGCGCACGTTCGCTCCGAGCACGAGGCGCGCGTAAAGCGATCCGCCGGAGGAGACGAATCGCCTCACCGCACCCCAGTTCCGAACCGCCCCACCCGGGACGTAACGGGAGCCGAGGGCGAGGTCCGCGCCCACCTCGACCGCCGCGATCAGCCGCGGCACGTCGTCCGGGTCATGTGAGAAGTCGCAGTCCATCTCGAGCACGAGCTCCGCACCGTCGGCGAGGGCACGATCGAAGCCGGCCAGGTACGCCGGCCCCAGACCCTCCTTCCCCGGCCGGTGCAGCACGTCAACGTAGTCCAGCTCGGCGGCAAGCCGGTCGGCGATCTCACCGGTGCCGTCCGGCGAGGCGTCGTCGATGACGAGGACGCGCACGCCCTTGTCGCCGAGCGCACGCAGCATCGGCTCGATGTTCTCTCGCTCGTTGTAGGTCGGGAGGCAGACGACGGCACGAGGCACCTGCGTATATTCGTTTGCGTGAGCCGTACCCTGCCCCGCAACGTCGACGTGGCCGATCAGCTGGAACTGCTCGCCGATCTCCTCGAGCTCGAGGGAGAGGCGTCGTTCCGGGTGCTCGCCTACCGGCGCGCGGCTGCGCGCATCCGCGAAACGGCAGGTTCGATTGCCGAGCTCGCTCTCGCGGGACGCGCCAAGGAGCTGCAAGGGATCGGCAAGACGATCGAAGAGAAGATCGTCCAGGTCGTCGAGGACGGGGAGATGCACGCGCTCACAAAGCGCCGGAACCAGATCCCGCCGGAAGTGGTCAGCTTCATGCGGCTGCCCGGCCTTGGCCCGAAGACCGCAGCGAGGATCTGGCGCGAGCTCAACGTCACGACGATCGACGAGCTGAAGCTGGCCGCCGAGCGGGAGCAGCTCCGGACACTGGCCGGGCTCGGCGCGAAGACCGAGGAGCGGATCCTGAAGGCGCTCGCCGAGAAGAAGCAGGAACCGTCCGACCGGCGTCTGCTCGGCGACGGTCTCGGTGCGTTGCTCGCCGTCGTCTCGGTTCTACGCGAGCATCCGGCGGCTGTGAACGTGTCCGAGGCGGGAAGCGCACGTCGCCGCAAGGAGACCTTTCGCGACCTCGACATCATCGCGACGGCGACAGACCCGGAGGCGCTGATCGACTACTTCACGAAGCTCGAGTGGGTGATCGAGGTCGTTGCCAAGGGGCCGACGAAGGCCACCGTCCTGTCGAACCAGGGCTTGCGCTTCGACCTGCGCGTCGTCCCGCCGGAGTCGTACGGAAACCTCCTGCAGCACTTCACCGGTTCGGCTGACCACAATGTCGCGCTGCGAGAGCGTGCGGTGAAGGACGGCTTCTCCGTGTCCGAGTACTCGATCACGGTCGTCGAGACGGGGGAGGAGCTCACCTTCGCGGAGGAAGCGGACGTCTACGGGAGCCTGGGCTATCAGTTCATACCTCCGGAGCTCCGAGAGAACTCCGGCGAGCTCGCCGCTGCGCGCCTCGGCGAGCTGCCCGAGCTCGTCGAGCTCGGCGAGATCAAGGGAGACCTGCACAGCCACACGACCTGGTCTGACGGTCGCGACAGCCTGGAGCAGATGGCGCTGGCGGCAAGGAACCGCGGCTACGACTACCTCGCCGTCACCGACCATCCGCGCGGCACGCTCGTCGAGCAGGACCTCGAGATCGAGCTGCTCAATGCCCGATTGAAGCCCTTTCGGATCCTCAGGGGGATCGAGGTCAACATCCGGATCGACGGCTCGCTCTCCCTGCCGGACGAGGTGCTGGCCGAGCGCGACTGGGTGATCGCGTCGCTGCACGCGGCGTTCGACCGCAACCCGACGGAGCGCGTCCTCGCAGCGATGGACAACCCGCACGTCGACATGATCGGCCACCTGACGGCGCGGAAGATCAACATCCGCCCGGCTGCGGACGTCGACGTCGAGCGGGTGATTGCGAAGGCGGTCGAGACCGGCACGTTCCTCGAGATCAACTCGCAGCCGAACCGACTCGATCTGCGGGACACGCAGGCGCGGCTCGCCGCGGAGGCCGGCGTGAAGATCGCGGTCAACACCGACGCGCACCAGCTGAGCGCACTCGAGCACATGGAGATGGGCGTCGCGCAGGCGAGGCGTGCCTGGCTGACCAGGGAGCAGGTCCTGAACACGCGGAGCTGGCCGCAGATCCGAAAGCTCCGGAAGTGAGCTTTCGCGAGGACGGTGCGGCCGCGCTCGAGTGGGCCGCGCGCTATCTCGACGGCGTGGGAGACCTCCCTGTCCTTGCTCAGGTCGAGCCGGGCGACATCCGTGCACGCCTGCCCGCTTCGCCGCCGGAGCAGGCCGAGAGCTTCGCCGACGTTCTCCGTGACCTCGACGAGATCATCGTCCCGGGCCTCACGCACTGGCAGAGCCCGCGCTTCTTCGCGTACTTCGCTGCCAGTGCGTCGGAGCCAGGAATCCTCGCCGAGCTGCTCGCGGCAACCCTGAACTCGGTCTCGTTCATCTGGCGCACGTCACCCGCGTCCACGGAGCTCGAGGCGCTGACGCTGGATTGGGTCGCGCAGCTCCTGGGGCTGCCGAGCGATTGGCACGGCCACATCGAGGACACGGCGTCGGTCTCGACGCTCGCAGCACTCGCGGGTGCGCGCGAGGCGACCGGCGGACGTGTGGTCGTCTGCTCGGAGGAGGCGCATTCGGCCGTGGAGCGGGCCGCACGCCTGCTCGGCCTCGAGACGCGCAAGGTCCCCGTCGACGACGCGTTCCGAATGCGCGTCGAGGATGCCGATCTCACGGATGCGGCGGCGGTCGTGGCGACCGTCGGCACGACGTCCACGACCTCCGTAGACCCGGTCGCCGCGCTCGCCGACCTCTGCGCAGATGCGGGCGTGTGGCTGCACGTCGACGCTGCGTACGCCGGCTCCGCCTGGGTCTGCCCGGAGCTGCGCTGGTCGAAGGACGGCGTCGACCGGGCGGACTCCGTCGTGGTGAACGCGCACAAGTGGCTCTTCACGCCGATGGACTGCTCGCTTCTGTGGACGCGCCGGCCGGAGGCACTGCGCGCGGCGTTCAGCGTCGTTCCGGAATTCCTGCGGACGAGCGACGAGGCCGACAACCTCTCGGACTACGGCCCCGCGCTCGGCCGCCGCTTTCGGTCCTTGAAGCTCTGGGCCGTGCTGCGCTGCTACGGGCGCGAAGGCCTGCAGGCGCGCATTCGCGAAGCGATCCGCCTTGCGGAGCTGTTCGAGACTCTGGGTGCGCGAGACGCCGGACTGGGAAGTCTGCGCGCCTCGGAACTTCTCCGTCGTCTGCTTCCGCCGCGCCGGCACGGACGAGCAGAACGAGGAGATCGTCGAGCGCGTCAACCGCAGCGGCGAGGCGTTCCTCTCCCACACTCGCCTGAACGGCCGCTATGTGATCCGTTTCGCCGTCGGGAACGAGCGCACCACCGAGGAGGACGTTCGCCGCGCCTGGAAGGCGTTCCAGGCCGCCGCGATTCTTTGAGGCCCCTTTTGGGTATGACCTAGATTGTGATGGGGGATACGAGCCGCTTCGACCTTGCGGTTCTCAGTGGGATGCGGCCCACGCGTGCCCCAACGTTCCAGAGGTCGGCCCCTCTGGAAGCTCGTTGGATCGAGAGAGGAGGAACAGCATGCCTAAACGGCTGATGCTCTCGGCCGTGTTCGCGGCGATCGTCGTCGCGACGGTGGCAACGGCCGGGTCTCAGGCCATGACGGATCGCGCAGCCGCGCCCGCGGTGACGACCGTCTCGCTGAACGGCTGGGTGGGTGCGAAAGTCGAGGACGATCTGCTCAAGCAGGTCATCGCCGCGTTCGAGCAGTCCCATCCGAACATCAAGGTCAACTACGACGCGTTCAACAACTACCAGACCACGATGCTCGCGAAGTTCTCCGCGCGGCAACCGCCGGATGTCTTCTACGTGGCTGCCGAGGACTTCGCCGACTGGGTGCGACAGGGCGTCCTCGAGCCGTTGAACTCGTACGCGAAGAGGACGAAGTTCTCATCGAAACCGTTCTACACCGGCTTGCTCAACAGCTTCAAGTACGGAGGGAAGATCTACGGGTACCCGAAGGACTGGTCGTCCCTCGGGATGGAGGTCAACCCGAAGCTGACTCGGCGGTCAGCCGATCCCGAAGACGTGGGCGCAACTTCGCGCGGTCGCCCGGAGGATCAACGTCCCGGGCGGGAAGCCGATCTGCCTCAGCGCAGACTGGGCGCGGCTGATGCCCTTCGTCTACCAGGCCGGGGGCAACGGCCAGTTCAAGAACGCGACCAGCCCGGCTTTCCGGGTCGCTACGAACTACTACGTCAACCTGATCAAGGACGGTCTCGCGGACACGCCCGACAAGCTCGGCTCCGACTGGTGCGGAGCGGCGTTCGGCAAGGAGAAGGTCGCGATCGCGTTCGAAGGCAACTGGATGCTCGGGTATCTGAAGGACACGTTCCCGAACCTCCGGTACACGCTCGCGCCGCTTGCGAAGGGCAAGACGCGTGGAAACCTGGCCTTCACGGTCTCGTACGCGATGGCGCGTGACTCGAAGAACAAGGCGGCAGCGTGGACGCTGCTGCGCTACCTCACCGGAAAGGTCGGCATGAAGAAGTGGACGTCGCTCGGTTTCGCGCTGCCGGCGCGGAGTGACGTCAAGGCGGTCCCGGGGCGTGGCGCGTTCGTCAGGTACCCCAGGTTCACGCACGGCTGGGGCAACCAGGTGGACTTCCGGCGCGTGTGGAACGAGGTCGCCAACAACGAGCTCACGGCGGTCATCCAGGGCAAGGAGAGCGTGAACGACATGCTCAACAAGATCGCCGCTGCAGCGAAGTAGGAATGACGTAATCGCTCGTTCGCTCCCCCGCGCGCGGAGGCCGGCCGCGGGGGAGCGGGCGACGAACCGGGAGAGACGGCGTGGCGGTCGCGGTCGCGAAGCAGAGAAGGGTGAGAGGGCTGGGCTCCGAGCGTGTGCGGGAAGCGCTCGTCGGCTACGGCTTCATCGCGCTGCCGATGGCCTTCTTCCTGCTCTTCTTCATCTTCCCGATCGGCTACGCGTTCTACATCAGCCGCTACGACTGGGCGATCTTCAAGGGGCCGTTCGTCGGCTGGGACAACTACCGCGAGCTCTACCACGACGACGTTTTCTGGCACCACGCAGTTCGGAACACGCTCGTCTTCACGGTGGTCGTCGTTCCGCTGGAGATGGCGCTCGGCCTCGGGCTCGCCGTGATCGTGAACCAGGCGATCCGGTTCCGGACCTTCTTCCGCGCTGCGTTCTACTTCCCGTCTCTGGCCTCATCGGCCGCGATCGTGGCGATCGCGACCTACATCCTCGCCTCGGACGGGATCCTGAACAGGCTTCTAGGCGTGTTCGGCTATGAGCACCAGTCCGCGTGGTTCGCCGAGCAAAGCACGGCGCTGCCGTCGATCATCGGGTTGATCGCCTGGACGACGTCCGGCACGATCATGCTCTTTTATCTCGCCGCACTTCAGGCGATTCCGACCGAGGTCTACGAGGCTGCGGCGATCGACGGCGCAGGTGCCTGGCGGACATTCCGAAAGATCACGTTCCCGCTGCTGAAACCGGCGCACTACTTCGTGGCCGTGGTCTCCTTCATCGGCGCGCTGAAGATGTTCGACCAGTCCTTCATCGTTGGCGGGACGTCCGGCGGGCCCAACTACTCGACGATGACGGTTGTCCTCTACCTCTACAACCGCGCCTTCACGGGCACGACGCGTTTCGGCTACGCGGCGGCAGTCGGGCTCGTGCTGTTCCTCTTCATCTTTGCCGTCACGCTTGCGCAGCGGCTGCTCTTCGGCAAGGCGGAGGTCTCCTGATGGCGGAGGGCCTGCCTCCGGCGCCGCCGGCCGTCGCCGCACATGAGCTGGCGGTCGAGGGGGAGGCGACGGCCGCCAATCCTGCTGCGACCGGGATTCCCGGCCGCGAGCGCGGTGACCGCATCAGAAGGGCGATCGCCTACGTCGCCTTGTTCGGCATCGCCGTCCTCTTCGCGGTCCCGTTCCTCTGGAGCCTCTCCACCTCGTTCAGGCCGCTGTCGGAGACCGTTCAAGCGTTCTCGCTCTTGCCCCACCACTGGACGACGGTCGGTTACCACGACGTCTTCCACAAGTACCACTTCGGCCGTTACACGCTGAACAGCGCGATCATCGCCACGGCGATCACGCTGACGAACGTCTTCCTCGCGTCTCTGGGCGGCTACGCGTTTGCAAGGCTTCGGTTTCCCGGTCGCGAGGTGCTGTTCTTGCTCGTGCTCGGCACGCTGATGATCCCGGACCAGCTTCGTCTCGTCCCGATCTACCAGATGCTCGTCAACTGGGTCCCGAACTGGGTCGGGCACATCGGGTGGCACAACGCGACGTTCACGAATCGAAGCGGTGTCATTCTGATCAACCTCGTCTCGGCGGCCAGCCTCTTCCTCATGCGCCAGTACTTCCTGACGATTCCGCGTGACCTCGAAGAAGCCGCGAAGCTCGACGGAGCCGGCTACTTCAAGACGTACTTGAAGGTGATGCTGCCTCTTGCCGGGCCGGCGCTGGCCGCCGTCACCATTCTCACGTTCCAGGGCTCGTGGAACGACCTCTTCTGGGCAGCGGTTCTGCTCCAGGACGAGTCGCAGCATACGATCCCGCTCGGGCTTGCCTATTTCCAGCAGGTCTACACGACGCTCTGGCCGCAACTGATGGCGGCGAGCGTCACGGGAATCCTGCCGATCCTCGTCCTGTTCGTCCTGTTCCAGCGCTACTTCGTCGCGGGCGTAGCCGCCTCGGGCGTGAAGGGATGAAGCTGCGCACCGCACTCGGGGTCGCGGCGGCGGATCTCTACCACCAGTCCTGGCGTCTCGTCGTTCTGAACGCGCTGCTCGGGGCAGTCGTTCTTGCGGTCGTGCTCGCAAGCTTCAGCATGCGTGCCGGCCTGGTGTTGCTCGTTCTGGCCGGCCCCGCCGCGGTGGCTGTCATGCACTGCGCGGTGACGCTGGCTCAGACGGAGGATTTGCGCCTTGTCGAAGCGGCCAGGGGGCTTCGGCGACTTTGGCGGCGCGGTCTCTTGCTCGGGGCGCTTGTCGCGTGCACGGCGATCCTCGGCGCGAGCGTGGTCCCGTTCTACGCACAGGCCGGGACCTGGGCGTGGCCTCTTGCTGCGCTGAGTGTCTACGTCCTGATCCTGTTTCTCGTCTTTCAGCTGGCGTTGTGGCCGCTGGCCGTGTACGAGGCGGCGCGTCCATTCCGCGAGGTGGTCCGTGACGCGGCTCTCGTCGTGAGCCGTCGTCCCTTCGGGTTTGCGGGGCTCGGCTTGGCTGTGCTGCTCGTGAACGCGATCGGGCTGGCTGCCGCGATTCTGCCTTTCCTCACGTTGACGATCGCGTACTCGTTCCTCGTCGCAGCGCACTTCGCGCTGCCGAAGAATCCTGCGCGGGACGTCTGATCGCATGGCCGGCGTCACCTACGAGCACGTCACGAAGAAGTTCGGCGAGACGACTGCATTGAACGACCTGATGCTCGCCGTCGAGGACGGTGAGTTCATGGTCCTCGTCGGCCCGTCGGGGTGTGGGAAAAGCACCGCTCTGCGGATGCTCGCAGGCCTCGAGCGGGTGTCTGACGGG
This sequence comes from uncultured Actinomycetes bacterium, assembly GCA_963759365.1. Lineage (GTDB taxonomy): Bacteria > Actinomycetota > Thermoleophilia > Gaiellales > Gaiellaceae > 3-1-20CM-4-69-9. Next base: position 7,950 of record CAVWYX010000002.1, read on the forward strand.
CGGATCCTCATCGGCGACCGGGTTGTCAACAACGTCGCGCCGCAGTCATCGAGACATCGCGATGGTCTTCCAGTCGTACGCCCTCTACCCACACATGACGGTCTACGACAATCTCGCGTTCGGACTACGCAATCAGAAGGTCCCGAAGAAGGACATCGATCGGCGCGTCCGCAGGGCGGCGTCGATTCTCGACCTCGATCCGCTGATCAAACGGAAGCCGAAGCAGCTGTCCGGCGGGCAACGACAGCGGGTCGCGCTCGGGAGGGCGATCGTGCGGGAGCCGGTGGTCTTCTTGATGGACGAACCGCTCTCGAACCTCGACGCGCAGCTTCGTGTCCAGACGCGTGCCGAGATCCTGAAGCTCCAGGAGAATCTGGGAACGACGACGATCTACGTCACGCACGACCAGGTCGAGGCGATGACGATGGGCGATCGGATCGCAGTGCTCAATCTCGGTGTGCTGCAGCAGGTGGGCTCTCCCGAGGAGGTCTATCGCAATCCGCGCAACGTGTTCGTCGCGGGCTTCATCGGGTCGCCGGCGATGAACCTCGTGCCGGCGCCCGTCATCGACGGCGTCGGCGGCGCGGACCGGATCGCGGGCTTCCGGCCCGAACGCGTCGAGCTCGGCGACGGCCGTGCGAACGGCATCAGCTTCGACGCGCGCGTGGAGGTCGTCGAGTACCTGGGCGACGAGCAGCTCGTGCATATGACCCGGAAGGGCGCGTCGCTGCAGGCGAAGCTGCCGGTCGAGGAGCAGGTCAGCGGCGGTCAGGAGCTGACGTTCTCGGTCGCCAGGGACAACGTCTACCTGTTCGACTCGGAGACCGAAGAGCGGGTTCGAACCTAGAGCCTGCGTAACATCGCGAGGACTTCGGGCGGCGAGGCGAGCACGACGTCGGCCGCCGCACGGAGATCCTCCGGGCCCTCCGCCGAGGCGACCGCGACTCGCACGGCGAGCTCGAGGTCGTCGAGTGCGCGGAAGCCGTCGAGGTCGGTCGTGTCGTCGCCGGCGTAGAGCGCGCGATCGAGCCCGCGTTCCGCGAGCAGCGCCCGCACCGCGGTGCCCTTGTTCGCGTCGATCGGCGGGAGGATCTCCAGGACCTTGCGGCCGAACCGCGTCCGGAACCCCGCGCTGCTCGCAGCCGCCGCGATCTCCTCCAGCCGCGAGCGTGCCGCGTCCTCGTCGGCCAGGCCGCGGTAGTGCAACGCGGCCGTCAGGCCCTTGTCCTCGAGGCGAGGCCAATCGATCTGCGCGAGGAACGCCCGCAGCCGGGCTGCCCAGGGCCGCGCCTCCGGGCTCGCCTCCAGCCCGTGGTTGCCGACGTAGACGAGCTCTGGCACGCCGACGATTCGCTCGGCATCGGTCCCGGCGCGGCCCGAGATGCATGCCACAAGCGCATAGCGCGCTGCGAGGCGGCGCAACTCGGCGCGCGTCTCTTCAGGAACGCGTGCGTCCTCGGGTCGCGGCACGATCGGCGCCAGCACGCCGTCGACGTCGAGGAACAGCGCGGCTCGGGACGGATCGTCGCCGAGACGGGCCAGCAGATCCACGTTGCAAGAATAGGCGCGTGCGGCTCGTTCTCATCGGCCTCGCCGCCGGATTCTTCAGCGCGCTGTTCGGAGTCGGCGGCGGGATCGTCATCGTGCCGCTGCTGCTACTGCTCTGCGCTTTCGACGCGCGCGCCGCCACCGCGACATCCCTCGCGGCGATCGGGATCACCGCCCTCTCCGGAGTGATTGCCTACTCGTTGCATGGGGACGTCCGTCCCGGCTATGCCGCGCTCGTCGGCATTCCGGCTGCGATCTCGGTCGCCGGCGCAACCGCGTTGCAGCAGCGCCTGAACACGAGGACGATCGAGCTCCTCTTCGCGGCGTTCCTGATCGGGATCGCCGTCTGGCTCTTCGTGAAGTGACCTACGTCCTCGCCGTCCTGCTCGGTCTTGCCGCCGGTGTGCTCGCGGGCATGTTCGGCGTCGGCGGTGGGATCCTCTTCGTGCCGGCGCTGATCGCGCTCGGGCTCGGCCAGCACGACGCAATCGGCACGTCGCTGCTCGCGATCATTCCAACAGTTCTCATTGGAACGTGGCGCCAAGCCCGCTATGGGAACGTGCGCTGGCGCGAAGCGCTCGTCCTCGGCATTGCGGCGGCCGCGTCGGCGCAGGCGGGCGTCGTCGTGGCCGAGGCGCTGTCAGGCGCGACACTGCGCCGTCTCTTTGCCGGGTTGCTCGTGATTGTCGCGGTACAGATCGTGCTGCGGTCGCGCGGCTCGGGCCCGTAACGACGGCCGGGTCTATCCTGTCGTGAATGACGGGGCCGGAAGAGGTGTGGCTGCCATTCGTCGACGAGCCTGTCGGCGAGATCGTCACGCAGATCCAGGCAGAGGATCCCGAGATCGACCGCCTGGTCGGATCGCCGCATCGAATCCTCGCGTTCCGCACGTTTGCCTACATCCGGGTCGGCATCCTCCTGGGCGAGCTGCTGTTCGAGCAGGAACGCACTCCTCGAGATGCAGACCGCACGTGGGTCGAGGCCCTCCTGGAGGATCCGAAGCACCACGAGGCGCTGCGGCGCGAGGTCCGGGCGGTCGCCGAGGAGATCGCAGCGGATCCGAAATACGCCGACGAGGAGCCGCTCGGACCGGACGCAGCCGCGCGTGAACGTTTCCGCGCGTTCGCCCGCAAGCAGCTCGCCGGCGACTGAGCTCGAAGCGGTCGATCTCGACTGCCTTTCTTCGGTCGCAGCCGTCTAAAGGGTTCGATGGCCGTCGGCACCGCGCTCGAGCAAGCGATCTCGCCGCAGGGCCCGGCGACGCCTGGCGCTGGAGGCAGTTGTCGTCCTTGGACTGACGGCCGCCGCCCTGGGAGCGATCTACTTCTTCACGGCCGAGAAGGTCGCGAGCCCATGGCGCGCAGCCGCCACCCACGTCCAGAACATCTCGCACGCGCCCGGCCTTCAGACGGAGGTCTCGGTTGCCGTGAATCCGGCGAACCCACGCGTCCTCGTCGCCGCATCGAACGAGACGCTCGAGCCGGAGCTTCGGGTCTACAGCTCGACGAACCGCGGCAGCACGTGGAGATCGGAGCGCGGCCCGCTGCTCAATCCGGACACCTGCGCCTGGGGAGATCCAGCGGTCGCGATCGCGCCGTCGGGCCGCCAGTACGTGGCCTATACGGAGAAGAGCATCTGCTCCCAGGGCCCGGATCTAACCCCGTATCTCGTCGTCGCGTCGCGCCCCGGTCCCGGCGAACCGTGGCTCCTTCGCCGTATCACCAAGCCCGCCGTTCGGTTCGGCTTCGACGACAAGCCGGCCATCGCCGTCGCGCGGGACGGCCGCGTCTACGCCGCGTGGTCACGTCTGCTCGGCCGGAAGTACCAGACCACGGTGATCAGCTGGAGCAAGGACGGCGGCAAGACGTGGACGCCGCCGAAGCCCGTCGATCCTCGCCTCGTGCAACCTCAACTCGTATCACTCGCTACGGGCAAAGGGCAGAACGTGTACATCGCCGGCGTCGATGCCAGGGGGATCTGGGTCGGCCGATCGACCGACGGCGGTGTCCGTTTCCGGGTGCGCCCGGCGGTGGCGCCTTTGCCGGGCAACCAGGCGGCGACCTGCATCGTCTTCGGGAAGTTCGTCATCCCGCAGCAATCCGTTCGCTGCCTCGGGCCCAACCCGTCCATCGCGACGACGGGAGACCGCGTCTACGTCACGTATGCCACCACGGGCGCCGACGAGTCCCAGGACGTCGCGACCGCTGTCTTCAACCCGGCACTCGATCCGGTGTACTCGCGGACGCGTGGGGCCCGCGAAGAAGAAGAGTGATCAGTTCTGGCCGATCTCGGCGGTCGACCCCCGCACGGGTGTGCTCTGGGCGTGTTACTACGACACGACCGGCGATCAGGCGAGGAAGAGTGCGTGGTTCTCGTGCACGACGTCACGTGACGGGCGCCGGTGGACGACGCCCGTCCGCGCCTCGCGGAGCTCCGCAAACGCGGGAGTTCTGTGGCAGGACGCACTGATCTCCGGCTTCGGCGACTCGGGCGGTTACGGCGGCTATCCGGGGTTGGCCGTTTCCGACGGAGTAGCGCATCCTCTCTGGATCGATACGCGCAGCCTCGGCGGTAACCAGGAGGAAGTGTTCGGCGGCACGCTGTCCGCGAAGTCGATAGGCCAGTAGCTCAGAGCTGCATAATGAGGCGGTCGTGCTGAGGCGCACGCCATTCGCCCTGCTCGTCGTCGTGTCGTTGTTGACGGCAGCGTCGGCCGGTGCCTCCGGCCGGCACGTGCAGGCCGCCGGGGCGAGCGCTCGCGCGCAGGCGATCAGCGTCCTCGTGCCGGGACAGGCGGGCGGTGCGACGCCGGCGATCAGCGCACCCGGAGACCAGGTTCAGTTCAGCGGCGGTTTCGCGTACGGCACCGACCCGACGTCCGGCGCGTCGATCGTGACCGCGAGCTCGGCGAATGCCAGTGTGTCCGCCGACTCGGGCGCTGCGAGTCAGGCGAACGCATCGGCCGAGGTCAGCGGGTTGTCAATGTTCAACGGCGAGATCACGGCGTCGAGCGTCGTGGCCCAGGCGCATGCAGACGCGCGAGCCGGTGCAGGCAACGGCAATGTCAACGGATCCACGGTGTCGGGGCTCGTCGCGCTCGGACAGGCGGTCGCTCCCGGCGCGACGGTCGCCCTCGCCGACTGGGGATCGCTGACGGCCGTATCCGGGGGTGTCAGCGGCAGCGCCGCGGCGGGCTACCGCGGAAGCGTCACGGGTGTTCAGATCCACCTCAGCGCAGACCACGGCGGTCTGCCGGCGGGCACCTCGATCGTCGTCGGGTACGCGGAGGTGTCCGCTCAGGCAGCGCCGGCGCCGCCTCCGGTAGCGAGGACGCCGAAACCGTCGAAGCCGGCCACGCCCAAGGCCCACCAAGCGCCGAAGACGGCGCCGGAGCCGACGCCGGGCTTGCCCCCGGTGCTGGAGCCGCCTGACATCACGCCCAAGCTGACCGCCGGAGGTTACGTCTTCCCGGTCTACGGCCCGTCATCCTTCGGCGACACGTTCAAGGCTCCGCGCGGCGACATCTCGAGCGGTTGGCACCACGGCGACGACATCTTCGCGCCGCTCGGAGCGCCGATTCTCGCCTGCGCCTCGGGTGTCGTCTTCTCGGTCGGCTGGAACCCGATCGGCGGCAACCGACTGTGGCTCCGCGACGGGCAAGGCAACCTCTTCTACTACGCGCACCTCTCCGCGTTCACGCCGCTCGCAGTGAACGGGAACAAGGTGAATGCCGGGGACGTGCTCGGCTTCGTCGGCAACACGGGCGACGCGCGCGGAACGCCGTACCACCTTCACTTCGAGGTCCATCCCGTCAGCCTCCTCTACCTCGGCTACGACGGGGTCGTCAACCCGACCTCATACCTCCTGGCGTGGCAGCACCTGCAGGACGTCGCCTTCCCGGGCGGCGAGGCGTGGGCTCCCGGCCACAGCCTCGGCGAACGCGCCGAAACCGGGCGCCATCCTCCTCTCCGCCAACGACATCTCGAGCGCCGACGGGTTGGTTCCGGGCTCGCTTCAGCGCGCGATCAAGCCGGCCGGCTCCCGGACCGCCGGCTCCGACGACTTCTCGCCGAAGTAGAGCGCGCGCCGCGGTCTAGAGGCTAGTGCACGCTCGCGCTGGGGCGCCGCTGCGCCGGAGTTACCGCCCTGGTACGTGAAGTCGTCGCTCGAGCCGAAGAGCTTGTCGGAGATCCACTTCCGCGTCTTCGGTCCGGAAAACGGGTTGAAGAGGATCCCGAGCGCGATCCCCGTGAAGAGGAGGAGCGTGTTCCGCGCGGTGTGGTCCTCCTTGCCCTGGACGCGAGTAGCCGCCTCGCGGAGCTCGTCGACTGCTTCCTTCAGCCGTTCCTGGATGTCCTTGTCCGTCGCGACTCGCGTCGCAACCGGAATGGCGCCACGCCCCCCGAGGAGATCGTTGTAGACCGAGCGCGCGGACTCGAACGCGTTCTTCACGTTCTCGCGCACCTCCTCGTCCGTGAACGCTCGTTCGAGATAAGGCCTTGCGCTTCCGGCCCGCTCCAATACCTTGTCCGTCGTCTTGGCCATTCCTCAGCTGTCCTTTCGTTCGTTTGCGCGCTTCGTACCCTGCGCCAATCCTCGCAAACAGGCCGTTCTCCTGGTGTTGCTTCCGCTTGCGGCCGGCTGTGGTGGTAGCAGCGCAGCGACGACGGAGCGACCCGTTCGGGGAACAGGCTACTCCTTCTCTGCACCGGCTTCGTGGCAAGAGGTCCGCAGCGGGCGAAGCGTTTCCGTCTCAGAGGGCCTCGGGGTCGTCTCCGTGACGCGGTTCCCGCTCATCCGTGCCTTTCGACCCGCGCTCTGGGACAAGGTCGTCAAGGAGCTCGACCGCGCGGCCGCCGCGGTCGCAAGTCAGCAGAAGGGCAAGCTGGCCGACCCGAAGACGGTGACGATCGCCGGTCGCAAGGCGAGGCGATACGACATCGAATACGAGCGCGACGGCAAGCAGCTCGTCGAGCGGATCGCGTTCGTGCTGCGCGGGAAGACCGAGTACCTGCTGCTCTGCCGCTACGAGCGCGACGGCGATACTCGGGCGTGCGACCGGCTGCTGGCGACCTTCAAGTTGACCTGACGCTCCTTGGGCCGGGTCGTGCCGTCGAATGCTGCGGCGAGCACTTCGTCGATGGAGTCGACGGGGACGAACTCGAGCTCGCGCCTCGTCTCCGGTGGCAGCTCCTCCAGGTCCGGCTCGTTTCCCCGCGGGAGGATCACGCGCTTCAGCCCGGCGCGCTGCGCGGCGAGCGCCTTCTCGCGAATGCCGCCGATCGGCAGCACCTGGCCGGTGAGGGTGATCTCGCCCGTCATGCCCACGTCGTCTGCAACGGGTTGATTGCGCACGAGTGATGCGATCGCCGTTGCGATCGTGATTCCGGCGGAAGGCCCGTCCTTCGGCACGGCTCCCGCCGGCACGTGCACATGCACGTCGTGCTCCTCGAACCACTGCGGATCGACGCCGAGCTGCTCTGCGTGCGCGCGGACCCACGAGAGCGCAGTCTGTGCAGACTCGCGCATCACGTCGCCGAGCTGCCCGGTGATCGTCAGCCGCCCCTTGCCCGGGTAGGCGGTCGCCTCGATGAAGAGGACGTCGCCGCCGACGGTCGTGAACGCGAGGCCGGTGGCTACACCCGGATCGGCCGTGCGCTTGCGCACCTCGCCCTCGAAACGGCGTGGGCCGAGCCAGGACCGGACGCGGCGCTCGTCGATCCGCAGCGTCGCGGCCCGCGTCTTCCCTTCGGCGATCTGTCGTGCAGCCTTGCGAAGGACGTCGGCGAGCCGTCGTTCGAGATTCCTGACGCCCGCCTCACGGGTGTACTCACGGATGATGAGCCGCAGCGCGTTGTCCGTGACCTTGACGCGGTCCTCGCCGAGCCCGTGTGCCTCGAGCTGCTTCGGCAGCAGATAGCGCTTGCCGATCCCGAACTTCTCGTCCTCGGTGTAGCCCGACAGCTGGATCACGTCCATGCGATCGAGCAGCGGCCCAGGAATCGTGTCGAGCGTGTTCGCCGTGCAGATGAAGAGCACCTTCGACAGGTCGAAGGGCAGATCGAGGTAGTGGTCGCGGAAGCTCTTGTTCTGCTCCGGGTCGAGCACCTCGAGCATGGCGCTGGCCGGATCGCCGCGGAAGTCCGTGCCCATCTTGTCGATCTCGTCGATCAGCATCACCGGGTTCATCGACTCGGCGTCCCGGATCGTCCGGATGATGGTGCCGGGCATCGCGCCGATGTACGTGCGACGATGGCCGCGGATCTCCGCCTCGTCGCGCACGCCGCCGACGGAGAGTCGGGCGAACTTGCGGCCGAGCGCGCGGGCGATCGATTGTCCCAGTGACGTCTTCCCGACGCCCGGCGGCCCGACGAAGCAGAGGATGGGGCCGGACAGGTCGTCCTTCAGCTTCGAGACGGCCAGATGCTCGAGGATCCGGTCCTTGACCTTCTCCAGGTCGAAGTGGTCCTCGTCCAGGATCCGGCGCGCGTGCTCGAGGTCGAGGTTGTCCTCGGTCGTCTTGTTCCACGGGAGGGAAACGAGCCAATCGAGGTACGTGCGGATGACGCCGTACTCGGCCGCCGCCGACGGCAGCTTCTCGAGCCTTCCGAGCTCACGCTCCGCCGCCTTGCGCACGCCCTCCGGAAGCTCGAGCTCGTCGAGACGCGAGCGCAGCTCGGTGATCTCCGCCTGGTCGGCATCGCCTTCGCCGAGCTCCTCCTGGATCGCCTTGAGCTGCTGGCGCAGGAAGAACTCGCGCTGTCCCTTCTCCATCTCCTCCTGCACCTGCGACTGGATCTTCGAGCCGAGCTCGAGGACCTCGAGCTCGCGGTTCAGGATCGCCGAGACCGCCCGCAGACGCGCTTCGACGTTGGTGAGCTCGAGGAGCCGCTGCTTCTCCTCGGTCTTGAGGCGGAGCGTGGAGGCGACGAGGTTGCACAGTGCGCTCGGGTCCTCGACGTTCGCGGCGGCCAGCTGAAGCTCCTCCGGCAGGTAGGGCACGAGGCCGATGACGCGTCCGAACAGGTTCTGGACGTTGCGGGTCAGCGCCTCGACTTCGGGCGTTTCCTCGAGCTCGTCGGGCAGCTCGACGAACTGTCCGACCAGGTACGGCTCGTCGGAGACCGGCTGTTCGAGCTGGATCCGGCGCATGCCCTGCACGAGGATCCGGAGTGTCCCGTCGGGCACCTTGATCATCTTGTGAATCACCGCCGCCGTTCCGACGGCGTGGAGGTCGTCCCAGCCCGGCTGCTCGACCGCCGGGTCCCGAACCGCCACGAGGGCGAGTAGCCGATCGCCCGAGACGACGTCCTCGACGAGCTTGATCGAGCGCTCCTGACCGATCGCGAGCGGAGTGACGGACTCCGGAAAGACCACCGTCTCCTTCAGGGGGAGGATGGGCAGCGTCGCCGGGAAGGTGATCTCGTCCTGGCGCTCCTCGATGTCGACGAGCATGTCGCTCACCGTGTCGTGACCTCGATCGAGATGCTCTCGCGCGGTGCCGGCTTGGGTGCGATCGGGAGACGGACCATGAGGATCCCCCGCTCGTAGGTCGCCGTCGCCTCGTCGGGATCGACGTCTTCCGCGAGTGTCACCTGCCGCTGGAACCGCCCGTAGTCGATCTCCATCTGCTGGTACTGCCCGAAATCCTTGGGACGGTGACGGTGACCTGCGATGAGCAGCGCCCGCGGAGACGCGACGAGCTGGACCTCGGCCGGATCCACTCCCGGCAGCTCGACGACGACGATCAGCGACGGGGGGTCTTCGGTGCGGTAGACGTCTACTTCGGGCCGGTAGACGCGGCGCACCCCGCGGGAGAAGGGAAAGACCTGCCAGAGGTCGGCGAAGAGCTGCTCGATCTCCGCCGCCGCGCTCTCTAGATCACGCCTGGGCTTGTCCATCGCCTTAAGGTACCCCTCGTCTCTACTGTTCAGACGTGGCGAGCTGGACACGCGTCGTTCTGCGCTTCCGCTGGCCGATTCTCGGCCTCTGGCTCGTGGTTCTGCTTGCCGGCGGCTATGCGAGCTCGAAGCTGAGCCCGCTCCTCTCGAACACGTTCACCGTGCCGGGGACGGACTCGGAGCGCGCCCGCCAGATCCTGCAGCAGCACTTCGGCGATCGGAGTGACGGCGAGTTCCTCGTCGTCTACAAGATCCGTGAGGGATCGGCCGGTGTCACCCTGCGACTCGAGCGAAGCCTCCGGCAGGCGGCCAAGGCCGTTCCGACCGGGCAGGCAACCGGGGTTCGCGACACCGGCAAGGACGTCGTCTACGGGAGCATCCTCTCGACGCTGAACCTCGCCGACGCGAAGAACTACACGGACGACATTCGCCGCCGACTCGTCGCGCCGCCGGGGGTCGACGCGTACGTCACGGGTCAGCCCGCGATTCAGCACGACCTCGATCCGATCTTCAGCAGCGATCTCGCCAAAGGTGAGTCGATCGCGCTGCCCATCGCTCTCATCGTGCTGCTCGCGGTCTTCGGGCTCTCGTTCGCCGCCACGATCCCATTCATCTTCGCGGCGGCGACGATCACCGGCACGCTCGGGATCGTCTACGTCGTCGCGCACTACATGACCATGGCGACCTACGTCACGAATCTCGTGCAGCTCATCGGGCTCGGGATCGCGATCGACTATTCGCTCCTGATCGTCTATCGCTTCCGCGAGGAGCTCGGGAAGGGCGGCTCGAAGGACGACGCGATCGTGCGAACGATGACGACGGCTGGGCGCGCCGTCATCTTCTCCGGCGCGACCGTTGCCATCGGCCTGGCCCTCCTGCTGTTCATGCCGCTCCCGTTCATGCGCTCGATGGGAGTCGGAGGCTTCCTGATTCCGCTCGTCTCGATCCTCGCCGCGGCGACGCTGCAACCCGCGCTTCTGTCCGTCTACGGCAGGCGCGGCACCAACAGGATGCACGTGGCGGACTGGCTCCGTCGCCGGGCGCACATCCCACTACCGCACGTCGCGGGCCCCGACGTCGAGCACGGATTCTGGGCTCGCCTCGCGCGCGCAATCATGAGCCGCCCGTTGATGTTCTTCGCGATCGGCGTGTCGATCTTGTTGCTGGCCGCGATACCGGTGTACGACCTGCAGCTGACGCCCGGCTCCGCGCAGGGGATTCCCCAGTCGCCGTCGTCCGTCAGGGGGCTGAACGTCCTTCGTGCGGCGGTCGGCCCGGGCGGCTTGTCCCCGACGCAGCTGGTCCTCGACACCGGCAGGGCCGGCGGCGTCCGTTCGCCCGAGATCCAATCGGCGGCCCGGCGCCTGCGGCGTGAGCTGCTTGCCGATCCCGAGGTCGCTTTCGTCCAGACGGGGCCGACCCGGCGCTTCGTCGATCCGACCGGGCGCTACGCCCAGATGATCGTCGCCGGCAAGCACGAGTACGGCGACGAGCCTTCGCAGCAATTCGTGCACCGCCTCCGAGACCATCTCACTCCCGCCGCCGGGTTCCCGGCGACGGCGCGGGTGCTCGCAGGGGGCGGTCCGCCCCAGGGAGTCGACTTCCTTTCCCGCTCCTACAGCGTCTTTCCCTGGCTCGTGGTGGCCGTGCTGATCCTGACCTACCTGCTGCTGATGCGTGCGTTCCGGTCGGTCGTGCTGCCGCTCAAGGCGGTGCTGCTCAACCTGCTGTCGGTCGCTGCGAGCTACGGCATCCTCGTCGCCGTCTTCAAGTGGGGTGCGGGGCAGTCCCTCCTCGGCCTGTATCAGTTCTCGCAGGTCGAGGGATGGATCCCGATCTTCCTCTTTGCCATGCTGTTCGGCCTCTCGATGGACTACGAGGTCTTCCTCGTCTCGCGGATGCGCGAGACCTGGGACGAGGTCCATGACAACGTGCGCGCCGTCTCCTATGGGCTCGAGCGCACGGGGCTCATCGTCACAGCGGCGGCGATCATCATGGTCGCGGCCTTTTCCGGATTCGTGGCCGGCTCGGTCGTGGGGCTCCAGCAGTTCGGCCTCGGGCTGGCGGTCGCCATCCTCGTCGACGCGACGATCGTGCGAGCGTTGCTGGTCCCGTCAATGATGGCGCTCTTCGGCCGCTGGAACTGGTGGCTCCCGGCCTCGCTGGCGCGGATCGTCCGGGTGAAGCCGTCGCCGCTCACCCCTCGGAGCGCGGCGCTCAGGCCCGCCGGCAAGTAGACGCGGTCGCGTTTGTCCCGCGGGCGCCGCGCGCGAGTCCCTTAGCATCGCACCGTCATGAAAGGCGTCATCCTTGCCGGCGGTAGCGGAACGCGTCTGCACCCGCTCACGCGAATCACGAACAAGCACCTGTTGCCGATCTACGACCGGCCGATGGTGAACTATGCGATCGAGGCACTCGTCCAGGCCGGTGTCACGGAGCTGATGCTGGTGACCGGCGGGACGCACGCCGGAGAGTTCTTCAGGTTGCTCGGCAACGGCCATGCGTATGGCATCGATCGGTTGTTCTACGCCTACCAGGAACGCGCCGGCGGGATCGCGGACGCATTGGCGCTCGCGGAGCGATTCGTCGATCGCGACCGAGTCGTGGTCATGCTCGCGGACAACGTCGTCGAGCGCTCGCTGAAGCCCTCCGTGGAGAACTTCGAGCGGCAGGAGGGCGGCGGCGCACGCATCCTCCTCTCGCGCGTCGAGGATCCGAAGCACCTCTGCCATCTGGGTGTCCCCGAGCTCGACGGGGAGCAGGTCGTTCGCATCATCGAGAAGCCGAGCGAGCCGCCCAGCGAATACGCCGTCACGGGTGTCTACTTCTACGACGCGACGGTATGGGACATCGTTCCGTCGCTCGAGCCGTCGGGCCGAGGCGAGCTCGAGATCACGGACGTGAACAACGCCTATGTCGACCGTGGGAAGATGGAGTACGACGTGCTCGACGGTTTCTGGGGAGACGCCGGCGAGTCGATCGACGCCTACTACGAGGTGAACGACTTCGTGCGCAAGCACGGCGCCAACAACCAGTGAACCGCCCGGAGGTCATTCCCCTTCGGCGCTTCGACGACGAGCGCGGCTGGCTCGCCGAGATTGCGCGTGCGAGCCGCTTGCCGGAACCTCTGCGTCAGACGAACGTGTCGTTCTCCCGTCAGGGAACCATCCGTGGACTCCACTACCACGACGCGGCAGAGCGATCTCTTCGTCTGCCTGCAGGGGCGGGCTCGAGTGGTCGCGCTCGACCGCGACACCGGCGAGACGTTCAGCGAGGACATCGGCGAAGGCAATTTCGCTGCGGTCTACATACCCGGCAACCTCGCGCACGGCTTCGAGGCGCTGACGGACGTTCTGATGCTCTACCACGTGACGCAGGAGTACGACCCTGCGAATCCGGACGAGTACGGCGTGCCGTGGAACGACCCGCGGGTGCTCGACCTCTGGAGCACGAAATCGCCGATCCTCTCGGAACGAGACCGAACCGCGTCCTGATCACCGGCGCCGGCGGCCAGCTCGGCCGTGCGCTCCAGGACGAGTTCCCCGGCGCCGTGGCCCTGTCACGCCAGGAGTGGGACGTGACGTTCCCGCCGCCGCCGCTCGAGCTGCCGGACGTGGTCCTCCATGCGGCGGCGTGGACGAACGTCGACGGCGCCGAGGACGATCCCCAGGGAGCGGCCGCGGTGAACGTCGGCGGCACCCGCCATGCTCGCCGAGCTCGGTGCTCCGATCGTCTACTACTCGACCGATTACGTCTTCGACGGCCGGAAGGCCGAGCCGTACGTCGAATCGGATGCGCCGAATCCCATCTCGGTGTACGGGCGGACGAAGCTCTACGGCGAAGCCGCAGCCGGCGAACACGCCTGGATCGTCCGCAGCTCGGGCCTCTACGGCTCGACCGGGACGAACTTCGTCCGGACGATGCTCCGGCTCGCGACGCGAGCGCGACGAGATCGCCGTCGTCGACGACCAGCGGACTGCGCCGACGTACGTCGGGCACCTTGCGGCTGCGACGCACGAGCTGCTCGAGCGGCCGGTCGGCATCTGGCACGTGACGGCCGCCGGGGACTGCACGTGGGCCGAGTTCGCCGAGGCGATCTTCGAGGAGGCGGGCCTGGACACGCGCGTCCGCCCGATCTCGAGCGAGGAGCTCGGCCGCCCCGCTCCGCGTCCGGCGAACGCCGTTCTCCGCAGCGAAAAGGACGCGCCTGAGCTGCCGCACTGGCGCGAGGGTCTGCGTGTTTGCCTCGAGCGGCTCGGCTTACCCGGCTAGCCGGACCTCTTCAGCTTTCCGTGCTTCTTTGCGTGCAGCTCGCCTCGACGGAAGACCCAGATGCCGAGCGGCACCGAGATGACGCCGATGACGAGCATCGGCCAGAGGTCGCCCCAGACCTCGGACACCGTGGCTCCGCCGAGGATCGCGGCGCGCTCCCCACGCAGGGCGTACGTCGCCGGAGAGATCGTTGCGATCCACTGCATGAACTGCGGGAGGACGGACACCGGGTAGTAGACGCCCGAGACGACGAGCATCAGCCCCTGTGCGACGTAGCCGAACTGCGTGCCCTTCTCCGGCGAGATCAGCGGCAGAACGGCCGTCATCATCCCGATCCCGACGAACGAGATCGAGGCGACCGCGATCAGGACGAGTGCCGTGACGAAGTTGGCGTTCGGCATGTGCAGACCGAAGAACGCGGCGATCGCGACGAACACGATCGAGGCGCGCACGATGCCGTAGCCGATCGCGAAGATCCCGGTTCCGAGCAGGTGAACCGCGCGGGACAACGGTGCCATGAAGGTGTACTCGATCGTCCCTTCCCAGCGCTCCCACGCCACCGTCTCGATCAGCAGCTCGAAGACGATCCCGAGGTACGACCACATGACCGCGCCGATCAACAGGATCGTCGTCAGCTCGTCGATGTTGACCTGGCCTCCGGTCGCCTCGACGCCCTTGGCGATGAACACGATCGTGAGCGTGTTCGCCGCGGTCCAGAAGAAGAACGCAATCTCCCACCAGGCGTAGCGCTTGATGAGGTACCAGTTGCGCTCGACCATGCCGTAGAGGCCGATGAACTCGCTGCGCATGGTTGCGGCTGCGTCTCTCACGCGAACACACCCCTCTCTGCGTCTTCGTCCTCTTCTTCCTCGAACGTCCGGCCTGTCGCCGAGAAGAACGCGTCCTCGAGCGTCTCGGCGTCGTACTGCTCCTTCAGCACGTCCGGCGGATCGAGCGCGATCAGCCGCCCCCGGTCGAGGATGCCGACCCGGTCCGCGAGCACCTCCGCCTCGCGGAGGTCGTGCGTGCAGAGCAGGATCGTCGCGTCGTGCGACGTCCAGACGTCGCGGATGAAGTCCTGCACCTCGAGCTTCGAGCGCGGGTCGAGGCCGGTCGTCGGCTCGTCGAGGAGTAGCAGCACCGGCGAGGTCAGCAGGGCGCGTGCGAGCGCCACCTTCTGCTGCATGCCTCGCGAGAGGTGCTCCATGCCCTCGTGCCGGCGTTCAACCGGGAAGCCGACCCGTTCCAGGATCTGCGGAATAGCCGTCTTCGTCGCGCTCGGCGGCATCCCGTAGAAGCGCGCCGCGTATGCGAGATTCTCCTCCGAGGACATCTTCTTGAAGAACGACGCCTCGACGGAGACGCGGTTGACGAGCCGCTGCACGGCGCGTGAGTCCTTCAGCACGTCGTTGCCGAAGATCTTCGCCGTGCCTCCGTCGGGAAGCAGCAACGTCGACAGGAGCCGGACCAGCGTCGATTTCCCGGAGCCGTTCTGGCCCAGGATGGCGACGCATTCGCCGCGCTCCATCGTGAATGTCACACCCTCGAGCGCCGCCACGCGCCTCCGTCGCTTGCGCCCGCGCGTTCGCGTCGCATCGCGGCGGAAGAACTCCTTGCGCAACTCGTGAACTTCAACTGCAAACACTTGAACTCCTACGATTCGGCGGAACACGGACCTGCGCGGTACACCTGCCAACGCAGGCGGCGCACGGGGTGTGAGGACTCAGCCGAAGAGGACGTTCATGCCGCCAAAGACCGTAGCAGCCTTGTCAAGCGCCCCAGTCGTCGGTCACACGTCGTGAATCAGCCAGAGGCGTTCTCCGGTCTGAGACCCCGTGCGTGCCTGGGCGGTGATCTTCCCGAGGTCGGGATATTCGATGACCTCGGGCGAGACCCGGATTCCCGCGACGACGTACCGCACCAGCTCGTCCGTGTCGTTTCGCAGCCCGTGCGCGCCGTCGGGCCCAGCCGGAAAGTGCACGACCTCACCCTCGGCCAGCACGCGCTCCTCGTCCGCTGTCCGCAGGGTCGGCCGCCCGCGCAGGACGACCAGGAGCTCCTCGGAGCCATGGTGGAAGTGAAGGACGTTGAAGTTCTGCGGCCCGAGCTCGTAGAGGCTCGCTCCGAGCTCCTGCTCGGCGTGCGGGACGAGGCGCTTCGACTTGCCGCCGCCGCCCGACCAATCCTCGTCGTCGTCCCAGTCGTCAACCCAGATGTTGCTCATGCAGCCGCCGGGCCTTCGTCGTCGTCCTCGAACCGGTCGGGCGACGGCCACGCGCTGACCACGAGGCGCAGGCGCTCGAGGCGGCGCTCCTCTCGCTCGAGCTCGGACAGCTGCTGCTCGGTTGTCTGCTGCTCTTCGCTCATACGCAGAGCCTACGAGATATACATGCCAGCTTCTGTCATGTATGTTCCCGCTTGATGCGGGCGACGCGGCTCGTTTCGCTGCTCCTCCTGCTGCAGATGCGCGGACAGCTGACTGCGCTCGAGCTTGCCGGCCACTTCGAGGTCTCCGTGCGGACGATTCATCGCGACGTCGAGTCGCTCGCGGCTGCCGGCGTTCCCGTCGAGGCGGTGCGCGGACCGGCAGGCGGGTACAGGCTTGCAGGCGGCTACCGCACCAAGCTCACCGGTCTTACGGCGGACGAGGCGGAGGCGCTGTTCGTCGCGCCGGCGCCCGCCGCCGAGCTGGGTCTCGGGGGCGTGCTCGCGAACGCGCGGCTCAAGGTCCTCGCGGCCCTTCCCGCCGAGCTCCAGGAGCGGGCCGGCAGAGCGGGGCGCTACTTCCACCTGGACACGAGGCGGTGGTTCCGGGCCGAGGACACCGTCCCCCACCTACCGACGATCGCCGCTGCGACCTGGCAGGGTCGACGGCTGGCCACGCGCTACCGCGAGCGCAGGGTCGTGCAGCGCACGCTCGACCCGTTCGGGCTCGTTCTCAAGGGCGGCGCGTGGTACCTCGTCGCCCGACGAAGCGTCGGTATGCGCGTGTATCGCGTATCCCGCTTCGCCTCGGTGCGGATGCGCGAGGACGCCTTCGAGCGGCCGGAGGACTTCGACCTGGCCGAGTACTGGGAGGAATGGTCACGGAGCTTCGAGGCGTCGGTTCGCCAGGTCGAAGTGAAGATCCGTGCGAGTGACGTCGTCCGTCGTCTCTTACCCGAGGACCTGCGCGGGGAGCGCGGCGTGTACGTCGTCCGCTTCGACAGTCTCGACGACGCGTTCCGCGAGTTGCTGAAGTTCGGGACGGACGCAGAAGTGATCGAGCCCGTCGAGTTGCGCGAGCGAATCGCAGCGACCGCACGCGACGTCGCCGCAATCTACTCTTGACGTCCGTCCGGATCTCTGTCTAAGGTGCGGAGCAGGTCGCCCGCCGCGGAAGGCGGGCGCCGAGGCAATGGAGCCTCAGGACTTTCGTGTCCTGGGCTCTTTTTTTGTGGTCCGAAGCGGAAGGAGCGGCATGGCAGCGGAAGAGGCAAGGCACTACCTGGCGAACGGGCAGGCGACGGCGCCCGACGCTCGCGAGGCGCTCGCGTGGGCGCGGGAGACGACCGCGCAGCTCGTCGACCTGAAGTTCTGCGACCTGCTCGGCACATGGCAGCACCTCACGCTGCCGATCCGGGCCTTCGACGAGTCCGCCTTCGACGATGGGCTCGGCTTCGACGGCTCCTCCATCCGCGGCTGGCAGGGCATCTCGGAGTCCGACATGCTGCTGATGCCGGACGCCTCCTCGGCGATCCTCGATCCGTTCACCGAGGCGCCGACGCTCTCGCTCATCTGCGAGATCACCGATCCGATCACGCGGGAGCCCTACGCGAAGGACCCGCGGCGCGTGGCGAAGAAGGCGGAGGAATACCTCCGCTCCACGGGGATCGCCGACACCGCCTACATGGGGCCGGAGTGCGAGTTCTTCGTCTTCGACGAGGTCTCGTACGAGCTCGGGCCGAACCGGGCGCACTACTCCGTCGACTCCGTCGAGGGCCACTGGAACTCCGGCAAGCCCGGCCTCGGTTACACCGTCCGCGAGAAGGAGGGCTACTTCCCGCCCGCGCCGCACGATACCCTCGGCGATCTGCGCAGCGAGATGGTGCTGACGCTCGAGCGGCTGGGGATCCCGTGCGAGTTCCACCACCACGAGGTCGGGTCGGGCGGTCAGTGCGAGATCGACCTCCGCTACGAGTCGCTCACGCGGATGGCCGACCAGGTCATGACCTACAAGTACGTGGTCAAGAACGTGGCGCGGCGCGCCGGCAAGTCGGTGACGTTCATGCCGAAGCCGATCTTCGGCGACAACGGGTCGGGCATGCACACCCACCAGTCCCTCTGGAAGGAGGGCACCCCGCTGATGGCGGACAAATCCGGTTATGCGGGGCTGTCCCAGCTTGCGCGTGCGTACATCGGCGGACTGCTCGCGCACGCCCCGGCCCTGCTCGCCTTCTGCGCGCCGACGACGAACTCGTACCGCCGGCTCGTTCCGGGGTACGAGGCGCCGGTCAACCTCGTCTACTCGATGCGGAACCGAAGCGCGTGCATTCGCATCCCGATGTACTCCGACTCGCCGAAGGCAAAGCGGATCGAGTTCCGTTGCCCGGACGCCGCTGCGAACCCATACCTGGCGTTCGCGGCGATGCTGATGGCGGGCATCGACGGCATCCAGAAGGGACTGGACGCAGGCGAGCCGGCGGACTGGGACCTCTTCGAGGAGGAGCGCGGCGTCGCACAGGTGCCGGCATCCCTCGGAGAAGCGCTCGACGCGCTGGAGCACGATCACGAGTTTCTGACGGCCGGCGGCGTGTTCAGCGACGAGCTGCTCCGAACCTGGATCGACTACAAGCGCGAGAACGAGGCCGACGTCGTCCGCCTGCGACCTCATCCCGCCGAGTTCTCCCTCTACTACGACTGCTGAGGAGGGGGCGATGCTGGAGCTCGGCGTGCGGTCTGCAGATGCGATCGTCGAAGTGCCGTCCGTCGAGCTCCGTCGTCTCGAGCGGCGCGACTGGCCGGCAGTAGCGGACATCTACTGGGACGGCATGCGCAGCGGTCTCGCCACCTTCGAGACGGAGGTGCCGTCGTGGGAGAGGTGGGACGCGAATCATCTTCCGGATCACCGTCTCGTCGCCGACCTGCTCGGGGACGTCGTCGGCTGGGCCGCGCTCTCTGCAGCCTCGAGCCGGCGCTGTTATGCGGGCGTGGCCGAGAACAGCGTCTACGTCGCGGCCGGCGCGCGTGGGCTCGGCATCGGCCGGAAGCTCCTCGAGGCGCTGATCGCCGGCGCCGAGGCCGCCGGCATCTGGACGATCCAGACGTCGATCTTCCCCGAGAACCGAGCGTCGCTCGCGCTTCACGAGCGGTGCGGCTTTCGCGTCGTCGGCACGCGCGAGCGGATCGCGAAGCGCGACGGCGTGTGGCGAGACACCGTCTTCCTAGAGAGACGAAGCGAGGTGATCAGGTGATCAAGGTCGAGGCAGTCGTGATCCGGGAACGCGTCGAGACCGTCATCGACGCGGTCGAGCACGAGACGGGCCACGTCGGCGTGACGGTGATCGAGGCGATCGGTCACGGCCGCCAGCGCGGTGTCACGCACGAGTACCGCGGGCGCATCTTCGAGTCGCGCTTCCTGCCGAAGGCGCAGCTCACGTTCATCGTCGAAGACCACCTCGCCGAGGCCGTGGTCGAGGCGATCAGCGACGCGGCGCGGAGCGGGAACGAGTCCGGTGACGGGCTCGTCTGGACCTCGCCGGTCGAAAACGTCACGCACAACCGAACGGGCGCGAGGCTCGAGCGCCAGGTGCAGCCTTCATGACCAACAAAGACCTCCTGATCGCCGCGAACACCGTCTGGGTCGTCGTCGCAGCCGTTCTCGTCATGTTCATGCAGGCGGGCTTCGCCTTCCTCGAGGCCGGGCTGACACGCATGAAGAACGCCGCTCACATCGCCGGCAAGAACGTCCTCATCTTCGGCGTCTGCTCGCTCGTCTACTGGGCCGTCGGTTTCGGGATCGCATTCGGCGACGGCAACGGAATCGTCGGCACGCGCGGCTTCTTCCCCTCGACCGACGAGCTGCTCGCCATCGGCCAGGCGCCGTTCTCGTTCTTCTCCGGGATCCCCGGGGCGAGCGCGTACCTGTTCGAGGTCGTGTTCGCGGGCGTCTCGCTCGCGATCGTCTGGGGCGCCATGGCAGAGCGGGCGAAGCTGTGGGTCTACTTCGCCTTCGGGGTCGTCTTCACGCTGATCTACTCCGTCACGTCGCACTGGGTCTGGCACGCCGGCGGCTGGCTCTTCAGCCGAGGCATGCAGGACTTCGCCGGCTCGACGGTCGTCCACTACCAGGGCGCTCTCGCCGCGCTCGCCGGTGCGCTGCTCCTCGGGCCGAGGATCGGGAAGTTCGGCCGCGACGGGCGTGCGAACCCGATTCCGGGTCACAACATGCCGTACGCGGTCCTCGGGACGATCATCCTCTGGTTCGGGTGGTTCGGCTTCAACCCCGGCTCGACGCTCGGTGTCGTCAGCGGCGATCGCGATCGGCTACTTCGGCTACGTGGCGCTCACGACGAACCTCGCGGCCGCCGCCGGCGCTGTCGGTGGGATTGCGAGCGCATGGCTGATCCTGCGGAAGCCGGACGTCTCGATGATGCTGAACGGCGTGCTCGCCGCGCTCGTCGCGATCACCGCGGCGTCCGGATTCGTCGCTCCCTGGGCGGCCGTGGTGATCGGGCTCGTCTCCGGATTGATTGCGGTCGCCGGCGTGCTCTTCGTCGAGCGGATCGGCATCGACGACCCGATCGGGGCGGTCGCCGTGCACGGGATGTCCGGGGTATGGGGGACGATCGCGACCGGCCTGTTCGCGGTGCCGGCGCTGGCGTCGAACCTTGCAACCGGCACGGGTGGTCTCGTGTACACCGGGTCGTTCCACCAGCTGGGCGTTCAGCTGCTCGGTTTGGTCGCGGTCGGCGCCTTCACGTTCACAGCGTCGTTCGCGTGCGCTCTGGACGATGAAGCGGCTCTGGGGCATCCGCGTCGAGGCGGAGACGGAGACCGCCGGGCTCGACGTGTCGGAGCACGGCATGTGGGGCTACCCCGAGTTCTACATCCCGGTCCCCGGCGGCTACGGCACCGAGGCGCACGGCCACCTGGGTCTTTCACACGGACACGCCCGGGCCGCTCCCGCTCCCGTCGCGCCGGCCGCCGCTGCCGAGGCGGCCTCCGGCTAGCGCCGTTACCTGGACGCAGACGTCACGATCTGGTGCACCAACCGGAGCTCTGGCCTATCCCGGGAAGGGAGACCGGACGGCCGCAAATCCCTCCGCCGACGTCACCGCCGCGCAGCCTCTCCTGGAGCTGCGGAGCGAGGCGACTTCGCGATGAGGGTCGTCCAGGTGCCGACATACGAGCGGCACGGGAAGGAGTGATCATGGGCGCCGACGACATCGTCGACAAGGCAAAAGGCATGCTCGGCGGCGATCGCAGCGCCGAGGACCTCAAGGAAGACGCTGAGGAGGTCAAGGACACGGCGACGAGCGACCAATCGATGACCGACAAGGCGAAGGAAGGCTACGAGGAGGTCAAGGACCCGGGCGCTCCGGGCTAACACTGGAGAGAGCGTTTGACGGCGGCGCCGGCTGTGCGGAAACATCCGGCGCCGCCGCTCGAAAGGGCTGGGCCGGCTACCCGGCGGCTTGGACGGCCTCCTGCTGTGCGACAGCTTCGGCGCTGCGCGGCGAGACGCGCCAGAACAGAGGTGCGGCACCGTCCCAGTCCTCGAGCAGAGCGGCGGCGCGAAGAGAGCCGGTATGACGGACGTGTTGCTCGAGCAGCGTGCGCAACTCCTCGTCGGCGCCGCGTTCTGCGACCACGAGCTCTGAGTTGAGGCGAAGGGGGACGCGGTTGGCCGGGTCGAACACGTAGAGGAGGCCTCCCGTCATCCCGGCGGCCGTGTTGAGCCCCAGCTCGCCCAGCACGGCGACGATGCCGCCCGTCATGTACTCGCATGCGTGATCGCCGGCGCCCTCGACGACTGCCGTCGCGCCGGAGTTACGGACGGCGAATCTCTCGCCCGCCCTGCCGGTGCAGAAGAGCTCACCGCCGGTCGCTCCGTAGAGAACGGCGTTGCCGAGCAAGACGGCGTCGCCCGCATCGTCGGCAGGAGGGAGCACCACGATGCGCCCGCCGCCCATGCCCTTCCCGACGTAGTCATTGCACTCCCCGACGAGCTCGAGCTCCACGCCCTCGGCAAGGAACGCGCCGAAGCTCTGTCCTGCGGACCCTTCGAACCGGGCCCGGACGCGCCCCGGAGGAGCGCCGGTACCGAACCGCCGGGCGATCTCGGTTCCCAGGCGTGCGCCGACGGTGCGGTCGTCGTTTCCGATCTCGTACCGGAGGTCGACGATTCGCTCTTCGTCGAGCGCGGCCGAGGCGTCGGCGGCGAGTCGAAGTCCGAGCTCCCCGCCCGGGGCGTGCGGGACCGGCTCCGCAGGCGAACGCGCCGTGCGCAGGCCGCAGGAGCTCGCGGAGGTCGAGCGAGGAGCTGCGTCGTCCCGTGCTCTCCCGGCGACGAAGCAGGTCGGCGCGGCCGACCGCGTCGGCGAAGGTGCGCAGTCCGAGGACGGCCAGGTGCCGGCGCACTTCCTCCGCCACCTGCAACAGGAAGCTGTCACCTCCTCGGGCGTCGCCGGCGAACTTGGACCGGAGCTCCGGCCGCTGCGTCGCGATTCCGACCGGGCACGTGTCGAGGTGGCACGAGCGCACCATCAAGCAGCCCTCCGCGATCAGCAGAGCCGTGCCGAACGACACCTCGTCGGCACCGAGGAGTGCTGCGACGACGACGTCGCGACCGGTCTTGAGGCCGCCGTCGGCCCGCAGGCGCACTCGGCCGCGGAGACCGCTCGCAACGAGCGTCCGCTGCGTCTCGGCGAGGCCGAGCTCCCAGGGCATGCCGGCGTGCTTGATCGAGGAGAGCGGGCTCGCCCCGGTGCCGCCGTCGGCGCCGGCAATGTGGATGACGTCCGCGAGCGCCTTCGCGACGCCCGCTGCGACGAGACCGACGCCGGCCGAGGCCACGAGCTTGACGGACACGGACGCGGCTGGGTTGGCCTGTCTGAGGTCGAAGACGAGCTGCGCGAGGTCCTCGATCGAGTAGATGTCGTGGTGCGGCGGCGGTGAGATCAGCTCGATGCCGGCCTGCGTGTGTCTGAGCCTCGCGATCTCGGCGGTGACCTTGTGCGCCGGCAGTTGGCCGCCCTCGCCCGGCTTTGATCCCTGCGCGATCTTGATCTGGAGCTCGTCGGCGTAGGCGAGGTACTCCGGTGTGACGCCGAAGCGCGCGGAGGCCACCTGCTTGATGCGGGAGTTCCGCTCCGTGCGGAAGCGCTCGGGATCCTCGCCGCCCTCACCGGAGTTCGATTGCGCGTGCAGCCGGTTGAACGCGATCGCCACCGTCTCGTGGGCCTCGGCCGACAGCGAGCCGTGTGACATCGCACCGCTCGAGAAGCGACGCGCGATCGATGTCGCGGGCTCGACCTCGTCGACACGGAGCGGTCGTTCGGCCGGCGCGAGCTCGAGCAGGTCGCGGAGCTCGAGCGGCGGCCGTTCGTTCACGATCGCCGCGTAGCGGTCGTACTTGCCCCGGCGGAGAGCGTGCGCCGCCTGTTGGAGCGCCTCGACGACGGGAGGGGTCGTTGCGTGCTGCTCGCCGCCCTTGCGGAACTTGACGTAGCCCGGATTCTCCAGCCGTAGCGGTGCTCGACGGCGGCCCAGGATCTCCCGCTCCAGCTCGGCGAACCCGACGCCGGCGATTCGCGCCGGCGTGCCCGGCAGGCACAGATCGACCACGTCTCTCGCGAGGCCGACCGCTTCGAAGAGCTGAGCACCGCGATAGGACGAGATGTCGGCGATCCCCATCTTGGACAGGATCTTCAGCACGCCGTCCTCGATCGACTCGCGGAAGCGCAACTGTGCCTCGGCCGGCGACGGGTGATCGCCGCCGAGCTTGTCGTCGGCGGCGAGCGCGGCAACGGTCTCGAGCGCGAGCCGGGGGCAGATCGCATCGGCTCCGTACCCGAGCAGGCAGGCGAAGTCGTGCGCCTCCCGCGGCTCGTCGCTGACGACGACGATGGACGTCCTCGTACGTGTTGCATCGGCGACGAGCCGGTTGTGGACGCTGCCGACGGCGAGGACGGGGGGGACGGCCATTCCGTCCGAGCTGTCGTCGAGCACGAGCACGTCGGCATCGGTGGACGCAGCCTGTTCGGCGAGGCGCTCGCAGGCACGTCGCAATCCTTCGCGCTCGTCGAAGGTGGCGTCGAGCGTCGTACCTCTGCGGGACAGCTCGAGCGTCGCCGACGGAAAGAGGAAGAAGCTTTCGAGCTCGAGCAGCGCGGCGGAGCGAGGATGCTCGCCGATCAGCGGCGGTCGCGCGCCGATCAGCGTGCGGAGCGACATGACCGAGCGTTCACGCAGGTGGTCGATGGCAGGATTCGTGACCTGCGCGAACCGCTGCCGAAGATAGGACGTCAGCGGGCGTGCGACGTCCCGCAAGCGGCGGCAGGGCGGTGTCGTCGCCCATGGACGATGTCGGCTCGTGACCGGTGGCCGCCGACGGACGGAGGAGGAGGGATAGGTCCTCGCGTGTGTACCCGGCCGCGACCTGGCGCGCGGTCAGGCTTTCCGTCGGCGGCTGTACCGGCACACCGGCGTCCAGCGGCCGCACCGTGGCACGAACCCACCGGGCATACGGCCGCCGGCGGGCCAAGCGCTCCTTGACGGCCCGGTTCTCCTCGATCCCGAGAGCGGGATCGACGACGAGCATCTGGCCGGGCCCGAGCCGACCGCGCCGGATGCGGGCGCTCTCGGGGAGAGTGAGGGCGCCCGCCTCCGATGCGCAAGCGACGAGCCGTTCGTCGGCGACTGCGTAGCGCAGCGGCCGGAGGCCGTTGCGGTCCAGGGTCGCCCCGACGACGCGCCCGTCTGTGAAGACGACCCCGGCGGGGCCGTCCCACGGCTCGAGGAGCGTGGAGTGGTAGCGGTAGAAGGTGCGAACGTCGGGATCGAGCTTCGGGTCGGCATCGATCGCTTCAGGGATCAGCATCGCTGCCGCATGACGAATGTCTCGTCCTCCGCGCACGAGCAGCTCGAGGGCGTTGTCCAGCAGGGTCGAGTCCGACCCATCGCGTTCGAGCGTGTGGCCGCGGGCGCGCATCCAGGCGACGTTCCCGTCGATCGAGTTGATCTCGCCGTTGTGGCAGAGCAACCGAAACGGCTGCGCCCGTTCCCACGACGGCTCCGAGTTCGTCGCGAAGCGCTGGTGGAAGATCCCGAACGGCACGGAGAGGTCGGGGTCACGGAGATCTGTGTAGAAGGCCGCGAGCTGGTCAGCGGCACAGAGCGCCTTGTAGGTCACCGTGCGGAACGAGAGAGACGCGACGTAGAGCCCAGCCGTCTTCTCCACCCGGCGCCGTGCACGGTAGGCGCGCGCTTCGGCCTCGTCGAGTGAGGCGCCGTAGGGCTGCAGCAGGACGAGCTGCTCGATCCGCGGCATCGTCATGCGTGCGCGCTCTCCGAGGGCCTCGGGCACGGTCGGCACCTCGCGCCAGCCGCCGAGCCCGAGACCTTCGGCGACGCAGGCTTCCTCCAGGGCTACCCGCGCCGAGTCGTTCCGGACGAACACCATCGCCAGGCCACACCACGCCGCGGGGAGGAGGACCCGCGGCAGCGGCAGGACCAAACCTGCGCCGTCACCGGTGTTGCGGTCGGCAGCGACCGCACCGCGATGGCGCATCCGGGCGAGCCCTTCGAGCAGGCCGTCGACGATCGTGCGAGACGCGCGGCCGCTTGCATCGGCGAGAAAGCCGATGCCACAGGCATCGCGCTCACGGCGGAGGTTGTCGAACGGCGGCTGCACGGTGTGCGCCCCTTCTTCGAGTGTGGACTCTCCGCCTGCTGTTGCGACCTAGCCGGCGTCGGCGGAGGAACGAAACGCCGGCTAGCGCGTAAGGACGCGCGCGACGACGGTAAAGAGCGTGATGCCAATCGTCGCGGCGCGTGCCATTGCTTCGAGAGTAAACGACGATCCGGACGGCGGCAAGTCTTCTTTAGCTTTCAACTGTGGACGAAGACATCCGCAGCTACTACGAGCTGGGCCTCGAGCGCGATCGCCTCACGCAGGGGTACTCACGGATCGAGTTCGAGCGAACGAAGGAGCTGCTCACACGTTTCCTGCCTCCGCCGCCTGCTCGTGTTCTCGACGTCGGCGGTGGCCCCGGAGCGTACGCCGCGTGGCTCGCCGACCTGGGCCATGAGGTGCGACTCGTGGACGCGGTGCCCCTCCACGTGGAGCAGGCCACGGAGCTTGCCTCGGGAAGGTTCAGCGCCGTTGTCGGCGATGCGCGCCGGCTCGACGAAGCGGATGCGTCATGGGATGCGGTGTTGTTGCTCGGGCCGCTCTATCACCTGCTCGAGCGGGAGGACCGGCTCGCCGCGCTCCGCGAGGCACGGCGGGTGCTCCGGCCCGACGGCGTCTTTGCCGGTGCAGCGATCTCGCGCTTCGCCTCGCTGCTGGACGGATTCCTCCGCGGGCTCCTCGACGAGACGGGTTGGGCCGTCGTGGAGGCGGACCTGGCACATGGTGAGCATCGGCCGGTCGGGCGGACGGTTGAGCTGTTCACGACGGCCTACTTCCACCGGTCCGACGAGCTGCAGGCCGAAGTCGAGGAGGCGGGCTTCGTCGTGGACGCCCTGCTCGGCGTCGAGGGGCCCGGGTGGAGCCGGCCCGATGTGGAGATCGACGACGAGACTTTCGGGACGCTGCTTCAGATGGCCCGCGCGGTCGAGCAGGAGCCGGCGATCATCGGGGCGAGCGCGCATCTGCTCGTGGTTGCGCGACCGGCGTCACTCGGATGATGCGCTACCAGTTCGTCGACTGCAGGTGGGAGCTCGGCAGCCCGGGTCGGGGGCGCGAGCTGTACCTCGAAGGCCACATACCCGGCGCGAGCTTCCTCGACGTCGACACCGATCTGGCCGGGCCTCCGGGATCGCGTGGAAGGCATCCGCTCCCCGATGCCCGCGACTTCGCGGACGCCGCGGGTCGAGCAGGCATCGGCGCGGGTGTCTTCGTCGTTGCCTACGGCAGCATGGGCGGTGCCGAGCGGCTTTGGTGGCTCCTGCGCCACTTCGGCCACGACGACAGCGCGGTGATCGACTTCGAGTCGTGGCACGGCCCGTTCGTGGCCGGCGAGGAGCAGATCGAGCGACGAGACGTTCACGCCGCGGCCACGCCGGAACGACACGATCGATGCGGAGGAGCTGATGCGGCGAGGCGACGAGCTCGTCGTGGTCGACGCGCGTCTTCCAAACCGCTGGCGCGGCGAGCCGAACCCGATCGACAAGGTCCCCGGTCGAATTCCCGGCGCCCTCAACGCGCCCTGGAACGAGCCCGTGCCCGACCTGCCGCCGGGCGAGCTCGCCGCCTATTGCGGCTCGGGTATCACCGCGACGGTGCTCCTCCACCGCCTGCACCTCGCGGGCCGGGAGGGCAAGCTGTATCCAGGCTCGTGGAGCGAGTGGGAGCAGCGCGGCCTACCGGTCGAACGCAGCTAGGCGGTCGCGGTACCGAAGTGCGCGAGGTACGGCTGCCAGCCGTGGGGGATCTTCGGCGCCGCCAACCGGATGAAGAGCACCGGCGCAGGCGCTTTGGGCGGATGACGAAGCTCCATCCGGGCCTCCTCGAGCGTCCGGTCTCCCTTCTGGTGGTTGCACGGCGCACAGGCGGTGACGACGTTCTCCCAGATCGATTCGCCGCCCCGAGACCTCGGCACCACGTGGTCGAGAGTGAGGCGTCCTGCCGTCGTGCCGCAGTAGACGCAGCGCCAGTCGTCCCGCGCGAAGAGCGCACGCCGGGAGATCTTCCGCTGCACGGCGCGCGGAACCCTCACGTAGGTGACCAGCCGGATGACGTGCGGCCACGGATAGGTGTCGGAGGCCGAATGCAACGGCTGCGCGAGCTCCTCGATCACCTCGGCCTTGCCCTTGAACACCAAGACATGCGCACGCCGAACCGTTGTGACGTTCAGCGGCTCGTAGCTGGCGTTCAGGACTAGAACCTGCTGCATACGGCGCAAAATCTAGCCAGACGTGGCCATCGCTCGCTCAACTGCCTCCTCCTCCTCTGGCGACAGCGCGACGTTCGGTCGGCCGCGGTCGAGCTCCTTGACGTAGATCCTCGCGTAGTCGCGTCCTTGGATCGCGCTGACGACGACGCCGCTTCGGGCCGCGTTCAGCAACGCGATCGAGGCGGACTGATGGCCGCCGGCGCCTTCATACGCGTCGTAGCGCACGAGCGATGTCTTCGAGACCGCGGTGTCGACGCGCCGGTCGACGCGCGAGAGCCCTCCGGCGATCTCGTCGACGGCACGGTGGAGATCGTCGATGCGTCCCTGTAGCGACACGGCGAAGTCGACGAGGTCCTGCTTTCCTCCCCCGAGGAGCACGCGCTGCGCTGCCCGGACCGCCCGGAGCTTCGACCAGGCGAGGAGCGCCACGACCAACGACAACGCCGGCGACCGCGCACGCGCCGATCGCGATCCACCCCGCAGTCGAGAGGGACATCCGCCCGAGCTAGCCCCCGAGCGAGAAGATGACCGGATACTCCGCCGAGTTGTTGTCCGTCTTCGTCTCCCCCGGCACCGGCCGGATGTCGACCTTGATCGTCGTCGGCTGGCCGAAGAGATCCGCCGGCAGGTCGATGTTCGTGAACGTCACCGTCTTCGTCTCGCCTGCGTTGATCGTCGGAATGGACCTCCTGCGGACGATCGGCGTGGGCGACCTCTGAATCGTGAGCGTCACGCCCACGTTGAACTCTTGGGAGTCACCGGAGTTCTCGACCGCGACCTGGAAGGCGAGGTCGGTCGACACGCTGATCTCGTTGTCGGTGGCAGAGCCTCCCGGCGTCAGCCTCTTTCCATCCGGTAAGGCCGTCACGGAGCCGAGGGCGCTGCCGTGCAAGCCGGTGGGCGTCCCACCGGTCGCGGCCCCGTGGACGCGCTGCCACACGTTCATCATCGCCGCCGTGCTCGCCAACTCGGGGTTCGGGAAGACGGTCGAGCTCGGCACGCCGCCGATGTCGCGGATGCCCTGGTTCTCGAGCTCTCGCTGGGTCGGCTCCTTGTAATAGAAGTCGTAGTTCACGTCGCTCGCAACGAGCAGCCGCGCCTGGTCCGCGAGCAGCCGGCCCGCCGTGGTCGCATTCTTGGAGGTCGCGGTCTGCCGGAACGCATCAGCAAGCCGGCTGAGCCCGCTCGCGCGCAGCTGCTGGGCCTCGATCAGATGGTCGTGCTCGACCCGAAGCGGGCCCGGCGGGCTGAGCTCGCGGGCCTGTGCTACGAGCTGTTGCTGCTGGGCGGCGTAGCCGCTGATCCGGGTCTCGAGCTGGCTCTCCTTGATCCCGGTCGCCGCGAGTGTTCGGTTCAGCTGTGTCCCGATCTGCCCGGAGCCGGAGGCGATGCCGCGCACGTCGTCGATGTAACCCTGGTACTTGGCGTGCTTGCTGTCCGAGGCGCAGCCGCGGACGAGCACGACGAGGAGCACCGCTGCGAGGATGAGGAAGGCAATCAGTCCCGCGAGCCGGAGCATCGGGATGACGCCGGCCGGCGGGCGGAGGGGTCGGCGAGGGCCGCCGGGCGAGGGGCGCCCCGGCGCCCGCACGCGCTCTGTCGCTTCGTCGGTCTCGGGCTCGTCGAAGAAGTCGAACTCGATGTCGGTATCGCGCTCGGTCATGAGGGGCGAAGCCACTTTCTCGGCCGAAAGCCGGATTCACTCTAATCGGTCCATCTGTCGGTGGTCTTCGCATAGAACGGCTCGGCTGGACAGTTCAGACGGACGCACGGGCAGAGCCCGCGCGTCCTGGTAGCGGCGGCGCGAGCGCCGCCGCGGTCTGTCGGCCAACCTGCCCCTCGGTACCAGCCGAAGCCGCCGTCACTATCCGCTGCGGCGGCCGGTGCAGGACTTGCGGCTGCCTGCGCCAACGAGAAACCTCCGTGTCGAACGCCGCCGCAGCCCCGCAGCAGAGCGAGCTCGTGCTCGGCCGGTACCGCCCCCTCCGGCCTCTCGGCAGCGGCGGCTCGGGCTCCGTCTGGCTTGCTCGTGACGAGCGTAACGGGCTCGACGTGGCGCTCAAGATCGTCCCGCGCGAGGGCAAGGCCGCGCCACGCGCCGAACGCGAGGCCGAGGCCGCCGCCCAGCTGAGGCACCCTGCCTGCCAGCGCGCCTACGCCTTCGGGCGGGACGAGAGACACGTCTACATCGCCTACGAGTACGTCCCCGGTCGAACCTTCCGGGAAGCGCTCCGCAGCGGCGAGCTCGACGACGGCTCCGCGATCGAGGCGGCCGCGCAGGTGCTCGAGGCCCTCGCCCATGCGCACCGGCGCGGCATCGTGCACCGCGACATCAAGCCGTCCAACGTGTTGCTTGCCGAGGGGAACGCCTGTCTCGGTGCGAGTTCTCGACTTCGGCCTCGCGAAGATGCGCGAAGCGGAGACGCTGACGGCGCAGGGGGACGTGCCCGGAACGCTCGCGTATATCGCGCCCGAGCGGCTCGCCGGCGGGGTCACGACGGGAGCCGCCGATGTGTGGGCCGCCGGCGTGATGCTGTGGGAGGCGCTTGCAGGGCGTCACCCGTTCTGGCATAGCTCACTGCTCGAGACCGCCCGCGCGATCGAGTCCGGTGCTCCCCCGCTGCGATCCGTACGGCCCGACCTCCCGCAGGCCTTGCTTCGCGCCGTTGACCGGGCGCTCGACCTCGACGCCTCCAGGCGGCCGGATGCGGCATCGCTGGCGGCGACGCTGCGGGTCGCCGTGCAGAAGCGAGTGCGTTCCCGGCGCGGCGGCCCCACCATTGCGGTTCCGGCGTTTGCAGCGCGGGTCGCGCCGGCCGCCCTTGCCGCTCTCCTTGCCGGCTGGACCGCCTGGGCGATCCCCTTCTACCCGTCAGGCTGGTCCTTCGGGCTCGCCGCTCTCGCGGCCGTCACGACCTTTCTCCGGCCGCGCCTCGGGCTTGCCTTCACGCTCGCGGTGCCGGTGCTGCCGCTGGGCAATATCGCAGCAGGCGCGGCGGCTCTGTACGTTGCCGCCGCCCTTGCCGTGCTCGTTCTCTCGTGGCGAGAGCCCGAGAGTGGCCTCTTCTTCTCGCTCGGGCCGCTGCTGGCTCCGCTGGCTGCGCTCGCGCTGTTGCCGCTCGTGGCTCTCGCCGTCCGTTCGCCGATCCGACGCGGCGTCCAGACGGCCGCGGCGGTGCTGACGGCCGGGATCGTCGCCGGTTTCCGAGGCGTGCCCTTGCCCTTCGACGGCGCGACTGCACCGCACGACCTGGGTGTGGCCGCGGTGGGGAATCCGTTCGACGTCGGTTCCGCTCTCTGGAGCGCCCTCGTCTCACGTCCCGCCCTGGCCGTCGAGATGCTCGTGCTGGCGGCCGCAGCCGTGCTCTTGCCGTTCGCGCGCTCGCGCGGCCCCTGGGCAGTCGCAGCCCTCGGAGTCGCGTTCCTCGCCACGGCCCTCCTCCCGGTCCCGAGCGTGGCGGCCGCACCGCTTGCTTTGGCCGTTTGGGCCACCTGCGCCGCCGTAGTGGTTCGTTAGCATCGCTGGCCGGGATATCCATCCCGGCTCATGGTCCTCCGCGCTATCGAACACAAGATCGAAGCCCTCTTCGAGGGCATCTTCGGCCGTGCCTTTCGGACGAACGTCCAGCCGGTCGAGCTTGCCCGCAAGCTCGCCAAGGAGATGGACGACCACCGTACGGTCTCGGTGTCCCGCGTCTACGTGCCCAACGAGTACTCGATCTACCTGTCCTCGAACGATCGAGAGCAATTCTCACGGCTACGAGGACAGTCTGCGAGGCGAGCTCCAGGAATACCTCTCCGAGCACGCACGGCGTGAGGACTACGCGTTGCTCTCGTCGCCGCGTGTCCGCTTCGAGACGGACGACGACCTCGATGTCGGCGAGTTCGGGATCGCGACCCGTATGGCGCAGCCCGACAGCCGCCGCGCCGATCAGCCGGCGGAGGAGCCCGAGCCCGGCGCGACCATGATCTACAAGCCCAAGCCGGCGCCGACCGAGGCTGTCTCGCCCGAGGAACTGGGAATGGAGCGGGAGCTCGTGAGCCTGACGGTAAACGGCACGCGGCACGAGGTGAAGCAACGCCGGCTCGTGATCGGACGCTCACGTGACTGCGACATCCAACTCTCGGATGCGAACGTGTCTCGACGGCACGCCGAGCTCCGGCAGGAGGGGGCGTCGTACTGGATCGTCGACCTCGCCTCGACGAACGGGATCGAGGTCAACGGGAAGCGCGTCAAGCGCGCAAAGCTCCACGACGGCGACAAGGTCACACTTGGGTCGACTGACGTGGTCTTCTCGCGTCAAACGGAATGATCTACGACTCTGCGACCGTGGACGAGGTCCTGCTCGTCCTGAAGATCGCCTTCCTCGTGCTGCTCTACCTCTTCATCTGGCGGATCGTGCGGACTGCGAGCCGCGATCTGCGGTTGCCGCAGGAGAGCTTCATCATGGCCCCGAGCGGCCCGGGAGGCGTTCAGAGCTATAGCCGCGGCTCGCGGACCGGACGCCTCGTCGTCGTCAAGAGCGTCGACCTCGACGAGGGCGAGGACTTCGCGCTCAACTCTTCGCAGGTGACGGTCGGCCGTGGGCTGAGAAACGACATCGCAATTTCCTCGGACGAGTACGCGTCGGCGCGGCATGCCCGGTTCGAGCCGCGCCAGGACGGCGTCTGGGTTCAGGACCTCGGCTCCACCAACGGCACGTACCTGAACGGCGCGCGGCTCGAGCATCCCAGGCTTCTGTCGCCCGGGCGACATCATCCGCGTGGGCGAGACCGACCTGAGGTTCGAGGCGTGATCGGGCGGGTCGCCGCGGTCACGGACCCGGGCCGCAAGCGGCGCCGGAACGAGGACGCATACGTCGTCGAGCCGCCGCTGTTTGCGATCGCCGACGGCATGGGTGGCGCGCAGGCCGGCGAGATCGCGTCTCGCCTCGCCACAGCCGCTCTGCGAGAAGGAGGCGGCGTGAAGGCCGGAGGCGAGCAGCAGATCGTCGATCTGATTCAGGAGGCGAACAGGCGCGTCTATGACCGCTCGAATACCGATCCGAACACGTCGGGGATGGGGACGACGATCACCGTCGCGCTGGTCGAGGACGGGTCTGTCGCCTTCGGACACGTCGGCGACTCTCGCGCGTACCTGATCCGCGACGCCCGCATGGAGCAGCTGACCGAGGACCACTCGCTCGTCAACGAACTGCTGAAGACCGGGCGGCTCTCGCGCGAGGAAGCCGAGGTGCACCCGCAGCGTTCCGTCATCACGCGAGCGCTCGGCACCGACCCCGACGTCGACGTCGATACGTTCAGTGTCCCGGCGCAGACCGGCGACTTGTTCCTGCTCTGCTCCGACGGGCTGACCGACATGGTGTCGGAAGGGTCGATCCTCTCGGTCGTCGAGCGCAACAGGAACGACATCGAGGCAGCGCTGCGCGCCCTCGTGAAGGCGGCCAACCGGGGCGGCGGCCAGGACAACATCACGGTCGTCGCCTTCGAGATCGCAGACGAGCCGCCCGTCCACGACGGCGAGACGCGCGAGCAGGCCCGCCCGGCCGACGCTGCTCTGCCCGACGAGGACACGCTCACCGAGGCCGACGGCGTGCCCGTGATCGACACGGCCGTGATCTCGGTCGACGAGATCGACGCCGAGGCGGCAGCGCAGGCGGGAGAAGAGCCGGCCGCGCGCCCGCGCCACCTCCGTCGGCGCGTCGTCGCCTGGATCGCCGTCCTGCTGCATCGCGGCGGCGATCGCGCTGTTCCTCATCCTGAGGTTCCTCCTCTGAGCGCCCGGAACCGCGAGCTCGCGTTCCTCGTCGTCGTCGGCGTGCTCACGGCTGTCGGGTTCGCGAGCGTGTACATCGCCCGGCAGGACGTCGTCTCGACCGCGTCTCTGACGTACGCCGGCTTCTTCTTCGCCCTCTACCTCGCGGCGCACCTCGTCGTCCGGTTCACGGTGCCGTACGCGGACCCGTACCTCCTGCCGATCGTCTGCCTGCTGACGGCGATCGGGCTCACGGAGATCTACCGGCTGAATCCCGACGACGCCTTCAAGCAGGCCGGCTGGATCGTCGTCGGCGTCGTCTTCTTCGCCGTCGCGCTGTTCCTGCTGCGCTACGACTACCGCCGGCTCGAGACGTACAAGTACCTGTTCGGCATCACCGCGATCGCGCTGCTCGTGCTGCCGATCCTGCCGTTGATCGGGCTGACCGTGAACGGCGCGCGGCTGTGGGTGCACATCGGAGGATTGCGCTTCCAGCCGGGTGAGCTCGCCAAGATCATGCTGATCGTCTTCCTCGCCGGCTACATGCGTGAGAAGCGCGAGGTTCTGGCGCAGGGTCGACCGAAGGACTGGGGGCCGCTGCTCGTCATCTGGGCGCTGGCAATGCTCGTCTTGCTGGAGACGCACGACCTCGGAGGCGGCCTGCTGTACTTCGGGATCTTCCTCGCGATGCTCTACATCGCGACGGCGCGCATCGCCTACGTCGCCGCCGGGCTCGGGCTCTTCCTCGTCGGCGCGGTCGGCGTGTGGCGAGTCACTCCTCACGTCCGCGAGCGCGTCACGATCTGGCTCCATCCGTGGACCGACCACAAGGTGTTCTGTCCGCTCTCGGGTCAGATGGAGCTTCGGCAGAACTGCCAGAGCTTCCAGCTCGTGAAGTCGCTGTACTCGATCGGGAACGGCGAGTACGCAGGCACCGGTCTCGGCAAGGGGACGTTCAGGACCGTCGAGGGCGGCCAGATCATCCCGAGCCTCAATACAGACTTCATCTACTCCGCGCTCGCGCAGGAGCTCGGTCTCATCGGCGTGGCGGCGCTGCTGCTCGTCTACATGATCTTCGTTCTCCGCGGCATGCGCATCTCTCTGCTCGCGCAGGACGGCTTCTCGAAGCTGCTCGCGGCCGGCCTGACTTTCGGGTTCGCGCTGCAGACATTCATCATCGTCGGCGGCGTCCTGCGGATCATTCCCTTGACCGGGATCACGCTGCCCTTCGTCTCGTACGGCGGCTCGAGCATCGTCGCCAACTTCCTGCTTCTCGCCGGGCTGCTGCTCGTCTCGAACCGTGCGAACCGTGAGGCCCTGCGATGAACAAGCAGATCTCGCAGATCGGTGTTGCGGCGCTCGTGCTCCTGACGGCCCTGATCGTCGGGACGACGTACTGGCAGACCTGGGCGAATGCCAGCCTCGCGGACCGTCAGGACAACAGCATCCGGCTGGTCGCGCAGTTCTCGATCAAGCGCGGCACGATCTTCGCGGCCGACGGTCGGACGGCTCTCGCTACGAACGTCGCGAGGCGCGTCGGCGGGCAGACCCTGTACTTCCGGCGTTATCCGACGGGGCCGCTGTTCGCGGACGTCGTCGGCTATTCGACGCAGTCGCGGAACCAGACCGGCCTCGAGCGCTCGTACAACGACTTCCTGACCGCGTCGAACTCGAACCTCGACACGGTCGTGCGCTCGACGTTCGACCGGCTCCGCGGCACGACGGTCACGGGGAACAACATCGTGCTCACGATCAGGCCTGGGCTGCAGGCGCTGGCGCACCGGCTCCTGCAGGGCAAGTGCGGTGCGGTCGTCGCGATCGAGCCATCGACGGGACGCATCCTCGCGATGGCGACGAACCCGACCTACAACCCCAACCTGATCGAGAAGCGGTTCGCCCAGGCGACGCGGACCACGGCTCCGTGTCGCGCGCCGCTTCTCAACCGCGCGACGGCGGGCCTGTATCAGCCGGGCTCGACCTTCAAGATGGTGACGGCGGCCGCTGCCCTCGACACCGGCCGCTTCACGCCGAGCTCGCCGTTCTACGACCCGGGCTACTGCATCGAGTACGGCCAGCGCGTTCGCAACGCCGGAAATCCGGAGGCGCCCGAGACGTTCGGAAACGTCGACCTGACCACCGGCTTCGAGCACTCGATCAACTCCGTCTTCTGCAACGTCGGCAAGGCGCTCGGGGCCGGGACCGTTCTCCGGTACGCGAAACGGTTCGGCTTCTACTCGCTGCCGCCCCTCGAGACGCCGGAGAGCGAGCGTGTCGCGAGCGGGCTCTACAGCCGCGGCCGCTTGTTCAATCCCAGCAACCCCGCCACGCAGGTCGACCCAGGCCGCCTCGCGTTCGGCCAGGAGCGCCTGCGTCGTGACGCCGTTGCAGATGGCGATGGTCGCCGCGACGATCGCCAACCACGGCGTGATGATGAAGCCCTACCTCGTCGAGCGCGTCGTTTCTCCCGGCGGCAGGATCGTCGCCCGCAACAGGCCGGAGGTGCTCGGCCGCCCGATCAAACGGCAGACGGCCGACGAGCTCTCGCGCATGATGGAGCTCGCGGTGACGGGCGGAACGGGAACATCCGCCCAGATCCCGGGGGTCCGAGTCGCCGGCAAGACAGGCACTGCCGAGATCGGCCGGGGCAACATCCACACGACGTGGTTTGCGGCCTTCGCGCCCGTCGAGGCGCCGAAGATTGCGATGTCCGTCGTGGTCGAGAACCAGCTGAACGGCTTCGGCGGGACGATCGCGGCTCCGATTGCGCGCCAGGTCATGGAGGCCAGGCTGCGGTAGGGGCGAATCCCTACCGTGTGAATCCCCTGATGGCCGTCTCCGACACGCTGATCAACCAGCTGTTCGACGGGCGCTACCGGATCGTCCGCAAGCTCGGCACCGGTGGGATGGCGAACGTCTACCTGGCCGAGGACGAGGTGCTCGGCCGCCGCGTCGCGATCAAGATTCTCGACGACCGTCACGCCGGCGACGATCAGTTCGTCGAACGCTTCCGCCGCGAGGCGAAGAACGCCGCGAGCCTCTCGCATCCGAACATCGTCTCCATCTACGACCGGGGCGAGGCGGAAGGGACGTACTACATCGCGATGGAATACCTCGACGGGCGATCGCTCAAGGAGCTGATCGTCGCCCGCGGCCCCGCGCCGATCCACATCGCGATCGACTACGCGCGGCAGATCCTCGCCGCGCTCCGCTTCGCCCACCGCCACGGCATCGTCCACCGCGACATCAAGCCGCACAACGTGCTCGTCGACGGCGAGGGCCGTCTCAAGGTGACGGACTTCGGCATCGCGCGCGCCGGTGCGAGCCAGATGACCGAGGCGGGCTCGATCATCGGCACCGCTCAGTACCTCTCGCCAGAGCAGGCGAAGGGCGCGCCCGTCGACCAGAGCTCCGACCTCTACTCCGTCGGCGTCGTGCTCTACGAGCTGCTCACGGGTGTCGTCCCGTTCAGCGGCGAGACGCCGGTCGAGATCGCGATGAAGCACCTGTCCCGCATCCCGGACCCACCGTCGGCCAAGCGGGCGGAAGTGCCGCGCGACCTCGACCTCGTCGTCATGCGCGCGCTTGCCAAGGATCCCTCCGAGCGTTACCAGAGCGCCGAGGAGATGGACGCCGATCTGCGCCGGATCACGCGAGGCATGGCGATCTCCCCCGCGACGGAGGAGGCGGCGACCGCGATCATCGCGCGCCCGCCGCCGACGGCCGTGACAGAGGTTCCTTCCGGCGTGCGCGAGCCGGTTCCGTACGCGCCGCCGGCCGCCTACTACGACTACGACGAGCCGCGCCGTCGCGCCGTCTGGCCCTGGCTCGTCGCGCTGCTCTTCGTCGCCGCCGCAATCGTCGGCGGGTACTTCCTCTACAACCAGATCCAGGATCAGATCAGCGGCACGAAGACCGTCGCGGTCGGGAACTACGTCGGCATTCGGGAGATCTCGGCGGTCCAGAAGATCCGTCAGGCGGGTCTGCGTTCGCAGGTCGTCCGCCAGTACGACGAGAACGTCGACGAGACGTACGTCATCAAGCAGAACCCCCAGCCGGGAGACCGCATCCAGAATGGGAACTTCGTCACGATCTACAGCTCGCTCGGGCCGAAGAAGACGACGGTTCCGAGCATCGTGGGGCAGCCGCTGGCGTCCGCGCTCTCGGCTCTGCGCGACGCGAACCTGACCTGGCGGGTGATCGAGATCAACTCAGATGAGCCCGAGGGGAACGTCGTCTCGCTGAAGCCGACGCCCGGCGCATCAGTCGCGGAGAACACGAGGGTGATCGTGAACGTGTCGAAGGGGCCACAGCCCGTTGCCGTGCCGACCGTCGTCGGCTCCTCCTTCGCCACTGCTTCGAGCGTGCTGCAAGGCAGGGGCTTTGCCGTCGCGCGCGGGGCCGACGTCGAATCGGATCAGCCGAAGGGAACCGTGGTCAGTCAAAGCCCAGATGCGGGCACGTTCCAGGCGCCCGGCGCGACGATCACCTTGCGCGTCTCGAAGGGGCCGCAGACGACGAGCGTCCCAGACGTCACGACGCTCTTCCAGGCGGACGCCGTACAGCAGCTGCGTGCATCCGGGTTCCGCGTCGCGATCCAGTCGCAAGATGTGAGCGACCCGACTCAGGACGGAATCGTGCAGACTCAGGCTCCTGCCGGCGGATCGCAGGCGAGACCAGGGTCGACCGTGACGATCACCGTGGGCAGATTCGTTCAGACGACGACGTCGCCGATACCGTCGAACGGTCAGTGACCCGTCGTCTCCGCGTCGCCGTGCTCGCCGGCGGCCGCTCCTCGGAGCACGACATCTCGCTGGCGTCGGCACGTTCCGTGCTCGAGTCGCTCGACTCCGACCGCTACGAGGTCGTGACCGTTGCGATCGGACGGGACGGGAGGTGGGAGCTTGGCTCCGGCGACGGGACGGTCGCGGAGACCCTGCCCGTTCCGGCCGCCAACGCTCCGGCGACGCTCGGCGCCGTCGACGTCGTGCTGCCGATCCTGCACGGCCCCTTCGGCGAGGACGGCACGGTCCAGGGCTTGCTGGAGCTGGCCGGCGTCGCCTACGTCGGAGCAGGCGTGGCGGCGTCCGCGCTCTGCATGGACAAGGACCTGTTCAAGAAGGTGCTCCGCGACAGCGGCATCCCGGTCGCGCGTCACGTCGCGCTCCGGCCCGGCGACGCGATCGAGAATCCCTTCGGCTATCCGTGCTTCGTCAAGCCGGCCCGGCTGGGCTCATCGGTCGGAATCAGCAAGGTGCACGACGAGGCCGAGCTCGGGCCGGCCGTCGGCCTGGCCTTCGAGCACGACGAGAAGGTGCTGATCGAGGAGCTCCTCGACGGGATCGAGGTCGAGGTCGGAGTGCTCGGGAACCTGGACCCGGTCGCGTCGCTGCCGGGCCAGATCGTGCCCCTGGGCCACGAGTGGTACGACTACGCGTCCAAGTACGAGGAGGGCGGCATGGAGCTCGTGATCCCGCCGCAGCTTCCGGACGACGCGATCGAACGTGTCCAGACCGTCGCCGTCGAGACGTTTCGCGTGACCGACTGCGAGGGGATGGCGCGCGTCGACTGTTTCGTGATCGGAGGCGACCGCGTCGTCGTCAACGAGCTGAACACGATTCCCGGCTTCACCGCGACGAGCGTCTACGCGAAGCTCTTCGAGGCTTCAGGCGTTCCGTACGAGGAGCTGCTGCGGCGCCTCATCGACCTGGCGCTCGAACGGCACGAGCGCCGCTCCAGGCTCCAGTACTACTGACCTCTAGGTCCCGAAGAGGCGAACCTCGTTCACGTGCGCGTGACCCAGGCCCGGCGCGAGGCTCGTGATCCAGATGACGTAGTACTCCGTCGCAGATGTCGACCTGAGCTGGAACGTCGTCGTCGCTCCGACCGTCCTCGGGGACGAGTCGACGCGAAACGGGCCGGCCTCGCTGTTGCCCGTTCTGATCACGGCCGTGAAGCCCGGGTGTGTCGGTTCGCAGGCGAAGCGTCGAGCCCTGGACGGGTCGGCCGGCATCGAGCACGAGGCCGACGCCGGGCTTCGTGAACGATCTGTACTGCTCGGTCGTCCAGTAGGTACTCACGTTGCCGTCGGCGGCGAGGCCCACCAGCTCGTTGTGCTCGTGGCCGTCGCCCGGCGGCGGATCGTAGGTACCGACGCCCTGTACGCCGATCGAGCGAGCCGTCGACCCCTCGCCCTGATCGTTGCCGCCGAGTGTCAGGAAGCCGATGACGATGGCTGCGATCGCCAGCACGGACGCAACGGCGATCGCGATCGGCCAGCGGGAAACGCGTTTGCGCTGCCTCGTGCTCGGCTGCGGGGGGACGACCAGCGTCTGGTCCGCGTCTCGATGCTGGTCCAGCTCGGCCAGGGAGCCCTCGAGCTCAGCGGCGAACGCGGCCATCGTCGGAAAGCGCCGCGCGGGGTCCTTCTCGAGCGCCCGGTCGATCGCATCGGCGACACGTACGGGGACATCCCTTCGTGTGTCCAGGATCGAGGGCGGCGGCTCGTTGACGTGCTTCATCGCGACGACCACGAAGCTCTCGCCGGGAAACGGAACCTTTCCCGCGAGCAGCTCGTAGAGCACGATTCCGAGGGAGTAGACGTCGCTCTGTGCATCGACCGGGTGTCCGCTCGCCTGCTCCGGTGCGATGTAGTTCGAGGTTCCGAGCACCGTCCCGGTTTGCGTCATGCCGCTCTCGACCTCGAGCGACCG
This sequence comes from uncultured Actinomycetes bacterium, assembly GCA_963759365.1. Taxonomy (GTDB): domain Bacteria; phylum Actinomycetota; class Thermoleophilia; order Gaiellales; family Gaiellaceae; genus 3-1-20CM-4-69-9. The sequence goes on from CAVWYX010000002.1 coordinate 48,238, forward strand.
TGCGATGCCGAAGTCGGTGACCTTTGCACGGCCGTCCCCGTTCAGCAACACGTTCTGCGGCTTCACGTCCCTGTGCACGAGCCCGTGCCCGTGCGCGAACGAAAGGGCTCTGGCGATCTCCAGCGCGATCTCGAGTGCCTCTCGGACCTCGAGTCGGCCCTTCCTGACGAGGAACTCCTTGAGGTTCTCGCCGTCGATGTGCTCGAACACGATGTACTGCCGGCCGTCCTCCTCACCGCGGTCGATGACCGTGACGATGTTCGGATGCTGGAGCTGTGCGGCCGACCGCGCCTCGCGCTTGAAGCGCTCGACGAACTCCTCGTCTGTGTCGTACTGCTGGTGGAGGATCTTCACCGCGACGTTCCGCTCCAGCAGCGAGTCGCGTGCCTTGTAGACGCTCGACATGCCGCCGTGCCCGATGAGCTCCTGCAGCTCGTAGCGTCCGGCGATTCTGTCCCCGACCACGGCCCAAAGCTACCCGCCGCGAAGCGGACGGTTCAGGCAATCGCCGCTGCCGGCGACCTGCGCCGGCAGCCGCTGCGCTATCCGCAGCGACCCCTCGAAGATCATCATGCCGGCGAAGCCGGCGGATTTCGAGGGTCAGGAGGGCGTCCTCCCAGACGTCCAGGGCCTCGTCGAGCTCGGCCTCGGAGATCACGAGCGGGACGAGCACGCGAATGCAGTTCGAGTAGATCCCGGACTTCAGGAGCAGCAAGCCACGCGTCGCGGCCGCCTCCACGACCGCCGATGCGATGTCGGCAGCGGGCTCCTTCGTGTCGCGGTCGCGGACGAGCTCGATCGCCAGCATCGCGCCGAGCCCGCGAACGTCGCCGATCGCGTCCCAGCGCTGTTGCCAGGCCTCCATCCGCTCGCGGATCGTGTCGCCGATCTGCCCGGCGCGCTCCACGAGCCCCTCCTCTTCGAACACATCGAGGACGGCGAGCGCCGCGGCCTGCGCGACGGGGTTGCCGACATACGTCCCTCCGATGGCGGAGTCGCCGGGCGCATCCATGATCTCCGCGCGTCCGATCACGCCGGAGAGCGGCAGCCCCGCTGCGATCGACTTCGCCACGGTGATCAGGTCGGGCTCGATGTCGTAGTGCTCGATCCCCCACATCTTCCCGGTGCGGCCGAACCCGGTCTGCACCTCGTCGACGACCAGCACGATGCCGTTGTCGTCGCAGATCCGGCGAATGCCGGCGAGAAAGTCCGGCGGCGCGACGACGAATCCGCCCTCACCCTGAATCGGCTCGAGGACGATCGCGGCGACGGTCTCGGCGGCGACCGTGGTGAGGAGGCCACGCTCCAGCGCTGCGAGGGCGTCCCTCGTGCTCGGTCCGCGATAGTCCTGCGCGAACGGCATGCGATAGACCTCGGGCGCGAACGGGCCGAGGCCTGCCTTGTACGGGTGGGTCTTCGAGGTCATCGTCATCGACAGCAGCGTGCGCCCGTGGAAGCCGCCTTCGAAGGCGATCACGGCCGGGCGCTTGGTGTACGCGCGCGCGAACTTGACCGCGTTCTCGATCGCCTCGGTGCCGGCGTTGAAGAAGGCGGCCTTCGCGGGGCCGGACATCGGCGCCGAGGCGACCAGCCGTTCGGCAAGCCGCACGTAGACCTCGTAGGGGACGATCGTGAAGTCCGTATGCAGGAACTTCTGCGCCTGCTCCTGGACTGCTTCGGTCACGCGCGGGTTCGCGTGGCCGACGTTGAGGCAGCCGACCCCTCCCGTGAAATCGATGAAGGTGTTCCCGTCGACGTCCGTCAGCGTTGCGCCGTCGCCGTGATCGGCGACCACGGGGAGGAAGATGGTCAGCGGGTCGGCGACGACCTGCTCCTTCCGCTCGAGAATCTCCTTGGAGCGCGGGCCCGGGATGGTCGTCCTGAGCTCGATCGCCTTGGTCGCCGCCATGGGCTGACGATAGCGCAGCGAGCGGCGGGACTGCATAGGTGAATAGCGGACTTTCACCGCCGGCTCGGGGGCGGCCGCTCTCGCTATCGAAATGCCGGGGTCGCGAAGGCCTTCGTCGTGTAGACGCCCGCTGCGTTCCAGAGCATGAAGCCCTTCGAGTGCTCGAGCCGCGCCGACTGAATCTGGTCCTGGACGTCGGCGAGCGAGTAGGTCCGGCCGAGCGAGAAGTCCTGGAGCCACGGGATCAGCTTGGCCTTGCGGCCGCGCAGCTTCGTGCGGAAGTCGCGCAGCGAGTAGGCGACCGTCGTACCGGGGCGCGAGTCCGGGTCGACGATCCCGAACTCGCCCGAGACGTAGTGCGAGGGATAGACCATCGGGTAGAGCGCATCCACGAACGGGGCGATCCGACGCGGGAACTGGGCGATGCCGAGGTTACGAGTCGCCGACAGTCCGAAGACGTCGGCGGAGATGCGGACGCCGAGCGGCTTGAGCTGGGACTGCGCGTACTTGAGGAACAACGGGATCGTCCAACCCATCGGCTGCGCATGCCTGCCCGGATAGCGGATCTGCGTGATGTCGCCGTCGCTCGGGAACCGGACGTAGTCGAACTGGATCTCGTCGAACCCGAACCTCGCGGCCTCCTTGGCGACGTCGACGTTGTACTTCCAGACGCGTCGGTCATAGGGGTTCGTCCAGCCGAGACCGGCGTTGTTGAGCCAACGGGAGCCGTCGGTGCGGCGAATCGCCGACCACGGCGCGTTCGCCGACAGCTGCGGATCCTCGAAGGTGACGATCCTTCCGATCAGGTAGAGACCGGCGGCGTGGACCTTGGCCACGGTCCGCTGCACGTCGTAGTAGCGCTTCGCCGAGCCGATGCTGCGGGCCAGCGGCACGTTCACCGGAAAGCCGATGTCCCCGTTCTCGTCTTTGACGTCGATCTCGAGGGTGTTGAGGCCGTACCGCTTCATCGCGATGTACTGGTCGAGCCGACCCGGGATCCCTGTGAGAGCGAGCGTCACGTGGGCGCCTCTGACCTCGTTCGGCAGCGGGCGAGGCTGGAGCACCTGCGGTTTCTGCGGTGACTGCTCCGCCAGCGCCGCGGCCCGCACCGTGCTGTGCCCGTGGAGGTGGATCGCGAGGAACGCGCCCAGCGCGCCGGCCGCGATCAGCGAGAGCAGCAGTCCCGACGCGACGAGCCGGCGCTTGCGCCTGCGCTTCCGTGCGTCGAGCCTCCGCCGCTTCGACGCGGCATTCGGATCGACCGGCTGGAGCACAGACCGCGTGGGCAAGGTGTGGAAAACTAACAGAGCCGGGGCGGCCCCTAGAATCGCCCCGTGGTCCTCTCCGATCGCACGATTGCGCGCCTGCTCGCGGAAGGCCGCATCCAGATCGAGCCCTACGACGACTCGCTCCTGCAGCCCTCGAGCGTCGACGTTCGTGTGGACAAGTACTTCCGGGTTTTCCACAACAACCGGTACCCGTACATCGACGTCCGCGAGGAGCAGGAGGACCTGACGGAGCTCGTCGAGGTCGAGGACGAGACACCGTTCGTCCTGCATCCAGGGCGAGTTCGTGCTGGGGTCGACGCTCGAGCGGGTGCGGCTGCCGGACGATCTCGTAGCTCGCTTAGAGGGAAAGAGTTCATTGGGCCGTCTCGGCCTCCTGATCCACTCGACCGCCGGCTACATCGATCCCGGCTGGGACGGGCACGTGACGCTCGAGCTCTCGAACGTCGCCAACCTCCCCGTCACGATCTACCCCGGGATGAAGATCGGCCAGATCTCCTTCGTCCAGCTCAGCGAGCCCGCGGAGACGCCCTACGGAACCGGGCAGATCGGCTCCAAGTACCAGGGACAGCGCGGGCCGACGCCCTCTCGCTACTGGCAAAACTTCCAGCGGGAAACGACCGGGTGATCCTCGTCACGGGGGGCACCGGCTTCGTGGGCGGCCACGTCGTCCACGAGCTGCGCCGCCGCGAGCTGCCCGTCCGCTGCCTCGTTCGCAACCCGCAGAAGGCCGGCGAAGCTCGCAGGCTGGGGGTGCGAGCTCGTCGAGGGCGACATCACCGACCCCGGCAGCCCTGCGGCGAGCGACGGCGGGTGCCCAGACGGTCGTCCACCTGGTTGCGATCCGCCAGGGGCGCGAGCGAGCAGTTCCAGCGGATCATGGTCGACGGGACGCGCGAGCTGCTCGCCGCCGCGAAGGAGGCCGGCGTCGGGCGCTTCGTGCTGATGAGCGCGCTCGGCACGAGCGAGGAGACGAAGGATCTCGTCCCGTACTACGGGGCGAAGTGGCAGATGGAGAGGCTGGTGCGCTCGTCCGGCATTCCGTTCGTCATCTTTCGGCCGAGCTTCATCTTCGGCCCCGACGGCGGCATCCTCCCGACGTTCGTGAAGCTCGCCCGATTGGCGCCGGTAACGCCGATCATCGGCAGCGGCGACCAGCGCATCCAGCCGATCTGGGCGGACGACATCGCCGCGTACTTCGCCGAGGCGACCGAGCGCGACGACGTGACCGGCAGGCTCTTCGAGCTCGGCGGGCCGGACGCCGTCAGCTGGAACGAGTTCTGGGAGCGCCTGAAGCGTGTGCGCCACATGCGCCGGCCGAGCGTCCACGTGCCGGTCGGCGTGATGCGGGTGAACGCGCTCGTGACGGAGCGGCTGCCGGGCAACATCCCGCTGACCCGCGACCTGCTGAAGATGCTCGAGCGGTCCAGACAACGTCGTCTCGAACGACGACGCGCCTCGGACGTTCGAGCTGCCGCTCGTCCCGCTCGACGAGCAGCTGCGTCGAGTCGCCTGAGCGACGGACCAAAAAATATGGGGCCGCGAGTGCGGCCCCATATTCGGTTACCAGCGTTGGATTAGTAGAGGCGCTTCCTGCCTCGGCCCGAGAGTCCTGCTGGCCGGGCGGCGCGTAACGCGTCGTCCCCCACGCTGGCTAGGCGATTCCCCGTAGGTGCCGGGGACACACCTCTACCCGCTGGTACCTCCACTGCCCGTACTGGAAATCTCCACTCTCGGACCACCTCCTTTCCGCGGTTGAGCCCAGACTATCAGTCGTCCCGGAGGATGAGGTCGCCGCTGAGGACGACGGAGAGCTCCAGGCCGCGGTCGAGCGGGACGGTCACGGACTCGAGCGTCGGGTCGGACTGCCGCGCCTCGACGTAGGCGCCGAGCGTGTCGGCGTGGGAGAGGACGTTGTCGGCGACGATGAGCGCGCCGGGCTCGACCTTCTCGCGGGCCGCCTGGAAGAGCCGCTCGTAGTCATCCTTCTCGGCGTCGAGGAAGACGACGTCGAAGACGTCGTCGATCGCGGGGATCGTCTCGGCCGCGTCACCCTCGATCAGATCGGCCCACTCCTCGACTCCGGCCTCGGCGATGTTGGCGCGCCAGGCGGATGCCTTTGCGGGATCGTTCTCCAGCGAGGTGAGCTGGCCGCCGAAGAGCCGGACGCCTGCGGCGAGCCAGAGGGACGAGTAGCCGCGCGAGCGCGCCGACCTCGAGCACCCCGCAGTCCCACTGCGGCGCGACGAGCGCGAACAGGAACTGGCCGGTCGTGCGAGCTACTGCGCGCGAACGCTCGGCGGAAGGCAGGCCGCGTGCCCGCTCGTCGGCGTCCTCGCGCTCGAGTCGCTCGAGCACCGCTCGCACCCGATCGTCGAGCACTAAGAGAGCCTAAGGGCGTCGATCTCGCGCTGCACGTCGGCGCGGACGAAGCACGTCGCGATGTGATCGTTGACCACGCCGCATGCCTGCATCGCGGCATAGACGGTCGTCGGTCCCACGAAACGAAAGCCGGCACGCTTCAGTTCCTTCGAGAGAGCGACCGACTCCGGCGTCGTCGCCGGGAGGTCGGAGATGGTCTTGTGTGGGCGGCCCGCCTTCGGGCGATGGGACCAGACGAGCTCGTGAAGCGGCGTGCCGGCTTCGCGGAGGGCGAGTGTTCCGCGGGCGTTCGCGATCGCCGCCTCGATCTTGCCACGGTGGCGGACGATGCCGGCGTCGTCCAGCAGACGCTTGATGTCGCGGCTGCCGAAACGGGCGACACGCTCAGGATCGAAATCGTCGAACGCCGCTCTGAAGTTCTCCCGCTTGCGCAGAATCGTGAGCCAGGAGAGGCCCGACTGGAATCCTTCGAGGCAGAGGCGTTCGAGCAGCCCGCGCTCGTCCAGGACAGGGCGACCCCATTCCTCGTCGTGGTACGCGTTGTAGGACGGGTCGTTCGACGTCCAGCAGCGGATCGGCTCCGTGTCAGGCAACCTGGACCTTGACCATCCCTTCGACAACGCGAACCGGATACGTCTGCACCGGCTCCACGGCAGGCAGGGTCAAGGCGCGCCCGGTACGAATCTCGATGTTCGCGCCGTGGCGTGGGCAGATCGCGACGCCGTCGTCGCAGTCGAAGTCCCCCTCGCAGAGCGGTCCATCGTCATGGGAGCAGCGGTCTTCGAGCCCGAAGAACTCGCCGCCCAGGTTGTAGACGCCGACGGCGATTTCACCGGCGTAGACGATCTTGACCGAGCACGGCGGTAGCTCCTCAACGGGGCAGACGTCGAGCTCGGGCACGCGCTACTTCAGCTCGAGGTCCGCCGAGGCACCCGCCCACTCGTCCGGCAGCGGCGTGCCCTTCGCCTTGTGCAGGGCGAGCTTGAGCGTCGAGAGGCCGAGCAGGGCACACTTGATCCGCACGGGCGTCAGCGGGATGCCGATCTCGTCGAGCAGCTCGTCCCGTGGAAGCGCGGCGACCTCGGTCGCGCTTCGCCCCTGGACCATCTCGGTCAGCATGGAGGTCGCCGCCTGCGAGATCGCGCAGCCGCGGCCCGAGAACTTCACCTCGTCGATCGTGTCGCCGTCCTCGCCGAAGGCGACGAAGATCGAGACCTCGTCACCGCAGAGCGGATTCTGTCCCTCGGCATGGGCATCGGCGTCCTCGAGCTCCCCGTGGCCGCGCGGGTTCTTGTAGTGGTCGAGGATGACCTCGCGGTACAGCTGATCGAACTCGTTCATCCGAGAAGCTTATGGGCCTTGTGCAGGCCTTCGACGAGGCGGTCGATCTCCTCGGGAACGGTGTAGAGGTAGAAGCTGGCGCGATTCGTCGCGGCAACGCCGAGCTTGGACATCAGGGGCTGGCAGCAGTGGTGGCCGGCGCGGATCGCCACGCCCTCCATGTCCAGAACCTGCGCCACGTCGTGCGGGTGCACGCCGTCGATGTTGAAGGAGATGATTCCCGCTCGCCGCTCGGGCGCCGGGCCGTAGCCGGTGAAGCCCGGCACGTCGGCCAGTTGCTCCAGTGCGTAGACGAGCAGCTCGCGCTCGTGCTCTGAGATCGCGTCCATCCCGACGTCGGTGACGTAGTCGACGGCGGCGCCGAACCCGACAGCCTCGGCGATCGGCTGCGTGCCTGCCTCGAACTTGTACGGGAGCTGGCCCCAGGTGGTCTCCTCGAGCTTCACGGAGCGGATCATGTGGCCGCCGAGATTGAAGGGGGACATCGCCTCGAGCAGCTCTGCACGCCCCCAGAGGGCACCGACGCTCGTCGGGCCGCACATCTTGTGCGAGGAGAAGGCGAGGAAGTCACAGTCCAGCTGCTGGACGTCGATCGCATGGTGAGGCGCCGCCTGTGCGGCATCCACGACCATGATCGCCCCCTGCTCGTGCGCCCACGCCGCGAGGCGCTCGACCGGGTTGATCGTGCCGAGGGCGTTCGAGACGAGGTTGTTCGCCACGACCTTGACGTTTCCCGTGCCCGAGATCTCGTCCAGCGAGTCGAGCCGTAGCTCGCCTCGGTCATCGAGCGGGATCGCCTTGAACGTCGCCCCGGTGCGCTTCGCGATGAACTGCCAGGGCACGAAGTTCGAGTGGTGCTCGAGCTGGGTGACGACGACGACGTCGCCGGGGCCCAGGTTGTCGAGACCCCAGGCATAGGCGACGAGGTTGAGGCTCTCGGTCGCGCCGTGCGTGAAGATGAGCTCGCGTGGGTCGGGAGCATTGACGAACCGCGCGACCTTCTCACGCGCACCCTCGTACTCCGCGGTCGCGACCTCCGACAGCGTGTAGACGCCCCGATGCACGTTCGCGTACGACGTTTCGTAGAAGTTGCGGACCTTGTCGAGCACCTGACGCGGCTTGTGTGCGCTGACGGCCGAGTCGAGGTACGCCAGCGGCTTGCCGCGAATCTGCTGCTCGAAGATCGGGAAGTCCGCGCGGAGCCTTGCCGCGTTCAGCTTCGTCTGCGCCGTGACCGCCACCGAGTCATCGTAGCGGTGCGGCTACTGGCTCTACCTCAGTCGGATCTCGGCCCGCAGAGGCCCTGCCTTCAGCAGCGTCACCCGAAACGAGCCGGGGATGCGATAGGTCTCGCCGCGCGCGATCCAGGGCCGGTTCGGCTTGACCGTCCTCGTCATCAGCGCGGCGGAACGCGCGAACGGCGGGAGGTCACGGTTCTCGACGAATCGCACGAGCAAGCCGCGGAAGGGCTTCGCCCGGTACTCGATCCACCACGAGCCGTCCTCGGCGTCGATCACGAGCGACTGGGCGAGCTTCGACCTGAACGTCGGCGGGCGCAAGGGCATAGCGCTTCGCCGCGGTCACGTGCGGTTGGAGCGGGCAGCCAGCCGAGCACGACCTTCTCGTAGGCGCTGAAGTCGAGCATGCCCCTGCCCATGGGACTGAAGGGATCTCCGGTCTCGTCGAAGCCGCACTGGGCAGGGCTGACTCCCCGGCAGTCCGACGACTGCGCGTGGCCGAGCCCGAGCGCGTGTCCGAGCTCGTGGACGAGCAGCTCCACCGTCGGCTGGCGCGTGAGCAGGACCTCGTGGCCGAACGTCGCGCCGTGGAAACCGCAGCGACTGTCGGCGATGGCGTAAACGACGTCGTCGTAGTGCGCGGCGTTGTAGCCCGCGTCACCCGCAGCGAGCCTCGCGGGCGCTACGAGCGCCGAGAGGCTCCCGTTGCTGGCGCTGCCGCAGCCCGGAGTCGCGGCGAATGCCGGCAGCCACGGCGTGACGTCGAAGTGGAGCCGCACCTGGTTGAACGAGGCGGTCCGGAAGAACGCGTCCGCCTGCCGGACGACCCGCTCGACTTCCGCCGACGGTGTAGGGCTTTGAGCCTGCGGTCGCGAGCACGATGAGCACGCGCTCCTCGCCCTTCGCGGCGGCTCCCGCCTGGAGTGGGGAAAGGGTCGCGAGGAGGGCCACCACCGCCAGGAGCGGCGCACGGACCACGGCCGGGAGTATGAGGCCTCGGAGGCCTCGAACGGAAGCGGGTTTAGCGGATTCTTTAAGCGGCTCTGCGCAGTGCGGCCAGCTGCCAGAAGAGGCCGTGGTGGTGTGCGATCGGCTTCAGACCGCGGTCCTCGGCAACCTCGAGCATCGCGTTGACCGGATGGACGAATCCGCGGAAGTCCGTTCCGGTGATTCGGAGCCAGAGGTTCATGATCCCGAAGGCCGCGCGGACGAGGACGTGCTCGCGCGGAAAGGTGAAGACGAGCACCCTGCGAGCGCGATCCGCGGCCGTGCCGACGAGCGCCTCGTAGTTCGGATAGCAGCAGACGACGCGGTTCATCACAACCGCATCCGCAGCGCCGACCTCGTCCTCGGTGACGAAGTCTCCGATCTTCCGCTCGACGCGACCCTCGACACCGTGCTCGCGCGCCAGCTCGGCCGCGGCGGCCTCATAGGCCGGCGAGAGCTCGACGTTGGTCGCCCGCTCGGCGCCGGCCTCGAGGAGCTCGATCCCGAGCGCGCCGATCCCGCCGCCGGCTTCGAGGACGGCGCCGTCTACGCCCTGCTCGCGCAGGAGACGTGCGATGCGGGACGAGAGCCGGTCGAGCCCGCGTCTCCGATAGCGCCGCAATGCGCGCTGAGCGCTCCGTTCGCTGAAGACCGCGCCGTACCCCTCCGGGGGGCAGCAGGGACAGGTCACGAGTGCGGAATGCGTGCTTCGAGCGCGGCCGCCAGCGCTTCGCGAACGGGCTCGAGCCCGACCCTTGCCAGCACGTCCTCGAAGAATCCCCTGACGATCAGCCGCTCTGCCTCGCCGCGCGAGAGCCCACGCGCCATGAGGTAGAAGAGCTGCTCGCGATCGACCCGGCCCACCGTTGCACCGTGCGTGCAGCGCACGTCGTTCGCCATGATCTCCAGGCCGGGGATCGGGACAGCGTGCGCCGTCGGCGAGAGCATGAGATTTCGGTTCTCCTGGTACGCGTTCGTCTTCTGGGCGTCCCGCTCGACGCGGATCATCCCGCGCCATACGGCGGTCGACGTGTCGCGGAGCGCTCCCTTGAAGGCGAAGTCGGACGTGGTGCTCGGAGCGATGTGCTCCTGGAAGGTGTCGTAGTCCAGATGCTGGTTGCCGTCCGTGAAGTACGCGCCGGTTACCTGAGAGTTCGCGCCCTCGCCGGCCAGGTCGTTCTGGATCCGCACCTTTCCCTTCTTCGAGCCGAAGCCGCCGGTGACCCAGTCGAGCTCGGCGTCACGCTCGACGCGCGCGTGCTGCGAGGCGAAGTGCCACGTCTCACGGGAGAGGTTCTGGAGCGACACGTATTCGAGCTTTGCGCCGTACTCCGCGAAGAGCTCGACGGCCGCGTTCGTGTAGGAGCGCAGGTCGGGCGTGGACGAGGCGACTTCCTCGACGAGGGCGAAGCGTGCGCCGGGATCGGCGATCACGAGCAGCCGCCAGAACAGCGCCGCATCCTCGACCGAGTTCGTGACGCGGACGTAGAGGGGCTTGTCGAGCTCCACGCCCTTCGGCACGTGGACGAGCAATCCGTGCTGCCACACGGCGGCGTTGTGCGCGGCGAACTTCTCGTCCCAGCCGACAAGCGAGTAGAGCCGCTCGTGGTCCTCGGGGAGCGGTGCGAAGGTGACACCTTCCGGGGCGCGTTCGATCTCGACGCCGGCCTCGGTGATCGTGGCCAAGCCAGCCACGTCCAGGTCGACCATGGTGCGTGCAGCCGTTGTCCGGGGGACTGTCCCCTGGTCACGCCCAAACGAGTCGGGATCGAACCCCCTCAGGTCGGTGAAGCGCCAGTGCTCCTCGGTTGTATCGGGCAGGGGGAGCTCGCGGTAGCGCTCGAGTGCTTCAGCGCGCGACACGGGGTGCGTACCTCCTGTGCAGGATGACGACGTTGCCGTCCGGATCCTTGAAGAAGCCCATGTGGCAGACGCTCGAGTCGTACGTGTCGCCCATGAACTCGACGCCCTTCGCCTCGAGTTCGCGGCGCGCTTCGGCGACGTCTGCAACACGTAGCGCGAACCCGGCATCGTTCGGCTTGAACTCGATGCCCTGCTCCTCCGGGTTCCAGAAGCCGAGCGTGACGTTCGGGGTCTCGATCTCGCCGTCGGTGAACTCGCTCACCGGCAGGCCGAGCACGTCGCGGTAGAACTCGACGGCACGCGTTGTGTCGCGCGTCGGAATCGTGATGAAGTCGAGCTGCTCGACGTTCACGCTGGAGGCCGCCGGTCGTCGAACGGTGCGTAGCGGCGATGCAGCATCAGGGCGTTGCCGTCGGGGTCCTTGAAGAAGGCGAAGTGGCAAACACCCGTGTCGACGATCTCGCCGTCGAACTGCACGCCCTTCGCCTCGAGGTCGGCGCGCGCCGCCGCAACGTCCGGGACGCGGATGGCGATTCCGGCGGGGCTCGGCGCAAACTCCTGGCCGATGCTGGCCGGGTTGAAGACGTCGAGGGTGACCTGACCCAGCCGGAACTCCATGTCGTTCTCGCTCTCGGTCTCGATCGGAAGCCCTAGCGTCTCGCCGTAGAACTGCTTCGCCCGCGGGATGTCCTGCGTCAGGACCGAGACGAAATCGACCTTCTCGACCTTCATCACGGCAGTGACCCGTCGGAATACGGTGCGTAGCGGCGGTGGAGCATGAGGCCGTTGCCGTCAGGATCCTTGAAGAAAGCCATGTGGCAGACGCCCGAGTCGTACGGGTCCGGAAACTCGAACTCGACGCCGGCAGTCCGGAGCCGATCCATCGACTCCTGGACGTCGGCGACGCGCAGCGCGACGCCGTACTCGGGGGCGTACTCGCCGCCACCCTTCTGCTCCGGCGTGCTGAGCACGAGGCCGACGTTGTCAGCTCCGAACTCGGGCCACTCGTCGCTCGAGAGCGGGTTCCGCCTCAGGCCGAGCGTTTCGCCGTAGAACTTCGAGGCGCTCGCCCGGTCTCTGACGTTCACGCCGACGAAATCCGTGCGCTCCACTTCCTGTACGGGCACGTCGAAGCGCTCCAGAGGGGCGTAGCGGTGATGGAGCTGAAGCCGGTTGCCGTCGGGATCGGCAAACGGCGCGCCGTGACAGACCCCGCTGTCGAAGGTGTCCATGGCGAACTGCACGTCCTGCTCGAGCTCGCCCCGCGAAACGCCTACGTCCTCGACTCCGAGAGCGAGCGAGCCCCCGAACGTCGAAAGCGCCAGTGTCAGGTTCCCGGTCTCGTACTCGACCCAGCGCTCGCCCGAGGTGTTCGGGTTACGCGCGAGCCCAAGAGTCTCGCCGTAGAACGAGTCCGCGCGCGCCAGGTCTTCGACCGGCAGCGCGATGAAGTCGATCCGCCCGACCTCCATCAGGGCTGCGTGCCGTCCGGATAGGCGGCGTAGCGGTGGTGGAGGAGGATGGGATTGCCGGACGGGTCGTTGACGCCGGCGCCGTGGCATTTCCCCGAGTCCCACATCTCATTGACCTGGATTCCCGCAGCCTCGAGCTTCGCCCTCGCGTCCGCAACGTCGGGAACGCGAAACGCGAGCGTGCCGGTCGGCAGCGGCGCGAACTCGTAGTCGTGCGTGTGCGGCGTCATGACCGCGAGGGTCACGTTGCCAGCCTCGTACTCGATCCAGTCATCGCCCGGCGAGTTCGGGTTCTCCCGGAGGCCGAGGACCTCTCCGTAGAACCGCTTCGCCTCCCTCATGTCCTTGACCGGAACGCGGATGTAATCCACGCGCTCAACGTCGATCCCTGCGTCTGCTTGTTCTTCGCTCACGTGCTGTTACCAGATCGTTGGATTAGACGGTCGCCCGCGCAAAGCGCGCGCGACCTCTATGCGGCGCCGCCGAGTCGGCGCCTGGTCATTAACCGACGGATCCCTCCATCTGCAGCTGGATCAGACGGTTCATCTCGACGGCGTACTCGAGCGGGAGCTCCTTCGTGATCGGCTCGACGAAACCGGACACGATCAGTGCCGACGCCTCGGCCTCGGAGAGGCCGCGCGACATCAAGTAGAAGAGCTGCTCCTCGCCGATCTTCGACACGGTCGCCTCGTGGCCGATGTCGACGTCGTCGGCATCGATCTTCATGTACGGGTACGTGTCGGAGCGCGATTGCTCGTCGAGGATCAGCGCGTCGCAGACGACCTTCGACTTCGAGCCGACGGCGCCCTTCGCCACTTCCAGCAGACCGCGGTAGCCGGCGCGCCCGCCGTTCTTCGAGATCGACTTGGACGTGATCACGGACGACGTCTTCGGCGCCATGTGCACGGCCTTGCCGCCGGCGTCCTGGTGCTGGCCGTTGCCCGCGAACGCGATCGACAACACCTCACCGTGCGCTCTCTCGGCCATGAGCCAGATGGACGGGTACTTCATCGTCAGCTTCGAGCCGAGATTCCCGTCGACCCACTCCATGGTCGCGCCTTCGTACGCGACTGCGCGCTTCGTGACCAGGTTGTAGACGTTGTTCGACCAGTTCTGAATCGTCGTGTAGCGGCAGCGAGCGTCCTTCTTGACGATGATCTCCACGACTGCGCTGTGCAGCGAGTCGGTCGAGTAGATCGGCGCGGTGCAACCCTCGACGTAATGCACGTACGCGCCCTCGTCGACGATGATCAGCGTCCGCTCGAACTGGCCCATGTTCTCGGCGTTGATGCGGAAGTACGCCTGCAACGGCATCTCGACGTGAACACCCGGCGGCACGTAGATGAACGAGCCGCCCGACCACACCGCCGAGTTGAGCGCCGCGAACTTGTTGTCGTTCTGCGGGATGATCGTTCCGAAGTACTGCTTGACGAGCTCCTCGTGCTCGCGCAGACCGGAATCCATGTCGAGGAAGATCACGCCCTGCTGCTCCAGGTCCTCCTGAAGCTTGTGGTAGACGACCTCGGACTCGTACTGTGCGCCGACGCCGGCGAGGTACTTCTTCTCCGCCTCCGGGATCCCGAGCTTGTCCCAGGTGTCTTTGATGTCGGCCGGCAGGTCCTCCCAGGAGTCGGCCTGCTTCTCGGTCGGCCGGATGTAGTAGTAGATGTTCTCGAAGTCGATCTGGGTGAGGTCGCCGCCCCACATCGGCAGGGGGCGGGCCAGGAAGTAGTCCAGCGACTTGTGCCGGAACTTCCGCATCCACGCCGGCTCCTTCTTGTGCTCGGCGATCGCCTCGACGACCTCGTGCGAGATGCCGCGGCCCGACTTGTAGAAGTACGCCTCGGCCTCGTCCGGGTTGGCGAAGCCGTAACGGTAGTCCTCTCTGATCTGCTTGACGACTTCGGTCTCAGTCGGCAACCGCTGTCACCTCCGGCATGAACGCCTCGTATCCCTCGGCTTCGAGCTTGTGCGCGAGCTCGGGGCCACCTTCCTCAACGATACGTCCGCCGACCATCACGTGCACGAAGTCGGGCTCGATGAAGTTGAGGATGCGCTGGTAGTGCGTGATCACCAATGCGCCCATGTCAGGACCCACCAGCTCCTTTACCCCGTTGGCGACGATCCTGACCGCGTCGATATCCAGACCTGAATCGGTCTCGTCGAGGACGCGCGATGCGCGGCTTCAGCATCGCGAGCTGGAGGATCTCGATCCGCTTCTTCTCGCCGCCGGAGAAGCCGTCGTTCAGGTAGCGCGAGGCGAGCTCGCGGGACACCTTGAGCCGGTCCATCTGCGCGAGCAGCTCCTTGCGGAACTCGGGAATCGGGATCGGGTCGTCCTCGCCGCCGGCGCGCGCCTTCCGGATCGAGTTGATCGCGCTGCGCAGGAAGTTCGTCACCGTCACCCCCGGCACGGCGTGGGGGTACTGGAACGCGAGGAAGAGGCCGCGCTGCGCGCGCTCGTCTGCCCCCATCTCCAGCACGCTCTCGCCGTCGAGGAGGACGTCCCCCTCCGTGATCTCGTAGGCCGGGTGGCCCATGAGCGCATAGGCGAGCGTCGACTTCCCGGACCCGTTCGGCCCCATGACCGCATGGACCTCGTCCGTGTTCACGGCGAGGTCGACGCCCTTGACGATCTCCGTGCCGTCTTCGAGCGCGACGTGCAGGTTTTTCAGTTCGAGAAGCGCCAACTTTGTAACATCCTTTACCGCCTTGGGAAGCGGTCTTCGCGGCCGGCTAGTAGCCCCATCGTAGCCAACGCCATTCCGGCCCCCGAAAATGCCGCGGCGAAGCCGGAGCCAGGTCGACGTGGTGGTCTTCGCATCCGCGGTCCTCTTTCCCACACCCGCGTCCCCAAACCGCTACTCTGAGCGCATGCCCAACGTCGGTCCGTGGGAGATCATCCTCCTGCTCCTGCTGGCGCTGCTCCTGTTCGGCGCCAAGCGACTTCCGGAGATCGGAAAATCGATGGGGCGTGGGCTCCGGGAGTTCAAGGACTCTGTCAGCGGCAAGGATCAAGACGATGAGCCGGCCGAGCTGCCGATGCAGACGACCGACGCCACCGTCGCAGCGCGCGAGCGCGAGCGCGAGCGCGACCCCGCCTAGACCTCGCGCATGAAGCGGCTGCCGCGGCGCCTCAGTCACGGTGAAGAGGCGACGCTTGTCGAGCATCTCGACGAGCTGCGAACTCGTATCTTCGTCACGCTCGGGGCCCTCGCGATCGGCTTCGCCATCGCCTTCGTCTTCCGAGGACACCTTCTTCACTGGCTCAATGCGCCGCTGCCGAGCGACAAGCAGAAGCCGATCACGCTGAGCGTCGCCGAGCCGTTCCTGACCTCGATGAAGGTGAGCCTCGTGGCCGGGCTCGCCCTGGCGTTTCCGGTCGTCCTCTGGCAGGTCTGGAGCTTCCTGGCGCCGGCCGTCGCGCCCCACGCGGAGCGAACCGTCCTGTGGTTCGTGCTGCTCGCCACGGTGCTGCTCGTTGTGGGCGTCGCCTTCGGTTACTGGGTCGTGCTGCCGAAGGCGGTGAACTTCCTGACGAACTTCGACGACCAGTACTACAACTCGCAACTTCGCGCGCGGGACTACTACTCGTTCGTGATCACCGTCCTGCTCGCGATCGGGCTCGTCTTCGAGTTGCCGATCTTCCTGCTCGGCCTCGTCCGGCTCGACGTGATCACGCCCGACACGCTGCGACGCAACCGCCGCCTCGGCTACTTCATCGTCGCCGTCGTGGCCGTGCTGCTACCGGGCATCGACCCGGTGACGACGACGTTCGAGATCCTTCCGTTGATCGGGCTCTACGAGGCGTCGATCTGGCTTGCCATCCTGATGGAGCGGAGAGCGGTGCGAGCGGAAGCGGCTAGCCTTACCGACCCGTGAACCGGGTTCTTTCCGCCGACTGGGTCCTGCCGATCGAAGGTCCGCCGATCGAGGACGGGGCCGTCGCCATCGAGGACGGCCGCATCGCCGCCGTCGGTCCGGCCGAGGAGCTCGGCGCCGGCACTCACCACGAGGACGCGGTGATCGTGCCCGGGCTCGTCAACGCCCACTCCCACCTCGAGTACGCCGTCTATGCCGGCTTCGGCGACGGCCTCGGCGACTTCGCGGAATGGATCAGCCTCCATATCCAGCGCAAGGCTCGGATCGGGTGGGAGGAGTACGTCGACATCGCCCGGCTCGGAGCTTCCCAGTGCCTCGCGTCCGGGGTGACCACGGTCGGTGACTGCAGCTACAGCGGCGCTGCCGCCAGGGCGTGCGCCGATCTCGGCCTCCGCGCGAACGTCTATCTCGAAGTGTTCGGCTCGGACGTCGCAGGGGCGCTGGAGCACTTCGCCGAGATCAAGGACCGAGTGGAGCCGGCGTTCTCGGACCGGGTGAGGCCGGGCATCTCGCCTCACGCGCCCTACTCCGTCTCGCTCGACCTCTATCGCGCCTGCGGCGAGCTCGGGCTGCCCGTCGCGACGCACATCTCCGAGAGCCCTGCGGAGGTGAAGTACGTCCTCCACGGCGAGGGCCCTTGGGGGGACTACGCCGACCTTCTCGTCGAGCCGCCGGGGCAGACAGGGACGCGACTCCTCGCGGAGCACGGCCTCCTCGGGCCGCACGTCGTCGCGGCGCACTGCGTCGTGCTCGAGCCGGACGAGATCGATCTGCTCGCCTCCACCGGGACCGGAGTCGCGCACTGTCCGCGATCGAACGCCGCCCTCGGCTGCGGGATCGCGCCGTTGGCGCAGCTGCGTGAGGCCGGCGCCAGCGTCGGGGTCGGGACCGACAGCCCTGCCTCGGCGCCGTCGTTCGACTTCTTCGAGGAGCTGCGAAGCGTCCTCCTCTCAGCCCGGGCGCGCGCAGTCAGGCCGAATGTCCTCTCGTGCGCCGAAGCGCTCGAGCTCGGGACGCTGGGCTCTGCCCGCGCGCTCGGCCTCGACGCCGAGATCGGGTCGCTCGCCCCGGGGAAACGCGCCGACCTGGCGGTGGTCTCCCTCGCGGGCTCGGAGTATCTACCCTGGGAGGACCCGGCGGCCGCCGTCGTCCTCGGCGGCGCTCCTAACCGGGTGCTCGCGACGTACGTCGACGGGGAAACACGCTACGAGAAGGGAGGAATGGATTGGCACGAGCTGACCGCCGCCGCGCACAGCGCGAGGCGCGCCATGCTCGCCGTCCCGCCGGCCGCACGGCCGGTAGCGGCTCCGCGCGCGTAGCCGAGAACACGATGTTCTTCCCTCGCCTGCGGAACCAGGCGAAGTGGGTGTTCGTGCTCCTGATCGTCGTCTTCGCCGGCGGCTTCATCTTTCTCGGCGTCGGCTCGGGCGGGCTCGACCTGGGCCAGCTGGTCCGCGATGCCTTCGGGAACAAAGGGACGTCGACGGGCTCGGTCTCCGACGCGCAGAACGCGGTGGCCGAGCGCCCGTTCAATCCGATCGCACGTCAGAAGCTGGCAGACGTCTACGAGCGAAAGGGACAGATTCCGGAGGCGATCACCGCCTGGGAGGGGTACCTCAGGCTCAGGCCGCGTGACGTCAATGCGCTCCGGCACGTCGGCCAGCTCGAGCTCAGCCAGGCGGATCGATATCTCCAGGACGCCCAGCTCGCGGCGTTTGCTCAGCAGCAGGCCGGCGCCAACTCTCCCTTCACCCCTTCGACGACCTCCAAGCTAGGTCAGTCGATCGGCCAGAACCCGATCGCGAACGCGGTCTCCACGAGGGCGAGCACGCAGCTTCAGGAAGCGTCGACCAACTACCAGACGACGTCCAGCAAGGCGATCTCGACGTTCCAGCGGGTCGTGAAGCTGACTCCCAACGACCAGCAGTCCGTGTTCGCGCTGGCGCAGGCGGCCGACACGCTCCGGAACACGCCGGTTGCGATCCAGGCCTACACGCGGCTGCTCGGGTTCAACATCGACGCGGCCACCAAGGCGCAGATCCGGGCCCGGATCAAGACGCTGCAGTCCTCTCAGGCCGGCTCGACCGGAGGCTAGTGCCCCTCCCGAGCAATAGTAGGCGGCATCGCACGGCCTTCTGGCCCGCGATCACGCGGCGCCAGAGTCCACCCTCGTCCTTACCAAGGCTTCTAGCCTTGGCTGCGGACGAGTGCGGCCTCTGGCTTGGTGCTCGCGACCCAGAAGCGCGGCGGCATTACTGGGAGGAGCACTAAACTCCGCGCCGACGGGAAGACGCTCGGCGACCGAACGCGGGGGACGATGAACTTCGACATCAAGACGGAGCAGCTCGGGGACGACGCCTATGTGATCTCGCTCGCCGGCGAGGTCGACCTCTACACGGCTCCCGAGTTCAAACAGCAGCTGCTCGAGGTGATCGGGCAGGGAGGAAAGCAGGTCATCGTCGACTTCAGCGACACGACCTTCATCGACTCGACGACGCTCGGCGTGCTCGTCGGGGGAGTGAAGCGCCTTCGCACGAACGAGGGTCAGCTCTCGCTCGTCTGCAGCGACCGGAACATCACCAAGATCTTCGAGATCACCGGGCTCGACCGCGTCTTCACCATCTATCCGACTCGGGAAGAAGCGCTCGCGCAAGTGAAGTCGACCGACAAGCCGCCCGCATAGCCTTGCTGCGCCCCCTGGTAGCCGCCGCAGTCGGGGTGGCTCTGGCCTTCGTGCTTGCAGCCTGCGGGACAGGAGGGCCCGTTGAAGGGGGCAGCACTCAGAACGGCCTCGCGGTGTTCCAGCAGGACTGCGGCAGCTGCCACACACTTGCGGCCGCTCAAACCTCGGGGACGATCGGACCGAATCTCGACGCGTCGTTCGCGCAGGCACGTGCGGACGGCTTCAAGGAGTCCTCGATCCGCGACATCGTGGCGGGACAGATCCGGGCGCCCGGCCAGTACGCCACCGGGAAACCTCCGGACCTGCTTCAGGCCAACATGCCGGCGAACCTCGTGAAGGGCCAGGATCTCGCCGACGTGGCCGAGTTCGTCGCCGCGAACGCGGGGAAGAACGGCTTCGTCGAGCCCGTGGCGGTCACCGGGTACGAACGGAGCCGCGATCTTCAAGGCGAAGTGCGGCAGCTGCCACACGCTTGCAGCGGCCAAGACGACGGGAACGGTCGGGCCGAACCTCGACCAGCTGAAGCCGCCGCTGGCGACGGTCCGCACGCAGGTCATCAACGGCGGCGGCGTCATGCCGGCATTCAAGAACCTCCTGAGCGACGCTCAGATCGAGGCAGTCTCGAAGTACGTCGCGGACAACGCCGGCAAGTAGACGACCGCTCGACATGCCGGAGCCAGTGATCGTCGAGCTCGGGCGTGACCGCCTGCCGGGTCTCATCGGTGTCGAGGTCGACTCGGTCGAGGAGGGCGCGGTGCGCATGCATCTGTCCTTGAGGCCGGAGCTGCTCGGCCCCGAACGGATACCTGCATGCGGCAACCGTCGTCGCGCTCGCCGATTCTGCCTGCGGCTACGGCTGCATCGCTTCGCTTCCGGAGGGAGCAACGGGCTTCACGACGATCGAGCTCAAGACGAACTTCCTCGGCACGGCGCTCGACGGGACTCTCCAGTGCGAGTCGAACCGGGTCCACGGCGGCCGGACGACGCAGGTCTGGGACGCGACGGTGACGAACGAGAGCGACAAGACCCTCGCTCTGTTCCGCTGCACGCAACTGTTGCTGTATGGGCAGGGTTCTTGATCGCCGCCGCGGCTGGCTCTGCCAGTCGCGGCCGCCAACGCTCTAGGGCGAGAACGCCGCGGCGGCGATTACCCGTAGATGAGTAGTTGCGTACAGCGGAAGAGAGCCAACGTCTTACCTTCCTCGTTGGTCACCGTTGCGTCCCACACCTGAGTGGTGCGACCGCCGTGAACGCGCCTCGACTCGCAGTGAAGTGTTCCCTCCAGGACCGTTCGGAGAAAGTTCGTCTTGAGCTCGATCGTTGTGAAACCCGTCGCGCCCGCAGGCAGAGACGCGATGCAGCCGTATCCGCAGGCAGAGTCGGCAAGCGCAACGACCGTCGCCGCGTGGAGATACCCATTTGGTGCCAGCAGCTCGGGTCGGAGGGGCAGATGCATCTGCACGGCACCTTCGTCGATTGAGTCGACTTCGATCCCGATTAGGCCGGGCAGGCGACCCCGCCCGAGCTCGGTGAAGTCCTCGATACGCTCCGGCGAAGCCGGAGCCGGACTTTGAAGCTCTTCCTCGCGTTCGAGGTCTACCACGACATGCGTGATCGGGACGGCGAAACGCTCGCGCGCCTTCTCGACGACGCCGCGTTCGAGCCAGTGGGAACGGCCCTCCGGGTGGGTCGAGATGATGATCTCGTCCGCGCCGAAGGTTCGGAGCGCGTCCTCCATTGCCTGCAGGGGATCGCCGTCACCGACCTCGCCGCGGGCCTCGACGCCGGCATCCGCCAGCTTCGCGAGGCTCTCCTCGAGGCGCTCCTGTGCCGCGGCGCGCGCGTCGTCCTCGTCGGAGACCCAGTGCTTCAGCGGCGAGTTCAACGCCGGTGTCACCACCAGCACTTCCTCGCGGACGTCGAGGCTCTTCTCGAGGATCATCGACCGCAACGTGTGCCCACCGACGGTCTCGTTCGCGACCACGAGGATCCGGCGCTCGCCTTCTGCGTGCGGGCGCGGCGCGGTTTGCGGCGGGCGCTCGTCTCGGCGGGCGTGCAGCCACCAACCGACGGCGATCGCGCTGAGGACGACGAAGACCCCGAGACCCACCCACTTCCCGCCGGCGACCGCGGCGATCACGATCGCTCCGAAGTAGGCGATGGACGCGATCAGGAATCTGAAGGCCTCGGCTTCGCTTCGGAGCGGGTTGATCACGGCGACCTCTTAGATGAGGTAGACGGTGGAGTAGACGACAATCCACATTACGTCGACGAAGTGCCAGTAGATCCCGCCGATCTCGACGCCGTGGTGCTGCTCGGGCGAGAAGTGGCCGCGGAACGCCCTGATCGTCATGAACAGGAGGATCGAGAGCCCGACGAAGACATGGGCGCCGTGGAGGCCCGTTAGACAGAAGAAGATCGTCCCGAAGGCGCCGTTGTGAGGGGCGAAGCCGACACGTGAGTACTCGCGAGCCTGGGTCAGCAGGAAGACCAGTCCCATCAGGAACGTAAGCAGCAACCCGGCCTGCAAACCGGTGCGGTGGCCGCGCTTGATCGACTGCAGAGACCAGTGCATCGTGAAGCTCGAGGTGACGAGGATGGCCGTGTTGACGCCGGCCACGAAGACCGGCAGCTCGAAGGGAGGCTGTGGCCACGGAATCCCGTTCACGACGCGGACGAAGAAGTACGCCGTGAAGAAGGAGCCGAACAGCATCACCTCGGAGGCGATGAAGAGGAGCATGCCGAGCACCGACGCGCTCACGCGCGAGCTTTGATTCGCGATCGGCGGCCCGTGATGGGCTTCGGCGTGCGCGGCCATCAGGTCCGGGCGGCCTCCTCCAGCTCTTGCGGCTGGACGACCACGTGCTCGACCGGCAGCTTCGTCTCGTTGTGCAGCCGCTGGACGAGGTTGCGCCGAAGCCACGGCGAACGCTCCGGCGCGAATGTCGAGACGATGATCTCGTCGACCCGCTCCTCGCGGATCGCGTCGAGCGCGGCCGAGAACGGATCCGGATGCGCGACCTGGCCGTGGGCGTCGATCCCCTCTCCGCGCAGGGTCGCGAGTGCCTGTCGCAGGCGGCGCTCGGCTTCGGGATGCTCCGCCTGTGTCGGATCGCTTTGCGGCGAGATGATCAGGAACGAGGCCTTCCCACGCGCGGCCCGCTCGCGGATCCGCTCCAGCAAGGGCTCGCCGATTACCGTCTCGTTCGCGATCACGAGGACTTTCGCGTCGCCGCTCTCGCCGGCCATGTCGACGACGACGTGCTCCACCGGAACGTCTCCGGCCGAGTCGCGGATCCGGTCGACGACGTTCTTGCGGAGCCAGCCGGACTTCTGCTGGGGATGGGTCGCGACGATGATCTCGTCGACGGGCGGCTCGAGTTGCGCCAGGGCGTCGCGAACTGCGGTCACCGGGTCTGTCTCCACGACGAGCCCGTGGGCGGGAATCCCTTCGTCTCGAAGCATTCCGAGGGTGCGGTCGAGCCGTCGCCCGGCGGCGGCACGGCGCGTGTCCTCGTAGACGACGTAGCCGCGCTGCGGCTGGTTCACGGGGGCGATCACGGTCACTCGCAGGTCGCCGTCGCCCTTGCGCTGCTCGACGGCCTCGATCAGCTTGCGCCCGGTGACGGTCTCGTTGGCGACGACGAGCAGATGCATCAGCGCGTCGGGACCTCCTCCTCGGCTGCCGCCGCGGCTCGGTCGCCGTTCAGGACGGCGTGGCGCGCGCCGGGCACGCCGTACTCGTACGGACTGCCGACGACCTGCGGAATCTCGTCGAAGTTGAAGACCGGCGGCGGCGAGGACACTTGCCACTCGAGCGTGAGCGCCCGCCACGGGTTCGCGGCCGCGGGCTTCCCGCGCCGCAGGCTGATGACCATGTTGTAGAGGAAGACGATCGTGGAGGCGCCCAGGGCAAAGGACGCGATGGAGATGAACATGTTCCAGTTCGCGAACATCGGGTCGTAGTCGGAAACACGTCGAGGCATCCCCTGGGTCCCGATCAGGTGCATGGGGAAGAACGTCAGGTTGAAGCCGATGAACGTCAGCCAGAAGTGCAGCTTGCCGAGACGCTCGTCGTACTGGCGTCCCGTCATCTTCGGGAACCAGTAGTAGATCCCGGCGAAGATCGTGAACAGCGAGCCGCCGAACAGCACGTAGTGGATGTGCGCGACGACGAAATACGTGTCGCTCGCATGGATGTCGATCGGCACGGCGCCCAGGTAGATCCCGGAGAGGCCGCCGATCACGAACATCGATACGAAGCCGAGCGCCCAGAGCATGGGCGTGGAGAAGTTGATCTTCCCTTCCCAGATCGTCGCTAACCAGGAGAAGACCTTGATCCCGGTTGGAATGGCGATCAGGAGGGTCGTCACCATCATCGGCACGCGCAGCCACGGCGCCATGCCGGAGACGAACATGTGGTGCGCCCAGACGGAGAAGCCGAGGACGAGAATCGCCAGGAGCGATAAGGCCATCAGCCGGTAGCCGAAGATCGGTTTGCGCGAGAGCGCCGAGATGACCTCCGAGGCGATCCCGAAGCCGGGCAGCATCATGATGTAGACCGCCGGGTGCGAGTAGAACCAGAAGATGTGCTGGTAGCCCAGGGTGTAGCCGCCGCCCGCCGGCTCGAAGAAGTCCGTGTGCAGCACGCGGTCGAACATGACGAAGAACTGCGAGCCGGCGATGAACGGCGTCGCGATCACGACGAGCAGCGACGTCGTGAAGTTCGCCCACACGAGCAGCGGCATGCGCCAGAACGTCATCCCAGGCGCCCGCATCGTGATGATCGTGACGAGGAAGTTGAGGGCGGTCATGATCGAGCTCGCGCCCGCCCACTGAACGCCCATGTTGAAGAAGATCGTCCCCATGGGCTGGTGCACCGAGAGCGTCGCGTAGCCCGTCCAGCCGGCCGCGAACGCCCCGCCCGGGACGAGGAAGCTCGAGAGCATCATGATCCCGGCGATCGGCAGCAGCCAGAAGGAGAGGGCGTTCAGCCGCGGGAACGCCATGTCCGGCGCGCCCAGCATGAGCGGGACGACGAAGTTCGCGAGCCCGGCGAACGCCGGGATCACGAAGAGGAAGATCATCAGCGACGCGTGGACCGAGAAGAGGCCGTTGTACGTCTGGTTGTCGAAGAACTGCATGCCGGGCTTGGCGAGCTCGGCGCGAACGAGCATCGCGAGCAGGCCGCCCGCGAGGAAGAAGAAGATCGTCGTCGCGAGGTACTGCATGCCGATCACCTTGTGATCGGTGTTGACCCGGAAGTAGTCCTTCCAGCTGTACGCGCCGTGGCCCGAGTGATCCTCGGGTTTCGTCGGCTCCCCGATGGCGTACCGCACCCAGTAGTCGAAGGCGCCGATGCCGGCCAGAAAGCCGATCGGCGCGGCGATCAGCGCGCCGACGAGGACGATGATCTCGCCGAACCAGAACGGGATGCCAGCCGCCCCACCAGCGGCAGAGCACGACGATCCCGCAGCCGATCCCGAAGAAGAGCGGTGTCATCCAGGCCGCGCGGACGAACCCTGGATAGAAGAGGCGTCTCAAACCACCGGGCGGCGGCGGCGGGCCGTGGTGGACCTCAGGCGCCTCGTAGTGCTCGACGACCGAGGTCACTTCTGCCTCGCCCACCTGTCGAAGGCCTCAGGCTCCATCACGACGACGCGTGAGCGCATCAAGGCGTGACCGAGCCCGCACAGCTCCGTGCAGATGACCGGATACGTACCGAGCTTGTTCGGCGTGATGTGGAGGGTCGGGTGGATGCCGGGCACGAGGTCCTGTTTCTGTCTGAACTCGGGCACCCAGAATGAGTGGATGACGTCCTTCGAAGTCATCCTGAGGACGACCGAACGATCGACTGGTAGCCGCAGAACCGCCGACTGCTTGTTGTCGAACCCCGGATAGCTGTAGCTCCAGAAGAACTGCTGCGCCGTGACGTCGACGCGGAGTGGGTTGGCGCCCTCGGCATCGTCCTTCGCCAGCACGATCGCGCTCACGATTGCGATCGCCGTCACGAGGATCGCCGGGACGGCCGTCCACACGATCTCGAGCCCGGTGTGTCCGTGGATCGGCGGACCGTCGGAGTCGTCGTCGGGCTTGGCCCTGAACTTGAGGACCGCGTACACGAGCACCGACGCGACGATCGCGAAGATGAAGACGCAGATCCCCGTCACGAACCAGAAGACGAAGTCGATGCGGCCCGCCTCGTCTGACGCGGGCTTCGGAAGCCAATCCGGGACGAGCGCCAGCGCCACCCCGGCCGCCGACGCGACGAGCGCGAACAAGATGAGCTGAACGAGCGAGCCCCTGCGCACGGACGGTGCGAGCCTACTTGACCCGGAAGCCGGGGTGCGGCGGTTTCGTCAGCCGCCGAGCCGGGGATCGGAGGCCAAACCGAAGGAGGGGTGAATGGGACTCGGAGTTGGAATCTTCCTCATCGCCGTCGGCGCGATCCTGACGTTTGCCGTGAATGCGTCCTCGAGCTCGATCAATGTGGATGCGGTGGGCTGGATCCTGATGGCGGTCGGGCTTGCGAGCATCCTGCTGTCACTGCTCTTCTGGCAGTCGTGGGCAGGCCAGGGGTACTGGACTCGCCGCCGCACGTACGTCGACGAGGGTCCCCCGCCGGAGCCTCGCTACTAGAAGCTGCGACGAGGGAATCTGCGGCGAGACGGCCTTCGAGCCGTCTCGTTGCGCTTGTCGCTAGCGATCCCGGTCGGCGTCGGGATCGGTCTTCCTGGCATCCCGCTCGCCGCCGAACATGCCCTTGAGCCAGCGGCGGAGGCGACGCTGCTCGACGGCTTCGTCCAGCGAGCGATGGGCTTCCGTCTCCGGCCGATCGTCCGCGGGGTGGTCAGGGGGCTCCGACCACAGAACAGCTCGCCCACCCACAGCCGCACTCTTTCACGGCGTCGCCCTCTTTTCTAGGGCGCGTTTTCGGACGGGGCCAGCGGCAGCTCGACGACGAACGTCGAGCCGCCCGACCCGCTCGACTCGACCCAGATCCGGCCACCCATCCGCTCGAGGAGCTCACGGCTGATGTACAGGCCGAGGCCGGTGCCGCCGACCCCACGGGTGAGGTCCGGGTCGAGGCGATAGAACTTCTCGAAGATCCTCATGTGCTCGGACCGAGGGACGCCGAGGCCCTCGTCTTGGACGGCGAAGCGAAGGTGCTGACCCACGACGCTGATGTCCACCGTGACTGTGCCGCCGTCGGGCGAGTACTTGACGGCGTTGTCGACCAGGTTGGCAAAGACCTGGCTGGTCTTGCCCGGGTCCGCCGCGATCGGGGGCGCGTCGGCGGGTGCGTGAACTTCCAGCCGGATACCGGGCGGAACGTGCGTGCGAGCGGCGTCGACGACGGTGCGGACGAGCTCGACGCCGTCACAAGGTTCCACCAGCGTCTGCATGCCGCCCGACTCCAGCCGGCTCGCCCAGAGGATGTCGTTGACGATTCTCGCGAGCCGGTCCGACTCACTGGCCACCACCTCGAGCAGGCCCTCGCGTTGCGGCTCGCTCAGCCGGACGTCCTGGCGCCGGAGCGTCAGGGCGGCGCCGTAGATCGCCGCGAGCGGCGTGCGGAGCTCGTGGGAAACGGTGGAGACGAAGTCCGTCTTCAGCCGCTCGACGGCCCGTTCGGCTGTGAGGTCCCGAAACGCGTAGACGCTTCCTCCCTCGAAGCCGACGCCGGTGATCGAGAGCCAGAGCTCGCGCCCGTCGATCTCGACCGCCTGAGTCGTAGCGGGCACGTGCGGATTCCGTGAGAGCGCCTCGATCGCACGCCAGGAGTCGAAGACCTCTTCCGCGTGCTGTCCTACCGCGTCGACCGCCGGCAGTCCGGTGATCCGCTCCGCGGCCGGATTCCAGAGTCTGATCACGCCGTCGGCGTCCACGAGACAGACGCCGTCCGCGACGTGCTCGACGACGAGCGCCGAATGAGCACGCTCCTCCGAGGCGCGGTAGAGCCGCGCGTTGTCGACGGCAACGGCTGCGCGCCGCGCGAGCTGGTTCGCGAAGTCGAGGTCGTTCTCGTCGTAGAGCCGCTCCGGATTCGCCGAGACCAGCGTGAGTGCGCCGAACGTTCGGCCTCCGGCAGTCAGCGGGACGACCAGAGCAGATTCCATCCCGAGCTCGCGCAGGGCCTTGTGACGCTCCGGTGATCTCGTTGATCTCGCGAGCAGTTCGTCCGTCACCGTGCGGTAGAGCAGTGCTTCGCCCGTTCGGACCGCGCGGCCTGCGCCTTCTGGCTCATCGGGAAACGCCGTGTGGAGCCGATGCTTCTCGATCCACTCGGACTTGGCAGGGTCCTTGTGGACAATGGCCAGTCGGCGGAGCGTTCCGTCGCCGTCGATCGACGTCGACCGCGTACCAATCCGCGAATCCGGGTAGGAGGACCGACGCGAGATTTGCGAGGGTCGTCTCGTAGTCGAGTGTCGATGCCAGTCGCTCGCCGGTCTCCGCCAGCATCTCGAGCCGGGCGCTTACGGCCTCTGCAGCGTTACGGGCGCGCTCGCGCTCCGTGACGTCGACGATGATGACGCCGATTCCGATGATCTCGTCGGCGACTTTTCTGACGGGGTAATAGCTGACCAGCCAGTAGCGCGTCTCGTCCGGCGCAGCAGCCGTCCGGCCCTCGATCTGCATGTCGAGAATCGGCTCGCCCGTCTCGAGAACGCGACGGTACAGCGGCTCGATCTGATCGGCCAGCTCGTCGCCGACCACGTCGCGGAGGGTAAGGCCGTAATGCTCCTCCGCGGGGAGACCGTTGATGGTCGCGAGGGCCTCGTTCACGCGCACGTACCGGAAGTTCGCATCCATGAACGCGAGCGCGATCGGCGCGGCGGCGAAGACCGCATCGACGACCGCGAGCGACTCCTGGGCGGAGGTCCGCGCCGACTGGGCTTCGCGGAAGAGAAGCGCGTTGTCGACGGCCATCGCCGCGCGGCGCGCGAGGTCCTCCGCAGTTGCGAGATCGTCCTTGCCGTACCGGCGCCCGCTCGCGCCCGACACGAACGTGATCGCCCCGAAGATCCGGTTCCTCGCGATCAGCGGCACGCACATCGACGACTTGAGACCGAGCTCGCGCAGAAGGCCGTACAGCTCGGGCGTGTCGCGGGTCGCCCCGCGCAAGAGCTGCCTCGGGAATCTCGGCGAAGAGCTCCGACTTGCCGGTGCGGATGACGTTTGGGACTCCGTACGCTCCGCTCGGGTCGGGCGGGTACTTCTCGGCGAGCTCGTTGGCAGACCGAGTCTTGTCCATGTCGACGTGAGCGACCGCGAGGCGCCGGATCGATCCATCGGGCTCAGCCATGTCAATGGAGCACCAGTCGGCAAACCGAGGAATCGCCAGGCGCGCGAGATTGGTGAGCGTCGTCTCGAACTCCAGCGACGACCCGAGCAGCTCGCTGGCCTCGGCGATGAAGCGCTGGTCCTCGGCGAGTCGTTGTTGCTTCTGGTAGAGCTCGGCCGCCCCGATCGCGGCGGCTGCGAGGTTCGCGAGCAGCGAGGCGGCGCTCTTCTCGCTGACGGTGAACACGTGAGGCTCGCGGTAGTAGAAGGCGAGCGTGCCGAGAACGCGTTCGCCGTAACACAGCGCTGACGGCGAGCATGGAGCGATTGCCCTCGGCCGCGTGGGCCTGCGCGGAGCGCCGGCGTGAGCCAATCGGTCTCCGCGATGTCTTCGGCGACCATCGGCTCTTCAACGAGAAGGTGGTCGGGCGGCCTTGCACGGCACGTTCGGCGCTCGCGACGTACGTGTCGGAGAGACCCGAATGGATCGCGATGCTCCAGGCGTCTCGGGGCTCGTCGTGCTGCCACATCGCGTAAGCGTCGGCAGCCAGCGTGCGACGAGAGAGGTCGAGGATCGCCGGCAGCATCGCCTCGACGCTGAGTGAGCCGAGCAGCGTCGAGGAGGCCTCGAGGAGCAGCCTGAGGCGCACGAGCTCGTCGGCATACAGCCGATCGGCCTGCTCGAAGTCCTGTCGCTCGATGTCTTGAGTCGCCACTGTTAACCCTCGGTTGCCGCGAGGTGACGGACCTTACTCCTGCAAATTTCGCCTGGGAAGACGCGGTACAGGTGAAATAGCGGCGTGGAGGAGAGCCCAGGGATACGAAGTGGCAGATGCCGCGCATGCCGTTTTGCTCGTGGAAGGGATCAGTGACCAGCGCGCGCTCGAAGCTCTCGCCGCGCGCCGCGGTCGGGATCTAGGCGCGGAGGGCGTTTCCGTCGTGGCGATCGGAGGTGCGCAGGCGATCGGGCGCTTCCTGGACCGCTACGGCCCGCGGGGGCTCGACATTCGAGTAGCAGGCCTCTGCGACGTGGGAGAGGAAAGCGAGTTCCGGCGCGGCCTCGAGCGCGGCGGCTTCGGCTCCAATTTGACCCGCGCCGAGATGGAATCGCGCGGTTTCTACGTGTGCGTCGAAGACCTGGAGGACGAGCTGATCCGTGCTCTCGGCATCGAGACGGTGGAACAGATCGCCGATGCCGAGGGTGACCTTCGCTCGTTCCGGACGCTGCAGAAACAAGCTGCCTGGCAGGGTCGGCCCATGCAGGAGCAACTCCGCCGTTGGCTGGGAAGCGGCGGGAGCCGAAAGATCAGATACGCCCGCTTGCTCGTGGATGCACTCGATCTCGACCGCGTGCCTCGGCCCCTCGAGCGCGTTCTCGCGCATGTCTGAACTGCCCAAGAGATCCGTCCTTTATGGCCCGGATGATGCCCGGCGTCGTGGCCTGCGACAATGACGCAATGCAGTCGCGCAACTGGCTGTGGGGTTTGGGCGCCCTCGTCGTCTGGGCCGCCATCTTCGTCGTCTTCCTCCTAATCGCCATCCCGAGGCACTGAGCATCCAATCGCCGCCGATGGCGGCTTAGCCGCCGTCGGCCGCTGCGGCTCGGATCGAAGCGCGAACGCCGGAAGATCATCATGCCCGCGAAGCGGGCGGATCTTCCGGCGGAGTGCGCTCACGCGACTTGCTTTGTCGCGTTGGTGTCCTCCGACTGCTCGTGCACCCAGGCCAGGATCGCCCGGGAGTGGCTGATGATTCTGCCGTCGGGGAGTTTGAGCGTCGGGAGCTTTCTTGTCCCGGTCGCCTCGGATAGCTGATCGCGGGAGCCTCTGCGCAGGAACGGCCACGGGCTCCCGTGTCCGGCTATGACTTTCTCATAGTCGATTCCTGCGTCTCGGAGCGCTTCTTGAACGCGCCGGCAGGGGTGGAAGCGTGGTCCGCCGTCGTCTCCGTGGCAAACGAAAAGGATCGGCTTCTCCGGCATCTTGATCCTCCCAAATGGTGGGTTCCGCATTTTCGTTCCCTCTGCGCTCGAAACGATTCGTCGATGACGGGCGAGGCATCGGGCCCGTCAGTCCGAGGAGTAGCGCACCCTTGGTGTTTCCATGCGGTCGTCTTGCGACGGAACGCGAACAGTTGCTGTCTCGTCGCCGGTGCGTACGACCACCTCGAGAGGCCCTGATGAGGGTGACCTCGTTTTCGAGCCCACGGGATCTGTGCCAGCGCCGCCCCCGGACATCAAGTGGAGGCGGCGGTGCGGATGGCAGCGACGACGGTGTCGGCGCGGCCTTCGTAGAGCAGGTCGAAGAAGCGGCCGCCGCCGACGAGGCCGACGCGCCGCCGCAACAGGCTGAGCAAACCATGTTCGGACAGACCCGCCGCCCGGGCGGCCGCGACCGCCTCGCGGACGCCGGACGGCACCTTCCCGCCGGGACCGAACTGCCAAGCCGGGTACGCCCACTCCCCGTCCTCGGAGCGCGCGGCGAGGAGCTCGCCACGTTCGCGCAGGCGCTCGAGCTCGCCGCGGTCGACGCCGAGTCGCGAAGCGAGCCACGAGGCCGGAAGGGGTGTGGTTACCAGATCGTTCATCGAACTCTCCTTTGCTGAAGTCGAGGGATTCAGGCCGAAACGAGGCTGCGGCCCATCCGCAGCACGAAGCCGAGCAGCGCGAGAACGAGCAAGGCGGTGAACAGCGCCCCGAAAGCGAGCCTGCGTCGGATGCCGCCTCCTACGCCGCTGCCGCGGCGGGCTCGCCGGCGGCGACGTATGTGGCTCCGTAACCGAGCAGCTGCCCGAGCGGCGCGCCGGCCGCCAACGCGATCCGTTGCAGGATCGCCGGCGGGAAGGGGAGGCGCACCGTGTCGAAATGCGCGTTCGCGATCACCGCGAGGCGCAGCGGGTTCGGCATCCCCTTGCGGTTCGTCTTGCCGTCGGCGGCGAGGCCGAACATCGTGGCGATCAACGACTCGAACTGCAACGCCGGCCGCACCTCGCAGACGAAGTGCGCCTCCTCGTCACCGGCGTTCCAGAACCTGTGCGGCGTCCCTGCCGGCACCGTGAGCCGGTGGCCGGGGCCGGCCGCGATCTTCTTGCGTCCGATCTTGAAGCCGACGGAGCCGCGCAGGACCTCGAAGCGCTCCTCCTGGCTCGGGTGGACGTGCGCGGCGGCCACGAAGCCGTTCGGCTGGACGAACGTCTCGAACACGACCGCCTCACCGCCGGTCTCGCGGGACGTCTGGCGGAAGACGAGGCGCTCGCCGGTGACCGGGTTCTCGATGATGTCTCCTGCGCAGATCATGTGTGCTGTCTCGTCGGAGACAGTGATTTCGGTTGTCATGTGGTAGCCCTCTCTGATGTGGCAGCCGTAGGACGGCCGCGGACCGTAGCCCCTGCCGTCGCCGACAATGTCCCCCGGTCGAGTGATCTACCGCGGACCGCACCCGAACCCCCTTCTTTCGGTCAGGGGCGCTTCGAGCGAGTGGCGAGCCCGTACTGACGTTCAGACGCAGCAACCTCCTGTATCGGACTGCGATCAGGTTCGACCGTGGGCTCGATCGCGACAAGGACGGCATCGCCTGCGAGAAGCTCTGAAGGTTGCTACGGACTAATCCCTGCCGGCGGAAAGGGGGGGCCTTTCCTGTCGGACTGCTAATCCCCGACACCGAAGATCTAGGGCACAGCTAAGCCAACCTTCGAGCCCCCCGGATTCGGAGAATTGAAACGCGACTTGTTCTCCTCCAGGATGGGCTCGAGCCGTTCTATTTACCCTGGCGCGGCTCGAGAAGGGGAGGCCTGCGGAACAACTCTCCCCCGAGCCCCGCGGGCCTCTCCACTTTCAGACCCGGAGCGAGAAGGACGGCATCGCCGGCGAGAAGCTCTGAAGGTTGAACTGATCTCTGCGGCGCAGGATAGGGAAGGGCTGACGCGGCACCCAGGGGCGCGAGAATGGCCGCACCCCTCGACCTACCGAGACCCCGAGTGTGCCGCGCAGCCGACGCTCTGATAACCACTAGGAAGACGCAATAAACCCGCTCCGAATGAGTGGGACGCCCAGCGCTGAAACCCCGCCTGCGAGCGGCATAGCGCTCGCACTCTAGGGAGCCGGGCGGTGTTCTCCTAGCGGGATTGGTCGGATTGCTTGGCCGTTTCTCCGTGCGTAACCGTTTTCCGCATTCGCTCGTTGGTGAACAGCGCTCGCGAATCCGAGCGCCCGATGAAAGGAGTCGCTGATGGCATTGCTCTGGATACTCGTCCTCGCGCTGGTCATCCTCGCTATCGCGGGCGGCGTCGCCCTGAGCAAATTCCTCTGGTTGGTGCTCATCATCGCGCTGATCGTCGCGGTGGTGGCAATGCTCTCGGGCCGACGAACCGTCTAGGGAACTAGCCGGAGGGCCTTCGCAGAGGAGGCCCTCCCTTCCCCTTGAAGCCGGGGTGGGCTCCGGGACCCTCGGTACTCGCCTGGTACGCGGACCTTCGGCTTCGTACGTGTCGTCCGCCCGAAGTGTCTGCTGATCGAGTGGGCCGTGAAGGATTCGAACCTTCGACCTTGGGATTAAGAGTCCCCTGCTCTACCAGCTGAGCTAACGGCCCGAGCGGCAGCCAAGTTTAGCCCCAGATGCGGAATCCCAGCCGCCGCCGCGGCGGGCTTTGCCCGTCGCGGCCGCAACGGCTTTCCGGTAGCGCGCGAGGCCACAACGGCTTTCCGCTAGCGCATCGCGCTGGAGTCATCATGGCTCGGCCGTAGGTCGAGCCGGACTCAAGCGCGCCGAGTAGCCTTCCGCAGCATGCAACGGGACGTTGCAATCGTCGGTGCCGGCTACGTCGGCATGCCCTTGGCCCAGGTCTTCGCGGATGCGGGTAAGACCGTGGTGCTCGTCGACGTCAGCGAGGAGGTCGTCGACGGGATCAATCGCGGCGAGAGTCACATCGGGGACGTCGCCTCGGACGTCCTGAAGAAGCTCGTCGAGAGTGGATCCGTCGCCGCCAGCTCGGACTACGACGTACTCGAGGAAGCGGACGCGATCCTCATCGCGCTGCCGACACCGCTGTCGAGCCAGCGGGAGCCGGATCTCTCGATCGTCAAGAGCGCCGTCGAGCAGATTGCGCCGCGCCTCCGAAAGGGCCAAGTGGTCGTCCTCGAGTCGACTACCTATCCCGGTACGACGCGAGAGGTCGTCCAGCCGATCCTCGAGAGCAGCGGCCTGAAGGCGGGCGAGGACTTCCACCTGGCGTTCTCGCCGGAGCGGGTTGATCCCGGTCGCAGCGATTGGACGACCAGGAACACGCCGAAGCTCGTCGGCGGCCTCACTCCCGCTTGCACCGAGCGCGCGACCGAGCTCTATCGAAGCGCCGTGAATGCCGTCGTGCCGCTCTCGTCACCGGACGCTGCCGAGATGACGAAGCTCCTGGAGAACATCTTCCGGGCCGTCAACATCGCCCTCGTCAACGAGCTGGCGCAGCTCTGCGAGCGGATGGACATGGACGTCTGGGAGGTCGTCGAGGCGGCAGAGACGAAGCCC
Source organism: uncultured Actinomycetes bacterium (assembly GCA_963759365.1). Lineage (GTDB taxonomy): Bacteria > Actinomycetota > Thermoleophilia > Gaiellales > Gaiellaceae > 3-1-20CM-4-69-9. The sequence continues at coordinate 82,082 of CAVWYX010000002.1, forward strand.
TTCGGCTTCATGAGCTTCAAGCCCGGCCCGGGCCTCGGCGGTCACTGCATTCCGATCGACCCCTTCTACCTGACGTGGAAGGCGCGCGAGTACGACTTCTACACCGAGTTCATCGAGCTCGCTGGGAAGGTCAACGCGAACATGCCGTACTTCTGCCGCTCGCTGATCTCGCAGGCGCTGAACCACGGCTCTCAGAAGTCGCTGAAGGGCTCGCGCCTCCTCGTGCTCGGCGTTTCATACAAGGCCGATATCGACGACGTCCGCGAATCTCCGGCGGAAAAGCTCATTCAGCTCCTGCACAAGGCGGGATCGGACGTCCACTACCACGACCCGCATGTGACGAGCTTCGAGGGGATGGAGTCGGCGGCGTACGAGCCCGAGAACTACGACTGCGTTGTGATCGTGACGGCGCACAGCTCGATCGACTACGACGATCTGATCGAGCGCGCCGAGGTCATCGTCGACCTGCGAAACGCGACGGGGAGGAACGGTTCCGGGCACGAGAAAGTGTGGAAGTTGTGACACCTCCGCATTCCGTCCGCATCGGCCAGGTCGGGCTCGGCGAGTGGGGGAAGAAGCTCTTGCGAAACTTCGGCGAGCTCGCCGACGTCGCCTGGCTCTGCGACATCGACGAGCACGAGACTGCGGCCGCTGCTCCAAGGCATCCGGCGGCGCGCATCACGTCCAGCTTCGAGGATGTCCTTGCGGACGACGACGTGGACGCTGTTGTGATCGCCACGCCGGTCCCGACGCACTACGAGCTCGCGCGGCGCGCGCTCGAGGCGAACAAGCACGTGTTCGTCGAAAAGCCACCGGCGATGCGGGGCGGCGAGATGGAGGAGTTGTGCGAGATCGCGGAGGAACGCGATCGCGTACTCATGCCGGGGCATCTGCTGCTGTACCACCCGGCCGTTCGCATGCTGAAGGCCATCGTCGACTCGGGTGACCTCGGGGACGTGCTCTGCATCTACGGCAACCGACAGAACCTCGGGACGATCCGGACGCACGAGAACGCGCTGTGGTCGCTCGGCGTACACGACCTCTCGGTTCTCCTCTTCCTGATGGAGGAGGAGCCGAGCGAGGTCTGGGCGCACGGACATGCGTTCCTCAACCCCAGAGTCGAGGACATCGTCTTCTGCTACCTGCGCTTCCCGTCCGGGAAGATCGCCCATCTCCACCTGTCGTGGCTCGACCCGCACAAGATCCGACGGATCACCGTTGTCGGGCGCGACAAGATGGCCGTGTTCGACGACATGGAGCCCGAGCGAAAGGTGACCGTCTACGACAAGGCGCCCGAGGAGCCCGCCACGAGCTACGGCGAATGGAAGACCCGCACGGGTGACATCTACAGCCCGAAGGTGCCGACCACCGAGCCGCTTCGGCTCGAGTGCGAGCAGTTCATGAGCTTCGTCGCCGGCGAGGGTGACGCCAGGCGGGCCGCCCGGGACGGCCTGCTCGTCGTCCGCGCGCTCGAGCAGCTGCAAGCGTCGCTCGAGACCGTCCTCGCGTGACGGCCGACATTGCTCCGACCGCCGTCGTGCATGACGGGACGGTGATCGGAGAGGGCTGCAAGATTCTGGACGGCGCCGTCGTGGGCAAGCAGCCGACGTTGTCGCCGCGCTCCACGGCCAGGCAGGAAGAGCTGCCGCCGCTCGAGCTCGGAGCAGGAACGATCGTCTCGAACGGGGCGATCGTCTTTGCCGGGACTCGCATCGGCGCGGGTGTGATCCTGGGCGACCAGGCGTGCGTGCGCGAGCGCTGCCAGATCGGCGAGGACGTCGTCATCGGTAGAGGCGCGCTCGTCGAGAACGACACGAGCATCGGGGCAAACACGAAGGTCCAGGCGATGGCCTACGTCACGGCGTACTCGACGCTCGAGGACGACGTCTTCATCGCTCCGTGCGTGATCACGACGAACGACAACTTCATGGGCCGGACCGAGAAGCGACATGCGCTCCGCAAGGGGCCGACGATCCGGCGTGGCGCGCGCATCGGAGGCGGCGCGGTCCTGTGCCCCGGCGTCGAGATCGGCGAAGAGGCGTTCGTCGGCGCCGGCGCGGTAGTCGTCGAGGACGTGCCGCCCCGTGTGGTTGTCGTCGGCAACCCGGCGCGGATCCTCCGCGACGTCCCGCCGGAAGAGCTCCTGGCTCTTTGACTGCTCGAGCTAGCTGCGCGTGATGTCCAGCTCGTAGGTACCGACGCCTCGCGTGGCCAGCTTGACCTCGACGTAGTACCAGCCGGCCGACCTTGCGCGGTAGCCGACCCGGTGCGAGACGCCTGGGCCGATCGCCTGCGCGACGCGCAGGTGTTGCGTCCGCAGGTCGTCCACGCGCTTCGTCCCCGGGCGCCAGAGGAGCAGGTTCGAGTTCGCGCCTGCCGGCCCGTGCAGCGCGAGACGGACGCGCTGGCCCTTGCGCAGGTACATCCGGTAGACGTCGAGCTGGTCGTCCCAGAAGTCGAGGGTCGCCCTCACCGAGGTGACTTTTCGCGAGAGCCTTACCGCGTTCTTGCCGGCATTGTCGTTCGGCTCGAGTCGGTCTGGAGGTGGTAGGACGCCTTCGAGCGACGCGATCGCCTTTGCCAGGTCGAGCCTGCCCCACCCGCTGTACGTGTCTCTTTGGAGCGGGCACTGCTTGCAGCCGTTGGACGCGTTCACGTCGGTCGCCGAGCGCTCGAGAAGGTTGATCACCTGGTCGGGTTGGAGCGTCGGCCTCAGCGCGAAGAGAACGGCCGCTGCGGCCGTGACCTGCGGCGCCGCGAACGATGTGCCGGCGGCGTGGCGGAACTCGTCGGGCCCGCAATCCGAATAGCCCTGGTTCTGGCAGAGCGGGCGGAATGACGTCAGCGCGCGCGGGAGCGTCGAGTAGATCTCCTGTCCCGGCGCAGAGATGTCGTTGTAGATGCGGTCGCGATTGGAGAACGCCGGCACGTTCCCCACCGGCGTCAGCGCGCTGACGCCGATCACGTGTGGCAACGCGGCCGGGTAGCTGGCGTATCCCCACGGCGCCTGCGGCGCCTCGTCGGCGTTGCCGACTGCTGCAACGAGGACGGCACCGCGCCGGACCGCGTACTGGATCGCGTTCGCCTCGAGCCGAGAGAACGTGTCCCGGCGCGGGTGGAACGGGTCGCGCAGCCCGCCGATCGAGAGATTGATCACCCGGGCCCCCATGTCTGCCGCCCACCGAATCGCGTCGGCTTCGTCACGCACGTCGATCGTCTGATCCGAGCGCGCGATCTTCGCGATGATGAGCTGCGCGGGGAAGGCCATGCCGGCGATCCCCTCGTTGTTGTTGAGCGAAGCTGCGATCACGCCCGCAACGAAGGTTCCGTGGCCCTGCTCGTCCGTGAGCGCGCTCCCGCCGACCCAGCTGCGCTGCGCCGCGATGCGACCGCGGAACTCCGGATGGCCGCCGTCGATTCCCGAGTCGATGATCGCGACTCTGACGGGCGCGACCGGCGGCAGCTCGGGCCCGAACCCGTCGAAGGCGTGGTCCTGCGCCAGGTAGTACTGGCGCTGCACCAGCGGGTCCGTCGGTTGGAAGCCGGTGCGGAAAGTCGCCCCGATTGCGGCAGGCGCCAGCAACGCCGCGAGCAACGCGACCGCCGCTGTCTTCACGGCGTCGAGACCTGGAGGACGGGGCTCGTGCCTGCAACGAAGCCGTGGCCCGACGAGACTCGTGCGCGATAGACGCCTCCCGTGAGGCTGAGCCCGGCGACGAAGTTCCCGGCGGTGTCCAGGGTCGCCCGGGCAACCGTCGCCCAGCCGGCCCCTTCTTGACGCTGGATCGCCACCCTCGCTCCGGCGAGCGTCGCGGGGCGGGCGTATCCACGCAGCTCGTCCGGTGTACGAGTTGGATAGAACCGTACGAGCGACGCCACGGGAACACGGACGGGCGGGGCGGCGACCTTCCCGCTCGCGAGGCGGTACTGCGTCGTTGCCGTCGGCCTCACGACGACGCTGACGGCGCCGCTCGTGTCCGGCGTCACCGCTCCGAGCGCTTGCCAAGCGCTTCCGCTCCACTGCTGCAGGACCGCGCGTGCCGAGGCCACGTGCGACGCCGTTCAGTCGCGCTCGCTGGCCGTAGAGGACGGCCTGCGGCGGTCCGCTCAGGGAGACCACGCCGACGCTGAACCACGTCGAGCGGAGCCCGAGCTTCCTTCGCAGGTCGTTCCCAGGCATCGAGACCGTGCCCTTCGTCCCGACGACCGCGAGGGCTTTGATCCTGCCGGAGGAGTTGAGCTGCGGTTGCAGATCCATGATGCGCCCCGGCATCTTGAGCCGCTTCGCGAGTGTCGCGCCGGTGAACGTGAACGGCCCCCAGTCGTGGTGCGGCGAGATCGAGTCGTAGGGATCGGGCACCGACACGAGGTAGGGGACCGACTCCCCCCAGGCGTCTTGGGCGGACGCCGTTCGGCCCCCCGACGTGGAGAAGAAGTACGTCTTCGCGACCTGGCCGTTGTAGAGCACGACCTTGCCCGCCGTCGCGTTCACGGCCGCGTTCGTCGAGGGCCGCTCGTGGTCGACACCGAGATACATCTGGCTTCGCGTGTCGGGATAGAGATCGAACGCGCCTGTGCGTCGCGTCGCCAGCGCGTAGGACCTCGCGACGACGGCCTGAGCCTTGAGCGCCTCGGCACTCCACGTGTAGGGCATCTCGGCGGGGACGACGCCGTAGAGGTACTGCTCCAGCGCTGACCACGTTGACGGCTCGGAGCTTGCCGCTGACCACGTCGACCTGCATCGAGCCGCGATAGGGATTCTTCAGGGCGAGTGGCGCTGTGCCGGGTTGGAACAGCAACGGGCCGGGAAGCGCACGTGCGGTCGGGTTGTCGTCGACCTTCAGCTTCAGCGCAGGTGTGAGCGTGTAGCTGCCTGCAATCACGTCGTGCACCGCACCCGTCGCGTCACGCACGCGGAAGTCCTGCGTCGGAGCCGATCCTCAGCGTCTTCACGCCACTTGTGAGCAGCACTCGCACTCTCGACACGGGTGCTGCGCCGATCTGCGTGCCCGGGAAGTAGTGGAGGACGATCCGCGCGTAATCGAATCCCTTCTGTGCGTACCCGTACGCACCCCACTGGCTGAGACCGACGCCGTGTCCCCAACCGTGGCCGGTGACGACGAACGTCGCGGAAGCCGGGAGCGGAGCGGCGCCGCGTGCTCCCACCGCCGCGGTGGCGACGAGCAGGAAGGCGGAGGCGAGTAGGAGCGATCGACGCATCGAGCGGGCCGCGGGACCGAACGAGGCTACCAAAGTGCCCTGTGAGCAGCAGCTTCTTTTTACAGAGCCCTCACTCCTCGTTTTGCGAGACTTGACCAGTGGCAAAGCCGTTTCACCAACGACATGGCTGTAACGACTGATCTTCTTCCGCCTCGCTATCGCGATCCCATCCGGATCGGGCGTGGAGGCATGGGCGATATCTATCGCGCGACGGACTCGATGCTCGGGCGCGAAGTCGCCGTCAAGATCCTCGCCGACCGCTACGCGCAGGAGGACGCAGTCCGCGAACGGTTCACCCGAGAGGCCCGTGCGGCTGCGCGTCTGTCAGGCGAGCACAACACGGTGATGATCTACGACGTCGGCGATCACAACGGTCGCCCGTACATCGTCATGGAGTACCTGGGCGGCGGCTCTCTCGACGATGTCCTGCGCACCGAAGGCGCGCAGCCGCCGCGACGTGTCTTCAGCTGGCTGGAGGAAGCCGCACGCGCCCTCGATGCTGCGCACGGACAGGGGGTCGTGCATCGTGACGTGAAGCCCGGCGAACCTGATGCTCGACAGCGACGGACGTGTGCACGTGGCCGACTTCGGCATCGCGAGCGCTGCGGGCATGGACTCCTTGACCCTGACCGGCACCGTCCTCGGTACGGCGGGATATCTGGCACCCGAGCAGGCCCAGGGTGATCGCGCCGGTGCCGGCGAGCGATCGGTATGCCCTCGCCGTCGTCGCGTGGGAGCTTCTCACCGGCGAACGACCGTTCGAATCGGAGACTCCGACGGCGGAAGCTGCAGCGCACATAAGCGCGCCGATTCCCTTGATCAGCGAGCACAGTGACCTTCCGCATGAGCTGGATCCCGTCTTTGGAAGAGCGCTCGCGAAGGTTCCAGAGGAGCGCTACGAGACGCGCCGCCGCCTTCGTCGCCGAGCTTCGTGACGCGCTGGCCGAGGCAGCCGGCTCGACCAGGGCGCAGTCGCCCGCTGGGCCCATACCTCCGCCGACAGAGGCGACCGTACCCGCTCCGACCCCGCGACGATCTCGACCTCGCAGCGGCGCCGCCGCGACCGAGACGCGGTGCAGCATGGCCCGTGTTCGCGGCGCTCCTCGTCCTGGGCGGCATCGCCGGCGCCTTTCTTGCCTATTTCCTCACCAGCGGCGGCAGTGACCCCAAGGCCCAGACGACGATCTTGACGAGGGAGCGGACCGTCACGAGCGAGGGCAGAGTCACGACCGTGACCACGACCGCGCCCTCGACGACGACGCCGACTCCGGGAAGCAGCGTCAGCGGTGCAGCGCTGAACAACGCCGGCTACATCAGAATGCGTCTCGGCGACTACGAGGGCGCCCTGCCGCTGCTCGAGCGAGCCGTCCAGCAACTGCAGGGAACCCGCTCGCTCGACGAGGCCTACGCCAGCTTCAACCTCGCGTACACACGCTTTCAGCTCGGAAGCTGCGACGGCGTGCTCGACCTGCTCGACCGCTCCGAGTCGATCCAGGGGGAGCGGTCGGCGATCGACAGCCTGCGGGGGCAGGCGGAAGAGGAGTGCTAGCCCGCTAGGCGCTCAACCGAGCTGCATACTGCCGCTCGTAGAACTCCTGGAATCCGCCGGAACGCTTGATCGGCTCCCACCAGTCCCGGTTGTCGCGATACCAGTCGATCGTCGAGCGGATTCCTTCCTCCCAGATGCGGCGACGTTCCCAGCCGAGCCCGCGGATCTTCGTCGTGTCGAGCGAGTACCGGCGGTCGTGTCCCGCGCGATCCTCGACGTGGCGGACGAGTGACGGGTCGGCCCCGAGGTGCTCGAGGATGAGCTGGGTCAGCTGCACGTTCTCGCGCTCGTCGTTGGCGCCCACGTTGTAGACCTCACCGGCTTCCCCCTGACGGAGGACGACGTCGATGGCAGCGCAGTGGTCCTCCACGTGAAGCCAGTCGCGCACCTGCTTCCCGTCGCCGTAGAGGGGGAGGGGGAGCCCGTCGAGCGCGTTGCTCACGAACAGCGGCAGGATCTTCTCGGGGTACTGGTTCGGGCCGTAGGTGTTCGAGCCGCGCGTCACCGATGCGTTGACTCCGTACGTTCGAACCGCGGCGAGCACCTGGAGGTCGCCGCCGGCCTTGGACGCGCTGTACGGGCTCGAAGGCCTCAGCGGGTCGTCCTCCCGCGAGGACCATCCCGGTTCGACGTCCCCGTACACCTCGTCGGTCGAGACCTGCACGAACCGCGCGCCCATCTTCTCTGCGGCCTGGAGCAACACGAGCGTTCCCAGCACGTCCGTGTTGACGAACTCTTCCGGTCCGAGGATGGAGCGGTCGACGTGGGTCTCCGCCGCGAAGTTGACGATCGCATCCACAGGGCCGATCTGCTCGACGTCGTCGCCGGAGGCGATGTCGCCGCGTCGGCAGTCGATCCCTTCGGGGAGATTCGCCGGATTGCCTGCATAGGTGAACTTGTCGAGCACGACGACGTCCTCGCCGGCCGCGAGCTGGCGCTTGACGAAGTGCGAGCCGATGAAGCCCGCGCCTCCGGTGACTAGAAGCCGCATGGGGCGCCAAGGTATAGACTCCGGCCGTGAGCGAGGCAATGCGGCCTCGGGCGCGTCGTCTGCGCCTGGGGCTTTTTGCGTTTTCAAGGAGGATTCCATGGCGCAGGTCGAGACACGAAACAGGGCGACGTCGAGCGAGGAGTCACGGAAGCGTGTGCTCCGTCGCATCAAGGAGGAGGGCGTCGAGTTCGTCCTCCTCTGGTTCACGGACATCGAGGGGCACCTCAAGAGCTTCGCGGTGACGCCGAGCGAGATCGAGGATGCGCTCGACGACGGAATGGGATTCGACGGCTCGTCGATCACGGGTTTCAACGCGATCGAGGAGTCGGACATGGTTGCCATTCCGGATCCCGAGACCTTCCAGCTGATGCCGTGGAAGGAGGGTGAGACGAAGGTCGCGCGGATGATCTGCGACATCGTCACGCCGGACGGCAAGCCCTACGAAGGAGATCCTCGTTACGTGCTACGCCGCGCGCTCGAGCGGATGTCGTCGCTCGGCTTCGACACCTTCAACGTCGGGCCGGAGCTCGAGTACTTCCTCTTCGAGGATGACAAGGGGACGGAGACGCTCGACGAAGGCGGCTACTTCGCCATGACGACGATGGATGCGGCGAGCGAGCTGCGCCAGGAGACCGTCCGCGCGCTCGAGTCGATGGGCATCCCGATCGAGTACGTCCACCACGAGGTCGGCCCCTCGCAGCACGAGATCGACATGCGCTACGCGGATGCGCTCGGGATGGGCGACCACACCGTCACCTACCGGCTGATCGTGAAGGAGATCGCGAAGAAGGCCGGTTACCACGCAACGTTCATGCCGAAGCCGATCTTCGGCGAGAACGGCTCGGGGATGCACACGCACCAGTCGCTCTTCAAGGATGGACGAAATGCCTTCTTCGATGCCGAGGACGAGTGGCACCTGTCCGCGGCCGGCAAGGCATTCATCGCCGGTCAGCTTCGCCACGCGCGCGAGATCAGCGCCGTCTTCGCCCAGTGGGTGAACTCGTACAAGCGGCTCGTGCCGGGCTACGAGGCGCCGGTGTACGTCGCCTGGTCGCGGCGGAACCGCTCCGCCCTGATCCGCATCCCCCTCTACAAGCCCGGGGCGGAGCAGGCGACCCGCGCGGAGATCCGCTGCCCCGATCCCGCGTGCAATCCCTACCTGACGTTCGCGACGCTCCTGCATGCGGGGCTCGAGGGCATCGAGCAGGGGTACGAGCTGCCAGAGCCGATGGAGACGAACCTCTACCACCTGCTGCCGGAGCAGCGCCGCGAGCGCGGGATCGTCTCGCTGCCCGAGACGCTGGGTGAGGCGATCGAGGAGCTGTCGCAGTCGGATCTCGTCCGCAAAGCGCTCGGCCCCCACATCTTCGACCGCTATGTGGAGCTCAAGCGCCGCGAGTGGGACGAGTACCGAGTCCAGCTCTCCCAGTGGGAGCTCGACAAGTACTTGTCTGTGCTCTAGAGGGGTTATCCAACTAGGGCGAGTAAGCGTCCCGCGCGCGGAGGCGTGACCGCGCTCACGCCGGAGCGCAACCAAACATCTCGCCTCGAAGCCCAGGCCGGAAAACAAGGCGCGAAGCGCCGTTTTCCGGCCTTAACGACCACGAGCTGCGCGATCCGCAGCAGCTCGCAGTCGGCCGTCAGTTGGGTCCCGCGGGCCGCAGGGGTCTTTGGGACCGAGCGCCATTCTGTCGCTTTTTGCGCAAACGGACAAGTGCTCTACCCAACTAGGGCAAGGAAGCCTCAGCGCGCGGAGGCGTGACCGCGCTCACGCCGCAGCGCTACCCAACATCGGCCGAGAAGACGCGGCCGAAAAACAAGGCGCGAAGCGCCGTTTTTGGGCCGTTTAGAGGAAGCGGCGGACGTTTTCTTTGGGGACGCGGAGGGCTACCACATTGCTGCGGTGGTCTACCTCGGCGATCGTGTCGGCTGGGACCAGCCGGCGGTGTCTCGAGAGGAAACCGCTCTTGACCGAGAGGGCGTCTGGGACGTCCGGGAGGGTGCCGTACATCGGGCACTCGACTGTGCCGATGACGCGGCCCCGGTTGTCGGCGACCAGGAAGCCGGTCGTGTCCACCAGATTCAGAGGGAGAGCGGACATGTTGCGACGGTATTCCCTGTCTGCAAGGAAAAACCCTTCCGCCGGTAAGGGTTCTGTAAGAACGGCTTAGCTACCGGGTTTCCCGCTCATCGCGACCATCGCCACGAGGAGCGCTGCGAGGTAGATGAGAGCGAGCGCCGTGACCGTCCGCGCCGGCCAGCCCCGGTCCGGCTTGCGCACGCTCAGCCAGCCGAAGATGACGGACAGGATCAGGACGATCACTCCGGCGTCGCCAACGATGTAGCCGGTGCCGAGCCAGCCCGGATCGCCCGGGATGTCCTCGCGCGAGTTCGTCCACTCGCCGGCGATGCGCATGAGGATCCACGCCGGGATGACGAGGAAGATCACCGTGCGGAAAGCGACCTGTCGGAGCAGCAGCGACCCACCGGACCTGCCGGCGGCGAGGGCCGTCGCGGCGACGGAGCCGACCAGAATCGTCGCCCCGAGCACGTGGAGGAAGAGCGGGAGGTTCCAGCTGTCGGGTCGGACGAGGGCGACCATCAGGCGCCCGGCTTCCAGATCATCAGGCCCGAGGACGGCGAATGCTGCGAGGCCGCTCGACCAGCTGAGGGCGAGTGCCCTCGGATCGCGCAGCTTCGCTCGCAGCTCGTCACTCGGCGCATCTCCTTCGGCGGCGAGGCGCTCGGCCAGCTCGCGCGCCTCGCGCTCGTGGCTTCCGCCGCGGCCGCCGAGGAATCCGGCGAGCGCCCAGAGAACGAGCGAAGCAATGATCCAGGCCTCGCCCCAGTCGTAGCCGACGTGGTGCACGAGCCAGAGGCCGAACCCGAGCGTGGCGAGCAGGCCGATGCCGATGCAGACCACGGCCCAACGTGTCAGTCCGAGGAGCGTGGCGATCTCGCTCGGACGTTCGCGACGCAACGCGGCGACGTTGAACACGCCGGCGATCACGATCCCGCCGATCAGGAAAAACGCGCCGGCCACGTGGAAGACGAGCAGCCACTGGTAGCGATCCACGGCGGCTAGCCTATGGGTTCGAGCGGATGCTCAAAGCGTTCGAAACGTGTCGACCGGTCATTTCGGCACCGCAAGCGGTGCCTTAGAGCGGATGCTTAGAAGGTTCGAAATGTGTCGACCGGTCAGTTCAGACGGATCGAAGGCGGAGCCTCCGATCCTGAGGTCGGCACCGCAAGCGGTGCCTTAGAGTGGACGTACGAGAGCGCCATCTGCGCCTTCTCACCGAGACGATCGCGGCGGTCAACTCGACGCTCGACCTGGAGGAAGTGCTCGGGCTCGTCGCGCAGAAGGTCGCCGACGCCCTCGGCACCGAGGCCTGCTTCGTCTACCTGTACGACGAGCGGACGGACGAGCTCGTCCTTCGGGCGACGCACGGCACGAGGGTCGAGGAGATGACGAGGCGTCCACGGATGCGGACCGGCGAGGGAATCACGGGAACGGCTGCGGCGGAGCGCGCTCCCGTGATGATCCCGTCGCAGGCGCACCTCGATCCGCGCTTCAAGCAGTTCGCGAACCTGCCCGAGGACGAATACCAGTCGATCCTCGCCGTCCCGATCCTCGCGCGCGAGCATCTGGCCGGCGCGCTGAACGTTCGGACGCTCGAGCCGCGCGAGTTCACGCAGGACGAGATCGATCTCCTCGTGGCGATCGCGGACCAGGTCGCTCAGACGATCCAGCACGCGCAGCTGTACGCGCAGGCGCAGCAGCGGGTGGCCGAGCTCGAGGCGCTCGCGAAGATCTCCGAGGCCGTCTCCGAGTCGCTCTACCTCGAGGAGTCCCTCGAGGCGATCGTCAAGACGACGATGGAGGCGGTCGGCGCGACCGGCGCCGCGCTCGTGCTCGAGGACGGGAAGATCGCCTGGCCGGAGGGGCGTGCCGGCGCGCACAACGTGCGGCTGCCGCTGCGCTGGAAACGTCGTCAGATCGGGGAGCTCGTATGCGACCGCGACACGCCGTTCACGGTCGACGAGCGGGCCCTGCTGGCGTCGATCGCGCACCATGCCGCCGTCGCGCTCGAGCACGGTCGCGCAGTGATGCGAGGGGTTCTCGCCCAGGAGATCCATCACCGCGTCAAGAACAACCTGCAGACCGTCGCATCCCTCTTGCGTCTGCAGGCGCGCTCGACCGATGTCGACCCGCGCAAGGCTCTCGACGATTCCGTCAACCGCATCCTCGCGATCGCCGCGGTGCACGAGGTGCTCACGCAGCAGCGCGATGAGGTCGTCGAGCTGCGCGAGCTGCTCGATCGCCTCCGCTCGATGCTCGTCCAGGGGCTCGGCGGCGCCAAGGAGGTGCACGCGGACCTCGAGCCCGTCTCGCTGGCCGGCAACCGGGCGACCGCTCTGGCGCTCGTCTTCAGCGAGCTGCTGCAGAACGCCCTCGAGCACGGCGGCGAGGCGGTCGAGATCGCGCTCGCGCAGAGGAACGGCGAGGTCGTGCTCGCGATCGCCGACGACGGTGCCGGCATCGAAGGCGACGCTGCCGGGACGGGCCTTTCGATCGTCCGCGCGCTGGTGCGCGACGAGCTTCAGGGCCGCCTCGAGCTGACGAGCAACCGCGGCACGCGCGCCGAGGTCGTCTTCCCGGCGTGACCGATCCGCTTGCGCTGCGCATCCTCGTCGCCGAGGACGAGACGATCATCCGTCTCGATCTCCGGGCGCTGCTCGAACACGCCGGCTTCGAGGTGTGCGCGGAGGCTCGCGACGGCGAGGAAGCGATCGAGCTCGCCCGCTCGGAGCGGCCCGACCTGGCAGTGCTCGACGTCAAGATGCCGAAGCTCGACGGCATCGAGGCTGCAAGGCACATCCTCGACGAGCGTCCGATCCCGATCGTGATGCTGACTGCGTACGGACAGGACGAGCTCGTCCAGCGCGCGGCCGAGGCCGGCGTGTTCGGGTACCTCGTGAAGCCTTTCCGCGAGCAGGACCTCCTGCCGGCGATTCGTACGGCACGAGTACGGCACGAGGAGCTCGCCGCGCTGCGGGAGGAGGCGGAGTCGCTCGCAGAGGCGCTCGCGGCGCGCAAGGCGATCGAGCGCGCGAAGGGTCTCCTGATGCAGAAGGAAGGACTGTCCGAACAGGACGCCTTCGCCCGGCTGCGCAGGGCGAGTCAGATCTCCGGACGTCCGCTCAAGGTCGTCGCGGAGGCGCTGATCGCCGACGCTCGGCGAGAGCTGATCTAAAGCAGCAGGTCGACGATGATTCCGAGCACGATCAGCACGATCCCGAGCAGAAAGACGGGCTCCTGGCGCGAACCCATCGGACGGCGGCGCGTGATCGTGCCGCGAATCATCGAGAAGCCTCCCGTCGGAAACATGCCGAGCAGGAAGAGGATCGAACCGACCACGTAGTAGGCGGCGGCGATGCCGGTGGAGATGCTGACCCGGCTGCTCGCCCACCCGATCACGGCGCCGATCAGGCCCACCGCGACCGCGCCCGCGAGGGTCCGAGCACCACGCGCTTGATCACCTCGCCGAGCCCGGTCCACCGGCTCGTCGGTGCGGGCGGGACGGGAGGAACCTGCGTCATGACTGCGCTCGCTCGAACGCGCTTTCCCAGCGGTCGAGCAGCGCTCGCAGCTCGTCGCGCGCTTGCCGGTGTGCCGCGAGGGTCTCGGTGTCGGTCCAGTCCTCCGCGAGCCGCCGTTCGAGATCGGCGACCGTCGTCTCACGATTCGAGATCTCGGCCTCCAGCCGCTCGAGCTCCGACGGAGCGGACGGCCTGGTGCTCGGGGCGGTCTTGCGCGCCTTGGCCTGCTTCGGTTCGGGCTGCGGCGGCGCGAGGCGCTCTCCGCTCCTCGCGGCGGCGCACGTACTCCGCCCAGCCGCCGTCGTAGGAGTTGACCCGTGACTGCTCGATCGCGAGCGTGCGATCGGCGACGGCGTCGAGCAGCGCCCGGTCATGCGAGACGAGCAGCACGGTGCCGGGAAAGGCATCGAGCGCGCTTTCGAGCGCCTCGCGGCTCTCGAGGTCGAGATGGTTGGTCGGCTCGTCCAGAACGAGGAAGTTTGCCCCTGACGCAACGACGAGTGCGAGGGCAAGCCGGCGACGCTCGCCGCCGGAGAGCGCGACGACGGGCTTCTCGTGCTCCGACCAGCCCGAGAAGAGGAAACGGCCGAGCAGTTTCTGGGCGTCGGGTCGCTGCAGCCCCGTCGCGCGCTGAACGCACTGCAGCACCGAGCCGCGTGTGTCGAGCTCCATCTCCTGCTGCGAGAAGTAGGCGGTCTCGACGCCGTGCCCGAGGCGGATGGACCCGATCTGGAGCTCGCGCTGTCCGAGCATCGTTTCGAGGAGAGTCGTCTTCCCGGAGCCGTTCGGGCCCACGAGCGCGACATGCTCTCCGCGTTCGATTGCGAAGGTCGCGTCTGTGACGAGCACGCGGTCGCCGACGGCGAGGGTGACGCCGTCTGCTTCGACGACGGTCCGACCGCTTCGGGCCGGCTTGAGGAACTCGAAGCCGAGCGGTCGCGTCTTGCGGGTGAGGAGGCCGACCTGGTCCGTCGCCTGAGCGCGCTCCTTCTCGAGCCGGTCGATCTGCGTCAGCTTGACCTGCGCCTGGCGCGCCTTCTTCTCCGTCGAGGCGCGGAAGCGGGCGACGAAGCGCTCGAGGCGCTCGATGTCGCGCCCGATCCGCTCGGCGGTCTTCGAGGCCGCCTGCAGGCGCGCTGCCTTCTCGATTCGCCACGCGTGCCACGGACCGGCGAAGTACGTCGATCGTCCCGCCTCGAGCTCGAGGACGGCGGTCGAAACGGCCTCGAGGAACCAGCGGTCGTGCGCGACGACGATGATCCCGGCGTCGAGCGACTGCAGCTCTCGCTCGAGCCACTCCAGGCTTTCGACGTCGAGATGATTCGTCGGCTCGTCGAGCAGGAGCAGATCTGGGTCGCCGCCGAGCGCTCGCGCGAGTGAGGCGCGGGTCAGCTCCCCGCCGGAGAACGTCTCCAACGGGCGGTCGAGGTGCTCCTCGCGGAAGCCGAGCCCGCGGACGACGGCCGTCGCACGCTCGCGCCAGTCGTAGCCGCCCGCATGCTCGAGCTTCGCCTGAGCCTCGCCGTAGCGCCGGATCGTCGCGGGTCGATGGTCGCCCGCGGCCATGTCCTGCTCGAGGCGGCGAAGCTCTTCCTCGAGCGCGACGAGATCACCCGCGCCGGACAGGACGTACTCGCGCAGCGTCAGGCGCCGCTCGAGCGGCGGGCGCTGGTCGTGGAGCGCCACGCGCGCGCCTTTCTGGAAGGCGAGGTCGCCGCCCTGGAGGCTCGTCTCCCCGACGAGCGCGCGCAGCAGGGTCGTCTTGCCGGCGCCGTTCGGGCCGGAGAGCGCGACACGGTCGCGTCGCTCGACCTTGAAGGAGACACCGTCGAAGAGCGGATCTCCGCCGAGCTCCTTCCGAAGGCCCGATGCGATGACGACCGCCATTCGGGTAAGGGTACGGCTCGTGACGCAGGTCCTCGCCCTCGACGTCGGTACGTCATCGGTTCGTGCCGACCGGTTCGACGCCTCGGCGACAGAGAGCGGGAACCCGGCCAAGCGACACTATGTCGGCGAGACGGATCCCGAACGCGTTGTCGCTGCCGTGCGCGAAACGCTCGACGAAGCAGGCGGCTTCAGCGGCGTCGACGCGGTGGGAGCGTCGTGCTTCGGCCACAGCCTGCTCGCGCTCGACGACGCCGGCCGCCCCCTGACGGCGATCCTCGGCTGGCGGGACACGCGTTCGGCGGACGCGGCCGACTGGCTCGCGGGCCGGCTCGACGCGGCTGCAGTTCACGCGCGCACGGGCTGTTACATCCACACGAGCTACTGGCCGGCGAAGCTGGCCTGGCTTGCGAAGGTGCAGCCCGAGACCTTCCGCGCCGCGCGCCGTTTCGTCTCGTTCTGTGACTACCTCTACCTTCGGCTTCTCGGCCGCGAAGTCCCCTCGAGCCTGTCGATGGCGTCCGGGACGGGACTGTTCGACCTCGGCGCACGCCGATGGGACGAGGAGCTGCTGCAGACGCTTGGGACTCGACACGGAGCAGCTGCCTGCGATCGCGGACGACGCCGTGGACAGCTGGTTTCCCGCGACGCTCGACGGAGCCTGCTCGAACGTTGGCGCCGGGTGCGTCACGCGCGACCGGGCGGCGCTGATGATCGGAACCTCGGGCGCGTTTCGCACCGTCTACGAGTCAACGCAGCCAAAGCCACGGCCCGGCCTCTTCCTGTACCTGCTCGACCATCGGCGCGTCGTCGATGGCGGCTCGTTGTCGGACGGAGGCGGACTTGCGAGCTGGTTGAGCGACACGCTCCGCGATCCCGAGGGGTCGCTCGCCGATCGCGACCCCGACTCGCACGGCCTCACGTTCCTGACGCTGCTCGGCGGTGAACGCAGCCCCGGCTGGCACCGGCACGCGAGCGGTGCGATCGCAGGGCTCACGTTCCAGACGACGCCGCTCGACCTTCGCCAGGCGGCGCTCGAGGGCGTCGCCTTTCGGTTCGCCGAGATCTTGCGACCTCATGCCGGAGGTACGGGAGGTCGTCGCGACGGGAGGCGCCCTCCTCCACGATCCCGACTGGTTGCAGATCGTCGCGGACGCGCTCGGCCGGCCGATCGTGACCTCCGGTGTCGCGGAGGCATCGCTGCGGGGTGCCGCCGTGCTGACGCTCGATCGGCTCGGCGAGACGCCGCCCCCGGCGCCGCTCGGAGACGTGGTCGAGCCGCGTGGCGACCGCGCCGCGGCATATCGCCGTGCGCGGGAACGGCAGAGGCGGCTCTACGAGGCGGTGACTTCGGCGCCGACCAGCTGACGCGCCGCGGCCGCAATGTGCTCGGCGTCGATGCCGTAGGCGTTCAGCAGCTCCGCCGGCTTGCCCGAGCGCGGCATGTCACGGACGGCGAGCTTGACGACTCGCGGCGCCTCGTCGGTCTCGGCGAGCGCCGCGAGCACCGCATCGCCGAGACCACCATCGGGGAAGTGGTCCTCGACGGTGATGACGCGGCCCGTCGCTTCCGCGGCGGCCGCCAGGGTCTCGACGTCGATCGGCTTGATCGAGTACGCATCGATGACGCGGGCGGTGATGCCGTCCTCGCCGAGCACCTCCGCGGCTTTCAACGCTTCGTGAACGGTGACACCGGTGCCGACGATCGTGACGTCGTCGTCGTCCGACGAGCGCAGCACCCGGCTGCCGCCGACCGCGAACTCCTCGTCGGGCTCATAGATGACCGGCGTGTTGGGCCGCAGCGTCCGCAGGAACACGATCCCTCGCGTGTCCGCCATCGCCGCAACGAGCTTCGCCGTCTGGTTCGCGTCGCAGGGATGGAGAACGACGCTGGAGTGGATCGCCCGCAACGAGGCGATGTCTTCGAGCGCCATCTGCGACGGCCCGTCCTCGCCGATCGACACGCCCGCATGCGAGCCCGCCAGCCTCAGGTCGACGCGGCTGATCGCCGCCATCCGGACGAAGTCGTACGCGCGCGAGAAGAAGGCGGCGAAGGTCGATGCGAAGGCGTTCCAGCCGCGCGCGTGCAGGCCGACGGCTGCGGCCACCAGCTGTTGCTCGGCGATGTACATCTCGAAGTACCGCTCGGGATGAGCCTTCGCGAAGATCTCGGCGAACGTCGAATTGCTGACCTCGCCGTCGAGTGCGACGACGTCACCACGCGCAGATCCGAGCGCGGCGAGCGCTTCGCCGTACGCCTTCCGGGTCGCGACTTCCTCACCGACCTCGTAGCGCGGTAGCTCGAGGTCGCCGTCGGGAAAGCGATGCGGCTCTGCATCGTCCGGCTTCGCCACCTGGACCTGGATGTTGCGCAGGCCGCCGAGCTCCGCAATCGCCTCGTCGGGGTCGTCGAGCGCCTTGCCGTGCCAGCCTCCCTTGTCCTCGACGGCCTTGACGCCCTTCCCTTTGAGGGTGCGCGCGACGATGACGGTCGGCCTGCCCTTCGTCTCCTCGGCCTCCTTGTAGGCGCGGTCGATCTCCTCGACGTCGTGTCCGTCGACCTCGATCGCGCTCCAGCCGAAGGCGCGCGCCCGCTCGACGTAGACGCCGGTATTCCAGCCCACCATCGTCTCGCCGCGCTGGCCGAGACGGTTCACGTCGAGGATCATCGTCAGGTTGTCGAGCTCGTAGTGAGACGCGTGCTCGAAGGCTTCCCACACGGAGCCTTCAGCGGTCTCGCTGTCGCCGTGCAGGACCCAGACGCGGTACGGCAGTCGGTCCAGGTACTTGCCCGCAAGCGCCATGCCGACGCCGTAGGGCAGTCCCTGGCCGAGCGAGCCGGTGGCGACGTCGACCCACGGAATGA
This sequence comes from uncultured Actinomycetes bacterium, assembly GCA_963759365.1. Classification (GTDB taxonomy): domain Bacteria; phylum Actinomycetota; class Thermoleophilia; order Gaiellales; family Gaiellaceae; genus 3-1-20CM-4-69-9. The sequence continues at coordinate 100,196 of CAVWYX010000002.1, forward strand.
GGGGCGTCGGATGACCCTCGAGCATGCTCCCGAACTGCCGATAGGTCAGGAGCTGCTCGTCCGTGATCGCGCCGACGGATCGAAAGATCGCGTAGAGGAGCGTCGACGCATGCCCCTTCGAGAAGATCAGCCGGTCGTTCGTCGCCTTCTTCGGGTCGTCGAAGTCGTAGCGCAGATGGTTTCCGACGAGCACCGCCATGAGGTCGGCGGCCGACATCCCCGACGTCGGGTGCCCGGACTTTGCAGCGGCGGCAGGGCGGATCGAATCGACGCGGTACTGCTGACCCAGCTCGCGAAGCTCGTTCGCGTCCATCCGGTCATTCTAGGAGCGGTGGCGCGGCCTACGCGGCAGGCAGGTGCCTGATTCTGCGTCGGTGGGGTACCGTCCAGGGGTGAGGATCGCAGCGGCGTTCGACCACCGCGGCGTCCGTTTGCGAGACGCCGTCTTCGAGGCACTCGCCGGCCACGAGGTCGTCGATCTCGGCACGGCGACTGCGACGCCGCCCGTTGACTATCCCGACAAGGCCCGCGAAGTCGCAGAGGCGATCAAGGGTGGCAGGGCCGAACGGGCCGTGCTCGTGTGCGGTTCCGGCGTCGGTGCCTCGGTGGCCGCTTCCAAGATCTCCGGGATTCGCGCCGCGATCTGTCACGACGTGTACTCGGCGCATCAGGGAGTCGAGCACGACGACATGAACGTCCTCTGCCTCGGCTCGGAGGTGGTCGGCCCCTCCCTCACGCGTGACCTCATCGCCGCATTCCTCGGGGCACGTTTCAACGGCGCCGAGCGTTACGTGAGACGACTCAAGAAAATCGAAGAGCTCGAAAGGTTGATGGCAAATGCCTGACTCGAACTTGCACAAGCTGTCGGCGCTCGGCCAGAGCGTCTGGATCGACTTCCTCTCGCGGCAGATGCTCCGGAGCGGGAAGCTGGCGCAGATGATGGAAGCTGACGCCGTCGTCGGCGTCACCTCGAACCCGACGATCTTCCAGAAGGCGATCGCCGAGGGCGACGCCTACGACGATCAGCTCAAGGAGATCCTGGACGGCGGTGAGGAGGATGCAAAGGAGACCTTCCTCCAGCTCTCGTCGCATGACATCGCCGACGCCTGCGACCTGCTCCGGACCGTCTCGGACGGAACGCAGGGGCTCGACGGCTACGTCTCGTGGGAAGTCGACCCGAATCTCGCCTACGAGACCGAGGCGACGATCGCGGAGGCGCGTCGCCTGCACGAATGGATCGACCGCCCGAACCTCTACGTGAAAATCCCCGCGACGAAGCCTGGTCTTCCGGCGATCGAGGAGATGATCGCCTCCGGCAAGAACATCAACGTCACGCTCATCTTCTCCCTCGAGCGCCACAAGGAGGTCATGGAGGCCTACATCCGTGGCGTCGAACGGCTCGTCGAGAGCGGCGGCGACCCTGCGAAGGTGCATTCCGTCGCCAGCTTCTTCGTCTCGCGGGTCGACACCGAGGCCGACCGGCGGCTGGACGAGATCGGCGGGGATGCGAAGCAGCTGAAGGGGAAGCTCGCGACCGCGAACGCGAAGCTCGCCTACCAGAACTACCTGCAGGTGTTCTCCGGCCCGCGCTGGGAGGCGCTCGAGGCGAAAGGCGCGACCAGGCAGCGCTGCCTGTGGGCCTCGACGTCGACGAAGAACCCGGAGTACAGCGACGTGCTCTACGTGGAAGAGCTGATCGGCCCGGAGACCGTCAACACGATGCCGGAGGAGACGATCCAGGCGTTTCAGGACCACGGCCGCGTCGCGCTGACCCTCACGGAGGACATCGACGGGGCACGGAAGGTGTTCGAGCAACTGGCTGCTGTGGGCGTCGACTACGACGACGTCTCGGAGACCCTCGAGCGGGAGGGCGTGCAGAAGTTCGCCGATTCGTTCGAGGAGCTGCTCGAAGGGATCCGCGCAAAGCGCGGCGACCTGGCGCCGGCATCGGCCTGACATGGCGGTGGCCTCGCAACAAGAGCTGGTCGAACGCATCTGGGCCCGCGACGCCACGGTTTGGACCGGCGCGGACGAGGACCGCTGGCTCGGCTGGCTCGACGAGCCGAAGCGGATGCAGGAGCGGATCGGCGAGATCGGCGAGTTCGCCGAGGAAGCGCGGACGCGCTTCGACACGTTCGTCCTGCTCGGCATGGGTGGCTCCTCGCTCGCGCCCGAGGTCCTGAAACGCACGTTCGGCAGCACGGGCTTCCACGTCCTCGACACGACGCATCCGGCGATGATCCGGCATGCGGAGGAGCTGGTCGATCTCGACCGCACGTTGTTCGTCGTCTCTTCGAAGTCCGGGACGACGCTCGAGACGCTCTCGCACTTCGAGTTCTTCTGGGAGAGGAACGGCGGCGACGGCGGCCGTTTCGTCGCGATCACGGATCCCGGCTCACCGCTGGAGAAGCTCGCGTCGGCGCGCGGCATGCGCGTCTTTGCCGGGGAGCCCACTATCGGCGGGCGCTACTCCGCGCTGTCGCCGTTCGGAATCGTGCCGGCGGCGTTGATGGGCATCGACGTCGACCGGCTGCTGCGCGGCGGCGAGCAGATGGCCGACGTCTGCAGAGGCGAGTCGAGCCCCGGGCTCGAGCTCGGGCTGCACCTAGGCGAGGGCTGGCGCGAGGGGCGCGACAAGGTGTGTATCTCCGAGACGGACGGCCGATTCGGCCTCTGGGCAGAGCAGCTGATCGCCGAGTCGACGGGCAAGCAGGGGAAGGGCCTCGTGCCGGCTCCTGGTGAGAGCCCGGACGGCCCCGACCGGCAGTCCGCCGACGTCCTGCTCGACGACCCCTACGGCATCGGCGCGGAGTTCTTCCGCTGGGAGTTCGCCGTTGCCGTTGCCGGTTCGATCCTCGGAATCAACCCCTTCGACCAACCGGACGTGCAGGCGGCGAAGGACAAGACCAAGGAGGTGCTCGCCTCGGGGGTCGAGCCCGCGCTCGAGCCGGAGGGCTCGCTCGACGACCTGCTCGCGGAAGCGGCTCCACCCAGCTACATCGCGATCCAGGCGTTCATCGACCCGGCGCGAGAGCAGGAGCTCGAGCCGCTCGCGGCGCGCGCGCGCGAGACCGGATGCGTCGTGACGCAGGGCCTAGGGCCGCGCTACCTGCATTCGACGGGTCAGCTGCACAAGGGCGGGCCTCCCACCGGCCTCTTCGTCCAGGTCGTCGACGACCCCGGCGACGAGATCCCGATCCCGGGCCAGGACTTCGGCTTTCGGCGTCTGATCCGCGCGCAGGCAGAGGGCGACTTCCGTTCCCTGCAGGAGCGGGGCCGGAAGATCGTGCGCGTGAGATTGGAGAGGCGACTAATGCAGCTCGGGATGATCGGGCTCGGCCGGATGGGCTCCGGGATGACCGAGCGCCTCCGCGAGGGTAGGCACGAGGTGCAGACCTACGACCCGAAGGTCGACGCCCGTACCGCTGCGTCTCTGGAAGAGCTGAAGGAACAGCTGGACGCCCCGCGCGCCTTCTGGCTGATGATCCCGGCGGGCAAGATCACCGAGGACACGTTCCACGAGCTGCTTCGGATCGCCGACGAAGGCGACACGATCGTCGACGGCGGCAACTCGAACTTCCGTGACTCGAAGCGGCGCTACGCGGAGGCTCAGCGACACGGAATCCACTTCGTCGACGCGGGCGTGTCCGGCGGGATCTGGGGTCTCGAGGTCGGCTTCTGCCTGATGGTCGGAGGCGACGACGAGCCCGTCGAGAGGCTCGAGCCGATCTTCGAGACGCTCGCGCCGGAGGACGGTTATGCCCACGTCGGGCCCTCGGGCGCCGGCCACTTCGTGAAGATGGTGCACAACGGGATCGAATACGGGCTGATCCAGGCGTACGCCGAAGGCTTCGACATCATGGAGCACTCCGAGTACGACCTCGACTCGCTTCAGATCTCCGGGATCTGGCGCAACGGCTCCGTCGTGCGGTCGTGGCTGCTCGAGCTGCTGCATTCGGCGTTGGAGGAGCACGGAGCGAAGCTCGAGGACATCGCTCCCTATGTCGAGGACTCCGGCGAGGGTCGCTGGACGATCAGCGAGGCGATGAACGAGAACGTCCCGGCGCCTGTGATCGCGGCGTCGCTCTTCGCGCGATTCGCCTCTCGCGACGAGATCAAGTTCTCCGCCAGGGTCGCCGCAGCCTTGCGCAACCAGTTCGGCGGTCATGCGATCAGGGCGGTCGAGCGCGCGAAGGCGAGTCGCGATCCACGGTGAGCGCGGCAACTCTCGAAGAGAACCCACTTCTCGAGGGGCTCCAGCTCCGGCGCAAGCCCGACCCCTGCATCCTCGTGATCTTCGGCGCTTCGGGCGATCTGACGAAGCGAAAGCTCTTCCCGGCCCTCTACTCGCTCGCATATCGGCGCCTGCTGCCCGACAACTTCGCAGTCGTCGGCGTCGCCCGCTCGGAGGAGACCGACGAGGAATTCAAGGAACGCATGAAGGAGGCGGTGCAGGAGTTCGGGCGTGACGAGCTCCGAGACGACGCGTGGGAGCTGCTTGCGGGCGGAATGCGGTATCGTCGCGATGGACTTCGCCGACGAGGAGGAGGGAGGACCGGCTCGCCGAGACGCTGAACGAGCTCGACGAGGAACGCGAGACGCAGGGCAATCGCGTCTACTACCTCGCAACTCCTCCCAGGGGTCTTTCCGACGGTGGTGCAGAACGTGGGCAAGCGCCGCAAGACGCAGGGCTGGACGCGCCTCATCGTCGAGAAGCCGTTCGGTCACGACCTCGAGTCGGCGCGTGAGCTGCAGAGCGTGATCACGCGCTACTTCGACGAGACCGAGGTGTTCCGCATCGACCACTACCTCGGCAAGGAGACGGTCCAGAACATGCTGGTGCTGCGGTTCGCGAACGGCATCTTCGAGCCGATCTGGAACCGCCAGTTCGTCGATCACATCCAGCTGACGGTGTCGGAGTCGATCGGGATCGAGGGACGAGCCGGCTACTACGAGCAGGCAGGCGCGATCCGCGACATCGTCCAGAACCACCTCTTACAGCTCGTCGCGATCACCGCGATGGAGCCTCCGATCGACTTCACCGCCGACGCCGTTCGCAACGAGAAGGTGAAGGTACTTCGGTCGATTCACACACCGGGCCCGAAATCGGTCGTGCGGGGCCAGTACGGGCGAGGGTTCATCGAAGGGCAGGAAGTGCCCGGCTACCGCGAGGAGCCGGATGTCGACCCGCAGTCGATGACCGAGACGTACGTCGCCGCGAAGCTCTATGTGGACAACTGGCGCTGGGCCGACACCCCTTGGTACGTGCGCACCGGGAAGCGCCTGCCTCGTCGCGAGACGACGATCGCGATCCACTTCAAGAAGGCACCGCATCCGCCGTTCGAGGAGCTCGCGGCGGAGGGCCTGCGCCCGAACGTGCTGATCATCCACGTCCAGCCCGACGAGGGAATCTCGCTCGCGATCAGCGTCAAGGTGCCCGGGCACGGGATGATGATCCGCACGGTCCACATGGACTTCCTCTACGGCGGAGCGTTCAGGACTGGTCTGCCGGAGGCGTACGAGCGCCTCATCCTCGACGCGATGATCGGCGACGCCACGCTGTTCACGCGGATCGACGAGGTCGAGGAGCAGTGGTCACTCGTGGACGCCATCGTCGCGGCGTGGGTCCGCGACCGGCCCGCGTTCCCGAACTACGCAGCCGGCACGTGGGGCCCGCCCTCGGCGGACGAGTTGCTTCACCGAGATGGGCGGGCATGGCGTCAGCATTGAACGTTCGAACGCACCCGGTCGGCGATTTCCGACGGAGGCGCGGGCAAAGCCCGCACCTCCTGAAAGCGGCACCGCAAGCGGAGCCTGGGGCGTCACCATTGAACGTTCGAACGCACCCTCGCGTCGCCCGCACCTCCTGAAAGCGGCACCGCAAGCGGAGCCTCAGTGGCGGCACCACTGACGTCAGTCCGCGAGATCGAGCGCGCGGTCACGGCGCTCCGGAACGACCCCGGGTCGGGCCAGCCGTACCAACGAACGAGCGTGATGACGCACACGGCCTGGGTCCCACTGGAGTGGGTCGGGGCGGCAGAGGACGTGCTCTCGGACCTCGGCGAGCGGCATCCCTCGCGCACGATCGTGCTCTTTCCGCAACCGGCCGAGGAGGACGGGCTCGAGGGCGACGTCGACATCGACGTCTTCCCCGTGGGAGGCGGCCGTCAGATCTGCACGGAGACGATCCGGGTCCGGCTCAACGGCCCGCGGGCGTCTGCGCCCGCCAGCGTCGTCCAGCCGTTGCTCCTGCCGGACCTGCCGGTGTTCCTCCGCTGGCGCGGCGTGCCGCCATACGGCGACGTTGCCTTCGAGGGGCTCGTGGAGGTCGTCGACCGGCTGATCGTCGACAGCACCGAATGGACGGACTTGCCGGCCGACTACGACGGGCTGACGAAGGTCTTCGACCGTGTGGTGGTCTCGGACATCGCCTGGGCGCGAACGAGCCGTTGGCGGCCGCAGCTCGCATCACTCTGGCCGGGCATCGCGGACGTGTCCAGAATCCGCGTCACAGGAACCGCTGCCCAGGCACATCTGCTCGCCGGTTGGCTGCGGTCGCGACTCGACCGTGAGATCGAGCTCGAGCACGAGCCGGCAGACCGTCTGGAGGGTGTCGCCATCGACGGAGAGGCGGCTCCGTTCCCGCCCGGCGATCCTCCTGCTCCTGCCGATCTCCTGTCCGAGGAGCTCGACCGCTTCGACCGCGACCGGATCTATGAGGAAGCGGTGCGCGGGGCGCTGAAGTGAGCCCGTTCGAAGCCAAGGTCAAGCCCCTGATCGCGGACGTGCCGGGCTGGCTCACCGACGAGGAGGGCGAAGCGCTGTACCAGCTCGCACGTTCGTGCACCGGCAGGGGCGTGATCGTCGAGATCGGCTCCTGGAAAGGGAAGTCGACCGTTTGCCTCGGAGTCGGTTCGGAGGAAGGCGAACGAGTGCCTGTCTACGCGATCGATCCTCACGCCGATTACCGCTTCGGCGACTTCAAGACAAACGTCGACCGCGCGGGGATCGTCGAGCTCGTGCGACCGATCGCGTCGCTGTCACAAGCGGCCGCCGACGACTTCGATCAGCCGATCGAGCTTCTGTTCGTCGACGGCTCGCACGAATACGACCTCGTCCTCGAGGACTTCGAGAAGTGGGTGCCGAAGGTCGTGGACGGCGGCTGGGTCGCGTTCCACGACACGACGTGGACCGCGGGACCGCGCAAGGTGGTCGGCCAGGCCGTCTACCGCTCGCGGCGGTTCAAGGACGCGACGTTCGTCGTCGGCTCGCTCACCGTCGCGCGGAAGGTCGCCCAGAACTCGGCGCTCGACCGCGTACGGAATCGCTACGTGCTCGGCGTCAAGACCGCTTTCTGGCTCGGCTCGAGCGCGGTGAAGAAGCAGAGACGGTTGCTGCCGGAGCCCGTCGAGCGCTTCGGCCGCCGCATGCTACGTGCGATCCAGTAGGCCGCGTCATCCTTCGGCGAGCTCCTCGGCGAGGCGCGCGCCGACGGCCAGGACGAGAGCGTCCGTGCCGGGCCTGCCGATGAGTTGAACCGATGCGGGGAGCCCGTCCTCGGCCGGCCCGCAGGGAAGGGCAAGCGCCGGCCAGCCAAGGGCGTTCACCGGCAGGGTGTTGCTGATCAGGATCGGACGTAGCCGCGCATCGCCGATGCCCGTCGGCGGCGCGACGACCGGGATCGTGGGAGCGAGGAACAGGTCGAGGTCGCCGAGCAGCTCGTCGCACCTCTCGCGAAAGGCGACGCGCGAACGATCTGCCGCATCCGCCTCGGCATCGGTGACGCGCAGGCAGCGCTCGATCTTCACCGCGACGTCTTCGCCGTAGAGCTCGCGGTGCTCGTCGTAGAGCTCTCGATGCACGTCCGCCACCTCGCGCATGAACAACGGGCCGACCTCCGGCCGCGGCACGTCCACCTGCCGCCGTCGCGCGAACCGCGCGGCCGCGTCTTCGACCCGTGCGCGCACGAGCTCGTCCGCGGCGTCGAGCCAGCAAACGGCGACCGCGGTCTCCTCGAGGCTTTCCACCCGAGTCGGCTCGAAGCCCGGGACGAGCGCTCGCGAGCATCCGCTCGCAGCCTTCCACGTCGCGGGCCATCGGGCCGACATGGTCGAAGGTCGGCGCGAGCGGGAAGCAGCCCACCGCCGGGACGAGGTCGAACGTCGGCTTGAAGCCGACGACCCCGCAACACGCGGCCGGAATTCGGATCGAGCCGCCCGAGTCGGTCCCGAGCGCCGCGTCCGCAAGGCCGGCCGCGAGCGCCGCGGCCGAGCCGCCGCTCGAGCCGCCGGCGATTCGTCCCGGCGCGATTGGATTCGGAACGGTGCCGAAGTGCGGGTTCTCGGACGTGATGCCGTACGCGAACTCGTGCAGGTTCGTCTTCCCGACGTTCGCGTAGCCGGCGGCCTCGAGCCTGCGCACTGCCTCTGCCGTGGTGGTCGGAACGTGGTCGGCGAAGATAGCCGACCCGTACGTCGTGGTCAGTCCGGCTGTGTCGAGCAGGTCTTTGACGGCGAGCGGGATTCCGCCTGGCGGCTCCTCGGGCCGCGCGAGGAAGATCCCGTCGCTCAGAGGCTCGATGCGGGCTCCCGGCACGCGCGGATGGGAGGCCTGCGCAGTCGGCGCTGCGCGCTGCTTGGCGCAGGCCCTCCCCGCACGCACCGCGAACCCGCACCAAGCCTCTAGTCGTACAGCAGGTAGATGAACGAGACGAGGACGGCCCCGCCGGCGAGCAAGAGGCCGACGGCGACCAGCGCAAGCGCGAGCACGACGTTCTTCCGCGCGACCTCGCCCGTCGGCTCGATCGGCTCCGTCGTCGTGCGCGGTGGCGGCGGCTCCGGCAGTCGTTCCGCCATCAGAGGAGCGGGTCGAGCGCCATCGCTACGAAGAGGAGGGCGAGGTAGAGGAGCGAGTAGTGGAAGAGCGTCGCAGCACGCTTCGGTGTTCGTTCCCGCCAGAGCTTCAGGGCCAGCCAGACGAACGTTGCTCCCAGGGCCACGGCCGCTGCGAGGTACGCAAGCCCGAGCGGCCCCCACAAGAACGGCACGAGCGTTACGCCGACCAGGGCGAGCGCGTAGAGCAGGATCTGGCGCGCAGTCTCCCGCTCGCCGCGGACGACCGGCAGCATCGGGATCCGGGCAGCTTCGTAGTCGCGTCGAATCAGAAGCGCGAGCGCCCAGAAGTGCGGCGGTGTCCAGAGGAACACGATCAGGAAGAGCCAGAGGGCCGGCAGAGTCAGATTGCCGGTTGCGGCCGCCCAGCCGACGAGAGGCGGCACCGCTCCGGCCGCTCCGCCGATGACGATGTTCTGCGATGTCGCCCGCTTGAGCCAGCGCGTGTACACGAGCACGTAGAAGAGGTTCCCGACGAGGGCGAGCGCCGCCGTCAGCACGTTCACGGTCGAAGCGAGCAGGACGAACGAGAAGGCCGACAGCGCCAGACCGAACTCGAGCGCGCGCGACGGCGGTATCCGATCGGCCGCGACAGGCCGCGTTCGCGTCCGCTCTCCCATGAGCCTGTCGATGTCGCGGTCGAGCACGTGGTTCAGCGCCGACGCGCCTCCGCACGCGAGCGCCAGCCCGACCATCGTCACGACGATCAATCCGGCCGACGGGACGCCGCGGGCGCCGACGAACATGCCGCAGAGCCCGGTCAGAAGGAGCAGGCTCATGATGCGCGGCTTCGTCAGCGTGACGTAGTCGCGCACCCGTTCGGGTGGCGCAGCCGCGCCTCGAAACGTGGCCGCCGTCAGAACGAGCGACGCGGCGAACGCAACCGCCGCGAGAGCAAGGTGGAGACCCGGCGCTGTCACCAGCGCCGCGACGCCGAAGAGGACGAGCGCTCCGACCGCCGGCACGAGCAGCCTCCGATGCGCGATCCAGGCCGCCACGACCAGCGCGACGAGCGGCGGCAGCGCCAGCGCCGCGAGCAGTCGGTGCGCGGCGCCGAGCGACGCAGCGCCGCTGATCACGGCGAGCAAGGTCGCGAAGGCCGCGGCCAACGCGGTCAGCCGAAGCCAGGGACCCGGTCTCGGCACGGCGCTAGGCACGACCGACCTCTGCAAGCCGGCGCCGGAGATCGCGCAGCGGCCGGGCACTCGTGACGTAAGGGATGCGGTCGAAATTCTCCGGCGGCGGCGGCGACGTCGTGTACCACTCGAGCGTGTCGGCCAGCCACGGGTCGTTGCCGGCGCGAACGCCGCTGCGCGCGGTCTTGACGACATTCACGATGAAGAGCAACAGGCCGATCGCCATGATGCCGGACCCGATCGTGGAAATCAGGTTGTAGGCGAACCAGAGCCCGTGCTCGTGGTAGGTGAAGTTCCGGCGGGGCATTCCCATCAGCCCGAGCAGGTGCTGCGGGAAGAACGTGAGGTTGAACCCGATGAGCACGAGCCAGAACTGGGCTTTGCCGAGCGTCTCGTCCAGCATCCGGCCGAAGATCTTCGGCCACCAGTAGAAGAGCCCGGCGAACACGCCGAAGACGGCGCCGCCGAACAGCACGTAGTGCATGTGCGCCACGACGAAGTAGGTGTCGGTCACCTGCCAGTCGACGGGGAACGCGGCGAGGAAGATGCCGCTGAGCCCGCCGATGGTGAACACGGCCACGAAGCCGAGTGCCCAGAGCATCGCAGTGTCGAAGATCAGGTTCCCGCGCCACGTCGTGGCGATCCAGTTGAAGATCTTCACGCCCGTCGGGACGGCGATGACCATGGACGACATCATGAAGAAGATGTTGAGGAAGCTCGGCAGCCCGACGCTGAACATGTGGTGCGCCCACACGAGCATCGAGTAGAAGCCGATCGCGACCGTGGAGAACGCGATCGCCTTGTAGCCGAAGATCGGCTTGCGCGAGAAGACGGGAATGACCTCCGAGATCACTCCCATCGCGGGCAGGATGATGATGTACACCTCGGGATGCCCGAAGAACCAGAAGAGGTGCTGGTAGAGGACCGCGTTGCCGCCCTGGTCCGGCAAGAAGAAGTGCGTGCCGACCTGGCGGTCGAGGAGACAGGAACGTCAGGCCGACGCCGATAACAGGGAGCACGGCGACGAGCAGGAACGAGTAGATCTCGATCGCCCACACGAAGAGCGGGATGCGCATCCAGCTCATCCCCTCGGCGCGCATGTTGTGGATCGTGCAGATGAAGTTGATCGCGCCGAGGAGCGACGAGATCGCGACCAGGTGCAGCGAAAGGATCCAGATGTCCTGACCGTTCCCCGGTGAGAAGAAGTTCTCGGACAGCGGTGGGTACCCGTACCAGCCCGACTTCGACGCTCCGCCCGAGGCGAGGAAGCTGAGGAACATCACAACGCCGCCGAAGAGGAAGAACCAGTACGAGGCCGCGTTGAGGCGCGGGAAGGCCATGTCACGCGCGCCGACCATGAGCGGGACGAGGTAGTTCGCGAGCCCTGCCCAGAACGGGACGATGAACAGGAAGATCATCGCCGTGCCGTGGATCGTGAACAGCTCGTTGTAGGAGTTCTTGGTGATGAAGTTCTCGTCGGGCGTCGCAAGCTGCGCCCGCATCAGGAGCGCGAGGATGCCGGCCAGGGCAAAGAACGCCAGCGACGTGACGAGGTAGAGGATGCCGATCCGCTTGTGGTCGACGGTCGTGACCCAGCTTGCGACGCGGCCCTGGCGCCAGTCGGCGCGATAACGATCGACCGTCTCGGCTCTAGCCGCCACTCGCCTGGCCCTTGTAGATGTTCTGTCTCATGTAGCGCTCGAGCGCACGGAACTGCTCATCGGTCCAGCCGCGACCGACCGGGGGCATGTACACAGCGACTCCGCCGGAGGTGTTCTGCCCTTCTTCGAGCAGACTGCGCAGGCTCTGGGGCTGGATGAGGATGCTGTTGTTGAAGATCGCCGGGCCGTAGCCGCCGCGCCCCGTGAGCCCGTGACACTTGGCGCAGACGCCCTCCCACTGGCCACGGCCCAGCTCACGCGGCGCAGTGGTCGAAACCCACGACTGATACGCACGCGGCGACTCGACCTCGACGTGCGCTGCCATCTGGGCGTGGAAGACGCCGCAGAACTCGCCGCACTGGCCCCTGTAGTTACCTCTGCGCTCCGCTTTGAACCAGGTATCGGTCGTCCGCCCCGGGATGGCGTCGAACTTGCCTCCGAGCGCGGGAATCCACCAGCTGTGGTTGACGTCCGCCGAGTCGGATCACGACCCGGACCGTGCGACCGACCGGCGCATGCATCTCGTCGATCGAGATGGCGCCGTTCGGATACGTGAACTGCCAGTAGAACTGGTGCGCGTTGACCTTGATCTCCAGCGGGCCGCCCTCCGCAGTCGCGGCCGGGACATCCTGGATCCCAGGGAGCTTGTAGAAGATGAACCCGGCTATCGCACCGAGGATCACGATGGGGATCGCGGTCCAGATGAGCTCGAGTCGGGTCGCGCCGTGGATCTGCGGCCCCTCGACGGTCCGCGCTCGCCTGCCTCGCCGGTAGCGGACGACGAACCACACGAGCGCCCCCTCGACGACGACGAAGATCGCGAGCGCAAACGCGGCGATCCAGAGGTAGGACTGCTTGATGCGGTCCGCGTTCGGCGACTCGGGCGTTACGGGAGCGAAGCCTCCGTTTCCCGCAAAGGCAACACCTACCAGCGCCAGCGCGGCGCCGAGGGCGAGCACGAGGACGATGGTCTTGCGCCTCACCGACGTGCGGCATCCTACGAGATGGTTCGGGGATGAGTACAAGGAACTCGGTCGGCGATTTCAGACGGAGGCACGGGCAAAGCCCGCGCCTCCTGGAGGCGGCACCGCAAGCGGTGCCTTAGGAGATGGTTCCGAGATGAGTAGAAGGAACTCGGTCGGCGATTTCAGACGGAGGCACGGGCGGAGCCCGCGCCTCCTGGAGGCGGCACCGCAAGCGGTGCCTGGAGATGGTTCGAGATAGTACAGGAACTCGGTCGGCGGTTTCAGACGGAGCACGGGCGGAGCCCGCGCCTTGGAGGCGGCACCGCAAGCGGTGCCTTAGGACGGTGCCGCCGCGGCGTCGGAGCTAGTTACGAGGTGTACGTGAACGGCGTCCGGCAGACGCCGGGGGACGACTTCGACCGGATCGGCGACCAGCTCGTCTTTCGCCGCCCGCTCGCCCAGGAGGGCCGCCTGGGCCCGATCCGCTGGCTCTCCATGTTCCTGGGCATCGCCGGCACATACCGCAAGCACGAGAACGTGGACGTCGTCTACGAGGTCGGCGGCCGGCGCACCGTCGCCTCGCTCAGGCCTGGTGGCGTAGCCAGGCCGCGAAGCTAGACCGGCGCGACGCGGTCCTTCGCCTCTGGCTCGAGTCTGTAACCCACGCCGTAGCGGGTCTGGATGAACGTGTGCTGCGAGGCTCGCCGGTCGATCTTGTCCCGCAGTCGCCGGACGAACACGTCGACCGTGCGGTCGCGGTGCGTCTCGCGACGTCCCCAGATCTTCTGCAGCAGCTCGTCGCGCGTGACGACGCGGCCTCGTTCGAGGGCAAGCTGGTAGAGGAGCCGGAATTCGGTCGGGGTCAGCTCGGCGCTGGCCCCGTCGACGAACGCCTGCACCTCGCGCGGGTCGATGCGCAGCTCCTCGATGTCGATGGGCTCGCCCCGCGGCGTCTCGTCACGACGCTGCGCCCGCCGCGACGCGGCCCGCACGCGCGCGACCAGCTCCTTCATCGAGAAGGGCTTCACGAGGTAGTCGTCGGCTCCGATCTCGAGCGCGTGCACGCGGTCGTGCTCGGTCCCTCTCGCGCTGACGACGACGATCGGCGTTGCGATCCCTTCGGAGCGCGCGGACTGGATCACGCTCCAGCCGTCCCGCTCGGGAAGCATCAGATCGAGCACGACGACGTCGGGACGCTCGTACCGCAGCCGCGCCATCCCTTGATCTCCCTTTCCCACGACCACGGGGTCGAAGCCGGCGGTCGCGAGATGGCGCGCCATGCCGTCCGCGATGACGGAGTCGTCCTCGACGATCAGGACTTTGGCCATACTCGCCCTGAATGATGGAGGAACTGAGGGCCTACGAGGAGCTGCGAGTCGGCTTCACCGCGGCGGTCTCGCACGAGCTGCGGACGCCGCTGGCGCGTCTGCTCGTGCTGCTCGAGACCGCCATGCTCCCCGGCGCAGACCGTGACGACCTGCTTGCCCAGTCCCGACAGCAGGTCGAGGAGATGCGTGAGCTCGTCGACGACGTCCTCTTCCTCTCCGAGCTCGAGAGCGGCCGGGAGGTCGTCGCGCTCGGCGCCACCCGAGCCCTGCCCTGTCCTCGAGGAGGTCGCCGACAGGGTCGCGGACAGCGCGGAGCGGGCGGACGTCGCCGTTCGAATCGACGCCTCGCCCGACGTCGAGCTTCCCGCTGCGCCGACGCATGCTGCAGATCGTCGTCCAGAACCTCGCCGACAACTCGATCTGGTACGCCGGCCCAGGGTCGACGCTGACGCTGTCGGCGCGCCCGGGCGTCCTCGAAGCTGCGGACGACGGACGTGGAGTGGACGAGGAAGAGCTGCCGAGGCTCTTCGAGCGCTTCTACCGCAGCGACCGTGCGCGTGCGTCGCGCGGGAGTGGTTTGGGGCTTGGCGATCGTCAAGCACGTGGTCGTCTCCGCCGGCGGCGAGGTGGAGGCGCTCGGGTGGTCGCGGGCGGGGCCTGCGGATCGTCTGCAGGTTCCCCGCCCGCTAGGCCTCATCGTGTTTACGAGTGGATCAGCGCCGTCGTCTTCAACGACGCTCTCCGGACGACCTTCGGGATTGGCGAGAACAGCAGCTTCGGGCCGTATGCCTGACCCTTCGTCAGCGCCCAGTTGACGAAGCGCTTGAGCTCGGCCGCCTTCGCCGTCTGCTTCGGGATGATCACGTAAGTGAACGTGCAGATCGGATACGCGAGCTTCTGCGTTCTCGCCGGATTGACGATGGAGATGCCGCCGTTGTCCGGCGCGACGCGATTGATCGTCGCCGCCGCCGACTTGATTCCCGTGAGACCGGGTAGCGCATAGACGCCCGCCTTGTTCCTCACGGCGGCGAACTTGAGGTGGTTCGCGAGCGTGTAGGCGACGTCGACATAGGTGATGCCGCCCTGGGTGGAGCTGAGCGCTGCCGCGACGCCGGAGCTGCCGCGGGCACCGATTCCCGTCGGCCAATTCACGGCAACGCCCTTGCCCGGGCCGCTCTTCCACGATGGGCTGACGCGCGACAGGTACTCGGTCAGGTTGTACGTAGTGCCGCTGTTGTCAGAGCGGTGGATGACCGTGATGTCGAGGTCGGGTAGCGACTTGCCTTTGTTCAGCTTCCTGATCGCCGGATCGTTCCACTTCTTGATCCGGCCCATGAAGATGTTGCCGAGCACCGGGCCCGAAAGGTGCACGTGGTTCGGCAATGCGTCGCCTTTGTAGGCGATCGATGTTGCCGACAAGGCCCACGGGATCTGGACACAGCCCTTGCAGGCGGAGAACTGATCCGAAGTCAGCGGCGCGTCACTCGCACCGAAATCGACCGTGCGGCTCGTGATGGCGTTGATGCCGCCGCCCGAACCGATCGGCCCGTAGGTGATCTTGAGGTCAAGAGCCGAGTCAACCTGCCTCGTCCACACCGCGACGAGCGGCGCGACGAAGGAGCTCCCTGCGCCGGTGAGCTCGCCGGCCTGCGGCTTTGCCGAGGCTGAGCCTGAAACCCACGCAACCGTAAGCGCTGCGGCCGCGAGAGCGCCGCAGAGCGCAAGAGTCTTCTTGCTCAAAGTTCCTCCCCTGCTTCTGGTTCAGTCGTGAGTCCTGATTCGATTCGAGTGGAAGCCTGCCGCTCCGGCCGGTCCGGGTGGGCTGACGGAAGGTGGCGATCTGGTGACAAAAGGGTGACGAGGAACCAAGGGAATGCGGTAGGGAAGTAGGCTCCGGCGTTCGTGGCCGCAGTCAGTCCGCAAGTACTCGATCAAGGAAAGTCGTCGCCGGTTGGGCGACAAGATCGGCGACGTCGCCCTGCGGGCAGTCACCTTGGCGGCAGCCGTCGCTGCCGTCGTCCTGCTCGGCGCGATCGTCTGGAAGGTGGTCGACCTCGCCTGGCCGGCGATTCAGGATTACGGCTGGTCCTTCATCACCGGCAAGACGTGGGACCCGGTCAAAGGCGCCATTCGGCGCGCTGCCGTTCATCTACGGCACCGCGATGAGCTCGCTGATTGCCCTCGTGATCGCAACTCCACTCGCGATTGCGATCGCGCTCTGGCTGAGCGAGCTCGCCCCGGGCGGCGTGCGCGGGATCGTCGGCTCCCTCGTCGAGATGCTCGCCGCGATTCCGAGCGTCGTCCTCGGCCTCTGGGGGATCCTCGTGCTAGGTCCATTCCTCGCGAATCATCTCGAGCCGTGGCTCCACGACCACCTCGGCTTCATCCCACTCTTCGGCCAACCGTCCCCGACGGGCACAGGGTTGTTCACGGCCGGGTTGATCCTGACGATCATGATCGTCCCGATCATCGCGAGCATTTGCCGCGAGTTGTTCCTTCAGGTGCCCGACGAGCTCGAGGAAGGCGCGCTCGCCCTCGGCGCCACTCGCTGGGAGATGGTGCGCGGCGTGGTCCTGCCGTCGACGCGCACCGGGATCGCCGCTGCGATCATTCTCGGCCTCGGCCGCGCGCTCGGCGAGGCGATCGCCGTCACTCAGGTAATCGGCGGCGGGACGACCATCACCAGAAACATCTTCGGCCCGATCGACACGCTCGCCAGCAAGATCGCGGCGAGCTACCAGGGCGCCGGCTCGGGGCTGGAGCAGTCGTCGCTGCTCTACCTGGCCGCGATTCTGCTGGTGATCGGGTTGATCACCAACTTGGCGGCCCAGGTGATCGTTCGCGTCTTCGATCCGCTAAAGGGAGCGCACTGATGTCGGTCGCGGCGCCCGCCGTCTCGCTGAAGCCGTCCCGGGGTCTTCGCCGGCGCCTGATCGTCAACAAGCTGATGGAGATCGTCGGCTGGGCCTCGGCCCTCGCGGCCGTCGGCCTGCTGATCGTCGTCATCGTCTCGGTCGCCGTACGTGCGTGGCCCGCACTGAGCTGGGACTTCCTCACGCAGCCGCCGGCGCTGTTCGGCCAGCCCGGAGGCGGCATCTCGAGCGCGATCGTCGGCTCGGCGATCATCGTCGGCATGGCCACGGCGCTGGCCCTGCCCGTCGGCGTTCTCATCGGGATCTACCTGACCGAGTTCGCGCCGTACTACGTCGCCCGGCCCGTTCAACTCGTGCTCGACGTCCTCAACGGCCTGCCGACGATCATCACCGGCATCTTCGTGTACGGCCTGCTCGTGATCGGACACGGTCAGACCGCGTACGCCGGCGCGTTCGCACTTGCGATCGTCATGCTGCCCCTCGTGGCGCGTGCGGCTCAGGAGACGCTGCTCCTGGTTCCACCCGCGCTACGAGAAGGGAGTCTCGCGCTCGGAGTCAGCCGCTGGAGGAGCGTAGCTGGGGGTCATCCTCCCGACGACGCTCGGAGGCATCCTCACCGGCGCGGTGCTGGCTGTCGCCCGCGCCGCCGGCGAGACGGCGCCGCTGCTCTTCACCTGCTCCATCTTCAACACCGCGGTGTCGACCGACATCACGAAGTCGATGCCGAACATCCCCGTGCTGATCTTCACGTACTCGGAACAGCCCGACAAGGCACTGCACGAACAGGCCTGGGGGGCGGCGCTGGTACTAATGGTCTTCGTGCTCGTCGCGAGCCTGATCGGCGAAAGCCCTGCTCGCGCGCTCGAGAAGGAAGCTCGGACGATGAGCGGCGGACAGAGGTTACGATTCCGGTGGACGTGGGTCCCGTCGAGATCGCTCAGGAGCGCCAAGACGCCGGCGGCGGCCCAGCGCGAGGTCGTCTTCGACATTCGCGATCTTGCGGTCAACTACGGCTCGACGACCGCCGTCAGCGGCGTCAACCTCGAGATCTACCAGCAACCTGATCACCGCGATGATCGGGCCGTCGGGTTGCGGGAAGAGCACGTTCATCCGCTGCCTGAATCGCATGAACGACCTCGTCCCCGAGCGCCAAGGTCAACGGCCAGGTCCTGCTATCACGGCCAGGACATCTACGGCGACGGCGTCGATCCCGTCGAAGTTCGCCGGCGGATCGGCATGGTCTTTCAGCGCGCGAATCCGTTTCCGAAGTCGATCTACGACAACGTCGCCTGGGGGCCGCGCGTGCTCGGCATGAAGAAGAACCTCGACGAGCGTGTCGAGAAGGCGCTGACCGGAGCCGCGCTCTGGGACGAGGTCAAGGATCGGTTGAAGAAGAGTGCGCTCTCGCTCTCGGGCGGCCAGCAGCAGCGCCTTTGTATTGCGCGTGCGATCGCCATCGAGCCCGAGGTCCTGCTCCTCGACGAGCCCGCGTCCGCGCTCGACCCGATCGCGACCGCTGCGATCGAGGAGCTGATGCACGATCTCAAGAGCGACTACACGACTCGTGATCGTGACTCACAACATGCAGCAGGCGGCGCGTGTCGCGGACATGACGGCGTTCTTCTCGCTCGAGGTCGGCGACGGCAAGCGCTCCGGCGTCCTCGTCGAGTACGACGCGACGGACAAACTCTTCACGAACCCGGCCGACAAGCGGACTGAGGACTACGTCACGGGACGGTTCGGGTGAGAGCCTCCTTCCAGGACGAGCTCAATCTGCTCGAGGCCACGCTCCAGGAGGAGGGCTCGCTCGTCCTCCGTGCGCTTCGCGGTTCGTTGAACGCCCTGGAGTCTCGCGACACCGAGCTCGCCGATGAGGTCATTGCATTCGACGACGACGTCGACGAGCGTTACCTCCGCATCGAGGAGGGCATCCAGTCGTTGCTCGCGCGGCAAACGCCGGTCGCGACCGATCTCCGGCTCGTGCTCGCCATCCTGCACATCAACCTGCACCTCGAGCGTATGGCCGACTACTGCGTGACCGTTGCGAAGCTCTCCAAGCTCGTGCCGGAGGTCGATCCGGGCCCACGTTTCGTCGAGGGCTTCGACGAGATGGGAGCGCGCTGTGAAGAGATGATTCGGGTCGCGCTCAATTCGTTCGGCAGTCGGGACCTTGCCGGCGCCGAATCCCTCGTCGATCTCGACGAGCTCATCGACCGCGCGAACCGCAGGGTCGTAGAGCGTGTGCTGGAGCTAGGTGAAGACCCCGCGATGCGCGAGTACGGCCTGCGCATGGTCATCGTCTCGCGTGCGCTCGAACGGATCGGCGATCACGCGGTCGACGTGGGTGAGCAGACCGCTTACCTCCTGACGGCCGAGTTTCGCGAGTTCACCGACGCCTCGCATCCCACGCCGCGCACGTAGCGCTTGCACCTGCGCGGCCTTCTCCGTCAAGATCCCGCTCCCCACTCCATCAAGGAGGCTGGCCCTTGACCCCTGCGGCACTCGACGAGACGTTCGAGAAGCGAATGAGGCAGGCGGAGAGCGACGTCGCGCGTGAATTCGAATCCCTCGACCCCGAGCTGGTGCGTGTGCAGTTCGAGCGCGTGACCGGCGAGTTGCTTCGGGATGCGAAGGTCACCGATTTCGTGCCGGTGCTGGCACGCCGTCACGTACGCGACATCCTGAAGGCGATGCCGGCGGCCGCGGCCGCGGGTACCTAACCGCTAAGCGAGGAGCAACGGCTTCGTCGCTTCACGTTCGAGTGAGCGCAGCACTGCGTCGAAGATCTCGCGGCCTGAGCGCGTAGTGCGTTCGGACGTCGACGGCTCCGTTCACCTCCAGCACGACCCACGTATCACCGTCCGGTAGCAGGTCGACGCCGCTGAAGTCGAGACCGACCGCTCGCGCGGCCGCGAGCGCAAGCTCCCTGGCTTCCGAGGGAGGTGCCGCGGAAGCACTCGTCGCGCCGAGGGCGACGTTCGTGCGCCACTCTCCGAGAGCGGGAACGCGCGCCGCCGCTCCGACGACCTCCCCACCGGAGACGATCACGCGTAAGTCGTTTGCATACGGTGGAACGAGCTCCTGGACGATCCCGCCTGTCGACCACCAGGCTTCACGCTTCATTCGCCGTACGTACCGATCGAGCGCCTCCTGGTCGTCACAGCGCTCGACGCATCTGCCCCAGCTTCCGTAGCGCGGCTTCGCCACGACCGGATACGCAAGTCTTCCGATCGAGGTCGAGTCATCGAGTCGCGTAGTGCGCGGGTGCGGAAGGCCTGCGGCCCGTAGCAGTCGTGCCGTGATGAGCTTGTCGTGGGCCGCGAGCAACGCTGACGGCTTGTTGAATACGCGCACCCCTCGAGCTTCGAGTTGGTTCACGATCCAGATCCCGTCCTCGACGCCGGCGAGATCGTCGGAGACGTCGAGTCGATTGAGTGCAACGTCACCCGGGCCGAGCGAGAGCAACGCCTCGCGCGGAGCGAGAAGACACGCCGGCCTGCCCTGCCAGCCGCGCGCCGCCAGACCGAGGTTCGTAGGTGTCGCTCGATGGGCGATGACCGCAAATTTCATGGTGGGAGCGTGGGTCACTCGAGGCTCGTAGTGGGTAGCCGAGCGGTGAGCAGCGTGTGACGATCGTGTGAACGCAGGGGCGGCTCGGGCCGACGCACGGATTCGGCCCGAGCCTGTCGGGTAGGCGCACTCGCCGGGACGGGCGCTAAGAACCCTGACCGTCGCACCCTCACCCGGCCGTGGCTCTTCGTGGTCTTCAGTGTGGTGACGAGGGGGTGACAAGCTCGCGTCGCGGGCCCTTCACCGCTCCGTCACTCCACGGGCACCGGTTCGTTTCCCATCGCGTGTGTCACCTCCGTAGCCTCCGGCCCTGTCGACGGGGCTTCGAGAGCAGCATCGCCCCATCTGCCCGCACGCCGGGGCCCGGCCCGACCAGCGGGGCCCCGGCCGTGTTCCTCCGAGTTCTCGCACGACCCGATCGCTAGGATCCGCCGGTCATGGCGGACGACCCTTCCTGGGCCGGTGCGGCTTACCACGACGGCAACGGCACGCCCGGCGTCTTCGTTGCGACGTACCACGACACCGCGGATCGCCGTCTCGCACGTGCGCAGATAGCGCTACGGCGCCGGCTTGCGAACGGCGTCGGTCTGTGGGAGGCGGAGATCGGTGGGGTGGTGGTGGCCGCCGCGGGTGGCCCAATGACCCTTCCGGAGGATCTCGCGAGACGACTCGAAGCTCCGTTGCGCCACGGGTCTCTCGAAGAGGTTGCGCGCCTGCGGACGGGCACGGAAGACGTGGCGCTTCTGGAAGGACAACACGTCCTCCGAAGCTACGACGACCTTGCGAGCGCGCTCCGCGCGAACATCCGGCCGATTCGCGAGAGCACGCTGCGAAAGCGCGCTCCGGCCGTTGAGCATGTGCGGACTCATCTCCGCGCCCAGCTCGCGGAGATCGAGCGCACCGACCCTCTCATTCGTACCGGCGACGACCCTGACGCGATCCACGACTTCAGAGTCGCAGTTCGCCGGATGCGCAGCGTTCTCAAGTCCACCAAAGCCCTCTTCGAACGGGATTGGCTCAAGTCACTCCGCGCCGAGCTTCGCTGGATCGCCGGCGAGCTCGGCGATGCGCGCGATCTCGACGTGCTGCTGATGGAGCTTCGCAAGGACGCGGGGCCCGATGCCGCGCCGGTGCTGAAGCAGCTCGAGAGCCAGCGCCGCCGCGCTTGGACGCGCGCCCGCTCGGCCCTCGAGAGCGAGCGCTACGGCAAGCTGCTGGACCGCCTCGCAGAGGCCGTGGAGGCCCCGCCGGTCCGCAAGGCCGATCTCTCGCTCGAGGCGGTCGCTGGGCGGGAGTTCGAGAAGCTGCGGCGCGAGGCGAGGCGGCTCGGGCCGAAGACGAGCCCGGCCGACGTGCATCGTGTCCGGATCCGGGCGAAACGCGCGCGCTACGCAGCCGAGCTCGCAACCTCGGTGTCGGGCCGGAAGCGCATCCGTCGCTTCATCGAGGCGACGAAGAAGTTCCAGGACGTCGTCGGCGCTCATCAGGACGCCGTTGTCGCCGAGGAGCGCATCGAAGGCCTGATGGACAGCATCAAGAACACGCGAGCTGCGTTCGCTGCCGGGCGGCTGGTCGAGCGATCCGCGGCCGGCCGCCGTCGCCTGGCTCGCAAGAAGTTCCGATCGTCCTGGCGGCAGCTCGAGCGCCAAGGGCGAAAGACCTGGGCCTGAGGGGAGAGCGAGCGGAGGTCCGCGCGGCCGGCGGCGTCGTCTGGCGGCGTCGCGATGGAGAGCTGGAGGTGCTCCTCGTCTATCGGAAGCGTTACATGGACTGGACCTTTCCGAAGGGGAAGGTCAAGGCAGGTGAGACCGACGAAGACGCCGCGATCCGCGAAGTCGAGGAAGAGACAGGACTGCTATGCGTCCTCGGAGTGGAGCTTCCGAGCACGGAGTACACGGACCCGAAGCTGAGGCCGAAGAGGGTGCGCTACTGGGCGATGCAGGCGACCGGTGAGGGCGCCGCGCAGAACGAAGTGGACGAGATTCGCTGGCTCCCCGTCGCGGAGGCGGAGGACGCGCTCTGCCACGATCGAGACCGCGAGGTCCTGCGTGCGCTGAAAGCGCCGTGATCCGCACGCTCTCACGGCTAGCGACACAGAGTCTCACGCCGAGCGGGCCGCAGCCTCGGCTTCGGCCAGCAGCGAGAGCGCCGCTCCTTCCCGCACTCCTCTTCGGCCGACCTCGAGCGCTGCGTCGAGGCGCCTCTGGACAGCCATGAGGATGAGCGCACCCGCCGTCATCGTGCGCGCGCGGGCCTCCACCACGCTGTAATCCTTGGCGATCTTCTTCGACGAGCGTTTCGACAGCCTTCGAACCGCGAGCAGGAGGGTCTCTTCGTCGAGAGTCGGGCCGACGACCTTGCGCAGTGCACGGGCGGTGCCGCCGACGGCGATCGCCCAATCCGGATAGGGCGGCTCCACGTCGGCGAACGCGGCCGCGACGATGTTCGTCGCACGCGCGACATCGGCGACATCAGGTGGATCGGACCCGAAGGCGCGGCGCGTCAGGCGGAGTGATCCGAGGTCGATCGACTGAGCCCACTCGAGCTCGCCGCCGCTCGTACCGACGGCGATCTGCGAAGACCCGCCGCCCACGTCACAGACGGCGACCAGTCCCGGTCGGTGACGGGTCGCGCTGACTGCTCCTCTCCACGCAAGCTCGCTCTCCTCCTCGCGGCTCAAGACGCGCGTCGGGACCTGGGTCGCGGCAGCGATCTCGCTCACGAGCTCACGGCCGTTCGCGGCCTGGCGACCCGGGGACGTGACGAGGACGTCGACTGCCGAGGCGCCCAGCTTGCGGGCGCGTCGCACCTGCACGGCCACGGCCTCGGCCGCGCACGCCAGCTTGCTTCGGACCGATCCGGCCGCTCCGTTCGATCTCTTCGCCGAGCCCGAGCTGGACGCGTTCCTCGTCCAGGGAGAGGAGCTGCCCGTCCTCGAGCCCTGCAACGAGCAGGCGAACGGTGTTCGCGCCGACGTCGACGATCCCGACCCGCACGCCGCTGATTCTGCTCGGCGTGTCGGTCGGCGCTGAGCGACGCAGCAGGCGGCGGCGCATCCGTTCGATCAGCCGGAGCGCCGTGTTGTGGCTCGGCGCCGCGCCCGTGCGCGAACGCTCCGCATGAACACCTGCTGGGACGGCCGACTGCGCTCGCCTTTCTTCGGCCGCAGCTTCATCCATCGGCCTTCGGGGCTGAGCTCCCAAGCCGAGGCGTTGTCGGCAAGGAGGACGTCGAAGGCCCTGACGAGGTCGTGCTGTGCGCGCCCGTCCTCGACGGGGGCCACGAGCTCGATCCTGTGGTCGAGGTTCCTCGGCATGAGATCGGCACTCCCCAACAGGATCGTTCTCTGCTCGCCTGCATCGAAGATAAACACGCGGCTGTGCTCGAGGAAGCGGCCGATGATGCTCCTCACTCGGATTCGCTCGCTCAGCCCCGGGACGCCGGGCCTCAGCGTGCAGATGCTTCGCGCGACGATGTCGATCTTCGCGCCTTCCTGTGACGCGCTGTAGAGCTCGTCGATGAGTTCCGTGTCGTTGAGGTTGTTCACCTTCAGTCGGATTCGCGCCTCCGCGCCGTCCGCTGCGGCGCGACGCACCTTCCGGATCAGCTGAACGAGCCCTTCGCGTAGGCCGAATGGCGCAATCAGCAGCTTGCGGAATGCCTGGGGCTGACTGAATCCGGTCAGGTAGTTGAAGAGATCGGCGACGTCGGCACCGATCTCGGGATCTGCTGTAAAGAGGCCGTAGTCCTCGTACGCCCTCGCGGTGATGATGTTGTAATTGCCTGTACCGAGGTGCACGTAGCGTCGAAGCTGGTCGCCTTCCCGCCGGACGACGAGCGTCGTCTTCGCGTGGATCTTGAGGTTCGGGAAGCCGTAGACGACATGGACGCCGGCCTTCTCGAGCGAGCGTGACCAGCCGATGTTGCGGTATTCGTCGAAGCGCGCCTTCAGCTCGATCAGCGACACGCTCTGCTTTCCTCGCTCGGCTGCTTCGATCAGCGCGGGAACGACCGGGGAGTCCTGGCTCGTGCGGTAGAGGGCGGTCTTGAGGGCGACCACGGCCGGATCCCGAGCGGCGGTTCTCAGGAAGGCCTCGAAGCTCGCCGTGAACGAGTCGAAGGGGTGGTGGACGAGAATGTCACTGCGCCGAATCTCGTCGAACAACTCGTTCGCATCGGTCGCGACGGCAAATCGTGGCGGCACGACCGGGATCCAGGGCTCCTCCTTCAGATCGGGGCGGTCGATCGACACCAGCTCCTGCAGCTCTGCGAGGTCGAGCAGGCCCTGAGTGAGGTAGATCTGATCGGGGGCCGCGCTCAGGCCTCGCTCCAGCCGCTCGAGCATCCGGCTCGAAACCGAGCCCGAGACCTCGACGCGAACGACGTCGCCGAAACGCCTGCGTCTCAGCTCGTCCTCGACCGCTTCCAGTAGGTCGTCGGCCTCGTCCGAGACCTCGAAGTCTGCATCTCGCGTTACCCGGAACACGCAGCACTCGACGATCTCCATGTCGGGAAACAGCCGGGACAGGAAATGACGGATCACCCGCTCGAGCGGGAGGAACAGCCCGCGCTCGCCGATCGCGAGGAACCGGGGGAGAAGCTCGGGCACCTTGACGCGCGCGAACCGCTCCTCGCCCGTGTCCGGCGCCCGCACGAAGGTGCCCAGGCTCAGTGAGAGCGGCGAGATGTACGGAAACGGCTGGCCGGGGCCGACGGCGAGCGGGGTCAGGATCGGGAAGATGTCTCGCTCGAAGCGCTGTTCGAGCTCCTGGAGCTCCTTGCGGTTGCAGTCCTCGACATCGCCCACCACGACTCCTGCAGCGGCGAGCGCCGGGCGAAGATCGCGCTTCCAGAGCTTCGCCTGCGCGTCGGTCAGTCGCAGTGTGTGCTCGCGGATTTGTGTGAGCGTCTCTTGCGGAGTCCTACCGTCCGGCGATCGGACGGCGAGCCCCGCCTCTTCCTGCCCCATCAGCCCGGCCACCCGCACCGCGAAGAACTCGTCGAGATTCGACGAGAAGTACGCGCAGTTCCGCGACCGCTCGAGCAGCGGGAGCGCCGGATCGGCCGCACGAGCGAGGACGCGCGCGTTGTAGTCGAGCCAGGAAAGCTCCCGGTTGAGCAGCCGCGCCTCCTCGGTTTCAAGAGCAGCCTCGGCGCGAGCCACGGGCCATCTTCTCCCATCTGCAAGGCCGGGGGGTTACGAACTGGTGACGATCCCGGGTCAGGCCGCAAGCTGATCGGAGTCGCTCGAGGATGGATGCGCTGCGACGACTGCTGCGCCGGGGTCTCGCGCTTCCTCGAGTGCGGCGTGAGCCCGGCCTCGATGGAGACGAATCGATCCAGGCCGACTGCGAGCGCGTGCGCGGACAGATCGGGTCCGCTCGGTTGTCGGTGATCTCGAGGCCCGGGAGCACAAGCAAGCCGTGCTCGCGTGCGGCGCATTCGGCCCCGTCGCGGACGCACTTCGCGTATGCGGGCCACGTCCACGGATCCACGGCCGACGGCAGCGGATCGTCGAGCCTGACCGTGTGGTCCGGTGATCGCGAGCACGTCGAAGCCTCTGCGCCCGTAGAGGTCGACGAGCTCGCCGACGCTCAGCTCGCCGTCGACTCCACGTCGTGTGGGCGTGCAGCTCGCAGAGCAGCAGGTTGTCGTGCACGCCCTCAGTGTTGTCTCGGAAGGCAGGACCTGGGGCAGCGGAACGGTGACAATTCGGAGTCGAAGCTGTGAGTCTGCAAGAGTGCCGCCCGCCGGGAAAGGAGCACGGTGCCACGCATCTCGCTGGTCCCACAGAATCGGGAGTTCTTCCGCCTCCTGGAGGCGGCTTCCGAGAATGCCGTCGCGATTGCGCGGCGGCTCGTCGACCTCATGGACGGTTTCCCTGCGACCGCAGACACACTCGGCGAGATCAAGGACCTCGAGCACGAAGGCGACCGCCTGACGCGCGAGGTGGTGGACCTCCTCAACCGGACGTTCGTGACCCCGTTCGACCGTGACGACATCTATCTCCTCGCCACCGCGATCGACGATGTCTGCGACCACGTCGACGAGGCCGCGGGAGACATTGCCGGCTACGGTATTGACCGGATCCGCTCGAAAGCTAGTGAGCAGGCCGGCGTCATCCTGCGCAGTGCCGAGCAGCTCCACGAGGCAGTGGGGCTGCTCGAGGGCTTCAGGGACTCGAGTAGCCAACTTCGAGCGTTGCGCGATCTCGAGGACGAAGGCGACCGGCTCAACCGGGAGGCGGTCTCGGAGCTCTTCTCCTCCGGCGAGGACCCGATCTCCGTGATTCGGTGGAAGGACATCCATACGCAGCTCGAGGAAGCAGTCGACGCCTGCGAGAACGCTGCGGACGTCCTCGAGGCCATCCTCGTCAAGAACCGCTGACGCGCATGGACGTGGTCTTCCTCATCTTCGGGATCGTGGCCGCGCTCGCGTTCGACTTCACCAACGGTTTCCACGACACGGCGAACGCCGTCGCGACTTCCGTCTCGACGCGTGCGCTGACCCCGCGCCTTGCGGTGCTCGTCGCGTCCGTCGCCAATCTCGCCGGCGCCTTCGTTACGACCGCAGTCGCAACGACGGTCGGCAATGACATCGTCTCGTCCGACCTGATCACGACCCGCACCATCGTGGCCGCCCTGCTCGGAGCGATCGCGTGGAACTTGCTCACCTGGTGGTTCGGCCTGCCGTCGAGCTCGTCGCACGCCTTGATCGGCGGCCTCGTCGGCGCCGCGCTCGCTCAGTCCGGCACCGAGGGTGTGCTCTGGCACGGGCTTGCTCACAAGGTGGTCATCCCCGCCCTCGTCGCGCCGGTGATCGCGTTCGTCGCGGCATTCGCGGTCCTCCTGTTGATCTACTGGGTCTTCTCCTGGCTGACGCGTGGTCTCGCGAACCGTGGCTTTCGGCTGGGCCAGCTCGCATCGGGAACCTTCGTGGCCTTCACGCACGGGGCGAACGATGCGCAGAAGACGATGGGCGTGATCGCGCTACTGCTGCTGGCGCACGGCTCGATCGACCATTTCTACATCCCGACGTGGGTAAAGCTTGCGGCAGGGCTCGCCATCGCGGCCGGCACGTACGTCGGTGGGTGGCGGATCATGCGAACGCTCGGGCAGCGGCTCTACAAGATTGAGCCCGAGGCCGGGTTCGCCGCTCAGGCTTCCGCCGGAGTGACGATCTGGGTCGCGACGAGATACGGCTACCCGCTCTCGACGACGCACGTGATCTCGGGGGGAGTCCTCGGCGCCGGCGCGACGCAGCGGCTCTCCGCGGTCCGGTGGGGTGTCGCCGGAAACATGGTGATTGCCTGGGTGCTCACCATCCCGGCCGCTGCCATCGTTGCGGCTGCGATTTACTGGCCGATCCAGGGCATCTTCTGAGCCACCTCGGTGGCGCGTCGGCTCACCTCGTAACCCGAGCCGACGGTTTTTCGTTGTGTCCTTGCGGCAAGCAAACGAGCCAGGTCGACAGAAACGGCCCGAAGGGAGTGTCAATCGCATGGGCATCCTCTGGATCATCCTGATCGTGGTGCTCGTGCTCGCGCTGCTGGGCTTCTTCTCGCGCGGGTACTGGTAACCGAAAGCACGAGTAGGACTTCCGAAATCGTGGATTGGGCCGCCCGGCACTTGCCGGGCGGCCCTCTTCTGGCGATCATGGCCTGGTGGGTCCGAGCGCCGTTCTCGAGCAGCTCGCGCAGGGCGATGCCGTGGGCAAGATCCCGCGGCTCGGCGGTATGGCACGGGCCGACGGCGTCGTCATCGTCAGCGAGCGGTACTGGGCCTTCGCGGGGACCGACGGCAGCCTCAAGGAAGGGCAGATGCCGGTGGCGCCGCGCGCGTTGCGCTCGCTCCCGCTTGTGCGCGGGCTCGTGCGCCTCGCGGGGTCGCTGTCACCGCTCTTCCGTCGTCGCGGTGTCACTCGCCGGCCGTGAGCGTCTCTTCCTGGCCGTCGCTCTCCTCCTTCCCGCAGCGCTCGCTTTCGCGCCGAGCTCGCTCGCGCTCGTCGTCGGTGTCGTCGTGACCGCGGCCCTGCTGTCGTGGCTTCTGCGCGGCCGCACGCTCTATCTCCACGGCGCCGAGCATCGTGCGATCGCGGCGCTCGAGGAACGGCGGCTGTGCGACACGTGGTCGGGCCGCGCCTACCCGTCACGGTTCTCGCTTCGCTGCGGTACGAACTTCGCCGCTCTGTTGTTTCCGGTCGCGCTGTTCGGTGGCCGTCTCTGGCCGCTCCCGGCGACCGCGCTCACGCCGCTCGTGGTGTCGGTGCTCGCGCTTGCACTGACAATGGAGCTCTGGCTGCTCGTCCAGGGCTCTCGCCGCGTAGCACGGATCGTCCTTCTGCCTGGTCTGGCGCTGCAGCGTCTGACCACTCGCGAGCCGCGTCTCGACGAGACGCGCGTTGCGCTCACGGCGCTCGCTGCAGTTCTTCGAAGGGAACAGGCCGCTATGTAGCCTGGCGGGGGTGAAGGACCCTCGCGACAACAGCATCGAGGCGCGCGGACTCGTTCGCGAGTTCAAGAAGGGACCGCGTGCGGTCGACGGCATCGATCTGCGCGTCGAGCCGGGTGAGATCTACGGCTTTCTCGGGCCGAACGGGGCAGGGAAGTCGACGACGGTGCACATGCTCACGACGTTGCTTCCTCCCACCGCCGGCACGGCGCGCGTCGCCGGCTACGACGTCGTCGAGGACGGACCGGAGGTCCGTAAGGCGATCGGCGCCGCGCTGCAAGAGGCTGCGCTGGATCCGTTCCTGACAGGACGGGAACATCTCCGTCTCCAGACCGCGATGCACGGCATCACCGGTGCAGAGCGACAGCGCCGGAGCGACGAGCTGCTGCATCGCGTGGGGCTCACGGAAGCGGCCGACCGCAAGGTGAAGGGCTACTCGGGCGGGATGAAGCGGCGTCTCGATCTCGCGCTCGCCCTCGTGCACCGGCCGCGCATCCTCTTCCTCGACGAGCCGACGACGGGGCTCGACATCCAGAGCCGCACGGCGCTGTGGACCGAAGTCGGCCACCTGGCGAAGGACGAAGGCGTGACCGTGTTCCTGACGACGCAGTACCTCGAGGAGGCCGACGTGCTCGCCGACCGCGTCGGGATCATCGACCACGGCAGGATCGTCGCGGAGGGAACGCCGGAGCAGCTGAAGGCCGAGATCGCGTGCTCGACCGTCGAGGCGGTGCCGGCAGATCCCGACCAGCGCGGCGCCCTCACAGAAGTGCTCGAGCGATTCGGACACGAGACAACGGGCTTCGGGCCGGGCGCCGTCGCCGTCCAGCTGAGCACCTCGAACGGCAACCTCGCCGAGATCGTCCGCGCGCTCGACGCCGAGGGGGTCGTGCTCTCTCAGCTGCAGATCCACGAGCCGACGCTCGACGATGTCTTCCTTGCAAAGACCGGTCGGCATCTCGAAGGCGCCGGCGACGAGGAGGAGCAAGAGCAGGAGCCGGAGCCGGAAGCGGAGCCCGAACCGGTTCGCGCATGACGGCGGTCGCCCTGCCGCAGATCGCCACGCTCGGGCGGCGTGCGGTGATCCGCACCGCGCGTCAGCCCGCGAACGTCATTTTTCCGCTCGTCTTCCCGATGCTCCTGCTGGCGGTCAACTCCGGCGGGCTGAAGGCCGCGACCAGGCTGCCCGGCTTTCCGACCGACTCGTTCCTCGCCTTCGCGCTCGCGGTGCCGTTCATCCAGGGAGCGCTGCTCGCCACGATCAACGCGAACGTCGAGTTCGCGCGTGACATCCAGACCGGGTTTCTCAACCGGCTGGCGCTGACGCCGGTGCGCGGCCTCGTCCTCCTCGTCGGCCAGCTGGGCGGGCTGCTGACGATCGCACTCGTGCAGGCCGTGTTCTATCTCGCCGTCGGTGTCGCGTTCGGCGTTCGGCTCGAGAGCGGGGTCGCCGGCGCCTTCATGCTGCTCCTCCTCGAGACGGTGATCGCACTCGCATTCGCTTCGCTCGGAAGCTGGGCGGCGCTGCGCACAGGATCGACCGAGGCCGTGCAAGGCCTCTTTCCCGTCTTCTTCGTGTTCCTGTTCCTGTCGTCGATGAACATGCCGCGGAACCTCATCGAGGCCGACTGGTTCCGCTGGGTGGCAACGATCAACCCCGTCTCGTACCTGGTCGAGGCGGTGCGCTCGCTCGTGATCGAGGGTTGGAACTGGGAGGCGCTCGCGCTCGGCTTCGCGGTGGCCGGGGCGCTGAGCATCGTCGGCTTTGCGCTCGCGACGCACGCGTTGTGGCGAAGACTGGAGCGGACGTGAGCGACACGATTGCCGTTGCGCGCGGTGTCTCGTGGCGCGTGCTGCACACGTTCTTCACGAACAAGGCGTTCCTCCTTCCGTCGGTCGCGTTCCCGCTGTTCTTCTTCACCGCGTTCGTCGGCGGCCTCTCGCGCATCTCGCAGGTACCGGGCTTCGACTTCCCGTCCGGCTACACGGCGTTCCAGTTCGTCTTCGTGCTCTTGCAGTCGGCGGCCTTCGCCGGCGTCTTCACAGGCTTTGGCATCGCGCGCGATTTCGAAAGCGGTTTCATGCGCCGCCTGATGCTTGCGGCGCCGAACCGCAGCGGCATCCTGCTCGGGTACGCGGTGTCGGCGCTCGTCCGTTGGCTCACGGTCGCGGCGATCGTGACGGTCGTTGCCCTCCTCGCGCAGATGGAGATCGGCGGCAGCGGCGTCGACCTCTTCGGGCTGTATGCGTTGGCGCTTCTCGTTGAACATCGCCGGAACGCTGTGGGCGACCGGCGTCGCCATGAGGCTTCGGACGCAGCAGGCCGCGCCGGTAATGCAGATGCCCGTGTTCCTGATCCTGTTCTTCGCTCCCGTCTACGTGCCGCTGGCCCTGCTGGAAGGCTGGATCCATGCCGTCGCCTCGGTGAATCCGCTCACAGCGCTGCTCGAGGCCGGCCGTGGGTTGATCGCGGGCGAGCCCGAGTTGACGCTCGCCGCGTTCGCGATCGTCGTCGGCTTGATCCTCGGCTTCAGCCTCTGGGCGCTGCGCGGATTGCGGAGCGCCGAGGCCGCCGGCTAGGGGACCGCATAATCTGCCGCTGATGGAGAACGAGGCCTGGCCACAGTCGCAAGGGTCGTCGCGCGAGCCGTTGCCGCGCGTCGAGGACCTGCCCGTCGCCGAGCAGGGCTACGAGCAAGAGAGCGTCAAGGCGGCGTTCGACTCCTTCTACCGCCATGCCGCCCAGTTGGATGCCGCGTTGCGGACCCTCGAGGCGGTCGACTCGTTCCACCGGCACGCGGCGTCGCTACGCGCGGATCTTCGCGCGCTTCGTGCCGCCGGCTGGACGCAGCAATCGTGGAACGCACCGCCGGGCTACGGCTACGGGATGCGCGCTCCGCGTGAGGGAATCCCACCCGCCGTTTGGCGGATCGCCGGCGAGGTTGCGCTCCTCGTCGCCGTCGCCGTTGCCCTCGGTGTCGCGAAGGTGTCGTGGTGGGTGATCGTCGCGGCGATGGGCGGTGCATTCCTGCTCGTCTGCCTGATCGAGTGGCTGGCGACGCGCAATCAATTCAGGTTCGAGCAGCCTGCCGCTCAGCCGGCCGTCCATCCGGTCGTCGAGGCGGAGCGTGTCGAGGAAACCGACGAGCACGACTCGCTCGGCTGGACCGCGTTCGAGGAGGCGCAGGAGCCGTCGGACGCGATGACGATCATCGGCGGCCCACCGCGCGAGGCCGAGATGCCGAGCCGGGAGCGCCCGACGTCGAACGTGCGGTCGAGGCCGAGCCCGAGGTGGCGCCGCATCCCGAGCCGGAGCCCGAGCCCGAGGAGCCGGACCTTCCGCCGGCGGCATCCGAGCCGGCTCCCGACGAGGCAAAGGAACGTCGCCGCTGGTGGCGCCGGAAGGACCAGGATGAGGAAGCCGTAGCCGAAGCCACGGACCTTCTTCGTCGGTGCATGTTCTGTCCGGCGCCGAGGCGAACGCGGCCTCCGCGTCCGAAGAGCAGACCGAGGACCCGCTCCTGGTCGAAGAGCCCGACCGCCGCCGGTCCGAGCGCCCCTGACTCTCAGACGGCTCGCAATGCGTCAGCGCGGCGACCGGTGCAGTAGCGTCACCGCGTGCATTCGTTCGAGATCAGGGCCGTCCGTGAGCGCTTGACGGAAGCCGGCGGAGGGTACGAGGTCGTTCACGAATCTGCGGGGCTCGAGCTCGGCGTCTACGTGCTCGTGGCACCCGACGCCGACCGCCAGCAACCACACGAGGTCGACGAGGTCTACGTCGTTCTCGAGGGCAACGGCATGTTGCAGGTCGAGGACGCGGAAGTGCCGGTCCGAGAGGGCACTGCCCTGTTCGTCGAGGCCGGCGCCGAGCACCGGTTCTCCGCGTACGAGCATCTGAGCCTGCTCGTCATCTTCGAGCGAAAGCCTGCGGAAAACCCGTAGGCGGGTTCGGCATTCGCCGCGGATGCCGGCGCTCGGGCCGCCGTGCATGCTGGTCGTAAACGACCAAGGAGGCCCGTCATGAAACGGATGATGATCGTCGCTCGTCTTCGCGAGGGAACCACTGCCGCAAGCCGAAGCCCTGCTGGAACAGGGGCCGCCGTTCGATCCCGAGGAGCTCGGCCTGTCTCGCCACTCCGCATACCTCACCTCCGGCGAAGTCGTCTTCGTCTTCGAGGCTCCGGGAGTCGAATGGATCGTCAACGACATCGTCGACGATCCCATCGTTGCGGCTGCTCTGGCCCCGTGGCGCACCCTCACCGAAGGCATGGCCCACATCGCCCACGAGCGCTTCTACTGGTCGCGGGACGAGGACAAGCTCGGCGTTGGTCTGGGCTCTTAGCGCTCGGCTGCGTCGTCGGCGAGCAATCCATGTGACAGTGCGTAGCGCACGAGCTCGGCTCGGGTCGAGAGCCGCAGCTTCTGCATGATGTGCGCGCGGTGCGACTCTGCGGTGCGCACCGAGATGTACAGCTGTCGCGCGATCTCCTGATTCGTATGGCCGAGCGCGAGTAGCCGCAGGATCTCGCGCTCGCGATCCGAGAGCGGATCCGCCTCGGCCGCCGCTCGTTCCTCTGCTTCCGCGGCGATCATGCGCGCGCCCAGGGCGGGATGAACGTAGCGACCGCCCGATGCGATCTCGCGAACCGCGGACACGACCTCCTCGTCGACCGCCTCTTTGAGGACGTAGCCGCTCGCGCCGGCCGCGAATGCCTCGCGCACATAGCTCGGGTCGTCCTGCATGGACAGGACCAGCACATTCGTCGCCGGCGACTCCTTCAGGAGCTTCGGGAGAGCCTCGATCCCGCTCTCTCCGGGCATGACGACGTCGAGAAGGATCACGTCCGGCTTCAGCGCGCGGGCTCGGAAGACTGCGTCCTTCGCGTTGCCGGCTTCGCCGACGACCTCCATGTCGTCCTCCGCGTCGAGGAGGAGGCGGAGGCCCGACCGCACGACTGCGTGGTCGTCGACGAGCACGACCTTGATCACACCGGCACCTCGGCGACGAGTGTCGTCCCGGATCCGGGCACGGACTCGACGGTCAGACGGCCGTCGTGGAGCTCCACGCGCTCCTGCATGCCGAGGAGGCCCACTCCCTCCTCGCGCACGTTGTCCGGGTCGAAGCCCTTGCCGTCGTCCTCGATCACGACCGTTGCGGACGCGTTCCGCCGGAGGAGCAGGATGCTCACGCTCGTCGCCTCCGCGTGCTTGACGATGTTCGTGAGGGCCTCCTGCACGATGCGGTACAGCGTGGTCTCGACCTCGGCCGGCAGGCGCTCGTCTCCGAGCCGTGCCTCGACGTCGACGTGCAGCTCGGTTGCCTCGGCGAAGGTCTGCGCGAGCCGCTCGAGCGCCGGCGCAAGGCCGAAGTCGTCGAGTGCCTTGGGACGCAGCTGGACGGCGAGGCGACGAACGTCCTGGAGGGTCGCGACGACGAGCACGCGCAGATCGCTCGCGGCCCTCCGCATCTCCTCGGTTCCTTGCGACTCCTCGACGGCTCGTAGGCCGAGCAGGATCGACGTCAGCGCCTGCCCGGTCTCGTCGTGAAGCTCGCGCGCGAGGCGACGGCGCTCGAGCTCCTGTCCGGCGACGACGCGCCGTGAGGGCGTCGCGCGCAACGCGTCGTGACAGGTCGACTGCGACGGCCGCGCGCGTGGCGAACTGCTCCGCGAGCCTGAGATCGGCGTCGCTGAAGCGTGGATCCGGCCCGATCTTGTCGTGTGCGACGAGGACCCCGATCGCGCGGTCTCGGACGAGCAGCGGCACGTACAGCCCGCTCGATGCCCGAAGACGCCTCGTGACCTCCTGGTCGACCTCGGGATCCTCGAGCAGCGCGTCGACGCGCTCGCTCCGACCTCGGTTCAGTACGCGCCCGGTCTTCGAGTCGGCGGCCGAGAGACTCGACCGCTTCGAGAGCGGCGGCACCTTCGCCGTCCGCGGCCGCGACGCGCAGCGTCGTCTCCGCTCGGAAGCGCGATCGCGACGAGCCTGGCGTCGATGAGCTCCCGCAGCCGTCGTGCAACGAGGTCGAGCAACGGCTCGAGCTGCAACTCGCTGACGAGAGCTCCCCGATCTCGTTCAGCGACTCGAGCTGCTGCGACCACGTCGTCGCCGATTGATAGAGGCGGGCGTTCTCGATGGCAACCGCCGCCTGCGCTGCCAGAAGCGTGACGAGCTCCTCGTCCTCGTCGACGAAGTCGCTCCCGCCCTCCTTCTCGGTGAGATACAGGTTGCCGTAGGCAACGCCGCGGAGCCTGATCGGGACGCCGAGGAACGTCTTCATCGGCGGATGGCCCGGCGGGAAGCCCACGGAGCGTGGGTCCTCCGAGATGTCGTGCAGCCGCAGTGGGCGCGCTTCCCGAATGAGCACGCCGAGGATGCCGCGGCCATGCGGCGGATCGCCGATCTCGGTCTGCGTTTCGGGCGTCACGCCGTAGGTGACGAACCGTTCGAGACCGGTGCCCGCGTGGTCGATCACGCCGAGGGCGGCGTATTTCGCGCCGGTGACATGGGCGGCTGCCTCCACGATCCGTTCGAGCACCCGTCGAGTGACAGCTCGGAGTTGATCGCGATGCCGGCGTCGACCAGCGTGCGCAGCCTGTCGGTTTCGACGGCGCGCGTTCATCGCCGAGATCGTCTCAGAAGCTGCGTAGAAACCCGCAGCGAGTCCGCGGCGGAGCCCCACGAACGGAGCGGCTCGGCGCGGATGGCGCGAAGGCGCCGGCGAGCTTGACTGGCTCCATCCCGGAACCACCACAAGGATTGGAGGCAGAAATGAGTGCCATCACAGCCAACAACCGGGCGGCACGAGCGGTACGCGAGCGGAGCGACCTGATGCGGAAGCTCCTCGAGTGGGGCGGCTTCGCGGCGGGCGCGGTGCTGATCGCGTTCGGCGTCGTGGCCATCGTCATGGGCTTCAGCGGCCGAAGCACGGTCGCCGACAGCCTGAAGCAGGAGAAGATCGTCGGTTCTGCCGACATGACGCCGGCGCTGATCGCCAAGGAGGCGAAGGAAGCCGGGCTGACGGGCATCGACCTCCCGACCGTCGCGGTCGCGGGCAAGGCGATCGACAGCGGCCCGAGCGCGCGAGCTTTCGCCAGCTACATGCGGATCCACGCTCTCGAGGCGACGGGTGGCTACACCTACGCGCAGATGGGGCGGTTCGAGGCGAAGCCCGACACGCCGAAGGCCGCGCTGGCCGTCGGCGGCGGGACCGACAACCCGCAGTGGGCTGTCGTCGACAGTGCGACCAAGCAGCCGGTGGCGAACGGCGCCCGCAACATCTGGGTGACCGAGACCGCGCTGACGACCGCGCTGAACACGTCCTACATGGCCGATCGACTCGGGCTGTTCGGGATCGTCGTCGGGGTCGCGCTGCTCCTCAGCGGGATCGGCTTCATCGTCCTCGCCTTTGCAGCGCTCCACCGAAAGAGGATCGCCGCCTGAGTAGCTGCGGCGAAAGACGGGCCGGCGCCCGGTGGTTTCCGAGACAGGCGCCGGCCCCTCCCTCCCAAGACCACTCCGGCTCGGCGGGGTGGTCTTTTCGTTTGCACACCTCTTCAGGTCGGTGTGCGAAACCGTTACAGAGTCGTCACGGTTTTCGTGTCCGGCGGGGCCGGGTCCGCGGGTCAGACCCGTGCTGTTGGTTTAGGACACGGCTTCGATTCCGTAGAAGCCCGCACGCTGATGCGGGCGCCGCCCGATGCGCGACCGCGGCGCGGGGGGAGACTTGAACCGTGAGCCAGATCCAACCCCAGACGTGTGCACTCCACTTAGCGGCATAGGGCCGGATCGAGCCGTGCCCCGGTGAACGGTGTGCCTTGTGGGAGCCCGGCGGCGCCGCCGTCAAAGGCCGTTGTCTGATCGAACGGCTCGGCATCGACGTCCGACGTCCGGATCTGGCTGCCTACGTGCTCGACGCAGTACGCGCGCATTGCCGGTGGAAGCGTCGTTGCGGTCGACCTGATCGACGAGAAGCTGCAGCTTGCACGCGAGCTCGGAGCCGAGTTCACGGTGAATGCGGCCGAAGAAGACCGCGCCGGCCGAGCGCCGCGAGAAGGTATCCGCCTGACGTAGCGTTCCATCGAAGTGACCGAGACCCGCGCGCCGGTGAGACAGGCCGATGTCCTGAGCGCCAATGATCTGGCGCGGCTCGACGCCTGGTGGCGTGCGGCGAACTACCTCTCCGTTGGCCAGATCTATCTGCTGGACAACCCCCTGCTTCGCGAGCCGCTCGCGCCGGAGCAGGTGAAGCCGCGCCTGCTCGGCCACTTCGGAACGACGCCGGGGCTCAACTTCATCTACGCGCATCTCAACCGGGCGATTCGCCGGCGCGACCTCAATGTCATCTATGTCACCGGCCCGGGCCACGGCGGGCCCGGCCTCGTCGCGAACGCATACCTCGAAGGGACCTACAGCGAGCTCTACTCGCACGTGACGCAGGACGCCGAGGGACTACGCCGCCTCTTCCGCCAGTTCTCGTTCCCTGGAGGTATCCCGAGCCACGTCGCACCTGAGGTGCCGGGCTCGATCCACGAGGGGGGCGAGCTCGGCTACGCGCTCCTCCACGCTTACGGAGCCGCATACGACAATCCGCATCTGCACGTTGCCTGTGTCGTCGGCGACGGCGAGGCCGAGACGGGCCCGCTGGCCACGAGCTGGCATGCGAACAAATTCCTGAACCCGCGGATCGACGGGGCCGTGCTTCCGATCCTGCATCTGAACGGCTACAAGATCGCGAACCCGACCGTCCTCGCGCGCATCCCCGAACAGGAGCTCGAGGCGCTGATGCGCGGCTACGGCTACGAGCCGTTGTTCGTGTCCGTGCGTGCGGAGGACGAACATGCCGATGCTCACGCGCGGTTCGCCGCTGCCCTCGACGAGGTGCTCGACTCGATCGAAGAAATCCAGCGCGGCGCGCGAGAGGAGGGCAGCACGACGCGTCCCGCGGTGGCCGATGATCGTGTTCCGCTCGCCGAAGGGATGGACGGGCCCGCCCGAGGTCGACGGGCTTCCGGTCGAAGGAACGTGGCGGTCTCACCAGGTGCCGATGACCGACGTCCGCACGAACCGCGATCACCTTCGGATCCTCGAAGAGTGGATGAGGAGCTACAAGCCCGACGAGCTGTTCGACGCGACGGGCCGGTTGCTTCCCGAGCTCAAAGCTGTCGCGCCGAGCGGCGAGCGGCGCATGAGCGCGAATCCGAGCGCGAACGGAGGGCTGCTGCTGCGCGACCTCAGGCTCCCGGACTTCCGCGACTACGCGCTGGAGGTCGACTCGCCCGGAGTCGATTCGGCGGAATCTACGCGCGTTCTCGGCTCGTTCCTTCGTGACGTGATCGCGCAGAATCCCGACAACTTCCTCCTCTTCGGCCCGGACGAGACGGCCTCCAATCGCCTGGCCGACGTCTTCGCCGCTACGTCGCGGCGCTGGCTGGCGGAGACCGAACCGGTGGACGAGGAGCTTTCGGCGGACGGGCGCGTCTTCGAGATCCTCTCGGAGCACATGTGCCAGGGATGGCTCGAGGGGTACCTCCTCACGGGTCGACACGGGCTCTTCAATTGCTACGAGGCCTTCATCCACATCATCGACTCGATGTTCAACCAGCATGCGAAGTGGCTGAAGGTGACACGCACGATCCCGTGGAGGCGGCCGATTGCATCGTTGAACTATCTGCTCAGCTCGCATGTCTGGCGGCAGGATCACAACGGGTTCTCGCATCAGGATCCCGGCTTCATCGACCACGTTGCGAACAAGAAGGCGGAGATCATCCGCGTGTACCTCCCGCCCGATGCCAACACGCTCCTGTCGGTCGCCGATCACTGCCTGCGCAGCCGCAACTACGTCAACGTCATCGTCGCCGGCAAGCAGCCCGCGCTCCAGTACCTGCCGATGGACGAGGCGATCCTGCACTGCACCCGCGGGATCGGAATCTGGGACTGGGCCTCGAACGACCACGACGCCGAGCCGGACGTCGTGCTCGGCTGCTGCGGCGACGTGCCGACGCTGGAGACCGTCGCGGCGGCCGCGATCCTCCGTGAACGGCTCCCCGATCTACGAGTACGGGTCGTCAACGTCGTCGACCTGATGCGGCTGCAACCGGCCGACGAGCATCCGCACGGTCTCTCCGATCGCGAGTTCGACTCCCTGTTCACGACCCACCGGCCGATCGTGTTCGCCTACCACGGCTACCCCTGGCTCATCCATCGCCTGACCTACCGCCGGACGAATCACGGCAACCTGCACGTGCGCGGCTACAAGGAAGAAGGAACGACGACGACGCCGTTCGACATGGTCATGCTCAACGACCTCGACCGCTTCCACCTCGTGATCGACGTCATCGACCGCCTGCCGCAGCTCGCAGGAAGAGCCGACCACCTGCGACAGGAGATGCTGGACAGCCGGCTGAGAGCGCGTGCCTACGGGCGCGAGCACGGGGAGGATCCGCCCGAGATTCGCGACTGGACTTGGCCCGGCTGAGCCGGCCCGGCGTGCCCGACATCCTCGTCGTCAACGCCGGCTCGACGAGCCTGAAGCTGCATCTCGTCGACGACGACGAGCGCGCCGTCCGCCTCGAGGATTTCGCCGGTGTGCCGGCGGGCATCGAAGGGGTCGCGCACCGGGTGGTTCACGGCGGGGATCGGTTTCGCGACCCGGTCGTGATCGACGCGAGCGTCCGCGAGCAGATCGCGGAGCTCGTGGAGCTTGCTCCGCTGCACAATGCGCCCGCGCTCGAGGCGATCGAGTCGGCGGAAGGCGCCTTTCCCGAGTGCCGCACGTCGCCGTCTTCGATACGTCGTTCCATCGCTCGATTCCCGTCGAGGCGGCCGCCTACGCCGTCCCGCGCCGGTGGAGGGAGGAGTGGGGCGTGCGGCGGTACGGATTTCACGGGCTGTCGATCGCCTGGAGTGTCGAACGCGTGCCCCAGATCGTCGGGCGCCTCGTGCAGCGCCTGGTCGTGTGTCATCTGGGCGGCGGATCGTCCGTCACCGCGGTCGTCGACGGGGAGTCTCGCGACACGACGATGGGCTTCTCCCCTCTGGAGGGTGTGCCGATGACGACCCGCTCGGGATCGCTCGATCCAGGTGCGCTCCTCTACGTGCTTCACACGCACACGCCCGACGTTGCCACCGTCGAGCACGAGCTGAACTTCGAGTCGGGCCTCAAGGCGCTCGCGGGCGGCTCGGGCGAGATGATCGAGGTCGAGCGCCGCGCCGACGCGGGTGATGCCGATGCGTCGTTGGCGCTCGAGGTCTACGTCTACCGACTTGCCACTGCCGTCGGTGCAATGGCGGCCGCCGCCGGAGGGATCGATGCCCTCGTCTTCACGGCGGGGATCGGCGAGAACTCGGTGGTCGTGCGCGAACGAGTGTGCGGGCGGATCGGCTTCCTCGGCCTCGAGCTCGATCACGAGCGGAATCGCGCTGCAGAGCCCGACTGTGACGTCGCCACTCCCGAGTCCGTCGGACGGATCGTGGTCGTGCGCGCGCGGGAAGAGCTCGTCGCGGCGCGCGCTGCTCGAACGGTGCTCGCTTCGGTCGGATGGCAATAACGTGATGTCCCTGTCACCCGACAGCGCCGCCACGCCGAGAGTCGTCGACGTCGTCTTGCGGGACGGCTCCACGATGCGCCTGCGTCCGCCGAGCCGGGAAGACGCTGCGCGGGCGCTCGCGTTCTTCGGCGAGCTCTCCGATCGCAGCCTCTACCTCCGCTTCCACGGGCGTCCCACCGTCGATGCGCATCTCGTCGAGCCGGTCCTCGAGCCCGACTGGGTCGAGCGCGGCGCTCTCGTCGGCACGAAGGACGACCGCATCGTCGCGATCGCGAACTACGTTCGCCTGCGCGACGCACGCACCGCCGAGGTCGCCTTCGCCGTGGCCGACGAGCTTCAGGGTCGCGGGATTGCGACCCGACTGCTCGAGCAGCTCGCCGTCGCCGCCACGGCGACCGGGATCGAGGAGTTCGTCGCCGAGGTCATGCTCGACAACGCCGCGATGCTGGGCGTGTTCGCCGACGCCGGCTTCGAGACGAAGCGCGAGACCATGAGCGGCACGACCGAAGTTCGTCTGTCCCTCGGTCGGACGGAAGACCCTGCGGTTGCGAATCGACGAACGTGATCACATCGGAGTCGTCGGCTCGCTCCAGCCGTTCTTCGATCCGAGGACGGTCGCGGTCGTCGGCGCATCGCCGCGTACCGGGTCGATCGGCGGCGAGCTCTTCCGCAACGTGCTCCGTGGTGAGTTCCGCGGTGCGGCGTTCCCGGTGAATCGGTCCGGCGAATCCGTCGCCGGCGTGCGCGCGTATCGAAGCGTGACCGAGATCGGCGAGCGGATCGACCTCGCCGTCGTCTGTCTACCGGGCTCCGCCGTGCTTGCCGCCGCCGAGGATGCCCTGGCCGCCGGCGTGCGGGCCCTCTGCGTCATCTCGGCCGGCTTCGCCGAGGTCGGCCCCGAGGGTGAGGCGCGTGAGGAGCAGTTGCTCGAGCTCGTCCGGTCTCACGGTGCTCGTCTGCTCGGGCCGAACTGTCTCGGCATTGCAGTCGCCGAGCCGCGTCTGAACGCGACGTTCGGGCCGCGCGCGTTGCCTCCCGGAAAGGTTGGCTTCTCGTCGCAGAGCGGGGCACTCGGCCTCGCCGTGCTCGAACGCGCGGCGGAGCGGAGGCTCGGGCTCTCGGCTTTCGTCTCGATCGGCAACAAGGCGGACATTTCCTCCAACGATTTGCTCGAGTACTGGGAAGACGACCCGCACACCGACGTCGTCCTCCTCTATCTCGAGTCCTTCGGCAATCCGCGAAAGTTCGCGCGGATTGCGCGCCGCGTCGCGCGGACGAAGCCGATCGTCGCGATGAAGGCCGGACGGACGGCGGCCGGGGCTCGCGCAGCGAGCTCTCACACGGCGGCCCTCGCCGGATCGGAAGCGGCCGTCGACGCCCTGTTCCAGCAGGCCGGCGTGATGCGCGTCGACACGCTCGAGGAGCTGCTCGACTTCAGCGGTCTGCTCGCCTCGCAGCCGCTTCCCCGCGGGCGGAACGTCGCTGTGCTGACGAACGCGGGCGGGCTGGGGATCCTCTGCGCCGACGCCTGCGACGCGGCGGGGCTCGCTCTGCCTCCCCTCGCGGATTCGACCGTCTCCGAGCTTCGCGCGCTGCTTCCGGCGGAGGCGAGCGTTGAGCAACCCCGTCGACATGCTCGGCTCGGCCGTCGCCTCGACCTACGAGAGCGTCATCCCGGTGCTTCTACGTGACCCGGGCGTGGACGCTCTCATCGTCCTCTTCGTGCCGCCCGTCGTCGCCGGTGCCGAAGAGGTGGCGGAGGCAATCGGACGCGCAGACGGAGCAGGCCGGGGCGGCCGGCAAGCCGGTGCTCGCCTGCGTCATCAGCGCAGCAGGAACGCCGGACGCCCTGTTGTCCGCTCCCGTGTCGGCCTTCGCGTATCCGGAGTCGGCCGCGCGTGCTCTCGGCCGCGCAGCCGATCGCGCCGAATGGCTACGCCGGCCGCAAGGGCGGGTCGTCGAGCTCGACGGTATCGACGCGGAACGCGCGCGGGCAGTCTGCAGTGGCACGCCCGAGCGCTGGCTCGACTCGCACGAAGCGCGTGATCTGCTCGACGCCTACGGCATTCCGCTCGTCCCAGAACGTGCTGCGGCGTCCGTCGATGACGCGGTCGCCGCAGCCGAGGAGCTCGGGTTTCCGGTCGTATTGAAGACCGCGCTCGCAGGAGTACACAAGACCGAGCGCGGCGGCGTTGCGCTCGACCTGCGCGACGCGGGGGCGGTCCGCGAGGCAGCGGAGCGCATCGGGCCGCCTTTCCTCGTCCAGCCGCTGGTTTCCGCCGGCGTCGAGCTTCTGATCGGCGCCGTGGAAGACCCGGTCTTCGGTCCGCTCGTCGCACTCGGGCCGGGAGGAACGCTCGCAGA
Source organism: uncultured Actinomycetes bacterium (assembly GCA_963759365.1). Taxonomy (GTDB): domain Bacteria; phylum Actinomycetota; class Thermoleophilia; order Gaiellales; family Gaiellaceae; genus 3-1-20CM-4-69-9. The sequence goes on from CAVWYX010000002.1 coordinate 142,986, forward strand.
GCTCATCGGGGATGCGAGCTTTCGACCGGCGCCGCTGACGGACGTCGACGCAGAGGAGCTCGTGACGCACGGCAAGGTGGGCGTCCTCCTCGCGGGTTATCGCGGTGCTCCTCCGGCGGACGTGGGTCAGGTGAGCGACGTCGTTCTACGCGTCGCGCGACTCGTGGACGACCTACCGGAGGTCGCCGAGCTCGACCTCAACCCGGTCATCGCAGGCCCCCGCGGCTGCGTCGCGGTGGACGCGCGGATTCGGGTTGCGGCACCGATGCGGGCGGCACGCGCAAAGACCTGGTAGCTCCGGCTTCAGCGTGCGAGCGTGGCCCGGGCCAGCTCGGCGAGCAGCGGGACGCCTTCGGCGAATCGCTCCGCGCGGGTGTCGTCGGCGGTCAGCTCGCCGCGGACATAGCGCCCGTAGATTGCCTCGCAGAAGACGGCCGCCTTCCAGAGCGCGAGCGCCTCGAACCATGCGAGCGGCTCGACGTCGCGCCCGCTCGCCCGTACGTATCGCTCGACGAGCTCTGCCCGTGACGGGAAGCCCTGGCGTGGCGGTGACGGGCGACGTGCCGAGGGGATTCGCCTCTCCGCCGGGCTCGCTGTACGTCGCGATGAGGTAGCCGACATCGGCGCGGGGATCGCCGATCGCTCCCATCTCCCAGTCGAGCACCGCCGCGATCGAAGAGGGAGTGTCCCGATGGACGATCATGTTCCCGAGGCGGTAATCCCCGTGCACGACCGTCTCGGGCAGGGGCTCGGGAAGACGGCGTTCGAGCTCGCGTCCGACCTCCTCCACGCTCGGGAGCTTCCGCGTGGCATTGACGAGCCACAGCTGCGAGAAGCGACGCACCTGTCGCTCGAGATAGCTGCCCGGGCGTACGAAGGCCGCAAGAGCGGACGTTTCGACATCGGCCGCGTGGATCTCGGCGAGCGTGTCGACCAGGTCCTCGCCGAGCCGGCGGCGGGCGTCGGGGCTACGCTCGAGCTCGGCTGGAAGCGTCGTCGAGACGACCTCGCCGTCGATGTAGTCCATGACGTAGAAGGGGACGCCGAGCACGCTCTCGTCCTCGCAGACCGCGAGGATCGTCGGTACACGAATGCCGAGCGGCGCGAGCGCCAGCTGCAGGCGTGCCTCGCGCACCATGTCGTGTGCGGACGGCGGCAGCGGCGGCCTGGGCGGACGACGGAGCACATAACGACCTTCGTCCCGCTCGACCAGGAACGTGAAGTTCGAGCCCCCGCCCTCGCCGATGCGGTGCGCCTGCAGGTCGCCTGCGCCCAGGCCGTTCTCGTCGAGAAACTGCTGCACCCGGTCGAGCACCAGCAGCGGCGCCGGAACGGACTCGCTCCGGCGCGGCATCGTCTCGACGATGTCACGTCACCGGGGTGCGAGCGCGTCGATCGCCTCACTCATGCGGTCCGGCGGCCAGATCAGCGTCAGCGCGGCGGTCGTGATCCCGGCTTCCGCGAACGCGGCCAACCGTTCACGCTGAGCCTCGACGGGCCCGAGCAGGAAGATCTCCCGCACGAGCTGCTCGGGGGCGAGCTCGAGCGCACGTCGGCGATCACCGGCGTTCCAGGCGTCGACGACCGGATCGATCTGGTCACCCCAGCCGAGCCAGCGGAAGAACTCCGTGTAGACCGGCACCGTGGCGTAGCCGACGAGGATCCGTTTCCCGGTCATGAGCACTTCGTCGTCTTCGCCGGCCATCGAGAAGAAGCGACACGCGAGCTCCTTCTGCGGCGAGCCGAAGGCCTCCACGACCTTCGGTACCCCGCTTTGCGGGAGGAAGTTCGTGAATGCCCCGTCTGCGCGTTCGGCGGCGAGCCTGAGCATGCGGTCGCGCAGGGCCGCGAGCACGATCGGGATTGGCTGCGTCGGCACCGGATTCAGCTTGAAGCCGCCGTCGACCCGCTCGCCGGCGAAGGCACGGCGGAGGTAGTCGACGGTCTCGCGCACCCGGACGAGCGGGCGCTCGAACGGGATGCCGTTCCACTGCTCGACGATGACGTTCGAGGAGGCGCCGAGCCCCAGCACGAACCGGCCGCCGCTCAGCTCGGCCAACGCGGTCGCCGACTGGGCGAGCAGCGCCGGGCCGCGCGTATAGACGCTGACGATGCCCGTTACGAGGCGCATCCGCTCGGTGTTGAGTGCGGCGATCGTGAGCGGGGTGAAACCGTCGAGCTCGGTCGCCTCCTGGGACCACACGCTCTCGTACCCGGCATCCTCAGCGCGTCGCACGAGGGCCGGAAGCTCGGTCAGCGGAACCCCGCTGAAGGGGACGGTCAGGGCGAGGCGCATGCGACGATGTTCCCATGTTTCCGGCGACGGCTCTCGTCACCGGCGGCGTCTCCGGAATCGGGGCGGCCGTCGTTTCGCTCCTCGAGCGGGACGGCACGGAGGTTCAGGTGCTGGATCTGGAAGACGGCTTCGACGTCGCCGATCCGGCTGCGTGGGAGGGTGTGGGCTCCGTCGAGCTCGCTTGTCTCAACGCCGGTGTCGTCACGGGCCAGGTGGATCTGACGCAGGTCTCGGATCACGCGTACCGGCGGATCCTCGGCACGAACGTCGACGGAGTCGTTTTCGGCACCCGCAGGCTTGCGCGTGTCATGGATGAGGGGAGCGCCATCGTCGTGACAGCGTCGCTGGCCGGGCTCACTGCGACCGCGAGCGATCCGCTCTATGCCTTGACGAAACATGGGGTCGTCGGCTTCGTGCGCAGCGTCGCTCCCCAGCTGGCGGAGCGCGGAATCCGTATCAACGCGGTCGCACCCGGCTTCGCCGACACGCCGCTGCTCGGAGACGGCCGGGAGCAATTCGTCCGCGAAGGGTTCCCGCTGCTGCGAGCCGAGGACGTGGCCGGCGCGGTCCTGCTGGCGGCGAGAAGTGCCGAGACCGGCCAGGTGTGGGCCGTGCAACCGAACCGGGAGCCGGTGCAGTTTCGGTTCCCGAACGTCCCTGGCCCGCGCGACGAGGCCGGCGCGCCGGTCGGACCGCCGCCTATGTGAACTCCCAGCGATCCCCGTTTTCGAACGCCTTGAGGATTCGTCGCGCTACGACCATCCGGTGCACCTCGTCAGGCCCGTCGTAGATGTGCGCGCCGCGCGCTTGCATGTACATGTGGGCGAGCGGTGACCGGTCGGTGAGACCGAGAGCGCCGTGGACCTGGACGGCGCGGTCGATCACGTCCGAGAGCACCCGCGCCGCGTAGAACTTGATCAGCGAGATCTCGACGCGCGCGTCGGAGCCTTCGTCGATCTTGCGGGCCGCATCCAGCGTGAGCAGCCGGCACGCCTGGATCTCCGCAGCCGAGTCGGCGATCCAGTTCTGGACCGTCTGCTTCTCCGCGAGCGGTCCGCCGAACGCTTCACGCTCGAGCGAGCGTGCGCACATGAGCTCGAACGCCCGCTGCATCTGCCCGAGCCAGCGCATGACATGGTGGATGCGGCCCGGGCCGAGCCGCTTCTGCGCGATGCGGAAGCCGTCGCCGCGCTCACCTAGGAGGTTCTCCGCGGGAACGCGGACGTCGCGGTAGTGCACATCGCAGTGCGTCGTCCAGCCGCGTCCGCGATGGCCGAGCACGACGACCGGCTCGATCGTGACGCCCTCCGCGTCCGCCGGGACGATGATCTGGCTCATGCGCCGGTGCGGCTGCTCGTCCGGCTCGGTCGCGGCCATCACGATCCCGAAACCCGCGCCCTCGGCGCCCGACGAGAACCACTTGTGCCCGTCGATCACCCATTCGTCGCCGTCGAGCCGGGCCGTCGTTCGAAGGCCGGTCGGATCGGCGCCGGACACCTCCGGCTCGGTCATCGAGAAGAACGATCTCGTCTCGCCCTCGACGAGCGGCTTCAGCCATCGCTCCTTCTGCTCGTCGGAGCCGAACAGGTGGAGGATCTCGCCGTTGCCCGCGTCCGGCGCCTGGCAATTGAAGACGTACTGAGCCCAGGTCACCCGGCCGATCTCCTCGTTGAGGTGCGCGTACGCCAGGAAGCCGCGGCCGGTTCCGCCTGCCTCGGGCGGCAGGTGCGGTGCCCAGAGCCCGTCGGCCTTGGCCTTCGCGCGGAGATCGGCGAGCAGCTCCTGCGCGGCATCGTCCTCGCGGAGCAGCGTCTCCTCCGCGGGGAGGACATGCTCCTCGATGAACGCGCGGTAGACCGCTCTCAGCTCGAGCAGCTCGGCTGGGCCGGCGAGATCGGAGACCGCCACGGTTCAAGCATCGCAGGTTGTCCGAGGATCGTCGTGAGTCGGCGAAGCCGCTTCGCTCCAGGCCAGTGGAGCAAACGTCACTGTTCTGACGCAGAAACCATGTCACCGTGCGCCATGTCGTCGGGATGCTTCTATGAGTGTCAAGTGTTCTGTGGCGTCGCCTCGAGTAGTCGGAAGAGTTGGCGTGCGAGGAAGCGTTTGAGGCAGCGGACCGCTTCGCGGAAGGTCTTGCCTTCCCGGACGCGCCTGTCGATGTAGGCGGCCGTGGCGTGGTCGCGCTTGCGGCGGTTGATGATGATCGTGTGCAGGGCTCGGTTGAGTTGGCGGTCGCCGCCGCGGTCGAGGCGGTGGCGGATGGTCTGGCCGGAGCTGGCGGGGATCGGTGGGGCGCCGCCGAGGCGGGCGAAGCAGGCTTCGGAGCGCAGCCGGCCGGGGTGCGACCAGGCGACGATGACCTGTGCCGCCGAGATCGGCCCGACCCCTGCCTGGGCGAGCAGCTGGGGCGCGAGTCGCTCGACCAGGGCGGTGATCTCCCGCTTGAGCGCCCGCTCTTCGGCGGTCAGCAGCTGGATCCGCCGGGCGAGTAGGCGCAGGGCGAGCCGGGTTCCGCGCTGCTCGAGCGAGCCGCCGGGGCGGAGGTTCGCGCAGCGCTTGAGCAGGCGGGCGGGCGTCAGCGCGCGCAGCTCCTCCCGCAGCTCTGTCGGGGCGCTCACGATCAGCGCCCGCAGCTGGCAGAGCGCGGCGCGACGGGCGCGCAGCGCTCCCTCACGGGTGCGCAAGAGCGCCTGTAGACAAGCGCGCTGGCCGCCGGCGCGCGGTTGCGCCGGCCTGTCCTCGCCGAGCACGCCGCGGGCGGCACGGACGGCATCGAGCGAGTCGGACTTGCCGCGCCGACCGCGGGCGCGCGACGGCCGCTCGACGTCGAGCACCCGTTCACCCCGCTCGACAAGAAAGCGGGTCAGGCCGGCGCCGTAGCTGCCTGTCCTCGCAGCGAACGCACGCGCACCGGCCGCGTGGGTCTGCGCCAGAACCAGAGCCGGGCGATAGCCGTCCTGGAGAGGCCGAAAGGGACGGCTCGAGTACCAGAACACCACCGCTCGAGGCGGCGACGACCGCGAGCGCGTGCGTGTCGCGATGCGTGTCGACGCCGACCACGTAATCCAGCTCATCTGCAAGCATCAGGGCACCTCCACCACGAGTTGGGGGGAAAACGAGTCGGTGCCGGGTCTGGAGCGTCGAGCCGCGCGCGGCAGGACTGTGATGAGTCACGCCACCAGGCGGACAAGCTTCTGATCAGGCCAGCGTGCGGGCGCCAGCCCGGCACCGACCTCCACACGCGGACAGATCCCGAGAAAGACACCTCAAAAACGAGGGTCAGTCAGACCCAGAGTCACACGTGCGAAGCATCGGTGCCAGACTGGACAGCGCTCCGGACAGAGCACCCACCCACTCTCACAGTCAGACCCGTGGGGTCGCATGGGGACACGGCTTCTCCGTTCGGTGACAGGTTGGCTTGGGACCTGCCGGACATGACCACAACGGACGCGCCCTCGGGGTGTCGTCACCAACGCGGCTCTCTTTCGGCGCGAGTGCGTATGCGTTCCGGGTCGGACCCCTGGCGGCGCAAGAGGGTCGGTGTCGCGCACGTGAAACGGCGTTGGACGTACGAACGGATTCGGCGCTAGTTGAGCCGCTCGACGAGCATCGCCATCCCTTGGCCGCCGCCGACGCACATCGTCTCCAGGCCGATCGTGCCGTCGAGGGTCTCGAGGTCGTTCAGCAGGGTGCACATGATGCGCGCGCCGGTCATGCCGTACGGATGGCCGAGCGCGATCGCGCCGCCGTGCGGGTTCAGCTTCTCGCCGAATGGATCGACGCCGAGCTCGCGGCAGACCGGCAGCACCTGTGCGGCGAACGCCTCGTTCAGCTCCATCACGTCCACGTCGTCGATCGTCATCGAGGCCTGACCGAGCACTTTGCGCACCGCTTCGATCGGCCCGACACCCATGATCTCCGGAGCAACTCCCGACACCGACGAAGCGATGATGCGCGCACGCGGACGGATCCCCAGCTCCCGCGCGCGCGTGTCGCTCATCACGACGACCGCCGCAGCCCCGTCGTTCAACGGGCAGGAGTTCCCCGCCGTTACCTTGCCGTCGGGCTTGAAGGCGGGCTCCAGCCCGGCCAGCCGCTCGACGGTGGACTCGCGGCGAGGCCCGTCGTCTCGAGCGACGCCGTCCCACGGCGTCACCTCGCGGTCGAAGAAACCAGAATCCTGCGCGGCGACCGCGCGTTCCTGCGATCGCTGCGCGAAGCGATCCATGTCCTCCCGCGAGACGTCCCAGCGCTCCGCGACGTTCTCCGCGGTGAGGCCCATCGGGATGTAGACGTTCGCGATCGGAGCGTCGCGGCCGACTACGGCACCGCTTGCGGTGCCGTTTTCAGGACGTGCGGGCTTTGCCCGCGCGTCCGTCTGCGCCGCTGACCGACCCACATCGAAGTCAGCGGGACGGCCGCGAAGTCGCGGGTGGAGCTCCTCCGCGTCCTTCGGATAGCCGTCGACCTGAGTGATCGACTCGACGCCGGCTGCGACGAACGCGTCTCCCTCGCCGGCGCGGATCGCGTGGAATGCCATCCTGATCGTCTGCAGGCTCGACGCACAGAACCTGTTCACCGTCGTCCCGGGGACGGTCTCGGGCAGCTCCGCAAGGAGCGCCGCGCGCCGCGCCAGGTTCATTCCCTGCTTCTCCTGCGGGAACCCGCAGCCGACCATCACATCCGCGATCTCCGCACGGTCGAGCGCCGGAACACCGTCGAGCGCCGCGTCGACGGCGAACGCGACGAGGTCGTCGGGCCGCGCGTCGACGAGCGACCCCTTCCGCGCACGGCCGATGGGTGTTCGTGCGCTCGCGACGATCACGGCGTCAGGCATCGGGAGCTCCCGTCGCCATGTACACGACCTCTCCGACGAGTGCCGGCTTCTCCTTCCCCTCGATCTCGACCTGCACGCCGACATACCAGACGACGCTCGGCCCGCGACGCTCCCCGCGCGCGAGCTTCGCGTGCAGGCGCACGCGTGAACCGGACGGCACCGGGCTCGTAAAGCGAATCCTCTCCGTCCCGTAGTTCACGCCCATCACGGCGTCGCTGACGGAAACGATCTCGCTCAGCATCATCGGCAGCATCGACAGCGTCAGATAGCCGTGGGCGACCGTCGTCCCGAACGGGCCGTTCGCCGCCGCTTCCGGATCGACGTGGATCCACTGATGGTCGCCCGTCGCTTCCGCGAACTGATCGATCTGTTCCTGTTTGATCTCGTGCCACTCGCTTGCACCCAGCTCGACGTCGCTCGATTGCTCGAGCTCCGCCAACGTCATCGTCGTCGTCATCATGTCGCTCTCGTACCTCCTCGTTCCAGCTCCAGTCTCGCTCGCAGGGCCTTTCGATCCGCCTTCCCGACAGGTGTCAGCGGCAGCTCGTCCACGATGTGGATCTCGCGCGGATACTTGTAGCCGCCGAGGCGTTGCCGACCGAAGGCGACGAGCTCGTCCTCGCCGACGTCGTCGGTGACGGTGACGAACGCGACGACCTCCTCGCCGTGCAGCTCGTCCGGCCGGCCGAGGACGCACGCCGTCGCCACAGCTTCGTGCTCGAGCAGCGCATCCTCGACGTCACTCGGGAAGACGTTGAAGCCGCCGCGGATGATCAGGTCCTTCTTCCGGTCCACGACGGTGAGGTAGCCGTCGTCGCCGAGCCGGCCCATGTCGCCGGTGTACAGCCAGCCGTCGCGGATCGTCTCGGCCGTGAGCTCGGGCGCGTTCCAGTAGCCCGCCATGACCAGGTCGGAGCGGACGCAGATCTCGCCGTCGACGATCCGCACCTCGGTTCCCGGGACGGGCGGGCCGACGGTCCCGGGCCTCGAGCGTCCCGGCGGATTCGTGGAGACGAGTGCGGACGTCTCCGTCAGGCCGTAGCCCTCGCGGATCTCCACGCCCGGCACGCGCCGAGCGAATTCCTCCATGGCGCCGGCCGCGAGCGGCGCGGCACCGGAGGCGACGTACCGGAGAGCCGAGAGGTCGTATTCCTCGAGCGGCTGCGTGAGCAGCATGTAGAGCATCGACGGCACGACCGGCGCGATCTGGACGCGATGCTCGGCAACGAGTCGAAGCCAGGTCTCCGGCTCGAACCACCGCATCAGAACGCTCCGTGGTTGCTCGGGATGGTGGAGCGCGACGTTGAGGACGAGCAGTCCGTAGGAATGCGCCAGGGGCAGCGAAGAGAGCGAGCGCTCGATGCCCGGGACATGACCCGCTTCGTGGCCCTGACGGCCCGCCTCCCAGAGATTCGCGTGCGTGAGCATCACGCCTTTCGCGCGTCCGGTCGTGCCTCCGGTGTAGACGAGTGCAGCGAGGTCGTCGTCGGCGCGTGGGACGATCGCCGGCGTGTCGTCGGCCTCGAGCGCAGCGAGGTCGTCGACGACGGGCACGCCGCCGGCCGCCGCGCGCGCGAGCTCCGCCAGGGCGGGCGACGAGAGCACGAGGGCCGGCGCCGCGTCGTCGACGAGACGGCCGAGCTCGTTCGGCGCTCAGCAGGAAGATCGCGGGCGTGACGACCCCGCCGGCGCGCCAGATCGCGTGGTACGCGATCGCGACGTCGGGCGAGTTCTCCATCAGCACGACGACACGTTCGCCGGGCGCGACGCCGCGCGCGGCGAGCCCGGCCGCGACGCGACGGGAACGCCCGAAGAGCCGCTCCGAGCTCAGCCACTCGCCCTCGAACCAGAGCGCTGAGTAATCACCCCGCCGCTCGAAAACCCCCTCGGCGAACCGCGCGAGATTGCGCGTGCCCTCCTTCCTCACAGCGTTCGCAGCGACTGCCCGCCGGCCTCCTGCATCGACGCGAGCATCCCCGCACACGACGCGCCGTCGGGGAACCGGTCACGCAGCGCTCCGAGCAGGTCGTCGGGATCCCAGCGATCCTCGCTCAGGAAGAGCTCGCCGGCCCCCCACCCGCGCAGGGCGTTGATCGCGCCTCCGTAGACGAAGAAGACCTGGCCCGTGATGTCCTGCGCCTCGTCGGCCGAAAGCGCGACGACGATCGGGCAGTTGTTGGCCGGATCGGCGGGATCGAACTCGCCGTCCGGTCGCGGTATCTCGCCGAAGGCGGCCTCCGTCATCCGCGTCCGCGCGTTCGGTGCCAGGCAGTTCACGGTGACGCCGTACCGGCCGAGCTCCTGCGCCGCGATCAACGTGAAGCCGACGATGCCGGCCTTCGCCGCACCGTAGTTGGCCTGCCCCACGTTGCCGAACACGCCCGACGGGCTCGATGTGTTGATGACGCGTGCACGCACGTCTTCACCGGCCTTCGAGCGATCCCGCCAGTACGAGGCGGCGTGGCGCGTCGGCGCGAAGTGTCCCTTGAGGTGGACGTGGATCACCGCGTCCCACTCGGCTTCCTCCATGTTGACGAGCATGCGGTCGCGGAGGATCCCCGCGTTGTTGACCAGGATGTCGAGGCTCCCGAATGCGTCGATCGCATGCTCGACCAGCCGCTTCGCTCCCTGGAAGTCCGCGACGTTCTCGCCGTCGGCGACCGCCTCGCCGCCACCTGACGTGATCTCGTCGACGACCTGTTGCGCCAGGGGACTCGCCGGCGGCCTCCCCGGCAAGCGACACGCCGAGGTCGTTGACCACGACCCGGGCCCCGGCGCGCGACAGCGCAAGCGCATGCTCGCGGCCGATCCCGCGGCCCGCGCCGGTGACGATTGCGACCTTTCCGTCGAGGTTGGGCATCTCTCCTCTCTAGCTGAACGCGCTTTGTCCGGTCAGGGCCCGGCCGATGATGAGCTTCTGGATCTGGCTCGTTCCTTCGTACAGCGTCGTGACGCGCGCGTCCCGAAGGTACTTGCCGACTGGATACTCGTCGACGTAGCCGTAGCCACCGTGGATCTGGACAGCGGCGTTGGCGGCCCGCACGGCTACCTCGCTCGCGTAGTACTTCGCGACGGATGACTCGAGCGTGTGGCGCTCGGCACGGTCGGCGAGCGTCGCCGCGCGCCAGGACAGCAGCCGCGCCGCGTCGAGCTCGACTGCCATGTCGGCAAGGAGCTCCTGCACGAGCTGGAAGGAAGAAATCGACTTGCCGAACTGACGGCGCTCGTCCGCATATCGCAGGCACGCGTCGAGGCATCCCGCGGCGATGCCTACGCACCCCGCCGCCAGTGAGATGCGTCCGTTGTCGAGTGCCGACATCGCAACCTTGAAGCCGTCGCCCTCACCGCCCAGCCGGTTGCCGTCCGGCACGCGCACGCCGTCGAGCACGAGCTCGGCGGTGTCCTGCGCGCGGAGGCCCAGCTTGCCCTTGATCTGCGTCGCCGAGAATCCCGGTATCGAGGTGGGGACGAGGAAACAGCTCAACCCCCGCGCGCCCTCCTCGCCGGTGCGCGCGAAGACGAGCGCGAGCCCGGCCCAGGAGCCGAGCGTGATGAAGATCTTCGACCCCGAGAGCATCCACTCGTCGCCGTCGCGCTCGGCCCGCGTGACGAGACTCCCCGGATCCGAGCCTGCGCCGGGCTCCGTCAGCGCGTAACAGCCGAGGGCCTCGCCGGATGCCAGCTTCGGCAGCCACGCGCGCTGTTGCTCCTCCGTTCCCCACTTGACGATCGTCTTGCCGACGAGCCCGAGGTTCACGGAGACGATCCCGCGGACGGACGAGTCGGCTCGCCCGAGCTCTTCCATCAGCAGGCAGTACGAGATGGTGTCGAGGCCCATCCCGCCGTGCTCTTCCGGGAGCGTCGCCCCGAGATAGCCCGTCGACGCGAGCTTCGAGACGATCGAGCGATCGAGCTCCTCTGCTCGATCCCACTCGCGAGCGTGCGGCACGATCTCGCGGCTGCAGAACTCGCGCGCCGAGTCGCGAATGAGCTCCTGCTCGGGAGTGAGGGAGAAGTCCAACGCGGAGTCGGTGGGGCCGGCGTGCGCCGGCCCCACCGCGACTGCTGTCAGCGGCCCTTGATCAGCGGGCCGAACTCGTTGAACGTCCCGTTCGAGAACCGCGTCAGCTTGATCTGTGAAATCGGGAAGTGGTCGGTCTTGCTCGTCTTGACCTTGATGCCCTTGATCAAGTACGGGTTCGTCCAGTTCATCCGCAGCGTCGCTGCCCGCAACGACTCGCGAGTCGGATTCTTGCCCGCTCTGTAGAGCAGCTTCACGACATCGCTCGCCTTCGCCCACCCGTAGTAGTAGAACGAGTTCTTCGGGTCGGCATCGTTCGGCCCGTACTGCGCGAGTAGACGTGTGTATTGCCTCACAGCAGGATCATTCGCGTACCTCGGGTTTGCGTTGTTCTTGAGGTAACCGGAACTCATGGTCCCGTTGACGTAGTCAGCTCCGACCGTCCTCGCGATCGTCTGCATGACGAAGTCGATCGCTCCGACAGAGTTGATCACGATAGTGCCAGGCTTCCAGTTGAGCGCCTTCGCAGTGCCGATCGCGCGGATTGTCGGCGTTGGGATCGTGATCAACACCCACGTGTCCGCGCCCGAAGCCTTCAGCCGTGAGATCTGCGACGCGTAGCTCGTGTCGGTGGCCTCGTAGGTCTGCTCCGCGACGATCAGGTTTTTCTTCTTGCCAAGGCCGATCTTCAGGCCGCGCAGATAGTCCTTGCCGTAGTCGTCATTCTGGAGGAAGACCGCGATCTTCGAGTTTGGCGCATTGCGCGCGATCCACTGTCCGTACGCGCGTCCCTCGACGATGTAGTCGGGCTGCCACCCGATCGTCCACGGGAACTGCTTGTATTGCAGACCCCAGTAGCTCGCTCCGGTTGAGACGAGAATCTGCGGGATCTTCCGTTGGTTCAGCATCGGCCGGATCGCCTGGTTGTGCTCCGTTCCGAGCGCGCCGAGGTCCGCGAAGATCTTGTCCTCGAGGACCAGCTTGTTCGTGAGCTGCAGCGACTGTGCTGGGTTGTAGCCGTCGTCGTAGTACTTCCAGATGATCTTCCGGCCGTAGACGCCGCGCTTCCCGTCTGGCCCCTTACGTGCGTTGATCCAGTTGAAATACGCCTCCATCCCACGCGGGATCGGCGCGTACAGCGACGCCGGCCCACTCAGCGGGAAGGTCGCCGCCGATCGTGATCGACGTCTTCGTGACCCCCGGTGCCGCCGCAACGCCGGTGACGCCACCCACGCGCGCGAACGCGCCCGGGATGCTCACAGCGAGCGCGACCACGAAGATCGCAAGCGCAAGCAGCGCTCTGTTCACAGCTCGTCCCTCCTCCTAGACCTCGAGAACCTCAACTCCCCAGTGGTATTGGACGTGCGCCCCGGCGGTTTGTTGCCGTGACACGAAAACCTCCCACGGGGCGGAACGACAGTCGGTGAGGCTCACCGTCGTGATTCCCTAGCGTATCGCCGCGATCCCGGATATCTCATCGTCGTCCCGCACCAAACTTCCGTGCCGGGGATTGTTGATTCCACACAAACCGCCTGTCAAGATCGAGCAGTGACGATCGAGGCCGTGCCGCGGTCGGACGTCGTCGCCGCCGAGCGCGGCCGAATCCTATCGAGCCTGCTCTCGGACCTCTCGGCGCTCGTGGACGCGGCGATCGAAGCAATGCGCGCAGAGATCCCCGCGTACGCGGCGCAGGGCGACGGGTTCTTCGAGGACGTCCGGGAGCAGGTCGCTGCGCACTACCGCACGAAGCTCACCGCGTTCCTCGAGGAGCGCCAGGTCACCTTCGAGGAGGTCGGCTTCATTCGCGGCGCCGCGATGCGGCGGGCGCGCGCAGGCTTGGCGCTGGAGCACTACATCAACGCCTTCCGCGTCGGCGAGAAGGTGCTCTGGGACGCCATCGTCGACCGGGCCGGCGAGCATCCGCTCGGGCACGAGGCCGCTCTCACGCTGGCTGCGCCGCTGATGCGGTACGTCGACTTCGTCACGACTCACGCCGCGCACGCATACGTCGAGTTCCAGCAGTTCGCGCTTGCCGATGCGGACCGTGAGCGCCGCGACCTGCTCGACCTGCTGCTCGGCGGTGACCTTCCCTCGGAAGGTGCGCTGCGCACGCTGGCGGGGCAGTACGGGATCGACGCCGAGACGCCGGCGGTGGTCGTGGTCGCAATGGCCCGCGGCGGGAGCGGTGGGAACGAGCCGCCGCACGCGGTGAGGACCGCGCTCACGGCCGCGAGCTCACCCGAGACGAAGGCGCTCGTCGTCGCCCGCCGGAACGAGATCGTCGCGATCTGGTCCTCGGTGCACGCGCCGACATCGCCGTCGCGTGCGATCGTCTCGATCGTGCGTACGAGCACCTTCGGCGGGAAGGGGTCGAGGTCGCGATCGGCGTTAGCGCACTCGCCCAGGGCGTGAAGGATCTTCCGCGCGCTTACCACGAGGCTCGCGAGGCGGTCGACCGCGTGCGAGAGGCAGGCGGCGTGGCGGCGCTCCCGCGGCTGTCCCCCTTCGATTACCTGGTCCTGCGAAACGACGAGACGGCGCGCCGTCTTCTCGATCCCGAGCTGCGGCGATTTCTCGACGAAGATCGCGCTCGCGGCGGCGTCCTGTGCGAGACGATCCGCGCGTTCGCGGGCGCGAACCTGCGTCTGCGTGAAACCGCCGAGCGTCTCCACGTGCATCCGAACACGGCCCAGTACCGCTTGCGGCGGATTCGGGAGCGCACGAAGAGGAACCCGAGGCACATCGCGGACCTCATCGAGCTTCTGGTTGCGATCCAGCTGGAGCGGCCGGCGTAGGGCGGACGCGCCGGCCGGCGAGCGCGAGCGTCCGCCCGATGCGGCGAAAGACCCCCGCCGCACCACCCGGCAGGAGCACGACGATCAGGATCAGGACGACGCCGAACACGACCGGCGACGCGTCCTGTGCAAAGCTCAAATGGATGAGGGGAGGGTCCTGCGCGTAGATCGGCAGGAACTCGAGCACGAGCGCTCCGACGAGGACTCCCGACAGCGAGCCGAGCCCGCCAATGACGACGCTCGCGAGCAGCAGGATCGAGAGTGCGAGCGGGAACGTGTCGGGATTGATGTAGGCGTTCTGGATCACGAACAGCGCGCCGGCGACACCGGCAAAAGCGGCTGAGACTCCGAAGGCGAGCGTCTTGTACGCCGCGGGGCTGACCCCGGAGGAGATCGCGGCGATCTCACCGTCGCGGATAGAGCGCCACGCGCGGCCGAGCCGGCCTCGGACAAGGATCCACGCGACCACGAAGAGCAGGGCCGCGCAGATCCAGGCCTCGTAGTACAACCAGTGCGACGCCGAGATGTCGAGACCGAAGGGAGTGCTCGCCAGCGGGAGCGACAGTCCGCCTCCGCCTCCCGTCAGATGTTCGAAGCGCTTGGCGAGCGCCGGTAGCGAGACGGCAACGGCGAACGTCGCCAGCGCAAGCGAGACGCCGGCCAGGCGCAGCGCCGGTATCCCGAAGAGGTAGCCGATGATGCCGGTGATGAGCCCCGCGAGCGGGATCGCGAAGACCGGGCGCATCCCGCTCTGCGGAAGGACGCTCGAGGGATGCTGCCCGAGGGCCTCGAAGCCTTTTTGCCCGAGGATGAGCACCGAGGCGGCATAGCCGCCGACCGCCATGAACGCGCCGTGACCGAGGGAGATCTGGCCGTTGTAGCCGGTCAGGACGTTCAGGCCGAGGAGGGCGATGAAGTAGATGCCGACGTACGTGAATTGCGAGAGGCGGAACTCTCCCACCAGGTGCGGGATGAAGGCGATCAGGACGACGACGCCGGCGAGGAGAACACCGCGCAGCACCGGGAGGATCCAGGGGCGTATCAGACTCGCCTCACCCGGACGTGGCCGAAGAGCCCCTGGGGACGCACGAGCAGGACGAGCAGGAGTAGTCCGAGCGCGCTCGGCAGCCGCAGCTGCTGCCCGACGAACCCGACGTAGCGTCCGAGCAGGTTGACGACGACGCCGAGGATGAGGCCTCCAACCACCGCACCGACAGGGCTGTCGATGCCGCCGAGAACTGCCGCCGCGAACGCGTAGATGAGGATCACGAGCATCATGTCGGGGTCGAGGAAGACGGTTGGTGCGGCCATCATCCCGGCGACCGCTCCGAGCACGGCGGCCAGGCCCCAACCGAGTGCGAGCATCCAGCTGACCCGGACGCCCATCAGGCGGCTCGCGTCCGGGTTGACGGCAACCGCGCGCATCGCCAGTCCGACCGTGGTGAAGCGGAAGAAGAGCCAGACGAGGAGAACCGTCGCGAGGCAGACGCAGAACGTGCCGATGTCCTGGATCGAGACGGCGACGCCCGCGACGTCGATCGTCCGGTTCGGGAACGGGCTGTCGAACGCCTTGACCTCCGGTCCCCAGATCCAGCCGGTCAGACCGTTCAGCGCGATCAGCAACCCGATCGTGACGATCACGATCACGAGCTCGGGACGGCGCTCGACCGGCCGGATGAAGACACGCTCGACCCCGACTCCTCCGACGAACGCGATCCCGAGCGTGAGCACGAAGGCAGGCCAGTACGAGAGCCCGCGATTCATCAGCGACCAGGCGATGAAGGTCGTGAAGGTCGCCATCTCGCCCTGGGCGAAGTTGACGACGTCCGTGGCGCGATAGATGAGCACGAGCGCGAGCGCGACGCTCGCGAAGATCGCACCCGAGGCGAGGCCGCTCGTCACCTGTTGCCCGAAGTCCGCCCAGCTGAAGTCCGCGACGATCATCAGTACCCGAGGTACGACTTCCGCACGGCCTCGTGGCGGCTCAACTCGGCACTCGAGCCCTCGATCACGACGCGGCCGACCTCGAGCACGAAGGCGCGCGCCGCGGCGTCGAGCGCGACGTTCGCGTTCTGCTCGACCACCAGTACCGTCAAGCCGTCGTTCGCGTTGAGCGCCTTGACGATCCGGAACAGCTCCTGGACGACGGTCGGCGCGAGACCCAGCGAGGGCTCGTCGAGCATCAGCAGGCGCGGGCGCGAGACGAGCGCACGCGCGAGCGCGACCATCTGCTGCTCGCCGCCGCTCAGCGTCCCGGCCTGCTGGTCGCGCCGCCGCTCCATCCAGGGGAAGTACTCGAAGATGCGCGGCCCCTCGGTCCGCAGCGTCCGGCGCTCGCCGCGCATGTAGGCGCCCATGCGCAGGTTCTCCCAGACGGTGAGCTCGCTGAAGAGCCCGCGTCCCTCTGGAACGTGTCCGATGCCGAAGCGTGCGATCCGGTCGGGAGAGCGGCGCCCGATCGCGCGCCCGTCGAAGACGATTCGGCCGTCGTGTCGAACCGTCCCCGACACGGTTCGGAGCGTCGTGGTCTTCCCTGCGCCGTTCGCACCGAGGAGCGCGACGATCTCGCCCTCGTCGACGCCCAGGGTGACGCCGTGCAGCGCCTTGATCGGCCCGTACCGGGCCTCGACACCTTCGAGCTCAAGCAACGGCATGGGGGCCCTCTTCCTTCTCCGGTTCCTCGGTGCCGAGGTAGGCCTCGATCACGTCGGGGTTCGCCTGCACCTCGCGGGGCGTTCCCGACGCGATCGTCCGGCCGAAGTTGAGCACGTGCACTCGCTCGCACACCGACATGACGAGGTTCATGTGGTGCTCGACCAGGAAGCACGGTGAGCTCGAAGTCCTTGCGCAGGCGGCGGATGGCGTCCCCGAGGGTTCCAACCTCCTCGTGGTTCAGGCCGCCCGCCGGCTCGTCCAGCAGCAGCAGCGTCGGTCGTGAGATCAGCGCGCGGGCGAGCTCGACGCGCTTGAGCGTGCCGAACGGGAGGCCGCCCGGGAGGCGATCGGCCAGGTCTGCGAGCTCGACGTAATCGAGGATCTCGCGCGCCTCCTCGCGGCCACGCCGCTCGGAGAAGGGACGCATCCGTGAATGGGCGCCGACGAGGACGTTCTCGAGCACGGTCATCTGCTGGAACAGCGCGACGTTCTGGAACGTCCGCGCGATCCCGAGGCCGACGATCTGGTACGGCCGAACCTCCGCCAGATCCTTTCCCTCGAAGACGACGCGTCCCTCGTTCGCCCGGTACAGGCGTGTGATCAGGTTGAAGAGCGTTGTCTTGCCGGCGCCGTTCGGGCCGATCAGCCCGCCGATCTCGCCTCGGTCGAGCGCGAGCGACACGTCTGCCAACGCAACGATTCCCCCGAAACGCCGCGTGACGTTCTCGACCGCTAGGAGTGTCACCAAGGCACCGCTTGCGGTGCCGACTTCAGGATCGGAGGCTCTGCCTCCGATCCGTCTGAATGACCGGTCGACACATTTCGAACGCTCTACACATACGCCCAAGGCACCGCTTGCGGTGCCGGCTTCAGGATCGGAGGCTCTGCCTCCGATCCGTCTGAACTGACCAGTCGACACATCTGAACGCTCTCCACCTCCGCTCGCCGACGGGCGGCATGATATGACCCGCCGCGACCGCGAATGCGATTCGACGGGACTCAAGTTCAAAACGAGATCTACGTTTCGGGCGAGTCGCCGTGGCCGGTGGGCGGGCAGGACTGGGAGGCGCGCGCAGCGGAGGTGCTCGAGCCGGGGCCCTTCGGCTACATCGCAGGCGGCGCAGGCGAGGAAGAAACGATGCGTGCGAATAGGGAGGCGTTCGACCGGCATCGGCTGCGCCCCCGCATGCTGACGGGCAACGTCGATCGGGACCTCTCCGTCGAGGTGCTCGGCACCAGGTCGCCGTTTCCGTTCTTCCTCGCACCGGTGGGCGTCCTGAGCATCGCGCACCCCGACGGCGAACTGGCGCCGGCCCGAGCGGCCGCGGAAGTGGGCGTGCCGTTCATCCTCTCCACGGCGGCTTCGCATTCGATGGAGGAGGTCGCGGCGGCCATGGGCGACGCCCCACGGTGGTTCCAGCTCTACTGGGTCAACGACCGGGAGATCGTCGCGAGCCTCGTCGGCCGCGCCGCGGCGGCCGGCTACTCGGCGATCGTCGTCACCCTGGACACGCTCGTGCTCGGCTGGCGCCCACGAGACCTGCGGCACGCCTATCTCCCGTTTCGTGAGGGAGAGGGGATCGCGCAATTCACGAGCGACCCGGTCTTCAGGTCTCGCCTCTCCGTGTCGCCCGAAGAGGATCCGCTGGTCGCCGCGGGGACGATGCTTGCGCTCTTTCCCAACCTTGCCCTCACCTGGCAGGACCTCGCGTGGCTGCGCGAGCAGACCGCGCTGCCGCTCCTCGTCAAGGGCGTCCTCACGGCTGAGGACGGGCGGATCGCCCTCGCCTCCGGTGTCGACGGAGTCATCGTCTCCAATCACGGTGGACGGCAGGTGGACGGCTCCGTCGCGGCGCTCGATGCGCTTGCCGAGGTTCGTGATGCGCTCGGCCGAGAGGCGGTCCTGCTGATGGACGGCGGCATCCGCTCGGGAGCGGACATCGTCAAGGCGCTCGCGGTCGGCGCCGACGCCGCCCTGATCGGGCGGCCGTACGTCTACGGCCTGGCCGTCGGCGGAAAGGACGGCGTCTCGGCGGTGCTGACGCAACTCGCTGCCGAGACGGATCTGACCCTTGCGCTCGCGGGCGGGACGAGCGCCCGCGACCCCGACTCTGCGTGGATCGCTGCGACGTGATCGTCACGGTGATTCAATTGCGCACGTGAACCTCCGCGACGCTCCCGACGAGGCCGCGTTTCGCGCCGACGTTCGTGCCTGGCTCGCCGACAACCTGCCGGCCGAGCCCGGCCGCGACTGGAGCCGCAAGCTGTACGACGCCGGCTACGCGGGGCTGACGTGGCCGGAGGAGTTCGGCGGACGAGGCGCGCCGTACAGCCACCAGGCGATCGTGCTGGAGGAGTTCGCGCGCGTCGGCGCGCCCCAGCACATGGGCGTCATCGGGCTCGGCATGGCCGGCCCGACGATCATGGCGCACGGCACCGAGGAGCAGAAGCGCCGCTACCTCCCGAAGATCCTTTCGGCCGAGGAGATCTGGTGCCAGGGATTCTCCGAGCCCGACGCGGGCTCCGACCTTTCGTCCGTCCGCACCCGCATCGAGCCCAGCGACGGACACTTCGTCGTCAACGGGCAGAAGGTGTGGTCGTCGTTCGCCCACATCGCGGATTTCTGCATTCTCGTGGGCCGCAGCGATCCGGAGTCCGAACGGCATGCCGGCCTCACGTACGTGATCGCCGACATGACGGTGCCCGGCGTCGAGGTGCGACCGCTGCGGCAGATCACCGGTGAGGCGGAGTTCAACGAGATCTTCTTCACGGACGTCGAGGTGCCTCGGGAGAACCTGCTCGGTGAGATCGGCGGCGGCTGGGGGGTCGCGATGACCACGCTGCTGCACGAGCGCGGGACGCTCGGCTTCGCGCTGACCGGGGCGCTGGAGATGCAGGTGACGAAGCTCGTGGCGGTCGCCAAGGAGCGGGGCGTCGACGATCCGCTGCTCCGCGATCGCGTCGCGCAGGAGTGGATCGAGCTGCAGGCACTCAAGTACACGAACTACCGCTCGCTGACGGCGCTGATGGAGACCGGGATCCCGGGCCCGGAAGGCTCCGGCTCGAAGTTGCACTGGTCGGAGCAGAACCAGCGCTTGACCAAGCTGGCGCTCGAGCTCCTCGACGGGGAGGACGATGGCTACTGGCGGCACCAGCAGCTGCGAAGCCGCGGCAACACGATCGAGGCCGGGACGAGCGAGATCCTCCGCAACATCATCGCCGAGCGCGTGCTCGGCCTACCCCGGAGCCGCTGATGCAGTTCGCCTTCACCGAAGAGCAGGAGCTCCTCCGGCGCGAGGCGCGAGACGCCCTCTCGCGCAACGGCGCCTCGGCGTGGACGCAGGAAGAGCTCCGCGGTGCAGAGCTCGGCTTTCTCGACCAGGCCGTGCTGTTCGAAGAGTTCGGCCGCGCCGGGCAGGGAGCGACCTACTTCGACCCGGAGCGCCCCGAGGCCGAGCAGCTCGCCACGCTGTCGCTCGAAGCGGTCGGGATAGCGGCGAAGGCGCTCGAGCTCGGCGTCGAGCACGCCAAGTCGCGCTATCAGTTCGGCCGGCCGATCGGCGTCTATCAGGCGGTGTCACATCAGCTCGCGGACACCTACGTCGAGACTGAGCTCGCGCGGTCGCTCGCCTACTGGGCGGCCTGGTGCGTGGCGGAGCAGGACGAGCAGGCGCCGACGGCGCTCGCCGCCGCCAAGAGCTATTGCAGCGATGTCGCCGTCGCGGCGTGCGAGCGCTCGATCCAGATCCACGGAGGGATCGGTTTCACCTGGGAGCACGTGCTTCACCGCTACTACAAGCGGGCGCTCGAGATCCAGGCGTTCGGCGGCTATCCCCGCGTCCACCGCGCCAGGGTCGCGGCTTCGCTCCTCGACGGATGACGCGGACCGCGCTCGTCACGGGCGCGTCTTCCGGCATCGGTGAGGCCTGCGCGCTTCGACTCGCCCGCAACGGTTGGCGCGTTCTCGCATGCGTTCGCCGCAGCGGCGACGCGCCTTCCGGAACCGAAGAGGTGCTGCTGGACGTCACCGACGACGACCAGGTGAAGGCCGTCGCGGAACACGTCGACGAGCTGGACGGGCTCGTCAACAACGCGGGCATCGCACTGGCGGTCCCACTCGAGTTCGTGCCGCTCGACGAGCTTCGCCGCCAGCTCGACGTCAACGTCATCGGCCAGGTTGCGGTGACTCAGGCGCTGCTGCCGCAGCTGCGGCGTTCACGCGGCAAGGTCGTGTTCGTCGGCTCGATCGCCGGACGCAGCGCGCTCCCGTTTCTCGGCCCGTACGCCGCGTCCAAGCATGCGCTGGAGGCAATCGCAGACTCGTTTCGCGTCGAGCTACAGCCGTTCGGGGTCGACGTGACGATCGTCGAGCCCGGCACGATCAGCACGCCGATCTGGACGAAATCCGCCGCCCGTGCGGCGAAGCTGCAGGAGCGCCTGCCCGCGACGCTCGGCGACCTCTACGGCCGGCGCCTGACGGCCTTCGGCCGGGTTGCGCAGAAGCGCGGTGACAACGGCGCATCGGCAGGGGACGTCGCGAAGGTCGTCGAGAGCGCCCTGGCGGCCACGAGCGCGCCGACGCGAGTCCTCGTGGGTCGCGACGCAAAGCTTCGAGCAGGGATCGAGCGTCTGCCCGACCGCCTGCGTGACCGTTTGTACGAGCGCGTCCTGTTGCGTTAAAAGGAGGATCCATGGACGGCCTGATGATGGATTTCCAGCTCACGCTTCCACCGATCCTGCGGCGCGCGGAGACGTTCTTCGGCGACAAGGAGATCGTCACGCGCCTGCCCGACAGGACCTTCCACCGGTACACCTACCGCGACCTGGCGCGACGGTCGAAGCAGCTCTCCGCGGCGCTGCAGAAGCTCGGCCTCGAGCGCGGCGATCGTGTCGCGACCCTGTGCTGGAACCACTATCAGCATTTCGAGGCGTACTTCGGCATCCCGTGTGGCGGATTCGTGCTCCACACACTGAACCTCCGCCTGCATCCGAACGACGTCGGGTACATCGCAGCGCATGCCGGAGACCGCGCGCTGATCGTCGACCGCAGCCTCCTCCCCCTCTACGAGCAGTTCTCAGACGACACGGACATCGAGCACGTCTTCGTGGTCGAGGACGGCTACGAAGAGCTCCTCGAGACTGCGAGCGCGGACGAGTGGTCCGAGCCCGAGCTACAGGAGAACGAGGCCGCCGCGATGTGCTACACGAGCGGGACGACGGGTCGGCCCAAGGGTGTCGTGTACTCGCATCGCTCGACGGTTCTGCACACGCTCGGCGTCGCGTCGATGTGCCCGATGGGCCGCGCGATCTCGGAAGGGGACGTACTGCTGCCGGTCGTGCCGATGTTCCACGCGAACGCATGGGGCTATCCGTATCTCGCGGCGATGCTGGGGTCGAAGCTCGTCTTCCCGGGGCCGTGTCTGGACGGCGAGAGCCTGCTCGAGGACTTCGTCCAGGAGCAGGTCACGTGGACGGCGGGCGTGCCGACGATCTGGCTGGGCATGCTCCAGCTGCTCGACGCAAACCCCGGCAAGTGGGATCTGTCGCACATGCGCGGCATGCTCGTCGGCGGCTCGGCGGTGCCGAGGTCGTTGATCGCCGCCTACGAGAAGCACGGTCTGAGCATCGTCCAGGGCTGGGGGATGACGGAGACCTCGCCCGTCGCATCGACGACGGACATGGTGGGCGAGCTCCGCACGGCCGACACCGACACCCAGCTCGACTTCCTGTCGACCGCCGGCGTGCCGCTGCCGCTCGTCGAGATCCGCGCCCGCGTGGGCGACGAGGAAGTTCCGTGGGACGGCGAGGCGATGGGGGAGCTCGAGGTCCGCGGGCCCTGGGTCGCGGCCTCGTACTACGACTCGCCGGAGCAGGCCGACCGCTGGACCAGAGACGGGTGGTTCAAGACCGGCGACATCGTGTCGATGCATCCGCGGGGGTTCATCCAGATCAAGGATCGCTCCAAGGACGTGATCAAGTCCGGCGGAGAGTGGATCTCGTCCGTCGAGCTGGAGAACGCGTTGATGGCGCACCCGGCCGTCGCCGAGGCGGCCGTGATCGGAATCCCGGACGAGAAGTGGGCGGAGCGGCCGCTCGCGGCGGTCGTGCTCAAGGAAGGGATGTCGGCGTCCGCGGACGAGCTCCGAGCGTTCCTCGAGCCGCGGTTCGCCAAATGGTGGCTGCCCGACCGGTACGAGTTCGTCGAGGAGATTCCGAAGACGGCGGTCGGGAAGTTCCGGAAGACGGCCCTCCGCGAGCAGTTCGCTCAGACGTCGCTGGCCGCGTCTTCTTAGGTTCGGTCTCCCACCTTCACGAGCGCTTTACCGCGATTCTCGCCTCGCATCATCGCGAGCCAGGCTCCGCGGCGCGTTCTCGAGACCGTCGGTGATGTCCTCGCGATAGCGGATGCTCCCGTCCGCGACCCAGCCGGCGAGCCGGTTCGTCGCTTCCCCGAAGCGGTGCGCGTGGTCGCTGACGAGGAACCCTTCCATCCGCGCGCGGAACACGATCAACGTCCCGGGGTGGAAGGTCGGCTCGGGTCGCTCGAGGTTGTACTGCGAGACCTGGCCGCAGACACGATTCGCGCCCCGATCGCGAGCCGGCGGTGGACCGCGTGCGAGATGTCGCCGCCGACGTTGTCGAAGTAGACGTCCACCGTCTCGCCGCGTAGCGCCGCGGCGATGTCGTCCTGCGTGTAATCGATCGCGTCGTCGTAGCCGTAGAGCTCGCGTACCTCGTCCACCTTTTCGGCTCCGCGGGCGATGCCGACGGTGCGACAACCCGCGAGCTTCGCGAGCTGACCGGCGATCTGGCCGACCGCGCCGTGCGCGGCGGAGACGACCACGGTGTCGCCGGGCCGCGGCTTGCCGACGTCGAACAGGCCGATGTACGCCGTGAGCCCCGTCGTGCCGACGACGTGGAGAGCGAGCGTCGGCGGCTCGAGCCCGGGCGGGACGGCCCGCAGGGCGCCGCCGCGGGCGACCGCGTGCTCCTGCCAACCGAGCTGGCCGACGACGAGCTGTCCGGGCTCGAAGCGCGAGTCGCGGCTCGCGACGACCTCGCCCAGCGTCTGTGACGTGATCACGTCGCCGAGGTCGAGCGACCGGGCATACGAGCGCACCTCGCTCATGCGTCCCCGCTGGTACGGATCGAGCGAGACGTACAGCGCGCGGACGTGCACCTCGCCGGGCCCCGGCTCCGGAATCTCCGCCTCGTCGAATGCGAAGTCCGACTCCTGCGGAGTGCCGCTCGGGCGCGAGGCGAGCGTGATGCGTCGGTTCATCGGGTTAGCATCGCAGGCCGTGCGTCTCGGCTTCTACATGGGCTACGCGCCGCCGGGGACGAGCCCGCTCGAGCTGATCGCGCTCGCCCAGGAGGCCGAGCGGCTCGGCTACGACTCGGCGTGGGCCGCGGAAGCGTGGGGAACGGACGCGGTGACAGTCCTCTCGTGGCTTGCTGCGACGACGACGCGCCTGCGGATCGGCTCGGCGATCATGCAGATGCCCGCACGCTCGCCGGCGAACACGGCGATGACCGCGGCAACGCTCGACCTCATGTCCGGCGGGCGTTTCCTCCTCGGGCTCGGGACGTCGGGCCCACAGGTCGTCGAGGGCTGGCACGGCCGGTCCTGGGGCAAGCCGCTGACCCGGACGCGCGAGTACGTCGAGCTCGTGCGGATGGCGCTGCGCCGCGACACCCTCGAGCTCCACGGCGACGAGTACGAGGTTCCCTACTCCGGCGACGACGCGACGGGCCTCGGCAAGCCGCTGAAGCTGATGCTGCGGCCGCTTCGTCCGGACATCCCGATCTATCTCGCGGCGCTGAGCCCGAAGAACGTTCGGCTTGCGTTCGAGATCGCCGACGGCTGGCTCCCGATCTACTTCTCGCCCGAGCGGGCCCGGGCTGCGTTCGGGTACGAGCCGCGCGAGGGCTTCGACATCGCCCCTTCCGTCCAGGTCGTCGTCAGCGACGATCTCGAAGCAGCGCGAGACGTCATTCGACCGGTGCTCGCCCTCTACATCGGCGGAATGGGCTCGCGGGGCGTGAACTTCTACAACGCTCTCGTTCGTCGGTACGGCTACGAGGCCGAGGCGGAGCGAGTGCAGCAGCTCTACCTGGAGGGCAAGAAGCGCGAGGCGGCGGCGGCCGTGCCGGATCGTCTCATCGACGACATTTCGCTGGTCGGTCCTCGGGAGCGGATCGCGGACCGGCTCGACGCGTGGCGCGAAGCTGACGTCACGACGCTGCTCGTCGCAACACACGATCCGACGGCCGTGCGCACGATGGCAGAGCTCGTACTTTGACCTTGGCTGGAAGGAGGCGGAGCAGGCATGGCAGTAGACAGGCAACTCGATGAAGGCCGGTACCCGGTCGAGTTCGCGGTCGCGTATCCCGATCGCTCCCTCAACCGTCTGACGACGGCGTTCAGGATCATCGTCGCGATCCCGATCCTGATCGTCGTCGCGGCACTCGGCGGACAGGGGAGCACGTACCAGGCTGATCAGTACGCGCTGGCCGGTCGCAACAGGGGCGGGAGGGCTGCTGTTTCTGGCGCCGCTGCTGATGATCGTCTTTCGCCAGAAGTACCCACGCTGGTGGTACGACTGGAACCTGGAGTTCCAGCGGTTCTCGAATCGCATCGGCGTCTACCTGGCGCTGATGGACGATCAGTATCCGTCGACCGACGAGCGGCAGAGCGTCAGGCTCGACTACGTCTATCCGGACGCGAAAGAGGGCTTGAACCGGTGGCTCCCGATCGTGAAGTGGTTCCTGGCGATCCCGCACTACATCGTCCTTGCGTTCCTGTGGCTCGCGGCGATCGTCGTGGTGATCATCACGTGGTTCGCGATCCTCTTCACGGGCCGGTATCCGCAGGACCTGTTCAACTTCGTCGAGGGGGTGTTCAGGTGGACGAACCGCGTCATCGGGTACGCATTCGTGCTCGTGACGGATCAGTACCCGCCGTTCAGGCTGAGCCCGTAGGCGCGGAATGTCCAAGGGACTGTCCCTGAGCCGTGTCCAAGGGACTGTCCCTCGGACCTGGCTCTAGCTCTTCGCGTCGACCGCTGCCGACCGGCGGAGGGCTCTGCCGGGCTTGTTCAGTGCCTCGACCGCGAAGAACTTCGCGTCGTTCTGAACCGTGATCGCCGTCTCGAAGCCGGACTTCGGCCAGGTTCCGATGCGACTCAGCTTGTTCGCGTTGTCTCCGGCATAGACGGCCCACCGTGCGACCTCCGTCGCGCCGTTCCAGCTCGCGTGCAACGTCGTCACCGCCGGTCGTTGTTTCACGGCCAACGCCGGCCGGTCCGTCGGATGGCCGTGCCAGACGAAGCGGTAGGCGCGGTACGAGTCCGCGTCCTCACCCGGAGGCTTGCCGTGGCCGAAGTACGCATCCCAGAGAACCCGTCCGCTCTTGTCGAACTCCGTCGCGTAGGGCCAGCCGCCCCAGCCGACGAGGACGTGTCCGTCCGGCAGGAACTGCGCATTGCCCTCGAACGGCGCCAGCAGCTTCTTCGGGTGGCGGTAGCTGCGCACGAGCGTCGCGCGCTTCGTCTTCGTGTCGACGCGCAGGACGAGGACGCGTGAGAACTTCTCGACCGGCGGCGCCGCGCCGTTGTCGAAGATGGTGATCGTGCCGTCCGGCTGCCAGCGCGCGTCGTGCTGCCAGGCAAATCTCACGCCGGGCCCGAGCTTGAAGTCGCTCTTCTTGCCGCCGAGCCGCCACACGACCTTTCCCGTCCGCCGGCTGATCTCGTAGACGGCATGGGTGTTGCGACCCGACACGAGCAGGTTCCCGTTCGGAGCCACGTCGATCGAGTTCAGGTGGATGTAGTCGTACGGAAACGGCTTCGTCCCGAGCTGCTTCTTGGGCGGCTTCGAGTAGGACTCCTGCACGCCGATCTCGGGGTAGCTGTGCCATTCGAAGAGGACGCGACCCGTCGGGATGTCGATCTCCTGCACGATGCCGTCCCAGATCCGCCCGTCCTTCGGGCCGCCGATCGAACGAAGGTCGACCGCCTTGCGGTGGTAGATGGTGACCAGCGCCTTGTCGTCGTCCGTGATCAGGAACTCGTGGACGTCGCCCGCGAGGCCCTTGCCGGGCCGGACCTCGCCGATCGGCCGGTAGGACTGTGTCGTAGATCACGTACCAGCCGTTGCCGACGCCGACGTTCGACAGGCGCCCGCGCCACCACGTCAGGACCGGCTTACCGCGGTAGTGCTGGACGCGAACGTCGGTGATCCCCTTCGTGAACTTCAGCGGATGGAACCAGACGAGCTGCCCGCGGTTGTCGATGATCATCGGCCCGGCCTGGCGCGACGGCCATCTTCACGCCGAGGAAGACGTAACCGGGCGCGGTGCCCTTCGCGCGGGACGTCGATGCGGACTCGCGGCGGCTTCAGGTCCGGTCGCGACACGAACGTCATGGCCGGCCCGGGCTTCGGCTCCGGCTGCTCCGCTGCCGGCTTCTGCGCCGGCTTCTGCGCCGCTTTCTTGTCGTCGCCGCAGCCGGCGACCAGGAGCGCCGCCGCAACTGCCAGCAGGGCCGCACGCTTCACGTTCCGGAGCATAAACGGCGCGTCAGTCGCGACCGACGACGCTCGAGCGCGCGAGCGAGTGGCCGAGACGGTCGAGTGCGCGCACCGCGACCCAGGCCGCGCCTCGCGGCAGCGGAATCGCCTCTTCGAAGCCGGTCTTCGGGACCGTGCGCACGGGTCGCAGCTTCTTCTTGTCGGCGCCGGCGAGCAGCTGCCAGGCCGTGACCTCCGTGGCGCCGTTCCAGCTGACGTAGATCTTGTCCCGTACGACGGCGACTGCGGGCGGCCGCGTCGGCCTACCGACCCACGGGAAGCGGTAGGCGCGGTACGAATCGGCGCCGTGGCGCGCGAACCGTGCGTCGAGGAGCGCGACGCCTTGCGGCCCGAACTCCGTGAACCACGGCTCGTGCCCCCAGCCGACGAGGTAATGGCCGTTCGGCAGCATCTGCATGTTGCCCTGGTCCACCGCGACGATCGGCGGCGTGTGGACGAAGGTGCGGGCCACCGTCGCCAGCTTGTGACGCTCGTCGAGTCGCAGCACGAGTCCCCGCGATTGCCGCCGCAGCTTCGGTGCGGCGGCGTTGTCGAACAGCGAGATCGTGCCGTTCGGAAGCCGGCGTGCATCGTGCTGCCAGCCGAAGCGGGCGCCCCGTCCGAGCCTGAAGTCGCTCCGCTTGCCGCCGAGCCGCCAGATGATGTCTCCGGTCCGTCGATCGATCTTGTAGATCGTGTGGGTGTTGCGTGCCGAGACGAGCAGGTTCCCGTCGTGATCCACGTCGATCGAGTTGATGTGGAAGTAGTCGTAGATCCTGCTCGGGGTCTTCGGGAGGCGGTAGTAGGACTCGACGAGCAGCACGTGGCCGATGCTGTGCCACTCGAAGAGCACACGTCCGGTCTTGATGTCCACCTCCTGGAGCGCACCTTCGAGCACCTTCCGGCTCTTCACGCGCACGACGTGAGAGAGCGTCATCAGCGCCGTGTTTCGATTTGTGATCAGGAACTCGTGCATGTCGCCGGCGATGCCGTTTCCAGGTCGGACGTGCGCCACGAGCCGGTAGCGATTGTCGTAGATCGAGTAGCGGCCGAGGCGCTTGCCGTCGGCAGAGCGGCCGTGCCACCAGGTGATCACCGGCTTACCGCGGTAGTGCTGGACGCGGAAGTCGGTCACTCCCTTGGCGTCCATGGGAAGGAACCAGACGACGCGGCCGCGGTTGTCGAGGATGAGCGGGCCCGCCTGCTCGACCTTCTTCTTCGGCGCGATGAAGATGTAGCCCGGCAGCACGCCCTGCTCGAGGGCGAAGAGCTTGACCCGAGGTGGTCGCAAGTCCGGCCGCGACACGAACTCGCGATAAGGCGTGTTGCCGCCCGTCGCGGCCGCCGCGGCGGCGCACCCGAAGACGACGAGGGCTGCCACGCCGATGACTGATACGCGGCGCATCGTCTACGCGACCTCTTCGATGCGCTGGGTCGGACGCGCGATCAGCAGCAGCGGTGCGATCGACGATCACGGTCGCGCCGATCGCCAGCGCGGCGACGCCGATCGCGTCCAGCGCGTAGCCGCCGAGGAGGGCGAGGCCTGCGCCGAGCAGAGCCCCGAGGAGGTCGTTGAACCCGAGGAGCTTGCCGCGCTCCGCCGGGCTGGTGCGGTCGGCGAGCTGCGCGGTGGCCGCGACGAACGAGATGTTCCACCCGACGCCGAGCCCGAGCAGGAGCACGGCGGTTGCGAAGACGCTCTCGGCCTGGAGCATGCCGATCGTCGAGAGCGCCATCACGACGAGGCCGATCTCGAGCGAGATCGTCCTGCCGATGCGGTCGATCAGCGCGCCGATCACGAGGACGAGCGCGTACATGCCGAAGACGTGCGCGCCGATGATCGGGAAGACGGAGTCCTGGCTGTGATGGTGGTGCTCGACGACGACGTAGCCGGTCAGGTTCATCACCGACACCATCACCGCGAAACTCGCCAGCGCTGCGAGCATCGCGGGGATGACACCCGGACGCCGAACGAGCTCGCGCAGCGGCGCTGCAGTCGTGGTCGTGCTCTCGTCGCGGGCGCCGATGACCTCGGCGATCTTCTTCGGATCGGGGCGGACGAACTGCACCATCACAAGCGCGACGACCGCAATCCCTCCGGCGACGAGCCACGGAACGGTCAGGGCGTCGGCCTCGACGTCCTTGCCGGCGAAGAGCGGGCTGAAGACCGTCGGACCGAGAATCGCTCCGAAGACCGACCCGAACAGGACGTAGGAGATGCCGCGCGCGCGGCGTTCCGGTGGATACATGTCGCCTGCCGCCGTCCGGATCAGCAGCGCGATGCCGCTCGCCGCGCCGATGCAGGCGAAGCCCAGGATCACGAGGGGCGTCGACTCGGTCCGCGTGGCGAGAGCGGTCACGCAGCAGCCGACGACGGCGAGCGCGAAGCCGCCCGTCATAACCGGCGTGCGTCCGACGCGGTCCATCAACCGCCCCGCGGGCACCGAGGTCAATCCCGAGAAGATGAGGAAGATCGCCGGGCCGAGACCGAGCAGGCCTCGGACGCCCGTCACGAGGACGAACGTCAGTGACGACACCGCCGCGACGAGCTGCAGAACGGCCGAGTTCACCGCCATCGTGGCCGAGAGGATGAGGGTGTTGCGCCGAATCGGCAGGTTCGGCGCTGGCTGGCTCGCCACGCGGGCATTGAACCACGCGGCGCGGCCTGCGACCCCGGTGCGGCTGATGCAGCGGCGGCTGCGCTCGGGCGATTGCTTCAATTCGCTGCGTGAGGCGCGCGGCGACCCTCGTTCTCCTCGCCCTCCTTCCCGTGGGTTGTGGGTCTTCGGGCGGCTCCCCGCAGATCACGGTCGGTGCCGCACGGACGTTCCGTCTCGTCGACTTCGCACCGGCACGCTTCACGGCGGGCAAGCCCTCGCGCCTGGCGTTCACGATCGAGCAGCCGTCCGGTCAACCGCTCACGAGCTACCGGACCGGCAGCGGCCCGCACACGGGCGTTCACGTGATCCTGGTCCGCAGCGACCTCGGCGCGATCATCCACAAGCACCCGAAACCGGGCCCCGACGGAAAGGTCAGCGAGGAGCTCACGCTGCCGACGCCGGGCCGGTACCGCCTCGTCGTCGACGCGTATCCGAACCTCCAAGGGCCGCTGCGGAACTTCCAGCTCTTCCGCTGGATCACGGTTCCAGGACGGGCCGTGAGTCGGCCCTTGCCGCCGTTCCGGCAGACGGTCACCGTCAATGGGTACCGGTTCACGCTTCGCCATCCGCCGCGGCTGCACGCAATCCAACCCGCGTTTCTGACAATCAACGTCTCACGGCCGGACGGGAACCCGGCGACGTTCACGCCCTGGTTCGGCGCCCTCGCGCACGCGATCTTCTTTCGCACCGGCTCACTCGACTACTTTCATACGCATGTGTGCTCTCCCGGCATGTCCGGCTGCACGAGCATCCTCGGCGGCGCGCGCGTGACCGGGACGACGACGCGACCCGGCCAGCTACGCGTGGGCGTCCTCCTGCCCGTTCCCGGAACGTGGCGGCTGTTTCTGCAATCGAAGGTCGACGGGCGGGTTCTGACCGCGCCGTTCACGCTGGCCGTCAAGTGAGACGGCACAGCATCCGATTCGCCGCCGTCGCCGGAAGCGCCGTCCTGGTCGTGCTGACGGGACGCAGCATCGCGTACGCGATCACGCCCGGGATCGCCGCCCGCGTGCTCGAGCACCGTGCCGGCGGCCCGTCGCTTCCGGTCATCGCGATGGTCGCGCTCGCGCTCGCCGCTTCCGCGGCGATCGTCGTCTGCTGGCTCGCGTCGCTTGCGGTGCGCGAGCGCGCCCTCCTCGAGGATCGCGCCGCGCCGCGGTTCCGCGTCGGACGGATGCTCGCGCTGGCGCTCGTGCTGGCGCTCGTGACCACGATCGCCGGCGGGTTCCTCGAGGCCTACATCCATTGGCGCGCAGGGCTGGGCTGGCACGGCCTCGATTGCATCGCCGGCCCCGTCCACCGGAACCTCGTGCCCATCGACGGCGCGCTCTCGCTCGTCGCCGCGGCCCTGCTCGCCGCTGCCGAGCACGTGGGCCGCTGGATGGGGCGCACGTTTGCAGCACTTCGCGAGATCCCGACCGCGTCTGCAGGTGCGGAGCCGTGCAGCTCCGCTCACGCCCGGCGACGTACCCCGGTTCTCGCCACGTCTCGCTTCGGGCGGGCCGCGCGCCCCGCCGGCGTTCGCCTGACGCCCTATTCACCGAAGCGAAAGGAGAACAAGACACATGAGCTATTCGCGCGCAAGCATGCGCGTGGGCGTCCTGCTTGCGATCGGGTGCGCCGCGCTGGTCTTCGCCGGCACTGCGCTCGCGCACGCAGAGATGAGTCCGCCCGTCGTTGTCGGAGAAGAAGTCGCAGGTCTTCACGCTCGCCGTGCCTACGGAGAAGGAAGACGCGACGACGACGAGCGTCGAACTGACGCCGCCGTCCGGGCTTCTCGATCGACTCGTTTGCGGCGTCACCCGGCTGGACGCGCAAGGTGCAGCAGACGGGATCCGGTGAGGAGACCCAGATCCAGAAGGTCACGTGGTCCGGCGGGAACACGCCGCACGAGGAAGCGGCGACGTTCCAGTTCCTCGGATCCACCGATGCGGCGAAGACGTACAGCTTCAACGTGAGACAGGTCTACTCCGACGGTTCCGTCGTCGACTGGACGGGGCCGGAGTCATCGGATACGCCTGCGCCGACGATCGAGTCGAAGTCGTCGCTCGGTGGAGGCGGTAGCAACACGCTCGCGATCGTCGCTCTCGTCGTCGCGGCGCTCGCAGCGATCCTGGCCGTCGCCGCATTGGTCGTTCGCTCCGGGAGGCGCACGCTGACATGACGGCACGGGCGCGCGGCGCACTGCTCGTCCTCGCGGCCGCGGCAGCGCTCACGCTGCCCGCGGCCGCCTGGGCACACGCCGTGCTCGTGCGCACGAGCCCGCAGGCGAGCGTCGTCGTCAACCGCTCCCCGCCGGTGGTGCTGCTGAAGTACTCGGAGGCGGTGGAGCCGCGCTTCGCGGTCGTCTCCGTTACGGACGCAGCGGGGCAACAGCAAACGGCCGGCGCGCCCCGGCGTTCGGCAACGGATCCGACGACGCTCGTCGTGCCCCTGAAGCGGCTCTCCCAGGGGTGGTACCTCGTCTACTGGCGGGTGATCTCCGTGGACGGGCATCCGGTTCGCGGGGCGTTCACGTTCGCGGTCGGGCCGAATCCGGGGCCGGCGCCGCAGTTCAGCATCCCGTCGATCTCCGAGACCGCGGCGACGCCCCGGCTGATCGCCGCCAGGTCGATCGTGTTCCTGTCGGTGATGGCGGCGATCGGCTTGTTCGTTCTTCGTATCGGGATCGCGCGGCCCGTCGTGCGGAGGGTGCCGGGAAGCCGCTTGCGCGCGGTGTCGATCGCCTTCGGCGTCGTCTGCGCGATCGGGCTCGTCGCCATCCCCGTGTACGTGGACATGGCGACGGCGCAATTCTCACTGCGCTCGGCGTTCGACGTCGGTGCCCTCGTCCCACTCTTTCGCCAATCCGCCTTCGGCCGCGGGTATCTCGACATGGAGATCACGTTCGCGCTCTTCGTCATCGCGGCCGGGCTCGCGTTCTGGGTCGACCGTCCGGAACGCGAGCACCGATCGATTGCGGAGCTCCTCGCCCTGGCCGGGGCGTGTGCAGCGGCGGCCGCGACTCTCGCGATCCCCGGCCTCGCCGGGCATGCGGCCCAGTATTCGCCCAAGGCGGCACTGCTCCCGTTCGACTGGCTGCACCTCGCCGCGGGCTCGATCTGGCTCGGAGGGCTCATGGGTCTGCTGGTCCTCTGGGCGAGCCTCGGTTCGGCGCGGCGTGTCGCCGGCCTCGTCGTCTGCGTGCCGCGCTTCTCGAACGTGGCGTTCGTCTCGGTCCTCGCGCTGATCGGCTCGGGGGTCGGCGCGGCGATCATCCACCTGCCGACGCTCGCGACGCTGTGGCAGACGTCCTACGGCCAGACGTTGCTCGTCAAGATCGGGCTGCTCTCCGGAACGCTGCTGATCGCCGCCGTCAATCTCCTCCGGACGAGGCCGCGACTGGCCGCGAGCAGCCGGCGCCCGGAGCTGGGCACGAGCACTGCGGCCATGCTTCGGCGGCTCGTCACCGGCGAGGTCCTTCTCGTCGGCGCGGCGGTGGTCGCCGCAGCCGTGCTATCGAGCCTGCCGCCGCCGGCGAAAGCCCTCGCCAGCGCCGGATCGGCGAGCTCGCGGGTCGGTCCGGGCCCGGTGTCGGAGACAGTGAACAAGAACGGCTATCGATTCGACGTCAAGGTCACGCCCAACCGGGCCGCCGCGCCGAACACCTTCTCGGTGCGCATCACTCGCAACGGCCGACCGGTGAAGATGGACAGCGTGGTCCTCAGGTTTGCGATGCTCGACATGGAGATGGGCACACAGAGCTACGAGTTGCCGGAGGTATCGCCCGGCGTGTACGGGCGAGCGCTGCCTGCGCTCGTGATGGTGGGGCACTGGGGTCTCGGATTCGAGGTCACGCCGCCGAAGCAGGCACCATTCGAGGTTCTTCTGATCGACCGAGCCGCGGGATGAGAACGCCGCTTGCCCTCCTCGCCGCATCCCTCCTCGCGCTCTGCGCGGGTGCAGGGGCATGCGTCGTCGCGATCCTGCTGGCCATGAATGTCCTCGGCTAGACGCGCCGCCGCTCTCGCCGTCAGTCGGCGTCTTCCTTGCTGCTGCCTGCCGCCGCCCGCGCGAACGGCGACCCGGCGAGCGACTACCTGCTTGTGCGGAACACGTTTCTGCCCTTCACGACCGGGATCGACAAGGATGCCGTCGATCGTCTCGAGAAGACGATTCAGGCCGCGGACAAGGCCGGCTACAAGATCAAGGCGGCGATGATCCTCGCGCCGTCGGATCTCGGAACGGCTTTCTCGCTCTTCCGCCAGCCGCAGCGTTACGCTCAGTTCCTCGGGCTCGAGCTCGCATTCGTCTATCGCGGGCGCTTGCTCGTCGTGATGCCGAACGGCTACGGCTACGCGATCAACGGCAAGCCCGACCCGAAGTCGAGCCGCGTCCTCCAGGGAGTTCCGCCTCCGGGTGCCGATGCGACGAAAGAGGTCGAGGCCGCGACCGTCGCGATTCGGAGGCTGGCAGCGGCGAACGGGCACCGCATCGAGATTTCGTCGGGCGGCGGGTCGGCCACGCGTGACCGCATCACCATTGCAGCTGCGGCGACCGCGGCCGTCGCGTTGATCGCCGCAATCGCGTTGTATCGCAGGCAGCGAACGAGGACGAGCGGCTGAATCGATCCGTGCCTTCCCCTACGCTTGAGACGAGATGACGTGTCCTGGCTGTGGACAGAAGAACCCCGCCGGCGCCCGCTTCTGCAACGCCTGCGGTGCCGCGCTTCCCGCCCGTGCGCAGGGCCTGGCCGAGGAACGCAAGGTCGTCACGATTCTCTTCGTCGATCTCGTCGGTTTCACGGCGCGCGCAGAGCGCCTCGATCCTGAGGATGTCCGCGCAATTCAGACGCCGTACTTCGCGCGCGTGCGTGAGGAGCTCGAGGCGCGCGGTGGGACCGTCGAGAAGTTCATCGGGGACGCCGTCATGGCGGTGTTCGGCGCGCCCGTGGCGCACGGAGACGACGCAGAGCGCGCTGTCCGGGCCGCGCTGGGGATCCGCTCCGCCGTCGCGGAGCTGAACGCGGCGACCCCGAGCTCGACCTGCAGGTGCGGACTCGCGGTCAACACCGGCGAGGCGCTGGTCTCGCTCGACCGCGGATGCGAAGCAGGGTGAAGGAGTCGTTTCCGGCGACGTCGTCAACACCGCGTCGCGCCTCCAGCAGGCTGCGCCGGTGAACGGCATCCTCGTGGGCGACGGAGACGTACCGTGCGACCCGGTCGGTGATCGAGTACGCCGGCTGCCGACGCGATCGTGGCCAAGGGAAAGCAGACTCCCATCGCCGTCTGGCAGGCGCTCGACGCTCCCGCTCCGCCCGGGGAGCGCGCGGTCGGTCGGGCGCCCATGCTCGGTCGCTCGTCCGAGCTGCGCAGTGCTGCGAAGGGATGTGGGGGCGAGTCGTCTCCGAACGCCGTCCCGGCCTCGTCACCGTGTTCGGGCCGGCGGGCATCGGGAAGACGAGGCTCGCGAGCGAGTTCATGCGCAAAGCGTCCGCAGGCGGGGCGACGCGTGATCAGGGGACGGTCGCTGCCCTACGGCGAGTTGACGCCCGTACGGCGCCTTCGCCGCACAGCTGAAGCAGTTCGCGCGCATGTTCGACTCGGACTCGCCCGAGGCCGAGGCGGCGAAGCTCGAACGAGCGGTGGCCGAGCTGCTCGACGGCGATGGCGGTGAGGTCGCCGCCCATCTCACGTTGCTGATCGGGATCGGCCGGATCGAGGGAGGTGCAGGACCGACAGACCCTTTTCCTCTCGGCCCGGCGCTTCGTCGAAGCCCTCGCGAGCGACAGCCGACGGTGCTCGTCTTCGAGGACATCCACGTCGCCGGAGCGAGCATGCTCGACCTCCTCGAGACGCTGGCGTCGCGGCGTTCGCGACGTCCCGCTCCTGCTCGTGACGCTCGCGCGGCCCGAGCTCCTCTCGGCGCGGCCCAGATGGGGCGGCGGGCTGCCCGCGTATACGGCGTTGCCGCTCGAGCCCCTCGCGGCCGAGCACGCGGAAGAGCTCGCGCGGAGGCTGCTCGAGGCCGGCGGCGTCGAGCCGGAGCTGGCCGCGCGGCCGTAGCAGGACGGCAGAAGGGAACCCGCTCTTCATCGAGGAGCTCGCGGCAGCGCGTGGCGGAGCGCGGAGGCTCGGACGAGCTGCCGGCCAGCATCCGGAGCATGGTCGCCGCGCGACTCGATGCGCTTCCCCCGGCCAGAGCGCGACGCCCTGCTCGACGCTTCGGTCGTCGGGAAGGTGTTCTGGGCGGGAGCGCTGACGCGAATGACCGACGATCCAGGAGCCCGCCTCGTGGCTGCTCGACACGCTCGAGGGACGCGATCTGATCCGCCGCGACCCGTACTCGCGTCTCGAGGGAGACCAGCAGTTCACGTTCAAGCACCAGCTCATACGCGAGATTGCCTACGCGACGCTCCCCCGGCCGTTGCGCCGCGAGCGCCACCGCGCAGTGGCCACGTTTCTGGAGAATGCGGTCGGCGAGATCGGTGAGGTGGTTCCCGCCCTCGGAACCCACTGGGCGGAGGCCGGAGAGGCCGGCCGTGCGTCGGACTACCTGATCACAGCCGGCGATCAGGCGGGACGGGGCTGGGCGAAGAACGAGGCCGCCGGCTACTACCGCCGCGCGCTCGAGCTTCTGCCCGAGGAGGACCGTGAGCGCCGCCGGGAGATCACGAAGCGCCAGGCAGTCGCGATGCAAGCGTCGCTACACTGGCAGAGTGCTCGCCGGCCAGGGTGCCGGTCGGCCCGCGGCTAGTTCAGCGGAAAGTCGTCAGGGGTGACGTCCCCGGCGATCTCGTAGACGCCGACGACCTTGTGGAATCCCAGCAGGTCTGCATGCCGGCGGACCATTTCCTCCGAGGGTGCTTCATAGACGCAGTAGGTCCTGACCGTTCCACCATCGTCGACGACGACGTGGCTGTGGTGCCACGTGATCTCCGGGAACTGCTCCATCGCGACCTGCTTCGAGCGGCGGCCGACCTCGTCCATCTGGTCCTGGCCGACGTGGAAGTGGCGCTCTACCAAGAATTTCGTCATTCCTAAAGGCTATAGCAGGTCACGCCCGTCTGTTTGTTCAGGTTGGACGTACTCTTCTAAGGAGAAACTTAGGTTCTCCTGCTCTCGTATATGACTCTGTGCCACCGACGGAGGGAGACGATGTGACCGAGTCGCGCACCGACCTGCCCACGCCTACGCCGGCAGAGGCGAAGGAGCGCCTGGAGCAAGCCCTGTTCGAGATCAGGCGGATCATCGCGGGGCAGGACGACATGCTCGAGCGCGTGCTCGTCTGCCTGCTTGCCCAGGGCCATCTCCTCATCGAAGGCGTCCCGGGCCTCGCGAAGACGCTGACGATCAAGACGACCGCAGGCGTCCTCGGCGGCACGTTCTCGCGCATTCAGTTCACGCCGGACCTCGTGCCCTCCGATCTCGTCGGCACACGGATCTATCGACCCGGCGAAGGTGAGTTCGACACCGAGCTCGGACCGGTCTTCTGCAACTTCCTCCTCGCGGACGAGATCAACCGCGCGCCGGCGAAGGTCCAGTCCGCGCTGCTCGAGGTGATGCAGGAGCGTCAGGTGACGATCGGGCACACGACGTATCCGGTGCCGGAGCCCTTCCTCGTGATGGCGACGCAGAACCCGATCGAGTCGGAAGGGACCTATCCGCTACCCGAGGCGCAGATCGACCGATTCATGCTCAAGGTGGTCATCGACTATCCCGAGCACGACGAGGAGCTGACGATCGTGCAACGGCAGCTCGTCGCACATCCGGAGCTCCGTCAGGCGCTGTCACTCGACGATCTGCGCGCGCTTGCAGCGCGCGGTCTTCGACGTCTACGTCGATCCGGCTCTCGTCAGCTACGCGGTCGGACTTGCGTCCGC
Organism: uncultured Actinomycetes bacterium; assembly: GCA_963759365.1. Classification (GTDB taxonomy): domain Bacteria; phylum Actinomycetota; class Thermoleophilia; order Gaiellales; family Gaiellaceae; genus 3-1-20CM-4-69-9. The sequence continues at coordinate 180,683 of CAVWYX010000002.1, forward strand.
GACGCGCGAGCCGGACGCTCACGGCGTTCCCGGGCTCAAGGACTACATCGCCTTCGGAGCGAGCCCCGCGAGGTCCGATCAGCCTCGTGCAGGCGGCGCGGGCGCTGGCGCTCGTCCGCGGCCGCGACTACGTGCTGGGGGAGGACTTGCAGCTGCTGGCGAAGGACGCCATGCGCCATCGCCTCGTGCTCACGTATCAGGCGCTCGCGGAAGAGCTCTCCCCGGACACGATCCTGGATCGGGTGCTGGCCACCGTGCCCGTCCCCAAGACCGACCTCGCTTCGACGAACGTCGCATGAGCCTGATCCGGACGCTTCGGGCTGAGCCGACGCCCGAGCGGCCCGGGCCGGGACCGCTGCCGGATGCCCTGCTCCGGGCGCTCGACCTCACGATCGGGCGTCGCGTCGAAGGTCTCCTCGCCGGCGACTACCGCTCGACGCTGCACGGGGAGGGCACGGAGCTGGCGCAGGTTCGGCCGTACGTCCCCGGCGACGACGTCCGGCAGATCGACTGGGCCGTGACCGCGCGGACCCTTCAGCCGCACGTCCGCGTGCAACTCGCGGAACGGGTGCTCGTGACGTGGCTCGTCCTCGACACGTCGCCGTCGATGCAGTTCGGCACGGCCGACCGGAGGAAGGCGGACGTCGCCGAGGGCGTGGCGATCGCCGTCGGGCACGTGGCGACCCGACGCGGCAACCGCCTGGGAATCGTGACGTTCGGCGACGCCAGCCCGCGCGCGGCTCCGCCGCGGCAGGGTCGGCGCGCGCTGATCGGGCTGCTCGACGCGTTGCGCGACGAAGAGGATCAGAACGGCCGGCGCGTCGGCGCGACGTCGCTCGGCGAAGCGCTTCACCGCACCGGCTCGCTCGCGCGGCAGCGTGCGGTCGTGGTCGTCGTCAGCGACTTCCGTGGGCCTCTCGACTGGCGGCGGCCGCTCCTGGAGCTGGCCGGAGGCCATGAGGTGGTCGCCGTCGAGATCCGCGATCCCCGCGAGCAGGAGCTCCCGAACGCGGGCCCGCTCTGGTTGGTCGATCCCGAGACCGGCCGTCAGCTCCGCGTCGACACGCGTAACGAGCGGCTGCGCGCGCGCTTCGCGGCGGCCGCAGCGCAGGAGCGCGCCGTCGTCGCACAGACGCTTGCCTCGTCAGGCGCGCGTCACATCGTCCTCAGCACTTCGGGCGATTGGCTGCGTACGCTCGCCGTGTACCTCCGACAGGGACGCCGCCGATGACGTTCGAGTGGCCGCTTGCGTTGATCGGGCTCCTGATCGTTCCTGCGCTTCTCGCCGCATACATCGTGCGCGAGCGTCGGCGGACGGAGCACGCCTCGAAGTTCACGACGCCGGCGCTGCTGCCGAACCTGGTCGACTCTTCGCCCGGCTGGCGGCGGCACCTTCCGCTAGCCGTCCTGCTCGTCGCCCTCACTGCGATGGTCGTGGGAGTGGCGCGCCCGCATGCGAGCGTGAACGTTTCGCGCGAAGAGGCGACGGTGATCCTCGCCATCGATACGTCGCTCTCGATGAAGGCGGACGACATCAAGCCCACTCGCTTGCTCGCCGCTCGCAAGACGGCGCGCGCATTCGTCGCGAAGATGCCCGAGAAGTTCCGCGTCGGCATCGTCGGTTTCGCGGGCCGCGCCTACGTCGCGCTCCCGCCGACCGACGATCGAACGCTCGTCCCGACTGCGCTCGCCTCGTTGCATCCCGGCCAGGGAACGTCCCTCGGTGATGCGGTCGCGCTCGCGACTCAACTCGGACGGCGCCTGCGCACGTCCGATGGAACGATTCCGCCGACGGCGATCCTCGTCATCTCCGACGGTGCGCAGATGACGGGGCGGACGTCGCCGGAGGCAGCGGCGCTCCAGGCCAGGTCACGCCACATTCCCGTCTACGGCATCCTGCTCGGCACACAAGACGGCGTGATCACCGTGCCGCTCACGGGCGGCTTTCAGGCGCAGATCCGCGTGCCGCCGAATCCCGACACGCTGCGCGCCGTTACGCGGGTGAGCGGCGGGGAGCTCTTCGCCGCGCCCGACGACCCGCGCCTTCGCGAGGTGTACGAGCGGCTCGGCTCGCGTCTCGGCCACCGCAAGGAGTCCAGAGAGATCACGGATTACTTCGCCGGTGGGTCCGCCGCGCTCCTGTTGTTCGGGGGCGCGCTGTCGGCGCTCTGGTTTCGGAGGGTGCCGTGAAACGCCTCGTGCTGGTGCTCGTGCTCGCCGGCGTCGGCGCGGCGTTCGGCGCGCAGCAGGCTGCCGCGACGAACGAGTGCCGAGGCCTGCTCGTCTGCGTTCGTGTCCCCGGGCCCTGGGTCGTCGTCTCCTCGGGCGTCGCGACGCCGCGTGCGCGGGTCGACTTCCAGCTGTCGTGCCCGCGTGGGTTCGCGATCGGCGGTCTCGACGCAGAGTTGAGCGACCGCGCCATCGACGTCGGGTTCCTCGGCAAGCTCGGCAGTCCTGTGGGGCCCGGCGTAACCACCGGAAGATCGGCACTGTTCGGGGCAACGTATGCAGGCGTCTCGGCGCGACCACCGACTTTTCGCCCCCATCTCGGCTGCATCCCGTCCGCCGGAGGTGGAGGCGGACCGGTCCCATATCGGCGCGTCGCGGCCGTATTTCCGCCGGGAGAGGCCGTGATCCGGCGCGTTCGCACCGTCACGCTTCGGCCGGGCACCGTGCATGCGGTGGCCGCGTGCGGCAAGGGTGAGCGACTGATCTCCGGCTGGCACGCGATCGGCTTCTACACCGCCTCGCCGCCGAGCCAGGTGCTCGTTGGCGGTGTGCGAGCGTCGCGGACGTACCGGAACGGTCGTGTCCAGGTGGTTGTCCGCAGCGGGCCGGCCGTTGTAGGTGTTCGGGCGATCGTCCAGGTGGGAGCAGTGTGCGGAGGTGGCTCGTGAGCTTCGAGCAGCCGATCCTGCTCCTGACGTTGCTGGTGATCCCGGCGGCGATCGCGCTCTACGTGCTCGCCGAGCGGCGACGCATGAAGTACGCGATCAGGTTCACGAACCTCGACGTGCTCGCCGGCGTCATGAGGGGTCGGCGCTGGCGGCAATACGTTCCGTTCGCGCTCTTCCTGCTCGCGCTGGCCGGCTTGTGCGTCGGGATGGCGCGACCGCAGCGGACGACGCTCGTGCCGCGAGACCGCGCCACCGTGATCCTCGTCGTCGACGTGTCGCGCTCGATGGAGGCGAAGGACGTGAAGCCGAACCGGATCGGCGCCGCGCAGGCTGCGCTCCGCTCGTTCCTCGATCGCGTCCCGAAGCGGCTGCAGGTGGGCCTCATCGCGTTCGCGGGCGAGCCTGCCGTCGCATCGCCGCCGACGCTGGATCACCAGCTCGTGCGGCAGGCGCTCGAAACCATCCGCTGGTACCCGAGCTTCGGCGGCACCGCCATCGGCGACGCCCTCGCCGAGGCGGTGCGCCTCGGCCAGAAGGCGGTGGCGGGCCCGAACGGGAACCTGGCCGCGGTAACAGCGCCGCCGCCTGCGACGAACGCGAAAGGTCTCGTCTCGATCCTCTTCCTCTCGGACGGTGCGCAGACACGCGGCGAGCTCGAGCCGTTGCAGGGCGCCGACCGCGCTCGGGCCGCGGGCATCCCCGTGTACACGGTCGCCCTCGGTACGCCTCATGGAACGTTGGACTTCCGGAATCCTGGTTTCCCGAACGCGAATCCGCCGGGCTTCGCGGCCGCCGGGTTCCGGTGCCGCCGGATCCACTGACGTTGCGCGCGATCGCCGATCGGACGGACGGCGAGTTCTTTGCCGCGCGAAGCGCCGAGTCCTTGCAGGCGGCGTACAAGAAGCTCGGCTCGCGGCTCGGCCGCAAGCCGGGCCAGACGGAGATCACGTACGCGTTCCTGGCGGCGGCGGCCGGCCTTCTGATCGGAGCCGGGCTGTTGGCTGCGCGCTGGTCACCGCGGCTTCCCTGACGCGCGCGCTACCTTCCCGCGATGTCGAGCGAGAAGTCGGAGCAGCTGACCCAGGCGCAGAAGGACCAGCTCGAGGCTGAGCTCGCGGAGCTCGAGGGACCGCGCCGGACCGAGATCGTGCAGGCGATCGCGACCGCGCGCAGCTTCGGCGACCTGGCGGAGAACTTCGAGTACCACGCGGCGAAGAACGAGCAGGGACTGCTGGAGCGCCGCATCGCGATGTTGCGCGACCGACTGCAGCGTGCCGTGATCGTGGACGAGCATGCGACCGGGCTCGGACGTCGTCGGCGTCGGCTCCAAGGTGGAGATCGAGGACGAGAGCGGCGAGAAGCTCCACTTCGAGATCTCGAGCGTCGGAGGCGTCTCGCCGGACTCGCCGGTCGGCCGTGCGCTCCTCGGGCGAAAGGTCGGGGATGAGGTGGAGATCGAGGCGCCGCGCGGCGCGTGGCGTGCCCGAATCGTGTCGGTTACGCGTTAACAGCGTTTGCAACACGCTTCGCGTGGCAAGCTAGGAGTCATGGCCAACCGCAAGGAGCCCAGAGAAGCCATCGCTGACGACCTGCGCGCCTTCGCGGAGGACGTGAGGAGGTTCCTGGAGGACCCGAAGAAGCGCGAGCGGAAAGAGCGGGCATGGCGCTTGCTCGAAGCCACGATCGCGGTGGCCCTCGCCTCTGCCGCCCGCCAGGTGGCAATGAAGCTGTGGCCGCTTCTGACGGGCGAGAAGCCACCGACACGAAGACCGGGCCCGGCGCCGAAGAAGCCGGAAACTCCGCGCCCGCCCGAGACACTTCCCCGACTACCGAACCATCAATGCCGGCGGGGAGCCGGCTGCGCCAAGCGTCGATGCGACAACGCGGATTGCCGAAGCACCAGCGCCGGGTGCCGAGAAGCCCGTGTCGGCCGGTGGAACATCGATGTCGCGGCCGCCAGAGTCTTGATCCGCCCGAGCGCTAGGCCCGTCGACGTACGCGCAGGGCGAGGTCGACGGTGGCTTCCTGGTCCCAGGAGTCCCGCAATCGGAAGGTGAGAAGGGACACGCCCGCCGCGCGAGGAGTGCCGCTGAGCCGTCCGACGGCGCTCAGGTGCAGGCCGCGCGGCAGCCCGATGACCGACCAGCTCAGCGGCGGAGCGCCGCCGTTAGCCGAAAGCGTGATGCTGTACGGCTTCCCCCGGTTCGCCGACGGCAGCCGGGCGGTCGCGATCTCGAGCGGAGGAGGCGGCGCGCACGGCGCGCCGCATGCTTCCAGCACGTACGGTCGCAGGAAGTCGGCGAAAGCAAGGCCACCTTCCCAGTTCATATGAACGCCGTCGTAGAACCAGGCGGGCTTGTCTGCCGCGGCATGCGCCCAGTCCGCGACGATGAGTTGATTCCAGCGTGTCGGCGCCGCGCGGATCGCCTTGTTGATCCCAATCCATGGGTCCCGAAACTCTTCGAGCGTCACCCAGACGACGTGCCGAACGCCGACCGCGATTAATGCCTCCATTACCTTGTCGAGCTCGGCGCCGTACAGGCTCCAGGAGTCGTTGTAGCCGACGTCGATCACGACCGTCGAGCCGACTTGTGGGCCGAGTTCTCGGATCGTGTCCAAAGCGCTTACCGGATGGGGATCTCCGTCTTGAGGGCAACCTGGGTCGACCAGCTTTCGGCACGCCTTTGTCTCGAGATCGAGGTCGAGCCCGCGCGCGAGATTCTCGCGCGCCTTCGTCAACCAGGAGAGGACGCCGCCGACGGAGTCGGTGATGACCGTGACGCGGTTCGGCGGCGCGGAGTCGAGTGCAGTCGCGGCCGCCGCGCCCCTGGAGCTCGATCCTGCGAGGGCGAGCAGCAGCAGGAAGACGAGGCACAGCGGACGGGTGCTCGAGCTGATGGCCACGATTCGTCGAGAACGTAGAACGCAGCTGACCTGATGGCAACCTTGTGGGAGTCGCTCGCGCTGCGCCCGCGATGCTCTGCCGGCCGATGACTCGTTCACGGCACTCGCTACGAAGGTGAAGTAGCGCATCGGCGACACAGAGGGGGCCGGCTGTGTCGGCCCCCTCTGGCGCTCGATGTCGGGACCCGCGATGTGATGCAGCGGATGCCCCCGGCCGGAATCGAACCAGCGCACGCGGTTTAGGAAACCGCTGCTCTATCCACTGAGCTACGGGGGCGACGCCTCATTGTGCCCCACCGTGTGGCCGAAAAAGCGCGCCTCGAGGAGCTCGGTCTCGTCGCGGAACAGCTCGCCGGCGGCGTTGCTGTAGGGTCGCGTCGACCAGCCGGTCGTTGCGGGGGTCGTACCAGTCATGCCCAGGCGGCTCGCTCGCGGAACGCGGGGCGTTCGGCAGCGGCTCCTCGCCCAAGCTCTCGCGCCATCTACTCTTGGCACATGAGGTTCCATCTCGCTGTCCTCGTCACCGCCGCCCTGGGAGTCGTCGCTCCGTCACCGGCGCTCGCGCAGAGCCCCGCCAGCTACCGCGCGCAACTGAACGGCCATTGCCGCACCTTCACGCCGAAGTTCAAGCGAATCGAAAGGGACATCGAGAAAGCGGCCAAGGCCAAAGACCTGAAGGGTGTCGCCTACGCGCTCGGTCAGGGGCTTGCGCTCAATCTCGCCCAGGACGCCTACATCGAAGGAGTTCCGGTTCCTGTTGCGATGCGCGCCCAAATGGTGCCGACTCTGCGTCTGGTCAGGACACTCGACAGACATGCTCGGCTTGCTCTTCGCAACGCCACCAAGAGAGACGGTCGCGGATTCATGGCCGAGGTCAACGAGGTCGACCGGATAGTTCCAACTCTCAACAAGCGCCTCGACCGCGCCGGCCTCCGCGACTGCGGCTCCAACCAGGCCTAGTTCGCAGAGAGGTCCCGCTCGTCGAACTCGGAGCCTCGGCTCCTGTCAGAGGCCCAGGCCGGCGTAGATCGCCGCGTCGTCGCTCGAGAAGGGCACGTACACCCTCGCGCGGAACGGATCCGCCGTTGCGGGAATAGACGCGAGTCTCCGGTGTCTCTAGGGGCAAGAGATCAACCACTCCGAAAGGAAGACCATGAAGAACCTCATTCGCCTCAAAGAGTCACGCACCGTGCGGCCCGCGCGGCTATCTGCTTCGGCAATTGCCGTTGCCGCCGTCGTCGCCGGCGCCGCCGGGATCCTGGCCCCGCCGGGAAATGCCGCACCCACGATCACTACCGCGGGCCTCGAGGCCGGCGTCCTGAGCGTGGAAGGCACGAATGCCGGCGATCGGATCGCCCTACGGCTGCAGGCCGGCCAACCCGGCATTCTCCAGGTCGACGTCGGCGACGACGGCTCGGCCGAGTTCAGCTTCGAGCGTAGCGGAGATCACAAAGATCGTGGTCGATGCCGGGAACGGCGACGACGCGGTGCGGATCGATGAGAGCAACGGCGTCTTCGCTGACACCATCCCCACGACGATCGACGGTGGAAACGGAAACGACAGACTGGCCGGAGGCGCCGGGGAGAGACGGTGCTCGGCGGCAACGGCAAACGCTGAGCGGCGGCAACGGGGATGACACCCTGGCCGGAGGCAATGGAGCCGAGAAGCTGCTTGGTGGCAACGGCAACGACTCGATCGACGGCAACAGAGGCAACGACGTGGCGTCGATGGGTAACGGCGACGACACGTTCATCTGGGATCCAGGCGATGGCAGCGATACCGTCGAAGGCCAGAACGGAAACGACACGATGCTCTTCAACGGCGCTGCTGTAGCCGAGCACGTCGATCTGACGGCGAACGGAAACCGCTTGAAGTTCTTCCGCGACGTCGCGAACATCACGATGGACACGGCCGGCGTCGAGCGGGTCGACTTCAACGCCCTCGGCGGCGAGGACGTCGTCACCGTCGACGACCTGACCGGAACCGACGTGAACGAGGTCAACGTCGATCTCGCCGGCACGCTCGGCGGCATCGCGGGCGACGGCGCGGCTGACCGCGTCATCGTCAAAGCCACAGACGGCAACGACGCGATCGACGTCAGCGGAGATGCCGGTGGCGTGAAGGTGAGCGGTCTTGTCCCGACGGTCAGGGTCTCTCACTCCGGAGGCCGCGAACGACCGGCTCGAGATCAACACCCTCGCCGGCAACGACACCGTGGACTCGGCCGGCTTGGCCGCCGGTGTGCTCAAGCTCTTCGTGGACGGCGTGCTCGTCCCCTAAGGAAATCTCGCCCGGCAAGGCGCGGGGTCCCCAGCCGCGGGGGCCCCGCCGAAACTGCAGCCGGAGAACTCGCTTCCCTGCCGTCGACTCAAGATTCGACGGCAACGATCGACCCACCGTCACAGAAAGGAACCCTCATGAACCACAAGATCACAGCGCACTCTCTCGAGCAGGCAAGAAGATCGAGTCCGATGACTGACAAAGCCACCAGGCCTGCACGGGCCGTCGCCAACGAGTGCGGCCGGTTGCCCGCAACGGACGAGCGCGTGAGCGCACCGGCTCGAGAACTAGCCCAGCGACGGAGCGCGGCGGATGAAGTTCTCCTCCTTTGGCACCCCGACACAGACCGAGTGGAGCTTTCCGTCCGCGACCTGGCAACCGGTGCGAACCTTCGCATCGAGATCGCGCCAGGTAATGCCATCGACGCCTTTCACCACCCCTACGCCTACGCGGCTACGCGAGACCTCTCCCCGCGCGTAGGCCGAGACGACACGACCATTGTCGATGACTAGCGTCGAATGCATAGAGGATGCAGTCCGCATGCTCGTAGCAGAGCGGCAGATGTTGCACGCGCACGATGCGGGACGCGACGAGCTCGAGTCGAACCGGCTCGAGCTCGTGGGCCGCCAACAGCAGCTTTCCCACGCGCTGATCGACCGCTACCTTCGCGGGACGGATAAGTAAGCGAAAACTCGTCGAGCCACGTCCAAGTCGACCTCGAGATCACGATGTCGTCCGCGGCGCAGTGGATCGATCGGCGCTGCACGGAATCAGCGAAAGCGCCGGTGTTGGTCGGCGCGGCGTAGCGCTTCGAGCCGGCGCCGGTCGCGCTTGCTCGGCCGTTCGCCGAGATCCGCGCCGACCGGTTTGGCGAGTCGCCGTTCGAGCGCGTCTTGTTGGCGCACCCTCATCGACTCGGGCGTCTCCGCGTAGAGCATCGAGGCCGCGGCCGCGGGGCCGCGTTTGTCGCTCAGGCCCGCCACCTGCACGGTTCGTTTCTGCGCCTGGATCGTTACCTCGACCGTGTCGCCGGTCGTCACTTCCTTCGCGGGCTTGGCGCGGGTGCCGTTGACGTGCACGCGGCCGCCGACCACCGCCTCGGTCGCGGCGCTACGCGTTTTGAAGAAGCGCGCCGCCCACAGCCATTTATCGACCCGCACGCGCTCCATTGCTTGCGCGCAACGATACGCGCTTACAGCGGCGGTGAGCCGGACCCGGTCGCCGCTTCTCTCGCTTCACCTCCGGCGCCCCGCATGCGCCTCGCCGCTCTATCCACTTAGCTAGGGGGCCGAATCGCTTCCATTGTGGATTTCAACGGCATGGTCGAGGATTTCACCGGCACGGCCGGCCGGCCTGCTACCGTTGTGGAGGATTAGAGCGAGTTCGGTTTGCGCACTTAGGCGCCTTCCTCACCCGTTCGTGACGTCGTGAGGGAGGTGTTTTTCATGGCAAGCGGAACCGTGAAGTGGTTCAACGACAGCAAGGGTTACGGCTTCATCAGCCCTGATGAAGGTTCGAAGGATCTGTTCGTGCATCACAGCAACATTGCAGGCGACGGCTTCAAGTCGCTCGCCGAGGGCGCACGAGTCTCATTCGAGCAGCGCGAAGGCTCGAAGGGCCCCGAGGCGACCAACGTGACTCCGGTCGCGTAGTGAATGCGGCTGCCGCGCTCAGTGCCGCGGCCGGCCGTCTAGAGAACGGAGAGTGAATGGGCGGAACTGACGAGAAGGTCGAGTTCGAAGGCGAGGTCATGGAGGCTCTACGCGGCCGGTTGTTCCGTGTTCAGCTCGACAACGGCCATGACGTGCTCGGCTATCTCGGCGGACGGATGAAGAAGTATCGAATCCGTGTCATGCTCGGCGACCGCGTGCGAATCGAGCTGTCGCCGTACGACTTGACACGCGGTCGAATTATCTACCGCCTTGGGTAGCGTGGCTGTGACTCGGGTGCGCGGCACGATGCTCTGGTTCAACCAGGCAAAGGATTCGGGCGCGCTGCGCACGCAGGAGGGCGATCGGATCGACGTGTCGGGAGCCGCCTTCTTGCCAGGCGAAAAACCACTCGGGCGTTGTGCCGGAAGGGCGGTCGAGTTCGAGAGGCTCGAGGGGGGTGTCTGCGGCCTTGCGTTCGTTCCGGAGTTGAATCAACGGCGAGCCCGGCTGCGACGCAGCCGCTAGCCGGCATGCGAGCGATCAGATGGCAGGGAAGAAACAGCAGACCTTCGCCAAGCTGCAGCGGGAGCGCAAAGTGAAGGAACGACGGCAGCTGAAGCAGGAGAAGAAGCAAGCGGCAAAAGCACGAAAGCTGGAGGCTGCCAGCGGCGATCCGATGTGGGAGGGTGTCGAAGAGGAGCGAGAGCGCGGATGACCCGACTACCGCGATCCCCTCTCCGGCCGAGTGACGGTACCGGCGGCGACGTAGCCGTCGATGCAGAGCCGGCCGTCAAGCCGCGCTATCGCGGTGTTCTGCACCAGGGTGGGTTCGTCGTCTCGATCATCGTCGCGCCGTTTCTCGTACTGAGTGCGGACGCCTTCCGTGCGCGCTTTGCCGCAGCCGTGTTTGCGCTCTCGGTAGCTGGATGCTTCGGAGCGAGCGCGTTGTACCACCGTGTCACGTGGACGCCGCCGGTGCGCCGGTGGATGCGGCGCCTCGATCACGCGGGGGTCTACCTCTTGATTGCGGGTACGTACACCCCGGTTTCGCTGCTCGTTCTCGATCGAACCTGGGGGCGCGTCATTCTGACCATCGTCTGGGCCGGTGCGCTGTCGGCCATTCTGGTCAAGTTCGCGTGGCTGGATGCGCCAAAGTGGGTTTCCGTCGCGGTCGGGATGGCACTCGGATGGGTTGCAGTCGTCGCCTTGCCGCAACTCTTTGAGCGGCTCCAACCCTCGGCACTCACGCTGCTGATCGCAGGCGGGCTTCTGTACTCGCTGGGTGCGATCGTCTACGCACGACGTAAACCGGACCCATTGCCACGAGTCTTTGGTTACCACGAGATTTTCCACGCGCTGACCGTCGTTGCTGCGACCTGCCAATACGTTGCAATCGCGCTCTTCGTGATCCGGCCGGCGTGAACTCCTAGTCAGAGCGCGGTCGGCGCAAGGCGATCCGCGAGCGCCTTGAGGACTTACCTGGCATCCGCGGTGAAGCGTCGAGCAGAGTCGAGAACCCGTGACGCGTGACACGCAACGCATCGACGAGGTGAGCGTGCGCGGACGGTCCGCGATCGCCGCGGACGTCGTGCGTTTGCTCGCGAGCGCCGACGCGACTCCTTCGTGCGGAGGAAGATCGACCACGATGTGCTGAGCCGGCCCGCGCTCTGACTGCGAGGTACGGGTTCCCGCACCACGACTGGCAGGTTCTCCGGCTTTTGGCTGCCGCGCGAGCGCGCGATGCTTGTTGCCGACCCCACGAACAGGAGGACCCGTGTACCAGTCATTGAATGCCCAGCTGCCTGCGTCCTGGCTCGCGACGCGTGTCGGAGCGGACAGCGCCGAGATCGAGCGCCTGCGCCGGAGCGGCGAGCTCTTCGCCACCGACCGGACGGCTCGGAGGAGTGGCTCTACTCGGCCTGGCAGTTCGGGCCCGGCGGCCGCGTGCCCGAGGCGGTTCGCCGCGCGGTCCGGCTCGCCGTCGACAAGGGGCTCGGCGAGGAGGGGCTGCTTCGCGTCCTGCGCCGGCGCGTGGGCTTGACGGGCGGCGAGCGCATGATCGACCTGCTCTTCCAGGGCGACGGCCGGACGGTCGTCTCCGCAATTCACGCGGCTTCATAGGAATCCCTCGGGGCGCGGCGCAAGTTTTGCCCTCCTGCCGGCAACTGCTCAACCGTAGGCCGAAGTCCCCGACGAAGGGATCCCGACGATGCCCAGCCGATTCCCGCGCGTCACCCGGCGCTCCAAGGTCCTAGTCGCGTCCGCCGTCGGCCTCGCTTTCGCAGCCGTCGCGGGCGTCGGGCTTGCCCAGGTCACGGCCGGCTCCGCGAACGAAGCGGGCTCGGCGTCCAAGGTCAAGCCGACGACCACGGAGACCATCACGACGACTACGAGCACTCCGACGACGGTGACGATCACCTCGACGACGACAACGACGGTCCCGGTGACGGTAACGGTGACGACGATCCCCCCATCGACCACGCTGCCGACGACATCGGTTCCCACGACGACGTCGACCCCGTCGACGTCAACGACTTCCACCAGCGCGAGTCAGCCAAAGGTGACGATCTGCCACCACACAGGTTCCAAGAAGCACCCCTTCCACACGATCACGGTTGCGGCGTCGGCGGTTCAGACGCACATCACGAACCACGGCGACACGATGGGCGCGTGCCCCGTGACGACGCCCACGACGCCGACGACGACGCAGGCAGTGACGACGACGTCGGCGCCGAAGGCGAAAAAGCAGCCGAAGAAGCAGAAGCACTCGCAGGCTACGAAGGCTCCGAAGACGCCGAAGGTGAAGCAGATCTCCTCCTCCTCTGCGACGCCGAGCAAGAAGAGCTCGAACCACGGCCAGTCGAAGAAGGCGCAGAGCTCACCCCAGCCGCAGGGCAACAGCGGCGGCGGCAATCAGGGGAAGGGCGGCGGCAAAGGCAAGTAACTCTCAGGGCGGCTGCGGTCCACCGACGAGAGCCCCGCTGCGGCGCGGGGCTCTCGCCGTTTTCGGGTCGCCTGCCTCCTAGCGGATGCCGAGATTCACCAGCCGCCGCGTCGACACGCCGCCGATCAGACGATCGCTCGCCTTGCGTGCGCGCACGAACATGACGATGCTTCCCGGTCGGTCGAACCGAACGCGCTCCGTCGGCGTCAGCTGGAACGTGACCCAGCCGTCGGCGCCACTAACGGCCTCCGGAGGAGTCGTCGCCGTCCCGAACGGGATCGCGACGACGAAGACCAGCGCTCCCTGGACCGAGTGATTCCTGCTGTCGGAAACGTGGAATCGCGCGGTGAACGTTTGCCGCGAGCGAAGCGGCAGCGGATTGAACGACAAGCCGTCGATCAGCAGCCGGTTCGGAAGCGAGACGTCGTTGATCGAGATCGTCGTGCCGCTCGGCGCTTCCGCCTTCGCGACGACGGCCGTTGGAACAGACGTGGACGACGCCGCTCCGCGAGCGTTCCTCGCCGTGACGCGGACTCGGAGCGTCATGCCCTGGTCGGCGGATGCCAGTGCATAGGTCTGCGCCGTCGCGCTGGTGATGTCGGAGCAGCTTCCGCCCGTTGGATTGCAGCGACGCCAGCGATACGAGTATCTCTGCGGCTGTGCGCCCGCCCACGAGCCGGTGCTCGCCGTCAGGCCCTGCCCGACCTGTGGCGTTCCGGAGATCGTCGGCGGAGCCGTGTTTCGGGGCGCGCCTGCCGCAGGCGCTGCGAGCACAATCGCGCTCGCGTTCGATGTCGACGCTGCCGAGCCCTCCGCGTTCGTCGCGTCGATGCGCACTCGGAGCCGCCAGCCGACGTCCGCTCGCTGGACGACGTACGTCCGTCCGAACGCGTGTGAGATTCCCGTGCAGTTGACGCCGTTCACGCCTCCGCCGGCCGTGTCGCAGCGGAGCCAGCGATACGTGAACCTGAGCGGGGCAGTCCCCGACCACGGCGCATTTGCTGCCGACACCCTGCGTCCTTCGATTGCGTTTCCGATCACACGAGGCTCGCCGCGCGCCTGAGGCGGTGCCTGCGCTCTCGCAGCGCCGCCCGATGGAAGGAGCAGCGCCGTCGCCAGTCCGACTACGAGGATCGCTCCGAGCGCGAAGCTCACGCTGCGCGGAGCGCGTGTGACGTTCGCCTGCATCGTGTTTCCCCCCTTCGTTGTCAGTCGCGGAGTACGACGCGAGGGCGCCTGCGAAGTCGGTCGAATCCGTTTAGAAAACTGTCAAAGTTGTGTGTGCCAGCGATACTTGCGCCGTGATTCGGGAACTGGTCGAGAGCCGCTCCGGCGAGGACTACGAGCTCTACGCGCGCACGATCAACCCGCAGTTCATGCGTCTCCTCAAGACGCTCGGCTTCGATCGCGTGTGGGCTCGTGCCGAGGGGCAGTACCTGTACGACGAGGACGACAATCGCTACCTCGATCTCCTCGGCGGCTTCGGGATGTTCAACATCGGGCGGAACAACCCGCGTGTGCGCGCCGCGCTCGTCGAAGCGCTCGAGCTGGAGACGCCTGGTTCCGCGCAGCTCGGTGTGTCACTTCTCCCCGGGTTGCTCGCGGAGGAGCTGCTACGGAGGACGCCCGCTCGGCTCGAGCGTGTTCTGTTCACGAGCTCCGGCACCGAGGCCGTCGAAGCGGCGCTCAAGCTCGGGCGGGCGGCGACCGGACGCGAGCGCGTCGTCTCGACCGAGCACGGCTTTCACGGTCTGACGCTCGGCTCGCTGTCCGCGAACGGCGACAGACACTTCGTCGACCGGTTCGGACCGCTTCTTCCGGGCTTCTCCCAGATCCCGTTCGGGGACCTCGACGCACTCGAGCGTGAGCTGCGGAGCGAGGACGTCGCCCTGTTCCTCGTCGAGCCGGTGCAGGGCAAGGGCGTCAACCTGCCGCCCGAGGGCTATCTCGCCGGCGCGCAGGAGCTCTGTCGCCGTTACGGGACGCTCTTCGCAGTGGACGAGGTCCAGACCGGGCTCGGCCGCACGGGAAAGCTCTTCGCCCTGGAGCACTGGGGGCTCGAGCCGGACCTCGTCACGGTGGCGAAGTCCCTTTCCGGCGGGTACGTGCCCGTCGGAGCGCTGTTGATGGCGCGAGGTGTGTACGACGCGGTCTTCGACTCCCTCGAGCACTCGGTCAGCCACGGCTCGACGTTCGCGCCGAACGATCTCGCGATGGCCGCCGGTCTCGCGACGCTTCGCGAGCTCGACGAGAAGGGGCTTGTCACGAGGTCGGCGCGTCTCGGCGAGGTGCTGCTGCAGCGAACGAGCGCGCTCGCGGACGAGCACGAGGTCGTACGCGAGGCTCGCGGCCTCGGGCTGATGTGGGCCTTGGAGTTCGGCGAGCCGGACTCGGGCAGCATCGCCTGGCGAGTGATGGAACGGATGCAGACCGGCCTCTTCGCGCAGCTCGTCGTCGTCCCGTTGTTCACGAAGCACCGGATCCTGTCGCAAGTCGCAGGCCACGACCTCCCGGTTCTGAAAGGCCTGCCGCCGCTCGTCCTGACAGAGCGGGACATCGACGAGCTCGTCACCGCACTGGACGACGTGATCCGGAAGGCGGGACGACGCCGACGCGCGTGCGCCAGGTCTGTCGCCTTGCGGGCCGCCCGCGCGTGCCGGGAACCCGCATCAAGCCTCTAAACGTCGCTGATATCGGAGCGGCGCTCGTTGATGCACTGACGAGCCCAGATCTCCGCGAGCCCGAGCAGCCTCTCGGAGAGTGCTCGCCGCTCGCCGAGGTCGTCAGGGATCTGTTCGGGAGCCACCGCGACGCGTACCTGGCGCAGGACGACTTCCGCGCCTTCGGCCATCTCGTGGCGCTCCTCGCCGACGATCGAGACCTCGCCGGCCTCGGGCACGAGCAGCTTTCCGAGCTCCTCGAGCTCCGCGCTCGTTGCGTCGCGGCCCGCGAAGACGCCGAAGTTGATGCGGATCTGCAGCCCCGCCGGGTGCTCGTCAGTGACGAATGCGATCGTTTCCTCGACCTGCATTGCAAGTCGTATAACCGGGTTCCGGCGTGGCTAACCCTCTCGTGGCTCCCAGCGGAAAGTACGGAGCGCGATCGCCACTCCGGCCACGCCCCACCCCGCGAGGACGGCCACCGCCGTCGGCTTGTCCCAGATCTCTCTGCCGTGGAGGTACACGGCGTCGACCGCGTCGATCAGGTACTTCAGCGGCAGCACGTCGCTCACCGCGCGGAGAAAACGCGGATAGCTGCGCGTCGACCCGAAGGACCCCGAGAGGAACGCCACTGGGAGGACGATGAGGTTGATGACGGCCGAGGATCCCTCCAGCGAGCGGATGAAGCCGGTGATCGCGAGGCCGAGCCCGGCGAAGGCCCCGGCGCCGAGCGCGAGCGCGAGCACCATGCGACACGATGTGGCTCGGCCAGGGCGTCGACTTCAGCAGGCTTCCGAGCGCGAACAGCGCAGTCGCCTGGAGCGTGAACACGATCAGGATCGACACGAGGACCGCGATCAGGTACGTCGCCGCAGGTAAGGGCGTCGCGCGGATCCGCTTCAGCATTCCGAGCTCACGTCGGGCGACGAGCGTCAGCGCGAGCCCCGCGAAAGCGGTGTTCGCAGCGCCGTAGCCGAGCATTCCGGCAAGGAGGCCCCACGCGGCCGGCTTGCCCTGGATGCGCCCGCCGTAGACCGAGACGAGCAGCGCGTAGAGGAGGAGCGGAAAGAGGAACACGAACACTGCCGACTCGCGGCTGCGCCAGAAGAGGAACTGCTCCCACCGAAGCTGATGCGAGAAGAGCCTCATTCGTCCGCCTCGGTGATGGACAGGTAGACGTCCTCGAGCGTCGGCCGGCGCACGGTGAGCCCTTCGATCTCGCGGCCTTCCTCGACAGCCTTCGTCGTGAGCTCGTGCAGCACCCGCGTGGGCTCCTGTGTGCGGATCACGAGCTCGCGGCCGTTCTCGCGGTAGCGCACCTCGGTGTCCTTCGTGTCGCCGGTCAGAGCCGCCGGCGTGCCTTCGAGGACGATGCGGCCCTCCCGCAGGACAGCCACCCGGTCGGCGAGCTGCTCCGCCTCGTCGAGGTAGTGCGTCGTGAGGAGGATCGTCTTGCCGAGGGAGCGCAGCGATCGGATCAGCTCCCACGCCGCGCGCCTCGCCGCCGGATCGAACCCGGTCGTCGGCTCGTCGAGGAAGATCAGATCGGGATCGCCGACGAGGGCGACGCCGAGGTCGAGCCGCCGCTTCTGGCCGCCCGAAAGTGTCTTCACGCGGGCGTCGCGCTTGTCGCGGAGCCCGACCAGATCGATCACCTCGTCGACGTCGCGCGGACGCTCGTAGTAGCCCGCGAACATCCTGTGCGTCTCGGCGACCGTCAGGTTCGCCCAGAGCTGCGATTGCTGGAGCACGACGCCGATCCGTTCCCGGAATCCACGCGCTGCAGCCGCCGGATCGAAGCCGAGGACCTCGACGTCGCCGGCATCGCGTTCGCGATAGCCCTCGAGGATCTCGACGGTCGTCGTCTTCCCGGCACCGTTCGGGCCGAGCAACCCGAAGACCTCGCCCTCCGCGATCTGGAAGCTGATCCCGCGGAGCGCCTCGTGCGCGCCGTACGACTTGCGCAGCTCGCGGACGGAGATGGCGCTCACAGCGCGGTCAAGCTACCCGGAATGCGGCCTCGTGGTAGACACTGCCGAGATGCCGACGCTTCGCTACGTCGTCGCCGACGTCTTCACCGACCGACCCCTCACTGGCAACCAGCTCGCCGTCTTCACGGACGGACGGGGCGTCGACGACAAGACCATGCAGGACCTCGCGCGCGAGCTGAACTACTCGGAGACGGTTTTCGTTCTGCCGCCGGAGTCCGGGGGGCACGCGCGCATCAGGATCTTCACGCCCTCCAGCGAGCTGCCGTTCGCCGGGCATCCGGTTCTGGGATCGGCGTTCGTCCTCGCCGCGCCGATGCAGCTCGGTGAGATCCGGCTCGAGACTGGGTCGGGGGTCGTTCCCGTGGTGCTCGAGCGTGAAGGCGCGCGCATCGTCTTCGGCCGGATGCAGCAGCCGATCCCGAAGTGGGAGCCCTTCGCGGAAGCGGAGGAGCTCCAGGAACTGCTCGGCGTCCGCTCGAGCCTGCCCGTCGAGCTGTACCACCTGGGCCCGACGCACGTGTATGTCGAGCTCGGCAGCGAGGACGAGGTCGCCGCCCTTCGCCCTGACTTCAAGGCGCTGTCCCGGTTCCACGCGGGGATCAACTGCTTCGCCGGGTCCGGCAGCCGGTGGAAGACGCGCATGTTCGCGCCTGCCGACGGTGTGGCCGAAGACCCGGCCACCGGCTCGGCGGCGGGGCCGCTGGCGATCCACCTCGCGCGCCACGGCCGGATCGCGTTCGGCGACGAGATCGAGATCTCGCAGGGCGAGGAGCTGAAGCGCCCGTCGACGCTCTACGCCCGTGTCGACGGCACGGCCGAGCGGATCGAGCGGGTCGAGGTCGGAGGGTCGGCCGTGATCGTCGCGCGCGGCGAGTTTCGGTTCTAGAGGAACGTGACGGCGGTGATGTCCGGCAGCTCGGGAACGAGGGCCCGCCAGAAGATGCCGCCGTTTTCCGAGAGGTAGAGGCGGTTCCGGCGCCCCGAACAGCATCACGTCCGGATTGTCCTCCGAGATCGCGACCGCGAACCCGGCGGGTAGGCCGCCGCCCGCCTCCTGCCAGGTGGCGCCGGCGTCGTGCGAGATCGCCAGCGGCGGACGGCGGTCGACGACGGCGACGATCGTGGCTCCCTCGACGGCCGCCGCGACGACGCGCGGCAGCTCGACGGTGACTGCGGGCGACTCGAAATCCTCGCCGGTGCCGAGCAGCTCCTCGGTCTCGAGGTCGACGAGATAGGTGCCTGCGACGGTGCGGACGGCGGCGTTCACGTCGCTCTGCGCGTGAGCAGCGCGCCGACGAGCGCCGTCGCGCGGCGCGCGGCCGACGTCGGGGACAGTCCCCTGGACCTCGCCGCAAGGTAGGCGGCCGAGAAGGCGTCGCCCGACCCGGTCGGGTCTGTCGCGACCGGCCAGGCGCCGACGTCCACCGCCTTGCCTTCGTGGTACACGCACGAGCCGCGATGGCCGTACGTGACGAGCACCTCCGGCACGCCGAGCCGGTCGACCGAGCCGATCACCTCCGCCTCTTCCTCGGCGAGCTTGAGGATGTCGATGTGGCCGAGGAGCGCGCGGTCGAAGTTCGCGTCGAGGCGAAGCGGTCCAAGCTCGCCGGCCCGCACGAGGCCCTGGCCGTCGAACGAGAGCCGCCGCCCGCGCGCGAGCGCGGCGACCGTTTCGAGCGGGAAGTCGGATCGGAGGAGCGGTGCGACGTGCACCCACGCACCCGGCGGCACGACGGCGGCGTCAGCCGGCGTCCACGAGTCGCCGAGATGCTTGACGCTCATCACTCGTGTGTCGCCCTCGTAGTGGAAGGCGAATCCGGTCGTCGAGGTCCCGGGCAGCATCATGAAGTGCATGCCGAGCGCGCTCAGCTGCCGCGTGTAGGCGTCGCGTTCTTCCGGACCGCAGCGTGTGATGATCGTCGCCGCGGGCGCCTAGCTCGCGCCAGGCGATCGCGGCGTAGTACGGGCCGCCGCCGATGCGGGGAGGTCCGTTGTCAACGCGGTCCCACGAGAGGTTCCCGACGAGCGCGAGCCGAGGCACGCGCCGAGCCTAACTTCGCCGCCGCGGCCGCAAGCAGGAACGACGTCAAGAACGCCGGGATCGATGCGCCGACCTGGTACGACGGCGTCGGCAAGTGGCCGAGCAGCCGCGACCAGAAGCCGAGGTCCGCGGGCTGCGCCAGCCACTCGTAGACGGCGAAGCCGATCACCCAGGCGGCGATCCCGCCCACCCGCACGCGCGGGGCAGCGAAGACGTCCTCCCTGGTGTAGTGCGCTCCCTTCAGCAGCCAGTCGGCGACGAGCACTCCGAGCAGGGGCACGAAAACGGCACCGAGCAGGAGCAGGAACCGCTGATAGCTCCGCATGTCGATTGCGAGCGCCCCCGCCGTCGCCACCACCGAGGCCCCGACGATCAGCGCGCGCTGAGGGACGCGGGGGAAGAGGTTCTGGGTCGAGACGGCGCCCGAGTACACGTTCGCAAACGCCTCGTCGGTCTCGTCGACCGTGAGCGCGAAGAGCGCGAGTGCGGCTGCGAAGCCGCCGCCGGCGATGGCGATGAGGATCAGCTCCGGATGATTCGGGTCGACCCCTCTCGAGAGGACGAGGATCGACCCGAATCCGAACTGGAACAGCGTGGGCAGGAGGTAGCCGATACCCGTCCCGAAGAAGGCGCTGCGGCCGTTGCGGGAGAAGCGTGTGTAGTCGGCGACGAGCGGCGCCCAGGAGACCGTCACCGCGACGACGGTGTCGACGGCCACCCAGAACGACCCGTGATGTCCGCCCTCCGACCACATCGCGCCGAGGTCGGCGCCGTCGAGGATCCACCAGGCGAGATACGCGATCGACGCGAGGACTGCCCAGATCGCGAACTTGCGCACGAACCGCCGCACGAAACCGACTGGTCCGAGAAGCGCGAGCGCCGCCGCGACGGCTCCGAAGATCAGCTTCCACAGCCAGACGAGCTTCGAAGCCGAAGAGCTTGTCGCACAGGAGGCCCGCCGCGGTCGCGATCACGATCAGCTCGAAGATCGCCCAGCCGAGGCACTGAAGGACGTTGAGGCCGGTCGCGAGGTACGACCCGTGGCGCCCGAGCGGCGCCCGCTGAAGCACCATCGTCGGAACGCGCGCGTCGGCCCCGATCAGCGCGGCGACAGCGAGCATCGCGTTGCCGAGCACGCCGCCGACAACGGTCGCCGCGAGCGCGTCACGGAGGGGCAGGTCGAAATACGCCGGCAGCACGAGGACGAGCAGCGAGATTCCGAGATTCGTCCAGAGGAGCGTCGTGTCGAGCAGACCGAGCACGCGCAAACGCTCGGGCACAGGCTCGATTCCCCACAACGGCGTGTCCTGCAAGTCGTTCGCTCCCTTCGCTGGTGCTAGCCAGATCAGGTTCGACGGGTGTGATCTCAGCGCCGTCTGCGGCGCACCCCGGCGTCGGTAGCCTAGCGACGGCCATGAGCCGGACGCGTGCGCCACTGATCCTCCTGTTGTCTTCCTGCTTCGTCCTTGCGGGCTGTGGGAGCAGCCCGCGAGAAGTGACGAAAGCCCAGTACCAACAAGAGCTCACCCGGCTCGGAACGAACCTCACGAACCTCGGGTCGGAGCTCGGGAGGTCGATCGACATCGCGACGTTCAACCGGAACGTCCAGGACCTTCAGGACGGTCTCGACGATGCGGCCCACGACCTCGACGGCCTCGAGCCCCCCGCGAACGTGCAGGCCGCAAACGATCGTCTCGCCGACGCCTTCTCCGGGTTCTCCGACCGGCTGGAGGCCGTGAAGGAGGCGCGCAGGCAGAGCATCTTCAAGGCACGGGACGAGCTCCAGAGCGTGAGCAGGTCGGCGCCGATCAAAGAAGGTCGCGCCGCGGTGCGCGAGCTGAAGCGCAACGGCTACGACGTCACACAGCTGAGCCTTTAGCCGGTAACTCTCCCGCGCTGTCGCGGTCGGCTAGACCGGTAGGTCGGGGGCGACGCGCTCGGCGAGTGCCTCCGCGACGCCTCGGGCAACGTCGGGCGAGCGTTTGAGGAGGGCGCTGAAGTCCCGCTCGGTGATGACGAGGACGCGGACCGGTGTCGTTGCGGTGACGTTCGCCGTGCGCGGCATCTTCGTGACGAGAGCGATCTCGCCGAAGAAGTCGCCGTCGCGCATCGTGTTGATGCTCTTGTCGTCCTTCGTGACGTCGGCCTCGCCCTCGAGCAGCACGAAGAACTCCCGTCCGCGATCGCCCTCCTTCGCCATCACCTTGCCGGGCGGGAGATCGAGCTCGTCCGCGATGTGGGCGACGTCCTCGAGCCCCTTCTTCGACAGCCGTGCGAAGAGCGGCACCTTGCGGATCAGTTCCACCTTGCCGTCTCTGCCGAGTCGCATGTGCCGACTGTAACCGCCTTCCGGGGGCTTGGCTACGGTGAGCCGATGCCGTCGGACCTGGACGTCGTTCGCTCGATCTTCACTGCTGCGGCCGGTCTCGCCGGGTTGTTGCTCGTCTTCCTAGGCGTTTCGATCTCGTCGTTCCAGTCGTTCGCCGGCGACGTGCCCGGCGCGGCGACGGTGCGCTTTCGGCGGGCCGGAGGCTGGATCCTCGGTGCCTTCCTGCTCGGGCTGGTCGTCGTTGCCGTGTCGTTCACATGGCTGCTGTCGCCGGGACGCGTATTGCGGGATGTCTCCGTCGTCCTCTTCTCGGTCGAGCTCGCCGCGACCGCGTTCGCCGCGGTGACGACGGCGCGCGCTGTCCTGTGGCGCTGAACCTCAACAAGCTCAAGCGGCTCGGCGACGCCGGGCTGACGGAGCTCTTCGAGCAGGACAAGAAGCTCTGGACCGCAATGGCGAAGGACGCGTACGGCTATACGCGGAAGTTCATCGGCGCGGACGTGCGGCCGGACGACGTCGTGCCGACCCTCGTCCCCGCGCTCGAGGTGTCGGACCGGCTGAGGACCTTCCTGGCGGGCCGAAAGCTGACGCAGCAGTACTGGTACACGTGGTTCGCGGAGCTGATTGTCGACCGTCTCTGGTCTGACCTACACTGAGCTCGTGGCGAAAACGCCGGATGCGGACCGGCAGGCGCGGGAGTACATCGACCGGGTGGTCGAGTCGCACCGCAAGAACGGCTACGGCCTGCGCCTGTCGAAGAAGCGGTACGAAACAGCGGTGAACCAGGTCGCCGCCACGTTCCGCGAGCTCATCGACGCCTCAAAAGGCCGACCGGCGTAGCCCGGCTGCCGTAGCGCCCGCGCAAACGCAACCGCGCCGGAACCGCACCGCGTTTGCAACGACGCGTCCCCACGCGACGTGTCACACCTGTCCCAAGCCGACGTGCCACTGTCTGGACAGGGGCTGTCCCCTTGCGACAGCTGGGGTCCGACCCCACAACGTGGCGCATGGGGACATGGTTTCTGCACCAGGACCGTGACGTTTGCTCCACAGGCGTGGAGCGAAGCGGGCTAGGTCGACAGTAGGCGGCGCAGGACGAACGGGAGGATGCCGCCGTGGCGGAGATACTCGCGCTCGCGGGGCGTGTCCAGCCGGACACGGGCCCGGAACTCCTTGTCGTCGGCGCGGACGGTCACCTCGCGCGCTTCGCCGTTGTCGACACCCTCGACCGCGTACTCCTCTCGGCCGCTCAGGCCCAGGGACTCTGCGCTCTCTCCGTCCAGGTACTGCAACGGGAGGATCCCCATCATCAGCAGGTTGGAGCGGTGGATGCGCTCGTAGGACTCGGCGATCACCGCGCGCACGCCGAGCAGGTTCGGGCCCTTCGCAGCCCAGTCACGGGAAGACCCGGATCCGTACTCCTTGCCCGCCAGGACGACCAACGGCGTGCCTTCCGCGAGGTAGCGCTGCGATGCGTCGTAGATCGTCATCTCCTCGCCGCTCGGCACGTGCACCGTCCACGTGCCTTCGGACCCGGGCACGAGGAGGTTCCTCAGCCGGACGTTCGCGAACGTGCCGCGCACCATCACCTCGTGGTTGCCGCGCCGCGACCCGTAGGAGTTGAAGTCCTTCCGCTCGACGCCGTGATCGACGAGGTAGCGGCCGGCCGGCGAGTCGGGCTTGATCGCCCCGGCCGGCGAGATGTGGTCGGTCGTGACCGAGTCGCCGACCTGCACGAGGCACCGCGCACCCGCGAAATCCTCCACACTCCCCGGCTCGCGCGACATCCCCTCGAAGTACGGCGGGCGCCGTACGTACGTCGAGCCCTGATCCCACGCGAAGAGGTCGCCCTCCGGCACCGGGAGCTCGCGCCAGGCCGGATCTCCGGTGAAGACGTCGGCATACGTGCGCGAGAACATGTCCCCCTGGACGGCAACGGAGATCATCTCCTGGATCTCCTCGGCCGCCGGCCACAGATCGCGGAGGTACACGTCGTTTCCGTCGCGGTCCTGTCCGAGCGGTTCCTCGACGAGATCGATGTCCATTCGGCCGGCGAGCGCGTACGCGACGACGAGCGGCGGCGAGGCGAGGTAGTTCGCCTTGACCTCCGGATGGATGCGGGCCTCGAAGTTCCTGTTGCCGGAGAGGACCGAGCAGACGACCAGATCGCCTTCCGCCACCGCCTCCGAGATCGGCTCCGGCAAGGGGCCGGAGTTGCCGATGCACGTAGTGCACCCGTAGCCGACGGTCTGGAAGCCGAGCTCGTCGAGGTACTGCGTCAGTCCGGCCTTCTCGTAGTACTCGGTCACCACCTTCGACCCGGGCGCGAGGCTCGACTTGACCCACGGCTTGCGGCGCATCCCGCGCTCGACCGCGTTCTTCGCCAGCAGGCCCGCGCCGATCATCACCTGCGGGTTGGAGGTGTTCGTGCAGGACGTGATCGCGGCAATGACCACGGAGCCGTGCTCGAGCTCGAACTCGCTGCCGTTCATCGTCACGGGAACGGAGTCCCCTCGCACGGCGACCGCCACCCTGCCGTCGACCTCGACCCGCGAGATCTGATTCGGCCCGCCGTGGCCCGTGGCGGTCGTCGTCGGCGGGTCACTGGCGGGGAACGATTCCGCGACCGCCTCGTCGTGCTCGTTGCCGTAGTCGACGCCGAAGCTCTCGAGCGAGTCGACGAACGATTGCTTCGCCTCCCGAAGCGGAACGCGGTCCTGCGGCCGGCGCGGCCCCGCGAGCGACGGCTCGACCTCGGACAGATCGAGCTCGACGACCTGCGAATACTCCGGCTGGTGATCGGGATCGTGCCAGAGCGCGTTCTCCTTGCAGTACCCCTCGACGAGCGACACGTGCCCCTCGTCGCGTCCCGTCAGCCGCAGGTACTTGAGCGTCTCGTCGTCGACGGGGAAGAAGCCGCACGTTGCACCGTACTCCGGAGACATGTTCCCGATCGTCGCCCTGTCTGCCAACGGCAGGCCGGCCAGGCCGTGTCCGAAGTACTCCACGAACTTTCCGACCACGCCGGTCGCGCGCAGGATCTGCGTCACCGTCAGAACGAGATCCGTTGCAGTTGCGCCCTCGGGGAGTGAGCCGATGAGCTTGAAGCCGACGACCTGCGGCACGAGCATGGAGATCGGTTCACCGAGCATCGCCGCCTCGGCCTCGATGCCGCCGACGCCCCAACCGAGCACGCCCAGGCCGTTGATCATCGTCGTGTGGGAGTCCGTTCCGACGAGCGTGTCGGGAAACGCGCTGCCCTCCCGGGTCTCGACGACTCGCGCGAGGAACTCGAGGTTCACCTGGTGGACGATTCCCGTGTTCGGCGGGACGACCTTGAAGTTGTCGAACGCCTCCTGCCCCCAGCGAAGGAAGGCGTAGCGCTCGCGATTGCGCTCGAACTCGAGCTCCGCATTGCGGAAGATCGCTCGTGCGCTCGCGTACTCGTCTACCTGGACCGAGTGGTCGATGACGAGCTCCGCCGGCAGCAGCGGATTGATCCGTGCGGGGTCGCCGCCGAGATCCGCCATCGCATTCCGCATCGCGGCGAGGTCGACGACCGCGGGGACGCCCGTGAAGTCCTGAAGCAGCACGCGCGCGGGGCGGAAGGAGATCTCGTCCGCCGGCTCGGCCTCGGGCTCCCAGCGTCTCAGGGCCTCGGCGTCCTCTGCCTCCCCGTGACGCAGCGCGTTCTCGAGCAGGATGCGGAGGGTGTAGGGGAGCCGTTCGACGTCCTCGAGACGGGAGATTTCGTACTCGGCAAGGGTCGCAGCGGCCACGTTCTCGATTCTAAGGGACCCCTCGCGGTTCACATTTGACGTCGTCCGCGCTTCTCCCTAAAGTCCACCGACTCAGTGGATTGATAAGGAGGTGCCATGCGACGGATTAGCCTAGCTTTGCTACTCGCCCTGATCTTCCCGGCGCTGGCCGCGGGGGCCGCCCATGACACGAAGCTGGCTCTCGTTGCGTATTCGACCCCGCGTGAGGCCTATGGGCAACTGATCTCGGCGTTCCAGAAGACGGGCGCGGGTAAGGACGTCAGCTTTTCGCAGTCGTACGGCGCCTCGGGCGAGCAGGGCCGGGCCGTTGCCGCCGGCCTGCAGGCGGACATCGTCGCGTTCTCCCTCGCACCGGACATCTCCGACCTCGTGAAGAAGGGTCTCGTCGCGCAGAGCTGGAACAAGGGCAGATACCACGGGATGGTCACGCGTTCCGTCGTGGTGTTCGTCGTTCGCGACGGCAACCCGAAGAAGCTGAAGACGTGGAACGACCTGCTCAGGCCGGGTGTGCAGATCGTGACGCCGAACCCGTTCACGTCCGGCGGTGCGCGCTGGAACGTCATGGCCGCCTACGGGGGCGCGCTGCGCGCGGGCATGAGCCCGAAACAGGCGCAGAGCTACCTCGCGAAGATGTGGAAGCACGTCGTTGCGCAGCCTGCGAGCGCGCGTGAGGGTCTCCAGACCTTCCTCGCGGGACGCGGAGACGTTTTTCTCGCCTACGAGAACGAGGCGCTCTTCGCGCAGAAGAAGGGTCAGCCCGTCCAGTTCGTGATCCCGAAGGCGACGATCCTGATCGAGAACCCGATCGCCGTGACGAAGGGCTCGAAGAACAAGCAGAAGGCGCAGGCGTTCATCAACTTCCTGCGCACGAGGCCGGCGCAGCGAATCTTCGCGGAGAACGGCTACCGACCGGTCGTCAAGGGAGTGACGCAGGGGTTGAACTTCCCGAACCGACCGCAGCTCTTCACGATCAAGTACGTCGGCGGCTGGGCGACGGTCGAGAAGAAGTTCTTCGATCCGAAGACCGGGATCATGGCCAAGATCCAGGCCGCCAATGGCGGCGGCTAGAGCCGCAGCAGTCCCGGCTCCAAGTGCCCGGCGCTCGCTCGCGCCGGGCCTCGCAATCGGCTTGAGCACGCTCTACCTGAGCGTGATCGTCCTGCTCCCGCTCGCGGCTCTCGCCTGGCGCGCGCACGGCTGGGACGCGATCACGAACGCACAGGCGATCTCCGCCCTGAAGCTGACGCTCGTCGCGTCGATCCTCGTCGCCCTCATCAATGCTGTTGCCGGAACCGCGATCGCCTGGACGCTCGTCCGCGATCGTTTCTTCGGCCAGAGCTTCTTCAACGCCCTCGTCGACCTGCCGTTCGCGCTGCCGACGATCGTCGCCGGGCCTGACGCTGCTCGCCCTGTACGGCCCCAAGTCGCCCGTCGGCGTCGTTCGCGACAGCAACATCGCGTTCACGCGCTGGGCGGTGCTCCTCGCACTGCTGTTCGTGACGCTCCCGTTCGTCGTGCGAACGGTGCAGCCCGTGCTCCTCGAGCTGGACACCGAGATGGAGGACGCGGCGGCATCCCTAGGCGCGTCCAAGTGGTCGACGTTTCGCCGCGTCATCCTTCCGAACATCCTGCCCGCGATCCTCTCCGGCGTGGCGCTCGCATTCGCGCGCGCCGTCGGCGAGTTCGGATCGCTCGTGCTGATCTCCGGCAACCTGCCCTTCAAGACGGAGGTCATCTCCGTCTACGTCTTCGGCCGCATCGAGAGCGGCGATCCGGGCGGCGCCGCCGCGGCGTCGGTGGTGATTCTCGTCGTGACTTTCGGAGTCCTCCTCGCGATCGGCGCAGTCCGCCGCTGGGCAACTCGACATGACCGGTAAGTACGCCCTCCGCTTCGCGGCGCTCGGGTACCTCGGCCTGCTGCTGCTCGCGCCGGTCGGCTACGTCTTCTACAAGACGTTCGAGCACGGCATCGGTCCGGCGTGGGATGCGGTAACGACGCCGGACGCGCTGCATGCGCTGAAGGTGACGCTGATTCTCGCGGGCATCGCCGTGCCCGCGAACACGATCTTCGGCATCCTCGCGGCGCTGGCGATCGTCCGCTACCGGTTTCCGGGCGCCGGGATCTTCAACGCCGTCGTCGACCTGCCGCTTGCGCTCTCACCCGTCGTGGTCGGGCTTGCGCTGCTCGTGCTCTACGGCCGCGGCGGTTGGCTCGGCGGCCACGAGGTCGTCTTCGCTCTACCGGGCATGGTGCTTGCGACCATCTTCGTGTCACTGCCGTTCGTCGTCCGCGAAGTCGTGCCGGTACTCCGCGAGATCGGGACGGAGCAGGAACAGGCTGCCGCGACCCTCGGAGCGTCCGCACTACAGACGTTTCGCCGCGTGACCTGGCCTGCGATCCGCTGGGCGACGGCCTACGGCGTCGTGCTGACGACGGCGCGGGCGCTCGGCGAGTTCGGCGCCGTCAGCGTCGTCTCGGGCCGACTCGCCGGAGAGACCGAGTCGCTGACCCTGTACGTCCAGGACCGCTATCAGGCGTTCGACGAGGTCGGCGCTTATGCCGCTGCGGTCGTGCTCGCGCTGATCGCGGTGACGACGCTCGTCCTCATGACGGCGCTGAAGCCGAAGGAGGAAACGCGGTGATCGACGCCCGCGACATCGTCAAGAGGTTCGGCGACTTCACGGCGCTCGACCGGGTTTCCATGGAGGTGCCGGCGGGCACGCTCACCGCACTGCTCGGCCCGAGCGGGAGCGGCAAGTCGACGCTCCTGCGCGTGATCGCCGGGCTCGAGCGTCCCGACGAAGGTGTCGTTCACCTCGACGGCGAGGACGTGACCAGAGTTCCCCCGCAGGCCCGCGGAGTGGGGTTCGTCTTCCAGCACTACGCCGCCTTCAAGCACATGACTGTGTGGGAGAACGTCGCCTTCGGGCTGAAGATCCGCCGTCGGCCGCGGGCCGAGATCAAGGAACGCGTCGAGCGAGCTGCTCGAGCTCGTCCAGCTCGCGCGTCTCGGCGATCGGTATCCGGCGCAGCTCTCGGGCGGACAGCGTCAGCGGATGGGTCTCGCACGCGCGCTCGCCGTCGATCCCAAGGTGCTGCTTCTGGACGAGCCCTTCGGCGCGCTGGATGCACGCGTGCGCAAAGAGCTCCGCGTCTGGCTTCGCCGCCTGCACGACGAGACCCACACGACGACGGTGATCGTCACGCACGATCAGGAAGAGGCGATGGAGGTCGCAGAACGTGTCGTCGTGATGAATGCCGGCCGCATCGAGCAAGTCGCGGCTCCGCGGGACCTCTACGACCATCCGGCCAACGAGTTCGTCATGTCGTTCGTCGGGCCCGTGAATCGCGTGGGCGACGCGTTCATTCGTCCGCACGACGTCGAGCTGCTGCTCGAGCCGAACGGCGCGACGCAGGAGGCGATGGTGGAGCGCCTCGTCCACCTCGGCTTCGAGGTGCGTGTCGAGCTCGTGCGCGACGACGGGGAGCATCTCTCTGCGCAGCTGACCCGTGAGCAGGTGGACGCGCTCGAGCTGCAGCGCGGGCCAGATCGTCTACTTGCGCCCGACCCGCCAGACCGTCTTCAGCGGGAGTTAGGTGCTCTAGTGGGGCTGCCAGGCGTCGGGATCCGCCGCCAGAGCTTCGACCGACTCCGGTAGCTCGCCGTCGGCCAGATCCGCGATCGTCACGTGCTCGAGCACCGCGCGCAGGTTGGCGCGCACCGCGATCCACACCTCCCGGAGCCGCTCGGCCGAGCCGGCGTACTCGACCTGCTCCGGGCCGACTCCGCGCACGTTCGCGATCGGTCCCTCGACCGCGCGCACGACCTCGGCCACGGTGACCTCTGCGGGCGGACGCGCGAGCCAGTAGCCACCCTCGACGCCGCGCTGCGAGCGGACGATCCCCGCGTGACGGAGGTCGCCGAGGATGTTCTCGAGGAACTTGAGCGGGATCTCCTGCGCCTGGGCGATCCGCTCGCCCTTGACGGGCCCGTCCCCGGACGCCGCCAGCTCGATCGTCGCGCGGAGCGCGTAGTCCACCTTCGCCGAGACGCGCACCCCGGCATTGTGGCGGAACCGATGGGGTTGCTTAACGAGCGCTTAACCGGGGGCAACCCGAGATTAAGACGGGGCGCGGTACAACCGGGAAGGTGCATCACACCCTCCTGTGGCGCCGCGCCGCCGGCCTGATTGTCGCTGCGCTCATCGGTGGAGGCATTGCGCTTGGCGGCGCGGCTGCGTTGGGAGATCTGGGAAGCAGCACGACGGTCATTCGGGAGGAAGCGTTCACACAGGCAGCGTCACCGGCAGCGTTCCAGCAGACCCGCGCTCGTTCGATCAACGAGATCTACCGAGCAGCGGCGCCCGGTGTCGTGCATATCGACGCGGCGTCGCAAACGGAGCGCGCCCTCGGCTCAGGGTTCGTCATCGACAAGGCAGGACACATCGTCACGAACTACCACGTGGTGCGCGGTGCGACCTCCATCCGCGTCAGCTTCTCGAACAACGAGCGGATCACGGCGAAGGTGGTCGGTAGTGATCCGTCGACCGACCTCGCGGTGCTGAAGGTGAACGTGAAGTCGATGGCATTGCGGTCGCTGCCACTGGGGAACTCGGACTCCGTCCGCGTCGGCGACCAGCTGATTGCGATCGGCAATCCGTTCGGTCTCGACCGCTCGGTGACCGCCGGGATCGTGAGCGCCGTCCAGCGACGAATCGAGGCGCCGAACCAGCTCTCGATCGAGCACGTGATCCAGACGGATGCCGCGCTGAACCACGGCAACTCCGGCGGACCGCTCCTCGACGCGGAGGGCGAGGTCATCGGTGTCAACGCGCAGATCGAGACCGGCGATTCCACGAGCCAGGGCAACGTCGGGATCGGGTTCGCGATTCCGATCAACACGGTCCGCGACGTTGCCGCGAAGCTCATCAAGGACGGCAAGGTCGAGCATCCGTTCCTCGGCATCGAAGGCAAGACGCTCGTGCCGAGCATCGCGCGGCTCTTCCATCTTCCGGTCCAGAACGGCGTCTTCGTCGTGTCGGTTCGGCGGGGCTCCGGCGCAGCCAAGGCCGGTCTTCGCGGCGCGACGCACGAGGTCACGGTCGAAGGCGAGAGCTGGCCGGCCGGCGGCGACCTCATCGTTCAGGCCGACGGCCAGCGGGTGCCGACGATCGAGCGGCTCATCGACGTGGTCGCGGCCAAGCAGCCGGGCGACGAGTTGCAGCTCCGGATCGTCCGCGGATCGGAACAGATGAACATCACCGTCAAGCTTGGGCGGCAGACGTGACTCCCGTGCGGAGCAGCCGCCCCGACTGGCCCCGAACCCCTGGGGGCCTGCTTCCGCAGGAGCCGTAGGCCAGCACGGCCAGCGGAAGCCGAGCCTGAGGCCCGCCCGCCTGCCCGGGCCTCAGGCTCTTTCGTGCCGCCCGGTTGCCTCAACCGCAGCTTCTATTCGGGAGGCGCTCTTCAGCCCGCCGCCTGCCCGGCCCAGGCTCTTATTCTGCCGCCTTGGCCTACAGCTTCTTCAGCCCGCCCGCCTGCCCGGGCCTCAAGCTCTTTCACGAGCCTCGATCCTGTGGGCGAATCGTCACACTTTCTACGCACCAAGGGTCAGACCCTAGGTCCTTAGGACACGGCCGCACGTAACGGCGCCCCCGGCCTGCAAGACTGACGAGGATGGGAATCATCTCGCGAGGCTTCCACGGTCGCGGCCGGCGCGACGACAGCGGCCGCGTTCCACCTGGGCAGTACGTCACCGACGACTTCCCGGTCCTGTCCGCCGGGCCGACGCCGCACACGCCGCTCGACGAATGGTCGTTCTCGATCCACGGCGGCGCCGAGCCGGTGCGCTGGTCGTGGGACGAGCTTCGCGCCCTGCCGCACGAGACGCCGACCGTCGACATCCACTGCGTGACGAAGTGGTCGAAGCTCGACACGAACTGGGAGGGCGTGTCCGTCGACACGCTGCTCGAGGCCGTCGACTACGACGCCGCCTACGCCCTTGCGTTCTGCGACGGCGGCTACACGACGAACCTGCCGATCGAGGATCTGACCGGCGGGAAGGCATGGGTCGCCTTCCTCTACGACGGCGAGCCGCTCGAGCCGGAGCACGGCGGGCCGGCGCGACTGCTCGTGCCGCACCTCTACTTCTGGAAGAGCGCGAAGTGGGTCCGCGGGCTGACGCTCCGGGACGACAACGAGCCCGGCTTCTGGGAGTCGAACGGCTACCACATCTACGGCGATCCTTGGCGGGAACAGCGGTACTGGGGCGACTGACCTGGCTCGTCGCCGAGGTCGCCGAGACCGTCACCGAGACTCCGCACGTCCGGACGCTGACCCTCGATGTCCCCGGCTGGCCCGGACATCGCGCCGGCCAGCACGTCGATGTCCGCCTGACGGCGGAGGACGGCTACCAGGCGGAGCGGAGCTACTCGCTGGCGTCGGCGCCCGGCGATCCGCCCGCGCTGACCGTGGAGCGCCTCGAGGACGGTGAGGTCTCGCCTTACCTCGTGGACGAAGCCGCTCCCGGCGATCGCTTCGAGCTGCGCGGCCCGATCGGCGGCTACTTCGTCTGGGATGGAAACGGCGGCGAGGCCCCGCTCATGCTGATCGCGGGCGGGTCCGGAGTGGTGCCGTTCATGTCGATGCTCCGGCACCGTCACGGCTTGCGCTCGAGCGTGCCGACCAGGCTCCTGTACTCCTCGCGAACCCCCGACGACGTCATCTATCGCGACGAGCTCGATGCCCTCGCGACCAGCGATCACGGCCTCGAGGTCGTGTACACGTTCACGCGCGAGTCGCCGCCCGGCTGGATGGGTTACGCACGACGCGTCGACATCGACATGCTGCGCGAGGTGGCGTTCCCGCCGCAGCAGGATTCCCGGGTGTACGTCTGCGGGCCGACGAGCTTCGTCGAGGCGGTCGCGGACAACCTGGTCGCGCTCGGCCACAGGCCCGGGCGCATCAGGACCGAACGATTCGGAGGAGCTTGACATGGCCCGACTGGACGGAAACTCGATCGGCGGACTGCTCGAGAGCATGTTCGGGCGCGACCTGACCGTTGCGCTCGGCGTCTGTGGAACCTGTGGCGCGGAGCGTCACGTCGGCGCGCTGCACGTGTACCGGGCCGCCGGGATCGTCGTGCGGTGTCCCGATTGCGACTCAGTCCTCATGCGCGTCGTCGAGGCGCCGCAGCGAACGTGGATCGACATGCAGGGCGTCGCGACGATGCAGATCGCCGGCGACTAACCGGCTGCGCCGACCGCCGCACCGGCCTTTTCGGCCGCGGCCTTCACGCCTTCCGAGAAGCTCGGGTAGATGTGGTGGACGTCCGCGAGGCCGTCCACGGTAACACCGAGCTTCAGCGCGACGGCCAGCGCGCCGACGATGTCGCTCGCGGCACGTGAGACGACATGGATCCCGAGGACGCGGCGGCTACCGCGGTCGAACACGATCTTGTACAGGCCGCGCTTCGCCCCGAAGTACTGCGCGCGCGTCACTGCCGACAGCGGATGCTTGACGACCTCCACCTCGTGACCTCGGGCGGAAGCTTCGGCCTCGGTCAGCCCCACGCCGGCGAGCTCGGGATCGGTGAAGATCGCCGTCGGCAGCACGGAGTAGTCGGCGCGATGCGACCCGTCGCCGAACATGTCCTCGACCGCGACCCTCGCCTGGTACTGGGCCGTCGGCGTGAACATGGGCCCGACTGCGACGTCGCCGGCTGCCCAGATCCCCGCGACCGAGGTTCGCTGGTGCTCGTCGACGACGATTCCGCCGCGGGTCACCTCGACGCCGATCCGATCGAGCCCGAGCCGTTCGATGTTCGGCTTCCGCCCCGAGGCCAGCAACACATGCGAGACCGTGATGGTGCGCCCGCCTACCACCGCTTCGATCCCCTCCGCGGTTCTTGCGAAGGAGTCGACGCCGGCGTTGAGGACGACCTCGATCCCTTCGTCCTGCAGCGCCGCCTGGAGCTCGTTCGCCGCCTCGGTGTCCGACCGCTCCGCGATCTGGGAGCCATGGTTCACGATCGTCACCTTCGCGCCGAAGCGAGAGAAGACCTGCGCGAACTCGAGACCGACTGGACCGGCGCCGACGACAAGCAGGGATTGCGGCACCTCGGTGAGCTCGAGTGCGCTGATGTGATCGAGCCAGTCCACGTCCTGGATGCCTGGGATGGACGGGACCGCGGTCCGAGATCCGGTCGCGATGAGGATCTTGTCCGCCTCCAGCAGCTTTCCGTCGACACGCACGGCGTGCGAGTCGACGAGCTCGGCTCCGCCCGGAAACAACGCATAGCCGGCCTCAGTCAGCAGCTCGACCCAGCTGTCCTGGTCTCGCACGGATCGAGTTCTTCCAGGCGACCGTCTGCGCGAGGTCGATCGATGGGGCGGGCAGATCGATGCCTCGTTCGCGCGCATGGCGACTGACGTCGTGCATCAGCTCCGCCGCGACGACGTACGCCTTCGTCGGTCGGCACGCGACATTTGGACAGGAACCGCCCCAGCGCGTGCTCTCCGTCATCGCAACGCTCGCACCGTGCTCACGCGCTGCTCTGGCAGCCCCTTCTCGCGCTGCCGAGCCCGACCCGAGGACGATCACGTCATAGCTGTTGCTCATCTTCGAATCCTCTCTTCGCGTCAATCGCCGGCTGTCTCAGTTCGCGGGGGCGACGTTACAGTCGGGCAGTGGCGCACGTTCTGTCGCCGGAGGACACACGGCTCGTCGAGGGTCTGCGCGCCGGAGACGAAGCGGCGTTCGCGGCGCTCATGCGCCAGTACGGAGCGGGGATGCTGCGCGTCGCCCAGATGTTCGTGTCGACTCGCGGGGACGCTGAAGAGGTCGTCGCGGACGCCTGGGTCGGCGTTCTGCGGGGCATCGGCCGTTTCGAGGGCCGGTCGTCCCTCAAGACCTGGCTCTATCGGATCGTGGCCAATACCGCCAAGACACGCGGAGTCCGCGAGGCTCGCAGCGTTCCTTTCTCCGCACTCGCGCTGGAAGGAGAAGGCGAGCCCGCGGTCGATCCCGACCGTTTCGTCGGCAGCGGCGAGCGGTTCCCCGGCCACTGGGGCGTGCCGCCGCAGGCGTGGGCTCCCGAATCGGAGCTCCTCGAGGCGGAGGCGCTCAGGGTGATCGGGCGGGCGATCGAGGAGCTGCCGCCGGCGCAGCGGGCCGTGATCACGATGCGCGACGTGCAGGGCTTCACCGCCGAGGAAGTGCGTAATGCACTGGAGCTCAGCGAGACCAATCAACGGGTGCTTCTGCACCGCGCGCGGTCGAAGGTGCGCAGCGCACTCGAGGAGTACATGCAATGAGGTTGGAGCGAGAACTTGCGTGCAAGGAGATGGTCGAGCTCGTCACGGCCTATCTCGAGGATGCGCTCGAACCGGTCGACCGCGAGCGCTTCGAAGAGCATCTCGTTTTCTGCGACGGCTGCGACCAGTATCTCGAGCAGATGCGGGCGACGGTCGTCGCGACCGGGCACGTCGATCTCGGTCGTTTGCCCGCCGAGCTGGAGGAGCGCTTGCTCGAGGCGTTCCGGGGGTGGCGCGCATCGTGATCGCGTACAAGTTCCTGAAGCCGGGCGGAATCGGTCCGTTCACCGGCTTTCGGTGGCCCGTCGACCGCTGGGTCGAAGCCGAATCGATGGAGACCTGTCGCGGCGGCATCCACGCTTGCCGCGCGCAACACCTGCCGATCTGGATGGGTGCCGAGCTCTGGGAGATCGAGCTCGGCGCTGACGTGATCGAGCAGACCCGGAAGCTCGTCGCACGGCGCGGTCGGCTGACGCGCAAGATCGACGAGTGGAACGACCAGCTGCTCGAACGCTTCGGCAAGTTCTGCATCGAGCGAACACGGAAGCGTGTGGGCTTCCTGCCCGTGACCTCGGGCTACGTCATCGACGTCGAGCGGTTCGTCGCGCAGCGTCGGTTTGCGATCGCAGGCTTTGCGGCGGCGCGCGCGGCGGAACATCGCGACGGGCCCGCAGGAGTACGACGCCGAGCGTCGGCTCCAGGCAGCGTGGCTCGCCGAGCGTCTCGGGCTCGACGAATAGCGGGGCCCGAGCGGGCGCGCCAGAGCGCGCCCTCGCCTGGTCCGACTGCGGCTGCGGACCCGACTACTCGGCCCCCACCCCTAGATTGCCCGATGAGGCCAATCCGTGCAGGTAGCCTGGTCGCGTGGAGCAAGGGCGCATCGGGCCCGGACGGGCCCTCCTTGTCGACCCCGGCCTCGCGCACGACGAGGAGCTCTGGCGGGACGACGGAGGAGTCGACCACCAGGGCTGGTTCTGTGTTCGCACGGATCCGTTCCCGTGCCCGGCGGCCGGCTGCGATTTCGTCGCCGTTTTCATGACCGCCGCACACCTCATCCTGGTCTGGGAGCAGCGGGACGACCCGAATCTCCTCCATCACGCCCAGCGCGCGAAGGAGGTGGGTCGCAATCCGCGCATCAACGCCTACGATCCGTCGTTCGGCCCGAGTGCGTCGTACTACGCGTGGGAGGCGGCGGGCGGCCCCGTCCACGGCGTTCGCGCCGAGTGATCGAGCAACACTTCGGCCCCTCCTTGACAGTCGGTGTCGAGGAGGAGCTCTGGATCCTCGACGCGGACTCGCTCGAGCTCGTACCGGGAGTGGACAAGCTCGTCGCCGGCGCAGAGGGACGCAACCTTCCCGGTGTGCTGAAGATGGAGCTGCACGCATCCGTCGTCGAGCTTGCGACCGCGGCGAGCGACGATGCGGACGGGGCAGTCGAGCGGCTGCGCTTCCTGCGCCGAGCCGCGACGGAGATCGCCGGGGAGAACGGGATGCGGGTTGCTGCTTCCGGCTCGTATCCGACGAGCGTCCCGGAGGAGCAGGCGATCGCCCCCGTCGAGCGCTACACGGAGTTCGTGGAGTACGCAGGACCGTCTGCCAAGCGCCAGGGCGTCAGCGGTCTGCATGTCCACATTGGCATGCCCGATGCGGACACGTGCTTCCGCGTGATGGAGACCATCCTGCCGTGGCTGCCACTCGTGCTCGCCCTCTCGGCCAACTCCCCGTACCTCGCCGGCCGCGAGACCGGCATGTTGTCGACGCGCGCGGAGGTTCTCGGCCTCCTGCCGAGACAAGGCGCGCCGCCGGCGTTCCGCGACTATGCAGCGTGGGAGGCGTTCATCGAGCGAGTGAGTGCAACGGGCGTTGCCCGGGAGTACACGAGCTACTGGTGGGACGTCCGAATCCACCCGCACTTCGGGACGCTCGAGATTCGCATGCCGGACCAGCCGACGTCCCTCGAGCGCACAGCTTCGTTCGTGCGCGTGCTGCGAGACATGTGCGCCTGGGCAATCGACGCGCCGCAGCGCGCGTTCGATCCGGCAGAGCGCGGCATCTACGCGCAGAATCGCTGGGCCGCGGCACGCTTCGGCCCCCACGCCGAGCTGATCCACCCGGACCGTGACGAGGCCCTCACAGTCCCCGATCTGGCTCGTGAGCTGCCCGTGTCGTTCGACGGCCTCCATCCCCCGTCCGAGGGCGAGCGCCAGCTCGAGGTCGGCCGGGAGCGGGGCCTGCAGGCCGTCTGCGCAGACCTCGTAGACAGGTCGTTACCGTAAGCCTGTGGCCGTCGTCACGGAGACGATCCAGGTGAGCGGCATTCGCTGCGAACGGTGCGTCATGCGCCTCGGCAGCGTGCTGGAGGGACACAAAGGCCTCGAGGCGGCGAACGCGACGCTGATGGGGCACGTCACGCTCACGTGGGACGACGAGCGCACGACCCGCGACGCACTCCTCGAGTCGATGGCCCGAGGCGGATTCCGAGAGCTGGAGCCCGCTTAGAGCGCCGCGGAATTCCTGCTCCGCGCCGGTCGTTTAATGCCTTCGACGCCTTGCTAGGGTGGCCCGATGAGCGAGACCACGCGGGAGCCCGACGCTCGGCGGATCGCAACCGATGCACGTGACCGCGTGCGTTTCGAGGAGGACGCGCTTGAGCTTTCCGATCAGGTCTACAGGGTCGCCCGACATCTCGTCGGCTCGCCCGAGGAGGCCGAGGACCTGATGCAGGAGACTTACGCGCGCGCGTTCCGCAGCTGGCGCTCGTTCCAGCCCGGGACAAACCTCAGGGCGTGGCTGCTCCGCATCCTCACGAACCTGAACATCGATCGCGGCCGGCGACAGCAGCGTACGCCGGATACGGAACCGCTCGAGGAAGGCGACTACTTCCTCTACAACAGGCTCGAGTCGACGACGGACGGCGTTTCCGACGAGGAGCGTGTCGTCCAGCGGCTCTCGCAGAATGACGTCGTGGACGCACTGGCCGAGGTGCCGCACGACTTCCGTGACGTCCTCGTGCTCGTCGACATCGGCGACTTCACGTATGCCGACGCGGCGCAGATCCTCGACATCCCGATCGGCACCGTCATGTCGCGCTTGCATCGCGGTCGGCGTATCCTGAAACAGGCGATGGCGGAGTCCGCGGTCGGAGAGAGTGCGGCATGACGACGTTCGATCCCTGCGCGCACTGCGAAGAGGTGATGCAGCAGTACATGGACCGCGTGCTCACCGATACCGAACGCAGGGAGGCGGAGTCGCACCTCGACGAGTGCGCGTACTGCCGGAAGCGCTACCGCTTCGAGGGGCATCTCCGGAAGTACGTTCGCCAGGTCGTCGGGGTCGAGCCGATGCCGGTCGAGCTGAAGACCAAGCTGTCGGCTCTGCGGACGCCTCTCCAGTAACGGTCAGGTCTCGCCGCCGCTCGGCCGGAGGTCGGCGGGTACGTCGACGTCTCCCGGCGGGCTGAGGTCGTCGCAGGGGACAAGCTCGGCGGGCAGATCACGCAGCCCCGCATCCGGCACGTCGCCCCACGCCTCGCGTGCGAGCAGCAGTGGATGCAGTCGCACGCCGCCGTAGGTGGCGGCCACGACCGGCCCGGCGCCCGCGCGCCAGATCGAGACGACCCGGTCGATCGCGCGCGGATCGAGATCCGGACCGTCGCCGAGGATGACAACCGCAGCTTCGACGTTGTCGCCGAGCGCTGCGAGCCCACACCGAAGCGACGCGCCCGGTCCGAGCTCCCAGTCGGGACAGTGAACCGAGCGCGCGCTGGTCTCGAGCTCGTGCGCGCCGAGCACGACGACGATCTCGGCGACCGCTGAGCTTCCGCGCACGCGTTCGAGCACCGGTTCGAGGAGCACGGCCTGCTTCGGAGAGCCGAAGCGGCTCGAGGCACCTGCCGCGAGCACGACCGCCGCGATCACGTCGCGAACGCTACGGAGTCACGTCCATCCGCAGGACGGCGACCCGCCTCGTCGGCTGCTCGCGTGCATTGCCGAGACGGCCGATGCGCTCGACAACAGGTAGCCCCTTCGTCACGACGCCGAGGATGGCGTAGTCGGGCGGAAGGCCGGCGTTGTCGGCGGTCACGACGAAGAACTGGCTGCCCGCCGTGCCGGGCGGTTCCGCTGCGGTCTTTGCCATCGCCACTACGCCCTTCGTGTAGAGCGAGTCGCGCGGCGGGACGTCGACGACCGCGTAACCGGGCCCGCCTCGTCCGGTGCCGGTCGGATCGCCGCCCTGGATCACGAAGCCCGGGACGATGCGGTGGAAGATCGTGCCGTCGAAGAACCTCTTACGCACGAGGGCGGCGAACGATGAGGTCGTGCAGGGCGAGTCGTCGACGTCGAGACGGACGTCGAACGAGCCCAGGTTCGTGAGCACGTGGACGGTATGCGGCTTCGACTTGTCGAGCAGCGGGAAGCTGACCTGCTTGCCGTGCGTCGGGCACGGCGACGCTGCAGCCTTTTCGGCTCCTCCTCCGCCGCAGCCGGCGAGAGCGAGAACGACCAGCGCCAACGGCAGCCTCGTCCACGGCGCCGCGGCGCCGTCAGTTCGAGGCCGGCGCTGTTCCGTCAATCGCTGCAAGCGCCCGGCGGATGAGTGCGCGTGCGATCTCGACCTTGTAGGCCGTGCCGGGGAGCGGCGTCGCGTCCTCGACGTCCGCAGCGGAGCCCACGGCCCACGGGATCGGCGCCACGCCGGCGAGCGCGATTCGAGTCGCGCCACCCGTTCGGGCCGCTGCGACGCCGACCAGCGGGAACGCCCACTTCCGCCGGTCCATCGCCTTCAGGTACGTGGATGCCTCAGGCGCCGGAACGTCGAGCTCGAGGATGAGCTCGCCTCGCGTGAGCGTCGTGACGTCCCGGTCGTCCTCCGTCGGGAGTCGGTACAGCTCCGCAACCGCAAGCTCCCGCTTCGTGGTCTTGATGCGCGCGCCGAGCGCGACGAGCGCCGCCGCGACGTCGGACGGGTGGGCCGACGCGCACGCGTCGTTGCCGAAGATGGCGTGCTCCCGGTGGGCGCCGTCGCGCGCGAAGCACTTCTCGCCGCCACGGAGCCAGCAGTCGAACCCGAGACGCCAGTACCAGCAGCGGGTCGCCTGGAGCAGGTTGCCGCCGACCGTGCCCATCGACCGCAGCTGGGGCGACGCGGCGAGCGAGCACGCCTCGCGGAGCGCCTGCGGAACCTGCGTGTCGGCCTCGAGCTCGGCGAGAGTCGTTCCTGCGCCGATCGTCGTCCCATGGACCCCGCGCGGGACGGCGGCCGAGACCTGGACCAGCGTGTCGGCGCGGGCGAGACCGTCGCGGAGAAGCGGCACGAGGTCGGTGCCGCCGGCGAGCGCGACCGAGCCGTTGCCGAGTGCGGCCGTCGCTTCTTCGGCGCTAGACGGCCGCAGGAGCTCCAAGGCGATCCTTCTCGCGCGCTTCCGCTTCGCGCAAAGCCCGGAGCATCTCTTCGCGCGTGATCGGCAGGGAGCGGACGTCTGCCCCCGTCGCGTCGCGGATGGCGTTGGCGATCGCTGCCGCGGTCGGGATGATCGGCGGTTCGCCGAGGCCCTTCGAGCCGAGGTTCGTCAGGTGCGGGTCCGGCACGTCGATCAGCTCCGTCACGATCTCCGGAACGTCGGCGATCGTCGGAAGCTTGTAGGCGTCGAGCGTCCGGGTGAGGATCGACCCGGTCGCCGGATCGACGATGCGCTCCTCGGACAGCGTGTGCCCGATGCCCTGGATGATCCCGCCCTCGACCTGGCTCTCTGCCCCGAGCCGGTTGATCACCCGCCCGACGTCGTGGATCGCGACGACCTTGTCGACCCGCACCTCGCCGGTCTCGACGTCGACCGCGACCTCGGCCACCTGCACGCCGAACGTGAGCACTTGCATTCCGGCCGGGTTGGGCCCGCGTGCGCCCTTGCCGAGGATCTGACCGTCCTCGAGCAGCTCGGTGATCTCCTCGAGCGGCCAGGAGCTGCCGTCGGACGAGACGATTTGCCCAGCCTTGATGTCGAGCACGCGCTCCTCGAGATGGAAGCGCTGCGCGGCGATCTCGATCAGCTGCCGCTTTGCGTCGGCCGCGGCCGAGCGCACCGCGGGTCCCATCGAGGGAACCGTCGACGAGCCGGCCGAGATCGAGGCGAAGGGGCCGCGGGCGGTGTCGCCGAGCGAGACCTGAACGTGCTCGAGCGGTAGGCCGAGCTCCTCCGCCGCGATCTGCGCCATCGCGGTGCGTGTGCCGGTGCCGATGTCCTGCATCGCCGTGACGACCTGTGCACGAGCGTCCTCGCCGACTCGGATCCACGCGTACGAGGGCGGGCCGCCGCCGCCGTACCAGATCTGCGACGCAAGGCCGATCCCGTGTTTCCACGGGCCGTGGCTTCGCGCCCGGACTTCGTCTCGCTTCGCCCAGTGCGGCTCCGCGCGGCGGTAGCACTCCGTCAGGTTCTTCGACGAGAACGGACGGTCGTCCACGCAGCCTGAGTCGGCGTGGTTCCGTCGGCGCAGCTCGAGCGGGTCGATGTCGAGCTTCGTTGCGAGCTCGTCCAGCAGGCACTCGAGCGCAAACGTCCCTTCGACGAAGCCGGGTGCTCGGAACGCCGCCATCGGCGGCAGGTTCAGCTTGGCCGGATAGTGGACGGTGCGCACGTTGTCGCAGGCGTAGAGCATCTTCATCGGGCCCTCGGTGGTCGACGACCAGCCGGAGAAGCCGACGGCGTTGACGAACTCGCCTCCGAGCGCCGTCAGCGTTCCGTCCGACCTCGCGGCGGCGGTCAGGCGCTGGATCGTTGCGTTGCGGTTCCCGGCAGCGACGTTCTCTTCGCGCCGAGTCAGGGCGCACTTGACCGGACGACCCGTTCGCTTGGCGAGCTCGGCCGCGATCGGCGTGTAGTCGCCGACTCCGTTCTTGGCGCCGAAGCCGCCGCCCATCGCGTGGCAGACGACGCGCACCTTGTCGGGCGGCAGTCCGAGCTGATCCGCCATCGACTTGCGAATGCCCCAGATGTATTGCGTCGAGATGTAGACGGTGATGCCGTCGTCCTCCCAGTGGCAGACGGCCTGATGCGTCTCGAGGGCGTTGTGCAAGACGACCGAGGTGCGGTACTCGGCCTCCACGACGGCATCCCCTTCGGAGACGCCATGGTCGAATTCGCCGCGCTCGTACTCCTTGACCTCCGAGATGAAGGACTCGCGGCCGACCGCTTCATCCGGATCGAGCAGCGGCTCGAGGACTTCCCACTCAACCTCGATCTGGTCGACGGCCGCCTGCGCCTGCCCGAACGTCTCGGCCGCGACCGCCGCCACTGCGTGCCCGACGTAGCCGGGCTCGCCCGTCAGCTGTTCGACGTCGTCGGGCCCGATCACCGCGCGCACGCCCGGAGCTGACCGCGCGCGCGCTAGATCGATGTGTGTCACGCGCGCCTTCGCATACGGGCTGCGGAGCACGGCGGTGTGCAGCATCCCGGGAAGCTGGATGTCGGCCGTGTAGAGCGCCTGTCCGCGCGCGCGTTGCGCGCCGTCCACGCGCGGGACCTTCTGTCCGACGATGCTGAGCGGGCCCTCGGGCCACTGGTCGAGCGCGTCCTCGTCGACGACGATCCAGACGTCCTCGTAGCGTCCTTCGACTTCCTTCTCGGTGCGAATCAGTCTCGCCAAGTTCCTATTGCCTCCTCGATCTTCGGATACGTGCCGCAGCGGCACAGGTTCCCCGACATCGCGTGATGAATCTCGTCCCGCGTCGGCCTCGGATTCGCCGCAACGAGCGCCGCGGCGGAGACGATCTGGCCGGGGGTGCAGAAGCCGCACTGCACCGCGTCGGCGCGGACGAACGCGTGGATCAACGGGTGGTCGCGCAAGCCTTCGATCGTCGTGACCTCGCGGTCGTCGACCGTGTGCACGAGCGTGATGCAGGAGAGCGTCGGCACGCCGTCCAGCATCACCGTGCAGGCGCCGCAGTGTCCCTCGCCGCATGCCACTTTGGTCCCGGTCAGGCCGAGATCCTCGCGCAGCACCTGCGCGAGCGAGCGTCCGACAGGAGCGTCCACGGAGTAGTCGTCGCCGTTGATGCGAAGCTCAGGCAGGAGTTGTCACCGCCACGATGTCGGCCAGATGAAGCAGGCGGAAGGTCGCGCGGGTGTGCGCCATGCGGTCTTTCTCGTCGCCTTCCTCCGGAAGCGCATGCCACATGTCGCGCGCCGCGAGCAGGAGCTCGCGGATCTGGTCCAGCTCCTCGCGGTGCCCGTTGGTGCGGTCGGCGCACGCGTTGAGCGCGAGGCCGAGGACGCCGATCCGGTCCTGCTGTCTCGTCCACAGAAGCGGCGTCGCCATC
This sequence comes from uncultured Actinomycetes bacterium, assembly GCA_963759365.1. Taxonomy (GTDB): domain Bacteria; phylum Actinomycetota; class Thermoleophilia; order Gaiellales; family Gaiellaceae; genus 3-1-20CM-4-69-9. The sequence continues at coordinate 223,792 of CAVWYX010000002.1, forward strand.
GACAGGTACTGGTGGATCCGCGCGAACGTGATCGGCTGCTGGAACGTGTCGACCCCCTTCGGCGCCGACGGCGAAACCGGCGGCTCCCCGTCGGCGATGCGGTTGGCGTTGCCGGCGAGGACGCCCAGCACCTGCTCGTCGTCGAGCTGCGCGAGTCGAGCAGTCCGCAACGAGATCAGGAGCGACGCCGGCTGCTGCCCGTAGGGATAGTCGGACGCATAGACGATCTGCTCGGGGCCGACGAGCCGGTAGAGGCCGAGCAGGTCGAGCGGGCTCCAGACCGAGGTGTCGAAGAAGACGCCGGGCTTGCCGGAGAGCCGGTTCGTGAGCTCGGCGAGGTCGGCGATCCCTGCGTGCGCGACGATCAGCTGCGCGTCCGGGTAGCGCTCGACGAGGCGGCCGAGGTCCTCCGCGATCGGCGGCAGCCCCCGGCCGCCGTGGATGAGGATCGGCACCTTTCGCTCCGCGGCCAGCCGGAAGATCGGCGACAGGCGCTCGTCGTTCAGCAGGAACTTCTGTGCGCGGGGATGGAGCTTGATCCCGCGCGCGCCGGCGTCGAGGCAGCGGGTTGCCTCGCCGATCGGGTCCTCCGTCAGATCCAGCCGGACGAAGGGGATCAGTCGACCGTTCGAACGCCGAGCGAACTCGAGCGTCCGGTCGTTGCCCGCCCGAAAAGCCGGATGCCGGTCGGGCTCGTCGAGGCAGAACACGAACGCCCGGGAGATGCCGTACTTCTCCATGCCGCGCTCGAGGTCGTCGTAGATGCCGACCATGCCGTCGATGTCGGTGCCGAGGTGCGTGTGCGCATCGAAGATCTCGCTCCCGTCCGGGAGCTCTCGGCGCAGGTGCGCGTCCCACTGCGCCATCAGCTTCTGCGTACGCTGAAGCGCGTCGTCCACGCTTCGGAGTCTATTGGCGCGGGTGCGAGCAACGCTGCGGCACGCGCTGGTGCAAGAAGTTGCGCTCTCGTCACACCTTCTATGAACCGAGGGTCAGACCCTGGTTCATAGGGACGCGGCCCCGCCGGCATGCCGAGTGTCACTGAAGCGTGGCCGGTTAGGATCCGCCTCGTGCCCGACGTCTTGATCCACGGGGACACCGTGCGCTCGCCGGAGCTCCGCCACGAGGTCCCGGTCGTCATCCCGGACGCGTTCCTCTACGCGGAGAAGGACGGGCGGCGCATCGTCGTCCTCCACTCACTCGAGATCCCGCGGGTGCGCGAGGAGGCCCCGGAGCTCGAGATCGTCCCGCTCGAGCAGCTCGGTGCGGACGAGCTCTACTCGCAGGGAAAGCAAGGCTGGGAGATCGAGCTCGAGCTCGCCCTCCGCGCCTGCCGCGAGCTCGGGATCACGCAGGCGACCGTCCCCGCGGGCTTCCCGCTCGGGCACGCCGACCATCTCCGCGCCAACGGTGTCGAGATCGGCGTCGACCGCGACTTCTTCAACGACAGGCGCCGCTCGAAGAACGAGACAGAGTTGCGCGGCATTCGAAACGCGCAGCGAGCCTGCGAGGCAGCGCTCGACGCGTCGCGGGAGTTGCTCCGCCGCGCTCAGGCGAACGGCGGCGGGCTCGAGGTCGACGGCGAGCCGCTCACCAGCGAGCGATTGAAGCGCGTGATCGAGGAGGTGTTCGCCGACCACGGCGTCGAGGGCAGCGACATGATCGTGGCTCACGGCCCGCAGGCGGCCGTCGGCCACAACATGGGCTCCGGCCAGATCGCGCCGGGCGAGCCGATCGTCTTCGACCTCTTCCCGAAGGACAAGGCGACGGGCTGTTACGCGGACATGACGCGGACCTACGTCGTCGGCGAGCCGCCCGAGGAGCTGCAGCAGTGGTACGAGCTCGTCAAGCAGGCGCTCGAAGTGTCCACCGCCGGCGTGAAGCCGGGCGTGAACGGACGCTCCCTCTACGAGCAGGTCTGCACCATCTTTCAGGACGCCGGCTACAAGACGCAGCTGAACAAGGAGCCCGGCGAGGTGCTGGAGGACGGCTTCTTCCACGGCCTCGGCCACGGCGTCGGGCTCGAGGTGCACGAGCTTCCGAACATGGGACGCGTCGGGCACGACCTCGTCCCCGGCGACGTGATCACGATCGAGCCCGGGCTCTACCGCTCGGGCTACGGCGGTCTCCGCCTGGAGGACCTCGTGCTCGTCACGAAGGACGGCTACGAGGTGATCACCGACTATCCGTACGAGCTGACGCCGTGACCCAGTCACCGACGATCGACACGATGCTCCTCGAGGAGCGTCGCTACCCGCCCGATCCCGAGTTCGCGCGACAGGCAAACGCCCAGCCCGAGATCTACGAGCGGGACTGGGAGGAGTTCTGGGAGACGGAGGGCCGAACGCGCGTCACCTGGTTCGAGCCGTTCACGAAGCTGTACGAGTGGGACCCGCCGTACGCGAAGTGGTACCTCGGCGGGAAGCTCAACGTGTGCTTCAACGCCGTCGACAGGCACGTGGAGGCCGGAAACGGCGATCGAGTCGCGTACTACTGGGAGGGAGAACCGGAAGAAGAGCGCCGGAGCGATCACGTTCGCCGATCTCCAGCGCGAGACCGTCCGGCTGGCGAACGCGCTGAGGGAGCTCGGCGTTCGGAAAGGCACGCCGGTCGGGATCTACATGGGCATGGTCCCGCAGCTGCCGATCGCGATGCTCGCGTGCGCGCGGATCGGAGCCCCGCACACCGTCGTCTTCGGCGGCTTCTCGGCGGAGTCGCTGTCCGACCGCCTGAACGACATGGAGTGCGAGCTCCTGATCACACAGGACGAGGGCTGGCGTGCCGGCAAGAAGGTGCCGCTGAAGCAGAACGCGGACGACGCCGTGGCGAGCTCGCCGTCCGTCAAGAAGGTCGTCGTCCATCGCCGCACAGGAGACGACGTCGCCTTCGATCCAGCGCGCGACATCTGGTGGGACGAGCTCGTCGCGGACAAGGACGACGACGCGGCGTCGTGTCCCTGCGAGCCCATGGACGCCGAGGACCTGCTCTACCTGCTCTACACCTCCGGCACGACTGCGAAGCCGAAGGGGATCGTCCACACCACGGCCGGCTACCTCGTCGGCGTGGCGACGACGCACCACTACATCTTCGACGTCAAGGCGGACTCGATCTACTGGTGCGCCGCCGACGTCGGCTGGGTCACGGGCCACAGCTACATCGTCTACGGCCCGCTCACGAACGGGACGACCGGCGTCCTCTACGAAGGCGTCCCGAACTACCCGAACCCGGAGCGCTGGTGGGAGATCATCGAGCGCTACAAGGTCGACATCCTCTACACGGCGCCGACGGCGATTCGTTCCCACATGAAGTGGGGGCCGGAGCACGCCGAGAAGCACGACCTGTCGTCGCTGCGCCTACTCGGCTCCGTCGGAGAGCCGATCAACCCCGAAGCCTGGGTCTGGTACCGCGAGCACATCGGCGGCGACCGGACGCCCGTCGTCGACACGTGGTGGCAGACGGAGACCGGGATGATCCTGATCACTCCGCTGCCAGGGGTCACGACGACGAAGCCGGGCTCTGCGACGAAGCCGTTTCCCGGCGTCGACGCCGCCGTCTTCGACGAGAGCGGACAGGAGGTCGGGCCGGGAGGCGGCGGGTACCTCGTCCTGAGGCGGCCCTGGCCGGCGATGCTGCGAGGGATCCACAAGGACGACGAGCGGTACCGCGAGACGTACTGGTCGAGGTACGGCGACGTGTACTTCGCCGGGGACGGGGCCCGCATCGACGAGGACGGTGACTTCTGGCTCCTCGGCCGCGTGGACGACGTGATGAACGTCTCGGGCCATCGCATCTCGACGATCGAGGTCGAGAGCGCGCTCGTCGATCACAAGAGGGTCGCGGAGGCGGCGGTCTGTGGGCGATTCGACGAGCGGACCGGCCAGGCAATCGTCGCGTACGTGACGCTGAAGGGCGGCGACGCCGGATCGATCGACATGCTCGAGGAGCTTCGCAATCACGTCGGGACGAAGATCGGGCCGATCGCGAAGCCGGCGAACATCGTGTTCACGCCGGAGCTGCCCAAGACGCGCAGCGGCAAGATCATGAGGCGGCTCCTCCGCGACGTCGCGGAGAACCGCACGCTCGGCGACACGACGACCCTCGCGGACCCCGCCGTCGTCGAGGAGATCAAGGAGCGTGCGACGGCCGAGAGCCGCGAGGGCTAGCGCTGCCGCGTTAGCAGGGGCGGTCGTCGCGCTTGTCCCTGCCGCGGCCGGCGCCGACGAGCTCGCCCGGGCACGGGCCGCAGTCGGCTTGGCACGAACCCCGGAGGCAATGCAGGCGCGCTACGACGCGGGCCGACGCCTGGAAGTCGCGCTCTACGCCGCTCGCCGCGGTTGCCGCGCCGAGCTTGCTCTCGCGCGCGGGCTCGTGCGCTGGACGGAGGGCTACGACCGCGCGAGCCGCGGGCAGGAAGCCTCCGGACGGCGCCTGGCGCTCAGGGCGCTAGACGACCTGTCGAGGCCGTGCGCCTCCCGCCGCCTCGCGCTGCCCCGGTTGCGCCCGTTGCCTCCCGTGCCGCGGCTCGTCGGGGCAGCAGCGCCGAGGGCGAGAGTCGCGCAGCTCGACGCCCGGCTCGCGGATCTCGGCCGCCGCTTCAGTGGCTACGCCGCGATCTGGGTACACGATCCGGTCAAGGGAACCTACGCGGGTTGGAACACCGACGCCCGTTTCCCCGCCGCCTCGGCCGTGAAGCTCGGAGATGCTCCTGGCGGCTCTGCAACGCCTACGCCGTCCCGAGCGTTCGCCGCTCGACTACGAGCTCCGCACGATGATCGGGTGGTCCTCGAATCTCGCGACGAACCTCCTGATCGAACGTTTCGGTGCAGGTCCCGCGCAAGAGGCGCTGCGCCGTGCGGGCGCGTACCGCAGCACCTTCACCGGCGGCTATCGCGTGGGGACGGCGCGCGCGGACGTTCAGGAGCAGCCCCCGTCGGTGTCGGCGCGTGTCACGACGGCCCGGGACCTCGGGCGGATCCTGTACGTGCTCCACGGCTGCGCCTTCGGCAACGCGCCGGCGACGCGTGCGACCGGGCTCGATCCGACCAGGTGCCGTTACGCATTGCGCCTGCTCTTGAGCTCGGAGCCGCGCGGAAACAACGTCGGGTTGCTGCGGCCGTTCCTGCCACGGAACACGCCCCTCGCACAGAAGAACGGCTGGCTCCACGATGCCCGCCTGACCGCGGCGATCGTGTACTTCCCGACCGGGCCGAAGATCGTCACGGTCCTCACGTATGCACCGGGCCTGCCACTGGCGACGGCACAGGCGCTCGGCCGCAATGTCCTCGCGGCCCTTCGTTAGAGCTTGTCCGCGCAGGCGCGGGCAGCCTGCCTGATCAATCTGCTCATCCGCGGCGTGAGCTTCCCTCCCGACAGTCCGATGCGCGCGAAGTCCTGCACGGAGACGTCGTTCGAAAGCTTGTCCAAGGTACAGCCGCAGTAGGCGACGCGTTTCTTCTTCCCGTTCGTACAGCTCTTCATGAAGTTGTCGACGATGACCTTCGGATAGTGGAAGCGCCCGTGCGTTGTCACCGGCGCCGTCCCGGTCGGGCTCGTCACGCTCGCGGCCGTCGTCACCGCGGCTCGTGGCAGCGGACTTCTCTCCACCGCCGCCGCAGCCGCTCGCCGCGACGCCGAGAACGAAGAGCGGCAGCAGCCAGATCCTCACGGTAGCGGCCTAGGCCAGCAGCTGCTCGAAGCGCGAAGCGTCGTCGAACGGGCCGATGACCGCGAGATTGAACCCTCTCTGGGCGATCACGTCATGTGCAACGCGCTGCACGTCTTCGGCGGTCACCTTGTCGAGCTCCGCGAGGATCTCTTCGGGGTCGGGCGTCTTGCTTTCGAGCACCTCGCGGCGCAGGCCGAACATGATCAGCCCCTGCGACGTCTCGAGCTGCAGGACGAAGCGGCCCTTTGCGAAGCTCTTGGCCTTGTCGAGCTCGTCCGCGGGCACTGCTTCATCGGCGATCTTTCGCAGCTCTTGCGCGATCGTTGACACCGCGTCGTCGATTCGCTGGATGTCGACGCCGGCCTGCGCATAGAGGGAGCCCGCGTCCGTGTAGCTGTGATTGAGGCCGTAGACGTAGTAGGCGAGACCGCGTCGCTCGCGCACCTCTGTGAAGAGCCGTGACGACATCCCGCCGCCCAGAATCGTCGCGAGCACCTGCAGGACGTAGCGGTCCGGGTGCTCGAGGGGATAGCTGTGGACGCCGAGGCAGATGTGTGCCTGGTCGGACGCCTTCGTGTGCACCTTGACGCGCGCGTCCCCGTTCGAGCTCACACGGACGGGAGCGGGCTCGCCCGTGTCGGCCTGCGGCAGGTCTCCGAGCAACTCCTGGACCCGCTCGTGGAGACCGTCTCCGATCTTGCCGCCGACGCCGACCACCATCCGTGTCGGCCTGTACCAGTGGTCGACATATGAGGTGAACGTGTCGCGGTCCGCGCTGCGGATCGTCTCCTTCCGCCCGATGATGTCCCAGCCGAGCGGCTGGTCGCCGTAGAGGAGCTCTTCGTACACGCCGCCGATGAAGTCTCGCGGGGTGTCGAAGTACATGTTCATCTCCTCGATGATCACGCCCTTCTCGCGGTCGATCTCCGCCGGATCGAACTTCGAGTTGCGGAGCATGTCGACGAGGACGTCGAGCGCGACGTCGCGTGACTCGGCCGCGCACTTCACGTAGTAGCCGGTGTACTCCTTGCCGGTGAAGGCATTGAACTCGCCGCCGATGCCGTCGATCTCCATCGAGATGTCGCGCGCAGTCGGGCGACGTTCCGTGCCCTTGAAGAACATGTGCTCGGCGAAGTGCGCGATGCCGTTCGTCTCGGCGGTCTCGTAGCGCGAGCCGGCGGCGAGCATGATCGCGCAGGTCACGGACTGGGCCGACTCCATCGGTGCGGTGAGGATCCGCAGGCCGTTGTCGAGCCGCTCGAGTTGGAAGGCGCTCACCGCGGCGATGCTACCCGGGCGGATCCACTCTGCGGTACACGAAGCGCACGGCCTGCCAGTCTTCGTCGATCGCGGCGCTCTTGTTGTCGACGAGGCCGGCCGCCAGCCCGATCTCCTGGACCGCTGCGAAGTCGAGGTCGGTCTCGATCTTCGAGACTCGCTTCGGCCACGCGATCCAGACCCTCTCAGGCAAGTCGCTCGAGCACGCGGTAGATCGCGTCGGTGCCGAAGTCGATCGCGTCGGCGGGGACACGCTCGTCGGCGCTGTGGACGAGGTTCAGGAAGCTGTAGCCCGGCGGCAGGCGCATCGGGAGGAAGCCGTACGTCTGGATCCCGAGGGGCGCGAAATGCCGGGCGTCGGTAACGCCCACCAGAAGCAGCGGGACGGAGATGCCGTCCGGATCCACTTCGCGGAGGGTTGCAGCGAGGGTGTCGAAGAGCCCGAGATCGGGCTCCGGCGGCCCTGGATCGTGACGGATGAGCTCGAGCTCGACGTCGTCTCCCACGATCGCGGCCAGCTCGTCGATCAGCTCGTCGGGGCCGAACCCCGGGAGGGTGCGCCCATCGAGCTCGACCTCGATCTCGGCCGGCACGACGTTGATCTTCTCGCCGGCTCGGACGATCGTGGCGTTGACGGTGTTCCGCAGCATCGGCTCGAACATCTGTGCACGAGGCCCGAGCAGCTTCAGGGCGGTGTCCGTCAGCCGGGGGTTCAGCAGAGAGAGCAACAGCGCCCGCTGGGCCTTTGGGAGCTCCGCCCCGACCCGCTCGATCAACTCGCGCGCAACCGGCGTGACATGCACCGGCAGGCGCTTGCGATCGAGGTCGCCGAGCAAGCGGGCGAGCCGCGCCATCGTGCCTCCGCGGGTGATGAGCGCTCCGTGCCCGCCGCGGCCCCGAACCGTCGCCTTCAGCCAGCAGATCTGCTTCTCGGCGACCTGGATGGAGTAGAAGCGGCGTCCTCCGAGCTCCATCGAGAACCCGCCGAACTCGCCGAGCGCGTAGCGCACGCCGTCGAAGAGCTCCGTTCGCTCACTCGCCAGAAACCTCGCTCCGAGATCCCCACCCGCCTCTTCGTCGGCCAGCACGGCGAGGACGATTCCGCCGCGCGGACGGAGCCCTCGCTCGTGTGCGCGCAGGAAGGCCGAGACGAGCATCGCGACGCCGCCTTTCATGTCGAGTGCGCCGCGGCCCCAGACGTAGCCGTCCACGACGTCGCCGCCGAACGGCGGTCGTGTCCATTGCTGCCCGGCCGTCGTCACGACGTCGACGTGGCCGTAGAGCAGGAGCGGCGTCCCGCCGCCGCTGCCGCCGATCCGGCAAACGAGGTTCGGGCGTCCCGGTTCCTTCTCATGCACCTTGACCTCGAGCCCCGCGCGGTGGAGGAGGTCCCGCAGGAACTCGATGCAGGGGCTCTCGTTGCCGGGCGGGTTCGTCGTGTCGAACCGGATCAGGTGCTGCAGAAGCTCGACGGGAGTCATTGAGGTTAAGCGTCGGTAAGGATTCGGAGCCGGAGCTTGTAACAGCCGAACGGCCCTCGGTACCTTCGATTGACCGAAAGGTTGTAACAGATGTTCTCCGCCCTCACGATCATCCTCCTGTTCGCGGCCGCCTGGGCAGTGTCGCGCCTCAGCGCCCTCATCGCGCGCAAGGTGCTCTCCTGGCACGATCGCCGCCACCACGCGCCGACCGGCGACCTCCGCGCGAAGATCATCGAGCTGAAGCGGCGGGAGACGACCGTTGCCGTGATCCGGACCGGGATCGCGTACATCGCCTTCGCCGCGGCCCTCGTCCTCGCCGCTGCGCAGCTGACGGGCGGCTTTGACGGTCTGACGGCCTTCGCCGGCGCATCCTTCCTGTTGATCCTCGTCGGCTTCTCGGCGCAACGCGTGCTCGTCGACCTGATCGCGGGTTTCAGCATGTTCACGGAGAAGTGGTACTCCGTCGGCGACACGATCGCGATCCCGACGATGGAGTTGCAGGGTGTCGTCGAGGACGTCTCGCTCCGCCGGACGAAGCTGCGGTCGCTCGACGGCGAGGTGGTCAACATCCACAACTCCCAGATTCCGGCCGTCCGAGTCTTGCCGAGCGGGATGAAGGAGTTCGATGTCGAGATCGTCGCCAGCAGCCGCGAGGGAGCCGAGCTGCTCGTCGCGGACGTCTCCGCCCTGTTGCCGGAAGGGCCGACGACCTTCAGCCAGCGGCCGCAGATCCATCAGATCGACGACCTCGCGCCCGGCCTCGTGCGGCTGCGCATCCGGGCGGCCGTCGCACCGGGAAGGGAGTGGCTCGTGAACGGCTTCTATACCGACCTGCTCAAGGAGCGGGCCGACAAGCACCTCATCGTCCACGGGCCGGTCGTCCTCACGGTGGACGAGGGCGCCGCGCGGAGCTTCGCGCGGGCCAGCGCCGCGACGCGCTGGGCCGCGTCCTAGAGCGCGTCGATCGCTGCGAGGAGGCCGTCGACCTCCTCGGCCGTGTTGTAGTGGACGATGCCGGCACGGACGGCGCCCTCCTCGTCGAGGCCGAGGCGCTTCATCACCTCGAGGGCGTAGTAGTTGCCGTGCCAGACGGCGTAACCGGCGTCTGCGAGACGCGCGGCCGCATCCGGCGTCGCAATCCCGTCGACGTTGAATGCGAACGTCGCCACGCGGCCGTCCATCGTCGGTAGCCCATACAGCTCGACATCCTGGGGTAGGCCGGCGACGAACCGCTCGCCCAGCATCCGCTCGTGGGCCTGGAGCGCGTCCCAGCCGATCGAGTCGATGTAGTCGACAGCTGCCACGAACCCGGCGAGCAGCTCGTGCGGGAGCGTCCCCGTCTCGAAGCGCGAGCCGAGCGGCACGTCGGGGGCCGGACGCACTTTGTACGGCCTCAGCGCCTCGAGCAACTCGGCGCGGCCGTACGCGAGTCCGAGATGAGGACCGAAGAACTTGTAGGGCGAGCAGATGAGGACGTCGAGCGTCCCACTCCGCCACGTCGATCGGCCCGTGCGGGGCGTAGTGGACTGCGTCGGCCCAGGCGAGGGCGCCTGCTCCGTGGGCGAGGTCGGCGATCCGGCGGACATCGGTGAGCGTTCCGAGGGCGTTCGACGCAACGGGAAACGCTACGACGCGCGTCCGATCCGTCAGCTGGCGCTCGAGGTCGCCGTAGTCGAGCGTCGTGTCGTCGTTGATATCGACGAAGCCGACCTCCAGCTGCTTGTCGTGCGCGAGCTCGAGCCACGGCGAGACATTCGCGTCGTGGTCGAGCTTCGTCACGAGAACCTGATCTCCCTCGTTCCAGGTACGTCCAAAGGTGCGCGTGAGCGCAAAGGCGAGGCTCGTCATGTTCGCGCCGAAGATCGTCTCTTCCGGCGTGCAGCCCAGGAACTCGGCCGCAGTGAGCCGCGCCTGAGTGATGAGCGCCTCGGTCTTGCGGCTCGTCTCGTACGGGCCGCTGGTGTTCGCGTTCGACTCGCGGTAGTAGCGCGAGACGGCGTCGATCACCTCGTCCGGGACCTGTGTCCCGCCCGGCCCGTCGAAGAAGGCGAGCGGCTGCCGCAGCGCTGTATATCGGGCGCGAACCGCCTCGACATCGAAGGTGACGGTCGACAAGCGGATCACGTTACTACGATTGCGCGCGTGGCTCCCGCGACCAAGGAGCGGATCGACCGAGGCACCGGTACCGGGCTCGGTGCGCCGTGGAACGTGATCGTCCTCAACGACAACCACAACACGTTTCAGGGCGTCGCCGCGGCGCTCGCTTCCACCATTCCGAACGTGTCCTACGACCAGGGGCTGCGCATCGCGGACCGGATCCACAACACCGGACGCGCAATCGTCTGGTCCGGCCACCGCGAGCCGGCGGAGCTGTACTGGGACCAGCTGCGCGCCCACGGCTTGACGATGGCGCCGCTCGAGCGCGCCTAGCCGGCAAACGGATTTCAGAAGCCGTCTATTTGCAGCGCTTTTTGGCTGCACCGCCTTGTTACACATCTTCCTGAGCGGGTACGGGACCCCCATCTACGACTACGAGGCCAATGCCTCGAAGGGGGTTGAGCAGATGAGCATTGCTGAGCTGTGGACGTTCACGACGACGACTGCAAACGTCGATCTGACGGGCTTCAAGGTCGAGGCTCGCGACGGGAGCATCGGCAAGGTGGACGAGGCGACGTACGAGGCCGGCGGCAGCTTCATCGTCGTCGACACCGGGCCGTGGATCTTCGGGAAGAAGGTTCTCCTTCCGGCCGGCGTGATCAAGGACGTCGACCTGGACACCGAGACCCTGTTCGTGGATCTGACGAAGGATCAGATCAAGAACGCGCCCGAGTTCGACGAGAAGACGTATCGCGACGACAGCTACCGCACGCAGGTCGGTAGCTACTACGACCACGAGCGCCGCTAGGCGGCGTTACCCGCAGTCCCGGAGCCTCGTCCGACCGGGCGGGGCTCCGCTTTTTCAGATCTGCGCGCCGTTCACTCGCCAGCGATAGCGCGGCGATGGTGTTGAGCGACGCGCCGACGAAGCAGTCCCGTTCGGCCTTCGCGAGCAGCGCGGTCAGTTCCTCGCGCGGCGGGTGCGGGCTCGAGCTCGAGGTCGATCTCGACGTCGAGCTCCACGAACGCATACCTCCCGTCGTCAGCACGCTTCGTGACCACGCCCGACGCCGAGACCTCGGCCAGAAAGTCGATGCCGATGCGGTCCGCATGGAAACGCAGGCTCTGCAGCGTGCAGCGAGCGAGCCCGGCCAGCATGAGGTGCTCGGGAGTCCACGCATCGTCGAGGTCGAGCCGCGAGGTGCCGTCGGCCGTGAGCCGGCCGGCGCGATCGAGGCCGATCGCATAGCGGAACTCTTTCGCCACGGACGGCATCTTCCTATCCTGCCCGCCGTGCGGAGGAACCATCCGGGCTCCGGCGTACTGTGTGGACATGCGACGGCTGCGAGCGCTCAGCGAGGCCGAGTGCTATGCGAGGCTCTACGGCGGCTGGGACGAGACCGTACGCATCGTGAGGCTCGAACGGCGCCGAAGTCGCCGCGAGCTCGCGCTCGAGGGCGAGGCCCTGCGCGTGCGTTTCGAGCAGCTTCTCGACGCACGTGACCCCGAGGCGCTCTCCGAGCCCGAAGCAGCCTGAGTCGGCAATTCCCGACGTTCTGGGCGCCGGCTTGCGGGTGCTTTTCTGCGGCATCAATCCAGGTCGCGTCTCCGCGGCGGCCGGCGCGCACTTCGCGAATCCGCGAAACGACTTCTGGCGTCTTCTGCATGCGGCCGGCTTCACGCCGCGGCTGCTCGAGCCCTCCGAGCAGTTCGAGCTGCTCGACTATGGAGTCGGCGTCACGAATGCGGCCGCCCGAACAACGCCAGGGTCGGGCGAACTGCGCAGCGCTGACTTCTCCGGCGCTGCTGAGCGTCTCGAACGCCTGGCCGTCGAGCTCAGCCCCACGTGGATCGGGTTCGTCGGCAAGGAGGCCTATCGCGGCGCGTTCGGCGAACGCCCGCAGCTGGGGGTGCAGGAACGGCGCCTCGGTGATACGCGCCTGTTCGTCCTTCCCTCGACGTCACCCGCGAACGCGGCCGTTCCGTGGCTCGAGCGCGAGCGCTGGTTCCAGGAGCTCGCCGGGCGCTCGTCCGGGCTTTCCTTGAGGCCGGCGGTGCGTGCGCTCGTCGTCGATCCTGACGAGCGCACGCTGCTCGTTCGGTTCGAGTGGCCGCACAAGACCGTCTGGGCGCTGCCCGGAGGCGGTATCGACCCGGGCGAGTCGCCGGAGGAGGCGATCGTGCGAGAGCTGGCGGAGGAGGCGGGCCTCCGCGGATTCGAGCTCGGGCCGTGCGTCTGGGTCAGGGACCACTGGTTCACGGACATCCCCGGTTGGGGCGGGCAGTCGGAACGGATCTTCCTCGTTCGCTCCAACGCCTTCGACCCCGCGCCGGAGTGGAGCGCCGACCAGCTCGCGGCCGAAGGAGTTACGGCCCTGCGGTGGTGGACACGCACCGAGCTCGACGTGGCCAACGCACTGTTCTCGCCGCGGCGGCTGCCGTCCCTCCTCGGCGACCTGCTCGAGAGCGGCGCGCCGCCGGAGCCGATCGATGTCGGCGTCTAGCCGCGCCAGCGGTTGGTCTGAGCGTCCGCGCCAGCGGTTGGTAATCGGAGTGCGCCGGTCGCGACCGAATGCCTTCGGCCGCAGCTTGACGCCGGGCGGCGCCTGGCGGCGCTTGTACTCCGCGCGGTCGACCATCGACACCGCCCGCTGGACGACGTCCGGATCGAAGCCGTCGCTCGAGAGCTCCTCCAGCGTGCGGTCGTGCTCGACATAGCGTTCCAGCACCGCGTCGAGCTTCGGATACGGCGGTAGTGAGTCCTCGTCGAGCTGGTTGTCGCGCAGCTCAGCGCTCGGCGCACGTTCGATGATCGACTGCGGGATCAGCTCGCGACCCGCGCGTTCGTTCAGATACCGCGCGAGCCTGAAGACGTCCGTCTTGTAGACGTCCTTCAGCAACGCGAAGCCGCCGGCCATGTCGCCGTACAGCGTCGCGTAGCCCACGGAGAGCTCGGACTTGTTGCCGGTCGCGACGAGCATCCAGCCGAACTTGTTGGACAGTGCCATCAGCAGAACTCCACGCGCGCGCGCCTGGATGTTCTCCTCGGCGAGATCGGGCTCCCGGCCTGCGAACGGCTCGGCGAGGGCGCTGCCGAAGGCGTCGACGATCGTGCCGATCGGAATCTCGAGGAACGGCGACCCGAGGCTCTCGGCGAGCCGTTGACGCGTCCGTGCGCGTCCCTTCGGACGAGTAGCGCGACGGCATCGAGACGCAGTGCACGCGGTCAGGACCGAGCGCCTCGGCCGCGATTGCCGCGGTCACGGCGGAATCGATCCCACCGGAGACGCCGACGACGACATCGCTGAAGCCGTTCTTCGTCACGTAATCCCGCAGCCCGAGCTCGAGCGCGAGCCGCATCTGCTCGATCTCGTCGACGAACGGAGCGACGGTGACGGTGACCTTGCTGCCGTTCGGCGAAGGCCCGCGCGTGCCGACGTGAACGACGTCGACCGGCGGGATCTCGTCACGCTCGCGGGCCAGCGCGCGGCGTCGCACATCGCGCAGGCGACGACCGATCACTTCCTTCGGCTCGACGTCCGCGACGAGGAACGCCTCTTCGAAGCCCGGGGCGCGGGCGATCACGGTGCCTTCGTCGTCGAGCACGACGGAGTGGCCGTCGAAGATCAACTCGTCCTGCCCGCCGAAGGCGTTGCAGAACGCGACGAAGCACGCGTTGTCGCGCGCGCGCGTTACGAACATCTCCTCCCGCTCACGGTCCCGGCCGACGTAGAACGGCGAGGCGGAAATGTTCACCAGCAATTCCGCGCCGGCGAGCGCTAGGTCCGTTGCAGGCGGGCCCGGCTGCCACATGTCCTCGCAGACGGTGAGCCCGACGAGCGTCTTCCCGTGCTCGAGCAGGATGAGGTCGCGTCCCGACGCGAAGTAGCGATCCTCGTCGAAGACGCCGTAGTTCGGCAGGAAGCGCTTGCGGTACACGGCCCTCACCTCGCCGCCGGCGCAGACGTAGCAGGCGTTGTAGAGGTCCCGGTCGAAATGCGGTGCTCCGACGAGAACGGTCGTGCCACGCGCTTCGCGCGCGATCAGCTCCACGGACTCCTCGGCCGCGCGGATGAAGCCGGGGCGGAGCAGCAGATCCTCGGGCGGATAGCCGGTGACTGCGAGCTCGGGAAGGACGACGAGGTCGGCGGCGTGTGCTTTCCCCTCCTCGATCCGGTCGAGGATCAGGCGCCGGTTCCCCTCGAGGTCGCCGACGACGGGGTTGATCTGCGCCAGCGCGAGCCTCATGGGCTCAGTCTAGCTGTTTGCGACTGACAGTCGAAAACTCAGCGATGACGGCCGAACTGCAGCACCCAGAGCGACACGTTGGTGTAGCCGAACATCGAGCCACGCTCGACCGCGACTCCGAGGTCGTGCCACCGGCGCCCCAGGAGATTGGCGCGGTGCGGGGGCGACTGCGAGCCACGCGCCGAGCGTTCGCAACGGCGAGCCGAGCACGCCCTCGCCCCACGCGAGATTCTCCCCGATCGACCGCGCCGGCATGTAGCCCGCGCGCGCAAAGGTTCGCGTGAAGGCCATGCCGCAAGGCGTATGGGAGAAGCCGCAGCGACGGACGGCATTTGCTTTCAGCAGCGACGAGCGGTTGAGCCGGGTGCTTTCGTGTAGCGCTCCGAGGCCGAAGCTGCGACGGACGACGTTGACGCCGCAGGACATCGTCTCGACCCTCGCGGCTGCGTTTCCGGCGACGGTTGCTGCCCCGCTGCACGAGGCGGCGACGGCGTGCAACGCCGCACCGTCGCTTGTCGGCGTCACGGCTCCCGAGGGAGCGGCGAGACCGAGGGCGATCACGGTGAGCGTCTGGGCGACTCCCATGCGCGGCCGCCCGGAACGATACGTGACCTACGGGCCAGAGTCGGTCGCGGCCACGGCCTGCGCGATCTCGTCGAGGGCCTCCGGGTTCTCGAGCGAGGAGAGGTCGCCGGGATCCTTCCCGAGGACTCGGGCGCGGACTGCCCGCCGCACGATCTTGGCGCTGCGTGTCTTCGGCAACGAGGAGACGAACACGATCCGCTCGGGCTTGAAGGCCTTGCCGAGGTCGTCCGTGACGGAGGTTGCGATCTCGACGGCGCAGGCGGGCGTCGGGTCGACACCCGGCCGCAGGACGCAGAAGATCCACGCCGCCTCGCCCTTGACCTCGTGAGGAACTCCGATCGCGGCGGCTTCCGCCACCGCCGGATGGCTCACCGCCGCAGACTCGAGCTCCGCCGGCCCGATCCGCTTCCCGGCGATGTTCAGCGTGTCGTCGGAACGCCCGTGCAGGAACCAGTAGCCGTCGTCGTCGACCGATGCCCAGTCGCCGTGCGTCCAGACTCCCGGAAAGCGGCGCCAATAAGAGTTCAGGTAGCGCTCGTCGTCGCCCCAGATCCCACGCGTCATCCCGGGCCACGGACGCTTGCACACGAGCTCGCCGACCTCGCCGCGCACCGGCTTGCCGTCGGGACCGAAGACGTCCATGTCGAGGCCGAGCGCAGGGAAGCCGAGCGCGACCGGCTTGATCGGCTCGGTGAGGCACGTTGCCAGGAAGCACGCGCCGACCTCGGTGCCGCCCGACTCGTTGACGATCGGCGCGCGTCCACCTCCGACCTGCTCGAACAGCCACTCGTACGGCCCGCGGTTCCACGGCTCCCCGGTCGTGCAGATCGTCTTCAGCGAGGAGAGGTCGACGCCGGGATCGCCCTTCGGAATGAGCGCCCTCACGAGCGTCGGCGAGACGCCGAGCATGGTGACTCGCTCGGATTCGATGAGGCGCCAGAGGCGATCCGCCGGGAAATCCGGCGCACCTTCTGCGTAGACGATCGTCGCGCCGCACGCGCCGCCGCCGACGACAGTCCACGGGCCCATGATCCAACCCATGTCGGTGGCGAAGTGGATGCGGTCGGCCGGCTTGACGTTCGTCTGGTAGGCGACCTCGCGCGCGATCGAGACGAGGAAGCCGCCCTGCACGTGCACGGCGCCTTTCGGCCGGCCGGTCGTGCCAGAGGTGTACGCAAGGAGATAGCGATGCTCCGAGTCGACCTGTCTCGGCGGCAGATCCCCGGACGTATCCGCGATCGAGCTCGTCCCAGAACCGATCGCGACCGATCGTCATCGGCACGTCTTCGAGGCCCAGCCGCCGCCAGACGACGACGTGCGCGACTGCGGTCGCGTCGTGCAGCGCTTCGTCGGAAATCTCTTTCATCGGCACGACCTGTCCACGGCGAAGTGAGCCGTCTGCCGTGATCAACGCCTTCGCCTTTGCGTCGGCAAGTCGCGCGGCGATCGCGGGCGCCGCGAAACCGGAGAAGATCGGTACTTGCACCGCTCCGAGGTGCGCACACGCGTGGGATGCGATCGCCGCCTGCGGCGACATGGGTAGGAAGATCCCGACCGCGTCGCCCTCGCCGATGCCGATCGATGCCAGCCCCTCGGCAAGGCGGAAGACCTGGTCGGAGAGCTCCCGCCACGTCAGCGAGTCACGTGCGCCGTCCTCTCCGAGCCAGACCGCGGCCTCCTCGTCGGCGAGCTCGCCCGCCGCCCACCGGTGCAGGCAGTTCCAGGCGAGGTTGAGCTTGCCGCCGTCGAACCACGTCGTCCACTCGGGGCCGCGAGACGAGTCGAGCACGCTGCTCCCACGGCTTCGTGAACTCGAGCCCGAGATCGTCGATCACAGCCGGCCAGAACCGGTCCGGGTCCTCGACCGAGACACGGTGGAGCTCGTGGTAGCCCTCGACTCCGAGACGACGCGCGAGGCGCGTCAGGTTCGCGCCCTCGACGTCCTCGGGTGTCGGGGCCCAGATGAACTCGGACATGGCGGGAAGCGTACGTACCCGCCCGCGAAGGGTGCGAGCCGTTCTCTAACCTCAGGGAGTGCGGGCGCGACTCTTTGCTCCGGAGAACCGCAAGTGGTGGACGCTCGCCGCCGTCGCAGTCGGCCTCTTCATGATCATGCTCGACAACACGGTCGTGAACGTGGCGCTGCCGTCGATCCGAAAGGACCTCGGCATCGGAATCTCGGAGCTCGAGTGGGTGGTGAACGCCTACGCGCTGACGTTCGGTGTGCTTCTGCTGACGGGCGGCAAGCTCGCGGATCTCATCGGCCGGCGTCGCATCTTCATCATCGGGCTCGTCATCTTCACGGCGTCGTCGCTCGCGTGCGGCCTCGCGAACGGCGCGGAGGTGCTCATCGCCGCACGCACCGTCCAGGGGATCGGCGCGGCCTTGATGAACCCGGCGACGCTCTCGATCATCACCGCGACGTTCCCGCCGCGCCAGCGCGGGACGGCGATCGGGATCTGGGCGGGCGTCTCGGCACTCGCGCTCGCGTTCGGCCCGCTCGTCGGCGGGCTGCTCACGGAGAAGATCAACTGGAGCTGGATCTTCTTCATCAATATCCCGATCGGCGTTCTCGGGGTGCTGGCCGCGCGTCATCTTCATCGACGAGACGCAGAGACACGTCACACGAGCAGCGGCTCGACCTTCCGGGACTGCTCACGTCGGCCATCGGACTGTTCGCGCTCACGTACGGCCTCATCGAGACGAACAACTACGCCTGGGGGTCGGCGCTCGTCCTCTCGCTGTTCGCGATCGCTGCGGTCTCCCTGACGCGTTCGTGCTGCTCGAGCTTCACCAGCGGCTCCCGATGCTCGATCTCTCGCTGTTCCGCAATCCGACCTTCAGCGGCGCGAACACCGTCATGTTCCTGGTCGGCCTCGCGATGTTCGGGATCTTCTTCTTCAACTCGCTCTTCCTGCAGAACATCCTCGGCTACGGCGCGATCAAGACGGGCGCGACGCTTCCTGCCGATGACGGTGCTGATCATCCTCGTCGCGCCGGCCGCGGGAAAGATCTCCGACCAGGTCGGGCCGCGCTGGCTGATGGGAGTGGGGATGGTTCTGCTGACCGTCTCGCTGCTGCTGTTCGGCCGCGCTCGACGCGGATTCGCGTGGTGGGCGATCCTTCCCGGCCTCCTCGTCGGCGGATTCGGGATGGCGATCACGATGGCGCCGACGACCGCCGCCGCAATGGGCTCGGTCCCATCGACAAGGCCGGGGTCGGATCGGCGGTGATCAACAGCATGCGCCAGGTCGGCGGCTCGCTCGGGATCGCGGTCATGGGCGCGCTCGTCGCGACCAAGCTGACAGCGAGCAGCCCGGCGGATCCGCGTTACGCCGCGCAATTCGTCGAGGGTTATCACCTGGCGGTCCACGTTGGAGCCGGCCTGGTCTTGATCGGTGCGGTCATCGCAGTCCTGACGATCCGTCAAGTCGCCCATAAGCCGCACGGCGCCGCAGAGCCGGCGGTCGGGGCTTAGCTCTTAAACAACGCAGTCGACCTACCCAGTCATGGCGACGTTCCAGGTCGCGCGGAACGAGCAGAAGCCCACGCCGCCCGGTATGCCCGTGACGTTTCGCCCCGAGAAGTCCCCGGTTGCCAGGTTGCCAGGCGGCTGCGTTTGGCCTCCTCCGCCGGCCGGAGGTGCGCCGGCCTGGGCGAAGAAGCGGCCGAAGAAGCGCCAGCTGAGCGTGCCACCCTCAAAGCCGGGTGTTGTCGATCCGTTTGAGTTCCTCACCTCTGTTCCCAGGGTGTTTGTCACGCCCGCGGGAATGTTGAGCAACGCTCCGTCCAAGTAGTGCCGAGTAAGGGGATTGGCTCCGCACTGGAAGTCGATATACGACCCCGCGGCCAGGGCGTTGCCGGCGCTGTTAACGACGAGGACGATCGAGCCCCCCTGCGACGTCGTGCCTGTGTAGGTAGCGGATGGGAAGGGCGGGTTCGCTTGTGCTACGGGCACCGTTATGGTCGCCCCAAGCACGAACAACCCCAAGATCGCGATCCACTTCAGCTTCACTTTCCTCATCTCCTCTGCCGCTTTTCCGACTGCGTTGACCAGGGGAAGAGTCCACGCCGCGTGAAACCCGACGGCTGTTTCCGCTTCGAATTGCTGTGTACGGCGACGGTGGCACGTGCCGGTCTTCGATCGCATTGAACGCCATGGGAATCGGATCGGGTGCTCGCGGAAAGCGAACCTACGGAGCGGTCGGCACCTGCGGCATCGACCTCCGGTCCCCTTGGGGAGCGGCCCGGCTTCTCGGTGCGGACTTTCGCCATCGAACCTCCATGCGACCCGCACCGCAGAAACGGGACAGCGCAGACAGCGTACGACTTCGAAAGGCCGGGCACAAGGCGCGCCGTTTCCGCCTGGCTTTATCTCCATGCAGGTTGCGTCCCGCCGCGCGTTGACCGCCACGTCTTGTTATTGGAGTTATGAAACCCCATACTGAGATCTGCGCCAAGACGCCGGGTGGAAGCTCCCGAGATTGCAGCCTGGGTCTCCGACTTCCTAGCTGGATCTTCGCGCCCCTGGCCGGGCCAGGCAGAGCACGACCGACAGTGGGAAATGCATGAGGACGAAGGGCCGTTTTTTGCTACTCCGGCCAGTGGCCTTCGGTCTGGTATTCGCCGTTGTCTTAGGAGCGACCAACGCGCTGGCGGATACGCACCCGCCAGTGCCGGCGGTGAAGCGGTCGGCCGGCGCTATCTCTTCGAGGATGCTCACGGTCTGGTTCGGAGGTGTGCCGAGCGCAAACCAGTTCGCGAGGGTGCGCGAAATCAGCCGCTCGAGCGGCAGCAGCCAGATTGAGCAGGTGAACGAGATTTCGGGCCGCGACAGTGCGGCCGGGGGGGCGGACGGGGGGGGCGGAAATAACGCCGCTGGTGTTTGCAATGCGGCTACGGCTGAGCGCCAGTGCTTACAGGCGAACTTTGGGCTCGTTGCTGAGGCGGGAATTGTGTCGCAGCTGAACCAGATCTCCGGCCGCGACAGTGTCGCCGGTGAGGCAAGCGCCGCTTCTGGGGATAACGCCTCCGGTGTTTGCAACGCGGCGACGGCGGAGCACCAGTGCCTGCAGGCGAACGTCGGGCTCGTTGCTGAGGCGGGGATGGTGTCGCAGGTGAACCAGATTTCGGGCCGCGACAGTGTGGCCGGGGGGGCGGAAGGGGGGGACGGAAATAACGCCGCTGGTGTTTGCAATGCGGCGACGGCCGAGAGTCAGTGCGTACAGGCGAACGTCGCGCTCGGTGCTGACACGGGGATGGTGTCGCAGCTGAACCAGATCTCTGGTCGTGACAGTGTGGCCGGTGACGCGGGCGGTGGTGGCGGCGGGAACAACGCCGCTGGTGTTTGCAATGCGGCGACAGCTGAGCATCAGTGCGAGCAGGCAAACGTCGCGCTCAGTGCCGGCGCAGCGATGGTGTCGCAGATAAACCAGATCTCTGGTCGTGACAGTGTGGCCGGTGACGCGGGCGGTGGTGGCGGCGGGAACAACGCCGCTGGTGTTTGCAATGCGGCGACGGCTGAGCATCAGTGCGAGCAGGCAAACGTCGCCGAGGTCGCGCAAAGCGACGGGCTGGGGAACGAGGGGATGGTGTCGCAGGTGAACCAGATCTCCGGTCGTGACAGTGTGGCCGGTGACGCGGGTGGTGCTGGCGGCGGGGACAACGCGTCTGGTGTTTGCAATGCGGCGACGGCTGAGCATCAGTGCGAGCAGGCAAACGTCGCCGAGGTCGCGCAAAGCGGCGGGGCGGGCAACGAGGCGGCGGTGTCGCAGAGCAACCAGATCTCCGTGAAGGCGTCTGCAACGCGGCGACGGCCGAGCACCAGTGCGAGCAGGCAAACGACGCCGAGATCACGCAGAGCGGCACGAACAACACGGCGACTGTTTCGCAGGTGAACCAGATCTCCGGCCGGGACGCATGCAACGCGGACACGGCCGAGCATCAGTGCGAGCAGACGAACGTCGCCGAAGTCACGCAGAGCGGCGGCTCGAACAACACGGCGACCGTGTCGCAGGTGAATCAGATCTCCGGCCAGGGCGCCTGCAACGCGGCGACAGCCGAGCATCAGTGCGTACAGACGAGCGTCGCCGAAGTCACGCAGAGCGGTGGCTCGAACAACACGGCCACGGTGTCGCAGAACAGCCAGATTTCCACTCGAGTGAGCACGGTCGGAGGCTAGAGCGTGAGCTCAGGTACCGGAACGATCTTCCTGAGGGGAGGTGGTAGAGCGGGGCAAGTTGCGTGACGCCTTGGGTGGGATTCAGATCCAACTCGGGCGTAAGACAGTGTCGGTAGGAGGCCGAACTTCATGAGGAAGCGGGAACTTGAAAGCCCGGCTTCTGCGGCGGCCACCGAGTCGGCTCGCGAGCCGGCTCCGCTCGAAGCGCGCGGTCTCTCGAAGCGCTTCGGAGACGTGCAGGCGAACGACGGCATCGACCTGACGCTTTGGGCGCGTGAGGTGCACGCAATTCTCGGCGAGAACGGCGCCGGGAAGTCAGTCCTGGCGAAGACGCTCTACGGCGTGCACACGCCGGACGAGGGGTCGATCCTCCGGGACGGTCAGGAGGTGGTCATCGACTCGCCTGCGAAAGCGCGGGCACTCGGGATCGGGCTGGTCTTCCAGGACTTCCGGCTCGTTCCGGCCCTTTCGGTGCTCGAGAACGTCGCACTGGCGCTCCCTCACGGCGGCCTGCGGCTTCGCAGGGGCGATGTGACGGCGCGGATCGCTGAGGTGGCCGAGCGCTACGCGCTCAGAGTCAACCCGCGGGCAATGGTCCGCGACCTCTCGATGGGCGAGCGCCAGCAGGTTGAGATTCTCAAGCTGCTGCTCAGCGGCGCGAGAATCATGCTGCTCGACGAGCCGACGAGCCTGCTTGCGCCCCAAGAGATCGAAGGTCTTGCCTCCGTCGTGCACGAGCTCCGCAACGAGGGGCTCGCCCTCATCGTGATCACTCACAAGCTCGCGGACGTGCGCGCCATGGCCGACCGTGTCACTGTTTTGCGCGGCGGAGTTGTCCAAGCGCAGGTGGACGATGTGGCCGCGATCGACGATGCCTCGCTGGTCGAGGCCGTCGTGGGACACCACCTTCCGCAGCTGCGTTCCCGAACGCAGCCGCCGGCCGTCGTACGCGAGCGAGGGCCGGCCCTGAACGCCGAGGAGATCGACGTCGAAGGAGAGCGCGGCCACCTAGCTGTCCGCGGCGTGAGCCTGACCGTCGGCCGCGGAGAGGTCGTCGGCGTCGCCGGCATCTCGGGCAGTGGTCAGCGCGAGCTCGCCGAGGCGATCCTCGGCCTTCGCAAAGTCCGTTCGGGGCGAATCGAGGTGCTCGGCGGCGACATTACCGGGGGCGGTGCCGGCCACGCCCTCGCCGCGGGTGCAGCCGGCATCTCGGAGGATCCTCTGGGTACTGATCTCGTGCCCGGCTTGTCGGTGACCCAGCACATGGCGCTTTCCCGCCTCGAGGTGCCCAGGCGTCGTATGGGCTACGACTGGAAGGCGCTTGCGCGCCGTGTCGAGGCCCTCCCGGAGGCCCGCATCCTGAAGCTTCCCGCCGGAAACCGCCAGTTGGTGACGCTCTCCGGGGGCAACGTCCAGCGCGTCATGCTCGTTCGTGCCCTGGCGAGCGATCCGGGGTTCATCCTTGCCGCCTATCCCTCTCGCGGCCTCGATCTCGCGAGCGTCCTCGCCACGCAGGAACTGCTCCTGTCCCGCGCGGGGATCGGGGCCGGCGTGCTGCTCATGTCGGAGGACCTCGACGAGCTCTTCCTCCTGAGCGACCGCATCGTCGTGCTGCACGCCGGGCGAGCGGTTGCCTCGCTCGATCCAAACGCGACGACCCGTCACGAGGTCGGCAGTCTCATGCTCGGGAGGGCGGCGTGATCGCCGTCCGCCACGAGACGAACTGGATTCGGCGCATACCCAGATCAGAGGTTCTCGAGGTCGGCGGCTGGGCGCTCCTCTTCATCGGCGGGTTCGTCCTCGTAGCCCAAATCTTCACCGTGTCTCTCCAGGACACGCTCATCCGCGCGACCCCGTTCGTCTTCACCGGCCTTGCCGTTGCGGTGCCGGCCCGTGCCGGTCTCGTGAACATCGGTGGACAGGGCCAGTTCTGGGGCGGCATGATGCTCGCGACCGCCGGCGCGCTTTATCTCGACGACAAGCTGACGGCGCCGGTGCTCTTGCCGCTGCTCGCCGTGCTCGGCGCGCTCGGCGGGCTCCTCTGGGCCGGCATCGCCGCCGTTCTTCGGGTCTTCTTCAACCTGAACGAGGCGCTCTCGACCCTGCTGCTGAATTTCGTGGCACCGCTCATGCTCGGGTACCTCGTGTTCGGGCCATGGAAAGATCCGGCGAACTACTCGAACCTGCCGCAGACCGCTGAGTTCGAAAGCAGTGCGCGGCTGCCGGTCTACGGGCTGACACAACTCCACCTAGGCATTCCAATCGCGCTCGTGACCGCTGTCGTCGTGTGGCTGATCCTCGACCACACGCGCTGGGGTTTCCGGGCGCGCGTCGTCGGCGGCAATCCGGAAGCTGCGCGCCGCAGCGGCATCCATGTCCGGCGCCTGATCTTCGTCGCACTCCTGGCCGGGGGAGCGCTCGCGGGCTTGGGCGGCGCGATCGAGCTGACGGGTATCGAGGGCCGCCTCAGGCCGGATATCGGCGTCGGTTTCGGTTTCATCGGCTTCCTCGCGAGCTGGCTCGTCGGTCACCGTCCGCTCGGAATCGTCGGCGCCGCGCTGCTGCTTGCAGCGATCTCGATCGCGGGAGACTCGCTGCAGATCGATCACAACCTGCCCTCGACTTCGGTCTACATCCTGATGGCGGTCGTCGTTCTCGCCGTGCTGGGCCTCCGCGGAGGGGTCCGGAGAACGGAGGGCTGATGTTCGTCGAGGATGTTCTCATCGGCGCCGTCCGCTCGAGCAGCGCAGTCCTCTTCGCCACCGAGGGGGAGGTCCTTGCGGAGCGCTCGGGTGTGATCAACCTCGGGACCGAGGGCTCCATGCTGACGGGCGCGCTGACCTCGTTCGCCGTGACCGTGAGCACCGGCAACCCGTGGCTCGGCGTCGTCGCTGCCGCGGGCTCCGGCATCCTCATGGGCTTCCTCTTCGCCTTCTTTGTGGTCACACGCAGGACGAACCAGCTGGCGACCGGCCTCGCGATCACATTTCTCGCCCTCGGCGTGACCGCGGGACTTGGCAGCACCTACGTCGCGCAATCGGTCCACCCGCTGAACGCGGTGGCGGTACCGCTCCTCTCGGACGTGCCCTTCCTGGGGCCCGTGCTCTTCGAACACGACATCCTGACGTACTGCGGCCTTCTGCTCGGTCCGTCCTGTGGCTCTTTCTCTTTCAGACCCGCTGGGGACTCATCGTCCGCGCCACCGGCGAACGCGGAGACGTCTCCTTCGCCTATGGATACTCGCCCACCGTAGTGCGCTACCTGGCGGTCATGGCCGGGGGAGCGCTGGCCGCAATCGGTGGTGCGCAGCTCGTGCTTGCGTACACCCTCAACTGGGCCGAGAACGTCACCCAGGGTCGGGGGTTCGTGGCTGTGGCACTGGTGATCTTTGCGGCGTGGAACCCGCTCAAGGCGACGCTCGGCGCCTTGGTCTACGGAGGGGCGCTCTCCCTCCAGCTGCAGCTGCAGGCGCACGGGGTGAACATCTCCCCGTTCTTGCTGCAAATGACGCCGTATGTCCTGACGCTGGCCATCCTCGTCGTGGCAAGTCGCGGTCGCGTCCAGCGGGCGCCGGGCGAGATTCGCGCGATCTTCGGGACCGCCGGTGCCTGAAGCGTTGTCGGTGCAGAACAGGAAGGAGTTTGTGATGAGGAGAAACGTGATTGTGGTCTTCGTCGCCCTCGTGATCTTGGCAATCGTCGCGGGGTTCGGCGGCAGCAGCAAGAAGCAGTTGACCATCGGCTTCCTGTATGTGGGGCCGAAGAACGACTACGGCTACAACCAGGCCGCTTACGAAGGCTCGCTGGCGATCAAGAAGGCGATGCCGAACGTGAAGCTCCTTCAAGCCGAGAACGTTCCGGAGACCTCGGAGGCCGAGCGCGTGATGGAGAAGATGATCCGCGACGGCGCAACCATCATCTTCCCGACGAGCTCGGTCATCTCGATCCGGCGCTGAACGTCGCGGAACGCCATCCGGACGTGATCTTTCTCCATCAGGGGGGCCTGAAGACCGCGAAGAACCTGGGGACGTACTTCGGCACGATCTACCAAACGAGTATGCGGTCGGTCAGGCCGCGGGCATGGCCACGAAGAAGAACAAGCTCGGTTACATCGTCGCCTTCCCGATCGCTCAGACGCTCCTGAACATCAACGCCTTCGAGTCGGCGCCCGGTCGGTCAACCCGAAGGCCAAGACGACCTGGTCTTCACCGGCAGCTGGTGCGATCCCGGTAAACAGGCCGAGGCGGCGAACTCACTGATCGATCAGGGTGCGGACGTGCTCGAGCAGCACCAGGACTGTACGAAGACGATCGTGCAGACTGCGGAGCGTGGACACGTGATGAAGACCGGCTACCACGTCGACGCCTCCAAGTTCGCACCGAAGGGTTGGCTCACTGCGTCCGTATGGAACTGGGGGCCCCTCTACGTCAAGATGGTCAAGACGATCCAGGCCGGGAAGTTCAAGGGGAGCCCCTACGCCGGCCGCTATCGCGCCGGCGTAAAACAAGGAGTGATCAAGCTCGCCCCCTTCGGCGCCGCGGCGACTCCCAAGATCCGGAAGAAGGTGACGGCGACATACAAGGGTCTCAAGAGCGGGAAGCGAAGCCGTTCACCGGCCCGGTCAGGGACCAGTCCGGGAAAGTGCGCATCCCTGCCGGTGTAACGCCCAGCGCGACCGCGCTCGAGAACACCAACTACCTGGTCTCCGGGGTGACGGGAAAGATCCCGGGCTAATGGGCCAAAGGACGATTCCCCTAACGCGCCCGACGACGGCCTCGGGAAGGATCGAGGAGTCGGACCTTCCCGAGGCCCGTTACTCGTACGGAGGCGACGGGTTCGTCTCGTCGAGCTCAGCGAGGAGATGAGCTTCCGGGCGAATTTCAAGGGCCGCGCCATCCTTCGAGTGCTCGAGGACGAAAGCCTGCCGGGGATCATCGACCTCTGTCCGAACAGCACGTCGTACCTGATCCACTTCGACCCGGACGAGCTCGGGCCCGACGACTTGATCGCGGAGCTGAAGTCGATCGAGGCGAACCTCGGCGACCCGGCAGACTTCCATTTCGGCGCGCGGGTCGTCGACGTCCCGATCCACTACGACGACCCGTGGAGCACGGAGTGCCTGATGGGTTATCGCGACCGCCACCAGGATCCGGCCAGCACAGACCTCGAGTACATGGCGAAGATCAACGGCTTCGCGACAGTCGCGGATCTCGTCACCGCTTACAGCGCCCCGCCTTACCTCGTGATGGGTGTCGGATTTACGCCGGCGTGTTACTGGTCTGCGGCGATGGTCCCGCGCGACGAGGCAATCGTCGCGCCGACGTATATCCGGCCGCGCACGACCACTCCCGAGCGTGCCATGTCGCACGGCGGATGCTTCGCGGCGATCTACCCCTCTCCCGGCCCCGGCGGCTACCAGCTCATCGGGATGGCCCCCGCCCCGATCTTCGAGCCACAGCAGAAGCTGCCCGACTTCGAGGACGCGCCGGTGTTCACGCGGACCGGCGACATCTTCCGGTACCGGTCGATCGACCGCGAAGAGTTCGACGCCATTCGGAAGCAGGTGGAGGCCGGGACGTTCCGCTATCGCATTCGCGAGGTCGACTTCGAGCCCCGCAGGCTCTTCGAGGACCCGTGGCACTACAACGACGAGCTGCTGGAGAAGCTCTATGCGAATTGAGGTACTGCACCCGGGGCTGATGACCACCGTCCAGGACCGAGGGCGCTACGGCCTCTACAACCTCGGCTTCCCGCCATCGGGCGCGATGGACGACTTCTCGTTTCGGGTTGGGAATCTTCTCGTCGGCAACGATGAGAACGCCGCCGGCCTCGAGACGACCTACCTGGGGCCGCAGTTGCGTTTCGGCGACGATCGGATGGTCGCGGTAACCGGCGCCGAGATGCCGCCCAACGTCGATGGCGAGCCGCACCCGATGTGGGAGGCGTTCGAGGTCAAGGCCGGCCAAACCCTCGCCTTCGACCACCTGCGCGGGGGGGCACGCACTTACGTCGCAGTCGCCGGCGGCATCGACGTGCCGGAGGTGCTCGGGAGTAAGTCCACATACGCGCGAGTCTCGCTCGGCGGCCACGAGGGCCGCGCACTCAGACAAGGAGACCAGCTCCCAGTCGGCGAGGCCCCGGCCTCGTCCGCGAGCCGACTCGGCGTTCGACTCGACGAGAGGCATCGGTCGAGCTTCTCCAAGAAGACCGAGGTGCGCATCATCGTGGGCCTTTACAGCCACCGCCTCACCGACGAGAGCCTGAGGGCCTTTCTCGGCGCCGACTGGACCGTGACGACGGATGCCGATCGCGTCGGCTACCGCTACCGAGGCGTGGAGCTGGAGTTCTTGCCGCGAGACGAAGTGCCCTTCGGCGTCGGAGACGCACCTTGGAACACGTGCTCCCTCAACTACCCCTTCGGCGTGATTCAGATCCCGGGCGGCGTCGAGCCCATCGTTCTGATGAGAGACGGAGTAACGGGTGGAAACACGCGAGCGTGGGTACGGTCATCAGTGCCGATCTCGACCGCGTGGCGCAGAGCAAAAGCCACGACACGACGAGTTTCCGTTCCGTCTCCCTCGAGGAAGCGTTGATTGCGCGCCAGGAGCGACGGCGGCAACTGGCCGAGATCCGATCTGAGCTCGTCCGCTGAGCACGTTATTAAATACCCGGCCTCCAGCACACGGCCCTCGTCGAGAGCTTGGACGAAAACACCATCAACTCACCCCTCCCCGGCACCTTCTACCGCGCACGCTCGCCGGAGGAGGGTCCGTTCGTGAGGGAGGGCGAGCGGGTGCGGCCCGGTGACGTCGTGGGACTCGTCGAGATCATGAAGACGTTCAGTGAGGTTACGGCCACGAGCGAGGGCCTCGTCGATCGCTTCCTCGTCGAAGACGGTGATCCGGTCGACGCCGGCCAGCCGCTCATGGTGCTGAGCGACGAGGCGACCCGTTCGCACGCTCCAGATGAGGAAGGTTCTGATCGCGAACCGAGGCGAAATCGCCTGCGAGTCATCCGCGCGTGCCGCGAACTGGACCTTCCCACTGTGGCGGTTTATTCGGAGGCGGACGAGGCGGCTCTTCACGTACGACGAGCGGACGAGTCGGTTTGCATTGGGAAGGCCGCCGCGCGACACAGCTATCTGAACATTGACGCGGTCCTGGCTGCGGCGAGGGAGACCGAAGCCGACGCGATCCATCCGGGATACGGATTCCTCTCGGAGAGCGGACGCTTCGCGGCCGCCTGCGAATCGGCCCAGATCACGTTCATCGGTCCTTCTGCACTCGCAATCGAACAGATGGGCGACAAGTCCACAGCTCGGAGTCTTGCTCGTGAGGCGGGCGTCCCTACGGTGCCGGGTACCGACCGCGCCGCCGGGAGGAGCGAGTTGCTAGCTGCGGGCGAAGACGTCGGTTATCCGGTGATGATCAAAGCGGTCGCCGGCGGAGGTGGACGAGGGATCCGGGTTGCGCAAGACAGCGACGAACTGAAGCAGGCCGTCGCCATGGCGGAGAGAGAGGCGGAGTCGGCCTTTGGAGATGGGTCGCTCTATCTCGAGAAGTTTCTCGAGGATCCGCGCCACGTGGAAGTGCAGATTCTCTGCGACGAGCACGGCAATGTCATCCACTTGTACGAGCGCGAGTGCTCTCTGCAGCGGCGAAGGCAGAAGATCCTCGAAGAAGGACCGTCCCCGGCAATACGCCCCGAGACGCAACGGGCGATCTGCGAGTCGGCCGTCCGACTCGCCCGAGCCGGCGGCTACACGAACGCAGGCACGGTCGAATTCCTTCTCGACCAGCAGGAGAACTTCTACTTCATCGAGATGAACGCCCGCCTGCAGGTCGAGCACGCTGTCACGGAGATGATCACCGGACTCGACCTGGTCAGAAGCCAGCTGCTGGTTGCAGCGGGGGAGAAGCTCGTGCTGTCTCAGGCGGACGTCGCGCTGAGCGGCAACTCGATCGAGTTCCGGATCAACGCCGAGGATCCGGACAATGACTTCTTTCCGTCGCCCGGCCGGGTCGTGGGCCTGACGCTACCCGGCGGGCCGGGGGTTCGTGTGGATACCGCACTCTACGCCGGCTATACCGTGGTCCCGTTCTACGACTCGTTGGTCTGCAAGCTGATCGTCTGGGCTCCCACGCGTGAGGAGGCGATCTCGCGCGGCCGCCGCGCGCTGGAAGAGCTCGAGATCGATGGGATCAAGACAAGCGTGCCTCTGCATCTACGCCTGCTGGACGACGCGAAGTTCCGAGCCGGTGACGTTCACACGAGCTACCTCGAGCAGGTCCTGGACGGCGGCCGTCCGGTAGGCAGACCTGACGGTCCAGCGGCCGTCTCGACATCAACTATCGGGCGCGCCGGCTCCGAAAAGCCCTGAGATCCTGTCGAGGCGTTAGGGCCGGCGGAGCTTCCTCAAGCAACTCGATCGCTGCTGACGCGTCGACAGCGCCAGGCATGCCGCGACTCGTGACGGGACCAGCTTCCGGAAGCAGCCGGCGCGCTCCGTGCGCGTCGGCAGGCCGAGGCACTTCGCGACGGCGGGCGGAGCGAGGTTTCGGAAGCAGTTCGTTCGTTGCTGGCCCACGGGGACGGCCAGGCAGGCGGCCACCCTGATCGGAACGCCCGCGCCGGGCGGCCGGGCGGACATCGTGCGGAAACAGTCGCCCCGCTGTGCCGGTGCCAGCGCCAGGCACGCGGCCACGCCGGGTGGAGGATCGGCCTTCGGCGACGCGGTGAGGGGCTCGCCGGCTCGAGCGAAGAGCGCGGACATCAGTGAAACCAGAACCAGAACAGCGATCGCGAGAGGCCTCAACCATGCCATGCAATCGCCTCCTCTCCCAGCGAAAGCCGCAGAAGAGTAGAAGAAAGAGCATCTCACGCCTGCGCCGGTCCGTCAATGAACCGTTTTCCTGGGTTCGAGGAAACTCCTGTCTCTTCGATGCCCCGCCGGTCGCCGCGATAGCGGCTCCTCGACTTGACGAACTCAGACGGGAGCGCGAGACTCAAGACTCGGCTCGCAGCGTTAGGGGGATACGAGCGACTCATCCTTTTCCGCCGGCCTCGAGGGGGCAACGGCACATGTTCGATCAAGCGGCGCTTGGACAGTGAACGTGCAGGAGTCGATCAAAGGCACGGTGTTGCGGTTCTTCCCTCGGCGTGCCGTCGCCGTCACCTGTGTGGGGCTCGCCTGCTCTGGCGCTGCGGGTTTCTCGGCGTCACGGCTGGTCGTCGGTTCCGCCGACGGAGCGGTCATCGCCGTACCGACTGTCACGCTCCCGCTCCCCACGGTCACCCCCACGAGCGTGGGGCTGACGACGCCTTTCATAACCGTTGTGGTGGCGCTTCCAGCGCCCGGCCAGACGACCACGGCCGCGGCGACGACTGCCCAGACTCCACCCCCTGCCGCCCCTGCATCCGCGCCGACCCCCGCTCCCGACGCCGCAGCAGCGCCAACCAGCTCCGCGCGAGCGACTCCGGCCGCGCAGCCTTCAGCTGTGACGACCGCAAAGACCGCGCCTCCTGCGAAGACCGCGCCGCCTGCGAAGACCACCCTCAAGCCTGCCACGGCAGCGAAGCCTTCCTTCGTGGCGCGGGGCTCGTCCGGTTCCGGGCCGTCCTCGCGGGTTACTGCTCCCCTGAAGCGCGAGCGGCCGCTTGCGCTTCAGTCTGCCAAGCCCTCGGTGCGGACCACACGGAGTTCTCGACAGCCGGAGCGCCCGCTAGCGACCCGCCGGACAATGGTCCCGGGGCAGCTTCCGCTACGGCGCCTCCGACCTCGCCACAATCGGTCCCACTAGCTGCAGACGCCGAGCGCGCCGGGGACACGTTTCCTGTGGTGCTCACCGTCGCGACTCTTGCCGGTGGGGCCGGCCTTGTCGCTGCCACGTTTGGCGTCTTGATCCTTCTCGGGGTGGTGGGAAGAAAGGCTGCGTGGGAGACATGCGAGATCGCGCTGTGGCGCAGCGACGGAGATGGTGAGTTCCGGGCCTGCGCGGTCGGGCGCGAAGGGAAGGATCGTTTGGCCGCAACGTCGCCGATGTTCCGCTTGCCGAGGGACGACATGCTGCCGAGGGACCGCGTCTTCCTTGCTGCGCACAACGTCCTCGTTCAACGTCTAGCCTGGGAAGGTTGGCAGCTCCAGGGAAGCCGCGACGCAGCGTGGTGGAAAGGACGTTACCGTCGACCGGTGAAGGCCGCCGATGAATGAGCCATGCCGGCGCCGTCGCCGCTGAGTCAGGCTCGAGGTCTGAGCTCGCTCAGTCCGCGTCCGCAAGCGCCCGGATCGCTGCGGCAAAGGGCTCCGTCGAGAGCCTGACAATCCCGCCGCCGATGACGCCCACGCCTGCCTCCTTGTGTGCGATCCCCGTATTGACGATCGGGGCGATGCCGGTGTCGACGACCTTGCGACAATCGATCCCAAGGGGGCTGCCCCGGTAGCCGAGCGCGGGGATTCGATAGTTGACGCTCTCCGACCACGTGATCTCGTACATCGAAAGCGTGGCCCTCAACGCCTCTTCGGCGCTGATCCCTGCAAAGTGGCTGATCGCCGGCGCCGCCGCCATCACGAAGCCGCCGAGCCCAATCGTTTCCGTGATCGTGCTGTCGCCGACGTCCCGATTGGCATCGCCCGCGCTGTACCCCGGGCGGTACAGCCCCCGGATCTCACCGCTCGGAGCGGTGAACCAGCGGTCGCCGGTGTGGCTCATGCGTAAGCCGAACTCGGTGCCGTTGCGGGCCATGGCGGTGACGATCGTCGAGTGGTCGATGCCGGCTGCAGCGTCCGCCGTCGCCTTTCCGCTCGCCATGCTCAGGTTCAAATAGAAGTAATCGTTGACGCCGATGAAGCGCGCCACTTCCGCGACGTCGGCCGATGGCTCATCGGCCTCGACAAGAACCGGTGCAAGCGCCCGGACGACAAGTGAGGTACCAGCGCGGTTGCGGTTGTGCACTTCGTCACCCATCTCGACGGCGTCGGCGTTGATTGCTCGGAGGTCGAGCGGCTGGGGCAGACGTTCGAGCGCCGAGGCGACGATGGGGGCGAGGACGGGCAGCCCATCCAGCGGAGGTGCTCGATCACGGTTGGACTGAAGGCTCCGAACCGCAGCACCTCTCCGTAGCCTTCGCTGAAGTTGCAGTGAGCTCGGTTGCCGTGGGTGACGTTCTCGACGATCCACACCGGCATCGAGTGGCTGATCACACCTACCATCGGTCCGAGGGCGCCGCGCTCGTGGCCGGGGCCGAACTCGAAGTCGCCGTGCTTGGCCTTGCGGACGGCGTCTTCGGGATCGGAGGCGAGGCCTTCGAAGAGGGCCGCACCGATGATCGCGCCGCGCAGCGGGCCTGGACATCTCGGGCCAGTCGATCGGCGGCCCGGCGTGGAGAAATGTGCGCGTGGTCATCTCCGGGAGGACCTTGCCGGCGATGCCGACGCCGACGACGAGTGGTCGCGCCTCCTGCATCCGCTGGACTGCTGCGTCGTTGGCGTCGGCGATCCGGTCGGCCTGCGCGTCGAGCTTGGTGAGAGCGGCGTCGCGGCTCGCCGGCGCCGAGCGCCCCTCGATCCGCTCGATGCCGGGACCGTTCTGCTGGTCGCGCTCACGCGCGAACCGGTACGGACCGACCTCGGCCACCTCACGCTCGCCGCCGCGTTCGGCCAAGTGCTGTTCGATCACGGCGACCGCCGCGTCGGCGGCCTTCTCGCTCTCTGCCCGCACGGCGATCACGAGGTCATTCGGACCCACGTCCGAGTTGCTGTCGAGGTCATAGCCGGCGCCGCCCCGTGATGATGACGAGGTTGAGCGGATCAGCCATGGCGACCGCGGCGTGCGTGACCCCGTCGCACGATCGCGCTTTGCTTGCCGCCTCCATCAACGTGAAAGGATCGTGGTAGGCGCCCCGGCGAATGAGCGCGCGCTCGCTCACAGGGTCTCACCGATCGCTCTCACCGCGGCGGAGAACGGCTCCATCGGCGGCCTGACGACGCCCCCTCCGATGATGCCGATGCCGGCTTCTCGATGCGCGACTCCTGTGTCGGCCACGGGCAGAATTCCCGTCTCGACGACCTTGCGACAATCGATCCCCAGGGGGCTGCCTCGGTAGCCGAGCGCGGGGATTCGATAGTTGATGCTTTCCGACCAGGTGATCTCGTACATCGCCAGGGAGGCTCGCAGAGCATCGTCGGCGGCAATTCCCGCAAAGTGGATGATCGCCGGCGCCGCAGCCCACGAGAAACCTCCGAGGCCGATCGTCTCGGTAATCGTGCTGTCGCCCATGTCGCGGTTCGCGTCTTCTTGGCTGTAGCCGGGGAGGTAGAGCCCCCGGATCTCACTGCTCGGAGCGGTGAACCAGCGCGAACCCGTGCCGCTGACCCGCAAACCGAATTCGGTGCCGTTGCGGGCCATGGCGGTGACGATCGTCGAGTGGTCGATGCCGGCTGCCGCGTCGGCGGTCGCCTTGCCGCTGACCATGCTCAGATTCAGGTAGGAGAAGGTGTCGGCGGCCAAGTAGCGGGCGACCTCCACGACGTCAGCTGACGGCCCGCCGGTCTCGAGGAGCGCTGGTGCCAGTGCGCGGAAGAGGAGCGACGACCCGGCGACAGGCCGATTGTGTACCTCGTCCCCCATCTCCAGTGCCTGGGCGGTCGTCGCTCGCAGGTCGAGCGGCTGGGGAAGCCGTTCGAGGGCCGAGGCGACGATGGGGGCGAGGACGGAGCGGATCCAGTGGAGGCGCTCGATCACGGAATCATCGAAGGCACCGAATCGGAAGGGCCCGCCCAACCCTTCACTGAACGTGCAGTGAGCTCGGTTGCCGTGGGTGACGTTCTCGACGATCCAGACCGGCATCGAGTGGCTGATGACACCCGCCATCGGCCCGAGGGCGCCGCGCTCGTGGCCGGGGCCGAATTCGAAGTCGCCGCGCTCGGCCTTGCGGACGGCGTCTTCGGGATCGGAGGCGAGGCCTTCGAAGAGGGCCGCACCGATGATCGCGCCGCGCAGCGGGCCTGACATCTCGGGCCAGTCGATCGGCGGCCCGGCGTGGAGAAATGTGCGCGTGGTCATCTCCGGGAGGACCTCGCCGGCGATGCCGACGCCGACGACGAGTGGTCGCGCCTCCTGCATCCGCTGGACTGCTGCGTCGTTGGCGTCGGCGATCCGGTCGGCCTGCGCGTCGAGCTTGGTGAGAGCGGCGTCGCGGCTCGCCGGCGCCGAGCGCCACTCGATCCGCCCGATCCTTTCTTGGCCTTTCAATTCGGCCGCGTACTTATAGGGACCGACCTCGGCCACCTCACGCCCGCCGCCGCGTTCGGCCAGATGCCGTTTTATGGCGGCGACGGCGGCGTCGGCGGCCTTCTCGCTCTCTGCCCGCACGGCGATCACGAGGTCATTCGGACCCACGTCCGAGTTGCTGTCGAGGTCATAGCCGTGCCGCCCGTGATGATGACGAGGCTGAGCGGATCAGCCATGCCGACGGCCACATGCGCGACGCCCTCGTGCGAGCGCACCTCGTTTGATGCCTCCATCAGCGTGACCGGATCCTGAAATCCGTCGCGATGGACAATCACGCGTTCGATCAGGGGCTGACCAGGCACTTACACGGTCTCTGACGGTTTCGGAGCTCGCCGGTCTTGACCATCCCGACGAATCACTTTTGATCCTACTTGACTCGCGGCGTAGCGCCAAAGCCGCGAGAGGACTAGAATTCGGAGAAACCAAATCCCATCTCTGCGGTAGATCGGCCGTGCAATTGCAGCATGTTTGCAGCAGCGATCAAATTGCAGGGTGTGACCAAGCGCTTCGGCGACATCGTCGCGGTTAATGGGCTAGACCTCGAAGTGGCGGCCGGCACCTGCGTCGGCCTTCTTGGGCCGAACGGCGCCGGGAAGACCACGACAATGCGTATGTTGACGGCTCAGGCGATCGCCGACGACGGTCGGCTTGAGGTTCTGGGATACCGGTTGCCGGAGCAGTCCAAGCAGGTGCGCGCGGAAATGGGCGTCGTACCGCAAATCGACAATCTCGATATCGAGCTGACGCCTCGACAAAATCTCGCGGTTTTCGCCCGGCTTTACCGTGTCCGCCGACAAGAACGCGGCGCCGCTGTCGAGCGCGCGCTTGCGATCGCCGGACTCTCCGAGCGTGCGGATGTGAGCTGTACGCGCTATCCGGCGGCATGCGGCGGCGCCTCTTGGTCGCGCGGGGCTTGGTGCACCAGCCCAGCCTCGCCCTGCTTGACGAGCCGACCGTCGGGCTCGATCCGCAGGTGCGCCAACAGCTCTGGTCGCTGATCGACGAGCTACGGGCCGGCGGTGTGACGGTGCTCATGTCCACCCACTACATCGAGGAGGCCGAGCGTCTGGCCGACACCGTCGTGGTCATGGCGAAGGGTCGCGTCGTGGCCAGCGGAACGCCAGAGGAGCTCATCGCTCAGAACGCCGGTCGCGAGGTGCTCGAGGTCTACGGAGCGCCTCCTGTCCTGCGCGAGGTGGAGGAGTGGGCCGCCGCCAACGGTCGCGTCACCCGCCACACGGGACCGGCACTCGCGATCATGCATGCCGAGGAAAACGGCTCGCTCCCCGACGGGGTGCGTCGCCCTGCAAACCTCGAGGACGCTTTCGTGCTCTTGACGGGAGAGGAAGCCACGTGAGCGGATCGTCAGCGATGGGCCACCAGGCTTGGTTCGGCCATGACCGAGGGCCTGACGACGGAGCACGTTCTTGCGCCGATCCGGATAGCGAGAGAGGACGTCGATGGTAGAGCGGCCGGTCGAAACAGAGGCCCAGGCCGAAAGCACGCTCGCGCGGGAGCAGCCGACCAACGCCGCAGCGCGAGCCGATGCACGCGGACAAGACGCGATCACCGAGATCATCCGGGCGGCTGAAGAGGCGGCGGATCGTGTAGCAGGAGTCTTGCAGGGTGCCGAAGAGGCCGCGGAGCAGAGGCTGGCGGAGGCACGATCGGAAGCCGCGGCGATCCAGAGACAGGCCGAGATCGACGCGGAGCTGCAGACAGAGCAGGCGGAGCGCGTCCGGGCAGAGGCGGACGAGTACATGGCCAACGTGCGGCTTGCTGCGGACGCCTACGCGAGTCAGCGCCAGGCCGACGCTTTGGAGCAATCCCGCAAACTGCTCGAGCAGGCCGAACTCGAAGCCCGTTCCTTACGCAAGGCAGACGCAGAGAGCAAGAGCGCGGACGATGCCATTCGCCTCGTGGATGTGGACGAAGTGGAGCTTCCTGCAGACTCTGGTCGCGTCCGCCACGGGATCGAAATGACAGCTGTTCTGGCTCTGATGAGTCGCGACATCTCTGTCTTCGTGCGCTCTTGGCGCTCGACGACCTTCTCCGCCATTGTCGAGCCGATCATCTTGCTCCTCGCCTTCGGTTTGGGATTCGGCGCGCTCATCTCGAAGGTGCGCGGAGTGGACTACATCCAGTTCGTCGCGACGGGCGTCGTTGCCACGACCGTGGTCTTCAGCTCCGCTTTTCCGGGCATGTTCTCCACCTTCGTCAAGCGTGAGTTCCAGCGGATCTATGACGCGCTCCTCGCGACGCCCGTCAACGTCGACGAGCTCGTGACTGCAGAGGTCCTCTGGATCTCGATCCGGACCGGCGTCTACTCGACGGCTCCCGTTCTCGTTGCGATCGGCTTCGGGCTGAGGCCCGGGTGGGGGATAGTGCTCGTGCCCCTCATCGCCTTCGTCGCGGCCTTCGGCCTGGCCTCTTTCGGAGTCACGATGGCAGCGATGATGAAGTCGATCGCCAATTTCAACTACATCATCAGCGGCGTTCTGACTCCGCTGATTCTTTTGGCCGGTGCGTATTTCCCTGTCGACAGACTTCCCCGCTGGGCTTTCATTGCAGACCAATTCAATCCGCTCTATCACTGCGTCACGCTCGTCCGAAATGCCGTGTTCGGCTTCGACACCGGCCACGACCTCTACCACCTCGGGGTGCTCCTCTTCTTTGGCGTGGTCATGTGGCGGATCGCGATCTCGCGCCTGAGGCCGCGGTTGATCGACTAGGGTCCCGCGGGAGCCGAGGGGATTGAGGCCGGCATCCAGTCAACGATCCAACTCTTCGTCAACGGGACACTCATGCGCGGCGACATCCTCCACGCCAATCTCGAGGGCGCGCGTTTCGTGACGGACGCTCGGACCGCCCCGCGGTACCAGATTTTCTCGATCGGCGACGTTCACCCGGGAATGACTCCGGTGGAGCGTGAGGGAGTGTCCGTCACCGGCGAGATCTACGAGCTCGACTTCGAGCACCTCGAGCGGCTGCTGGCCGACGAGCCGGCGGGGCTGGGGCTTGGCGTCGTCGAACTGGAAGACGACGTGAAAATGCTCGGGATCTTCTGGGTCGCGTCTGAGCTGCCGTCCACGGCGGTCGACATCTCCCGCTTCGGCGGTTGGCGCGAATACCGGAGCGCGAGCACGAATCCGCCGGAATGAATGGAGCCAATATCGGGCGCCAACGTCTTCGCGGCGGAGCCACCGGCCACTAGGAATTTTCCGGCAATTCGCTACCCTCTGAGCAGTGAAGGTCGAACACGGCAAGGTTCTCGGGCCCGTGTTTGTTCGGGAGGACACCCGGTTTCACGGGATGATCGACGGAGGCGCTTCGGTCGCCCGGGGTGTGACCTTCGATATGAGAGGTATGGTCGCCGGCGACCTCACGATCGAGTCCGACGCGCGAGTCGAATTGCGCGGCATGGTTGCTGGATCGGTCGTCAACAGAGGTCGCCTGACCGTCTACGGAGTGGTCCGCGGCTCCGTCAACGACGAAGATGGCGGTGAGACAAACTACGTGCCGATCTCCGTCGGACAGAGCCGCGACTGAAGGAGCCAAACGGTGCGGGCGGCCGCGCCATAGTGTTGAGGCCGCAATCAGGGGGAAGAATGAGATATACCGCTGCAGGACGCGAGGCCGCGACGCCGGTTCGGCGCTGATCTGGCGATGGATCCGTTCGCTTCTGCGCTAGAGCAGGGCGCTGCGATCCGTCGCAGGGACGTGAGCCCACTTGAGCTCGTCGAGCTCTACCTGAACAGGATCGACCGCTTCAACCGCGACCTCAACGCGTTCTGGCTGCTCACTCCGGAGCTGGCTTCGAACCAGGCAGCGGCCGCGGAGCGGGAGCTGGTGGAGAACAACGGATCATTGGGGCCACTGCACGGTGTCCCGGTCTCGGTCAAGGACCTGCACTCGCTTGCCGGATATCCGACGACCCTCGGTTCGCGGGCTTTCGAGCACAACGTCCTTGACTTCGACTACTTCCCGGTCGCCCGGCTCAAGGCGTCAGGCTGCTCCATCCTGGGCAAGACGACGACCTCTGAGTTCGGAGTCCGGTCGTCCACGGAGCGCGGCTTCCACGGCACTACCCACAACCCCTGGAACCTGGCGCACAACGCCGGAGGCTCCAGCGGCGGAGCCGCCGCAGCCGTCGCCGCGGGCCTTTGCGGTCTGAGCCACGGCAGCGACGGGGGCGGCTCAACGCGTGTGCCGGCGTCCTGCTGCGGGGTGGTGGGGCTGAGGCCGTCCAGGGGAATGATTTCGAATGGGCCGCTCCTGGCCGACATCTGGGCCGGACTGATCACCCACTGCGCACTCGCCCGCACGGTTGCCGACGCTGCTGCCGGGATCGACGCCATGGTCGGTCACCTCCCAGGCGATCCCTTCTGGTCCGAGCCCGAAGGCAACTACCTGGAGTCGTTGACGCCGCCACGGGTGCTGAGGGTGAGGTTCACAACCTCGGCCAGCGCTGAGGTCGACCCAGAGGTAGTCGCCTGCGTAGGCAGCGTCGCCGCGATCTTGGAGCAGCTCGGGCATGAGGTCGGGGAGGGGGCGCCTGACACGACCCCGTTCAAAGCGCCGCTCCTCGTCGTAATCACGGCGAACACCGCAGGCCTGCCCTTCTCGGATGCCAGCCTGCTCGAGCCCTTCAACCAGTACATCGTGAAAGCGTCGGCGTCGCTCAGTGCGGTCGACTACGTGAAGGCCGTCAACCTGATCCGGGCTCACAGCCGCGTCGTAGTCGCCTTCTGGGACGACGTGGATGTCCTCGTTACCCCAACTCTGACGCGGCCCGCGCCGCTCAACGGGGAGCTCGGTGCCGATCCGGCGACCGCCTTCGACGAGTACTCGGACTGGCTCAGCTTCGCGTACCCCTATGGCTGCACCGGCCAGCCGAGCATCACGCTCCCTCTAGGCGAAGACTCCCGCGGGCTCCCCATCGGCGTCCAACTCGTCGGCCCGCCGCGCGGTGACGCGATCATCCTGAACCTGGCGACCCAGCTGGAAGAAGCTCTCCCGTGGCGGGATCGCCGGCCAACCCGGTTCTCCGAGCCCTCCACGTCGACGCGGCGATAACAGCGCTTAAAGGCATTAAAGGCAGTAGCCGAGAGGCAACCCGCACGCATCCGCCGCCGGAGCCGGGCTGAGCCCGGCGGGAGGCTCACTAACCTAGCGCGGAACCGAGCCGATCGAGATCATCATGCCCTGCGAAGCAGGGCGGATCTCGATCGGAAAAAGGAAGACCCCCGGCTGCGGCTCCGGGGGTCGATTCCCGTTAGGCGACTTCACCTTTCGGCAGTCTCCCCGGGACTTGGCTCTGCGGCCCAGCCAGTCCTTAATGGGGTCTACCTGGTGAAGCGCCTCCTGCAGCCGACCCTGGCGTCTGGCTCGGATGCAAGATGCGGACCACTTTAGGCGCCCTTGAAGGGCATGTCAAGTAGTTCGGTGAAGTGATTTGGGCTACGCTTCGGTTGACCGATTTTCCCGCAAAATATGGCGCTTTTCAGGGGATCTCGGTTTGAGAGGGTTGACGTTTGGTGAAGTATCA
Organism: uncultured Actinomycetes bacterium; assembly: GCA_963759365.1. Classification (GTDB taxonomy): domain Bacteria; phylum Actinomycetota; class Thermoleophilia; order Gaiellales; family Gaiellaceae; genus 3-1-20CM-4-69-9. Next base: position 264,163 of record CAVWYX010000002.1, read on the forward strand.
CGTGTACTACACGGGACGTGTCTGACTTGACTGCGGCTCCTCAGATCGAACGTGCCCTCGCGGCGCAGGCCGGGCTCCGTCTCGGCGAGCGGCTTCGACAGCTCCGGGTCGCCGCCGGGCTGACTCAGACCGAGCTGGCCGGAGACCGGTTCTCCAAGGAGTACGTCAGCCAGATCGAGCGCGGCAAGACCCGGCCGACGCGCGAGACGATCGAATGGATCGCAGCACGACTCGGGGTCGACGCGGGCTTCCTCGCCAACGGAGTCTCCACGGACGAGCGGAGCCGCGTGGATTCGAGCCTGGCCCGCATCGACGCGCTCCTCGAGGCGCATCGGAACGACGAAGCACTCGACGAGCTCGAAAGGATCCATTCGGCAGTCCTCGCGACCGGCATGCCCGAGCTCGAGGTACACGCCTTGTCGAGTGAGGCCACAGTACGGATCCGTGGTGGAGAGCTGCGCGAGGCGCTCGTGCTCCTCGAGCGTGCACGCGGGCTGAGCGAGGGTGAAAGCTTCTCCGACGTCGAGCGGGCGGACGTCCTCTTCCGGTTGGGCGTCGCGCGCTATCAGCTCAACAGCATCCAGACCGCGATCGGTCTCTTCGACGAGGCGCTGAAGCTCGCCGAGCGCTCCGAGCTCCCCTCCGACCAGCTTCGCTCCAACATCCTCGCCTGGCGGTCGCGCTGCTACCGGCGCCGCCGCGACCTCGAGGCTGCGCGGGAAGACGTCGAGCGCGCCCTCGAGCTTGCCGAAGGCCTGAACGACAAGCGTGCGGCCGCCGAAATTTACTTCCAGGCATCGATCATCGCCGACCGAGAGGGTCACTGGGTGCTCGCGCGGATGTATGCGGAGCGCGCGAAGGCCGCCTACGAGGAGCTCTCGGATCGCGGCAACCTCGGCCGGCTACTCAACAACCTCGGTGGCATCAACTTCCTTCTTGGGCATCCCGACGAGGCGGTGGCGTTGCTGAAGGACGCAGTGCGCATCGCGCTCGAAGTGGACAACCACGTCGAGGCTGCGCATGCCGTCAACGGGATTGCCCAGATTCACCTCCGTGCGGGCGAGCTCGGCCAGGCCGAGGAACAGGCTCGCTACGCCTTGGAACTGCTCGGCGAACGCGTGGACGAGCTCGCCGAGATCGGAAACGCGCAGATCGTCCTCGGCCGCGCACTGCTCGGGCAGGATCGCCTCGACGAGGCTGAACAGGCGTTCTTCGCCGGCGAGCAAGCGTACGACCAGACTTCTTCCGCCAGTCACCGCGCCTCGGCGTGGGTCGCTCAGGGAGACCTGGCGGTCCGGCGTGGTGACGACAGGTCAGCTGCACGGTCTGTTCCGGAAAGCGGCGGACGCTCTTCAAGACGTCCGCTTCTAGTCCGCGAAGGAGGTGATTCCGTGTCCAAGGCAAGGTTGATCTACGTTGCGGTCCTCGCGATGCTCATCGCGATGGCACTGCTGCCCGCGCTGCAGTTCTTCCCGCTCGGCCCGCACGATGGAGGCCGGTTCTAAAGTGAGCGCAACTAGAGTGAGCGCGTGCGCGCTTGGCTCGTCGTTCTTGCGCTGATCACCCTCACTGTCGGCTGCGGCTCATCTACGAACCCTTCGCAGAGGGGCGCGTCCGACCCGGGAACAATCGAGGCGCTGTGGAAGAAATCGGGCGAGAGCGTGGCTCTCGTGCCGGGCACGTCCGACTACTCGCCTGGAGACGTCCGGGTCTCGTTTCTCGTGGTCAATTCGCAGGCGCGGGTGATCGCGCCGCCTCGGGCCGACGTGTGGGTTGCCCGGGCGATGAACTCGCGCCCGTTCGCACACACGATCGCAACCCGAGAGAAGGTGGGCGTCCCCGGCATTCCGGAGGTGGGGGCGCCCAACGTGATCTACGTCGCCCAGGTCCCGATCTCCAAGCCCGGCACCTATTACCTGCTGGCGCGGCCCATCGGCCGTGTTCACATCGGCGCGATCCAGTCGCTCCTCGTGAAAGACCGGTCGCAGTCACCCGAGGTCGGCGACAGAGCGCCCGCCTCGCGAACCCCGACCATCGCGAGCACAGGCGGGAATTTCGCCCGGCTGACGACCCGTGTGCCGCCGGATCGGGCGCTCCTTCGTTACTCCGTTGCCGACTCGCTCGCCGCGCACGCTCCTTTCGTGGTCACCTTCGCCACGCCCCGCTGGTGCCAGAGCCGCACGTGCGGTCCCGCGGTCGACGTCGTCGATTACGTTCGCCGGCGTTCCGTCGGTACCCCGATCCGCTTCATCCATGTCGAGGTCTACGAGGGCAACAACCCGAGAAAGGGCTGGAGCCGGTGGATGCGCCAGTGGCATCTGACCACGGAGCCCTGGACGTTCCTCGTCGGTCGTGACGGCCGAATCAAGGCGAAGTTCGAAGGGGCCGTCAGTGCGCGAGAGCTCCAGAGCGCCGTCAACCGCTTCCTGCGCTAAAACGGTTGTGCACGAGCCGGAAGGACCTGCGACCCTTGGAGGGTGATGCCCCACGCGGGCGGAGAGTCGAGTCTCGTCAGCGTTCGCGAAGTTGCGGACCAGCTCGGCGTCCATCCGGAGACGATCCGGCGTCTCATTCACGACGGGCGGCTCGACGCCGTCCGGATCGGCCGCGTGCTGCGCGTGCATCGTGAGGCTCTCGACCGGTTTCTTGCGCGGCAGCGCGTCAAGCCGTCGCGCTTTCAGGCCTGATCAGTCGGCGACTCGTTCGATGACCACGTGGGGGATTCGCGCGTACGGGCTCAGTCGCAAGAGCGTTCGGACGACCTCGACGCAATCCTCGGTCCGGATCATCTCCTCTTTCGGCACCGGCGCGAAGTCCGTCATCGGCGTGTCGACGAAGCCGGGACTGAGGGCCGTTGCCCGCACTCCGTGTTCCTCTTCTTCGCGGTTGAGGGTGTTCGTGAACTGGATGACGGCCGCCTTCGTCGCACCGTAGATGGGCAGGTGAGGAGACGGGATCGTTCCTGCGATCGACGCGAGGTTGACGATCAACCCGTGTGCGTCGCGTAAGAGGGGCAGTGCGGCAGCAGTCACCAGGATCGTGCCGCGGAGGTTCACATCGATTTGCAGGTCGAGATGCTTCGTCGAGAGCTCGGCGATGCGGCCGGCGATCCCCATCCCGGCTGAGTTCACCAGCACATCCAGCCTGCCGTAGCGCTCGCGATGCTCGTCGACGATGCGTCGAGCGTCCTCTTCGCGAGCGACGTTCGCGGTTACGGCCAGCCCGCCGAGCTCATCGGCAGCCGCCTCGATCTTGTCGCGCGTCCGAGACGCCAGCGTCAGCGCGAACCCCTCCTCGCGCAGCATGCGGGCGATCCCGAGCCCGATTCCCGACGACCCGCCGGTGACTAGGGCAGCCTTCTCCATGGGCCATCTTTGCAATTCGGCAGGTTCCAGGACGGTTGCGCAGAACTTTGACCATGGGGGAACCGTTAAGGCTCCTCCTCTCCCCTGAACGGGCGGCGGCGGCCACTTTCGGCGCCGCCGCTCACACTCGGGAATACCAGCGGCCTCTCCCGCGTAACACGTTTAACCGACCAACGACTGTGGACGAAGACACTGCTGGGTACCTACCCTTCCGTGTTTCAGTAACGAGGAGGAGCCGCCTTGGACATCCAGACCGGACGCGTAAAGCTGACCGACCTCGCTGCCTGCGGCGGATGTGCCGCGAAGTACTCGGCAGCTCGGCTCGAAGAGCTACTCGCCGGATTCGTGCCGGTGGAGGCCGAGAATCTCCTCGTCGGCCTCGCTCCTGCCGACGACGCTGCCGTCTACCGCCTCGACGACGAGCGGGCGCTGATCTTCACCCTCGACTTCTTCCCGCCTGTGGTCGACGATCCCGGCGACTACGGTGCGATCGCTGCCACGAACGCGCTCAACGACGTCTTCGCGATGGGAGGAATCCCGCTCCTCGCACTCTCGATCGCAGCCTTTCCCGAGGAGCTGCCGGTGGAGATGCTCGCCGAGGTGTTCGCCGCCGCCGACGCCCAGGTGCGCGCTGCGGGCGGGCTCCTTGCAGGCGGTCATACGATTCGCGATGCGGAGCCGAAGTACGGGCTTGCGGTCGTCGGCACCGCGCACCCGGACGGCATCTGGCCGAAGAACGGAGCGCGACCCGGCGACCTCGTCTTCCTTACGAAGCCGCTCGGGACCGGTCTGATCATGACCGGGCACAAGAACGGCCTGGCGGGGCAGATGCAGCTCGAGCGTGCCATTCGCTGGATGCGAACGCTCAACAAGGATGCGGCCGACGCTCTCCGCGCGCTCGAGCCAAACGCGGTCACCGACGTCACCGGCTTCGGACTGTTCGGGCACACGTACGAGGTGGCCGATCGGAGCCGCGTGCGCATCCGGCTCGAGTCGGAGCGCTTCCCCGCGATGGACGGCGCGCTCGATCTCGCTCGCAAGGGCGTGCGGACCAGCGGCGATCCACGGAATCGGGACTTCGCGGCCGCGCACGTCACGACCGACGGACTGCCCGACACGCTCGACGTGCTCGGCTACGACCCGCAGACGGCGGGCGGGTTGCTCGTTACTCTCCCGAAGGAGCGAGGAGCGGCTCTCGAGGCGGAGTTCGACGCGCGGAAGCTCTTCATCCGGCGGATCGGAACCGTCGAGGAGGGGGCCGGGGTCGTCGTCGAGTGACGCGCGGCATGATCCACGGGCGGTTCCAGCCCTTTCACAACGGCCACCTCGAGTATCTCCGCGGCGCAGCGGCGCGATCGGACGAGGTGTTCGTCGGGATCACCAATCCTGATCCGACCCGGATCAAGGAAGAACCGAGCGATCCACTCCGCCACCTGCCGGAGTCGAACCCGTTCACGTACGTCGAGCGTCTCCTGATGGTGCAGGCCGTTGCCGAGGACGAGGGCATGGGCGTGCACGTCATTCCGTTCCCGGTGAACGAGCCGGATCTCTGGCCCGCGTACGTACCGCCCGGGGTGACGCAGTATCTGCGGCTCTTCTCCGAATGGGGTGGAACCAAGCTCGACCGCATGCGGGAGGCCGGCTACGAGGTCGTCGTCCTCGACGAGGGCATCGAGAAGGGGATCTCGGGCGCCGACGTTCGGGCCGCGATCCGCGCCGGCGCCGAGTGGGAAGCGCTGGTGCCTCCAGGCGTCGCGCGCGTCATCCGCTCGCTCGAACGAATCGCGGTCTGACTTGTATCCCGTCTTCGTCCTCCTGCTCGACGGGCTTGCCGATCGTGCCCACGAAACGCTCGGAGGTCGCAGTGGGCTCGAGGCAGCCGCCACGCCGAACCTCGACCGCCTCTGTGCGTCCGGGTCGTGCGGTGTGCTCTACGCGGTCGGCCCGGGGAGAGCGCCGTCGAGCGAGGTCGCCCACTGGTCGATGCTCGGGTATCGGCCCGACGAGTTTCCGGGGCGGGCCGTGTTCGAGGCGCTCGGGCGCGGACAGGAGGTGAGCGCCGAACACGTCTTTGCCTACGCCGCGTTGCGCCCGGCGGAGCAACGGGACGGCGGTTGGTGGCTCACCGGCAGGCCCGATCCAGAGCGGGACGCCGAGGAGGCGGCGCGGCTGATCGAGTCCTGCGACGGCATCGAGATCGACGGCCTCACGTTCTCGCTGACGCATGTCTGGCGTGGCGAGGCCGTCCTGAGGATCCACGGCGACGCCGACGAGCGCGTCACCGACACCGATGCGTTCTTCCGCGACCGCCACCCGGTCCTGCGGCCGCAGCCGCTCGTTCGCGAAGCCGCGCGGACGGCTCGCGCGGCAGAGCAGTGGAGCCGCGAGGTCATGCGCCGTCTGGCGGGCGAGCGCTTCAACCTCATCACGCTCAAGTGGTGGGGAAGGCCGCGCGACGTGCCGACGTTCGAGCAGCGCCACGGGCTGCACGGGCACCTTCGTCGCGAGCTCCGCATTCCTGCGCGGCCTGGCGCTTGCCGTGAGCCTCGACGCACGTGAGGAAGGCGAAACCGACGACGCCGCAGCGGACCTGCGCGGCCGGGTCGCGATCGCGCGCGAACGGCTCGAGGCCGGTGACACGTTCGTCCTGTGCCACGTGAAGAGCGCGGACGCCGCGGGGCACACAAAGGATCCGCGCAAAAAGCTGGAGATGATCGAGACCCTCGACGGAGCTCTCGAAGACCTGCCGCACGACCGCGCGATCGTCTGCGTGACCGGCGACCACGCGACCCCTGCCTCTCCCGAGGTGATCCATTCCGGCGATCCGGTCCCGTTCGTCGTGTCCGGGCCAGGCGTGCGCGCCGACGCCGTGCGGGAGTTCGGCGAGTCGACCTGTGCCGGCCGGAATCCTCGGCCACCTTCGGGGGCGGGACATGATGCCCGTCCTCCTCAACGCAGCGGATCGGCCGCTCTTCCTCGGCTCGCGACCCACCCCGTTCGACGGTGCGGACGGCTATCCCTCCATCCTCGAGCCGCTGTGAACGAACCGACACGGACCGCGGCACACTCTCTCGATCCACGCGCGCAGATCCGCCGCGTAACGTGAGCTTGGGCCCCCGGGAGGGTGGGGGGTGAGCGGGTGGGTGCGCGCCGGTGGCTCCAGAGACCCCGGGGCCGGCCGTGACCCGCAAGTCCGGCGGTTGTCTTTGAGGACGGGTCCCGCTTACGATCGTGGCCGGTGCCGGTCGGTCCGCAACCTCATCAGCGCAGCGGTTACAGCTTTGCAGCGCCTCGGCCCGTACGACCCTGGCTGAGGTATCGCTACCTCGTGCTGACGGCTTTCGCCGCGGTTGCACTGACGTTCTTCGCGCTGTTCCGCATCGATCTCGGCCACGGCTCCCTCATCTCACTCCGGCACGACCAGACCTGGCGAAGTGTCGAGACGTTGCTCGTGACCGCTCCTCAGCCACGCAAGTCGAGGAGCTTGGAAGACAGCAGGGCCTCCACGATGGCCAAACTCTTCGCGCAGCTCGCGAGCAGCGACGCGGTCCGCAAGCTTGCCGCCAGAGACGGGCCGCTCAAGGGTCGCTACGAGGCGTGGGCGAGCGCTGGTGCGAACGACACCTCATCGCGCCGGGGCGGACCGTTCCTCAGCATTCGAGCCCTTGCGAGCTCGCCGGGCCATGCTGCGCATACGGCGGGACGCGTTTCGCGGTCGCTCCGCGCGTACCTCGAGCGCGCAGAGGGCGCCGCTCGGATCCCGCGTTCCGAGCGCGTCAGGCTCGTTGTGGTCTCGCCATCGGGTCGGGCCACGCTGGTGCACGATCGCAAACTCCCGCGCGTTGTCCTGGCGCTGTTGGGGCTCGCGGCCGTCAGCAGGTTCAGGACTGAGATTCGCTAGACGCCAGGTGCAGGCCTGGAAGGGACGCCCAACTAGACTCGGCTCTCGTGAACGCCCAACCGACGGCGGTCGCACGGCTCCGTGGGCTCGTCCTCACACCTGTCCAGTTCCTGCCGCTGGCGCTTGCGCAACTCACTGCTCTCTGGCTCATCGTCGGGACGGGCGCCGCCGTCCGACTCACCGACTCGGGGCTCGGCTGCCGTCACTGGCCCGGATGCGAGGAAGGTCATCCCCTCCCTGCCAAGAACGCCCATGCGTTCGTCGAGTTCGGCAACCGTCTCGTCGGCGGTGTCACGATCGCGATCACGCTCCTCACCTGGCTTGCCGCTCGCCGCACCCGGGCGCTGCCACCGTGGACGGTTCGTCTCGCCCTCGCGGTGTTTCTCGGCACGCTCGCGCAGGCGCCGATCGGGTTGCTCGCAGTTGCCACCGACCTGCGCTGGCCGATCGTCATGGTCCATCTGCTCCTCTCGGTGGCGCTGCTCGCGGGCGCCACGATCCTCGCACTCGAGGCGCGCTCGGCGCAGGTGGGCCGCGTGGAATCGCTCGTTCCGCGTGAGCTGCAACGGCTCGGTCTCGCCGCAGTCGTCGCCTGCTTCGCCCTGATCGTCGGCGGGTCGCTCGCGACAGCCGCAGGACCCCATTCCGGCGGAGGAAAGGCCGACAAGATCGACCGCCTCGGGACACTCCAGCCGTTCGTCTACGCCCACGCCGCGATCGTCGGAATCTTCCTCTGCACCTTCCTGTTCACGCTCGGCTACCTCGCCTCTCGGCGAGATCGGTCCCCGCGCCTCTTCGCCTTCGGCATCGGCGTCCTCGCGGTGCTGCTCGTCCAGATGGGGCTCGGCGAGCTGCAGTGGCGGACGCACCTTCCCTGGGGCCTCGTGCTCGTGCACGTCTTCGTCGCCGCCTTGGTCTGGGTCGGGACGGTCGCCCTCACGACGCTCTTCTTCCGGCCGAACGTAGACTTCGCCGATCGCTGAAGAACTTCGAATCTCCGCGCAACCCACCTTGCGCGACCCTGTTCTGATCGCCGCCTTCCGGGGCTGGAACGACGGCGGCCAGGGCGCCTCGCTTGCCGGCGGCTACCTCGCGAAGACCTGGGAGGCGGAGCGCTTCGCCGAGATCGAGCCCGAGGGCTTCTTCGACTTCCAGGTGACGCGACCGCACGTCTCGCTCGTCGAGGGCCGGACGAGGCACATCGACTGGCCCGAGAACGCCTTCTATCACGCCGGCATTCCGTCCCTCGAGCGGGATGCCGTGTTGCTTCTCGGGATCGAGCCCAACCTTCGCTGGCGCACGTTCACCGGAATGATCGTGGAGCTCGCCGCAGATCTCGGGGTGACGATGGTCATCACCCTCGGCTCGTTGCTGGCCGACGTTCCGCACACGCGTCCTTCGCCCGTCACCGGCGGTGCGACCGACTCCGAGCTGATCGAGCGCCTGGGTCTACAGCGCTCTCGGTACGAGGGGCCGACCGGCGTCGTCGGCGTTCTGCACGACGCCTGCAATCAGGCGAATCTGCCGTCGGTGAGCCTCTGGGCAGCCGTTCCCCACTACGTGTCGCTCGCTCCGAGCCCACGCGCCGCGCTGGCGCTGTGCCAGCGACTGGGTGACATCCTCGGCACGGACGTCGACACCAGGGAGCTCGACGAGGCCGCCGAGCGCTACAGCGAGCAGGTCAGCGAAGCCGTTGCCTCGGACGAGGAGACGGCGGCGTACGTCGAAGAGCTCGAGCAACGGGCCGAGATCCTCGACGACGAGCAGGATCTGCCGTCGGGCGATTCGCTCGCGGCCGAGCTGACGCGTTTCCTGCGCGAGCGGGAGCGCGGCGACGGTGGGCCCGAGCGCGGCCCGACTGAACAGCCCTAGCTGAAGGTGAAGGCGTAGGCGGAGAGCCCCGGCGAGAACCGGAGCTCGAGCAGCCCGTTTCCCGCGCGCGGCCGCGAGGCGAGGGTGTACAGGCGGTCGGCCGTCACTCGCACTGACGGCAAGGACCTGCCGTCGAGCTTCACCTGCAGGACGCCGCGTCCCCCGAGCACGAGATGGACCTTGCGCGCCGTGAAGTGAAGTCGCAGCCGCGCGTCTTTGTCGGCGACGATCCTCTCGCCCTCGACCCTCCACGTTCCCGCGTAGGCGAACGCGTCGAGGTCGAGTGCTGACGGGAAGCGGTACGTCGCGGGCCGATCGGTTCGCAGCGGTGACCCTGCGTAGTTCTCGATGCGCAGGTAGCCGAGATAGGACTCGGGTGTGCGGATCTCCTTCGGGGTTCGGTCGGGCTCGGGAATCGCCTTCGGCAGCTTCTTCGCGGTGCCGGCTGCCAGGAGGTCGCGGATGTTGTGTTCTGTCTCGTCGTATCCGCCCTCGCCGATATGCACATCGCGGACGTCGCCCTGTTGGTCGATGAGGTAGTGAGCAGGCCAGTAGTTGTTCGCGTACGCCTTCCACGTTCCGTAGTCGTTGTCGAGCGCGACGGGATAGCGGACGTGGAGCCTGCGCACGGCGCCACGCACGTTGCCGAGGTCGTGCTCGAACCCGAATTCGGGCGTGTGCACTCCGATAATGACCAGGCCCTTGGAGCGATAATCGCTTGTCCCAGCTCTCGAGGTACGGGAGCGTGCGTAGGCAGTTGATGCACGAGTAGGTCCAGAAGTCGACGAGGACGACCTTTCCCCGGAGCGATTTGAGCGTCAAGGGCTTCGAGTTGATCCACGCCGAGATGTCGTGCAGGTCCGGTGCCGGGCCGTAGTCCCTCAGCGGCACCTTCACCAGTCGCGATGCAAGACGTTCACTCTCGACGGCGAACGGTCGCTCGTTTCGGCCTGACAGCCGGTCGAGGTGCGCCTTGGCGGTGGAGTTGCCCTCGATCGCATCCTGAGCCCATTGCGCGTAACCGGGCACCTTGGTCTGCAGGCTCTCCGCCCAGCCGTTGTAGATGACGAGCGCGCCGGCGGCCATGAACGCTGCACCCGCCAGCCGGATCGTGGGTGCGTGCCGGCGGAAGCTCCCCGCCACGATGTTGGCTCCCGCGGGCGATGGCCAGCAACGGCAGCGCGGCTCCCAGCGCGTACGCGAAGGCGACTGCCACGATCCACGCGCCGACGTGGTCGGTCGCGGCGTTGGCACTGAGCGTCGCGAGCACCGGTCCGCCGCACGGTACGAAGACGAGCCCGAGGCTCGCGCCGAGGAGGAAGCCGCCGCCGAGATCGCCCGCCCGCCGCCGCGTCAGGAAGGCGAAGGGTCGCTCGAGCAGCTCGGCGAGCTGCGGCACCGCCAGGATCACCGCCAGGAGGAGCAGCAGCGCGGCGCCGATCTGAATCTGGTGCTTCTCGTCGATGCCGAGGAGCCCCCACAGCCACGCGCCCGCGAGCAGGAACGCGGTGAAGGTCGCGACCAGCCCCGCAGCGATCGCGTAGGGACGTCGCTTCGTCCCCGTTCCACCGCCCGCGAGCACGATCGGGAGCACCGGGAGGATGCACGGAGTGAAGGCGGTGATGACGCCCGCCGCGAACGCGATCGGGACGAGAATGAACATCTTTCTCTAGTCGACTCTACGCAGCAGGCGTTTCAGCCGGTTCTGGCTCACCCTGCGCCGGGGCCTCGGCTGCCTGCGGCGCTGGCGCATCGGCTGCAGGGCCCGGCGCCTTCTCGTCGGCGGCCTGATCCTGCTGCTCCTGGTGCCGGGGCTGAGCGGCCTGGCTCTTCTTGCGCCTGCGCCGTTTCCGGCGACGTGAGCGGCTCGATGCGAGCTTCGGCTGTGGCAGGTTCTCGGCGAGCGCGCCGGCGACATCCTGCACAGAGCCGAGGCGGTCGCGTGCCGCCTCGATCAGCTGCGTCGCCCGGGGCGTGTAGCCCTCGGCGGAAGCGAGGAGCGCGGCTCCGACCGGCAAGGGGAGCTCGAGTGCTGCGTTGACGAGCTTCGCCGCGTTCTCCTCGTGACGGTGGCCGCGCGAGTTCGCGAGTGCGCCGAGGAGGCGCTTCGCCTCAGGGAACTCGGCGCTTGCACGCCGGTCCTGGAGTTTGCGCGAAGCGCGGGCGAGTCGCCAGGTCCAGCGCGCGAGGATCTGCTCAGGGGCGTCGGCCTTGCCCTCGGAAATGGCTCTCAAGAGGATGCGGACGCCGCCCATGCGGTCTTTCTCCCAGGTCGGCGCCTGCGTCACGAGCGTGACGAGGTCGTCGAAATCGGCGCGCTCGACGACCATCGAGACGCGGTCGGAAAGGGCGATGATGCGTAGGCGACGGTTGGGATTCTCGGCCGCGCACGTCGCGAGGAACTGCTCGAGGCATGCTCGCGACGCACCGCGCGCCGTCAGCTTCTCGACGAATGCCGCCCTTTCGTCGAAGCGGATCTGCCGCCCGGCGATGGTCGCCCAGTACCGCTGCTCGTCCTCGTCGAGGTACTTCGGATCGATTCGCTGCCACTCCCGCGTGATCACGCCCAGCCGACGCCGAACGTCGGGCGTGACGGGGACGAGCCACGGAGCCGGCGTCAGCTTCCGTCGTGCGCGTCGCTGAACGCGGCGGCGCGGAGCAGGCGTGACGCGTGCGCCCTCCCGGTAGAAGTCCGCGTCCAGCAGGGAGTGCAGCGAGATCACGCGCTCGTTGTGCGTCGCAGCCTTCGGAACGAAGTCGACGACGATGCCGGCCTCTTTGCGCGGATGCGTCCGCATGATCCGGCCGATGCGCTGCTGGTAGACGCGGCGCGACGCGGTCGGCGCGAGATGCATGCACACCGTCGCCCGCGGCGAGTTCCATCCTTCTGCAAGAAGCATTGCGTTGATCAGGACATTGATCTCGCCGCGCTCGTACGCGGCGAGCGTTTCAGCGAGACGGACGGGCGGCGTGCGGCCGGAGACAGCCTCGGCCTTCAATCCGGCGGCGCGGAACTCCTTCGCGAGGTTGTACGCGTGATCGACGCCTGCCGCGTACACGATTCCCGGCGTGTTGTCGAAGCGGTCGCGGTAGAGGGATGCCGCCGCCTGGTTCAGCGCCTGGTGGTCGAGCGTCTTCGCCAGGATCTCCTGGTCGAAGTCGCCGCCCACGATGGGCACCTGGTTGATCGCGGCGACCGGGGGAACACGAAGGTCGCGCAGCGGCGCGATCAGTCCACGCCGCGCGGCGTCCTGCAGCGGCAGATCGTCGACGGACGCCGGGAAGACATCGGAGACCTGCTTCGCGATCAACTGCTCGGTCGCCGTCATGCCGATGTAGATCGGCTCCGGGAACGACCGGATCGCCTTGCTCGTCTTCTCGCCGAGAGCGGTGTGGGCCTCGTCGCAGATCACGAGCTGGTACGCCTCGCGCGAAAGCAGGTCCTGGTGTCGCGCGAACCACGCGTACGTCTGGATCGTCAGTGGGTTTCCACCGTGGACCGGCTCCTTGCCGGGCTCGATCGCCGGTGAGAAGCGGTCGCCGTAACCCTCGGTGGTGAGGTCGCGCTGGAACTGCGAGACGAGGAGCCTTCGATGCGTGAGGATGAGCACGCCGAGCGTTCGTGCCGCCTCGACGAAGCCTGCGGCTGCGATCGTCTTGCCGGACGCCGTCGGATGACGGAAGCGGTAACGGCGTACGGCGCCAGGATCGGGCCCCGTGTACCCCTCTTCGCGCTCGTCGTCGAGGACGTCTTCGCCGGGCTCCTCCACCGGCTCGTCGTCTTCTTCGTCGACCGCCCCGACGACGGCGCCGTTCCCGTCGCCGTTCCCGTTCCCCAGGCCGTTCTGCTCCTGCGCGTCGCGCTCGTTCGCCGCGATCAGCTCCGTGAGCATTCCTGCCAGCGCGTCGACCTGGTGCCGGCGCAGCTCGGTGCCGGACGCCAGATGTGGCCGCTCCTCGGCGAGCACACGTTCGAGCCCGAGCATGAGGCCGTATCGCACCTTCCACGCCGGGGATGGCCGGCGCTCGCCGGCGTCGATCTCGCTGAGGGCGTCGTCGAGCGCGCGCCGCCGGGACGTCCCGGGCGCGAGAACTCTGGCCGGATCCTCGCCTTCCCTCAGGAAAGGCTCACCAGCCCAGGCTTCTGCTCGAAGGGCGGCGGCCGATAGGCCGTTCGGGCCCTCCGACACTGTCGTCGGCTGCTCTTTGATCTCCTGCATGAACGCAGCGCTCCGACGCGCTGCAACTGTGAAAAAAGGACGACCCCGCGAGTTCCCCTAGGCGGGGGCCGTGACGACAGTATATCGACCGGGGTCGTCGGCCGAGGCGCTAGGTGCCGAGGCCTCCGAAGACCGCAAACGGGTTTAGCCGCTGCACCTCGTAGACGAGCTCCCCGCCGGGCTCGACGTGGCCGTGGACGCGGCGGGCGAGCTCGGCGGCCTGCTCTCGCGTCGCAGCTGCCGACGATGACGTAGTTGAAGGTCCGCGAGACGTCGTAACCCTCCGCGCGCAGCTGCTCGGCGAGGTCGTGGGCTTCGCCGAGGTTCTCCGTTTCCACGCGGACCTCCCAGGGCGCATAACCGCGTTCGAGGAGCTCCTCCTCGACGTCGCCCGTGTCGGGCTCGTCGTCCCAGCGATCCTCCTCGCGCAGCCAGCGCTCGAGGACGAACCGTGTCGGGGTCAGGTCGGCATCCTCGAGCTCCTGCTCGACCACCCGTCCCGCCTGCTCTGCCTGCATTCCCGTCGACGCGTAGACGAACACCGTGTCGACGTCCTGGGAGACGGCGAGGCGGTGCGCCCGAAGCTCGTCCGCGAGCTCTTCGGCGTCGCTCCGCGCGAGGTGGAGTCGTTCCAGCAGCCCCCGCGCGCCTTCCTCGTCGGGCAGCTCGATGCGAACGCGCCAGTCGTCCTGTGCCACGGCTGAAGCCTACGCCGTGCGCTGCCCGCGTGGGTCCGCGTCACCGCGTGCTTCCGTGACTGGCACGCGGACATGGCCCGAGCGAAAAGTCGCGCGCGAGACGGCGAGAACCGGCGCGTCGTCACACTCTCGTCACAGTCGCGTGACTCTCTCGTAGCGGTGCCTGGCACCGGGGGGAGCCGGTTACGCCGTGGCCGCGGTGGTCATGTCGGCGAAGGTGTGGCCGAAGAGACGGTCAGACAGGCCGATCTGGTCGAGGTGCTTCGTGATTCCTCCGAGGAAGAACGGCCAACCCGCGCCGAGGAGGAGCGCGGTGTCGACGTCGGCTGCCTCCCGGACGACACCTTCCTCGAGCAGCCTGTGGATCTCGTCTGCAACCGCTTCGAGGATGTCCTCGACGATCTCGTCGCGACTGCGTGGAGCGACTTCGAGGACGACGGGATCGCCGCCCTCCGCGATCGACTCGAGCGCCGGCGACAGCGGGAAGCGATCCGGGAAGGCGTCGTGCATCCGTTGCAGGACGTGATTCGCGACGCGCGGTCCGACCATCTGCAAGAGCACGGACGGTGCCATCGGCATGCCGAGCGACATCACGGCCTCGTCGACGTCCTCGACCGGCGTGCCGTGTTCGATTGCGTCCATGATCACGCGTGTCATCCGCGTCAGCACGCGGTTGACGACGAAGCCGGGCGCGTCCTCGACGAGGATCGGACGCTTGCGGAGCCTCTCGCCCATCGACCACACCGTTGCGAGCGCCTCTTCCGACGTTTCCTCGGCGCGCACCACCTCCAGCAGCGGCATCACCGCGACCGGGTTGAAGAAGTGCATCCCCGCCACCCGCTCCGGCCGGCGGAGCTCCGCCGCCATGTCGGAAATCGACAGCGCCGAGGTGTTCGTTGCGATGACGCAGTCGTCCGGAACGACCGCCTCCACCTCCGCCAAGACCTGCCTCTTCACGTCCAGGTCCTCGAACACGGCCTCGAGCACGAGATCACAATCCGCGAAGCCGTCGTAGCCGGTACCGCCGGAGACGAGCGACGCGAGGAAACGGGCCTTCGGCTCGTCTCGCCGCCTGCCTGCCTCCTCGCCGATCTCCTCGATCGCTTCCTCGACGATCTCCTGCTTCACGTCGCGGATCACGAGCGGCACCTCGAGATTGCGAACGAAGAGCGCTGCGATCTGTCGGGCCATCAGGCCTGCCCCGACGATGCCCACCTTGCGCACGTCCCGCGCAGCAGCCGTCGGCTTGCTCGGATGTCGCTTCGCGCGCTGCTCGACGAGCTGGAACGAGTAGATCGAGGCCTGCGCCTGCGGACCGGGAAGCAGCTCTCCGATCGCCTCTTCCTCGCGACGGTAGCCGTCCTCGAGCGTCCACTCCCGCGCACCCTCGATCAGCTCCAGGGCGACATACGGTGCGGGCGCCGCGCCGTGCACGGCGTCGTCCACCGAAGTGCGCGCACGCCGGAAGACGGTCTCGGCATCGGACCAATCCGCCTCGACGCGCGAGAGCGGACGTGCTGCGAGCTCGAGCGCGAACGCGAGCGACTCGTCGACGAACTCGGCCGGCTCGAGCAAGCGGTCCGCGATACCGAGCTCCGCGACCTCCGGCGCCTGCAGCATCCGGTTCTGCCGCAACGGGTTCGAGACGATGACCTTGACGGCCGCCTCGGGGCCGACGAGCCGCGGCAGCAGCTGCGTTCCGCCCCAGGCAGGGAAGAGGCCGAGGAACACCTCCGGGAACGCGAAGTGGCGCACGCCCGTCGAGATCGTCCGCGCGGTGCAGTGCAGCGCCAACTCGACGCCGCCGCCGAGACACGCTCCGTTGATTGCGGCCACCGTCGGGAACGGAAGCGAACGCAAACGCCCAAACAAGTCGTGGCCCGCGCGTGCGCCTGCAATCGCGCGCTCGCGCGTGATTCCAGGGAACTCGGTCATGTCCGCGCCGGCCGCGAAGAAGAACGGCTTTCCCGTGATCAGCGCCGCACGGAAATCGCCGCGTTCGAGCTCCTCGAGAGCACGCTCGAACGACTCGAACGCCGCCGCGCCGAAGAACGTCGGCTTCGTCCAGTCCTCGCCGTTGTCGATCGTGACGATCGCGGCGTCGCCGGCGCGCGTGACCTTGAGCTCAGTGACCGGCGCCAAGGTTTTCCCAGAGCAGCGCGGCGCCCATGCCCATCCCGACGCACAACGCGGTGAGGCCGTAACGAACGTCTGGCCGTTCCTCGAATCCGTAGGCGAGCTGTGCCATGAGCCGCACCCCGGTTGCGGCGAGCGGATGTCCGCACGCGATCGCGCCGCCGTACGGGTTGAGCCGCTCGTCCTCCGGGTCGACACCCATGCCGTCGCACCAGGTCAGCACCTGCACGGCGAACGGCTCGTTCAGCTCGAAGAGCCCGATGTCGTCGAGCGTGAGCCCGGTCTGCTCGAGCACGCGCTCCGTCGCCGGGATGGGACCGATGCCCATCAGCTCCGGCTCGACGCCCGCAAATGCGAAGGCCAAGAGCCGCATCCTCGGCTCGAGGCCGAGCTCGGCGGCAGTTTCCTCCGCCGCGAGGAACGCGGCCGTCGCGCCGTCCGTCAGGCCCGCAGAGTTTCCGGCCGTGACCCGTCCGCCTGCGCGGAACGGCGTCCGCAGTCCGGCGAGCCCTTCCAGCGATGTGTCCGGACGGAGGAACTCGTCTCGGTCGGCGGCCTTCCAGCCTTCGTCGGTGAAGACCGTCATCGGGACGACCGTCTCGTGCATCACACCGTTCTGCCACGCCGCGGCGGCACGTCGCTGGGATCGCACCGCGAACGAGTCCGCGTCGTGCTTCGTGATGTGCGGGAAGTGGTCGTGGAGGTTCTCGGCGGTCGCGCCCATCGTCACCGCGGACGTGTCGACCAGCCGCTCGGCGACGAAGCGTGGGTTGAAGTCCACCTCCTCGGCCATCGGGTGGTGGCCCATATGCTCGACTCCGCCGGCGAGGACGATGTCGCAGGCGCCGAGCGCAATCTCGCCGGCGCCCGCGGTTACGGCCGTGAGCGCGCCGGCGCACATTCGGTCGACCGCAAAGCCGGGCACGGATTGCGGGATGCCCGAGAGGAGCGCGACGTCGCGTCCGAGCGTCAGCCCCTGGTCGCCGACCTGTGCAGTCGCCGCGAAGATGACGTCTCCGATGCGCTCGACCGGGACGTTCGGGTTGCGCCGAATGAGCTCGCGCACAACCTTGACGGCCATGTCGTCGGCGCGGGTCCGCCAGAAGATGCCCTGCGGTCCCGCGCGGCCGAACGCCGTGCGCACGCCGTCGACGAACACGACCTCCCGGCGCTCCACGGCGCCGATACTACGCAGCGTTCTCGAGCTCGGCGCGCAGATCCTCGAGCTGCCAGCAGTCGGCGGCAAACGGCTGCCCGTGGTACTGCAAGAGCACAGTCCCGCCGGGAGTGACGAGCTTCCCCTCGCGGCAAGCGTTCAGCAGCCGGCGATAGACGTCGAGCCCGTCACCCGGCGCGTACACGGCCTCCGGCGGCTCGTCGTCGTAGCGAGCATCGTGCTCCCGCTCGGACAGGTACGGGAGGTTCGCGACCACGAGATCGACAGGGAATTCGATCGGCGCGAGCAGGTCGCCTTCGACGACGTGGACGCGATCGGCGACGCCGTTCCGCTCGGCGTTCTCGCGCGCGAGCTCGACCGCCTCCGGGCTCGTGTCCGTCGCCCAGACCTCGACCTGCGGGCGATTCACCGCCAGGGCGACCGCGATGGCACCGCTGCCGGTGCCGACGTCCGCGATGCGCATCGGCACGCCGTCGATGCGCTCGAGCGCGGCGTCGACGAGCGCCTCGGTCGCCGGGCGCGGCGTGAACACCCGCCCAGGCTCGGTCTCGAACGGAAGGTCGTAGAAACTGGTTCTCATAAGCTCGGGCCGTGGCGGATTGGATGGGGCACGCACGGCGCGAGCAGGAAAGGTATCGCGACGGCGAGAGGCGACTGCCGGACGTCGACGATCATGACGTACGCCAACGTCAGCTGACTCGCATGGGAAACGCGGCCGCCGGCGCGGCGCTCGCAGAGCTCATGGGCGGTAATACGGAGTCGGCCCGGGAGTGGTTCGCGCGTGCAGCCGAGCGTTACCGCGAGAGCTACGAGCACGCACCGCCGGCGAGCTGGGGCCGGCCGATCGCGATCCTGAAGGCACGCGTGCTCGCCGGCGACCGGGACGCGGCCGCAGCAGACGCGGAGTGGACGCTCGACCAGGGCGCCGCCGAAGCCGCGTCGCCGATCGGCCGTTACGCAGGCTGTCTGGCCCTACTCATCCTCGGCCGCGACGAGGAGGCGCGAACGCTCGCCCAGGCCCTGCGCTCGAACGCCGACTTTCCGACGGCGGTAGGGGATGCGTTGGCGATGATCGGCGCGCACGATTCCGTCGGCTACGGCGAAGCAATCGAAGCGGTCCTCGAGTCATTCGAGTCGCGCGACGAGTACCTCGAAGACCTGCCCGTAGCCGACACGGTGCTGGTGTTGCAGGCGCTCGCCGAGCGTCGCGGCCTGGCCGCGGAGCTCAGCTCGCCGCTGCTGCCAGGCTAGTCCTGCTGCGCGGGAGGATGCGCGAACATGGTGATGACGACCTTGTCGGCGTCCTCGTCCTCGCGTTCGCGCGCTTCCGTGAGCCACATGCCCATGAGCTCCGTCGCGCGCTCGGCCGACAGCTTCACCTCGAGCTGCGCGCCACGGAACTTGCCTTCCGCCGAATAGAGCTCGTGCGCACGCTGCACCTGATCGATCATCGCGGCCTGCAGGTCGCTCGCGCCGCCTGCCGCGAGCAGCTCGGGTGACACGCGGAAGACCTTCGCCACCGCTCGATACGGCTTCTCGCGTCCACCACGCTCACCGTCGGCGAGCTCGATCAGCCCTGCCCTGAGCAGCATGCGGACGTGAAAGTGGAGGTGACCCGGGTCGACGCCGAGTCGCTGTGCGAGCTCGCGATTCGTGAGCTGCCACTCGTCGTCCTGGCCGAGCATCTCGAGGACGCGCACCCGCAGGGGGTGCCCCAGGGCCTTCAGATGCTCCGGCTTGTCGAGTACGAGGGTTTCCTGCAACTGGGCCTACCCTTCTCCGTGCCTCGCGCCAGTTCTACATATAGATATCGCACTGTCAAGCGTCGAGCTTGGCTGCAGCAGCGCGATCGAGGATTGCAGTCGTCCGTCCGTGCTCGGAGCGGACGAGGCTCGCGGGAGTGGCCGGGCTCGGCTCGCCGCGGAACGCCCGGCGCGCAGCGTCGGCCTTCCCCTCGCCCGTGACGAGGAAGAGCAGCTCCTGTCCGTTTCGCAGGGTCGGGACGCTGAGCGTGACGCGGTCGACGAACGGCTCCAGCTGCGCCTCGGCGGGCAGGACGCGCTCTTGCTGCTGCAGCGTCGGCGCATTCGGGAAGAGCGAAGCGACGTGTCCGTCGGAGCCCATTCCGAGGAGGATCAGATCGAGCGTCTCGTCGTCCAGCTCCCGGTCGTAGTCGGCGGCCGCGTCCTCCTTGCCGAGCTCGCCCTTGATCCTGTGGACAGCCGCGGGCCGGCGCTCGAGCCGGTCCAGCAGCGCTCGCTTTGCCATGCCGTAGTTCGAGTACTCGTGCTCGGGCGGGACGCAGCGTTCGTCTCCCCACCAGAGGCTCGTCCTGCTCCAGTCGGGCTCGCGCTTCGCCGCTTCCCTGTACGCGAGCTCGGGCGTCGTCCCGCCGGTGAGCACGATGTTGCCGCCCTCGCGCGCCGCGCGGGCGAGGCGGTCGGCGACGACCGCCGCCGCTTCTCTCTCGTCGTCGAGGACGACGAGCTCGACGTCGCTCACAGCTCACCTGCCGCCAGCTCTCGGGAGCGCTCCATCGCCGCCTGAATCGCGTTCAAGAACGCGGCGCGCACACCTGCCTGCTCCAGCTCCCGGATCGCGCGAATCGTTGTCCCGCCCGGCGACGTCACCGCCTCGCGCAGCTCCACGGGATGGATTTTCTCGTCTCGGAGCAACTTCGCGGTGCCGAGCATCGTCTGCACGACGAGCTGCGTCGACGTCTCCCGGCCGAGGCCCAGCAGGATGCCGGCCTCGATCATCGCCTCGGCGAGCAGCGCGAAGTACGCCGGCCCGGAGCCGGACACCGCGGTGACGGCGTCCATGTAGCGCTCAGGGACGCGGGCAACGGCGCCGAGATGCGCGAGCACGTCCTCCGCGAGGTCGAGATGCTCGTCCGACGGCATGGGCGCCTGCGCAGATTCCCGCCATCCCCTCTTGTACGAGGGCCGGCGCATTCGGCATCGCGCGCACGACCGGCACGCCCGCCGCCAGCCGTGCCTCGATCTGCGACGTCGGGATTGCCGCCGCGACCGACAACACGGTTTGGTCAGGATTGAGGAGACCACCGATCTCGCCGAGGAGCACGTCGAAGTCCTGCGGCTTGACGGCGATCACGATCAGCCCCGCGCCTGCGACCGCCTCCGCGTTCGAGAGCGTCGCCTCGACGCCGTGCCGCTCGGCGAGCTCCTGCAGACGCTCTTCGCGGCGGCCGGTGACGACGATGTCCTCCGGTGTCCTCCAGCCCGAGCTGAGCAGTCCCGCGAGCAGAGACTCACCGATCTTCCCCGCGCCGAGGATCGCGATCCTGCGGTTGCTCGACATTGCGCCAGTCTATGGCGAAGCAAGTGCCGCGTCGTACGGTGCGCGCGTCGACTCGTCGCGAAAGACGAACCGGACGAGCTCGACGCCCGGATGGACGGCGAGCGCCTCCTTCGTCGCGCCGATCGCAACGGGCGCGGCGAGCTCGATCGGAAAGCCGTAGGCGCCCGTCGAGATCGCGGGGAAGGCGACGGACTTGCAATCGCGCGCGGCTGCCAGCTCGATCGCACGCCGGTGACACGAGGCGAGCACGTGCGCCTCGCCTTCGTCGCCGCCGTGCCAAACGGGGCCGACCGCGTGGATGACGTAGAGCGCCGGCAGGTCGCCGGCCGTCGTCATTTTCGCGTCGCCGGGCCGGCAACCGCCGAGCCGCCTGCACTCCTCGAGGATCGTCGGCCCGCCGGCTCGGTGGATCGCCCCGTCCACGCCGCCGCCGCCGAGGAGCGTCGCGTTCGCAGCGTTGACGATCGCATCGACGGACTGCTGCGTGATGTCGCCGAGGACGAGCTCGATCATGCGAACGCGGGGCGGAATCGGACAGGCTGGTGCTCGGGCAGTCGGATCAAGCCGTGCGTTGAACGCGGTCGCCAGGTAGAGGCCCGCAAGACCGGCCCATTCGCCGTACGGCGCCAGGAGCTCCGCCGTCTCGTAGCCCTCGACCCAACGGCCGCGGAGGCGCGACATGAGCTTGATCAGCGTGAGGTCCCCGACCAGACCGCGTTCGTAACGCCCGAGCCCTTCGAGGCAGACGACACCGGCAGACCAGGGGCCGAGGCCGCGCTCGCGCTCGATGAACGCGGCGGCCTTCTCCGTCGGCAGGTCGTGCAGGCGCTCGAGGTCGACCGAGCGGCAGATCCGGACGAGCGCCGCGGCGCGCCGCGCGTGCAGCCCGAGCTGCCTCAGCCGTGCCGGCGACAACCGCGCGAAGGATCCGCAGGTCGGCGGAGCGTGGAGATTCGTCCCCGCAACGCGCGGCTCGACCGCGCGCACGATCGTCGCACTCCAGTTGGCGGGCTCGACTCGACTCGATGAGCTGACCGCAGAACGCTCGTAGGAGCGCCTGGGCGACGGTCGGGAGGCGGAGCTGGCGCATTCCCTGGAACCGCAGCGTTGCCTCGCCGATGAGCGGATCGCGGGCGAAGCGCCGGAGGAACTCGCTGTGATCCGCGTCGAGCGCGATCAGGAAGCGCAGTCGCTCGAATCCTTCCTCGCTCTGCGCTCGGAGGACGACGCTTCCGTCGACGGTCTGCTCCGCGGATCCGATCTCGACGCGCGTCTCCCACGTCGCAGCGTCGTCGTGAGGACGCCGTCCCGGAGACGGCGGGTTGCGTCACTCGCGTGCTTCGTGGAGAGAGCGAGCGAGAACGGGCCGACGGGGCGCAGCACCCGCTCGTAGGTCAACGTCGGCGCGCGGCTTCCGTTTCGGCGTGCACGCCGAGATCGTATGCCCGCCGGAAGACCGACTCGGCCTCCTTGCCGCGTCCGCGTCTGCGCAGGAAGCTCGCCCACTCGAGGGCCGCTTCGCCCGCGTCCGCGCCGGGCCCGTGAGCCCCCAGGAGATCGACCGCACGTCGGTAGGCGGCGTCCGCGCCGTCGTCGTCGCCCTTGAGCTCCAGGCCCTTCGCGAGCGCCAGCGCCGCCGCTCCACGCGTGTCGCCGTTGAAGTCCCCGAGGAGCTTCAGTGCGGTGCGCGCGGCTTCCACGGCCCGGTCGGCGTCCCCGTCGAGTGCCGCAAGCCGCGACTCGCAGATGCGTAGCGTTGCCTCGTCGCCTGGGGCCGGCGTCGCGCCCAGGAGGCTCTGCGCGTGCTCGAGATGCCGGCGCACGGCCGCGGCGTTCCCGTCGCGAAGCTCGACCCGTGCGGCGAGCAGGTACGCCCGCGCGAGAGTCAGGTCGTCTTCTGCAGCCCTCAGGAGTGCGTTCGCGTCCCGGACGTAGTCCAGTGCGTCCGTCCGCTCGCCGGTCTCGGCGCTCGAGCGCGCGACCAATTGATAGTTCCGGGCACGCGAGAAGGGGCCACCCTGCTCGTCGACCCGGGCCAACGCGTCGACCAGAACGGCGGCCGCGCGTTCGGGCTCGCCCGCATCTCTCAGAGCAAGGCTCAGGAGTGACGCGTAACGGATCCTCGCCGTCGAGTCCTCGGGTACGGCGTCCGTCACCTGGCTGAGACACCGACCGAACAACGCGACCGCCCGGTCCGCCGCACCAAGCGCCGTATAGGAGCGCCCGAGCGTCGTGTAGAGCTCTGGTCTCGTGTGCGGGCGCGGGGCGTCGCGGCTCGAACCGAGCGCCGCCTCGAGGCGCTCGACCGCTTCGAGGTGATCGCCCCTGCGTGCGGCGGCGAGGCCGAGGGCGATCCGCGCACGGTCAGCCGACGCCGGGGTCGCCTGCCGCGACGGCATCGTCGAGAACGGCTGCGATCTTCTCCTCGGCGACTGCGATGTCGCCCCCGAGTCGAAGGTCGAGCTCCGCGTCGGCGAGGCGCAGCTCTCGTTCGTCGACGTCGCGCGTATCCCGTCCCGTCTCGAGGTACTCGACGGAGACGTTCAGCTTCTGCGCGAGCTTCCGCAACGCCTTCACCGACGGCGTCCGCGCACCCGCTTCGATCCTCGAGATGTACGCGTACGAGACGCCGGGGGAGGAGAGATCCCGTTGTGAGAGGCCGCGGTCCAGCCGCAGGCGCTTCAGCCGCGCGCCTACGTCCTCCGTCGTACTGCCCTCGGACACGCGCGCTCTGATCATATGTACTGTCGCCCATGGCTTCGGGGCTCGCGCTCGCGGTCTACGGGCTCCTGCTTGTGCCGGGCGCGGTCCTGGTGTGGCGGCGGCCCATCGTCGCTCTCTACGCGTGGGTCGTCGGTTTGGCCGCGCACAACGCCGTCATGGCGGCGCTGTACGGGGCGGGGGTTCGCGGCGACGCTCTCACTGCCATTCAGGCGTGGAAGGAGATTCTGCTCGGCGTCGCCCTCGCGAGTGTCGCGGTCGAGGCGATCCGGGCACGTCGGCTCGCGTTCCGCATCCGCACGGTCGATGTCCTCGCGCTTGCATTCGCAGTGATCGTCTGCGTGTACGCGCTCTTGCCGCAGAGCTGGCTCGACGGGACCGCGGACCGCTCGGCGGTCGGTCTCGCACTGAAGCACGACCTGATTCCGGTCGGCGCGTACTTCCTCGGTCGCTCCCTGATCCTTCGCAGGGAGGAGCTCGTCCCGCTCGTCTGGACGCTGGTCGGGACTGCTGCCGCGGTCGCCGCGATCGGGCTCGCCGACGACTTTCTCGTGCCGATCTCGTGGTGGCGCAACTCCGCCGTCGTCGACTACTTCCACAAGCAGCTCGGCTACGACTACCACGGCACGGGCGGGCTGCCGGAGAACTTCATCTACAACACGGGCTCCGAGGATCACTTCCTGCGTCGGCTGGTGTCGACGTTCCTCGGGCCGCTCGCCAGCGCGTACATGTTCGTCGTCGCGCTCCTGCTGGCGGCGGCATTTCTGCGGCGTCTCCGCATCCTGTTGCCGCTCGCCGCGGTGATCACGGCGGGACTGCTGTTCACGTTCTCCCGGTCGTCACTGCTCGCGCTCGCCGCGGGGCTCGTGGTGCTCACGTGCCTGACGCGCCGGTGGTGGCCGGTCGCAGCGGCGGCCGCAACGCTGGCGGTCAGCGCGGTCTGGGTGAATGCGTTCCCACACGTCGCGCCGGAGGGGAAGTGGACGAGACAGGACCTGATCCTGCAGCGCAACATCGCGAAGCAGAGCCCGGGCGCGAGCGGAAGCGCGGGCAGCATCAACGAGCCGTCGATCCGCAGCCACTGGATCAGCCTGCGGGAGGGCGTCCGGACGGTGATTCATCACCCGCAGGGGTACGGGCTCGGCAACGCCGGCCAGACCGCGTCGCGCACGGGAACCCCGATCAAGGCGGGCGAGTCGAACTACACCGAGATCGGCGCCGAGACGGGGCTGGCCGGGGCCCTGCTCTGGATTGCGTGGAGCCTCGCAATCGTGATCGCGTTGATCCTGTCGGCGCTTCGAGCCGCCTGGTGGTTCGTCATCGGCGTGGCATCCCTCTTCGCTGCAGTCCTCGTCCTGGCGGTCCAGACGGATGTGATCGGCGACCCGTGGGTCGGCTACTGCGTGTGGGCGCTCGCCGGGATCGCGCTCACGCCGCTAGCGTTTGCCGGGGCATGGCGATCGATCCGCGCGTGGACATCGGCCACGTTCACCTCAAGGTGAGTGACATGGATCGTGCGGCTGGACCGCGGGGCTGGTCTGGAGCGCCTCGCGCGTCGCAGCATGCAGCCGGAGGAACCGCCTGGGAAGTCCCAACCAGCCTCGCTCCTGCGCCGAGATGACTGCGAGCAAAAGGTCCGCTTCGCGGGTGAGCGGCGGCGGTCGGCACGTCGGGCAAGTGCCGGGAGCGTGGCCTATGAGCCGTTCGACCGCGAGAGACAGGCCGGCTTGATACGGGCGCTCGAAGCACTCGCGTGCTCGCGCCTGCTCGGCGGAGCGTCGACGAGGCGTTCGCGGGGGCGAAGGCGAGCGTCGCCACGCCTCAACATCGGTAGATCGGCCGCCGTGTCGCCGACTGCGAGCGCGAGCTCCTCTCCGTCACGGGTGCGTTGGCGGGCAATCCGGGCTGGCGAGCGCATGGACGCCGGTTCCCTTGTCGACGTGCGCGACGGCGAAGTCGGTCTGCCCGGATCCCCTGATCACTCGAAGACGATCCGAGCCGGCAGTGCTTGCCAAGGCCGCGGTGACGTCGCGCGGTTCGAGACCGCGCCTGCGTCCGACGTGATCGGTGCGGAAGGCCCGAACGACGTACCGGTACGCGGCATCGATACCCACATCCTTCAGGTCGGAAAGCGCGCGGCGCAGGCGCGCGAGGATAAGGAGATCTGCGTCCGAGACGAGGACGTGATGTTGCCGCGGCGCGAAGGTGAGGACAACCGCTCCGTACTCTGCAACTCCACCCGCAAGGCGGTATGCGAGGCAGCGATCGGCGACCTCGTTGAAGCTGCGGCCGCTCACGAGGATCGGTCGATATCCGTGTGCGATCAGCGCTCTCAGAGCCTGGGCGCCGGCGGCCGTCGTAGCCGGGAACCCAAGCGCCTCTGTCTCGAGCACTCCGTCGACATCGATTGCGCAGAGCGGGCCGTCGGCGCTCGGCTCCAAGTCGTCGAAGTACAGCTGCGCGATGTAGGACTGCGTCGCGCGCGAGCAGGCCCGCCGAAGTTCGCCCGCCTCGTCGGGTCGGATTCGTTCGCGGCCCCATAGCTGGGCCAGCTTGTAGAGAAGCCAGCGCTCCTCGGCAACGGGTTCCTCGGTAACGCGTTCGTAGGCACTGCGGAGCTCGGCGGCCAGTGCCGGATCGGCAGAACTCACCGCGGCGCCGGCGAGATCGAAGATCGGGTCGTAGCAGGAGAGGCCGAGATTCCAAAACGAATGCTCCGTGAATCCCGTCTTCACATAGCGGTTCGGTTTCCGCTCGTCCGCGAACCAGCTCGAGAGAGAGGTCCATCCATCGACGACCGACGGTCGCGCGACCTCGAGCAGATGCTTCGAGAGAGCGTCGACGAGCAACAGGCGCGCCGCGGGTGCGGCACGCCCGAAAGGCCGGCTCAGAATGTGGCTCACGACCTCCCACACCGGCCGCTGACCCGACAGGCGCGTACTTGCATCGTGCGCGGCCGGCAGGACTCGGCTCCGGTCAACCGCGTAATTGGTAACCGCAGCTACGAGCGCTTGACGCTCACGCGGCCGACTGGCGCCCGCTCGTCGCGCCTCCGCCAGCCACTCCCGATAGAGGCACCCCTGATCGAGACCGTAGATCTCGGGAACGTGACCGCTGAGCGCACGAGCAATCGCGAGGGCGTGCTCACCGTAGTAGCCGGCCCCGACACACTCGGCGAGGATCGGGGCCGTGCGCGTCCGGTCGCCGTAGTCGAGCTCGACGCGAAAAAGCGCCCGCTCGTGAGAGCGCTGCCAGCGCCGTGGCGGGAGAGGGAGTCGCTGGACGTCGTGAACCCGTCCTTTGCCCGCAAGCAAACGTGTCAGCGCGCGGGCGACTGCTTCCGCTGTGAGCTTCGAATGAACGGCCCAGTCTTCGGAAGGCAACAGCACCGACGGATAGCGGCGCAAGGCCTCCGGCAGCTGTTCCGAGGAACCGAACAGCGGCAGCAGCAGCACGATGGAGCTTTGCGGCAGCGACAGCTGTCGGAGGTCGACGGCGACCTTGGAGACCGTACGCCCCGAGGCCGGAGGATCATCGATGATCAGCGCAAGGCCTCCGTTTCGGGCGAGCGCACGTACGATCGCACGCTCACGACTGAAGAGCTGATGTCCGGGGCGCAAAGTAAGCACCTGCACGTCGCGATATCCAGCCTCTTTCAGGAACGCGACGCAGAGCGGCGCCATGTAGTTGCCAGAGGTCCGGACGCCTGCAACGAGCAACGGCCGCGAGCGTGCAGGCCGGAAACGAGAGAACCGAGCTACGAGCTCCCGAATGTCGTCCGGCTCGAGGTCGAAGGCGTGGAAGCAAGAGGGTAGGCGGAGGACCTCCCCCTGTAGAGCGACGGGCAGCGAGGCGGCCGACGAAGCGATGGCCTCCGCTGCGTCGATCATTTCGGCGACGTCTCGCCGTCCTGGCACCACAACTTCGGCGACGACGCCGGCAAGTGTTTCGACGAGCGCTTCGATCGATTGCTGCCACTCCAGCGGCCCTCTCGACGATCGCCGAGGAATCCTCGTCTCCTGAACGAGGGCAGCAACTGACTCTGCCCATCCGCCCGCGATCGACCGAGCTCGCCCACCTTCGGCGAGCAGATGCTCTCCGATCGCTCCCAGCAGGAGCGTGTCTCGGTGGAGGTAGTCCTCCGCGATCTGATTCATCCCGGCGCCGATCAGATACGCGTTCAGCCACGAACCGCGTCTGAGCTGATCGGGAAGATTGGGCGCGAGCTCAGAGAGAGTCATGAGCAGGTTGTGGAACTCGGGTTCGCTGCGTTCGCCCGGTTCGGGAGCCCTGGGCGGCACTGATCGATGCCAGCCGCAAGCCGTTATCCTCGGACGGCGAGTGTCGACCGTCTCGACGGCCTCGAGTGACTACCTATAGCCACGGCGCGAGAACACTTCGCCGACACCGGAAGAGGCAGGTGTGCTGAGAAGGCTCGTAATCGGATTCGCCCTCGTCGCCGTGTCCGCGGCGACGCTGCACGCCGCCGGAGCCTCGCACGCAAACGCGACGCCCGCCGAGGCGTCTGCCCGCCGCTATGTCTACTGGGGCGCGTACGCCGCGGGAGGTCAGTACGGCCTTGTCGACGCGCCCTGGAACATGAAGAGCGCCGATCGCTTCGAGGCGAATGCCGGCAAGCGCATGTCGTTGCTCGAATGGGGCCAGGCCTGGCGCGAATGCAGCGCCACCTGCGGCCCGCGTGGATTCCGGAGCGATCTCATGAGCAGGGCTCGCCGCCGCGGCTACTTGCCCGTGCTGAGCTGGGGTTCGTACGCAGCAGGGGAGGGACCGGATCAGCCGGAGTACCAGCTCGCGGACATCATCGAAGGCCGGTACGACGAGTTCATCCGCGCCTGGGCAAAAGGCGCGAAGGCCTGGGGTCACCCGTTCTTCCTCCGCTTCGACTGGGAGATGAACACCAACTCGGTCCCATACAGCGAGCACGCGAACGGGAACCGACCGGGCGAGTTCGTCCGGATGTGGCGGCACGTCCACGACATCTTCGAAGCGGTCGGCGCGACGAATGTGACGTGGACCTGGTGTCCGAACGTGGAGTACGCGTCCTCCGTCAAGCCGCTCGCGAGCCTTTACCCCGGCGCCGCGTACGTCGACTGGACGTGCCTCGACGGCTACAACTGGGGAACGAATCCAGCCCATCCCGATGCCTGGAGGAGCTTCGGCGACGTCTTTCGCGCGACCTATCGTCTCGTCACGCGCCGCATAGCTCCCTCGAAGCCGCTGATGATCGGGGAGATGGCATCGACTGAGATAGGCGGCTCGAAGGCCCGCTGGATCGCCGACGCGCTCGGCAGGCAGGTCACCTTGCGCTTTCCGCGGATCAGGGCGGTGGTCTGGTTCAACAAGCACTGGGACGGCATGGACTGGCCGATCGAGTCGTCGCGGACGGCGCGACAAGCGTTGCGAGCCGCAATTCGTTCGCCTGTGTACGTCGCGAACCGCTACGCGCACGCCGATACCTCGCCGATCGAGCCTTGACGTTGTCTGCTTCGTCAACGCTACGGCCCCGGGTGCTCCGCGACGATCAGGACGAAACGTACGGTCACGACTGCGAGGAAGCATGCGGCGAGGGGGACGGCAACCCGCATGAGTCGGCGGTGGCCCGCCCCACTCGGCCAGCGGCGCCGCCCGTCGCCGGGTGAGATTGCCGCTGCGAACAGGTCTGCGCTCAGAATCGCGACGAGCGCGACGGCCGCGACTGCGCCGACGACGGTCGTTGTCGTCCACACCCACCCGGCTACTGCGACGACGTTCTGCGTCACGGGGCCGTGTGCTCCTCGACTCGACGATGCGCGATCGGGCGGCTATGACGTCTTCCGCCTAGCTGAAGTGCGGAACCGGCCAAGGTCACCGCAATGAAGACGGCGAGCGCAGCACGCGGGGACCAGGTGCTCGTCTCGAGCATCGCCTCCGCGACGATCGTCTCCAGCGAAACGCTCGTCGCGATCGCAAGCACGAACAGTGTGACTGCGCCGCGCCGCGGCAGGAGCAGTATGAGCGCCAACCCCGGGCACGCAAGCAGGAACCAGGTTGTGACGAGCGGGCGAAGGGGCGACGAGGTCCAGCCGTATGTGGTGATCGCGACGGCCAGACATGACGCGAACAGGACGAGCGGCCAGCTCGCCCCGGCATCGGGCGCGAGCGGCCAACGGCGAGCTGTGTCGGCCAGGCGCTGCGCGCCGGTTGGGATGCGGCGGCGCGCCATCATACGCGGCGGCAGCGGGATGGGGACCGGGGTGCCCGAACGCCGAAGATAGTGGCCGACGGATTGCTCAGCACGAGCCGATATCCGGGGGCGGTGGCGAGGCGGCGCTCGATGCGGTCGAGCGACCCTGCCGGCATGACGCCGCTCATGTCGACTGCTGCCTTCTCACTCGAGGTGATGACGACGTACGTGCAGAGCGCCCTGCTCTGCCGTGCGATCGCTGCAATCGTCTCCGCCGGCTGAGCGATCACGTGTCTGCGATCACGCGGCGCGAGGTCGGCGAGGGAGAGGTAGGAGTACTCCTCGTAGTGCTCGAACGCCCACGGGTAGTTGTTGACGCCGCTCACAAGCAGCGACCCAGGCGGGGCATTGGCGTAGAGGTAGCGCGACGCGCGGACCTCGTCCTTGCTGAAGTGGTTCTGTCGCTCCTTGCCGTAGTAGCCGACGAGGAGCCCGGCGAGCAACAGGCAGCTCACGGATGCTGTTGCCGGAGCGGTCAACCGCGACGTGCCAGACCTGCCGTCGGGATAGAACAGCCCGGTGGCAAGGAAGGCCATGAACGGCAACGAGAAGAAGTAGACCCGGAAGAGGATCTCGCCGCCGTAGGAAGTCGCCGCGAGCATCGCAAACGGAGCGAGCGCGAGGGCGCCTGCCGCAAGGTCGAGCCGCCCCCGCCGCCACATGCGGGCGAACCCGAGCGCCCCGAGTATCCACACGCCGCCGGTCAACGACCGGTCGATGTCCGCCACCACGCGCTGCCCGTGGCTCGCCTTTGCGAGATTGATCAGCGTCGAGTTGGCGTTCGTGGTCAGCGCACCGACGGAGTCGACAACCCAGTAGAGGTTCCCGCGCAGAAAGCCGACCGCGAAGAACGCCACCCAGGCGAGCGAGATCACAGCGACGAGCAGGGGGAGGCTACGGAGGCGAATCTGCCGAAGGAGCACGAGCCCGCCGAGTGCGAGGACCGTCATGAACGGCGTCAGCTGGTGACTCGAGGCGATCGCGACGGTCAAGGCGATCAGGAGCAGGGCGAGCGCAGCGCGCTCGCCCTTTCCGGCGTCGGCGTGCCACGGCGCTCCTCGGTCGGCACTGTTCACGAGGCGGTGAAACCAGCGCGCCGCCGCTCTCGACGGGACGGCACGACGTGCGGCGGCGACGTTCTGCGGCACTCCCAGCCGGAACCAAGCGAGGCCTATCGTGACGACGACAAGGAAGAGGAAATATGCGTACGCCTGGGGAGAGAAGTAGTCCTGGCCGATCCAGTTGGCGGCGAAGAAGAACCAGGCCCCGAGCCAGAGTTGGCGGCGGTCCCGCGTCAGGGTGCGAAAGAGCACGATGAGAGCGCCAAAGAAGAGCAGATTGAAAAACACGGGTGCCCACGACGCGTAACTGAGCGCGCTGCCGAATCCCGCCAGCTGGGTGTAGAGGCTTGTGAGGCCGAAGAAGCCGGGCCAGTTGTGGTAGGCGCTGAGAAACTGGATGTCGGGGTCGACGGCTCCGTGACGTTGGATGTAGTCGACGATTCCGACGTGCTTCCACGCCCACGCGTATCGGAGCGTGCCGTACGCGATCGAGGGCGTCGCGTGCACGATCACGATCAGCGTGGCCACGTGAAGAGCGAGGATCGGTTCGGGCGTCCGGCTCGCTCGCAACGCGAGCGTGAAGCTGACAGTCAGGACGCCGAGGGCTGCGTAGTACGTCCACGGGAGGGCCGGGAGAAGACCGAAGTCGCTGATGCGACCGAGCTCGATTCGGCGTAGCGACAGGCCCCAGAGCAGCAGTGCAACGGCAGCGGGGACGATGCGAAGCGCCGCGCGCGACGCCCCGTGCGACCTCGGGCGCGCACGGGCCTCGCGCACGCGATCGAACGCTGCAGCCGGGCGAGCGGGCCGGTGCGTTAACCCGGAAATGCTCAGAACGCGTCCGGAGCAGACGTCCCCATTCACATGTGGTTGAAGCTTTCCGCGAGCGTAACCGCCGGAGGTGATGAGGAGGCCGGCAACGATCGTCAGGGAACGACAGGCGGCGGCGTGGTTGCCCGCGAAGGCGTCACGAAGATGACGTGCAACTCCTCGCGGAAGGGTTCGTGCGGTGTAGGCGCGCTCCGACGACAGGCCGTCTGCCGAGCCCGAGACGGTGGTGAGGGCGGCCTTGGCGAGCCCTTCCGCATAGCACCGCGTCCTGAAATAGCGCCACGTCGCCCGCTGCGGCGGAACGCCATGCCACACCCGGGCTTTCGGTTCGTAGAGAAGCACGTGGCCCGGAAGGGCGCGTCGCGCGCGGATGCTGAACTCGGTGTCGTCGTTGCCGAGCGGATAGCTTCCGTTCCGGCCCATCCCGACGTCGAAGCCTCCGGCCGCGGTGAAGACGTCTCGCCGGAACGACATATTCGCGCCGATGAGGTTTCGCACGGCGGCGCGCCCAACAGGCATGCCGCGGTACGTGCAACCGACGACCCAGTCGAACTCGTCTGGAAACCATGAAGGACGGTCGGTCAACCACTCCGGGACGATCGCGCCGCCGACGCCGGCGACCTGTGGGTCGGCGTATGGCGCGAGCAGGCGCTCCAACCAGTCGCGTTCCGCGAAGGCGTCGTCGTCGAGAAAGGCGACGACCTCCCCCCGGGTTGCTGCGATCCCGCTGTTGCGCGCGCCCGAGAGGCCTTTGGGCTGGTCGTTGCTGACGGTGAGTAGGTCCGCAGTCTCGGCTTTGACGCGCTCGAGAAGCGCAGGGTTGTGATCGACGACAACCGCGAGCTCCGCCGGTGGCGAGGTTTGCATACGGACGGACTCAACGGCGGCGAGCACATTCCAAAGCCGTTCGTCCGCGTAGCAGCAGATCACCACCGAGAGCGTTGGCGAGGCCCCGTTCATGCCAGGCGCACGAGCGGGGCCTCAAGGTTCGATTTCGTCCAGAGCCAGTTGCCGCCGTAGCCCGGCGCCTTCGTGAGCATGCTCGCCGTGTGGCGAACCCAGGCCAGCAGGATGAGCTCCCGGTCGCCCACATTGCCCCCCGAGAGCGCGCTTCGAGTGCGTTCCAGCAGCGCCCGCTCAAAAGCCGGCCAGGTGCCGTCGAGCGCCGCGATCACGATCTCCCCGAGCTCCCGACGCCGGGTGGCCGTCTGGGTGGAGAGCACCAGCTGGACGATGTCGAGCATCGGCAGGTTCGGCGCCCAAGCGAGCTCCCAGTCGACGATCCCGTTCACCGTGTGCCCGACCGGATCGAGGATGACGTTCCCCGGCACGTAGTCCCCGTGAATGAAGCTCACCGAGACCCGATTGCCGATCAGCGCTTCGTGCAGTTCGGCCCGAAGGCGGCCGAGCGCGCCCGTCAGCCACGCCTCGCCTTCATCCCGGGCCGCATGGCGCTCGAGCACGTCGAGTGGCTCGTCCACCCACTCCCGAAGGATCGCGTCCCCGATCACGAGCTCGGCGCGAGTACGACGATGGAATTCGGTGATCGTCTTCGCAGCCGCCTCGAGAACGTCCGGAACAGGGAAACCGGCCGCGAGCAGTTGCCGGGCGTCGACGCCCGGGACAACGCTCTCGACGAGGTAGGCGTCTCCTTCGAGCTCGCCCACGCCGAGGACTTCGGGGACGAGCGAGCGCCAGCCGTCGAGTCGAGTGTCCGCGGCGAGGCAGTTCAGCGTGAATGCCTCGTGGCCGAGGGATCGGGCCGCGCCTGTCGACCGGGCAAGCTTGATGACGGCTCGTGGGGGACCTCCCGGGAGGCCGACGAAGCCGACGGTCTTCTCGGTCACCGTCCCGATGACGTTCTGCAACCTCCACGTGGAAGTTCCGGCGGGGAGGACGTCGCCCAGCTCGCCGAGGATCTTCGGGACCGTCGCGTCCGCGTGCGCGCGACTCCGCCGCCGATCCGGACGTCGCTTCCAGTGCTGCGCAACCGAAAACAGGCCGATGTCTGCCGCCGCGTTTCGCACGACGAAGAGCCTCTGCAGGTATCGCGGCGGGCGCTCGCCGGCCGTCAAGGTCCCAGGCCAGCGCAAGAACAGGGCCGTCGCGATAACCGTCTGAACGGCCAACCAGGCGATCGCAGGGCCACGGATCCCGTAGGGGCCGAGGAGCGCGAGACTCGCGGCGATGGCACACGTGCATTGGACGCCGCGGACCCAGACGAGGAGCGACAGCCGTTGCTGTGCACGCCAGGCGCTCAGGTAGAGGACCGTGACGAGGTTCGGAATCGCCGAGAGCGCGAGCAGCCGCAGTACCGGCGTGGCCTGGTCCGAATACTCCTCGCCGAACAGGCGGAGGATGTAAGGCGCGGTCACTGCGACCGCAATTGCAACCGGCGTGACGATGCGCGCGGTCTGCACGAACACGCGCTGCGAATACTCTCTCAGTCGCTGCCGATCGGTGACGGCCGAGACGACGAGCGAATTGCCGATGTTGGCGCTGGCGAGGTAGAGAGGCATCGTCATCACCCACGCGAGCGTGAAGAAGGCGTTCGCCGATCCGCCCAGCCGCTGCGTGATGGCGATCGGGATGAGAGTGCTCGAGGCAAGCCAGAAGAGTCCGCCGATGTAGTCGGCGGCGGCGAAGCGGCCGATCTCCCGAGTAGTCGCAGCCTGCCGGCCTGGACGCGGCGAGCCTACGTGCGCCGGAATGAGCCTGAAGGCGAGCGCGGCGTTGATGACGAGAACCGAGAGCACGACCCCGAAGGTCCAAGAAGCAAGGATCCCGTAGCGCAGAGAGGTGGTCGCGAAGACAGCGAGCAGCGCGATCTTGGCAAGCGCAAAGATGGTGTTGTCCAGAGGAACCCACAACGCGTGCCGAAGACCGGTCAGCACCGAATCCTGGAGCGTGAAGATCGACCAGATCATCGTGGCGACGACGAACCAGAGAACGAAGCCGCCGCTCGAGCGGAGGAAGCCGAGCCTCGGCGCCCACAGGTCGATCCCGGTGAGGAAGACCGCTGTAACCACACCGCTGACGGCGAGGCTGGTCGCGTAGGACCATCCGACGAGGCGCCAGGTCGACAGCCCCGCGTCAGGGATGAAGCGCGTGAGCGCCGTGAAGAGATTGAGCTGGGCGAGACCGGACAGGAACAACATCGCGGAGATCGCGGCCGCGTTCAGCCCGACGACTGACGGCTCGTAGGCCCGGGCCGCGATGATCCAATAGACCAGGCCGAGCACAGACGCGAGTCCTGCGCTGAGCGCAAGCGCGTAGCCCTCCCTGTAGACCGGCGTTCGGATGTGCGCGGTGAGGCGAGTGACCGCACCGTCCGGTGAGCCCTCGACGACGCCCAGCCTCATGCAGCAGCCAGGAAGGTCTCGCGCGGCTCAGCTCTCGCATACATCGCGCGCCGGCGTAAACGCTCGAGAAGATAGGCGGGAGGACCCGCAAGCATTCCACGCCGCTCGGCGCGGGCAAGCTCGGCCCCGAACCCGAACCAGTCCTGCGCGCCGCCGTCGGAGCGCATGTGGAGGGCGTGAGTAACTCCGGCAGGGTACGTGGCGTCCGAGCTCGCTAAGGATGGCGGGCCGGTCGACCACGATCTTGGTCAGATACGCGCCGAGCCCCGCACCGTAGTCGAACATCTGGCGGCGCAGCCCATCGAGGTCGCTCCGGTAGAAGTGCCGGACGATTGCCGAGGGCTGGTAGGCGACGCTTCCGCCGTTGGCGATGACTCCGAAGAACGCTGCCAGGTCGTCTCCGCCGCGCGACCACGTACCGGCTCCGGTTGCGGGATCGAATCCGCCGAGGGCTCGCAGAGCCTCGGTGCGGAACGCCATGTTCGCGCCTGAGCCGAACGCTCCCGCCGCATATGGGAACAGCCTTCCGCCGGGGTGGTTGACGCCCGTATCGAAGAGTCTCGGCTTATATCCCTTGTTCAGGCCGACCCGCTCGTCGAGCCAGATCTGCGCCGGCGTCTCGAGCTCCGCCGGCAGGATGAGACCGGTCGCGCACGCAACGTCCTCCGTCCACCGGAGCGCGCGCGCGAGCTCCAGGAGCCAGCGCCGTTCGACGATGACGTCGTCGTCGGTGAACGCGACGATGTCACCTCTCGCCTCGCGAAGACCCGTGTTGTGAGCGACCGCGAGCCCCGGCACCGGCTCGTGCACGTAGAGAAGATGCAACCTGTCGCCGTACCTCGTGTCGACGAGCTCGCGACTTGCGGGAGTGGGGTCGTTGTCGACCAGGACCACCTCGTAGCGCGGGTAGTCGAGCGCGAGCACTGACTCGAGCGTGGCCGCAAGCCGGGCGTGCCGCCTGCACGTCGCGATCACGACGGTCGCAGGCGGCGCCGTCGCGCGGAACGCGTCTCTCGCTCTCTCGCAAGGCGGAACGTCGGCCGGTTTCACTGCGGACCACCGATGGCGATCCGCACATGCCGCGTCATCCGCGAGATGTTCGTCGATCGCGTCGCGCAGCTCATGCGATGCCTGTCGGGCGATCGCGGCTGCCACGATCGGCCGCTCCTCGAGGTCCAGGTCGAGTAGTCCTAGCGGCGCGCCGTGCAGCCGGACCAGGACTCGTGCGCGCCAATAGCGTCGTGCGTCCTCGCCGCCTGCTCCCGACGTCACCCGTGAATCTGCGAGCTCCATTTCCAGCAGGCGAGTCGGGCCGAATCCACGCGGCGGGCGCCTCGGGGTCACTGGCCCGTCGAATGTGGAAGCCGGTGCGCCGGCTCGACAGAGACGAGCGCGGCCGTGGGCGCGGGGCCAAACCGCTCCCGGAGGATGATCCTCAAGATGCGAAAGCCGTCACGGACGACGTGGAGGTGACTCTCGCCGTGCAGCCTCGGTTCCTCGTAGCTGGGTACCTCTCGGACGGTCAGGTTCGTTCGAGCCGCACGGATGTTCAGGAGCGTCTCGACCTCGAAGCCGTCGCAATCGAGGGAGAGGCGAGGCAGGCAGCACCGCCACAAAGCGTTGTAGCCGTAACAGAGGTCCGTGTACCGGGTTCGGAAGAGCAGGTTCACGAGCGAGCCGAGGAAGCGATTGCCGGCGCGTCGAAACGGCGTGATGTCGGCGCTGCCGCCGCCACCGATGAACCGCGAGCCTTTGGCCAGATCGGCGCCGTCCTGCAGCGCCTTCACGAAACGCGGGATCTCGGCTCCGTTCGTCGATCCGTCGGCGTCGAGCATGACGATGATGTCGCCTCGTGCTGCGAAGAAGCCGCATGCGAGCGCGTTGCCCTTCCCCCACGAGCTCTGTGTGACGATCTGGATATCGGGCCGGCAACGTCGCGCCACCTCGATCGTCGCGTCGGTCGACGCGCCGTCGACCAGAACGATCTCGAAAACGTCCTCCGGAATCGTCGCCAGTACGGCCGGGAGGTTCTCGGCCTCGTTCAGCGCCGGAATCACGACACTCACCCGTGGCGTCGTCGGTTCCGGAATCCCTTGCGGTCTCGAACCGGCCGCCTCTTCGGTCCGAACCGCACCGACTATCTTCCTGGGCCCCCGCCGCAAAAGGTCCCACTTGCCCCTTCGCGCAGGCCCCATTGCTCTCCCTCTCCCCTTCAGGCGCCCGATCGTTTAGAACGGAACGGAACTCTCGCTCGAGTCCCTGCGCCTCCTTTTCCGGGAATTCAGTTGACAAAGGCGATTAGTGCTGGCTCGTTTACGGGTCGACGTCGCCCAGCGGCGCGGTCAAGACCTCCGTCGCAGGCTTACTCGAAATGCAACTCCACGCCGACAGAGGTGAGCGACTGCAGCTCGACCGGTTGCCTCCTTTCTCTCGTTTGACGGCATCGCCATGGCTGGCAGCCACGCCGAACCCGCGACCATAGAACCGAACCGCCGGCTTCGCCTGAATCCTCGGATCTAAATGAGTTTCAGTAGAGGATCTGTCTTGGAACTAGTCTTCTAGAGCGAGTCCGGTAACACGCAGGCGTTGACCAACGTCGGCACGGCGCGTCACCTGAAGTTTGTTGAGGATGCTGTGCACGTGGTTCTTGACGGTTGCCAACGTAATGTGCAGGCGCCGCGCGATCTCCTTGTTCGACAGCCCCTGAGCGACGAGCGTTGCGATCTCGAGTTCGCGGGCGGTCAGGGCCGCTTCGCCGGCCTGATCGGGCACCTGCGCCGCCAGCGCCGAGAGGCGCTGAAGCAATGTCGCGGCGAGTCTGGGTGGGAAGGATGCTTCCCCGCGCATGACGCCGTAAATGACTGCCGCGAGCTCCTCGACTGACCCATCGTGCAGGAAGAAACCACCGACTCCGGCCTCGGCGAGACGAATCGAGATTGGGTTCCGCCTCGGAGGCGGCGAGGACGACCACGCGCACCAGCGGCCAGACACGGTGAAGCGCATGAACAGCAGCGACGGCATCGGGGATGCCCGCGTCTACGAGCGCGACGTCCGGCCCGAGAAGTGATCCATCTGCGATGGCATCGGTCAGGCGGGCGGCCGTACCGTAGACGGCTATATCCGCCACTTGCTCGAGCGCTGAGCCAAGCGCCTCCCGGTAGAGACGGCTCTCTGCAACGACGAGAACGGCAAGATCAGCCACCACGCCCACCCCGTAGTGGGGTAGACGTCCGCAGCTGCCGGGGCAACGAGCCGACCCCAGCGTCCACTCGCCGCCCTCCTTCGTTGCCGCAGGTCGCTAGGTGAATCCGCTACGAAGAAGATTGCAAACGGCGGACGTTCGGACAAGCGACGAAAGTTCAGGCCGGGTCGGAGAAACCGACCAGACGCTTCACGATCTCGCGCAGTCGGCGGTCGACGGGCGTCAGAGGTAGCCGCTCCAGGCGGTACTCCGAATACGGGTACGCGTCGGCGCCGAACCGTGTCTTGAAGAACGCCAGCGACGACGAGCGACCCGTCTCGCCGAAGTGGTAGTAGCGGCAGCCGGTCTCGCAGGCCTCCCTGATCGCGTGATGGTGGAGGAGATAGTTCGCGCGCGTACGGCCGGCCAGTTCCGCGTCCATCGCGCCGCGCGTGTAATGGGCGTTCGCCCCAGCGCGAAGAACGACGGTCGCGGCGACGAGGCGGTCGTCGAGGCGGGCAAGCCAGATGCAAAAGGCGTCACCGAGTGAACGAGCGAGCAGCTGGAACTTGGCAAGCGGGTCACGCCGGTGGCCCCGCCACCGCGCAAGCCACAAAGGCTCGTGCTGCCCGGCTGCCCAGCGTTCGAGCGACCGGTCGAAGAGGTCGTAGAACGCCGCGATTTGGTCAGGTGAAGATCCTCGCTCGAGGATGATCCCCGCCCGCTCCGCCTTGCGCACGTTCGCCCGTGCGCCGCTCGAGAACCGCGTGGCCCAGACGTCGTCGAATCCACCGCCGAGATCGAGGACATGAGCGAGACGCGGCAGGACTCGGGCCCCGGGGATGCGGGCAACTTCCCACTCGCCTGCGAGAAGTGGGTTTGGCCTGATCAGCGTGCGAAGCCCGGGGCGCGCCGCCAGGTCGCCGACAACGGACGCGACGTCCTCGCGCTTGACCCCGCCGGGCGCCAACAGTCCGCCGATACCCCAGCCTTCGCCATACGAGGACTGAACCGCGAGCCGATTACCACCGGGGTTCCGCCGACGGACCATCGGCAGAATCAGGAGTCGTCCCGCGGCCGTCTCGTACAGCCGGCTCGCGTCCTCATACCCGCCGAGCGCACAGATGCTCTCGAGCCAGGCTGCCGACTGGGTGGGGAGCCCATGGGGATCGGCCGCGAGCGCCTCCGCCCAGGCGTCTCGGGGCGCCGGGCTTGTAATTCGCAACTGGCCGTCGGCTGAAAGGAGTGTGCCGCGTGGACCTTGTCATTTGGCTCACTTCCTATCCCCAGTCGTACCCGGGCCGGCCCCTTACGAACGCGCGTCCACGACGATACGAACGCCAGGCTCGCGTCCGCACCGACTCCCGCAGTGGAGCGATCGGAACGCCTCGCCCATCGAGCCAGTCTGCAAACGTCGCCGGCGAGGTCGTCGCTCGGACCAGCAGTCGCGCTAGGGCAAGCGGATCGTCGGTAGTGGAGCTAAGTGCGTTCTTGCAGCCGCACGCCGACGCGTATCCCGATTCGCGCACGAGTCGACGCACCGTCCGATTGAGGAAGCCATGCGGATAAGCGAACGAGCGGACAGGCTCCTGCAACAGCTGCTCGAGGATGTCCTTCGAGCTTTGGATCTCCTGCCGGGCAACATCCGGAGGCACGGTGTCCAGTTGCGGGTGGGTATGGGTGTGGGCGCCGATCTCGACGCCCTGGTCACGCAGCTCCACGAGTGCCCGGGAGTCGAGCCAGGGGCCGGCGGGCCTGAAGTACGTCGTCCGATCGGCGTCGTCGAGGAAGCCGGTCGTCACGTAGAGCGTCGCGACCAGGCCGGCCTGACGGAGCGCGGGGAGCGCTTCGTCGCGAAAGTCCGAGAGTCCGTCGTCGAAGGTGATTACCACTGGGCGGTTGGGAAGTGTCCTCTTACCGGTCACGGCGTCCGCGAAGGCGGAGATCGTCAGCGCTGTGGCGCCCGCGTCGAGGATCAGCTCGAGCTGGTGCAGGAACATCTCGGGCGCAACCGAAAAGCGACGTATCCAGGGAGCCGGCTCGTTGGAAATGGAGTGGTAGGCGAGGATCGGTACTGTCTTCATGCTGTGCGTTAGAAACACAGGTTCGACGTGGTCACAGGCATTTTGCTCTCCGCCGACCAACCGCGACATCGATGGATTTAGGCGCCCTCGAGCTGCGCTGGCCTCGATGAGCCCAGCAATGACCGTCGATGAACTGTGCGCGCTCGTCGAGGCGCAGGCTCGTTCGCTCGGCCACAGCCTCGAGCCCTGGCAAGATCCGGGTGAAGAAGGGGCCGCTTCGCGGTCAACGAAGTGCGCCGTCTGCGGGCGGGCTGCATATGTGCGCATGGAGCGTGGCATGCTCGGCGCGGCGGGGCCCGCGTACTCCGAAGCTTGCTCGACTCCCACCTGACCTGCGCTGTGCAACACGTCGCCGAGTGAAGCGGCGAACCTGGGAGGACAGCGAAGTCGACGGGTCGCGAGCCGGCGAGGCTGTGATCGCTCGGGAGGTGGACGAAGTCGAAGCTCTGCGGACGAGCTGGCAGATGTTCGATCTGCCGAGCGTCCATCACGACATCGACTTCTACATCGCGAAGGTGCGCTCGCGGCCGGCCATCGTACGGCCGCACACGATCCTCCTCGAGCGAGAAGGTCAGCCCGAAGCGATCGCGATCGGCCGGCTCGAAGAGGGCGCGCTCGAATGCAGACTCGGCTACGAAACCGTCTACCGGCCAAGAGTGCGCGTGCTGGTCATGCGGCCGGGAATCCTGCTCCGAACAGAGGCCGAAGGGACTGCTCGGGCGATCGTTGCCGAGATCATCGGCTGTCTGGCGCGCGGCGAGGCGGACGCCGCGTCGTTCTACGGGCTGGACCTCGATTCCCATCTCCTCCGCGCTGCGAGGGAGTTGCCGCCTCGGGTCTGTCGTGCGCCCTTCACCGTGCAGGAGGAGCACAAGACACTTGTGCTGCCCGATTCGGTCGATGAGTTCCTCGCCTCGCGGTCACGGCATGCCCGAGGCGAGCTTCGAGGCCTTGATCGCCGCCTGACGAGGAAGTACGGAGAGCGGCTCTCGGTCAAGATCTTTCGAGCGCCCGAGGAAATCGATCAGCTCTTCGCCGACATGGACCGAGTCTCGGCCACGACGTACCAGCGAGCACTTCGCGTTGCGTTCGACGACTCCGAGGAACAGCGAGAGACCATCGCACTCGCGCTCGACCGTGGCTGGTTTCGAGCCTACGTCCTCTATCTCGATGCCGAGCCGATCGCGTATCGCAGCGGTTTTGTGTATCGCGGCAGATTCACGGGCTCGAAGACGGGCTACGACCCCAGGTACAGGAGCGATCGCGTGGGGACGTATCTCTTGGTCAGGTTGATCGACAATCTCTGTGCGGATAACGGCGTTCACGTCCTCGACTTGGGCTACGGCAACGCTGAAGAAAAGCGGCGCTTCTCGAACTCGAGCTCGGATGAGGCCCATCCGCTCGTCTTCGCGCCCACGTTCAC
The DNA here is from genome assembly GCA_963759365.1 of uncultured Actinomycetes bacterium. Classification (GTDB taxonomy): domain Bacteria; phylum Actinomycetota; class Thermoleophilia; order Gaiellales; family Gaiellaceae; genus 3-1-20CM-4-69-9. The sequence continues at coordinate 305,760 of CAVWYX010000002.1, forward strand.
GGGGGTTCGCGTCAACCTCGCGCGAACCGCCGTCGCCGCGGCAGACAAGCTCGGGAGGCGAACGCTCGAACAGACCGGACTCATCCGACCGGTCAAAAGATGGCGGCAAGATCGGATTCGGCGGGATCACGGCTCCGCATCGCCCGGAAACAGCCCGCATGGCTAGGCTAGGTTCTAGGTGAGCCAGTCGGTCGAGACGGGGGAGCAACGAGGGCGTGGCTCGATCGATCCGCGCGTGGACATCGGCCACGTTCACCTCAAGGTGAGTGACATCGATCGTGCGCTCGCGTTCTACCGCGACGTGCTCGGCTTCGAGGTGATGGCGCGCATGGGAGACCAGGCTGCGTTCATCTCGGCCGGCGGCTACCACCATCACATCGGCCTGAACACCTGGGAGTCCAAGGGCGGATCGCCGCCGCCGCGCGGCACGACCGGGCTGTACCACGTCGCGATCCGCTATCCCGATCGCCCTGCTCTCGCCAAGGCACTGAAGACGGTGGTCGAGGCGGGAATCCCGATCAGCGGCGCGAGCGATCACGGCGTCAGCGAGGCGATCTACCTGCAGGATCCGGACGCGAACGGCATCGAGCTCTACCGCGACCGCCCCAAGGAGGAGTGGCCGCGTGCGCCGGACGGACAGGGCGTGGCGATGACGACGCAGCCGCTCGACCTGCGGGCGCTCCTCGCCGAAGCCGAGTGAGCCGACGCCGTCTGACGACCGTCCTCGGGCTCGTGGCGGCGTCGATGTTCTGCGTCGCGCTCGTGGTCGTGCGCGACGCCCACACGGGGACCAGCGACTTCCACTACCTCGTCTGGAACCTCTTCCTCGCGTGGATCCCGTTCGTGCTCGCGGTGATCGTGTACGACCGCTGGCGCCGGCGAGGGGCGGGCGTCACGGTTCTCGTGCTCGGCGCCCTGTGGCTCCTGTTCTTCCCCAACGCGCCGTACATCGTCACGGACTTCGTCCACCTCGAACGCGGCGCCGCGGCGCCCTACTGGTACGACGCCGTGACGATCGCGGCGTTCGCCTGGATGGGGGTTCTGCTGGGGTTCGCGTCGCTCTTCATGATGCAGACGGTCGTCCGGCAGTGGCGAGGATCGGTCGCGGGCTGGCTGTTCGCGCTCGTGGCGATCGGGCTCGGCTCGCTGGGGATCTACCTCGGCCGCTTCCTCCGGCTGAACAGCTGGGACGCGCTCGAGCATCCGAGCGTGATCCCGCGGATACTGCATGCGGTCGCGCGTGACCCGTTTGCCTACCAGGAGGCGATCGCCGTGACCGTGCTCTTCACGCTCGCGCTCACGTTCGCCTACTTCCTGCTCTACAGCTTCGCCGCCGTCAGCCTCGAGCTCGACGCCGAGCGGTAGGAGAGGGAGGGGCGCGCCGGCCGAAGCCGGGGCCCCTCCGAGCCCTTAATGCCTCTACCGCAAGCGCACGAGATCGCGCTGAGCGTGGGTCGCCTGCTTCCGCCAGGCCTGCGCCTGAACCGCCGGGTTCGGGACACCGGGGAACAGAGCGTCGCCGATCGTCGGGATGAACTGCGGCGGGACACGAACGTGCGTCGCCTGCTCGTAGTCGTAGGCAAGGCCGAGCAGCTTCGGCTCGGCCCAGCGGCCGCCGATGAAGGTGATCCCGAGCGGCAGTCCGGCGTCGAAGGCGGCGGGCACCGTGATGTCGGCGTAGCCCGAGACCGCGGCCGCCGTCGACGAGCCCACGAAGTACTCGAAGTGGCCGTTGAGGTCGCCCTCGTTCGGGTTGTCGTTCGTCGGCCATGCCGGGCCGTTGGTGAGCGCGATGATCGCGTCGAGGTGGTTGACGGCCATGAGCTGGTCGATTGCCGCCTGAACGGGCGGCGTGGTCGCCGCGCGGAGTTGAGCGCAAGCGGCGTCACGGCCGTTCGTCGCCTCGGCAGCCTCGAAGACCGCATCGTTCCACGGTCCTTCGAGGTTCTGATGGGCCTTATCGAAGGCGATCAGGTCGGCGAGCGTTTGCGGGTACGCGTCGCGCGACACCGGGTTCGTACCGTGGACGTAGGTTTGGAGGTAAGTCGCGATGTCGGTCTTGAACTCGCACAGAAGCGCCGGGAACTCGTTGGCGGTCGCCGACAGGTCGATGTCAGTCGGGTCGACCACGGTTGCGCCTTGGGCCTTGAGCGCGGTGATCACGTTGGCGAGGATCGGCTCGACAACCGGGCCCACGAGCGCCGGGTCGTAGGTGCCGGCGCGCCAGACCCCAATTCGAGCGCCATTCAGCGCCTTGTTGTTGAGGAACCGCGTGTAGTCGGTGAAGGCGTGGCCGGCCTGAGCGGCGGTCGCGGCGTCGTCGGAGTCGACGCCGGTCGCTGCGCCGAGGAGTACCGCAGCGTCGGTCACGTTGCGGGCGATCGGGCCTGCCGTGTCCTGGTCGGCGCTGATCGGGACGACGCCTGCGCGGCTCCACAACCCGAGTGTCGGCTTGATCCCGACGACGCCGTTGGCGCCGGACGGGCAGACGATCGAGCCGTCCGTCTCCGTGCCGACGGCTGCGACCGCGAGATCAGCAGCAGCGACGACGCCGGAGCCGGAGCTCGAGCCGCACGGGTTGCGGTCGAGGACGTAGGGCATGTTCGTCTGGCCACCGATGCCGCTCCAGCCGCTCGACGAGGGGCCGGACCGGAAGTTGGCCCACTCGGACAAGTTGGCCTTGCCGATGATGATCGCGCCGGCGGCCTTCAGCTTCGCCGCGATGAACGCGTCGTCGGGCGTGCTGCCGGCGAGTGCCCAGGAGCCGGCTGTCGTCGGCATGCGGGTGGTGTTGACGTTGTCCTTGACGATGATCGGGATGCCGAGTAGCGGGCGCTCGTCGTCGTCTGCGCCGCGCCGCGTCGGCCGCTCGGGCGTCGGCTAGGGCAGTCGGGCTGACCGTGATCACCGCGTTTAGCGTGGGGTTGAGCTTCTTGATGCGGTGCAGGTAGAACTGCGTCAGCTGGACGGACTTCAGCCGGTGCGCATTCATGAGCTTCTGGAGCTGCGGAATCGTGGTCGCGTCGACGTCAATACCGGCGACCTTGGTGTCCGGCGGCTTGGCCGCGAGGCCGACCGGCGCCGCGGCGCCGGATACCCCGAGCAAGAGGGCCAGCAGGGTCGTCAGAACAAGGGAACGCCGAATTCGGCTGCTCATCGCGTGACCTCCACGGGATCGGGTGCGGTGGACGCTAGGACCACAGGCTGGGCCGGCGATCTCGCGGCGGCCGCTGCCACGGCGATGAACTTCTTGCGGTCGGACATCTGCCCCGAGGTCGTGGACGAATCCTCACTCATGGCTCTCCCTCCCTGAGTCCTCTGCACCGGCCCCCCTGGTCGGCGCGGCGGGGAACCCTAGACCGATCCCTTCCGCGGGTCAAGGAGGTCGATCTGCGCTACAACTGAGCCGTGGCCTCCAAGCCGGTCGAGCAGCTCGAATCGGTCGTCATCCGGTTCGCCGGCGACTCCGGGGACGGGATGCAGCTCACAGGAGGCCGTTTCACCTCCGAAACGGCGCTTCTGGGGAACGACCTCGCCACCTTCCCCGACTTCCCGGCCGAGATCCGGGCCCCCGCGGGCTCGTTGCCCGGCGTCTCGGGATTCCAGCTCCACTTCGCCGACCACGACATCCTCACGCCGGGCGATGCACCGAACGTCCTCGTCGCCATGAATCCGGCGGCGCTGAAGACGAACCTTGCGGATCTGCCTCGCAACGGAATCCTCGTCGTGGACAGGGATGCCTTCACAGACCGCAACCTGACCAAGGCCGGCTACGACGGGAATCCGCTCGAGGACGGCACGCTAGACGGTTACGAAGTCCACGCGATTCCCCTCACGACGATGACGATCGAGGCGCTCAAGGAGATCGAGGGGATCACGAAGCGCGAAGCCGAACGGGCGAAGAACATGTTCGCGCTCGGCCTCATGTCGTGGCTCTACGGCCGGCCGACGGAACGCACCGTCGAGTTTCTGCGGAGCAAGTTCGCGAAGCGCCCGGAGATCGCCGAGGGGAACGTGAAGGCCTTCCACACCGGCTACGCATTCGGTGAGACGACCGAGTCGTTCGCCGTCCAGTACGAGGTCAAGCCGGCCGACCTCGAGCCGGGCCGCTACCGAAACATCACCGGGAACCAGGCACTCGCCTACGGGCTGATCGCCGCGTCGGTCAAGTCGGGGCTCCCGCTCTTCCTGGGTGCCTACCCGATCACGCCCGCCTCAGGCGTGCTGGAGGAGCTCGCCCGACACAAGAACTTCGGCGTTCGCACGTTCCAGGCGGAGGACGAGATCGCCGCCGTCGGCGCGGCGCTCGGTGCGGCTTTCGGCGGCTCCCTCGGCGTCTCCACGTCGAGCGGTCCGGGCATCGTGCTCAAGCAGGAGACGATCGGGCTCGGCGTGACGCTCGAGCTGCCGCTGGTGATCGTGGACGTCCAGCGCGCCGGTCCGTCCACGGGCATGCCGACGAAGCCGGAGCAGGCGGACCTGTTGAACGTCATGTTCGGACGCAACTCCGAGTCGCCGATCCCTGTCGTCGCCGCCGCCACGCCGTCCGACTGCTTCGCCGCGGCGCTCGAGGCCGCGCGGATCGCGATCAAGTACCGCACGCCTGTCTTCCTGCTCTCCGACGCCTATCTCGCCAACGGCTCCGAGCCCTGGCTGCTGCCCGACATCGACGCGATCCCGGCGATCGACCCGGGCTTCGCGGCGACGAACGGCGACGACTTCGAGCCGTACCGTCGCGACGAGACGACGCTGGCGCGGCCGTGGGCGATTCCGGGCACGCCCGGCCTCGAGCATCGGATCGGCGGCCTCGAGAAGCAGGACGTCACGGGCAACGTCAGCTACGACCCCGAGAACCACGACCGGATGACGCGGCTCCGCGCCCAGAAGGTTGCCGGCATCGCTCAGGACGTCCCGGAGCTCGAGGTCGACGATCCGGACGGCGCCGACACCCTGGTCTTGAGCTGGGGCGGCACGTACGGATCGGTGGCCGCGGCCGTGAGGCGCGTGCGTTCCGGTGGTCGGAAGGTCGCGCACGCGCACCTCCGGTATCTCAATCCCTTCCCGCGGAACACCGGCGAGGTGGTGCGAGGCTACGAGAAGGTCCTCGTTCCGGAGATCAATCTCGGCCAGCTGCAGAAGCTGATCCGCGCCGAGTTCCTCGTCGACGCGACCGGGTTCAACCTCGTCCGCGGAGTCCCATTCCGTGCCGGTGAGGTCGCGGCAGCGATCGACGCGGTCGTCGATTCCTGAGCGAGGATCGCCTTCGACCGCTGTGGGACTTCGCCGATCTGGACGGATCGGAGGGGCGCCTGCGCACGCAACTGGGCGAAGAGGAAGACGACGCGGGGCGAGCCGAGGTGCTGACGCAGCTTGCGCGGGTCGAGGGATTGCGCGGCGACTTCGGCGGGTGTGAGCGGCTGCTCCGAGAAGCCGAGGGCCTCGCCGGCTCGAGCGACGTCGTGAGCGCCCGCATCGACCTCGAGCGAGGCCGCAAGCTGCGGTCGAGCGGCGACGGAGCGGCCGCGCTGCCGCTGTTCGAGGCCGCGTTCGAGCGCGCCTCCGCGAGCCGGCAATGGTTTCTCGCTGCCGACGCGGCGCACATGGCCGCGATCGCCGACGAGCGGGTCGCCGTGGCGTGGACGGAGCGCGGGCTCGATGTTGCGGCCGCCGAGCCCGCCGCGGCCTACTGGGAGGCGCCCTTGCTCAACAACCTCGGGTGGCACCACTACGAGCGCGGCGAGTACGAGTCGGCGCTCACGGCGTTCGAGCGGGCGCTCGCAGTCCGCGAGCGAGATCCGGGCCGGCCCGCTGAGATCGAGATCGCGCGCTACGCCGTCGGCAAGACGTTGCGTGCGCTCGGCCGTGTCGACGAAGCCGCGCTCCTCCTCGAACAGTGCATCGCGAACAGCGAGCCCGACTTCTACTTCCACGAAGAGCTCGCCGAGATCTACAAGGCTCTCGGCCGGAACGAGGAGGCCGAGCGGCAGGCAGAGCTCGCGACGAGCCTACGGACCGAGTAAGCGCCTCTAGCTCTGAGTCGTGTCGAACCGCTCGAGGCCGTCGTCAGGCAGCGTCTCCCACGCCGCGACGGACCTGACGAAGATGTGTGCCGACGGCTTCGCATCGAACGGGACGTCGATGGCGCTCGCGCGCACACTCCCTGTCGGCGCATCCGGCCAGCCCCCGCCGAACAGATTCGACCCGCACGCGAGACAGAACGTCTTTCCGCTTCCGTCCGCCGGCTCGAACGTCTGGAGCAAGTCTTCGCCCTCGAGGATTCGGATCGCTTCGGCTGGAACGCGGCCGCTGACCGTGCCGATTCCGCCGGAGAGCTTCTTGCAGCTCTCACAGTGGCAGTAGCGAAGTGACTCCGGCGCTTCTGTGAGCTCGAACTGCACGCCGCCGCACAGACAGCTTCCCCGCAACGTGGCCACTCGCTGGAGCCTACTCCAGGCGTGGCTCCCAGGCGGCTTCGACGACGTAGCCGTCCGGGTCTCGGCATTTCACGCTCACGTATTCCGGCTCCTCCCATTCCTCGACGATCGGAACGCCGTCGTTGCGCAGGCGGTCGCGAAACGCGCGGACTTCGTCCGGACTATCGACGCCGATTCCGAAGTGGAGAAACGCCGGCAACGTGATCTCCTCGTCGGTCGGACCGAGCGCCAGCGAGAATCCGTCCCGGTTGTAGAGCATGAGCACGTCGCCGTCGTACCGGCGCGGCGGCTTGGCGTCGAAGCCGAAGTACGTCTCGTAGAAGCGTCGGGATCGCTCCTGATCTCGAACGGCGATCGCGAGGTGCTTCATCGGCGCGGGCCGTGGTACACGCGGCCAGACGCTACCGCGTCCTCTGTCTATCATCGAGGTGCGTGGCCACCAACGGGAAGCTGACGGCCAAGGACTACAAGACCGACCAGGAGGTTCGCTGGTGCCCTGGCTGTGGGGACTACGCGATCCTGGCGGCCCTCCAGTCCTTCATGCCGGAGCTGGACGTCCCCAAGGAGAAGATCGTCTTCGTCTCGGGAATCGGCTGCGCGGCGCGGTTCCCGTACTACATGGAGACCTACGGGATGCACTCGATCCACGGCCGCGCGCCGGCGATCGCGACGGGGCTCTCGACGTCGCGGCCCGATCTGAGCGTGTGGGTGGTCACCGGAGACGGCGACGCGCTGTCGATCGGCGGCAACCATCTGATTCACGCGCTGCGCCGGAACGTGAACATCAAGATCCTGTTGTTCAACAACGAGATCTACGGGCTGACGAAGGGTCAGTACTCGCCGACCAGCCCGATCGGGACGAAGACGAAGTCAACGCCGATGGGGTCGCTCGACTGGCCGTTCAACCCCTTGAGCATCGCGATCGGCGCTGAGGCGACATTCGTCGCGCGGGCGATCGATACCGACCGGGCTCACCTCACGGACGTTTTGCGCCGCGCGGCTGTGCACAAGGGGAGTGCCTTCGTGGAGATCTTCCAGAACTGCAACATCTACAACGACGGCGCATTCGACTTCGTCCGCGACGACAAGACGAACCGCATCTACCTCGAGCACGGCGAGCCGATCAGGTTCGGAGAGGATCGAGAGAAAGGCGTACGGCAGCGGCCGGATGGGAGTGTCGAGGTCGTCGACGTCGACGACGAGTCGGAGCTGCTCAGGCATGACGCGAGCCAAGTCGAGCCGAGCCTTGCGTTCGCATTGAGCCGTCTCACGGCCGACACCTGCGGTGCGACTCCCATCGGCGTGTTCAGAGACGTCGACCGTGGCGTCTATGACGAGCTGATGGCCGAGCAGCTCCGAATCGCGCGCGAGAAGAAGGAAGGAGAGCTCGAAGCGCTCCTGCACGCAGGCGACACGTGGACCCTGTGACCTCCGGGTAGCAACGGGCTTCGATAGACCGCGCCCGGTTTAGGCGGGCCTGGCCCGGGACGGACGTGTCTCGAACGGCACAGCCGCACCCTCAAGTCACACGAAACTGCAACAAGAGTGCGCCGATTCCGCAATTCGCTGTTCCACAGGGCCATGCCCGCCTGTCGGGACCGGCCGTGTCCTGGGGTCAGACCCGTTCGGTGTCGCAAGAGTGTGACGATTTGCGCGCGAGACTCGCATCGCACGGGCGCGGTCGGCGCACCCGCGCGATGCGAGCTGCACGAACTTCCTGAGCCGGCGTTACTACTGCGCGCCCTCCGGCATGGTCGCCGACGGGTCCGTCTGCCAGAGGCCGATCGGATTCCCTTCGGTGTCGGAGCCGGTGGCGAACCAGCCCATCCCCGGAACGGGTTGCGGGTCGTCGGCTGAGCCGCCGTTCTCCTTCACGGCGGCGACGCCGGCGTTGATGTCGTCGACGTCGAAGTACACGCGGACCGCACCCGGATCGCCGGGATAAACGGCTCCGCCCATGGTTTCCTCGAGCTGGGTCATGTTGTACTCGACCGGGCCTTCCATGGACTGGAACTGCCAGCCGAAGGTCTTGCCGTAGAAGTCCTGGGCACGGCTCGTGTCCGATGCCGGGATCTCGAAGTGGACGAGCTTTCCAGCCATATCTTCTCCTTCCGGACGCTGTCTTGCGGGCGAAGATACCCGCTCTCGAGGTGTAGTTCTCGTTAAGGAGTGGCGGCGATCAGGGAAGGATCAGGTGGCTGTCACCGAACTCGTGCCAGAGGTACCCGTGTGCAAGGGCTTCCCGGTACGACTTCTCGATGACCTCCTCGTCGGCCAGCGCGCGAAGCATCTGCAAGTGCGTTGCCTCGGGCTCGTGCCAGCCGGTGATCAGCCCGTCCACCGCGTGCACTTCGCACTCGCCGCAGACGACGAGGTTCGTCCAGCCCTCGCCCGCGGAGATCGTGCCGCCGCCGTTCGCGACCGTCTCCAGCGCCCGCACAACGGTCGTCCCAACCGCAATCACGCGCCCGCCCCAGCCACGGACGGCGCTCACCATGCGCGCTGTCGCGGCGGGGACGCGGTACCGCTCGGGATAGGGAGCCTCGCCACGCTCGGGTGAGGAGACGCCGGTGTGGAGGGTGACCGGCGCGACGTGGACTCCGTGCCCGAGGAGTCGCGTAATCAGCTCAGCGGTGAACGGCCGCCCGGCGCTCGGCATCTCCGCGCTGCCCGGCTCCGTCGCGAACACGGTCTGGTACATCGAGAGCGGCCACACGCGCGGGACGTAGCCGTACCGAATCGCGTGTCCGTGCGCCGCGAGGAAGTCGGCGAGCGTCTCCGGGAGGTCGAGCTGTGCCAGCCACAGCCGCCTCCCGCCCGCGAACGGCGCGATCACCTTCGCGCTGCCGCCGCCCGGGAGGAAAAGCTCGTCTCCCTCACGCGCGGCGAGGAACGGCTGCTTCCCGGCGCGTAGCTCGACGATCCACCAGCGCTCGGGGGGCCGGTGGGGCACCGGCGTGGACAGCCGGAGCTCGAGCTCCCAGCCGTCGGACGAGCGGCGCGCCGGCAGGGCCGCCCCCAGCGTTCCGGACGTGTTGACCACGAGCAGATCGCCCGGTGCGAGGAACGCCGGCAAGTCGGCAAAACGCGCATGGGAGATCCGCCCGTCTCGCTTGCCTGCGACGAGCAGACGCACGTCGTCACGCTGGAGCCCGCGCGCCTCGGGCGGCTCGTGGGCCTCGAGGCGCGCCGGAACCTCGAACTGGAGCGCGCTCACGCCTTCACCGTCGCCACGTCGTGCGCCCGGTATCGACCGCTGGGCAGGCTGCCCACGACCAGCTCGAGCAGCCCAGGGACGGTGTCCTCGGGCGGCGGGCGGTCGGAGATGTCTTCACCTGGAAAGGCTTCCTGCTGCATCTGCGTGCGCATGTCGCCCGGATCGACCGCGTAGATCCGGAGCTCGGGATGCTCCGCCGCGAGGACTGCCGTTATCTGCTCGAGCGCCGCCTTGGAGGAGCCGTAGCCACCCCAGCCCTCATAGGCCTCGACCGCTGCGTCGGAGGTGATGTTGAGGACGCACGCGTTGTCGCGCAGGCGCGGCAGCGCGAGCTGGACGAGCCCCAGCGGTCCCGTCACGTTCACGTCATAGACACGCCGGAGCTCGTCCAGCGAATACTCGGCGAGCGGAGGGAGTGGGCTCGGCCCGAGCGTGCTCGCGTTGTTGACCAGAAGATCGATCTCCTCGCCGGCCGATTCGACGAGCGCAAGCCGGTGCTTCTCGTCCGCTACGTCACCGGCCACCGGGACGACGTCCCAGGTACCCGCCCACACTCGCTCCAGCTCGCTCTTTCCCCGCGCGTCGGCGACGACGCGCCAACCGCGGTCGACGAGCGCGCGTGCGAGTGCCAGACCGAGTCCACGTGAAGCTCCCGTGACGATTGCAACGGGCATCTCGCCACCGTACGAGCGGCCGTGGCGAAGTGCTATCGGGAATTGGTCCTGAGGACCTTTGGCCGATGCGGCTCGCGTAGAGCGCTGCCTGCGTCCGGTCGGCGAGGCCGAGCTTCCCGAGCAGGTTGCTGACGTGCGTCTTCGCAGTCTTCTCGGCGACGCCGAGCTCGAGCGCGATCCGCTTGTTCGAGAAGCCGCGACCGATCAGCGCGAGCACCTCTCGTTCGCGTGGGGTCAAGCGCTCGTAACCGTCGTCGGGCTCCGCTTCCGCGAGCGCCTCGACGAGCCGCGCGGCCACCGCAGGATCGATCAGCGCCTCGCCGGCGTCGGCCGCGCGGATTGCGCGAGCAAGCTCCTGCGGCTGAACGTTCTTGAGCAAGTAGCCCGCGGCGCCGGCGCGCATCGCCGGCAGCAGGTGCTCGTCGTCGATGAAGCTCGTCAGGACGATCACGCGCGTGCCGGGCACACGCTCGCGAAGCGCACGCATTGCCTCGACGCCGCCGAGCTTCGGCATCACCAGGTCCATCAAGACGACGTCCGGCCGGAGCGCTCGCCGCCAGAGCCACGCCTTCCTCGCCGTCGCCGGCTTCGCCCGCGACCTCCATCCCGTCCTGCAGCTCGAGGAAGTTGCGCAGACCCTCTCGGACGACCTGGTGGTCGTCGACGATCAGCACCCGGATGGCGTCAGTCATGCGGCATCTCCAGGTGGACCGTCGTACCGGCACCCTCGGCGGAGCGAACCTCGAGACGCGCGCCGAGGCGTTGCGCGCGCTCCTCCATCGAGGTGAGGCCGAGGCGCTGTGAGCGGACGTCGGCGGCGTCGGGATCGAAGCCGACACCGTCGTCTTCGACGTCGAGAAGGAGTCGCCCATCCTCGGCCCGCAGCCGCAGGAGGATGTGCGTCGCATGCGCGTGGCGCAGCGCGTTCTGTAGTGCCTCCTGGGCGATCCGGAAGACATCCTGGTCACGACGGAGATCCGGCGCGAGCTCGAGATCGCCCTCCAGCTCGATCTGCGTGGGCTGTAGTCGTCGCAGGACGTCGACGTGCTTTCGCAGCGCGCCGCAGAGCCCGTCGCGCTCCAGGTCGGGCGGCCGCAACTCGAAGATCAGCGACCGCAACTCCTCGAGCGCCTGTGTCGCGAGCTCCTGCAGCTTCACGACCTGCGCACGCGCTTCGTTCGCATCGCGGTCGAGCAGCGTCGCCGCCGCCTCCGCGTTCAGGACGAGGCTGAAGAGTTTTTGACTGACCGCGTCATGCAGTTCCAGCGCAAGCCGGTTTCGCTCGGACAAAATCGACAGCTCACGGCTCTGCTCGTACAGACGTGCGTTCGTGATCGCGATCGCTGCATGCGCCGCGAGCAACTGAATCAGCTCTTGGTCGGCAACCGTGAAGTCCGGCTCGCCCTCCTTCTCCGTGAGATAGAACGCGCCGATGACGCCCTCCGGCGCCACGATGGGAACGCCGAGGAACGAATGCATGTCCGGATGGCCGCGAGGCCACCAACCGTTGAAGCGGGGATCCTCGTGGATGTCCTGCGTCCGGAACGGCTCGGCAGTCTCGAGCATCGCGCCGAGCATCCCATGCGTGCGCGGAAGTGGCCCGAGCGACACAATCAGCTTCTCGCTCATCCCCGACGTGAGGAACTGACTGAAGCCGCCGTCGTCGTCCGGGATTCCGAGCGCGGCGTACCGTGCGCCCGCAAGCGTGCGCGCACTGTGTACGAGGCGCTGCAAGACCTCTTCCGCCGAGAGCTCCGCGCCGATCGCCAGCACCGCGTCGCTGACAGCCTTGAGCTCGGGATTCAGCTCCGTCATCACCACGACGATATGCCGCCGCATGCTCTCGACGTGGCCGCGTTCTTCACAGGACGCTTACTGACCACGGCTACCCTCTCGCCGGTCGGTGAGGTTGAGGGGAGTTCATCGGGGGCTTCTTTGGACGCTCTGTTGCGTCGCAGCCGTGTTTGCACTCGCGCCCGGGGAGGCGCGTGCAGCACCGCGTGCGGCCCGATCTCGCCCTCACCTCGGTCAAGGCGAACCGCGTGAGCCTGGTCGGACGGCCCTTCTACGTGACCGCGACCGTCATCGAGCGGTCGCGTCGCACGGCGGCGAGGGCGCGGCTCAGCGTGACGGCGAACAGCGTTCCGCTCGCGTCAAGGAATATCGCCGTCCGGCCGGGACGCCGGCTTGTCGTGAAGACTTCCCGTAGCACTTCCCGCGCCGGGCAAGACACGACTCATGACCGCAGTGACCGGCACGAAGCCGGTAGAGGCAGCGATCAGGAACAACGTTCGACCCGTGACCGTGGACGTCGCCGAGTTCCGTGCTCGCTGGTCATCCGTCGTCGTGCCGAGCTTCGGGGGATATGGCGGGCAGTTCAACCACCACGTCTACTCAGCGCTCAGCCGGGCCGTGGGCGTCAACGACACGAACGTCGTCGACATGGAGCAGAAGATGCGGGCGCTTCATCCGCAGTTCTCGCGAATCTTCTTCACTCCGCAGGCGTTCAGCGATCCCGACAAGATGCAGTCCTTCGTCCGCACGGTGCTCTTCGCGCAGAGCACCGGAACGACGATCAACATCACGTGGCAGGGCGGGACGCTCAGCGTCGCGAGCCGGAACGGTTCAGAAGTTCGCCGAACCTGCTGCTCGACCTCGTCCGCAACCGCGGCGTCACGAACTTGCGCTGGCTCACGCTGCAGAACGAGCCCAACCGCACGCGCATGACCATGCAGCAGTACGAGACGCAGTACCGCGAGCTCGACCCGTACATCCAGAGCATCCGCGGCCAGGTGCGTTACATGGGCGGAGATCTCGTGCGCGGGCCCGACGTCGGCTCACCGAACCAGGCCGCGTGGTTCCAGTACATGGCGACGCGCATGTCGGACCTCCTCGACGCCTACTCGATTCACGTTTTCTGGGACTACTGGGACACGCAGAAGATCGTCGACCGCCTCAAGGAGGTCCGCGCGATCGTCAATGCTCTGCCGCAGCAGGGCCGGAAGCCGATCTACGTGACGGAGTACGGCGTGCGCGGCATGCGGGTGTTCAACGGCGCGCCGCAGGTCGACCCGGGTGTGTGGCAGGACGGCTCGGCGATCGGCCAGACGAACGTCAGCGCCTTCCAGCAGGCCTGGTTCGACGTGCTCGCGGCGGATCTCGGATATGTCGCAACGAGCAAGTGGGACTCGTACTTCGGTCGGTACGACAACGGGACGCAGGCGTACTACTTCATCGGTGAGCCACAGAACGGCTGGCCGCTCTACCCGCTCTACAACCTGGTCCAGCTGCTGACCACAACGGTGAAGCGGGAATGGGAAGTCGTCGCGATGGACTCCGTCCCGGCGACATCGCGGCTGCTTGCCGCGTACCTCGGCAAGAACGGGCAGCAGACGATCGTGGGGCTGGACACCCTGGGCGCACAGCTGAACACCGTCTCGCCGACGCCCGTCTCGTACATCATCGCCGGGCTACCGCCGCTCGAAGACGCTTCAGCTCGCTGTCTGGAACGAGGCGGGTAACGGACTCATCGGGCCGGCGCGCGCGGTTGCAACGGATGCCACCGGCGTCGCAACGATCACAGTCCCGCAGCAGGGAGTGTTCGTCCTTACGACGCTCCGGCTGGGCTAGTCGCGACGACGGAGAACCGCCGGCGCATGGTGCGCCGGCGGTCCTTTGTCGCTAAGCGCCGGATGAGTCGTTGTCGTGGTCGCAGTGCGACGACTCCGACTGTGTGGTCGTCGTGGCTGTAGTGGCCGCGCCCGACGATTTGGAGCCGTTGCCGCCTCCGGCGGCAATCGCGACTCCAGCGCCGCCCAGCGCCATGGCCGTGACAGCGGTGGCGAGGAGGGCGGTGTGCTTCGGTCGGAACACGGAGAACCTCCTTTCCGTCGTCGTGTCTGTCCTGACGATGGAACCGCGCCCTCGTAAGAACGGGCCAAGATCCCGACTAAGAAGTTCCTGAGAGTTCCATGAGAAGTCCGCAGGCGCAGCGGTACAGTGGCCGGCGCTAGTCGGCTGAGCTCGGCCGCGACGAGCTGCTCGCGCCTCCGCAGCCGCGGCGGGGTCACGAACGCGGCGACGCCCGCGCCGACGAGCGCTGCGATCGCGCAGATGCCGAACGCGAGCTCGAAGCCGACCACGGATGGGACGTCCTGCGTCCCGGCGATCGTGTGCGCCGCGAGCAACGCCGCTCCGATCTGGCCGCCGATGACGCCGCCGACGGTTCGCATGACCGTGTTCATCCCGGTCGCAACGCCGGTTTCCGTCGGCCGCACGGCCTCCGTGATCAGTGTCGCCATCGCTGCGAACGCGAATCCGACGCCCACGCCGAGCACTGCCATCGCAGCGAGTATCTGCCAGGGCTCGTCGTGCCACCTCGCCAGCGAGCCGGCCGCGACCGCGACGAAGAAGAGCCCGGCCGACAGCGGCCACTTGTACCCCACTCGCCGGCCGATGAGCCCGGTCAGCGGTCCGGCGAACAGCAGCGTGATCGAGCTCGGAAGCAGGTAGAGGCCGGCCTTCGTCGCGCTCGCATCGAAGCCGTAGTCGACGACCCGCTGCACGGACCTCGGGAAACCGTGTGCCATCTCGACGAAGTTCGGCACGAGGACGAATGCGCCGAACATCGCGAAGCCGGCGATGAGGGCAGTGATGTTCGTGAACAGCACTTCGCGGCGCGCGAGCATTCGCATGTCGACCATCGGCTCGGCAACTCTCAGCTCCGCCACGCCCCACGCGATGAGCAGCACCACGGCTACGGCCGCGAGCCCGAGCGTGCGAGCAGACGTCCAGCCCCAGCTATCTCCTTCCGTGAGCGCCAGCAACATGGCGATCAGTCCGGCAGAGAGCAGCGAGGCGCCGATGAAGTCGACGCGAGAAGGCGTCTTGATGGGGGACTCCGGGACGAATCGATACACGAGCACGACCGCCACCGCGATGCCGACGGCGCCGATGATGAACAGCCACCGCCACGACACGTTGTCGACGATCACCCCGGACAGGACGATCCCGAAGCCGCCGCCGATCCCGAACACTGCGGAGACGAGCCCGATCGCCACCCCAACCTTCTCGCGCGGGAACTCGTCCCGGATGATCCCGAAGCTGAGCGGGAAGATGGCGCCGCCGGCGCCCTGGATCGCGCGCGCACCGATCAGGATCCAGATGTTCCAGGCGAGCGCCGCGACGATCGAGCCGAGCAGGAACACGGCCAGGCTCACGACGAGCAGCCGCTCCTTGCCGTACTGGTCGCCGAGTTTCCCGAGGATCGGCGTCGCCACGGAGGCGCTGAGGAGGAACACCGTCAGGACCCAGGTCACCCACGTCGTCGTCGTGTTCAGCTCACGCTGCAGCGCCGGCAGGGCCGGGATGACCATGGTCTGCTGTAGCGCGAACGCGGTCCCGGCGAGCGTCAGGATCGCGAGCGTCACGTTGTAGTCCTGGCGCTCGGCTTCCACCCCCGCCGCCACCCTAGCGACCGCCTGTGGAGAGATCGTCACGGTGTTTTTACGCTGGGGGTCAGACCCTGGTCCTTAGAGACTTGGCCTTGGACGAACGGGTGGTTGTGTCTCGCCTCTCGGCCGGTCCGGCTCACGGGGACGCGGCGCAGACTGCCTTCATGGGAGATCTGGTCGACCTCGCCACGCGAAGAACCGGCAGCATCGACGTGGCGCTGCTCTGGGATCGCAGCGAGCGAACCCTGGTGGTCTTCGCCCGCGACTCCAGCACGAACGAGGAGCTGGCCATTCCCGTGGACGGGGCCGAGGCGACCGAGGTCTACCGCCACCCATTTGCGTACGCACACCGCTCGGCGCGGGAGAGACACTCACCACGACGGTGAGTCACAGCGGAGCCCGCCGCCGGGGGCGGGCTCCGTCTCGGCCCCCTCTGGCCGAAACTCCGGCTACGTGCAGCCGCGCACGACGCGATCGATCGTGACGACGCGGTCGAACGCCACTGCGACACGCGCTCGTACGGTCCTCCGCGTCTTGAACCGCAGCTTGGCGCTGAACGGTGCGCGGTTGTCGCTCGGCGAGCCGCCGCCCGTTCGCGTAGAACCCGACGCTCTCCACGCCCGGTCCCGAGACGGCGGCCTTCACGACCCCGCAGCGTCCGCTCCGCGAAGCCACATACCGCACGATCGGCCGTGCACGACACGACCGCGCCGGCGCAGCTGACGAGATTGTGGAGCCGGACGGCAAGCGCAGCCTTGATCGTGTCGAACGCGGCATTCGCGTGCTGGCTCTGGAGCTCGTACGGATCACGCGCGAGGTCATAGAGCTCGCGATCGCCGTTCAGGTGCTCGACGTACTTGAACTGCCGCGTCCGGATCGCGTCGAAATGCGTCGGCCCCGGCATGTTGTCGATGAGCAGGTCGCGTCCGAGCTCGCGCCCGGCGTCGCGCCAGAGCGGCAGGAGCGACGTGCCGTCCATCACACGGCCGGGGGTAGCGCCGGCGGCCGCCACGATCGTCGGTGCGTCGTCGATGTTCATGACGAGCTGCTTGCGGTGCACGCCGCGCGGCAGCGTCGGATTTCCCGTCCAGCGCATCAACAGCGGCAGATGGGTGGACTCCTCGTAATGCAGCACCTTGCCGGTCCTGATCCGGTGCTCGCCGTGGAAGAACCCGTTGTCCGAGGTGAAGACCAGGAGCGTGTTGTCGAGCTCGCCCGTCTGGTTGAGCGTGTCGACGATCGACGCGACCGCCTCGTCGACGGCCATGAGCGTCTCGCGCCGCTGCTGCCAGTTCTCCTGGATCGCGGCTCGTTGGGCCGCGGTGATCGGCGGTCGGCGGCGGATGACGAGCGGCTTGTCGGAGACGTCGGCCTCGTTGAAGTTCGGCGGCTGCGGCAGCGGCGTTCCGGCGAGCTTGTCGCGGAATCGCGGCGGCGGATCCGGTGTCGCCTGGTTGCGGGGGTCACCGGGCTCGCGCGGTCCGCCCGAGTGGTCGGCGAGGAACGCCACCCAGAGGAAGAACGGCCCGGCGGGCGCGCGCCGGCGGATGATCTCGTTCGCTTTGTCGCGGTAGACGTCGGTCTGGTAGCACGACGGCTGAGGAACGGCGCAGTACGTCGTCAGGACGCCGTTCTCGTTCAGCGTGTAGCCGTAGTAGCGGTACGTGCTCGGATCGACCGAGCCGCGCCATTCGCTCCATCCCGGTGGGATCTCGAGCGGGTTCCGGCGCCCGTAGCCGTTCAGGTACTTGCCGAGGTGGACCGTGTAATAGCCGGCGCGCTGGAGCCACACCGCGAGCGTGTTGGTCGAGTCGAGCTTCTCGAAGCCGCCGTCCGGCGGGGCATTGCCTCGCACGCCGTTGTTGTGTGAGTACTGCCCGGTCAGGAAGGTCGCGCGGGACGGGCAACAGAGGGAGAACGAGTCGAAGTTGCTGTCGAAGGTGACGCCCTGGGCCCCGATGAGTCGCCGCACGTTCGGCAGCACCTCCATCTCGGCGAGGGTCTGATCGTCGGTCTCGAGGACGATGATGTTCGGCCGCGCCACCGCCGTCGCGGCTGCGTGCGCGTTGCCCTTGTCCTTCGCCCCGACTGCGACGCCCACAGCCACCGCCACGAGCGCCACGATTGCCAGCCCAAGCCTGCGCCTCATGCTTCCCCCTTCTCGTTGGCCCTGCCGGGTGTTATTGCCACGGGCTGTTGCCTCCGGGTTCAGGCCGAGCAAGGATTCTGTTAGGGCCCTACGCGGCGAGCCCCTCCTCTGCATGCCGGTCCTCCACGAGGGGGACCGCGCGTGAGCGAAGCCAGACGAGTAGCGACGTCGAGACGCCGGCGATCCCTGCGATTGCGAAGGCGAGCTCCGTGCCGCCGACCGCGGTGAGCCAGCCGGAGATGATGCCGCCGGCGGTTCCCGTTCCGGCGAAGGCGAAGAAGTAGAGGCCGATCAGCCGGCCGCGGAGGTGATCCGGCGCGGAGAGCTGGATCAGACGAGTTCGAGTTCGACGACCACGTCGTGAAGAAGATGCCCGCGATGAAGAGCAGGAGTGCCACGACCGCTGTCGTGCGCACGGGTGCGATCAGCAGCTGGCAGAGCGCGAAGCCGGCGCTCCCGAGCGCGGTCGTCCCCATGGTCGCGCGGCTGACGTGGGCCGAGACGAGCGCCCCGATCAGCGCGCCGACGCCGAAGACGGCGGAGAGGATCCCGAATGTCTCGGGGCCCGAGTGGAGCGTCTGCTTCGCGAGCACCGGCAGGAGCACGTTGAAGTTGAGGCAGAACGTGCTCATTACGAAGACGAGGATCAGCGTCAGCCAGACTCGGTTGTCGCTGCGCGCGTACGAGATGCCTTCCTTCAGGCCCGCCATGAGCGAGCTGCGGACGCTCCCGCCGCTCGACCGCGTGGAACTCCTCCGGCCGCATCAGCAACAGCGCGGCGAGGACGGCGAGGTAGCTCGCGGCGTTGACGGCGAAGCAGACGCCGGCTCCGGCCGCCGCGATGAGCACGCCGGCGAGCGCGGGCCCGAAGATCCGCGCGCCGTTGAAGACGCCCGAGTTGAGGCTGATCGCGTTCGGCAGCTCCAGCGGGCCGACCATGCGGAACGTCAGCGACTGGCGCGAGGGAGCGTCGAGGACCTGGACGAGGCCCATCAAGGCTGCGATCACGTAGACCTGCCAGGCCTGCGCGACTCCCGCCAGCGCGATCACAGCGATCGTCGACGCCAGCAGCATCTGCGTGACCTGTGTGCTGATCACCGTGCGCCACGTGTCGAGGCGGTCGACGACCACGCCGGCGACGAGGCTGAAGAGCGTGAACGGCATGAACTGGCAGAGCGCGAGGATCCCGACGGCGAACGGGGAGTGCGTAAGCGAAAGCACGAGCCACGCCTGCGCGACTCGCTGCATCCACGTCCCGATGTTGGAGATGACCTGACCGGTGAAGAACAGGCGGTAGTTGCGGTGCTTGCGCACGCTGAGGAACGTGCGCGCACCGGCGCGAAGGATTGCTGCGGTCACGCTCCGGTTTCCTCGAGCAGGTGAGCCAGCGGTTCGATGGCGGCGTCGATCGCCTCGAGCTCCTCGGGCTCGAGCTGGCGAAGGCGTGCCGAGAGCCAGGCTGTTCGCTTCGACTTGACGGAGCGGAGAACCTTCTGGCCGTCCGCCGTCAGCGAGAGGCCTACGCGGCGCTGGTCGCCCGCCACCGGGGCGCGCGCGACGAGCCCGGCTTCTTCGAGCCGCGCGACGAACTTCGACATCCCCGGCACGGACACGCGCTCCAGTCGAGCGAGCTCGCGGATCCCGATTCCGGGGTGGTACTTGATCTGCACGAGCAGCGCCACCTGGCCGCCGGTGACCCCGAGGGAGTGAACCTCGCGGCGAAGCTCGCGGTTCAGCTTCAGCAGCACAGGCCGGAGCTGATTCGCGATCGCGGTTGTATCGGCTGTCACGACAGTTGGCATTTCGTTAACCAGGTTAACGAATCGACCATACCCGCCGTCGGCTGAACCGAACTCCCCCAACCGGGGGAAATCGGCACGGTTCCGACACAGAGGAGCCGTGTCCCATGCGGACCCTTCGGGTCTGACTGTGAGAGTGGGTGGGTGCTCTGTCCGGAGCGCTGTCCAGTCTGGCACCGATGCTTCGCACGTGTGACTCTGGGTCTGACTGACCCTCGTTTTTGAGGTGTCTTTCTCGGGATCTGTCCGCGTGTGGAGGTCGGTGCCGGGCTGGCGCCCGCACGCTGGCCTGATCAGAAGCTTGTCCGCCTGGTGGCGTGACTCATCACAGTCCTGCCGCGCGCGGCTCGACGCTCCAGACCCGGCACCGACTCGTTTTCCCCCCAACTCGTGGTGGAGGTGCCCTGATGCTTGCAGATGAGCTGGATTACGTGGTCGGCGTCGACACGCATCGCGACACGCACGCGCTCGCGGTCGTCGCCGCCTCGAGCGGTGGTGTTGTGGTGGTCGAGCCGTCCCTGTCGGCCTGTCCGGACGGCTATCGGCGGCTGCTGGAGCTGGCGCAGACCCACGCGGCCGGTGCGCGTGCGTTCGCGGTCGAGGGGACGGGCAGCTACGGCGCCGGCCTGACCCGGTTTCTGGTCGAGCGGGGCGAGCGGGTGCTCGAGGTCGAGCGGCCGTCGCGCGCGCGCGGTCGGCGCGGCAAGTCCGACTCGCTCGATGCCGTCCGTGCCGCCCGCGGCGTGCTCGGCGAGGACAGGCCGGCGCAACCGCGCGCCGGCGGCCAGCGCGCTTGTCTACAGGCGCTCTTGCGCACCCGTGAGGGAGCGCTGCGCGCCCGTCGCGCCGCGCTCTGCCAGCTGCGGGCGCTGATCGTGAGCGCCCCGACAGAGCTGCGGGAGGAGCTGCGCGCGCTGACGCCCGCCCGCCTGCTCAAGCGCTGCGCGAACCTCCGCCCCGGCGGCTCGCTCGAGCAGCGCGGAACGCGGCTCGCCCTGCGCCTACTCGCCCGGCGGATCCAGCTGCTGACCGCCGAAGAGCGGGCGCTCAAGCGGGAGATCACCGCCCTGGTCGAGCGACTCGCGCCCCAGCTGCTCGCCGAGGCAGGGGTCGGGCCGATCTCGGCGGCACAGGTCATCGTCGCCTGGTCGCACCCCGGCCGGCTGCGCTCCGAAGCCTGCTTCGCCCGCCTCGGCGGCGCCCCACCGATCCCCGCCAGCTCCGGCCAGACCATCCGCCACCGCCTCGACCGCGGCGGCGACCGCCAACTCAACCGAGCCCTGCACACGATCATCATCAACCGCCGCAAGCGCGACCACGCCACGGCCGCCTACATCGACAGGCGCGTCCGGGAAGGCAAGACCTTCCGCGAAGCGGTCCGCTGCCTCAAACGCTTCCTCGCACGCCAACTCTTCCGACTACTCGAGGCGACGCCACAGAACACTTGACACTCATAGAAGCATCCCCAGCACGTGGCTCCTCCGGACAGGCGAAACGTCAGGAGATCGCAACGGTTTCTCCACAGGCCCCCAGGCGGTTCACGTGGCGGCCGCGGCACAATTCCCCGCGATGGCCAGGAACCCACTCGACGACGTGGCCCGCGGGCTGCGGGTGCTCGGCGAGCGCCTGTCGCAGACGACCGGCGCACCGGATCCCTCCGACTGGATCTCCGACCAGCTCCGGCGGCCGGAGCCGGCGCGGACTCTGGCCGAGCTGCAGGCCGAGCTCGACTCACTCACCGGGCTCGAGACCGTCAAGGACCAGGTTCGGGCGCTCGTGGCTTTCCTCCAGGTACAGGCGGAGCGTCAGCGCCACGGTCTGCCGGAGGTCGCGACCTCGCAGCACCTCGTCTTCCTCGGCAACCCCGGCACAGGAAAAACCACGATCGCCCGGCTGCTCGCGGAGATGTACCGCGCGATGGGGCTGCTGCGCCGTGGCCACCTCGTCGAGACCGATCGGGCGGGGCTCGTGGGCCAGTACGTCGGGATGACCGCGATCAAGACCGACCGGGTGATCAGGCGGGCGCTGGACGGGGTCCTCTTCATCGACGAGGCCTACGCGCTCGCGCCCATGGACGAGCGCCTCGACTTCGGCCCGGAGGCGATCGAGACCCTGCTGAAGCGGATGGAGGACTACCGCCATCGCCTCGTCGTCATCGTCGCGGGCTATCCGCGGCTGATGCACCACTTCCTGCAGTCGAACCCGGGGCTCCGCTCGCGCTTCTCCCGGGAGATCGAGTTCCCGGACTACTCGACCGACGAGCTCGTCGCGATCACGGAGAAGCTCGCCGCCGAGTACGAGTACACGCTTGACATCGGAGCGACGGACGTCCTGCGTCAGATCCTCGCCGGCGGCGGCGCGAAGCGAGGGCTTCGGCAACGCGCGCTTCTCCCGGACACTCTTCGAACAGGCGCTGAACGCCCAGGCGCTACGCCTGGCAAACGTTCAGGGCGCGGAGCTCGGCGAGCTCGACCGGCTCGAGCTGATGACGCTGAGCGGCGACGACTTCCTCGCCGGTGCCAGAGCGTTGGGCGAAGGCCCGGCGGCAGAGCAGGCGCGCGGCGGCTTCTGGCGTCGGCGCGTCAGCTGAGCCAAGCGGCGATCAGGAACGCGATCGCCGCAAGCGCCGCCAGGCCGACCAGGACGAGATTCGCCACGAGCAGCATCGCCATCCGTCCCGAACGAAGCTTCTGCTCGCCGGCCGGCACGATCTCCGTACCGTCCTCGCGGCGCCACCCCACGGCTGACGCGAGCACGCCCGTTATGAACTGGTTGAGGCTGACACCCTCGCGATCCGACGCATGCGCGAGCTCCTCGTGGAGGCTCGTCGGCATCCGGAGCAGGAGGCGCCCGCTGTAGTTCCCCGCGCGCTGTCGTTGCTTCGACGAGCTCTCTTCAGGCGGCGCGTCCCGGACGGCGTCTGGAGTCGCCATGCCACGAGTGTACCGCTCTGGAACCGGACGAACCCCCTTTTCCCTCCAGGTCGGCACGCAGCTTCGCGAGCCCCGACGCGAGCAATCGGGACGTCTGCGTCTGGGAGATTCCGAGGCGCGCGGCGATCTCGTCCTGGCTCATGTCGCCGAAATAACGGCAGCGCACGGCCTGGCGCTCACGCCGGTGCAGCGTCCGCATGCTGCTCCAGAGCGCGACGCGGTCATCGCTTGCGTCGAAGACCTCGTCGGCGCTGACAGCCGGCGCCTCCTCCGTGAGCGAGAGCGGCGCGCACGCCTGCTCGACTTGCAACGCGTCGTTGAGCTCGCGGTCGTCGAGCTCCGCGGCGGCCGCCAGCTCGCACGACGTCGGGCTGCGCTGCAGCCGCGCCGCGAGGTGTTGCCGTGCGTGCCGTAGCCTCGAGCTGACCTCCTGGTGCCGACGCGGAACACGGATCGGCGTCGTCCTGTCTCGCAGGTGCCTCTTGATCTCTCCCAGGATGTTTGGTGTGGCGAACGCGGCGAGGTCGACGCCGCGCTCCGGATCGAAGCGGTCGACGGCCTTGATCAGCCCGATCGACCCGACCTGCACGAGATCCTCGACTCGTTCACCGCAGTTCGCGAACCGCTGGGCGAGCGAACGCACGAGCGGGAGGTAGGCCTCGATCAATCGGCGCGCGGGCGACGAGGTCGCCTTCGCGGTACGCGCGGTGCAGCATCGCGACCTGCGCGTGCGAGGGACGTCGTCGTGCCGCTGTGACGAGTTCCATTTCGACGCAATGGACTCTAGAGATTTTGTCTCGAATTTACAAATCCATGGGTGGAGAGCTTCGCCGCGGGGTACTTCCTTGGTGGACGTCCATTTCCAATCTCTGCACGGAGGACGGGTGCACGAGATCCAGAGCAGCGGCAGAAGGAGCATGTGTCGAGGGACCCTGCGCAGGGCTGCGCTGGTTCCTGTTGCGGCAGTCGCCGTCCTCGCGTTTGCCGTGCCGGCGCATGCCGGGAAGCCGGTCCATCCTCCGGCCGCGACTCCTCCGCCTGCGCCCGTCGCACCCGTCGAAGAGTCGGTCCCGACGGTGCCCGAAGCAGTCTCGACGATGCCAGAGACGACCGATACCGAAGTGCCCGAAATGGGTGTCGCTCCGGCCGCATCGGCGCCGCCCGTCGCTGATCCGGCACCGCCGGTCCACGGTCGAGGCGCCGGTCGAGGTCGCGGCTCCCAAGCCGGCCCAGCAGCTGCTCGAAAGAGCCTGCAAACGCGGGATCTTGGACCCGCGTTCGCACCGTGCATAGACGACCGGTCGTGCGCCGTTCCGAGCCGCAGCACGCTGCGATATCACCTCCGCGACCGGTGACTCACGTCCAAGCGCCGGTCACGAGGAGGCACGTCCATAAGCCCGCTCGTCATGCGGCCCGGGCGTCCACCAGCCGGTGGTATCAGGTTCCGGCCGCGCAGTATCAGCGCAGCGCTGATCGAGTCGCGACCTCGCGGTCGAAATCGCCGCCACCGCGCGCACAGGCCGGCTCCGTGACCGATCGCCACGCCCCTTCGGGCGCTTCGCCTCCCATTCGCGGGAAGCCGCCGAACGGCGCCTCGAATTGTGTTCGAAAAGCCATGGAATGCGTCGACTCATGCACCGACAATGCCGATTGGAAAGTCGTTCGGAACGACCGCTGGATCTCGAGCTGTACCTCACCGAATGCTACCGGGGATTCACCCCACGAAGGCCGGGATTCGAACAGCGACGGGCAGCTCGAGCGAGACGCTTCGCCCTCGACGGGCGAATCCGGTCCGCAGTATCAGTGCCCGGGCTCGCAGTATCACCACCACTGGTGCGACGAGACGGAAACCGGGACAGAACCGCCGGACGAAGAGCCGCCGAATACCTGCCCGGACACCGTGGCGCCGGTCGATGCCGCTGACGACGAAGACGACCCCGATAGCGATGCCGGGGATTGGGAGACGCCGTACGAGTCGCCCTGCGACCAACCGTCCGACACACCGACAACTCCCGGAGGCAGCACTCCGCCGCCCACGGGGAAACAGGGCCCGCCGGCGCAGGTGCCGCAGCCTCCAGCTCCGCCGATGCTGCCTGAGCCGGCACAAGTGCCGCCTACGCCACCTCCGACGGAAGAGCCGGTCCGACGGAAGAGCCGGTCGCACCACCTCCCGTCGAGCCGCCGCCCGCGCCGCCTCCGCCGGATCAGCCGCCGCCGAGCGGGACAGGCGCTCCTCCACCTGCGGAGCCCGCACCCACACCTCCTGCACCTGCTGCGGAGGCAGTACCCAGGAACACGCGCGCCGCGCGCACCGGAGAGAAACAGAAGTCGCTCACTCCGACAGGAGCGCCCGACCGGGCCGTGGCCGTCGTACAGCCGTCGAGCCACGTCGTCCTGCAAACCTCGCCGGAGAGAGCCGGCCGCGCGTCCTCGAAGCCGAAGCCGTCACGAGCAAACCCCGCGCCGCAAAGAAGCCGGACCAGCGACAACCGCCACCAACGTCAGCGGCGACGCCGCCCGAGACGGATCGCAGCGCGTTGCAGCGCCCGCGCGCGACGAGGCCGGTAGCTTCAACATCCCAGCCGTCGGACGACTGGCTTCTTCTCCTGGCGCTGACGCTGTTCGGTCTCTCGGTGCTCGCGTTTTCGCTTGCCGCCGTGTCAGAGGTCGGCGCCGGTGCGGCTGCGCTGACGATGATGCGGTCCCGCCTCGGTAGCAAGGGGCTTTCCGCCCGCCGCGTCGGGGTCAACGGCGGGAACGACGGAGCGGCCTCGTCGCGCGAACCCGACAGCATTAGCTACCGCGACTGACGCTCGTGCTCCTAGGGTTGTTTCGGCAGTCGCCTCAGCTGATCGATCTTCAGGGGCGTGACCCTGAGATCAGACGTCCGGATCGGTGCGCCCGACTCGTTGTAGACGAGCGTGTCCGTTCCAGACGCAGCGTCGTCCGTCCCCACGGGACTGACACTCTCGATCAAGCCGAGCTCGCTCGCCTTCCGCACGGCCTCCATCCGGTTGGCGACCTCGAGCTTGCGCATCGCGTGACTGAGGTACTCCTTCACCGTGTGCCGGCTGAGATAGAGCCGGGCTCCGATCTCGGGGTTCGTCAGCCCTTCGGCAACGAGTCGGAGCACCTTGAGCTCCTGTCCGCTGAGCTTCGGCTCCTCCGCCTTGCTCTGCGAGTCGATCAGCGCTGCGGCCGCGCGCGGGTGGAGGACGCTCTCGCCGGCGAGAACGCTTTCGATCGCCCCGGCGAGATCGAGGTCGTCGGCGTCCTTCAGCAGGTACGCGCGCGCACCGGATTCGATCACCGCTCGGACCGACGCCTCCTCGCCGTGCGTCGAGAGCACGATGATCGGGGTGGAGGGGGAGCGCTCGAGCAGAGCGCCGCACACTTCCGGCGCCGGGCGGTCGGGAAGCTTCGAGTCGAGGAGGACGACGTCGGGGTCGTGCAGGGCGGCGGCGGCCAGCGCCTCCTCGCCGTTGGAGGCCTCGGCGACGACCTCGGCGCCGTTCCCCGACAGCTCCGTTCGGATTCCCTGCCGGACGATGCGATTCGGCTCGATTACGAGCACTCGGGCGACCACGAGAGGCATGGTAGATCCCTCCACCCGCCCGGGGGGATACGAAACCCCCAGCCGGGGTCTAGTGGCGACACCGGTAATCGCCGATCTTGCAGTCCATGCTGAAGCCGCGAAGGTGCTGCTTTGCGCTGCTGCTTTGCATCCTGGTGTCGGCCTTCGGCCTGGCTTACGTAGACACGGCTCGAGCTGACGACTGGGACGACTCCTCGTCGACGAGCAGCGCCTCGCAGACGAGCTCGAACAGCTCGTCCTCCTCCTCTCAGAACACGAGCAGCACCGACCAGAGCGTTACCCAGACTCAAACGGGCGGAGCAGCCGGGAGCGGGCAGTCGCAGACCGTTACCCAGAGCGCTCCCACAGAACAGAAGTCGAAGGCGGCGGCCACCTCGACCCAGGCGCCGACGAACGTCTCGAGCGGCGGCGCGGCGCAACAGACGAGCTCCTCGACGGCGTCCAGCACCGCAGGCAACACGAACACCGTCCAGCAGCAGAGCACCCAGAGCCAGAACGGGGCCGGCAGCACCCCTGAAAGTGCCCCGCGCACCCGACGCTCACCCGAGCGCGAACGCAGGTTCCGGCCAGTCACAGCAGGCTGAGCAGAGCGCTCCCACGAACCAGACGTCGAACGCCACGGCAACCTCCAACCAGGCCTCCCCGACGAACGTCAACGTCGTCGTCCGGATCGACAGTCCCGGCGACGACGGGCCGGTGACCCAGACGAACTCGTCGAACGCGACGGCGACCGGAGGGAACACGAACGACGTCGCCCAGCAGGCGACACAGGCCCAGACGGCAGGAGGAGGCGGCCCTGGCCAGGGCCAGGCTCAGACGTCGTCGCAGAGCGCACCGGCGGCACAGGATGCGAACGCGACCGCGACGTCGAACCAGGTCAGCCCGACGAACGTGAACATCGTCGTCCGGAACAAGAGCCCTGGGAACGACGGACCGGTCACCCAAACCAACACCTCTGGGGCCACGGCGGGCGCAGCGAACTCGAATACGGTCAAACAGGGGGCTGACCAGGCCCAGACGGGCGGCGGCGGCGCGTCCGGCGGCCAGTCGCAGGTCCTCGACCAGAACGCCCCGACGACGCAGACATCGAACGCGTCGGCGACGTCGACCCAGACCTCGCCGACGAACGGAAACGTGTCCGTGAGCATCGACCCGAACGCCGCCGACCCGAACGGCTCCGGGATGCTCGGCACGCTGATCAACATCTGGATCCCGCACGCGACAGCGAGCGCGCCGGCGCCCGACAGCGCGCCGGTCGGCGGGGCGACGCAGGTCAACACCTCGACGGCGACTGCGTCCGCGACGAACACGAGCCAGGTCACGCAGACGGCAAAACAGGCCCAGAGCGCCGGCGGTGCGACCCCCACACAGTCTCCCACCCAGGTGGGGGGAGGCCAGAGTCAGGTCGTCACGCAGAGCGCGCCCACCACCCAGCTGGCCAACGCCACGGCTACCTCCACCCAGACGGGGGCGACCAACCTCGGTCAGCAGACGAACATCTCTTCGGCGACGGCTCTGGCCAACAACGACAACCAGATCGACCAGTCTGCGGATCAGGTCCAGGTCGGGGGGCGGGCGGGAGCCAGTCGCAGGTGATCGAGCAGAGCGCCCCCACCACGCAGACGGGCACGGCGACGGCGACGTCACATCAGTCGGGCGCGACGAATGCCGGGAAGCACGGCGGCGCTCAGCAGACGAACACGTCGAAGTCGACGGCGACGGCGGGTGGGACGAACGACGCGTCGCAGTCCGCACAGCAGGCTCAGTCGGGCGGAGGGTCCCAGACGCAGGTCGTCGAGCAGAGCGCACCTTCCGGCGGCGACATCGACACGCGCGCGGACCAGAAGCAGCCGATCGCGACCACCCCGAAGGCGAGCTGGATCGAGGCCGTCGCCCCGGGCGTCGCTGCCGAGTCTCGTCCTACGCTCCCGAGCTCTCCTCCTACTTCAAGAGCCGGATCGCGAGCTGGGCGCGGCCGGGCAGCGCGTCCCGCGCCGCTACGAAGACTCGGCCGGCAGGACGCCCGCGTGCACACGCGCCGAAGAACGAGCGCCTCCCGCTCCCACCGCAGTCGCCCACATCGCTCGGCGCAGCACCGTCGGGCGCAGGCGTCGGCTCGCTGTGGGTGTTCGCGGCTCTACTGATTCCCTTTGCTTTGACGGCCCCGTCGGTGGGCTCGTCGATATGGCCCATCAAGCTTCCGGCGACTGATGGGCGTCGTCTTGCGTCTCGAACGCCCCGGCTAGGCCGGGCGCCCGCCGGCGGATCTCTTCGCCGGCACGTGCCGCGGCGCTCCGGCGCGCCCCGGCAGACAGACGTAACGACGACTAAAGGAGAAGTTGAAACAGCCATGAAACGCCATCTCATTGCGGTGGGCATCGCACTGATCGCCCTCGCCGCGTGGGTGGGGACGGCTTCTGCCGCCAAGACTCCTCCGCCTCCAGGCGCGGACCAGATGCTCGGCCAGCTAGGCCAGGCAACTCAGGGTGCGCCTTCGGCGGGTCTGGCGGGACAGACGGCTTCGAACGCAAGCCTGCCGGTCGGCATCAGCAGTGCCGGCGTCAAGATCGGGTCGGGCTCGGGCTCGGCGAGTCAGGACGCCACGAACAAGGCGGACGCTGACGCGTCGAACAAGAGCTCGACCAATCAGACGGCGACGGCGACCCAGACGGGTGGCAGCTCCAGCTGCCAGTACGGCTGTGGTGGTGCCGGCCAGGCGCAGAACATCGACCAGTCGGCACTGACGAAGCAGAACGCCGACGCCGATGCGAAGGCCAAGCAGAACGCGGTCAACGCCAATGTCCCCGTGAGCATCGCGGGCGGAAACGTGTCGGGCGGCTCGAGCTCGGCGGATCAGGACGTCACGAACAAGGCGGACGCTGATGCGTCGAACAAGAGCAACACCGACCAGACGGCAACGGCCACCCAGACCGGCGGCAGCTCCAGCTGCACGGCCGGCTGCGGTGGTGCCGGTCAGTACCAGGACAATCGACCAGTCGGCGAAGACGAAGCAGGACGCCGACGCGGATGCCTACGCTGACCAGAACGCCGTCAATGCCAATGTCCCTGTCAGCATCGCGGGCGGGAGTGTGTACGGCGGTAAGAGCTCGGCCGATCAGACGGCCAAGAACTCCGCCGACGCCGACGCAACCAACAAGAGCAAGACCACTCAAGACGCCACCGCTACGCAGACCGGCGGCAGCTCCAGCTGCGAGTCGGGCTGTGGCGGTGACGGCCAGTCCCAGAACATCGACCAGTCGGCGAAGACGAAGCAGGACGCCGACGCCGATGCGAAGGCAAAGCAGAACGCAGTGAATGCAAACGTTCCCGTCAGCATCGCCGGAGGCGACGTGAACGGTGGTTCGAGCTCGGCCGACCAGACGGCCATCAACAAGGCCGACGCCGACGCTTCGAACAAGAGCAAGACCGACCAGAGCGCGACCGCCACTCAGACGGGCGGAAGCAGCGAGTGCTCGTCCGGGTGTGGCGGCAACGGCCAGTCACAGAACATCGACCAGTCGGCGAAGACGAAGCAGGACGCCGACGCCGATGCGAAGGCCAAGCAGAACGCCGTCAACGCCAACGTCCCAGTGAGCATCGCCGGAGGGGACGTCAAGGGTGGCTCGAGCTCGGCGGATCAGACGGCCGTGAACAAGGCCGATGCTGATGCTTCGAACAAGAGCAAGACCGATCAGGACGCCACCGCAACGCAGACCGGCGGCAGCTCGAGCTGCGAGTCGGGTTGTGGCGGCAACGGCCAAGAGCAGAACGTGTCCCAGGAGTCGAAGACGAAGCAGGACGCGGACGCGGATGCGAAGGCCAAGCAGAACGCGGAGAACACGAACGTGCCCGTGACGATCGCCGGTGGCGGCGAGGACAAGAAGGGCTACGACAGCAAGGGTGACTCGAAGGATCAGCCCGGCGGGTGGCTACCCGATGGGCGACTCGAGGGTAGAAGGAGGACCATCCGAGCTCGGGCTCTTCGGCCGAGCAGACGGCGGTCAACAAGGCCGATGCTGATGCTTCGAACAAGAGCAAGACGGATCAGGATGCGACTGCGACGCAGACCGCCGGTGACGTGAGCTGTGGCTCGGGTTGCGGCGGGAACGGGCAGGAGCAGAACGTCTCGCAGGAGTCGAAGACGAAGCAGGACGCCGACGCGGATGCGAAGGCCAAGCAGGACGCCGTGAACGCGAACGTGCCGGTCTCGATCGCCGGCGGCGAGGACAAGAAGGGCCACGACTCGAGCGGATACGAGCCCAGCTCGATGGGCGACTACTCGCGCGGTGACTCGAAGAAGGACGAGCACCCGAGCTCAGGCTCTGAGGCCGAGCAGAAGGCGATCAACAAGGCCGACGCTGATGCTTCGAACAAGAGCAAGACCGACCAGGATGCGACTGCGACGCAGACCGCCGGCAAGACCGAGTGTGGCTCGGGTTGCGGTGGGAACTCGCAGGAGCAGAACGTCGATCAGGAGCTCGAAGACGAAGCAGGACGCGGACGCGGACGCGAAGGCCAAGCAGAACGCGAGAACGCGAACGTGCCCGTGACGATCGCCGACGACGGCAAGAAGGGCCATGACTCGAAGGGGTACGAGCCCAGCTCGACGGGCGATTACTCCAGTGGTGACTCCAAGAAGGAGCACCCGAGCTCAGGCTCTGTCGGCCGAGCAGAAGGCGATCAACAAGGCCGATGCTGATGCTTCGAACAAGAGCAAGACGGATCAGGATGCGACTGCGACGCAGACCGCCGGTGACGTGAGCTGTGGCTCGGGTTGCGGCGGGAACGGGCAGGAGCAGAACGTCTCGCAGGAGTCGAAGACGAAGCAGGACGCCGACGCGGACGCGAAGGCCAAGCAGGACGCCGTGAATGCGAACGTGCCGGTCTCGATCGGCTCGTGACGGCAAGAAGGGCTATGACTCGAAGGGATACTGAGCCCAGCTCGATGGGCGATTACTCCGGCGGTGACTCCAAGAAGGAGCACCCGAGCTCAGGCTCCGAGGCCGAGCAGAAGGCGATCAACAAGGCCGATGCTGATGCTTCGAACAAGAGCAAGACGGATCAGGATGCGACTGCGACGCAGACCGCCGGTGACTCGAGCTGTGAGCTCGGGTTGCGGCGGGAACGGGCAGGAGCAGAACGTCTCGCAGGAGTCGAAGACGAAGCAGGACGCGGACGCGGACGCGAAGGCAAAGCAGGAGGCGTGAACGCCAACGTGCCTGTCTCGATCGCCGACGACGGCAAGAAGGGCCACGAGGGCAAGGGTGAGAGCCCTGGGGCGAGCGGCCGCTGGCCGAGGCCTCGAAGCAGATGGAGCATCCGAGCGGGTCGGGCTCTTCCGAGGCCGAGCAGAAGGCGATCAACAAGGCCGACGCTGATGCTTCGAACAAGAGCAAGACGGACCAGGATGCGACTGCGACGCAGACCGCCGGCAAGACCGAGCTGTGGCTCGGGTTGCGGCGGCAACGGGCAGGAGCAGAACGTCGTCAGGAGCTCGAAGACGAAGCAGGAGGCCGACGCGGACGCGAAGGCCAAGCAGGACGCGATCAACGCGAACGTGCCGGTGTCGATCGCCGATCGACGGCAAGAAGGGCCATGACTCGAAGAGATGGGTCTCGAGCGGCTCGGAGGCCGAGCAGAAGGCGATCAACAAGGCCGATGCTGATGCTTCGAACAAGAGCAAGACGGATCAGGACGCGACTGCCACGCAGACCGCCGGTGACGTGAGCTGTGGCTCGGGTTGCGGCGGGAACGGGCAGGAGCAGAACGTCTCGCAGGAGTCGAAGACGAAGCAGAAGGCGGACGCCGACGCGAAGGCGAAGCAGGAAGCGATCAACGCGAACGTGCCGGTCGCGATGCGGCTCTGACGGCAAGAAGGGCCATGACTCGAAGGGGTACGAGCCGCGCGTGACTCGATCGGCGACTACTCCGGCGGTGACTCCAAGAAGGAGCACCCGAGCTCAGGCTCCGAGGCCGAGCAGAAGGCGATCAACAAGGCCGACGCTGATGCTTCGAACAAGAGCAAGACCGACCAGGATGCGACTGCGACGCAGACCGCCGGCAAGACCGAGTGTGGCTCGGGTTGCGGTGGGAACTCGCAGGAGCAGAACGTCGATCAGGACTCGAAGACGAAGCAGAACGCGGACGCCGATGCGAAGGCCAAGCAGGACGCGTTGAACGCCAACGTGCCTGTGTCGATCGGCTCTGACGGCAAGAAGGGCCACGGTTCGAAGTCCGGTCGGCTCGGAGGCCGAGCAGAAGGCGATCAACAAGGCCGATGCTGATGCTTCGAACAAGAGCAAGACGGATCAGGATGCGACTGCGACGCAGACCGCCGGTGACGTCGAGCTGTGAGCTCGGGTTGCGGTGGGAACGGGCAGGAGCAGAACGTCTCGCAGGACTCGAAGACGAAGCAGAAGGCGGACGCGGACGCGAAGGCGAAGCAGGACGCGTTGAACGTGAACGTCCCTGTGTCGATCGCCGGCGATGACGGCAAGAAGGGCCATGACTCGAAGGGGTACGAGCCCAGCTCGATGGGCGACTACTCCGGCGGTGACTCCAAGAAGGAGCACCCGAGCTCAGGCTCCGAGGCCGAGCAGACCGCGATCAACAAGGCCGATGCCGATGCCTCGAACCGCAGCAAGACCGACCAGGACGCGACGGTCACACAGACCGGCGGCGACATCGAATGTGGCTCGGGTTGCGGCGGCAACGGGCAGGAGCAGAACGTCTCGCAGGACTCGAAGACGAAGCAGAAG
This sequence comes from uncultured Actinomycetes bacterium, assembly GCA_963759365.1. GTDB lineage: Bacteria > Actinomycetota > Thermoleophilia > Gaiellales > Gaiellaceae > 3-1-20CM-4-69-9. Next base: position 338,772 of record CAVWYX010000002.1, read on the forward strand.
GCGGACGCGGACGCGAAGGCCAAGCAGGACGCCACGAACGCCAACGTGCCGGTCTCGATCGGCTCTGACGGCAAGAAGGGCCACGACAGCAAGGATGAGAGCCCGTGGGGCGATAGCGCGACAGGTGCTGGCTCCCTTGGTGATCTCTCCTGGATCAGTCGTCCCATGGGTGACTCCAAGCAAGGCGATCACTCGAGCGGCTCTTCGGCCGAGCAGAAGGCGATCAACAAGGCCGACGCGGATGCACGGAACAAGAGCAAGACCGACCAGGACGCCACCGTCACCCAGACCGCCGGCAGCTTGTCGTGCGAGTCCGGAGGCTGCGGCGGCAACGGTCAAGAGCAGAACGTGGAGCAGAGCTCCAAGACGAAGCAGAAGGCGGACTCGGACGCGAAGGCGAAGCAGAAGCTCGTCAACGGGAACGTGCCGCTGAAGCTGTCGCTCTCCACCGGCAAGAGGGGGGTGATGCAGGAGTAGCAGTCGAAGCTCTGGCTGGAGTGCCGTGAGGCACTTCTGAGGTCCGGGGCGACCGTACTGCCGAAGTCGGTCGCCCCGGGCTCTTGCCAGCAGGCTTCTGGTTCCGAGCTCGGAGTGTTAGCGTCAAGCTGCGGCAGGAATCAGGGTCACTGAGTCGACGACATGGTTGAGACGACACTCGAGATCCGCTTCCTCGCCGACGACGAGGCATGCGCGAGCATCCATTCGAACGTCTCGGGCGAAGCGGAGCAGCAGGCTGAGCTAGTCGCGTTCGCGCATTACGCAGCGAGGATCATCTCGGAGCTGGGCCCGCATCGCTCCGCGCCGCTCGTTCAGGGGCTGACGAACCTCGGCCAGGCGCAGGTCCGAGTCGTACCGTGGGAGCCGAGAGCAGGCGACGACACGTCAATGCGCGCGCTCGTGCGCTTTCTCGAGGCTAAGGGCGGGCCGCGGATCTACTTCCGCCTGAGGGAGCGTGGTATCGGTGCCGCTGCCGAGGGAGACGCTTCCCGCGCGGCTGCCTCCGTCCCCGTGTTGTTCCAGTCGCTTGCGAACAAGCACGCGGGCGAGGAGCTGTTCGCGAGCCGTCTAGCGACGACCGCGGCGCTAATCGGCAATCTCAGTGGTTCGGGAGCGGTGGTGCCGGACAACGAGTTCGACGTGTCGCTCGCAGCGGCGGATGTCGCCTGGAGACTCGACTCCGAGTCCCCGCCGAGCACAACGCCCCGTGGGCTCGAGTGTCCGGCTTGCGGCAACACCAGCGCAGAGGCCGGCTTCGAATCAAGGCTCTGGCCGAGCCCGACCGCCTGGATCGAGAAATGCCTGGGCTGCGGCGCGGGCCTTTGGGTGCGCGAGTCCAAGCGTCCACGCCTGCTGAATGACGACGTCTGGGCGGCGATGGAAGAGCTACGGGCCGAGCTCGGCAGCGCCACGGCCGGCGAGGTGGGCGTTGCGGCCGATGTCGCGGCCTCGGACGGCGCAGGGTCTCTACTAGCCGCCCTGAAAGGCGTGTTCAGCGACAACCGGTGGCCGTACTCGGAGGTGCAGGGCGTTCCGGTCCTTCTCAGCGAGCTGTCGGGAGCGCTCGGCCGCTGGCCGTTCTACGCCCACGTGATCGAGGACAAGGATCTCATCCTGATCTACTCGATCTGTCCCATGCGTGCGCCCGAAGCCCGCCGCCACGAGATGTCGCAGTTCCTGACGCGTGCGAACTACGGGCTTGCCGTCGGCAACTTCGAGCTCGATTTCGATGACGGCGAGATCCGCTACAAGACCGTCCTTCAGGTACACGGGGACGAGCTCGACGCCACGGCCCTCAAACGGCTGGTGCGCGCGAACGGGATCGCAATGGAGACATACCTGCCCGGCATCGGCTCGGTGATCGCCGGTGAGCGGGCAGCTGACCGTCGTCGAGAGCATCGCCGCGGAATGACGGTTTTGTGGCCCGAATACCAGCGGAAACTGTTGAAATTCCGTGTTGACAGGAGTACCGTCCTCGGTTCAAGTAGCGATCGCAGTTCGGGGGAGTGCGGCTTGATGACGACTCCGCGGGGGAGAAGATCGTTGCTGCGGCGACCACTGAGGGGCGAATTTTCGGCTCTCGTGACTACCCCTGCGCTTCCTCCCGAAGATCGGACGCATAGGCGTCACGAGTCGCAACGGCCGGACGTGCGCGCGCCCGTGCTGGGCCCGGCGAGGCGGCCCTCGCCGCCCCAGCGGGCAGCGTGCGCGCCGGCCGTAGCGAGCTTTCCCGGCGCGGCCAAGGCCATCCTGGTGTGCGCGCTCGTGACCGGCGCGCTCTGGTCTGTCACGGCGGCGCGTGCGGACGAGACGCCCCCGCCGCCGCCGACACCGACCACGACGACGCCCGAGGCGCCGCCGCCGGATCCCTACAAGGCACCCGCGAAGCCGCCCCCGCAGAGCAGTAAGCCCAAGACGACACCTCGGCAGCCCGCGAGGTCCGCGCCTACTGCTCCCGTGCGCCACTACACGCCGCCGGTACAGAGCCGGCCGTCGACGCCGACCTACAGCGCTCCAACCTACTCGGCGCCCACCTACAGAGCGCCGACGTACCGGGCGCCGGTCACGAGAGCGAAGACCCACCGTGTGGTGAAGAGGGCCGCGCACAAGCCGCGGAAGCAGGCTGTCCACCGCCGCGCCAAACCGAAGCCGGCGCCGGTAACGGTGACGCTTGCGCCCATGGCGCATGTGCTCGCAGCCGCGAAGTTCCCGCTGCCGGTGGCATCGACGTCGGACGGCGGGAAGGATCCGTACCTGTGGCTCGCGGGGCTCGCGTTCGCGCTGCTCGCCGTCGCGGGGCTGTCATTGCATCTGCTGTCGGTTCGTGTCTTTCGGGTGAGGTTCGAGTGAGATGCGCGTGAGCTGGCGCTACCCGCTGGTGCTCTTCTTGGTTTGTGTGCCGCTTCTCGTCGTTGTCCCTTCGGCCGGCGCCGCTCCGATCAGCGTGTCGTGCAACGGCGGCGGGTGCGTACCGGACTGGTACAAGACCAACATCACGGTCGCGTTCGCGTGGGATCCGGCGGGTGTGACGCAAACGCAGAGCTGCGACACGAACACCATCTCGAGTGATACGCCCGGATGGTCGCGTACGTGCATCGTCACGTTACTCGAACGGTTCATCTGCGTCGCTTCCCGTGACGGTGAAGAGAGACGCTACGCCGCCCGCTGTCACCGGTGGATCACCGAGCCGTGGGCCCGATCACAGCGGCTGGTACAACAGCCCGGTAGGGATCAACTTCACCGGCACCGACGCAACGTCGGGTGTCGCGAGTTGCAGTGGACCGAGCTACGGCGGCCCTGACACCGCAAGCGCCTCGTTCTCGGGAACGTGCACGGACAACGCTGGAAATGTCAGCGCGCCGAAGGGCTTCGGCCCAATCCAGTACGACGCGACGAAGCCAGCCGTGGGCGTCTCGCTGTCCCGTGGGCCTGACTCCGGCGACTGGTACAACCACCCCGTCGACTTCAGGGCGGCGGGCACCGACAACTTGTCCGGCATCGCATCGTGCAACTCAGGGACGTTCAGCGGCGGTGGGTCCGTGAGCGCCAGCTGCAGTGACAACGCCGGCAACACCGCAAGCGCAGGCGTTCCGGTCAAGTACGACTCCGCCGGGCCGTCCATCGACAGCGTCACGCTCGACCGGCAACCCGACGCCAACGGCTGGTACAACCATCCGGTTCAGGTCACGTTCAAAGGGAGCGACAACATCTCCGGGATCGCGTCGTGCACGAACGCCACGTACAGCGGGCCGGACACGGGAAACACGACTGTCAACGGCACTTGCCGGGACAACGCCGGCAATCAGGCCAGCGGAACGTCTCCGGCATTCAAGTACGACGGCACGCCGCCGAAGATCTCGAACGTGGGCTTCGACTGGGACGACGGGACCGCCACGTTGACTTGGACGGCCTCTCCTGACACGACCGCGATCGAGATCGACAGGACTCCGGGAACTACAGGAGCGGATCCATCGGCGGTCTTCAAGGGCGGCCTTACCAACCGATTCGAGGACACCGGCCTGAAGAACAAGGTCAAGTACGTGTACACGATCAACGCGTTCGACGAGGCCGCGAACAAGGTTTCCGACAGCGTCACGATCACTCCGGGTGCGAAGCTCTATTCGCCGGCGCGCGGCGCGTTCGTCACGAGCCCGCCGTTGCTCGCATGGCGGCCCTACCAGGGGGCGACCTACTACAACCTCCAGGTCTATTACGGCGTCGGCAAGACGTTGCGACAGCTTGCTTCGGTCAACATCAGTGGGAAGAAGGTCCTGAGCACGTGGCCGGTCAAGCCGAAGTACCGGCTGCAGAAGAGCGTGGAAGTACAAGGGCAAGAAGCGAGCACTCTCTCGCGGCCACTACCGGTGGTACGTCTACCCGGGTCTCGGCAAGCGAAAGGCGAACAAGTACGGCCCGCTGATCGGCTCCAGCGACTTCTACGTCACGAAGAAGGGCTAGCGCCTCAGAGCGACACGTTCCGGATCTCCCACGGGCGCAGCTCGAGGCGTTGTCCTGCAAACACGACTGTTTGCGCGTCAGGGCTCTCGTTGACGATGCGAGCCCGGCCCGGCTGGAGGCTCGTCAGCACCACACGCGTGTCTCCCTCGAGGGCCGGTCCTGCTTGTGCTTGCAGAGCATCGCCGCGGCCCCTTCCGGCGGCCGTGAGGAACGGGTACCGGTACTGCTCGGCGTGCTCGTGGACGGCATCCGTACTCGGTAGGTAAGCGAACGAGAAGCTCCGCGGCCCGCGGAGCTGCGCTGCGGGTATCGGGAGGCTGGGCCCGGCAGGCTCCTCGCGCCACGGATGATCCGTGCGGCTGATCAGCCCGGTCGACCGCAGGATCGTGAGTGCCAGCTCTTCGCCGACGAGCTCGTACTCGCTCACGTGTTCGAGGAGAACGGCAATGCCGCCGGCGACGACGAACGCACTCGCCGGAAACGTCGGGATCGGCACTTCGCCGTGCCCGCCCTCGACCTCCAGACCGCGCTCGACGACCGCGAACTGGCCTTCGGCGAACGAGCGGTCCGCGAGCTCTCTGAGCGGCACGTGGACGCGGACGCGCTGGTCGTCGCACGGATTGTCGAAGTCGATGCGGAAGCGGACGAACGGCTCGTTCGCCCGTTGCTCGGCGCGGGTCTGCGTCTCGACGCGCTTGCCGTCCCAGACGTAGGTGCGGTGCAGGATCTGGACCCGCCGCAACCGGCCCTCCAAGAGCTCGAGCCGCCGCTCGACCGGCTCGTCGACGAGTACGTCGTCCGGCGGGCGGCGCGTAGTTGTAACTGTCGCCGACGTCCTTCCCGCGGACAATTCGTGTCAATTCCGCAACGTCTATGTCGAGCATCGGTGCCGTTTCGACCCAAGGGTCAGACCCTGCGCGCTTCGCGCGCAAACTGGTCCAGCCAAGGGGCGGCGCCGGGATCGCTGCGACAAGCCGTCGCTTCCCTGCTTCCGGTCGGCTGACCTCCTGCGTGTGGACATCCGAGCCGTCTGGCAGCTCGAAGACAACAGCGTCCCACTCTTCCGGCACGGCGACGTCCAGCTCGACCACGTCGGTCCGCCCGCGCGGCGACGGGTTCACCACCGCGAACGACTCCGCCGGACACTCCGCGGCAATCCGGTCGACCGCACGCTGGGCGAGCTCGCGGCCGATCTGCTCCGCCTCCGCGTAGCGCACGAGCACCTGTGCGGACACCTCGTCGGCCGAGCAGCCGCAGATCGAGTCGTGCGCGGCGTTCTGGAACATTCGCGACCAGGCCTCGCGCAAGAACGGGCTCCGACCACGATCCTTGCGCCGTACAGCGTCTGCAACGGCTCCGCGTAACGCTCGAGCCAGCGCTCGGCGCGAGAGCACGCCGCCTTGAGGTCGATGCGCGCCGAGACGACGCCCGGAAGCAGGTTGGCGCGCGCGGCGGAGCGCATCTCGCCTCGCCAGGTCTTCAGCCCGTCCGGCGAGCACCTCGCAAGGTATTCGCCGAGCGTGCCGATCCTCGAGCCCTGCGGCAGCCGCCGGGAGAGATCCGGCACGAGCGGCATGTGATCCGTGCCGACCATCCCGAGGATCTCGTCGTCCCCGAACCACGGCCGCATTCGCTCCTCGAACTCCTCGATCGGCGGCTCTCCCGGTTCGTCGAAGAGCCGCGCCGCATTGCCGTAACCCTCCGGCAGGTACTCGGCGACGACCGAGGAGCCGTCCTCCCCTTCCCACACGAAGCGGTGAAAGTCGACGGCCGTCGGCACCCCCCGCCAGACGACTGCCGTCTCGAGACCGGCGAGCCGCAGGATCTGGGGCATCTGCGCGACATGCCCGAACATGTCCGGCAGGTACCCGACGCGCATGGCGCCGCCGAACTCGGCGGCGCGCGCGAGCCCTGTCTCGAGGTTCCGCAGGGTCGTCTCACCGTCGACCAGGAACTCGTCCACGAGCGTCTGCCACGGCCCGATCGCGAGCCTCCCGGCCTGCACCAACGCGCGAATGCGCTCCTCGTTCTCGGGCCGGATCTCGAGATAGTCGTCGACGGTCGCAAGCTGGCCGTCCAGCATGAACTGCAGCTGCTCGTCCGCCTCGAGCTGGTCGAGCACCTCGTCTACGACGTCCACCAAGGACATGCGAAACGATTGGAACGGGCGGTACCACTCCCGGTCCCAGTGGGTGTGGGGGACGAAGAAGAGGCTCAGGTCTTCACGGAGCCTGCAAGCAAACCCTGCACGAAGTAGCGCTGCAACGCGAAGAACACGATCAGCGGCACGGCCATTAGCAGGAACGCAGCCGCTGCGAGGAGGTTGTACTCCTGCCCGTAGGTCGAGAGGAGGTACGGGATCCGGACCGTCAGCGGCTGCTTCGAGGGATCCGAGACGAAGATCAGCGCCATCAGCAGGTCGTTCCACACCCAGAGGAACTGGAAGATGCCGAACGACGCGAGCGCCGGCACGGAGAGCGGCACGACGATGCGGCGGAAGATCGAAAAGTTCGATGCGCCGTCCATGCGTGCGGCTTCGATCAGGTCCTTGGGCAGCGTGATGAAGAAGTTGCGCAGCAGGAAGACCGCGAGCGGCAGACCGAACGCGGTGTGCGCGAACCAGATCCCGTAGTAGCTGTTGTTGAGATGGCCGTTCTCCGCGAACAGCTTGAGGAGCGGCACGAGCGACGTCTGGATCGGCACGATCATCAGCGCGACGATCAGCAGGAAGAGCGTGTCGCGGAACGGGAACGGCACCCACGCGAACCCGAACGCAGCGAGAGCGCCGAGCGTGAGGGGAAGGAGGGTCGCCGGCACGGTGATAATGAGGCTGTTGACCCAGGCGTGACCAATCCCGGCGCCGTGGATGACGGAGCCGTAGTTGTGCAGGGTCCAGTCCCACTGCGTGAACGCGTGCCACCATCCGCTCGACGCGATGTCCTGCGGCTGGCGGAACGATGTGATCGCGAGGCCGACGGTCGGCACGAGCCAGATCAGCGAGATGGCGACGAGCGCGATGTGGATCGGCGTCCGCGTGATGAAGCCGATCATGCGCTCGCTGCGCGTGCGCGTAGTGAGCGGGACGGCCTGGTCGACGGTCGACATCAGGCGACCACTCGCTCGCTGCGGAAGCGGCGAACGTTCAGGACCATGATGGGCGCGATCAGCACCAACATGATCACGGCGACTGCCGCGCCGTAGCCGGGGCGGCCGTTGTGGAACGTCTCCTCGTACATCGTGAAGGCGATCACCCGACTGGAGGTGCCGGGCCCGCCGCCGGTCATCACGTAGATGATGTCGAACACCTTGATCACGTTGATGAAGAGCCAGATCGTCACCACTGAGAGAGGCAGGCTCAACATCGGCAGCATGATCCGCCGGAAGATATTCCACTCGCCGGCCCCGTCGACTCGGGCAGCCTCCAGGACCTCGGCGGGAATCCCTTTGATCGCCGCCGACAGCACGACCATCACGAAGCCGACGGACGCCCAGATGTAGGCGAAGATGAGCGCGTAGTTGACGAGGCTGGGGCGCCCGAGCCACGAGATCGGCTTAAAGCCGTTGTCGAAGCCGTGCAAGATGGCGTTCAGGACACCGATGTCCGGGTCGGGGCTGTAGACGAGGAGCCAGATGATCCCGACGGCGGTCGCCGAGATCGCCATCGGCACGAAGATCGCCGTCTTGACCACGCGCTCGTACCGCACGCGAACTGCGAGCACCGCGAGGGAGAGTCCGATGATCAGGCGAGAGGCTGATGTAGAAGATCACCCAGCGCAGGTTGTTGATCAGCGCGCCGCCGGGCGGGAACTTGCTCAGGTCGAGGAAGTCGGGATCGTTCGTCAGGAGGTTCTTGAAGTTGTCGATCCCGAGCCAGTGGACGGGGTTGAACTTGAAGTCGCCCTCGTAGAAGGAGAGACGGATCGTGTAGTACGCGGGATAGATCAGGAAGATCCCGAGCACGATGAGCGCCGGCAAGACGAAGAGAATCCCCTGGTAGCTCTCGCGCTTCGACCACTGCCGGATGCGTCGTCCGCCCTCCCTCAGGGGCGGAGCGGGCTCGACCGGCATGGGCTGCGTGCTCATTCGTCCGCGGTCAAACAGAGTTGGCGGCGCCCGTGATCGGGCGCCGCCAACGCATCGTGGCTAGAACTGGCCTTTGATCTTGTTCTGGAAGGTGGACAGGATGCTCTTGATGTTCCCCGGCTTCTGGATCACGTCCTGGAGCGCGAAGCCCCACGTGTCGCCGAACGCGCCCGGAAGCAGGTCGGAGCCGTCGAACAGGAACGTCTTCGCCGTTGCGAGCTGAGCGCGCCTCCGCCCGCGAGAGGACGCTCGGGTACGCCTTTGCCGGCACCTTCTTGTTCGGCGAGATAACGGCGTTGGTCGAGACCCAGATCGTCCCAGCGGCACCGGTCGAGATATACCTGAGGAACCGGCGCACTTCCGGCGTGTCCTTGAACGCAGCCGCGAAGTCGGCCGCGCCGACCACCGGATGGTCGAGCGCGGGCTTGATCGTCGGCCACGGGAAGTCCGCGATCGTCTTGCCCGGCTTCAGGCTCTTGTTCACCTGCTGTGTCGCAATACCGCCGACGAAACCGCCCTCGAAGTAGAGCTGCGCCTTCGGGTTCGTTCCGAAGACATCGGCGATCCCACCGACGAAGCTCTGCCCGAGCACACCCTGCACGCCGTTCAGGACGTACTTGTTGTTGATGATCTGCGTCATGATCCGCGCGGCGTTCGCCACGGACGGGTCAGTGAACGGCAGCTTGCCGGTGAAGAGCCGCTGATACTTCGCAGGCCCGGCCGTGCGTGCGTAGATGTTCTCGAACCAGTCGGTGAGGGTCCACTGGCTCTGCTGCGGGCCGGCGCCGACCGACCAGGGCACGAGGCCCTTCGCCTTGTACGCCTTCGTGATCGCAAGCAGCTGGGCCCACGTCTTCGGGACCTTGAGCTTGTACTTCTTGAACGAGTCCGGCTTGTACCAGATGACGCTCTTCGAGTTGGCCTTCGCCGGAACGCCGTAGAGCTTCCCGCCGGTGCTGCCGAGCTTCAGCCACCCGGCCGAGTACTGCCCTCGCATGTACGCATTGCTCAGCCCGAGGGACGAAAGCGGCTTCAGCGCCCCCTGGCTCGCGAGCGTTGCGATGTATCCCGGTCGCGGCAGGATCCCGATGTCCGGCGGGTTGCCGGCCGCCAAGCGGGTCCTCACGTCCGGGATGAAGTCACGAGCCGACGTGTACTTCACGTCGATGCCGGTCGCCTTGGTGAACGCGGCGGTGACTTTCAGGAACGCCGCCTGCTCGCTGCCTCCCCACAGCGAGAGCACCTCGATCGAACCGGCGTTGTGTTTCGTAGGCTTCGCGCTGATCGCTGTCGCCGAAACGGCTGCGGCGATGATGACAAGCGCGACCGCCGACGCAATCAGCGATTTCCGTCGCTTCAACTTGATCCTCCTCCTTTTCGCCCCCGTGTCTTCCCCGATGCTATCTCCAACCGGACCGCCTATTCGGATGGGGCTGTCAGGTTCAGCTCCGTTTCTGGGTCGAAGACGTGGAGCTTGTCCACAGGGATGGCGAACTCCACCTCCTGCCCGGCTTGCACCTTCTTTTCCGACGGGACGAGGGCGACGATCTCATGGCCCTCGGACTGGGCGTGGATGAGCTCTTCGTGCCCCAGGTACTCGACGACGTCGATCTTCGCCGGGATCTTGACCGCGCCTGATCCAGGCTGTCCGTTGAGCTCGAGATCTTCCGGCCGGAAGCCGATCAGCAGGTCACGGCCGCGATTCTGGTCAGCCGCCTTGGCGGCTCTGCCCGTGAGCTCGAGTTTCGTGTCCCCGAGCTTGAGGTGACCGTCATCGGCGTGCGCCGTTGCGAAGTTCATGGCCGGCGAGCCGATGAAGGCGGCCACGAAGACGTTCACGGGATTCTCGTACAGCTCCGGCGGCGACCCGATCTGCTGGAGCACCCCGAGGTTCATGACGGCGATGCGGTCGCCCATCGTCATCGCCTCGACCTGGTCGTGCGTGACGTAGATCGTCGTCGTCCCCAGGCGTTGCTGCAGACGCAAGATCTCTGCGCGCGTCTGGACCCTCAGCTTTGCATCGAGGTTCGAGAGCGGCTCGTCCATGAGGAACGCAGCCGGCTCGCGCACGATCGCGCGCCCGAGTGCCACGCGCTGACGCTGCCCTCCGGACAGCGCGCGAGGCTTACGGTCGAGGAGGTTCTCGAGGTTGAGGATCTTCGCCGCCTCCTCGACCCTGCGCCTGATCTCCTGCTTCGGCGTCTTCATCAGCTTGAGACCGAACGCGAGGTTGTCGAACACCGTCATGTGCGGGTACAGCGCGTACGACTGGAACACCATCGCGATGTTCCGGTCCTTCGACGGAACGCGATTCACGACTCGCGCGTCGATCTTGATCTGGCCTTGCGTGATCTCCTCGAGCCCGGCAAGGCATCGGAGGGCGGTGGTCTTGCCGCAGCCAGACGGCCCGACGAGGACGAGGAACTCCCCGTCCTTGATCAGCAGTTCGAGGTCATTGACGGCGACCGTGCCGTCGGCGTACGCCTTGGTGACGTGGTCGAAGGTGACGGTCGCCATGCTGGGTGGATGCTAGCTCGCGAGCGCGTCCGCACAGAGACGCTGGAAGTGCACGACGAGCTGCTCGCTCTGGCTGAGGAGACGGCCCTCGGTGAGCACACCAGAGCGGACGCCGCGCTGGACGCCCTCCACGAGAGCCCGGTCCTCGCGCCCGACCTGGTCGTCGAACGCGATCAGCTCGCTCACCCACTCCTCGTCGGCGTCTGGAGCGAAGAAGTAGTCGAGGAACCGGGCCGTTCGTTCGGGGCCGCGCGGCATCATCGGGCCGCACGAGAGGTTGGGCTCCCCCGGGAAGACGTTGAGCCCGAAGTTCGGCCAGAGGAAGTGGAACTGGCTCCGCGGGACCTCACCACCGGCGAGGAAGGAGTTGCCGTCCTTGAGCGGGCCGAACTGGCTCGAGACGAGGCCTTTCGACTCCAGGCGATACGCGTCGGGCGACACGTCTACCGCCGCGGAGAAGCCGGGATGCGCGACGGCGCAGTGGTAGCACTCGAGGAAGTTCTCGCAGGAGATCTTCCAGTTCGTCGCGAGCTCCGACTCCGCGCGGAAGCGAAACTCGAGCGTGTCCACGTCGATGATCTCCGCCAGCTGTGCCGGGACGTCGCCGAGCGCCACGGCCAGCGGCGGCGCGTCGGTGTCCGGGTTCACGAAGACGAGCGGCCCCCAGGTCTCCACCTGGAAGCCGACGAGCCCGAGCCCCTCGGCGTCGAACCCCGGTTCGCTGTCGGAGCGCGGCGCAGCGCGGAGGCGGCCGTCGAGGTCGTACGTCCACGCGTGATACGGGCACTGCAACGCGCCGCGCTTTCCTTCGCCGCTCGCGACGACATGGCCGCGATGCCGGCAGACGTTCAGGAAGGCGCGCAGCTCACCGTCGCCCGCGCGTGTGACGACGACCGGGATCTCTCCGGCAGTGGACGTGAAGAACGACCCGTTCTCCGCGACCTGCGCCGCTATGGCCGACGTACTGCCACGTCCGGGCGAAGATTCGTTCCCCCTCGCGGCGCAGGACGTCCGGGTCGGTGTACCACGCCCATGGCAGAGACCTCTCCACGGCTCAGAACTGTAGTGTCCTCGACGTGGCCGTCACGAAGACCCGCAAGCTGCCGCTCTTCGAGCAGTTCTTCGCGGTTCGCCGCTTCTCGGGGGTGCTGAACTTCACGGCGGACGGCTCCCACGTTCCTGTTCGCGACGAACATGTCGGGCCAGTTCAACCTCTGGCGGGTGCCGGTCGAGGGTGGCTGGCCGGATCAGCTGACGGCGTTCAGCGACGAGACCGTGCGCGGCGCCGGAGTGTCGCGCGACGGACGGGAGCATCGTTCTCTGTGCGGATCACGACGGCGACGAGTTTCATCAGCTGTACCTGCTCGACGCCGGTCGGCGGCTGGCCGGAGCAGCTGACGAACGAGCCGCAGGTGCAGCACTTCGTCGGCGGCAGCTCCTGGTCGCCGGACGGCTCGCGGTTCGCGTACGCCGCGAACGCGCGGACGCCGACGGACATGGAGTGCTGGGTGCGCGACGTCGAGAGCGGCGAGACGCGTCGCGGTCTTCGGCGAAGGGATGTTCTCGTTCCCCGGGCCGTGGTCGCCGGACGGCACGAAGCTCCTCGCGATCGACTTTCGCAACAACAGCGACTCGTCGATCCATCTCGTCGACGTCGAGAGCGGCGACTCGCGGGAGCTCACTCCGCACGACGACGACGCGGTCTTCTTCCCGGGGCCGTGGGCGGCCGACGGTTCCGGGTTCTATCTCGCCACGGATGCGGACAGCGAGTTCCGCGGCCTGGCCTTCTACGACCTGGCGGCGGAACGGTACGACTGGGTCGAGGAGCCGACGCACGACGTCGAGGACGCCGCGGCGTCGACGGACGGGCGCGTCCTGGCCTGGCTCGTCAACGAGGACGGCTACGACCGGTTGCGGGTGCGCGATCTGGAGAGCGGCCGCGACCTGCCGGCGGCCGAGCTACCCGACGGCTCGCGCCCGCACCTGACGGGCGCCGAGGCGCCCTTGGCCGTCTCGCCGGATGGGTCACACGTTGCGTTGATCGTGTCGAGCCCCCGGCGTCCGCCAGAGGTTTGGGTCGTGGAGACCGAGACGGGGCGGTCCTGGCCGGTCACGGACAGCCGAATCGGTGGGCTTGCAGAAGACGACCTCGTGGAAATCGAGCTCGTCGAGCTTCCCGTCCTTCGACGGGCGCGAGATTCCAGCCTGGCTCTACCGGCCGAACGTCGACGGCAAGGCGCCGGTGGTCCTGTCGATCCACGGCGGCCCCGAGGCCCAGGAGAAGCCCATCTACCAGCCGCTCTACCAGTACCTGCTGTCACGCGGCATCGGGATCCTCGCCACGAACATCCGCGGCTCGACCGGCTACGGCAAGTCGTACCAGCGTCTCGTCCAGCGCGACTGGGGTGGAGGCGACATGCAGGACTGGGAGCACGCGGTGAAGTGGCTGCGTGAGCAAGAGTGGGTCGATGCGGACCGCATCGGCGTCTTCGGCGGCTCCTACGGCGGGTTCGCGGTACTGACCTGCGTCACGCGTCTGCCCGAGTACTGGGCTGCGGCGGTCGACGTCTTCGGGCCGTCGAACCTCGTGACGTTCGCGAAGGCCGTGCCGCCGACGTGGAAGCGCTTCATCGCGCGGTTCGTCGGCGATCCGGAGACCGAGGCGGACTTTCTCATGGAGCGCTCGCCGATCACGTACGCGGACAACGTGAGGACGCCGCTCCTCGTCATCCAGGGCGCAACCGACCCGCGTGTGGTCAAGGGCGAGTCCGATCAGCTCGTCGACGAGCTGCGCTCACTCGGCCGCACGGTCGAGTACGTCGTCTTCGACGACGAGGGCCACGGCTTCACGAAGCGGCCGAACGAGCTGAAGGCGTACCGGCTCGCGGCCGACTGGCTCGAGCAGCACCTGTTGCGGTAACTCAGCGCGTCAGCGTGATCTTCGTCAGCCCCATCGGGCTGTCGACGTCCTCGCCGCGCAGCGTCGCGAGCCGGACCGCCGCGACCTGACCCGGGATCACCGTTACGAGCGGGCTGAGCCACTCCGGCACGTTCGGGGTGAGCGGTACCGCCACGTCTGCTGCCGAGGAAGTCGGAGTCGTCGCTGATCGCAACGACGTCCGCGCCGCGCTCGCGCACCTTGTCGACGGCTTCGCGCAGGCTTGCCAGCGTGGGGCCTGACGGTGCGATCACGATCGCCGGCCGTCCTGCCTTCAGTGCGGCGATGGGGCCGTGGAGCAGATCCGCCGAGGAGAACGCTTCGAAGGGGACGCCGGACAGCTCGCGGATCTTCAGCGCGATCTCGAATGCAGTTCCGTAGTTGACACCGCGCGCAATGACGCTGCCGCTCTCGACCTCGCGGTAGCGGTCCAAGCCGGCGGCGCTCTCGAGCGAGCGGTCGATCTGCTGGCTCACCGACTTGGGGACGGCGTGCAGCTCCTGCAGCCGGTGTTCGTCCCCGTTCGCGACGGAGGAGAGCAGCGCTACGGCCGCGATCGAGTTGAGATACGTCTTGGTCGCCGCCACCGCGCGCTCCTTGCCCGCGTGCAGCGGGAGCACCCAGTCGGCCGTCTGCGCGAGCGGAGACTCGGGCTCGTTCGTGATCGCGAGTGTCGGCCGCTGCTGTCGCTTCGCCTCCGCGAGCACGGCGACGACGTCCGGCGACTCGCCCGACTGCGAGATGCCGATCGCAGCTGCGGGACCGAGCTCGGGCGGCGCGTTGTACACGGTGTAGAGCGACGGCGTTGCGAAGGCGACCGTGAGTCGGTTCGCCGTGCCGAAGAGGTACTGCATGTACCGAGCGACGTTGCTCGAGCTTCCGCGCGAGACGATCAGCAGGTAGTGGACGTCCGGACGGAAGAGCTGCGGGGCGATCTCGGCGGCGTGCGCCGACTCGGCCGCCAGAAAGCGCTCGATCGCGACGGGCTGCTCGCGCAGCTCGGCCTCAACCCACGACATCTGCAACCGCCTCCCGAACGACACCTCCGGCCGCGCTGAGCCGCGACCGTGCCGTGTCAGCGTCGACACCGGCGAGGAGCGAGACGATCGCGACCTTCGCGTCCCCGTCCGCAGCAGCGATCGCGGCTGCGACCTCGTCTTCCGGTGCGGCCGTCGCCACTGCGACCGCGCGCCGCGCGCGCGCTCGAAGCTTCTCGTTGGATGCCTGCACGTCGACCATGAGATTCCCGTAGGTCTTGCCCAGCCGGACCATCGCGATCGTGGAGATCATGTTCAGCACGAGCTTCTGCGCGGTGCCCGCCTTCATCCGCGTCGACCCGGCGATGACTTCGGGGCCGACGTCGACCTCGATCGCCTCGTCTGCGAGCGCGGCGAGCTCCGAGCCGGGCGCGCACACGACGGCGACGGTCGCGGCGCCGCTGACGCTCGGCCTGCTCGAGCGCG
Organism: uncultured Actinomycetes bacterium; assembly: GCA_963759365.1. Classification (GTDB taxonomy): domain Bacteria; phylum Actinomycetota; class Thermoleophilia; order Gaiellales; family Gaiellaceae; genus 3-1-20CM-4-69-9. The sequence goes on from CAVWYX010000002.1 coordinate 354,228, forward strand.
GCGAGCGTGTAGGGAGTGCGTCCGCTTGCGCTGACGCCGAGCACGACGTCGCCGGCGCCGACCTGTAGGCCAACGACGTCGCTCGCGCCGGCGGCAGCGTCGTCCTCGCCGGCATCGTCCTCCGTTGTGACCGCGACGATCTGGGAGCTGGAGAAGGTCGGGCCGCACTCGGCCGCGTCAGCGGCGGCGATCCTGCCCGACGTGCCGGCGCCGACGTAGATCAGCCGTCCGCCGGACTGGAGCCGCTCGACGGCGAGGTCGATCACGCGCGTGATCTCCGCCGCCGCTCCCTCGACGGCTGCCGCGACGGTGCAGATCCTCGGCGTTGATCAGCCGGACGAGCTCGCTCGTCGGCCGAAGGTCGAGGTCGTGGAGATCGAGCCGCTCGCGCTCCGTCGTTGCGAGCCCGCCCGTCAGCGCCTTCGTCACTGCCTCCCACACGAGCGGCGCATCCGGCGTCGCCAGCGCCGTCATGTGGCCGCACGCCTCGTAGCCCCACGTCCAGACGTCGCTCGATTCCGGCCGCGCGCGTTGCGGCGATCGCCGCCTCGAGATCGGGGATGTCGTCGCGCGTCAAGCCGAAGCTCGGCAGCCACATCTGTGGCTCGACGCCGTTCCGAGCAGCCGTGTCCGCGAGGAGGCGCGCGAAGCGACCGACGAACGAGCCGGCGCTCTCGTCGAAGTTCTTCCAGTACGGATCGGTCGCGAGCACCGTCAGGCCGGGTAAGCGACGCGACTGCATCCCAGTCGCCGATCCCGTGCGGGCCTTCGGTGAGCGGGAGCAGGCAGATCGTGTTCTTGCCGCCGCGGTCGGCGACGTGCGCGACCATCTCGCGGAGGAAGTCCGTGACGGAGTGTTCACGGAATGCGTGCACTTCCGGCGCATCGAGGGTCAGACCCTCGCCCCCGAGGTCCAGACCGGAAAGGTCACGGCAGACCTCGCAGCAGCACGCCCAGCGTTCCGCCGGCTGTCCAACGTGTGCCGGAACCGTCCAGTGCGGCTCGTCCCAGAAGACGTAGTCAGTGCCGGCTTCGAGCGCCGCGTCCGCCCACTCGCGGCAGAACGCGCGGTACGTCGGATGGTTGAGGCACCCGGTGGCGACGCGCGTGCCGTCGTCGAGGACCTGGCACGCCTCCGGATGGAAGGTGACCCAGCGGCTCTCCGCCTCGCCGCCGAAGGTACGGCCGAGCCCCCACGGGCACATCTGCACCTCGAGGCCGACGTCGTGCGACGCCGACACGATCTCCGCCATCGTCCCCCGGTAGTACGCGAGGTCGTTCTCCGAGAACGTGTGCAGCACGGCGGTGTAGCCGCGCGCAGCGATGTCCGCGAGATCGCGACGGACGTGACGGGGAATACGGACGCCGAAGTACGAGACGCCGGCGCGGTTCATACTCCGTCGCCGTCGACCACGACGGCGAGCGCCGGCGCGACCGCAACGGGCCGGTCGCGACGCTGCGACAACTCGGCGACGAGCCGGTAGCGATCGCCGCGGTAGAGCGAGCGCACGAACTCCACGGTCTCGTTGTCCGCAGTTCGGCTCGTCCGCTCGAACAGGAAGGCGGGTGAGTGCAAAGGGACGCTGAGCAGCTCGGACTCTTCCTCGTTCGTGACCGTGGGCTCGATGGACTGCTGCCCGGTCGCGATCACGACGCCGTACTGCCGCTCGAGCAGCTCGTAGAAGGACGAGTCCTCGAGCACCTCTCGCGTGAGGCCCGGAACGACCGTTGCCGGGACATGCAGCGTCTCGAGTGCCATCGGCTCGCCGTCGGCGAGGCGCAGGCGCCGGATCAGAACGACCCGAGCGTCAGGGGAGATGTTGAGCGCGCGCCCGACCGCTGCGCCGGCGTGCTCCTCGCGCAGCTCGATCGTCCGGCTGCCTGCCACCATGCCTCGGCGGCGCATGTCCTCGCTGAACGAGGTCAGCGTCAGCTGCTGGGCGATCTTCGGCTCGCTGACGAACGTGCCGCTGCCGTGCTTCCGCTCGAGGTACCCGTCCCGGACGAGGTCGTCGAGCGCCGCTCGGAGGGTGAGCCGCGACACGCCGAGGTCGCTGCTGAGGCGCCGTTCGGAGGGGATGGCCTCGCCGACGTGGAGCTGGTCGATCAACTCGAGCACACGCTGTCTGGTCAAGACCTGTTTGCTCACGAGTCTCCTATCGAAGCACAGTGACCCGTCTATGGTCAAGACCACTTCACCGGAATCAGCGCGTTTTTACCCCCTTGACACACGGACTGGTCTATGCCAATGTCTCGCCCGGTGGTTGGTGGTATTAACCAATCGGGGAGCCGGGAAGGCTCCTCACAGCTCCGGGAGGCGACATGAAAGTGCGTTACCTGGTGGCGGCGCTGTTCGCCGCCATGCTCGCCGTTGCGGCGACAACCGCAAGCGGCGGCACCTCGAAGGCCCAGGCCGACAAGATCACGGTCTGGCTGCAGGTCGACGCTCAGGACAACTGGCCCGAGGCCGTTGCTCTGGCGACTAGGAACTTCAAGGCACAGCATCCGAACGTGGACGTCGACGTCCAGTACCAGACGTGGAACAGCCACCTGGCCAAGTTCGATGCTGCGCTCGCGGGCGGAGATGCGCCCGACGTCATCGAGATGGGCAACACCGAGATGACGAAGTACATGGCCGCCGGCGCGTTCAAGTCGTTGAGCCGGGCGGCGTTCCCCAACAACAAGACGTGGCTGCAGGGCCTCACGGGCTCGTGCAGGTACAACGGCAAGCTCTACGGCGTTCCGTACTACGCCGGTGCGCGGGCCGTGATCTACCGCAAGGACCAGTACAGGGCGGCCGGAGATCAAGGGCACGCCGAAGACTCTGGACCAGTTCGTCGCCGACGGTAGGAAGCTGATGAAGAAGTACGGCAAGGACAGCGGCTATTCGGCCGTCTACTTCCCGGGCAAGAACTGGTACGCCTCGATGGCGTTCGTCTACGACTACGGCGCGCAGATCGCCGTGCGCAAGGGCGGCAAGTGGAAGGGCACGCTCAACTCGCCGAAGGCGATCGCGGCCTCTGAACCGGCTCAAGTCGATCGTGTGGCTCGCTCTCGCGGGCAAGCAAGACGACCGATGAGGCGAACCCCCAGCAGGCGCTCGTGTTCGCGAAGGGCAAGGTCGGCTCGTTCATCGGCAACGGCTGGGAATGGCCGTATGCGCTCGACGAGAAGCTCGGCAATCCCGACCTTGCTCCGGTGGTGGGCGCTTACCCGATGCCGAGCCACATCAAGGGCAAGTTCATGCCGACCTTCCTCGGTGGTTCCGACCTCGCCGTTCCGGCGACGACGAAGAACCAGAGCCCTCGCGGTCGACTGGATCAAGGCGTTCACCAGCACGGCCGCCGAGACCCAGATCGCGAAGGCAGGCAACATCGCCAACACGACGAAGCTCCTGGCCTTCAACGCGTCGAACCCCAAGCTGGCGCCGTTCGCGAAGGCGGCGAAGTACAGCTGGTTCGTTCCGACGAGCCCGAACTGGGCAAACGTCGAGAATGCGAACGTGCTTCAGAACATGCTCGTCAAGATCTTCACCGGCCGAGCGTCGGTGAAGGCCGCAGCAAATAGCGCCAGCAGTCAGATCACGAGGATCCTGAACAGCGGCGCGTGAGTCGCCTCGCGCCCGAAGGAGCAGCTGTGGCGTCCGTCGCCGAGAGCGAGTTTCGACTCGCCTCTCGGCGGCGGCGCCGCATCACGCGCCAACGGGTGGGCCGGGCACTCGCTCCTTACGCACTGCTGGCGCCGGCGGCCGCGGTCATCGGCGTCATCCTGGCCTACCCGCTCTATCTGCTGGTCAGGATGTCGTTCGAGAAGTACGGCCTCTTCGAGCTGATCCGGCACAAGGGCCGATGGATCGGCACTGCGAACTACGCGCACATCTTCCACGACTCGCAGTTCTGGACGCGTGCTCGCTCCGGACGGTCCTCTTCACCGTGGTGAACGTGACGCTGACGATGGTGCTCGGGACGGCGATCGCACTGCTGCTCTTCAGGGTCAGCCGCTTGATGCGCATCGCTGCTGACCACCGGCCTCGTGCTCGTCGTGGTCCGTGCCGGTGATCGTCGCGGTCGACATCTGGCAGCTGGATGGTCGACTACGAGTTCGGCGTCGCTGAACTGGACGCTGACGAAGCTCCACCTCGGCAACTTCATCAGGCACGACTGGTTCGCGAATCCGTGGACCGGTTTCGCGCGTGATCACCGCGCTCGATCGTCTGGGGCGCGATTCCGTTCGTCGACGATCACCGTGTGCGCCGGGCTGGCGCAGGTTCCCCAGGAGCTGCTCGAAGCGGCGGCGATCGACGGCGCCCGCCCGTGGCGTGTCTTCCGCGAGGTCACGATGCCGCTGCTGATGCCGATCTTCGTCATCCTCACGAGCCTGTCGATCATCTGGGACTTCCAGGTCTTCCAGCAGATCTGGGTGATGCTCGACCAGCGACCGACGCCCGACTACTACACGATGGCGATCTACGCCTTCCACGCAGTCGTTCCGGATCAGCGAGTACGGGCTCGGCGCCTCGATCGCCGTCGTGATGGTGCTGATCATGTTCGCGGCGACGCTCGTCTACCTGCGGCAGATGCTGAGGACAGGTGAGGTCCGTTGAGCGCCGTCACGCCGATCGCGCCGACGCCGGTCGCAGCCGTTGCGCCGCGCGAACGGCCGACGGCGGCGGCTCGCGCAAGGCTCGGCTGGAACCTGCTCGGGGTGCTGCGTGCTGCTCGTGATGATCTTCCCGGTCTACTGGATGGTCGCGACGGCGTTCAAGCCGGGGCCGAGCGATCTTCAGTTACACGCCGCAGTGGTTTCCGACCGACGCGACGCTCGCGAACTTCTCGGATGCAATCCACCGAGCATTCTTCTGGGACGCTGTCGAAGAACAGCCTCATCGTCGTCGGTCGGTCGTCGGCACTGGCCATCGTGCATCGCTTTCCTCGCTGCGCTCGCGCTCGCCAAGTTCGACTTCTACGGCCGCAAGCCGTTCATCGTCGTCATCCTCGGCGTGCTGATGGTGCCGCTAGCGGCGCTGATCATCCCCCTCTACATCCTCATGTCTCGAGCTGGGCAGGTGAACACGCTCGTCGGCGTGATCGCGATGTACCTGACGTTCGTGCTGCCCTTCGCCGTCTGGACGCTGCGCGGATTCTTGCAGGGCGTTCCGAAGGAGCTCGAGGAGGCGGCGATGGTCGACGGCACGACGCGGTTCGGCGCGTTCGTCCGGATCCTGCTGCCGCTGGTCGGCCCCGGCCTCGTCGCGACATCGATCTTCGCCTTTGTCCAGGCGTGGAACGAGTTCATCATCGCCTACGTGTTCCTGCACAGCCCCGAGAAGCAGACGCTGATGGTCTGGCTGGCGTCGTTCACGACGCTGCGCGGAACCGACTGGGGGCCGCTGATGGCGGGCGCGACGCTCTGCGCGCTCCCGGTCGTCCTCTTCTTCGTCCTCGTCCAGCGCCGCATTGCGTTCGGGCTCACGGCGGGAGCAGTGAAGTCCTGATGGCCGAGATCCGGCTCGTCCACCTGACGAAGGTCTACGGGAACGACGTGACCGCCGTGCGCGACCTCAGCCTCGACATCGCCGAGGGCGAGTTCGTGGTCCTGGTCGGGCCGTCCGGTTGCGGCAAGACGACCGCGTTGCGGATGGTCGCCGGGCTCGAGGAGATCACGGACGGCGAGATCCGCATCGGCGACCGGGTCGTCAACGACCTCGCGCCGCGCGACCGCGACATCGCCATGGTCTTCCAGAACTACGCGCTCTATCCGCACAAGTCGGTCTACGACAACCTCGCCTTCGGCCTGCGCATGCGCAAGGTTCCGAAGGAGGAGCAGCGACGCCGCGTGGAGGAGATCGCGCGCGTGCTCGGGCTCGAGGACATGCTGCAGCGCCGGCCTGCACAGCTGTCGGGCGGCCAGCGGCAGCGTGTCGCGATGGGACGCGCGATCGTGCGCGAGCCGAAGGCTTTCCTGATGGACGAGCCGCTCTCCAACCTCGACGCGAAGCTGCGCGTCCAGATGCGGGCAGAGATCGCGCGCATCCAGCAGGCGCTGAAGGTGACGACGCTGTACGTCACGCACGACCAGGTCGAGGCGATGACGATGGGCCACCGCGTCGCCGTCATGCGCGACGGCGTCCTGCAGCAGGTGGACACGCCGCAGCGCCTCTACGACGCGCCGGCGAACCTCTTCGTCGCGAGCTTCGTCGGCTCGCCGCCGATGAACCTGATGGACGCGACCGTGGAACAGGACGGCGGGCGGCTCGTGTGCCGAATCGGCGCGAGCGACCGTCGAGCTCCCGCCGGACCTGGTCGCCGAGCGTCCGGAGCTCCAGCGTTACGTCGGACGAGAAGTGGCAGTCGGGATCCGTCCCGAGGACGTCCGCGAGGCCTCCGGTTGGGACGGCGCCCGGCTGCGGGGCAACATCCTGCTCGTCGAGTCGCTCGGCTCAGAGCAGCTCGTCCACATCGAGATCGCCGGCAAGCCGCTCGAGCGGGCGGATCTCGTCGACGCCGCGGCGGCCCCCTCCCCCGGCCCCGCCCTCGGCGTCGAGGACCTCGAGCGGTCGGTGATGCTCCTCGGCCGCTTCGACCGGCACCTCCTCCTCACGCCGGGCGAGGCGGTCGAGGTGGCGATCGACCCGCGGCTTGCTGCACTTCTTCGACCTGGAGACCGGCGCGGCGATACCCACGCGTGGAGGTCCCGGTCGCGGCCGAGGTCGCGGGCTAGGCCATGGCAAGCTCGGGGCGACTCGGAGTCGAGGCCGCGCTCGTCGGCGGCGAGCTGGTCGTGGGCGACGTCGAGGTCGCCGATGGACGTGTCGCCGCGATCGGCCTGAACGGGTTCCCCGGGAAAGGGATCGCTTCCCCCGGCTTCGTCGACCTCCAGGTGAACGGCTTTGCCGGGGTCGACTTCTTCTCGGCCGACACGAATGGCTATCGATGTGCGGGAGCGGCGCTGCTGCAGTGCGGCGTCACGGCCTACCAGCCGACCTTCATCACCTCGCCCGAGGACGAGTTGACGGCTGCGTTGCAGGAAGTGCCGCCGAACGGAGCGACGCCACGCATCATCGGCGCGCACCTCGAGGGGCCGTTCATCTCGCCCGAGCGGCTCGGGACGCATCCCGCGGAAGCGCGACGCGATCCCGATCCGTCGCTGCTTCAGCGGCTGCTGGCCGCCGGCCCCGTGAGCCACGTCACGCTCGCGCCCGAGCTTCCGGGAGCGTACGAGCTCGTCGACATGCTGCACGCGCGCGGGATCACTGTCTCGTGCGGCCATTCCAACGCGACCGCGGCCGAGGCGCGAAAGGCGTTTGCGCGCGGCGCGAAGACCGTTACGCACATCTTCAACGCCATGCGTCCGTTTGCAGCGCGCGAGCCTGGTCTCGCGGGCGCCGCGCTCGTGTCGGACGACGTGATCGTGCAGGTCATCCTCGACGGCGTGCACCTTGCGGATGACACCGCCCGGCTCGTGTGGCAGGCAGCGGGCGGTCGCGTCGCGCTCGTCACAGACGCGATTGCCGCGGCCGCGGCGGGCGACGGGAGCTACAAGCTCGCAGGTGTCGACTTCGAAGTCGAGAACGGCATTGCCCGGCGCGCCGACCGCGTGCTCTCCGGGAGCACCGTGCCGATGATCGAGGCCGTGCGGAATCTCGTCTCCCTCGGCGCGCCGCTCGGCGCCGCGCTCGCGGCTGCAACGCAGATACCTGCGCGGATCGCCGGGCGGCCGGAGCTAGGGACGCTGCGTCCCGGCTCGGCCGCGGACATCGTGATCCTCGACGACCGCCTCGAGGTCGTCCGCGTCCTCGTCCGGGGTGAAGTCGCGACCGACTGAGAGGCTCCGTACCTGCGTTAGAGCGCGCGGCAATCGGACAGACTCAGTTCGTCAATTCGATCAGGAGGGCGCTATGGCCACGAAGGCCGACTTCACGGAGCAGGAATGGGAAGCGCTGCAGAAAGGCGTCGTCGGCAGCGGTCTCCTCGTCTCGCTGAGCGACCGCGGCTTCTTCGACACGTTCAAGGAGGCAGGTGCGCTGAGCAAGCACCTCGCCGAGGCAAAGAGCAAGAGCTCGAGTGAGCTGATACGCGAGGTCGCCGCCGTGCACGGAACGGGCTTCGGGCTGTCGTCTTCGCCGGAGAAGGTCGAGAGCGAGACGGTCGCCGCGCTGCAGACGGCCAAGACGACGTTGCAGTCGAAGGCACCCGAGGAGCTCGAGCCGTACAAGCAACTCGTCATCGACGTCGCCGAGTCTGTCTCCAAGGCCGCCGGCGGCGGCGAGACCGCAGAGACGACCGCGATCCAGAAGCTCGAGTCGGCCCTCGCCTGATCCCGAGCCGGGAGGCGGCGGCCTTGCATCGCCGCCGCCTCGGTCACTCGCGGCGGAAGTCCTACCGTCCGCGGAAGCTGCCCCGCATCATCTCCGCGTGCGGGTCGCACACGAAGCGATACGTCGTGCCGCGCGCGATGCGCACACGCCACGTTTTCGTGCCGACCCAGCCGATGCTCGTGGACTTGTTCACGCCGGGCCCGGACAGGTGGAAGTTGTGCTCGTCCGAGCGGTCGCGCACGGTGATCGCGTACAGCCCTGACTTGACGCTCCGGACCGGTGCACCTGCGGCTGTCCGCACCGTGATCGCGTACCCCGGCCCTACCGTTGCGACCAGCTTCGGCGTCGCCGCCTTCGCGCCCAGCGGTAACGCAGAGAAGATCGCGCCCACTGCAGCGATCGTCAGTGTGAGGACACCGATCACCGTCGACAGACTCCTCTTATGGCTCATGTCGTTTCCCCTTTCGGTTTCGTACGAGAGCGGGCAACGTAGAGGCCGGTTGCAGAACGGCGGGCGTAGGGGAGACAAGGCTTTGACCAGCCCTTGGTAAAGGTTTGGCAATGCAGGGCGGGTCGCCTCTAACGTGAGGCCCGGCATGGCGATGGCAAGGCGGAAGATCCTGCTCGTCGAGGACGAGCTCTCGATCTCGGAGCCCCTGGCGCGGGCGCTCGAGCGCGAGGGTTTCGACGTCGCGATCGCCGACACCGCGGCCGCGGCAGTAGAAGGGTTTCGCGCGCGACGCCCGGATCTCGTTCTGCTGGACGTGATGTTGCCCGACGGCGACGGCCGGGACGTGCTGCGCCAGCTTCGGCAGGTGTCCCGTGTGCCCGTCGTGATGCTGACGGCTCGCGGAGAGGAGATGGATCGTGTGCTCGGGCTCGAGCTCGGCGCCGACGACTACGTCACGAAGCCGTTCAGCGCCGCGGAGCTCGTCGCTCGGATCCGGGCCGTTCTCCGCCGCGCTGCCGACCAGCCCGATGCCGGTGATTCCGTTCTCGAGGTCGCCGACGTCGTCCTCGATCTCGACAAGCGCCTCGTCACACGCGGGGGTGAACAGGTCGATCTGACCGTCAAGGAGTTCGACCTGCTGCGCCTCCTGCTCGAGAGCGCGGGGAAGGTCGTGCGCCGCGAACAGCTCATCGCCGACGTCTGGGACACGAACTGGTTCGGGTCGACGAAGACGCTCGACGTACACGTGAGCTCGCTGCGCCGAAAGCTCGGGGACGATCCGAGCGATCCGCGTTACATCCACACCGTCCGCGGCATCGGCTTCCGCTTCGCCTCGCCCGACGAGCTCTCGCCGTGAGCTTCCGCGCGCGCCTCGTCCTCGCCGCTGCGTACCTGCTGACGGCGGTGGTACTGGCGCTCGAGATTCCGTTGGCGCTCACGATCGAGAGCCGAGCTCGCTCCGAGTTCGAGTCGGCAGTGCTCGGAAGAGCGGCGGTGCTCGCTGCGCAGGTCTCCGATCTCGTCGTTGCCGCCAACGCTGCGCCGGGCTCGGCTGCGCCGGCAAACAGGGTTGCCGCGGTCGCCGACCGTGAGCGTGCAGCGAAGGAACGCATCGTCGTCACCGACCGGCGTGGTCGCGTCGTCGCCGACACCGGAGGGCTTGCACGCCGTGCCACACCCTACGCAACGGCTGCCCGACCTGAGCTTCGCGTCGCGCTCTTCGGCGGCCGGATCGACACGCGCCGGCGTTTCAGCGACAGCCTCGGCGGCGAGCTCCTCCTCGTCACCGTCCCGGTCGTCGACCGGCAGCGGGTGGTCGGCGCCGTTCGGGTGTCGACCCCGACCGCTGCGATTCGAGATCGCGTCCACGAGAGCTGGCTTCGGCTCGCGCTGATCGGCGTGGGCGTGATCGCCGTCGGTCTCGCGCTCGCCTGGCTCCTTGCAGGCACCGTGTCACGACGCGTGTCACGACTTGCCGACGCCGCCGCGCGCGTCGGCGGCGGCGACCTGACGGCGCACGTCCCGGAGGAGGGACCGCGTGAGCTGCGGACACTCGCCGGCACGTTCAACCGCATGACACATGCGCTGGCGGCAAACCTCGCAGCGCAGCGCGACTTCGTCGCGAACGCCTCCCATCAACTCCGGACGCCGCTCACGGGTCTCCGGCTGCGCCTCGAGGCGATCCGGAGTGAGGGCGGCTACGCGGCCGAGGAGGCGGCGAAGGCCGAGGCGGAGGTCGATCGCCTCAACGAGCTCGTCGAGGACCTGCTCACGCTGGAGCGGGCAAGCTCAGGAGACTCGAGGGCACAGCCGGTGGATCTCAGTGTCGTCGCGCGCGAGGCCGTCGAGCGTTGGACGGCAGCGGCCGCCGCTGAGGGGCAGCAGCTCGACCTCGACGCGGCGGGCCCGGCGCGCGTACTGGCGGATCCAACCGACGTCAGCCACGTCGCGGACAACCTGATCGAGAACGCGCTCCGGTACTGCCCGCCTGGAACGAGCATCACCGTCTCCACCGAATCGCGCAACGGCGAGGTCGCGCTCCTCGTCGCCGACACCGGTCCCGGTGTCGCTCCCGCTGACCGCGAACGGATCTTCGAGCGTTTCTACCGCGGCGCAAACGGTCGCGCCGCCCACGCAGGTACGGGCCTCGGTCTGGCGATCGTGGCGGAGGTCGTCCGTCGCTGGGGCGGCGACGTACGGCTGCTCGACGGTCCCGGTACCCGGATCGAGGCGGTGTTCCCGTCCCCACCTACCGTTTCTTCACCTTGACCTTGCCTAGGCCTTGCATCTCCCTCGCTACGGTGAACACATGCGTGCCCTGAGAATCACGCTGATCGTCGCCGCCGCGTTGGCAGTGCCGGCGCTGCTGGCGCTCGGCGTCCACCTCGCTGCGGGGAGCTCGCTCACTGCTCCGCCTCCCCTCGTCGCACGCGTCTCGACGACACCGATCGCCGCTCCGGCGCCGGCTCAGCGGACCGACGTGATCCGGGCCGTGTGACGAAGCGGAACATCGCAACGATCCGCGTTGCGCCGGCTCGAAGACTCCGACGCGCACGACGACCGTCGACGACAAGTCCGGCCGCCACTCGGGCAGGGACGACTCCGGCTCGAGCTCGGGCAAGGGTCGCGGACGCGGCCGCTCCGGCGGCGACGACTGACCGCCCTACCAAGTCTTTACCCGGAGCTACTCACTTCTCGCCGAGTCTTCGCCCGGATTTTCGCGCCGCCTCCTAGCCTCGAAGAGCAACCGAACAAGGAGGTAGTCGATGACAACTTTGGCAAAGATCACGATGGCAGCTGTTCTCGCTCTCGGCGCCCTCGGCGCTCTCGGCGGCGTCGCGATCGCCCAGGCGAGCAACGGCGCGGACGACCCAGGCGTCGAGCTTCGCGGGCCGTGCGACGAGGCCGAGCACGCGAAGGACCCGCGTTGCACCGGCGACCGGGCTCCGGTCCGACAGCGCGAAGATCGGGCCGGCGCGGATGATCGGCAGCGACGGCATCGTCATCGCAGCGGAACGCGCAGCCGCGATGACAACTCCGGCTCTCACCGGGGCCGCTCGGCCGGTCGCACGCGGGAGGACCGGTCGCTGCAGCGGCCCGGTGCCGCTGCAGTTGACGTTTGCGCTGTATGGTCGGTCAACATGGTGGAGCGATCATCGTCGGTTCTTCGCAGGGGTATCGGAAGGATGCTCTGCCGGGGATCCGTTCCGTCACCTGGCGGGCCGGTCCTGCTGTCGCTCGGCTCGCGAGGCTCTCTGACGTATCGTGCGCGATCATCGGCGTCTTCATCGTGCTCATCGTCGCCGGCTTGGTGATGCGGAGCCGGGAGCGGAAGGCACAAGCACCACCCCCGACACCGCCGACACAGGCGACGCCGCCGAGTTCCTGATCGACCGTGCGCGGGCGATCAGCTCGCGCGGCGGAGCTCTGCCTCGACCGTTTGGTACTCGCGTGAGGCCGGAGCCAGCTTCGTAAGAGCCAGCTGAAGCACGTTGTCCGATTGCTCACGGCGCCCGTGCCGGCGGTGCGTCAGGCCGAGGTTCGCAATGACGCGTCCCTCGTGCTCCTCGTCGCCGAGCTCGTGAAGGATGGAAGCGGCTTCCTCGAAGAGCGCAATCGCCTGTCCGTCCCGGTCCGTATGGCTCACTGCGAGGGCGAGGTTGTTGAGGGTGAGCGCGACCGCCCGTTGATCACCGACGTCCCGCAGGATCGCCAACGCTTGCTGATGTAGGTCGACCGCCTCGTCGTACGACTCGCGCCGGCGCAGCCGAGTGCCTTCCGCGTTCAGCTGCAGAGCCTCACGCGCGCGGACGGACGAATCGGTCGTCAGGCGCGAGGAAGTCTCACGCTTGATCTGCTCGGTGAGCGCCCGCGCTTTCGTTGTGCCGGCGCGACTCGTGCTAGCGATCCATCCTCCGGCGCGTGATCCGGCGTCGACGGAGCGTCCGCCAACGGCAGGTGCGCGGGCCCGCAGCCGCGTCGTCGCGGCGGTGCCGAGCATCCACGCTTCGCCCGCGCCGACGCGGATTCCGGCGCCTGCTCTCCTCGAAGTCCGCACGACACCCGACTGGAGGCTACGGCCCTGCGAGCGTGCCCGTGGAGCCCACGCGGCCGCGTGGGCTCGCAGGTCGGGGCGCCAGGAGCCCAGCGCGACGGCCGCCGCTCCAATGCCGACGACGGCGCCGACGAGAACCCAGAACACGACCACGACGATCGCGAGCCCGACCGCGAGCAGCAATCCACTCACCAGCACGGCAAGAGCGGCGCCCGCGGCGACCCGCTTCCGCAGGCGATCCCCTTCGGTGGAGCTGCTCGACAACCTGTCGATCCAATCTGGGCGCATCAGTCGGAACCCCCTGAAGAATGTCCGAACTCGCCCTTTCGCGATCGTAACCGTTTGTCCCTGCCTGAGCCTACGCCAAACCCGTGAAGCTGGTTGACGCGCGCGCGCAGATACCAGATCTGCCGCACCGACGTCAACCGAGAGGGCGGAGGAATCCTCCCGACGCCGGAGCATATGAAGACCGGTGACGAGCGAACAGCCCCCGCCGGCTGCTGAGCCGGTCACGACCGCCGACGCTGGTCCGTCGCGTAGACGGCTGATTCTCGCGCGCGCCCTGACCGTACTCGCGATCGTCCTCGTCGTGATCAGCGTGTTGGCGAACTTCGTCAAGCGTGAGGCCCTCGACAGCTCGCGCTTCCGCGACACGTCGCGGGCGCTCATCGCCGATCCGACGATTCGCAACCAGCTCGCGCAGACGCTCGTCGACCAGCTCTACGCCAATGTCGATGTCGCGGCGGCGCTCCAGCAACAACTACCGCCGAATCTGAAACGCCTTTCCGGGCCGATCGCCGGCGCGACCCGTAACGTCGCCGACCGCTCCGCGCGTCGGTTGCTGGAGCGGCCGCGAGTGCAGGGCGCCTTCGTCAACGCAGCCTCCACCGCCCAGCGGGAGTTCATCGCCGTGCTCAACGGCGACACGCGGCGCTTGGAGACGACCGGCGGCAAGGTGGTGCTCGACGTGCGGCCGCTCGTCCTCGACCTCGGCGAGGGGTTGTCGTTCATCCCTGATCTCAGCCAGAGGATCCCGGAGAACAAGGCGAAGATCACGATTCTCCGGTCGAATCAGTTGAAGACTGCGCAGAACGCGACGAAGGCACTCCGCTTCACGGCGAACTGGATCTGGGTGCTGGCGCTAGCTGTCGCGGCGGCTGCGGTCTGGCTGGTCCGCGGCCGACGGCGAAACGAGGTTCGCGCGCTTGCGATCGGTCTCCTGATCTCGGGCGTGCTGATCCTGTTCGTTCAGACGATGGTCGGCCGCTACCTCGTCGATCACCTCGTCAAGTCGGACTCCGTACGGCCCGCGGTCGCGCGCGCCTACGCCATTCTCACCGATCTCCTGCGCGGCGCCGGCTGGACGGCGGTGATCCTCGCCGTCATCGCGTTCTTCGGCATCTGGCTGAGCGGCCCCAAGCCGCGGGCAGTGGCAACGCGGCGAGCGCTCTCCCCGTATCTGCGTCGGCCGGAGATCGCCTACGGCGCTCTCGTCGTCGGGTACCTCCTGCTCCTCTGGTGGCGGCCGACACCGCAGTTCGGGATCTGGCTGAACGTCACCGTCTATTTCGTTCTCGCCGTCTTGGGTCTGGAGGTGTTGCGACGTCAGACGGCTCGCGAGTTCCCGGACACGGAGCCCAAGGGGTTGCTCGACACCGCCCGCGACATCATCGGGTGGCGTCCGGGGCGAGCCAAGACGACCGATCCGGCCGGCGAGCTGGAGCGTCTGGCCCTACTTCGCGCCGAGGGCGCCCTCGACGACGAGGAGTTCGCTGCCGCGAAGGCGCAGATCCTCGGCGCTGAGGCGTGGGGCGTAAGAGCCGGCGCCGGCTACGGGTAGGGGTAGGGCGTCGTCGTCGGTTGTCGACGTGGACGTACTGGTCGTAGCGGGAGCCTTGACGACCGCACTTCCCTTCGCCGAGACGGCGTACCACTTGCCGCCGAACGAAAGATTCCCTTCGCCCTTCGATCTGCCCTGCCTGCTTGTCGAGGAGTAGGTGTAGAGCGGGTGCCTGTTGTACGTCACTTGCCGGCTGCCGTTGCTGCGCTTGGTCGTGGCGAGCGAGTGAAGCTTTGAGGCCCGCGCCGACGGTGGGCTTCCCTTGACTGAGCAAGGGCGGCCAGAACCTTGCGCAGGCGCCGTTGCACGCGCTCTTTCCGTTCTTGTCCTTCATGAACATGTAGATGGTCCGGCCCTTCGAGTTGACGAGGACCTGTCCGAGTGCCGTCTTGCGCAGGGAGACCGTCGCGGACGATCCGGGCGCGCTGCGGGCGAGCGAGCTCGCGGCCAGGAAGCCGATCACGGCGAGCACGGCCGTTAAGGTCACCATCGATCCCGATGGTGATTGGGTCGCGGCTCACGACTTTCGCTTCTCCGGCTCTTCGATGTGGCATTTGTTTCATCCTCCGATCTGCCTGCTCGCCGGTCTTACGAGGTGTTGACCGGACCGGATTCGGCCTATGCAACACCGTTACGGTTTGAACATAGATGACTGAGACTCACGTCAGCCAAGCGCCGCCCGGCCCGCCTCCCGCGAAGGACATGCGCTGGATCGCGGCCGGCACGTTCAGCATGGGCTCCGACGATTTCTATCCCGAGGAACGTCCTAGCCACCGGGTGTTCGTGGGCGGATTCTGGATGGACGAGCATCCCGTCACGGCTGCCGATTTCCGGCGCTTCGTCCGTGAAACCGGCTATATGACGGTTTGCGAGCGGCCGCTCGATCCGGGCGACTATCCGGGAGCTCCCCTCGAAGCGCTGGTGCCCGGCGCCCTCGTCTTCCGAAAGACGGCTGGGCCCGTCGACATTCGCGACGTCCGCAACTGGTGGGACTACGTTCCCGGCACCTACTGGAAACGACCGGGAGGCCCGGGGAGCACGATCAACGGACGCGACCGCCATCCGGTCGTGCAGGTTTCGTTCGAGGATGCCGAGGCCTATGCCGGCTGGGCCGGAAAGGAATTGCCCACCGAGGCCGAATGGGAGTACGCAGCGCGCGGCGGGCTCGACGGCGCGGTGTTTGCATGGGGCGACGAGCACTTCCCGGACGGGAAGCCGATGGCGAATACGTGGCAGGGAGAGTTCCCTTGGCAGAACCTGAATCTCGACGGCTTCGAAGGGACCTCGCCCGTGGCGTCTTTCCCGCCGAACGGTTACGGCCTCTACGACATGACCGGGAACGTGTGGGAGTGGACGACCGACTTCTTTGCGCCGCGCCATTCGGACGAGGTGGAGAAACCGTGTTGCGTTCCGCAGAACCCACGCGTCTCCAGCGACGCGCAGAGCTTTGCCCCTGGAGAGCAGATTCCGCGACGGGTCATCAAGGGCGGGTCGCACCTCTGCGCGCCGAACTACTGCCTCCGCTACCGGCCGGCGGCACGTCAGGGCGAAGCGATCGACACCTCGACCGGCCACATCGGCTTCCGCTGCATCGTCCGGCCCTAGCGGCGCTGATCGTCTAGGCAGGCGCGGCGAGTGGAGTGGATCTACACCGAGCTCGTTCTCGTCTCGATCGCGGCGATGCTCTCGCCGACCACGCTTTCGTTCTCGATCTTCACACTGGTTGTCAGCGACCGGCCGCTACGTTCGGGGTTCTGGTTCTATCTCGGAGCTCTCGGGGCGACGCTCGGCATCGGCATCATCGCGGCCTTCGTCCTGGGTGATGTCGCCGCCTCGGATCATCCGTCGACACCGAAGACGTGGGTTGCGGTCTTTGATGTCGTCGCTGCTGTTGCGTTGGTCGTGTTCGTCGTTCGCGCCCTGCGCCGGCCGCAAGATCCCGCACGGGTTGAGAGCATGATGGATCAAATGCGGAAGGTGACTGCGTCTCCCGCAGTTGCGATCATCGGAGCGGGAGCCACGCTGGCGAACGCCGGCGCGTTCATCCCGATCGCGCTGAAGGACATCTCGGAGCTCGATCCCAGCACGATCGAGTACATCGGCGAGTGGGCGTTCTTCGCGATCGTCTCCCTCCTCCCCCTGGGCGTGGCGCTCATCCTGCTTCTCGTCGCGCGCGAGCGGACCGAACGTCTGCTCGGCCGGGTGCGAGACTGGCTGGTGCTGCACCTGAGGACGATCGCCGCAGCCCTGGTTCTCCTCGTGGCAGCGTCGCTGTTGCGCAGCGGCATCGCGGGCCTGACGAGCTAGCGAAAGAGGTCCCGTCCGACCGCGTCCCCGAGTGCCACCCCCGGTGCCAGGCACCGTCAGGAAAGCGTCACGAATGTGTGTCAAAAGGCGCGCGGACTCCGCGGTTTTCGCCTTCCCGAGCGGCTTTCGGTCGAGCCATGTCCCGGTGCCAGGCGCGGTTACGGGATCTGCGCGAGAGTCGGGTACAGCGTTCGATAGCGGCGATAGCCGTCTTCATAGGTCGTCCGCAGCTTCTCGACGGGCTCGATCCGGTCGCGGACGCGGACACACGCCGAGACCGCTTCGTGTGCGTCGCCGAAGACTCCGCTCGCAACGCCGCCGAGCAACGCGGCGCCGTACGCCGCGCCTTCCTCGGCCGCGGTCCGCTCGAGCGGCAAACCGAGAACGGATGCGACGATCTCGAGCCAGAAGCCGCTACGGGCGCCGCCGCCGGAGACTCGTCCGACCTCGATCTCGACGCCGACCGCGCGCATGAGCTCGAGTGAGTCGCGCAACCCGTACGCCACGCCTTCGAGCACTGCGCGGGCGAGCGCTCCGCGGTCGTGCCGAAGCGTCAGGCCGACGAAGGCGGCACGCGCGTCCGGGTCGGCGTGCGGCGTGCGCTCGCCGGCGAGGTACGGCTGAAAGAGCAGGCCTTCGCAACCGGGCGGCCACCCCGCCGCCTCCCGAAGTAGCGTGTCGGTCGGGACGTCCCCGAGAGCCTTGCTCAGCCACTGCAGCGATCCGCCGGCCGAGAGCATGACTCCCATCGAATGCCACGTTCGCGGGACGGCGTGACAGAAGGTGTGCAACGCCCCGCGCGGATCCGGCGAGTATCCGTCGAGCGCCGCGAACACGACGCCCGACGTCCCGAGCACGACCGAGACCGGACCCGGCCTGTCGATGCCCACGCCGAGGGCGCTCGCAGCCTGGTCGCCCGCGCCTCCGAGCTCCGTCGACTCGAGCGCAGGGGGGAGCCACTCCGGCGCGATTTCCAGTGCTTCGAGCATCGGCATGCTCCAGCTCCGCGCGCCGACGTCGAAGAGCAACGTCCCCGACGCGTCGCTGACGTCGGTCACGTGCTCTCCGGTGAGGCGCAGGCGCACGTAGTCCTTCGGCAAGAGGACGCGGCGGATGCGCGCGTACGTATCGGGCTCGTGCCGGCGAAGCCAGAGGAGCTTTGGCGCGGTGAAGCCGGTCAAGACGGGATTGCCCGTCAGCTCGAGCACACGCTCTCTCCCGACGAGCTCCTCGATCTCGCGGCACTCGGCGGAGGTCCGCTGGTCGTTCCAGAGGATCGCCGGGCGGAGAACCCGGTCCTTGTCGTCGAGCGCGACCAGGCCGTGCATCTGCCCCGAGAGCCCGATCGCCGTCGGTTCCACGTCGAGCTCCCGCAATGCAGCCTCCGCCGCTCGCCACCAGTCCTCCGGATCCTGCTCGGCCCAGCCGGGTCGGGGCGTCGACAACGGATAACCCCGTTCCGCCCGCGCCACCACGTCGCCGTGGTCGGACACCGCCACCGCCTTGACGCCGGTCGTGCCGACGTCGAGGCCGACGAGGGCCGCGGTCACGCCGCCCAGAGCGGCGTAGCGACGCACTTTCATCCCCGGAGTCTCTCAGCGAGTGCGTCACCGACCTCCGACGTCGACGCGTCACCGCCGATGTCGCCGGTTCGCGGGCCCTCGCGGCAGACGTCCTCGAGCGCGTCCATCAGCCGCCTCGACGCGGCATCCTCGTCGAGCTCATCGAGCATGAGCGCTGCGCTCCAGATCGCGCCGAGCGGATTGGCGATTCCTTTGCCCGCGATGTCCGGCGCCGATCCATGGACGGGCTCGAAGATGGGCGTGCTGTCGTCGCCCGGCGCCAGACTCGCGCTCGCGGCCATGCCCATCCCGCCTTGGAGGACGGCCGCGATGTCGGTGAGGACGTCCCCGAAGAGGTTCGACGCAACGACGACATCGAAGCTCGATGGATCGCTCACCAACCGCGCCGCGAGCGCATCGACGAGGACTCGCTCGAGCTCGACACCGGGATGCTCGGCCGCGACCTCTTCGGCGACCTCGTCCCAGAGGACGTAGCCGTACCGCGACGCGTTCGACTTCGTCGCGCTCGTCACGACTCCGCGCCGCTGCTCGGCAAGCTCGAACGCATACTTGATGACGCGTCGCACGCCCTTCCGGGTGAAGACACTCGTCTCGATGCCGACCTCGAGGTCGAGCCGCTGGTGTGCGCGCCCGCCTACGCCCGAGTACTCCCCTTCTGTGTTCTCGCGGACGAAGAGCATGTCGATCGGCTCGTGACTCGCGAGCTTCGAGGGAACGCCGTCGAGCAGGCGTGCCGGCCGAAGGTTGGCCCACAGATCGAGGCCTTGCCGCAGCGCCAGCAGCAGCCCCCACAGCGTGACGTGATCGGGAACCGATGGATCGCCGACTGCGCCCAGCAGAACGGCGTCGTACTGCCGCACGATGTCGAGGGCCTCGGGCGGCATCATCGCGCCGTGCTCCCGGTAGTGGGCGGTTCCCCACGGCAGCTCGTGCCAGCTGAGATCGAGCCCGAGCAGGTCGACCACCTTGCGAGCCTCCGCGACGACCTCCGGGCCGACGCCGTCGCCGGGAATCACGGCGATTCGGTGAGTCACCCGGCGCTCGCCTCGAGCCCTGATACTCGGTCTGTGAGCGAGGCGGCGCGATAACGCAACAGCTCGGCGCCGTCGCCGTCGAGGAGGACGAGATCCGAGTCATCCAGACGCCATCCCGCGACCCGGCTCAGCGCGTCGAGGTAGGCGCGCTCGACCTGGTCGGCCGGCGGGATGCACGCCATCCTGGTCGACGCGATCGGCCCGATCTCGAGCGCCGCGTCGTCGAGCGTGTATTCCGCGGTAAAACGGTTACAGCCGGTCGAGCCGGCGACCCTGCCCTCCTCGAATCTTGCGCTCGGCAGCACCGACTCCCAGCCCGCGACGGCGATGCCGTCGGACAGGGCCCACGGGACTCCCAGGAATGATGCTGCCTCGGTCACGGCGGGACGATTGTCCCAGGTGCTCCGGCTCAGCGGACGCCGGGCCGGTAAAACACGACGCTGGATGATCACTTCGCTTCCGCCCGTTGCTCTTGCGTTGGTTGGGATTCTTCTCCCACTCGTGGGAACGTCTCCTGCACGGACAGCTGCTAGTGCGAGCTCGCTCGGCCAGCTGATCCCAAAGCCACGGAAGGTCGTGGCCGGCGACGGGGTGTTTGTCCTTCAGCCTGCCGCGCGGATCATCGTGCCGCAGTCGTCGCGCGGCGCGGCGCAGGTGGCTTCGGATTTCGCCGCGACGTTGCGTCGGGCGACCGGCTACCCGCTTCCTGTCGTGCGCACGAGCGTCACCGCCGCCCGCGGGAAGCATCGCGTTGAGACTGGGTGGGGCAGCTGCTCTCGGGCCGGAGGGATACGAGCTCAGAATCTCACCGAGCCAGATCGTGCTCGTCGCGCGCGCAGCAGCCGGGCTCTTCTACGCCACGCAAACGCTTCGGCAGCTTCTACCGGCCGCGGTCGAGAGTCGTACCGTCCGGCCGGGCCCGTGGACTGTCCCTGTCGGCACGATTCGGGACGCTCCACGTTTTCGCTGGCGCGGAGCAATGCTCGACGTCGCGCGGCACTTCTTCGGCGTGGCCGACGTCGAGCACCTCATCGACGCGATGGCGCGGTACAAGCTGAACCGCCTCCATCTGCACCTCTCGGATGACCAGGGATGGCGCCTTCAGATCAAGAGACGTCCGCGTCTGACGACACACGGCGCGAAGACCGCCGTCGGCGGTGGGCTCGGCGGCTACTACACCCAGCGGCAGTACAGAGAGCTCGTCGCTTACGCGGGGCGCCGGTACATCACCGTCGTTCCCGAGATCGACATGCCGGGCCACTCGACGGCCGCGCTGTCGTCCTACCCGGGTCTCACCTGCAATCGGAAAGCGCCGTCTGTGTACACGGGAATCGGCGTCACTCCCAATGCGCTGTGCGTGCGAAAGGCATCCACCTATTCGTTTCTCGACGACGTGTTGCGCGAGGTCGCGGCGCTGACGCCGGGCCCGTACATCCACATCGGCGGCGACGAGGCCGCAGGAACCGCGCCGGCCGACTATGTCCGCTTCATCGAGCGTGCGCAACGGCTCGTCGCTCGGTTCGGCAAGCACGTCATCGGCTGGGACGAGGTCGCGCACGCCAAGCTTCTGCCGACCACGGTCGTCCAGCACTGGTACGGCAGGGGCGCTGCGACAGCGGCCAGGCGCGGCGCGAAGGTGATCATGTCGCCCGCCGACCATGCCTACCTCGACCAGAAGTACAACGCATCCACTCGGCTCGGACTGAGTTGGGCGGGTTACGTCTCGGTCGAACGCGCCTACCGCTGGGATCCCGTGAATGTCTTACCGGGCGTGGCCGCGCGGAACGTCCTCGGCGTGGAGGCGCCGGTCTGGACGGAGACGATCACGAACAGAGCGGATCTGGACTACATGTTCTTCCCGCGCCTGATCGGCATCGCAGAGATCGGCTGGTCGCCGAGGACCGGTCGTAACTGGAGCGAGTACCGCGTACGCCTCGGCGCCCAGGGCGACCGCCTCGACGGGCTCGGGATCGCCTACTACCGCTCTCCGGAAATTCCCTGGCGCTGAGAAGCGCGCCGGCGGCGCAGTACAGAAAGCGCGACGCCTCGGCTCGGGCTGCCGGCTTCGGGCCGGGTCGTGCGAGCCCGTGCTCGTAGGCGAAGATCACGGCTTGGACGCGATCGCGCAGACGAAGCTTCATCAGGATGCGCTTGACGTGCGTCTTGACCGTCGACTGTTCGACCACGAGTGCGGAGGCGATCTCGCCGTTCGAGAGCCCGCGGGCAATCAGCTCCAGGACTTGGCGCTCGCGCGGCGTGAGCTCATCGAGGCGTTGGTCAGCTGCTCGCACCGGAACCGGCTGCTCAGCCATCTGCTCGATCACCCTTCGGGTGACGGACGGCGAGAGGAGTGAGTCTCCGGCTGCGATCGTGTGGATGGCCGCGATCAACTCCTCGGGTTTCGTGCGCTTGAGCAGGAAGCCGGAAGCGCCGGCTCTCAGGGCGCCGAAGATGTAGTCGTCCTGCTCGAACGTCGTGAGGATCACGATCTTGACCTGCGGCGACACGGCCAGGATCTCACGCGTCGCGGAGATTCCGTCGAGGTCCGGCATCCGTACGTCCATCAGGACGACATCCGGCTCGGACGCACGGACGAGATCGACGCTGCCGCGGCCGTCGGCGCCTTCCCCACGACTGTCACGGTGTCGTCGCTCGAGAGGACTGCGCGTAGCCCGGCACGCATGAGATCGTCGTCGTCGACGAGCAGAACCCGAACCGGCGCTGCGCTCATCCCGAGACCGCCGTAGGGAAGGCGAACACGGACGCGAAAGTCGCGATCGGTCTGATCCACGTCGAGGCTGCCTCCGACCAGCGCGACGCGTTCGCGCATACCGGCGACTCCGTGACCGCGCACCTCTGCGTTGACGCCTGGTCGGACCTGGTTCGTGACCTCGAGCTCGAGATCGTTCGGCTCGAAGGCGACGAGTCACGTCTGCCTCGCCGAGCCCGTGTCGTGCCGCGTTCGTCAGCGCCTCCTGGAGAACACGGTAGGCGGCCTGGTCGTGCGCCGGCGCCAGTGGGCGCGAGACGCCGCGAACGTCCAACTTCACGTTCACGCCGGCGGCGCGATGGCGCGCGATGATCGTCTCGAGTGCTTCCAGTCCAAGCGGCGGTTCGATCGCGCCGTTGCCGCTTTCGCCGCGGGCTCCGTCCTCGCGCAGCGCGCGGACGAGCTGGTCGATCTCGCCGATCGTCTCGCGCGCCACCTCCTCGATCGTCTCGAGCGCCGCGCGTGTCGCAGTCGGATCGCGCTCCTGAAGCAGTCGCGCGGCGCCCGCCTGAACGAGGATGACGTTGATCGCGTGGCCGGCAGAGTCGTGCAGGTCGCGAGCGATCCGCGTTCGCTCCTCGGCGGCGGCCAGCTGCCGTTCGCGCTCACGCTCGCGCTCCGCACGCCCCGCACGCTCCTCCACCCGTCGCAGCCGCTCTCGGCGCTGTCGCACCTGGTCGCCGGCGACCCACGCGCCTCCCCAGACGACAATTGCGAACAGGAGCGGCGTAAGCGGGAAGCCTCCCTCGGCGATGCCGGTGGCGCCGAGATGGACTGCGAGCAGGCCGACGACGACGGCTGCTGTCGTGCGGACGTGCGCGCGCGCCTGATCCTGCGACGCGACGAAGAAGAGTGCGATCGTCGGGCCGAACGGCGGGCCGAGCGCGTAGTCCAGGCCGTTCAGGAGCGACTTGCGAAAGTGGTCACGACGAGGACCGCGAGCGGTGAGCGGCGCCGCGCGACGAGCGGCCAGGTCGCGCAGGCGGCGAGGAAGACGCCGAGCGTGTCGAGGTCGCGGCTCGAACCGTGGCCGAGCAATGCCAGAGTCGCGGCGAACGCCGCGAGGGCGATTGCTATGTCGACGGCGAGCTTCCGGCCGCGTGCCATGAGTCGAGCGTAGCGAGCGGTTGCCGGCGTGAACTCCTACCGCGGAGGGATCTGTCTCCCTCTGCAGGAGTACGTCGAGGTTCCTCCTCGAGGGTGTTGTGACTCGTAGGGAGGCACAGGCAACGTGGAGACGTCAAACCGCGCACTGAATGAACACAGGAGCTGATTCGAGATGCTGACTGCAACGACACTCATCGCCGACTCGTGGCACCACGGACACGCCTGGTGGCCGCTTCTCTGGCTCTTCTGGCTAGTCCTGATCGGAGGGCTGATCTTCCTGTTCACCCGGCGCCGCTGGCGTCGGCCGGGAGCCGAGGCGATCCTCGCCGAGCGCTATGCCCGCGGTGAGATCAGCGCGGACGAATACAAGGAACGGCTCGCCAACCTGAAGTAGGCAAGCGATTCCCCTCCAGTGCTTCAGCCGTCGTGGCCAAGCACAGGGTGAGGCCGATAGTGCTCTTCCAGCCGAGCGATCTCGTCGAGCGAGAGTTTCTGCTCCGTGGCAGCCAACGCGCCTTCGAGGTGCGTGGTCTTCGTCGCTCCCACGATCGGCGCCGTGACCCCGGGCTTGTGCAGTAGCCACGCCAGCGCGACCTGGGCGGGCGGGACGCTGCGCTCGCCGGCGATCTCCGCGACTCGGTCCACGACATCGAAGTCCTCAGGGCGGCCGTACCGCTCGCCCTGGAGTGGATCGGTCTGCGAACGCCGCGTTCGTCGTTCGCCCCCGCGTGTGCGGGTGCCGGCCAAGAAACCCCGGGCGAGCGGGCTCCACGGGATGATCCCGACGCCAAGGTCGATGCACTGCGGGATCATCTCTCGCTCCTCTTCGCGGTAGACGAGGTTGTAGTGGTTCTGCATCGAGACGAACTGCGTCCAGCCGTGACGCTCCGCAACTCGCTGCGCTTTCGCGAACTGCCAGGCGTTCATGCTGCTCGCGCCCAGATAGCGCGCTTTGCCCGCTTTTACGACGTCGTGCAACGCTTCCATTGTCTCCTCGATCGGCGTCTCGGGATCCCAGCGGTGAATCTGATAGAGGTCGACATAGTCCAGCTGCAGTCGCTCGAGTGACGCGTCGATCGCCGCGAGGATGTGCCTCCGGGAAAGACCGCGCCCGTTCGGCCCCGGTGTCGTTGCGAAGTAGACCTTCGTGGCTATCACGAGCTCGTCGCGGGTCAGCAATTTGCGCAGCAGCCGGCCGGTCGCGACTTCACTGGCTCCCTGCGAGTACATGTCGGCCGTGTCGAAGAACGTGAACCCGCCCTCGACGGCTCGGTGAACGATCGGCCGGGCTGCCGTTTCGTCGAGCATCCACGACCGGTTCGCGTCCTGGCCGTAGCTCATCATCCCGAGCCCGAGTCGCGAGACATGCAGGCCCGAGCGGCCGAGCCGGATCTGATCCATCAAGCCGCATCGCGGTGGAGCGCAACACCGGCCATGACGAGCCCGATCCCGGCCAAGTCCAGCATCGTCGGCAACTGGCGCAGGACGACGATGCCGATCACGGTCGCCGTCGCTGGGAGTAGCGCGACGAAGAGCGCGTACGTCGCGCGAGCGAGTCGCGCCATTGCCAGCTGGTCGAAGACATAGGGAATGACCGATGACGAGATGCCCACGCCGATCCCGGCGGCGATCGCCACCGGGTCGCCGAAGGCGTGGGACGCGTCGACGAGCCCGATCGGTGAGACGAAGACGAGCGCGAGCATCATTGCCGCGGCGAGCCCGTCTACTCCGCTGACCGCGGGGTGCCGCGCGAGCCGATGCGCGAGAACGATGTAGCCGGTGAACAGCGCGGCGTTGGCAAACGCGAATGCGACACCAATCGGCTCGCCGCCGAAGCGCACGCCGGTCAGTAGGTAGACGCCGAGGGCGGCTGCGACGACGGCCATGAGGTTCCGAGTGGGTTCGCGCGCCGACGACCGCCAACACGATCGGGCCGATGAACTCGATCGCGGCTACGGTCGCGAGCGGCAGGCGATCGATCGAGACGTAGAAGCAGGCGTTCATCAGTGCGAAGACGGCCCCGAGTGCGAGGAGCAGCCGCTGCGCCTGACCGTCGAGCAGACCCAACGCGTGCCACGGTCGGCGCCAGACGGCCAAGACGACCGCTGCCGAGGCGATCCGCAGCCACGCGACGCCGAGAACGTCGACACGGACGAACAGCAGGACCGCGAACGACGGGCCGAGGTAGTGGAAGATCGCGCTCCCGACGAAGTACGCATGCGGGGGAAGGGCCTCGAGTTGCGCGGCCACGGTGGGCCGGCCTGAGAGCGCGGTTGCGGTGGTCTGGGCGATAGGGAATTGTCGCCGCGAGGCGGCGAGATGGACATAGTCGATCGAAGGCATTAAGATCCTCTTGCCCACGAAAGAACGGATCCACAGCCTCTGGAGCCGTAAACATTCGGGATTTGGACTCAACAGACCGTAAGATCATCGGCGAGCTGACGACCGACGGGCGGGTCTCCCTCGCCGAGCTCGGAAGGCGGGTGAATCTCTCGTCGCCGGCGGTGGCAGAGCGCGTCCAGCGGCTCGAGCGGGCGGGGGTCATCACCGGCTACCGCGCCGAGATCGATCCCCGCGCCCTCGGCTACCAGCTCACGGCGATCGTCCGCATCAAGCCGGCCCCGGGTCAGTTACCGAAGATTCCCCAACTCGCCCTCGAGATCCCGGAGGTGTGCGAGTGTCATCGCATAACGGGCGAGGATTGCTTCTACCTCAAGGTTCACCTTCGCTCGATCGATGAGCTCGGTCCCGTCCTCGACCGCTTCCTCGCGCACGGCGAGACGACGACGTCGCTGATCAACGCGTCACCGATCCCGCGCCGCGATCCACCGCTGACGAACCCGGACGGCTAGCGAGGGACCGAACCGGACAGGTCTTCGTTTCGAATCAGCTTCGCAAGCCAACAGTCTGTTCCGACACGAAGGAGCTGTTCATGCGCTTCATTCCAACCCGGCTGCACGCGCCGCTCGACTACATCGTCGGTGTCGCACTGATCGCAGCTCCGTGGATCTTCCAGTTCTCGGAGCACACCGCTGCGACCGTCATCCCGATCGTGCTCGGGATCGGGTTGATCGCCTACAGCCTGCTCACCGATTACGAGCTCGGCGTCTGGCGCGTATTCCCGATGAGCGTGCACAACATGTACGACATCGCCGCAGGGGCGTTGCTCGCGGCCTCGCCTTGGATCTTCGGCTTCGCGGACGAGACCGCGAACGTCTGGGTTCCCCATCTGGTCGTGGGCCTCGCCGCGATCTTCCTCGGCCTGACGACGAAGCAGCAGGCTGGGTCCCGCTACCGCAAGACAGGCGCGGACACGCCGACCCGGGCGACCGCATAACGAAGTGGAGCGCGCGGCAGGGCCCCTGCCCTGTCGCGCCCACTTCACGTCCCCGTGGGGACAGCGGCAGCTCGGACCAGCGTCTCGGACCGAACCGGCGCTTGCCGTCATCCAGGAGCGCTCACGGCTGGCCGGCCAGGGGAGCAACGCTCGAGCCGCGCTCGGAAGTCGACCAGCGATCCGTGAGAAGCGCGAACGCCGCCCCCGCCGCTGCGAACGCGACCGTGAACACCAACCCTCGCAGGACCACGCCTCCGTACCCGTGCCGGGAAACGTCGAGCGCCTGCGCACGGGGGCAATCTACGCCGGGCCCAGGAGCGCCACGGTGGTCCCGAGTCGGTTGGCGACCTCAACATCAGGCAGGGAACTTGCGCACGCCGCTCTTCGCTCACGCTCCAGCTTGGTCCCGTCCAGCAAGGGGCTGAGGGACCAGCGGGGCCTGCCGGTCCGCAAGGGCCTCAGGGTCCTGCCGGGCAGGCTGGACCAGCCGCGACCAGGGGGTCCGGGTGGGGGTGGAGGTACCGGTCCAGCCGGGCCGGCTGGAGCGACTGGCGCACCCGGCGCGGTGGGACCTGTTGGGCCTGCAGGTCCGAGCGGCGCCGCCGGGCCAGAGGGCCCGGCTGGGGCGGTTGGCGCAACCGGGGGGGCAGGCCCGGCGGGGCGGTTGGTCGCTCAGGGCACGACCGGTGACGCAGGCGCTCCAGGCGCCCCCGGAGCCGAAGGGCCTGCAGGTGCCGCCGGCGCGCAGGTCGCGGGCCCCTCTGGAGCGCAGGGTCCGCAGTCCCATGGAGCCCAGGGACCAGCAGGCCTGAGTGACTCCCAAGTGACCGCCGCGGTGTCGGCCACTACGCCTTTGAGCGCGCCACTGGGAACGGTCGCCACTGCGACCGTGACGTGTCCTGCGGGTAAGAAGATCCTCGGCGGCGGCATCACCGTGAGTACCTCGGTCGCCAATCAGCTGAATCGCGCTGCGCCGCGCGAGAACTTCCCCAGTGCACCGAACGCATGGACAGGCACAGTCGTCATCACGTCGGCTCTCGTCGGGTCAACCGCCACGATCAACGCCTATGCCGTATGCACCGTCTAGAGTGCGAGGAGAAACGTAAGCGGCCGGTACAGTGGAAGATATGGAGCAGGAACCGAAGCGACCAGGCGTCGTGACTCGCGTGTTGCAGTTCGTCGGCCTGCGAAAGCAGCCGCCGGACATCGGCGTTCGCGAGCCGCGGCGACCGGTCCCGTCCGCATCTGGCGGGGCGGTCAGCCTCGACCCTCCCGAGCCGGAAGACCGCGACTAGCCCGAGCCCGCTGCTGCGGAGTCAGCTACCTGGCCGCGTGGCTTCCCGCGGCGATGATCACGAGGATCGCAAAGGCGATCAGCGCCCACCAGGCGATACTGAGAGTGTCGTTCTGCCATGTCAGGACATCCCACATAGCAGGAACGGTAGTTTCGCGAGCGGACGACTTCCCTGTACGGATGCTCGGCGGTGGAACTCAGGTCGCTGCGTCGGTCGCCGGCAGGACGCGATGCGCGATTGCTGCCGCTTCGAGGCGGCTCGACACGCCGAGCTTGGACAGGATGTGCGAGACGTGGACGCTCGCCGTCTTGACGCTGATCACGAGCGTCTCCGCGATCTCGCGGTTGGTGTAGCCGCGGGCGACGAGGGTCAGGACCTCGGCTTCGCGCGGCGTCAATCCGAAGATCTCCTCCAGGTCGTGCCGCTCCGCGGGCTCCCCTCCGGCGAGGTGAGATCGAGTCGCGCTCGCTCGGCAAGAAGCTCGAGCTCGCGCAGTAACGGCTGAGCGCCCAGCCGCGTCGCGACGGAATGCGCAGCCCTGAGCGGCACGCTCGCTTCCGTGCGCGACGCACCGGCGGTGACGAGGGCTTCAGCCTCGCGCCAGCGGCAGTAGGCTGCGAGCGGCGGACGTTCGAGCTGCTCCCACGTGGTCGCCGCATCCGACCACGACTCGGGTCGTGCGGCGCCGATGGCGCGCTCGTACTCGGCTTCGGCCTGCGCAAGCCAGCCGCCGGCGTTCGGCGTGACGGCCGAGGCCTCTTCGGCGGCGCGTCGAGCGGCGGCGATGTGCTCCCTCGCCCGACCGAGCCAGCTCCGCACGGCGTCCGCGTCGCGCCGAGCACGTGCGAGCGCTGCAAGCTCCGCTTGCGCGCGCAGCCCCTTCGCGCAGAACCAGACGCGGAGCTGAGCGGCTCGCTGAAGCTCGCCCGCGAAAGGCCGTCGCGCACCGCCTGGTCGGCGTCCATCCAGCGGCGTTGCCACAGAGCCAGCTCGGCGACGTAGACGTCGTACATCCCGTGCCCGCGGTCCTCGCGAAGCGTGGCGAGCGCACCATCGAGGTGTCGCCGGCGGCTCGAAGTCCCCGCGGCCGATCTCGATGACGGCGCAGATCGTGAGGAGCAGTGCGGGAAGCTCGAGGTGATGCGCGCAGCGCGGCGGCACTGACCCTTTCGGCCTCGTCCCAATCGCCGGTCGCGAGCAGCGCCTCGATCTGGTTCGCGACGAGCAGCGGGCTGTCGATCCCGTACCGGTGCGTGGCCTCGAGCCCGGCCTGTCCGAGCTTGCGCCGACTCTCCGGGCCGTCCGAGCATCGTCAGCGCGTCGGTGAGATGGACGTACGCTCGGTCCAGGCCGAGGAGATCGCCGCTCTCTTCGGCAAGCTGCACGGCCTCGCGAAGGCGCGCAAGACCCTCCTCGCCGCGGCCGAGGTAGGCGAGGTCGCCGCCGAGCACGGTGAGCGCCCGGACCACTGCCTTCTGTGCGCCGACACGCCGAGCCAGCGAGAGCGCCTGCTCGCAGATCGGCAACGACTCCTCATGGCGCCCGGCCACCACCAACCCGCCCGCCAGCGACCCCAGCGCATAGGCGCGTTCCGGCGAGGGCGGCTCTGCCGGCACGAGCTCGACCGCGCGCTCGAGCGCGGCGAGCGCAGCGCTGTCACTCCCGGTCGGCGTAGAGGTATTCGCCGAGGGCTACGTGCAGGATCGCGGCGCGATGCGGGTCTTCGTCGCCGACGAGGTCGATCGCCCGCCGGCCAGCTCGACCGCGCGCTGGGCGGCGCCGACGTGCTCTGCGAGCTCGGCGGTCCAGGAGCAGAGCTCGGCGAGGTCGAGCCCCGCGAGCTCGGCCGCATCCGGTACCGCGTCCCAGAGCGCAGTGCCCGCTCGAGGTGCCTGAGGCCTCCGCCAAGCCGAAGACGGCCTCGGCCTCGCGCGCCGCGTCGACAGATGCAATGAGCGCCTCGCTGACGTGCGACCGGCCGCCGCCCAGTGCGGTGCGAGCTCGGCCGGCGCTGCAGCTCCGCCTCGCGCCAGCTCGTCGGCGAGCTTCGCGTGCAGCTCCTCACGCTCGCCGGGCAGGATCGTCGCGTAGATCGCCTCCGCCAAGAGGGCGTGGCGAAAGCGGAAACTGCCGGTCTCCTGATCGGCGACGAGGACGCCGTGCTCGACGGCCAGGCGCAGCGACTCGCGCACGTCGCGCTCCGGAAGCCCGGCCGCCGGCGAAGAGCGGGTAGCGACGTCGCGTCCTGCGGCTGCGGCGAGGCGCAACAGACTCTGCGTCCGAGGTCGAGCCGGCTACGCGCTGCAGCAACAGGTCGCGCAGGCCACGGGGGAGCTCGCCGTCGCCCTCGTTGGCGGCGGCGAGCAGCTCTTCCGCGAAGAACGGGTTGCCTTCGGCCCGCGCCACGATTGCGTCCGTCAGCGCGGCCGGCGGGACGTCGGCGTGAGCCGCGAGCAAAGCAGTCAACTCGTCGTCCTCGAGCGGTCCAAGCTCGAGCACGAGCGCCGAGCCCGATCGGCGGACGCCGTCCGCGAGGCGTCGCACGCGCTCGTCCGACGAGAGCTCGTCCGCTCGGTAGGTCGCCGAGCAGCAGAATCGGCCGGTCTTCGACGTTGTGCGCGAGGAAGACGACGAGATCGAGCGTCGACGTGTCGGCCCAGTGCAGATCCTCGAGCACGAGCAGCACGGGTGGCCTCGGGCGCGCTCGGCGAGCAGCGCGAGCGTGTCCTCGAACACGCGCAGCTGCGACGCGCGTCGATCGGCTGCCGAAGCTCGCCGAGCGGACGCAGCGCTTCGACGAACGGCTGATACGGCAGCTCCGTGCCGACGAGATCGATCGAGCGACCCAGGAGGACCTCGAATCCTGCGGCGCGGGCGCGGGTCGTGAGCTCGGACGCGAGCCGGGTCTTGCCGATACCCGCTTCGCCGGCCAACGAGCACGGTCGCGCCGCTTCCCGCCTGCGTCGCGGCGAGCGCGCGCTCGAGCTCCCAGAGCTCGCGCACCCGTCCGACGAACGGCGCGCCGGCGCGAGCCTCCATCCAGTCAGTATCGCGCCATCCCGAAGATAAGGTCGCCTGCGGGCGCGAAGATAAGGCTCTTTGCCCGATGCGCTTCTGACCCCGCCGCGGCCACGATCGTCTCGACCCGACGAACACGAGGAGGCGAGAGATGACGGCGGTCGCACAGCCGAGCAAAAGACCGGGCGCATGGAGATTCACGAAGTGCCAGGAGGCGGCGGCCTGCGGTTGCACGTCCGGGAGTGGGGCAAGGCGGACGGCCCGCCGATCCTGTTCATCCACGGGTGGTCGCAGAACCACCTCTGCTGGGCCAAGCAGTACGAGAGCGCGCTCGCCGACGAGTTCCGGCTCGTCGCCTATGACCTTCGCGGCCACGGCATGTCCGAGGCGCCGCTCGCCCCAGAGCACTACACGGACGGCGAGCTGTGGGCCGACGATCTCGCAGCGATCATCGACCAGCTGCAACTCGACCGGCCGGTGCTCGTCGGCTGGTCGTACGGCATCTTCGTGATCTGCGACTACGTGCGTGCGCACGGCCAGGATCGAATCGCCGCGATCGATTCTGTCGAAGGCGCGGTCAAGCTAGGTGCGGCGGCCTTCGGCACGCTGATCGGCCCGGGGTTTCTGGACCACTTCGCGGACGCCACCACTGACGATCTACCGACCAACATCCGCGCCATGCGCTCCTTTGTCGAGGCTTGCGCGGCGAAGCCGCTCCCCGCGGACGAGTTCGAGACGGCTCTGTGCTGGAACATCGTCGTCCCAGCTCGGATCCGCGCCAATCTCGGTGCCCGCGAGCTCGACTGCGACGACGTGTTGAGCACCCTCGACGTGCCGTTGCTGGTCACACAGGGCCGCGCGGACACGGTTGTCCTCCCGGCGATGGCCGAGCACATCCTCGCGACCTGCCCGACTGCCGAGGCCTCCTGGTACGAAGGCATCGGTCACTTGCCCCACCTGCAGGAGCCCGAGCGGTTCAACCGCGAGCTCGCCGAGCTCACCCGACGCGCCCGCAACCGAGTGCCGCTCGTGTAGAACCTTGGGGTGATCGCAGTCGTCCGAGCCGAGGCCGCGAGCTACTCAAGCGAGCCGAGCTCGATCTTCGTCACGCGGCCCGCGGTCGATCCGTGCGACGAAGCAGCCCGCTTCGGTGTTTCGGACATTGACGTAGTCGACCTCGGGCAGGCTCGAGCAGGCGCGCGATCGCGCCGTCGACGCCTTCGCCGTTCGTGCGCTCGAGCGCGACGACCCGCGCGGCCCTGGCGCGACTCCCTCGAACGTCAGCTCGAGTTGCCGCAGGTCCGGCGGGAATCCGTCGCCGTCGTAGCCATCGCAGGCGTCCTTGTGGATGTAGACAGGGCCCGGCTGGGGGAATTCTGCGACGCCGGCGAAGCTGTCGTGGGTGAAGAGCATCCGCATCTCCTCGCCCTCGTGGAACGTATGCAAGCAGAGCCGACAGGGTCCAAAGCCGGTAGCCGGTTCCGTCACGGCGGCGTGGCCCCAGATGGGGTCGCGGCCGTTCTCGCGGACGTAGGTAGCAACCTCCTGAGGCAATGCTTTGACCACGAAGCGGGTTGCGATCGCGCTCATCTCGTCTCCTTGTCGGCGTTTGATTCAGATAACGCGGCGCGACGCCGTGATGTGAGGTCGGCGGAGGTGATCCTGTCGGCCAACGCGATCCGCCTCGGCGAGCCAGTCTGGTTGGGGTTTGCGAAGAGCCGCCGCAGTCCGGACAGCGCCGGAGCGGCTCGTCCACGGCGGAACTACGAGTCGGCTGCGCCGCTCCCGGGCTCGGTGTCGCCGCCGGCTCGGGCTCGGGCGTCGGCGCGACCTCGTCCGCGAAGATGTCGGCGACGCTCGTGTCGACGTCCTCGACCACGACCTCCTTTGCGTTGAGCGTCCTCAGGAGCCGCTCGGCGGTGGGGACGGCGTCGGGAGCGATCTCCAGCACGACCGCGGAGCTGTTCGGCGTCAGCGACTTGCCGAGCTGCTCGAGCTGATCGTTCTTGAACCCGGAGTCGCGTAGCTTCGACGCGAGGGCGCCGATGCCCCCGCCCGCGACGATTCCGAGAGGCCCGCCGATAATGCCGATGATGCCGCCGAGCAGCGCGCCGCGGCCGGCTCCCCAATCCTTCGACTCGACGAACTTCGCCTTCCCGTCGGGCTTGACGTGGAGGACGGCGACGTTCCCCACCTTGTCGGGAAAGGCCCCGCCGACCGCTCCGCCGCCCCTCGAACCACCCTCCGCAGTCGGAAAGCTTGCCGCGACGATTTTCCGGTTTGTGTCCGCCATTTTCGTCTCCTCCGCGTCGTGTGCGAGATTCCCGGGACGATAACCACGACTCGTGCGGCTAGCGTTGGACAACATGAGCGAGGAAGCGATTCGCGAGCTCGCGCGGGCCCGACTCGGATTCGAGGATCTACGCCCTGGGCAGCTGCGGGCGGCGGCTGCGGCAGTCGAAGGGCGCGATGTGCTGGCCGTTCTGCCGACGGGCGGCGGCAAGTCCGCGATCTACGAGCTGGCCGGGCTGCTACGTGCAGGCCCAACCGTCGTGGTATCGCCGCTGATCGCGCTGCAGGACGATCAGACGGCGCATCTGCGCGCAGCGAGTCTCTCGGCGATCGTCCTGAACTCGCAGCAGTCGGCCGCTGCGCACGCAGCCGCACTAGCCGCGTCGTCCGACTCGGACGCATTCGTGTTTCTCTCACCCGAGCAGCTGAGCAATCCGCAGACTCGTGAGGCCCTGCGGCGCTCGCGGCCCGGGCTCTTCGTCGTCGACGAGGCGCATCTCATCAGCCAGTGGGGTCACGACTTCCGCACCGACTACATGCGCCTCGGCGCCCAGGCTGACGCGCTCGAGGTGCCGGTTCGGATTGCGTTGACGGCGACAGCCGCACAACCGGTCCAGCACGAGATCTGCCGGCGTCTCCGGCTGCGGGAGCCGGAGGTCGTGGTTGGCGACTTCGATCGTCCTCACATCGAGCTCTCCGCGCGGCGGTTGGGCTCGATCAAGGAGAAGCAGCGCGAGCTGGAGCGGGCTGCCGTCGAGCTCGACGGGTCGGGAATCGTCTATGCCGCGACCCACGCCGACGCGGAGGCCGCGCACGACGTGCTGGCCGCGGTGGGGGAGCGTGTGACGCTCTACCACGCCGGCCTTTCGCCGAACGCGCGGCGGGCGGCGATGACGGCCTTCCTCGACGGCTCCGCCCGCATCGTTGCTGCAACGGTCGCCTTCGGAATGGGTATCGACAAGCCCGACGTGCGCTGGGTGCTGCACGCCGACCCACCGGCGTCGCTCGACGCGTATTACCAGGAGCTCGGACGTGCCGGCCGCGACGAGCAACCTGCGCACGCACGCCTGCTCTTCCGGCCAGAGGACTTCGGCACTGCCGCGCACCTCACGTCGCGAAGTGTTCGCACCGATGTCGTCGCGCAAGTCGCCGAGCTCCTCGCGACGGGACGCAAGGTCGAGGCAACGCGGCAGCGAACCGCGGCCCTCGTCCGTCTCGTCGATCTCGGCGCGGCGGTCTGGGAGGCGGCCGGCGAGGTCCGCTGGACCGGGGCCATGAGCGTGCGCGCAGCGATGGAGGCGTCCGAGACAGAGACCGAGCGAGAGGACGAGGTGGAGCGGTCGCGGCTCGAGATGATGCGTCGCTACGCCGAGCACACCGGCTGCCGACGTTCGTTCCTGCTCTCCTATTTCGGGCAGGACTATCGCGGCCCCTGCGGGAATTGCGACAACGACCAGCTCTTGCTCACGCCCGAATCGATCCCGGAGCCCTTCGCCGTTGGGGAGCGTGTCGCGAGCGACCGCTGGGGTGAAGGCACGGTCCAGCGCTACGACGGCGATCAATTGACCGTGCTCTTCGACGATCACGGCTATCGCGACCTGCTCGTGCCGTTGGTGGTCGAGCGGCGACTCCTTCGGCGCGTTGCCTGACGCCGACACCCTCGTCTCCGACGATCGCTGGACGGACGGCCGTGCGGTGTTGCGCGCGGCGGACCCGCGGATGGCGGCGTTGGTGGAGGCGGACCCGAGGCTCAACCCGGACGTTCTCTTCGACGGCTGGCCGAGCGGCCTGTGGGGTGCGCTGGTTCTGCAGGTGATCGGTCAGCAGCTCTCGACGGCAGCCGCGCGCGCGATCCTGGCGCGTCTCGAGGCGTTGCACGGGGGTCGGCTGCCGACGCCGGAGGAGTTGCTCGCAACCGACGACGCGACCCTCCGTCGGATCGGGCTCTCGAGGGCGAAGGCCGTGTACCTGCACGACCTCGCCGCTCGCCTACTGGACGGCCGGCTCGACCTCGAGCATCTGCGGGCGCTCGATGACGACGCCGCTCGGACGGAGCTGACGCAGGTCAAAGGTGTTGGCCGCTTCACTGCCGACGGCGTGCTGATGCTGGCGCTCCGTCGACCGGACGTCTGGCCCGCGGCCGACCTCGCCCTTCGCCGGGCGGTGGAGCGCATCTGGGCGCTCGACCCGCCGGCATCGGTTGCGCAGGTTGACGCGATCGGCGAGCGCTTCCGTCCTTGGCGCACGCTCGCCGCTGCCTACCTCTATCGGTCCCTCGCGGGTTAATAAGGGCGGACGGCGTGTAGCCGCCCGCCCTTCGCCTGCCCTACGCCACCAAGCGGATCGACGAGTCGCCGTCGAGCGCGCGCAGCCTGCGGATGCGCTCGCCGATCGGCGGGTGGGTCATGAAAAGGGTCGCGACGCCGCTCCGCGGAAGCGGGTTCACGGCATAGAGCGAGGCCGTCGCCGGATTCACGTTCATCGGTATCGCCTGTGATCCGCGCTCGAGCGTCTCGAGCGCGTTCGCCAGCGGCTCCGCCGCGGCCGAGCAACTGCGCGCCCGTCGCGTCCGCGAGGTACTCGCGCTGGCGCGACACCGCGAGCTGCAGCAACGTCGCCGCGAGCGGGGCGAGGATGATCGTGGCCAGCGTCCCGATCAGGCCGAGCGGGCCCGAGTCCTCGTCGTCGCCGCCGAAGAGCAGCGAGAACTGAAGGACGGTCGCGATTGCCGAAATCGCGCCGGCCACCATCGCCGCGATCGACGAGACGAGGATGTCCCGGTTCTTGATGTGGGCGAACTCGTGCGCGAGCACGCCCTTGACCTGATCCGGCGGCAGGTGCTGCAGCAGCCCCTGCGTGACGGCGACCGCGGCGTGCTCCGGGTTCCGGCCGGTCGCGAACGCGTTCGGCTGCTCGGACGGGATCAGGAAGAGCCGCGGAACGGGCACCCGCGCGCGTTGGGCGAGGTCCTGCACGATGCCTTCGAGCTCGGGCATCGTGCCCGGCTCGACCGGCTGCGCCCGGCTCGCCTTGAGTGCGATCTTGTCCGAGAACCAGTAGCCGACGACGTTCATCAGCACGGCCAGGCCCACGAAGATGTAGAGCGCGCCTCCGCCGATCACGAGGCCGATCGCTATGAGCAGACCGGTGAGCCCCGCGATCAGCAGCCAGGTGCGGGCCTTGGTAGCGAAGCGAGTCGCTGTGATGTTCATGTTTTGCTCAGAGTCTCCTTTCGACTGAGCGCCGTGGTTGACGTTCAGCCGAAGGTCTCTCCCGCCTGTGGTGCGGGCCGGTGCGCCCGGGCCCAAGACTTCGAGCCGTACTGACGAGCGTCACCCGTTCGGGGATACTGCCCCTCGGCAGCCTGAATTGTAGCCGGTCGGGCCGAGCGAGCGGCTGCCGGCGCCGCGACGAGTCAGGCCCTCGGCTCGAACAACTCCACGGGATTGCCGGCGGTGTCCTCGAGCAGGATCTGCTTGCCGCCCGGCCCGGTGACGATCTCGTTTCTGAATCGCAGATCGGCCTGCTTCAGCTCACGCACTTTCGCTTCGAGGTCGTCGACCTCGATCACCAGCCGGTTCCACCCACCGGGCTCCGGTTGCCGGGCGTCCGGCATGGATCGAGCTGCGGAGCTCTGTGGGCCGCTCAACCACAACGCAAGATCCCCGAGCGACACGATCGCGAAGGCAGGCCCCATCCGGCGTTCCAGGAAGAAGCCGAGGTGCTCGGTGTAGAAGGCGACGGCGCGATCGACGTCGTCGACCAGGTACCTGATCACGGCCACGGAAGCGACCCTAATCCGAGGAATTCCCCTCGCGCGGTCCAAGCGCTAGCGTCTTTGGGTGGCTCTCCTTCGTTCGAGACTGGCGGGCCTGGCCGGAGCTTGCGTGCTTGCTCTGCTCGGCGCAGGGGCAGGCGGCGCCAAGGTCAGCGCTCCCGACCTGACGCTGTACGGCGGGCTGGGGACCTGGATCGACATCTATTCACCGAGCTTTCGGACCGCCCCTGGCCGGCTCGCGGCGGGACTGCAGGCGCGTGGTGTACAGACGCTCTTTGTCGAGACCGGGAACTTCCGGCAGCGCGTCGACGTCGTCGGCCGCAGGCAGCTCGGCAGCCTCATCGAGGCTGCGCACGCGCTGGGAATTTCGGTGGTCGCCTGGTACTTACCGGACTTCGTCAACCAGGCACGCGATCTTCGCCGTGCGCGCGCCGCGATCAACTTCCGAACGACGAGTGGAGATCGCTTCGATTCCTTCGCACTCGACATCGAATCGAGCCTCGTGCGCAACACCGCCGAGCGCAACCGCCGGTTGCTGGCGTTGTCCGCGCGGCTCCGGGCCGTCGCCGGTCCGGACTACGCAATCGGCGCCATCATCCCGTCTCCTGTTGGGATGAAGCTCCTACCGCGCTACTGGCCCCACTTTCCCTACGCGGCGCTCGCGCGCATCTACGACGCGTTCTTGCCCATGGCGTACTTCACCCATCGCGTTCACGGCCGTGTTGCCGTCGGCCGATACGTGCGGACGAGCGTCAGGATCATCCGGGAGGAAACCGCAGACCCAACGCTCCCAATCCACGTCATCGGAGGGCTCGCGGGCGCCATTGGCACAAGCGACGCCTCCGCGTTCGTCCAGACGGTCGAGTCGTGCGGCGTCGACGGGTTCAGCCTCTATGACTACCGCGGCACCAAAGGTTCGGTCTGGGCGGTGCTCGACCGCGCCTCACTCACTGCTTCAGTTGCCCGCTGCTGAGTCGTGATCGGGCGGGCCGTCTACGCACGACGAGCGGCGCGTCAAAGCCGAAGGCGGTAACGGCGCTCGACCGGGCGTGATCGGCCATCGAAGCGCACCTTTACGAGCGCGGTGATCAGACCGCGGAACCGGCCGGAATATCGCATCGCGAAGCTCGCGCGCGCTCCTGGGAAGAGCTCTCGGAGCCCGCCGAGGCGCAAACGCGACACGAGTCTGCCGCTGCGGAAGAGGGTCACTGTGACGCGACCACCGAGTTGCTCTATGACGTTTCCGCGGTTTGCCACGGCGACGAGCAGGTCGCGGTTACGCCCGTTCCGGCGCACCTGGAGACCATGTACGACCAGCCGCCGAACGAGCCGTCCCGGCACGCGTACCCGGACGCCGACGCCAAGGCGTACCCGGACCGCGACCCGCCCGGTGCGGAGCGGTCGTGCCACCAGGAGCACGCGGAGTCGGTGGTCGCCCGGGTGTGCCCAACCGTGCGCCCTGACTCGGAGGGTGACGACCGCGCGTGAGCGCGAGCGCAAGACGAGTCGTGCGGGCCGGACGCTGAGCCAGTTCTTCGCTGCCCCCAGGTGGTCGACCGACCTTGGCGTGACATCGACGACCACGCCGTCAGCTCCGACGTTGCGCAGCTCGATCGTTCTGGAAGCCGGCGCAACCAGTTCCATCCGTGCAGGCGAGACGGAGAGCGCGACGGGCGCGACTCCGCCGCCGAGGGCCTCGGCGGCGGAGTGTGGCCCGAGCACGACGACGCTTCCGACTGCGAGCGCGAGTCTCAGTGTCACCGCGCGAGCACGCTGAAGGTCACCGTCGCTGCATAACGACCGGTCGCGACGAGCGGCAACGGTGAGGAGAACCCGATCCTCGTCGCCCAGATGTCGCCACTGCCGGCGCTGGGGGCGTCCTTCGTGCCGACGGTGAGCGCGGTCGCCGGCTGGATCGGGATCGGGACGAGGCCGCCGCCCGCGAGCGGAGGTCCGAGCGTCGCTCCCGCCGGTGCGGTCGCGCCGATTGCGAGGGGAAGGTCTCTCGGCGAGAAAGACGTCCGGGCGACTGCCAGCGAATAGCCGGCCGGATTGTTGCTCGAGACCGTCACGTTCTCGGCAAGCGGAGTCGGCGTTGCGCCGGCAGCCGCCGTGCCGAAGCTCAGCGAACTGCGATCGAGGGAGACGGAGAGCACGGAGGCAAGGTCGAGATCGACGTTCACAGCGGCGCTGGCGCCTGCAGACGGCGTGCCTGCACACGTGTGCGCGGGTGAGGTGGAGTTCCGTGGATCGGGTGTGGCCGCCGCGAAGTCAGTCGCGTTCGAGCCCGTGTCCGCGCAGCCTTCGTCCGCACGACGCACAGCCAACGTGTTCGAAGGCGCCGGCGCGGAGCCCGCGCCCTCGAAGTCACTCGCGTCGCCGTAGCCCACGAGATCCTCCACGAGCGGGTTCGCCGAGCAGCTTCCCGCCGACGCGCCGCACGCGAGCGGCGCGGCGGCGTGAACGAGCGCGATCTTGCCACTCGTGGCGGCAAGGTTGGTCGTTCCGGTTGCGTCGGGAGCGGGCAATGCAGAACCGACGGTCCCGCTAGACGCGAGCTGGATCAGGTAATAGCGGCCTGCTCCGATCGTTCCCGACAAGGCTGTCGTCTGCCAGGCCGTGCCGGCTGCGGTCGCGTACTGGACCGTCCACTCCGTCAGGTCGACGGCGGACGTCCCGGCGTTGAAGAGCTCGACGTAGTCGTTTCGAAAAGTGGCGCCGCTGTTGCCGCCGCCGCCGTAGATCTGACTCACGACGACGCCCGAGCTGGACGCACGGGCTGCGGTGGGGAACAGGATCAGCGCGGACAGCAGCGCGAGCAGCAGGATTCTCTGCATGTAGTGCTCCGATCAGTCGAAGAACGGGTCGCCGTCCTGGATAGACGAGAGCACCTGCTGCCGAAAGTGTCCGTTTGCGTTTCGGCGCACTCTCGGCACGCTTTCAATCCTGGTGTTCGACGGGTGCGCCCGCCGGCGCGTCAGCCGCTCGACGCTGCAGTCGCGCCGGCTGCGGCGGCCCCCGCCGTGTCCTCGGCGAGCCCGCGGACGACAAACGCGGCGAACAGAAGCAGCGCCGGCTCGACGGCGCCGAGGTCGTGGACGGTGACCTTGACCGGCTGCCTGCCCCAACTCTTGGCGTCGAGGACGGCCAGTTCGCGCTCGCCGTCGGACAGCGCGTAACGGTCGCGCCAGGCGCTGGCCGGACGCAGCGTCAGCTCGCGACCGTTCCAGTGGAGTGTGCCGCCACGGCGCAGGGTGTTCGGCGTGAAATCGCCGACGGTCGCGCCGGCGGCGTCCGTAGCCAGGAGGTCACGCTGCCAGAAGCCGCGACGGCCGAACCGCCAGCTCCTGCCCTCGGCATCTGCTGTCGCGGCACGCGACAACAAGCCCTGGAAGCGCAACGTGCCCACGCCCGGGAGGACATAGAGGCGGCGGTCGGCCGCGCGCGCGGGTGAGCTCGATGTCGGGCAAAGACGCGTTGCCGATCTTGCCACTACGCTGGCGCACTGTGAACGTGCTCGAGGCACCACCGCCGCGTTTTGCGGCAGACGAAGTCGCGGCGATCGCCGCTCGCCTCTTCGGCGTCGAGGGAACCGCCACGAGTCTCGGCAGCGAGCGTGACCAGACGTTCCTGATCGACGACGGGGCCGGGGGCGGCGGCGTGATCAAGATCTCGAACCTCGGCGAGGATCCCGCCGTCCTCGACCTGGAGACCGAGGCGATCACGCACGTCTCCCGTGTCGATGCCGAGCTGCCGGTGGCCCGCCCGCGGCCGGCCGCCGGCGGGCTATCTGGCGCGGCGGCCTATCGCCCGACCGTCGAGGGGCCGGATGGGCTGCACTTCGTACGCCTGTTCGAGCGGATGCACGGTCACGTCGGCGGGCCGGAGCTCGACGACCACGCGCTGGCCCACGTTGCCGCGATGCACGCTCGGCTGAATCTCGCCCTGCGCGGCTTCTTCCATGCTGCTGCGGGTCGAGAGCTGCTCTGGGATCTCAAGCACACCGCCAAGCTCCGTCCTCTGCTCGAGTCGATCGCCGACACCGACCGGCGTCGCCTTGTCGCTGATGTCCTCGACCGCTTCGAGCGACGCGTTGTGCCGCGTCTGCCGACCCTTCGCGCACAGGTCGTTCACGGCGACTTCAACCTCGACAATCTCTTTCTCGACGAGCACGATCGCGTCGCCGGGATCGTCGACTTCGGCGACATCTGCCACA
The DNA here is from genome assembly GCA_963759365.1 of uncultured Actinomycetes bacterium. Lineage (GTDB taxonomy): Bacteria > Actinomycetota > Thermoleophilia > Gaiellales > Gaiellaceae > 3-1-20CM-4-69-9. Next base: position 395,627 of record CAVWYX010000002.1, read on the forward strand.
CGCCCCAGGTCGCCGACTTCGCGGTCGGGCTCGCGTCGCTCCTTCGCGGCCGGCCCGACGATGACATCTTCCGCGCGGCGCGCATCGCGATCGACGGTTATGCGTCTCACATTCCTTTGGAGCCGCAGGAGCTCGAAGTGCTGGCCGACCTCGTCGCCGCCCGTCTCGCCCTCATCGTCTCGATCAGCGCCTGGCGGGTCGAGCGCTATCCGGAGAACGCGGAGTACATCCAGGCTTGGGACGCGGACTCGTGGCAGCTGCTGGAGTTCGTCGCCGGGGTGGGAGCAGACACGGTGGCGATGGAGCTCGGTGCTGCGACGCCGCAGGTCGCCACTTCCGAGCTCGTACGCCGCCGCCACCGGCTACTGGGGTCGGCGCTCACGGACCTCACGTACGAGCATCCGGTTCACGTCGCACGCGCCGAGGGAGTCTGGCTCTTCGATGCGAACGGACAGCGTTTGCTCGACGCATACAACAACGTGCCGGTCGCGGGTCACTGCCACCCGCGCGTCACCGAGGCGGTTGCACGACAGACGCGCATGCTCAACACGCACGCGCGGTATCTCTACGAGCCGCTCCTCGATCTGGCCGAGCGCGTGGCGGCCTCGATGCCTCCGGACCTAGGTCTGGACACGGTGATGCTCGTGAACTCCGGCAGCGAAGCGAACGAGCTCGCCTGGCGGCTGGCCACCGCGTCGACCGGCAAGAGGGGGGCGATCGTCACCGAGCACGCCTACCACGGCGTCACGACCGCCGTCTCGGATCTGTCTCCAGAGGAATGGCCCGACGGCTATCGCGCGGCGACGACCGAGCTCCTAGCACCGCTGCGCCTCGAGGAAGACGTGGCCCACGCGATCCAACGGCTCGAGGAGACGGGCACGGGTCTCGCGGCAACGTTCCTCGATTGCGGCTTTACCAGCGACGGGATCCACACGCCGAGCCCGGACCACCTCGCTGCCGTCGTCGAGCGCACACATGCTGCAGGCGGGCTGTTCGTCGCCGACGAGGTCCAGGCTGGACACGGCCGCAGTGGTGAGCACCTGTGGATGTTCGCTTCCTACTCCATCGAGCCCGACCTCGTCACCCTCGGCAAACCGATGGGGAACGGGTATCCGGTTGCGGCCGTCATTGCACGCAAGGAGATCGTCGACCGGTTCGCGGCCGAGACGCACGTCTTCAGCACGTTCGGCGGCAACCCGGTCGCTGCATGCGCGGCGCTCGCGGTGCTCGACGTGATCGAAGACGAGCGACTCATCCAGAACGCCGGTCGTGTCGGCTCTCGCCTGCGCAGGGCGCTCGAGGAGCTGCGCGTCCATTCATCCGTCAGGGACGTCCGCGGACGCGGACTGCTGATCGGCGTGGAGCTCACCGACGCCGCTACTGCCGAGCACGTCGTCAATGCGCTGCGCGACGACGGGATCCTCATTGGTCGAACCGGACGTGAAGACAACGTGTTGAAGATCCGCCCGCCGCTCGTCTTCCGCGACGAGCACGCGGACATGCTCGTCACGGCCCTCGAGCGGGCCCTCGGCGGAAACTGAGCGCTCACAGGGAAGCAGGCGCTCACGAGCTCGCCGGCGCAGGCGCGCGCCTCACCGTCCCCGAAGCGGTCGCCCTGGCGTACGAAGCGCTGACGCACATCGGCATGTCGGCAGGGTCGTTGCGAAGCCGGTGATCACGACGATCGCGGTGACGAAGTGCAGCGCCGTCAATGCAACGGCACTGATCCCGTCGGACAGGTAGGACGGGCCGATGGTCGACACTGCCAGCGCAGTCGACCCGAGCGGAGGCCACCAGAGCCCGGGGCGGCGCGTGTGACGCTCCAGGAGTCGAACCGCGACCCAGCCGCCCAGCCCGCCGGCCAGCGCGGCTGCCACCACATCGATCGGACCGACCGTACCGTCGCCCGTACTGACGACGAGGTCGACGCCGGCGAGCCGAATGCCGGCCCAGGTCAGCAGCGCCGCGGCGGGCGCGAGTATGACGGTGCCGATTCTCCGTCGAGTCCGATCGCTCATCGTTTCTCTCCTGTTCTTGGACTGCGGGCTTCTCCTGCACTGCATCTTCTCGACGCCGCGACCGCTGCAGTAGACCCGTGCGTAACCAATTGGGCATGACAGACGTCATCTCTTGTCTCGCGTGGTTGTAAGAAATCCGTGCCGGGTTGAACCGGCGCGGTGTGTCGCTGCGAAAGCCAAGCGGTCATGCAACGACACGAAAGGAGAAACCTCATGACTTCACGACTCGTACGCGCCGGCCTCCTTCTGGCCGTGCTCGTGCTCGTCCTCCCGCTCGCCGCCGGAGCAACCGGCGGCTATGGGAAGTCGAAGGACCAGTACCGCGCCGATGAGGCTAAGCGCATGCTGTATGCGACCGACTCGTCCGGCAACCTGCTCCGCTTCCGGGCGAAGTCGCCTGAGCGGGTCGCGTCGAAGGCGATCACCGGGCTCCCGTCCGGCGTCGCGCTCAAGGGCATCGACTTCCGGCCTGCGACCGGTGACCTGTACGCGCTCGGGAGCGACAAGGTCGTCTACCGCGTCAACCCGTGGACGGCGATCGCTGTCGCCGAGGGGCCGGCCTTCGAGTCCATGCCGGCTGCCCTCGTCGGCGACCGTATCGGGTTCGACTTCAACCCGACCGTGGACAAGATCCGCGTCACGAGCGACGCGGACGACAACATACGGCTCGACCCCGATCCGGGCAGCCTGCTCTCGCAGGACACGGATCTCACGCCGGCTGGAGTCACCGTGGTCGGCTCCGCGTACACGAACTCGTCGTTCGCGGCCTTTGCGAATCGGCCGACCGCGACGATGCTGTTCGCGCTCGACGTGGGGGCGAGCCCGGACCAGGTCTGGCTCCAGAATCCTGCCAATGCGGGCACGCTGATGAACCCCGTCAAGATCGGCCTCGACCTCGGCCTCGACGCCGGGTTCGACATCGCCGGCGCCGACAATGTCGGCTACGTCGCCGGCATCGACAAGGGGCGGGCCGGCGCCCGCCTGTACCAGGTGGACGTCACGAGCGGGAAGACCCGCGACCTCGGCCGGATCGGCCGCGGCAACGTGACGATCACCGGGCTCGCGGCGGTGCAGGACTGACGATCGCAGCCGCGTGCGCACGAGGTAGGCCGGGAGTCGCTCCGGCCTACCTCGTGAACCGATGCGGTGGGTCGTGCGAACCCGGAACATCGCCGCCGTTCCCGAAACCGCGCCGCTCCGGCGCCTCGAGCACGCGGAGCTCGTCGCCCGCCTCGCACGGGGCGAGCGCGAGGCGCCGCTGTCGGCCCTCTACGCAGCGTACGGCGGCCAGATCTACCGCCTCGGCCTGCAGCTCCTACGCGATGCAGGGCTCGCCGAGGACCTCGTCCAGGAGACGTTCGTCAGGCTGTGGCGGTCCGCCGCGCGCTACGACCCGACACGGTCGTCCGTCCGGACGTTCGTGTTCACGCTCGCCCGCCGAGCCGCGGTCGACCTCTGGCGCCGCCGCGGGACGCTCCCGCTCGAGCTGGAGGAGCCCGCCTTGACCGACGTCGCCGGGAACGAGGCCTACGAGCACCTGGTCCTGCGGCTCGCCGTCGGCGAGGCGCTCGACGAGCTCTCCGAAGCGCACCGCGAGGTGCTCGTGCTCCAGTACCGCGAGGACCTCACGCAGGCGCAGGTCGCCGAGCGCCTGCAGATTCCACTCGGCACCGTGAAGTCGCGGTCGGCGCACGCGCTCAAGGCGCTCGAGCGCTGTCTCGAGGAGCGCGAGCTCAGATGAACGGCGTGGACGAGCAAGGCCTCGAACAGCTGTCGCGCGCGATTCGGGACGCGATCATTCCGATCGCCCCTCCGGCAGCGCTCGAGGCGCGCGTCCTCGACGCGGTCGCCCGAGTGGCCGAGCCGGCCCCGCGACGGGCCCGCGGGCTCGCGTGGCTTCGGCGCCCGCGGCTCGTGCCGGTGCTCGCGGCTGCGGCCGCGGCCGTGGCCGCTGTGCTCCTCGGCGTGTCGCTGCTCCAGGGCGACGGGCCGGGCGCGCTCGAGCTCCGGACGGTGCTTCGCGCCCCCTCCGGGCAGGTGTCAGCCTCGGTCGATGTCCGGAAGACCGGAATCGGGCGCGTCGTCACCCTCGAAAGCGACACGCTCCCGATCCTCCCGAAGGGCGACTACTACGAGCTCTGGTTCGTCGGTCCGGGCGACCGGCCGGGCCGCCGGAATCGGATCTCGGCCGGCACCTTCCATCCGAACGAGGACGGACGCTCGGTCGTGCGCTTCGCGGCGGCGGTGGACCCGAAGCTCTATCCCGTGCTCGCGGTTACCGCCGAGCCCGGCGACGGCGACCCGCGGCCGACGGGGCCCGAGGTGCTGCGCGCCGAGCGCTAGCGTCTTGGAACGCGGCGTCTCTACGGGTCGAGACCGTCGTGGGTGTCAGGTCGCTTGATGTGCGGCCCTGGGAGCTGCGCTCTCGACCTGCATGCGCGGCAGCCAATCGAGCCAATGCGGCAGGTACCAGTTCCAGCGCCCGAGCAGGTGCATCGTCGCCGGTAGCAGCACGGAGCGGATGATCGTCGCGTCGATCAGCAAGGCTGCGGCGACGCCGAAGCCCATTTGCTGGAACATGACCAGCTCGCCCGCCGCGAAGCCTGCGAACACAGCGACGATGATCAGTGCCGCTCCAGTGATGATGCGCGCCGTCGAAGCGACCCCGAATGTGACCGCGTTCGTTGTGTCTCCCGTCTCGTCGTAACGCTCCTTGATGCGGCTGAGCAGGAAGACCTGGTAGTCCATCGAGAGCCCGAACAGGACGGAGAACAGGAACAACGGCACCCACGCCTCGATCGTGTCCACGTGGTTGAAGCCCAGGAGCCCGGAGCCGAAGCCGTCCTGGAACACGAGCACGAGCAATCCGTAAGCCGCGCCGACCGACAGCAGGTTGAGGACGACGGCAGTCCCGGCGATGACCACCGAGCGGAACACCACCGTCAGGAAGACGAGCGTCAGCCCCAGCACGAACGCGATCACCCACGGCGCCGGCCCGATCACCGAGTCGAAGTAGTCGATGTTCTCGGACGTCGTCCCGCCGACGAAGACCTCGGCATCCGTGTTCTCGAATGCCGTCGGCACAGTCGCCGAACGGAGGTGCCGCACCGCGGCAACCGCTGCATCGCCCGAGGGATCGCCCCGTACGGGAACGGACAGCATGGCGACTGTGCCGTCGGGCGAGCGCTCGATCTGGCCTAGGCCGAAGCGTGGGTCGGACGCCAGCATCGTGCGAAGGCGCACCAGCGCTCCTTCCGCGGCCGGTTGCGTCGCGCCCCTCGCCACGACAATCTCGACCGGATTGGCGGTCGCTCCCGGGAAGTACCGCTGGAGCGCTTCGAAGCCCTGGCGAGCTTCGAAACGTTCAGGCAAGAGCGTCGGACCGCTCGTGCCGATGTGCAGCCCGAGGACCGGCGACGCCGCTGCAAGCAACACCGCGACCGAAAGACAGACGGCAAGCACCGGCCGCCGCAGAACGGAGCGCACGATCGCGCCCCAGAACCGCCCTTCGGGGTTGGCAGCCTCGAGCGAGCGACTACCGACGATCGGGATCCGCAGCCGGTCGACGCGGTCGCCGAGTACCCCGAGCAGCGCCGGCAGCAATGTCGCTGACGCAACCACGGAGACGATTCCGACCAGGATCGCCCCGACCGCGAGGCTGCGCATGATCGAGTTCGGCACGATGAACATGCCGAACATGGCGATCACGAACGTGGTGCCGCTGAAGAGCACTGCCCGGTTCGCCGTCATCGCGCAAGCGGAGATTGCGTCGAGCTTCTGGCGGCCGTGACCACGCTCCTCGCGGAAGCGCGAGACGACGAAGAGCGAGTAGTCGATCCCGAGCGCGAGCCCCATTCCGGTGAGCATGTTGATCGTGAAGACCGAGAGGCTGAACAGGTGCCCGAGGACGGCCACGAACGAGAGCGCCACGATGATCGACGGCAGCGCGATCAGGAGTGGCAGGAGCCCGGCGACGACCGTCCCGAATACCAGTAGGAGGATGATCAGCGCAGCCGGCAGGCCGAACTGGAGCTCTCCCGAACGCAGGTCGTCTTCCGAGAGCTTGTTGAAGTCGTGATTGACCGTCCGTTGGCCGGTGACATTGGCGGTGAAGGCCGGATTCGCGTCGGCACGCTGAACGTCGCCGACCACGTCGTCGATCCCAGAGCTCGACTCGTTCGGCATTGCGAATTGCACCATCGTGGCGTGGCGATCCTTCGAGACGAGCGACGGGTCGTTCGCTTCGAGGTACGTGCGAACGCCCTCGACACCTTTCGCCCGGCGCACCTCGGCGGCAAGGTTCCGAACGAAGCTTCGAAACGGCGGTGCGTCGACGGTGGAGCCCGTCGAACGGACGACGATGATGTCCGTGATCGCCGCGCCCGACGCGGCTGGGAAGGCGGCTTCGCGCACGTCTTTTGCGCGTTGAGACTGAGGGTTGTTGGTCGGGTTGCCTTCCGTGGTCAGGGCGCCGCCGAGCAGCGTCCCGATCGCGACGAACGCGATCACCAGGGCGGCGATCCAGGCACCGATGGTTCGCCGGGGGCGCCTGGCGCAGGCGAGTGCGAGTCTCTCGAGCCTCGTGGTCTTCATTGCACTTCGACTCTTACACCGATTCGATCTGCACGAAGCGTGCCAGGCCGTCGTGCGCGAGGATCGGCACCTCTTCGCCCGCCCGGAGCTTGCGCACTCTCGCCAGGGCGTCGAGCGCGAGCGCGCCCAAAGCGGCGAGGGCGCCGATCAACGCTCGCGCGAGCTCGCAGCACGCTTGCAGCGTCGCGTCTACACGGCTCTCGAACTCGATTGCTGTTGCGTCCGCGGCCACAAGTCCGCTCAGCTCGAGCTTGCCAGCGTCACCTGGTAATGGCGCATCTCATCGATGTCGTTCACAAACGGCCGGACGGCGTCGAAGAAGCTGCGGAACTCTGGGCTCTGGCGGAAGCCCGAGAGGTGGCCCTCTTCGGAGTCCCACTCGATTCGGACGATGTGCTGGCTCGAGTCCTCGCTACAGCGAGAGATCTCGTAGCGCTCGCAGTGCTCTGAGGCCTCGAGCGCCTCGGCAGCACGCTCGTAGCCCTGCGCGAACGCGTCGGCACGTTCGTCGTCGATGCTGTATCGGATGTACTCAACGACCATTTATCTGCCTCCTGAGTAGCTTCGCATTAAGATATAGCCGATGCGAAAGCGGCTACACAAGGCTTCACGAGGAGACCATGTCGACGGTGTGCTCGCAGAGTGGCGGAAGGAAGAGCCCGGACTCGACACGTCGCCGGTCGCGGTCGTTGCGCGGATCGGTCGCGCTGCGGTCCTGCTCGACCGTGGTCTGAACGAGAACTTCAGCCGCTTTGGACTGAACCGGACGAGCTGGGATGCCCTGGCCGCCCTCCGGCGTGTAGGCCCTCCGTACCGGCGTTCGCCGACCGAGCTCTACCGATCCCTCATGCGCACGTCCGGCGGGATGACGCACCTGGTCGACCGCTTGGAGCAGGCCGGGCTCGTCGAGCGGGTTGTGGATCAGGACGACCGCCGCGGGCTCCTCGTCGCCCTCACCAGGAAGGGACGAGCTCTGGTCGCACGAGCGGGACCGAGCCATCTCGAGACCGAACGGCGAATGCTCGGGGCACTCACCAAGCGAGAGCAAGCCGAGCTCGCCCGGCTGCTCAGGAAGCTCCTGGTCGGCCTCGAGCAGCAATTTCCGGAGTTCGCCCCGCCCTCGGCGGCAGAAACCGAACGGCAGCCACGCGGGCACGAGAAGACCCGTGGTCGTCAGCATCATCCTGGGTCGATCTTGTAGGCGCAGTCGGGCCGCTGCCAGAGATTCGCCCACGGCCGAAACGCTCGCAGCCGCGATCGAGGTGGCGGTGCGGCAGCGGCGAGCGGCTTTGCGAATAGCATGACCGGCCGTGCCTGAGCTTCCCGCGACGGCGGCTTGGCGCCACCGGGACGCACGCATCGGCTTCGAGGTTGTCTTTCTGCGTCGCGAGCGCGGTGGGTATCGGCTCGACGGGTATTCGACGGCAGTTCAGGAGGGCGAGGCCTGGGCGATCCGCTACACCATCACGCTCGACGACCAGTGGCGGACACGCTCTGCGCACGTCACTGGGCAATCAGCCTCGGGCGGCCACGAGGTTCGGCTCGAAGGCGACGGGACGGGGACGTGGCGCGTCGACGGCGCGGCGGCACCGCAGCTCGACGGCTGCTTGGACGTCGATCTCGAGGCCTCAGCCTGCACGAATGCTGTCCCGGTGAACCGGTTGGCACTGGATATCGGTGACGTGGCCGATGCGCCCGCAGCTTTTGTGCGCGCGCCGACCTGTCAGGTCGAACGACTGAAGCAGGTCTACTCGCGGCTCCCGAACGACGGCGAGCGCCCGCGGTACGACTACACCGCTCCGGAGTTCGATTTCAGGACGGTTCTCACGTACGACCGGTTTGGCTTTGTCCTGGACTACCCAGGCATCGCCGTCCGGGTCGCTTGATTCCGTGGCGCTCGTCTGTCAGCCGTACCCGCGGAGAGTGCTCTGCCGACGAGGTCGAGAATCAGCCTGCGGCGGCGATCGCGGCCTGAGGAGAACCTTCGAGCAGGCTGCACAGCTCGCTCGCGAGCTCGACGAACGCCTCGGCTACGCGCGACCGGTAGCGGTCGCGATGCCAGGCGAGCGCGATTATGCGCGGCGGCACGCTCGGCTCGAGCTCGACGGCGAGCACACGCTCGTCGTTCGAGTCGACGGCGAGCTTCGGGATCAGTCCGATGCCGGCGCCGGCAGCGACCAGGCCGTGCACCGTGTTGTTCTCGTCGGAGTGGAAGACATAGGTCGGGTCGAGCCCGCGTGTCCGAAACTGTTCGTGTATGTGTTGGCGGCTGCGGCACAGCCGTGCACCGATCAGCGGCAGCTCGGCAACCTCTCGCAGGGAAGGCGGCTCTCGGCGCGTAGCGAGCGGCGAGTCGGCCGGTACGAGCAGGACCCAGGGGTCGCGCATCAGTTCGACCATCTCGAACGGTCCGTCGGACAGTGGGGGCATGACGAAGCTGAGGTCGAGGTCGCCGCGCTCGACGCTCATGAGCAGCTCATCGTCGGTGCCAGATTCCGTCAGCTGGACCGCAACGCTTGGCCATTCGGCTCTGAACCGGCGAACGAGCTCGGGGAGGATTCGAGAACCGGCGCTCTGGAAGGCTCCGACCCGAAGCGAGCTCGCGCCACCTTCGACCATCGCCGTCACGTCTGCCTGGGCGGCCTGAAACCGAGCAATGATCGCCTCAGCGTGTCGGAGAACGAGCGTCCCCGTGTCGGTGAGCGAGACCGCGCGTGGGCCGCCGGGCCGCTCGACCAGCTTTGTGCCAACGAGGCGCTCGAGGGTCGCGATCTGCTGGCTGATCGCTGACTGCGTGTAGCCGAGCCTGAGGGCCGCCGCGCGGAACGTGCCGGCCTCCGCGACCGCCTGGAGAGCGGCGAGGTGGCGTACCTCGATTCCGAGCCATTGATCGAGTTCCATGATCAATCCAAACGATAACTCGAGTTGCCCTTATCAAGAAGGAAGGCGCACTCTGTAGGCATGAACGAGGAACGCCGCGCTCGGCCACCCAGTCTCGACGCGGGCACCGTAATCCGGCTCCGGCTCGCCACGGCTTCCGACGACGTTGCACTCGAGCAACTGGCCGAGCTCTCCGGACGAGCGAGGGCGAACGGTCCGTGGATCGTGGCCGAGGTCGACGGCGAGCTTTGGGCCGCGCTTCCGCTTGCCGGAGGTGAGGCGCTCGCCGATCCGTTCCGCCCGACGGCGGAGCTACGTGCGCTCCTGTCTGTGCGAGCAAAGCAACTCGGCAGCGACGAGCACGCCCGGCGCGACTCTGCGCGACGGCGCCGACGGCGAGTCCGATCGACGCCTGTGCTCGCAGATCACAGCCGCCTGTCCTAGCCCTCGGACGGGGGCAGGTTCGTCCGGTTTTCCGTGCCTGGACGAATCACCGAGCTTGCGCCGGTCGGCCGTTGCCTGTCACAAGCTGGCTGGGCTCAAGGGGCTCCCAGTCATTCGATCACGCGCCTGGCGATGGCGGGCGGCTCGCGGCCGGCGAGGAGCCACCCGGCCGCGATGGCTGCCAGCGGCACGCCGACGACTGCGAGGGCAAGGTCGAAGAGCGGGACCTCGCTCAGATAGCCGAGGTTGTTGTAATAGGTCGCCGCAAGGACGAGGTAGGCGCCGGCGACGCCGAGGATCGCGCCGAGGAGGGCGAGTGCGCCTGCGGTCGCGGCGGTCAGCGTTCGGCGGATACTCGAGGTGGCCCCGGTCGCGGTCAGCGTCCGGAGGTCACCAGCGCTCTCGCTGCGGATCAGTCCGACGGTCATTGCCAGGATCGCGAGCGCGAGCAGAGCGCCCGCGCCTACAGCGATCGCCCTGACCTTGGCGAAGGAGGTGTCGTTACGTTGCACGTCGATCGTCAGGCCGGCTTTCGCCGCGATGTCGCGGCCGTCCGCGATCTGTTCGTTCGTCAAAGGACGGGTCGAGCTCACGAGCCAGCCGCCCGGAACCTGCTTCCACCCGTGGCGGCGGAGGCCGTTGAGGGTGATGAAGGCAGGCGGCTTCCGCCCAGGGTCCGAGCCGAAGAGGTGCCGGCCGATCTCGATCCTCTGAACGTGTGTGAAGGCGATGTCCCGTCGATCCACCATGCTCGGGATGACGAGCCCGTTGATCCGGGCGCTGCGATCGGCGAGGAAATTCGCGCCGGGATCAATCGTGCCCGCGTCGATTCCCAGGTACCTGAGCACCGCAGGAGTGGCCACGTAGAGCGCCGATTCGCCCTCGTACATCCTGCCGATTCGCCTCGTGAGGATGATCGAGGGAAGTACTTGCGTATCGCCGACGACCATAGGGTCTTCGCCGGGCTGGATGGCATTGCGAAGTGGAACCACGGTTGCGCGATCGAGCCCGGCGGCGAGCTCTCGGACGCTCACGGCAAGGCGCCCGATCTGCGCGGCTGCGTCGACCGGGGCAAGCTCTCTGGCATCGCGCGGGCCGAGGTACACGCGGATCTGCCGGTCGGACAGGGTGGGCGGCTCAGCCGCTTTCTTGGCCTCCTCGGCCGATGCGATGACGACCACCGTTGCCGCGACTCCGAGAGCGAGTGTGACCGCCGCAAGCGCCGCTCCCGAACGGGCCTGATAACGGACGAGGTCTCGTAGCGCCAACCGCGGCGCGATGGACAAGCGTCCCGCCAGCCCCGAGAAGGTGCGGATCGCAAGCGGGCCGAGGAGGAGGGTGCCGAGGATCGTTGCCAGGATCCCTGCGACGATGAGCGGCGGCCTGTCTCGACCGGAGAGTGCGAGACACCCGATACCGGCCGCGATCAGCGCAACAGCCGCGATCGCCGCGTGACGCGCGGGCCTCGGCTTCGCCGGCCGTCCCGAGAGCGCGAGCATGACAGGGAGGCGGGCGATCGTTCGCCCCGGCCACCACGCGGCAACGGCCGCTCCGAGTACTGCGACAACTACGGCCGCGATGATCAGTCCCCATGGCAGGCTGAGCCGGTCGATGCGATGGTCGGTGGCGGACTCGAGCGTCGGTGCTACTCCGAGCCACAGTCCCACTCCTGCGATCGCTCCACCGAGGGCCGCGATCGCCCCGACGAGGACACCATTGGCCAGCAGCACGAGTCGGATGTGCTTTTGTGTGGCGCCGATCGCGGCGAGCATGCCGAGCTGGCGCAGCCGTCGCTGTGCGACCACGGCGAAGCCGGCGGCCGCGACGAGCGAGGCCAGGAACAAGAAGACAGTGGCAATGGAGAACATCGCCAGCGTGGAGTTCGCCTGGTTGCTGGGCGGTCTCGTCACCTCGCGGAGGGAGTGGTTGCTCTCGGGCAGCACCAAGGAGTCGATGGGATCGCTGCTCGTGTGGACGAGAACGGTCACGTAGTGGGGCGCAGCCAAGGACGACGGGGAGACCAACGCGAACTCGTCGCTCAGCTTGCGGGGGTTCTCGACGATGCCCACCACTTTCCGGCGAGTGCCGTCGAGCGCGAGGGTCGACCCGATGTGGAGACGCAGGATCTCGGCGACCCCGTCGGTGACGGCGACCTGACTCGGCCCCGTTGGGTAGCTGCCGTGGCGGAGCGAGAGCAGCCCGCGGGTGTAGACGCCGTTTGGGTCCTGCGCGCGGAAGTCCACCTTCTCGACGCTGCCGGGAACGGCAACGGAACGGTGGCCGATGGTTTCGATCGTCCCGAGCGACTTTCGGGCGGCGTCGAGCCCCGCTTCGAGCGAGCTCGGATCGGTCCCGTCGAACTTTAGGAGCCGATTGCCGGACCCAACCTCGGCGTTGTCCGCAGAGGTCGTGTTGTAGACGGCCGTGATGCTCCCGATTGCGGCTGCGACCGCGACGGTGAGGAGCGCCACGATCACCAGCTGTTGCCGCCACTCGCGCCTGAACATGCGTCCGGCCCAGCGGATTACGGCGCGGCGTGCGGAGGCACTGCCGTCTTTCGGTCCGGACAACTCAGGCGTATGCGCTGCGGCACTCATCGCCGGTCACCTGCAGCGAGCAGCGACTCCGGCCCGGGAGGGGCGACCGTCTGGTCGACGATGTGGCCGTCGCGCAGGAAGACGACGCGGTCGGCCCAGGACGCGAGCTGAGCCTCGTGGGTGACGACCACACCTGCGACGCCGCGGTGCGTTGCTGCGCGGAGCAGGCGCATGACACCTTCGCCGTTGATGGAGTCGAGCGCGCCCGTCGGCTCGTCCGCGAGGAGTAGGCCACGCTCGCCGACGATCGCTCGCGCGATCGCCACTCGCTGGCGTTCCCCGCCGGAGAGATCGTCCGGATAGCGATCCGCGTGCTTTGCGACGTCGAGCTCTCGGAGCGCCTTCAGTCCTGCCGCTTGCGCGGCTTTCGTTCGGACACCGTCGAGCTCGAGCGGCAACGTGACGTTCTCGAGCGCCGTCAACCCGGGGAGCAGGTTGAAGTCCTGGAAGACATAGCCGATCGACCGGCGTCGCATCTTCGCTCGGTCCGACCGCGAGACAGTCGCGAGGTCGACTCCGTCCACGAGCACCTGGCCGCTGGTCGGCTCCTCGAGGCTGCCGGCGATCGTCAAGAGCGTGCTCTTGCCGGAGCCGCTCGGGCCCATGATCGCCACTAGCTCGTTTCGCTCGACCGAGAGGTCGACGGCGCGGAGCGCGTTCACCTCGCTCGGCCCCGAGCCGTACACCTTGGATACCTGGCGCAGTTCGAGTGCGGTTGTCATTGCGAAACCTCCATCGTGCGTGTTGGTTCGTGCTCGGTTTCGCGCACTGGGGGTTGCGCGGGAGCTGGCAGCTGTTTCAAGCGGACGTCCGCGGCGTCGAGCCAGCGGACGATCCCTTCCAGCCGGAAGAGCTCGGCATCGGCGACGAGCGCCAGCGCGACGTCGTCCGGTCCGGTCGCGGCCTTGATCTTGGTGTAGCGCTGCATGACCTCGATCACGTGACGGCGATGGACCTGCAGGATCTCGTGAATGTCGATCCCCGGAACCTGGAGGGCAACCAGCACCTTGATCAGGAGCTCGTCGCGCGGAGGGGGAACAAGGTCAGGTGGCGTCCGCAGCCACTCGGCCAACTCGCGCTCACCCGAGGACGTGATCTTGTACCGCTTCCGAGATCGCTCGCCTTCCCCGTCGTCGGTTGCGACCAGGCCGTCCCGTTCGAGGCGTTGGAGGGTCGTGTAGACCTGACCGACGTTGAGCGGCCAGACCTCGCCCGTTCGCGCTTCGAACTCGCTCTGCAGGCGAAGGCCGAATTTCGGGCCCTCCCTCAGGAGGGCCAGGAGGGCATGCGGGACACTCACAGCTGGGCTCTATCCATCACCATACTCAGTAGCATACTGAGTATGGTCATGCTGTGCAAGGGCGATTACGCGAACTCAGCGGCGCCGCGGCGGCGTCAGCTGGGCTAGCCGCCGACCGGCCGCCGAGTCCGAGATCAGCGTGGCGAGGCGCCGAGCCCGCGTCTCCTCGCGCTTCGCGCTCACGACCCAGTAGATCGCGGTCTGCCGGTAGGAAGCCGGCTGAGCCTGGAAGAACTCCCAGGCTTTCGAGTCTGCGCGAAGCCGCTCCTCCTGCTCAGGTTCGAGGCGCGCAGCACGACGCTGCTCGAAGGCGTAGACGCCCGTGCGCTCCGGTGTCCGTGCTTCGTACACGGCGAGGCCTGCTGGCGTCATCCGTCCCTCGCGGATCAGTTCCTCGACATGGCGGACGTTCAGTGAGCTCCAGTTGCTGCGCGGCTTCCGCGGAGTGAATCGGATCGTGTAGCTCTCGTCACCGAGGCTGCGTCGAATGCCGTCGATCCAGCCGAAGCAGAGCGCCTCGCGCACGGACTCTGTCCACGTCATCGTCGAACGACCGGTGCTCTTACTGTGGAAGCCGATGACGAGCTCGGTCGCGGTGGCGTGGTGTTCCTCGAGCCAGGCGCGGAACTCTTGGGGCGAGACGAAGAAGATCGGGCGCACCGCTACCGCGAGAAGCGGTAGCGGATGTGCGTGACGCCAGGCGCCTCGATCGCCTCTACCTGCTCCGCGCGCGGTACGTCCGGGCCGAGGTTCTCGAAGAGACGGGTCCCGCTTCCGAGGAAGACCGGGACGAGCGAGATGAGCAGCTCATCCACGAGCCCGGCCGCCAGATACTGCTGGACGGTGGATGCGCCACCGCCGAGGGACACGTCCATCCCTTCGGCGGCGGCGCGGGCCTGTTCCAGTGCCGACCCGATGCCGTCGGTCACGAAGTAGAAGGTTGTGTCGCCGCGCATCTCGGCGCGGTCGCGCGCATGGTGGGTCAGCACGAAGACCGGATGGTGGTAAGGCGGTTCTTCTCCCCAATAGCCCATCCACGGATCTGCTTCCCACGGCCCTGGGCCGCCGCCGAACATGTTTCGGCCCATCACCGTCGCGCCGATGTTCTCGAACCATCCTTCAACGATCGGAGTGCTGGCATCGACCTGGCCCCCTTCCAGGCCCTGCATCCGGCGAAATGCCCGCAACGGAAAGAGCCACTCGTTGAGTTGCATCCCGCCGATTCCGAACGGGTTCTCCGCACTCTGCTCGGGGCCGGCTGTGAAGCCGTCGAGCGACATCATCATGTTTCCTTTGAGCTTGCTCACTGTGGCGCCTCCGCTCTCATGCCGACCTCCTGAACGTCATACCTCCTGCAGGACCCCGTCCAGCCTCTCCGCGAACTCCTGCGGATGCGATCCCCACCCGCCGTGCGCGCCGGGGAGGTACGTCACGGCTATGCCGAGGCGTTCCGCGAGCACGACGGCCGCGCGGCGTGCGCGCTGCTCCCCGGAGGCCTCGCCCGCGGCGCTGACGATTCGTGTGGAGGCATCACGCAGCACGTCGAAGTCGGGTGCGAACGTGCTGATCGGGCGAAGCTCATGGGCGATGAACAAGTCGAAGTTCCCTCCCATCCGGGCCATCATCTCCTGGCCCTCTGGTGTCGGCGGGGCTTGTTGCATCTCCTCGCTGTATTTTGGCCCGCCCTCTTCGACGACAGAGCCGAACTTCGCCATCGCCGCGAAGACGCCCTCGGTGCGATAGGTCTCCGAGATCCCATCCAACTGCGCGCGCCAGCGCGATGCGTCAGGCAGAAGCTCGAAAAGCGGTGCCTCGTGCGCGACGACCGTGCGAACGAGATCCGGACGGCGTGTGGCAAGGTCGAGGCCGATCGTGCCGCCGCCGCTGTTGCCGTAGACGTACGCCGGGTCGTCGCCGACGGACGCGAGGATCGCCGCGGCGTCGTCTGCATGGAGCGCCACGGAGATATCTTCCGGCTCGCCGTCGAGTTTGCTGCGCGAGTGACCGCGCTGGTCGTAGCTGACGACCGTATACCGGTCGGCGAGCCGTCCTGCGAGGTCGGTGAACATCCCGGCATCGGTCGGTCCACCGGAGATGCAGAGAAGTAGGGGGCCCGAGCCGCGGATCTCCACATACAGGGTGGCGCCTGGTGCCTCCACTGTTTCTACATCGACTCGAGTGGTCTGCTGAGTCATGACGTTGTCTCCTAGTTGTCGATCGAATGGCTGTCAGTTCTATGACTTGCGGAGCCGGGTTCACTCATCGTTTTCTGCACGGCTGTGTACCTCGGGGTACACGTCAGGGCGAACACCTCAGCGCCTCAGCGGCGGCGATTGCCGCCGCCGCCGCCGGCGGGGATGTCAGTGTCTTGACGATCGCCTCTGCCAGCGGATCGCCCGAGGCTCGATATGCCGCGACCGCGGCGCCGAGGTCGTACTCCGTGCGGCGGAGCTCGACGTCTGGGCCGAGAAGAGCCCAGTACGCCCCAGCAGGTCCCTGGTAAGGCATACCCACGCTCCCGGGGTTGACCGACCGAATCCCCACCACACGACGGTCGAACTGGATGTGCATGTGGCCGCTGACGAGCACTCGCTCGTCGACCTGCTCCAGGAGCCCCCGCATCCGCTCGTCCGGCGTCCCTGGGCTGATCAGCTCCTCGTCACTGCGCGGGGAGCCGTGGCAGAACCGCGTGGGCCCGAGGCCGGCGACGTCGAGCGTGACCGTGGGTGAGAACGTCTCGAGGGCGTCGAGCGTCTCCCGGGCATGCCGGTCGAGCATCCAGTGCTCCCGGAGACTCGGCCGCCCGCCTCCAGCTCCGGCCCGGAGCTCCGCGAGCGCACGCTCGGCATTGCCTCGCACGAAGAACACCGACTCGCCGACGCTCTCGCGAAGCTCCGTCACGACACGCCATGTCTCTTCGGGGATTGGTCCCCACGTGAGATCGCCGCAAAAGACGAGCGCGTCCGGCCGTGCCTCGAGGACTTCACGACCCACGGCCGCCATGGCGACGGGGTTGCCGTGGACGTCGGAGACGACCGCCACGCGCTGAAATCTCGGTTCGCCGACCCCGTCTGGATGCGGACGCGTCACGTACGGAAGACCGCGCTGCCTATCCGGCACGCTGCGACGTGAAGGCACGTTGGACGAGGCGATCGGCGAGGCTCGGCATGACCCGGCTGATCAGGGCGAGCTGCCGGACCCTTGCGATCTGGATCTCATCGCGGTCGCGCTCGATCCCGGTAACGATCGCGTCCGCGACGGCTCCGGGAGAGAGCTTGGGCACGTCGAGGTCCCGAACCGATCCAGTGTCGACGAGCGGCGGCAGCACCTCGAAGACGCGGATGTCGAGCGGCTTCAGTTCCGCGCGGAGTGAACGGGCGAGTGAGTGAACGGCGGCTTTCGTGGCCGCGTAGACCGTGAAGCCCGGCACCGCGGCGAGCGCGACTGCGGATGACATGAAGACGACCGCGCCGCTTCCGGAAGATCGGAGCAGCGGCAGGGCGAGCCGCGTCATGCGCACCGTTCCGAGGAGGTTGACGTCGATGTCTTCTTCGCTCTTCGCTGGTGCGTCGGCGTCGGCAAACGCGTAGCCACGGAGGAGGCCGGCGTTGTTGACGAGGACATCGAGGCCGCCGAGCTCCACCTCGAGCCACGCGACGACCTCCCGGGCCTCGTCCTCGACGGTGACGTCCAGCCTGCGTATGCGCAGGGCGGAGGTATCGGCCTGTGCTCGTGCGAGCCGGTCCACGTCGCGGCCGGTGATCACGACCTGGTTGTCGTGCGCGAGCCGTCCCGCAAGCTCGAGCCCGATCCCGGCGCTGCCTCCAGTGATGACGATCCTCTTGCCGGAGAGCTTCATCCAGCGATCGTCGTCGCCGGGGGTCCGGGCGGCGAGAGATTCGCCGGTTGACGAAACCAATGGCTCATGTTGCGGCGAGGAGTGCGTCGCCGAGTGTGGTGCGCGAGTAGAGGACTCGCCGTCCGCTGCGTGCGCGCGCGATCAAGCCGCTGCCGCGCAGCACGGCGAGGTGGTCGGCGATGTTGCCGGGTGAGCGGGCGAGCAGTGCGGCAAGCCCGGTCGTGTGCGTGGGCTCGTCGAGCATGCTCAGAATGAGCGCGCGGGTCGTTCCGATGAGGCTCGCCAGTGCCGCGCCCGGATCCGGCGCGCTCTCGAGCCAGATCGTGCCGGTTCCTCTGGCGGGGTAGCGGAGGCCGACCGGGCCGGGGGCGTCGAGCACCGCCATCACCCGCGGCCAGACGAAAGCGGAGGGAACGAGCAGCAGCCCCGAGCCGCCGAGCCGGTGGCTCCGTGTGAGCCGGTGCCGGACTCGAAGCAGACGTCCTTCGAGCGTGATCATCGGTTGCAGGTCCCCGAACACCGCTTCGAGCCCACCGTTTGCGAGCGCACGCGAGCGGCGCATGATGTCGCGCTCGAGCACCTCGCGGATCCGCGGCCACCACGGCGCGATCGAGGCCTCCCAGAGGACTTCGATCAGGCTTGCCAAGTGCCCGACCGCCTGCGGGGATCGCAAGAGCCGCTCGACCTCGGGCTCGATCGGGTCGCGCCCGCGTAGGCAACGCTCGATCTCGGCCCGTGCCCGCGCGACCGGGGTTGCGCGGATCTCGGCAAGGTCGGCCTCCAGGTCACCGAACGGCGATTGCGGCAAAGGCATGAGGAAATCGGGGATGTAGGAGCACCCCGGCAAGAGCGCAAACAGCGGTCGCAGATCGTGATCCTGCGCGAGCCGGCGCAGGGTGTGCTCCTGCGCGCCTTGCCACGCCGTGTAGGCCGCACCCGCAAACGGATTCGCGATCGCGTGCGCCCCCTCGAGCACCTCGCCGACCGCCGAGATTGCGAAACGGCAACGCAACAGATCATCGAGTGAGAGCTCGAGCGCGATCATTTTCACCTACGACTGGGTCATCGCCTGGGAATCACCGAGTAGATTGCATCACGCAAGTGACTATACTAGAGTGGATTGCATGAAGCAAGTTTCTTGGCTACCCTCCGAGCAATGTTGAAGCGGGACTATGAAGGCCAGGTCTGTTCGATCGCCCGCACGCTGGGAGTGGTCGGGGACCGCTGGACACTTCTCGTCATTCGGGACGTCGTGCTCGGAAACCACCGCTTCGATGAGCTGCTCGCGAGTCTCGGCGTTGCGAGCAACGTCCTTTCCGATCGTCTGAACCGGCTCGTCGCCGAAGGCATCCTTGAGCGCGTCCGCTACAGCGAGCGCCCCGAGCGTTTCGAGTACCGCCTCACCGCGAAGGGACGGGAACTGGGTGTCCCTCTTCTCGCCCTGATGCAGTGGGGTGACCGCCACCTCTCTGAGAAGCCACCGCGGATCGCCCGCCGCCGCAGCGACGAAGCTCCACTGTCGGTGCGGCTCATCGCCCGCGACGGATCGATCGTCCCCTCGGACGATCTCGAGCTCGTGCCGGGACCAGGCGCGCCGGCCTGATGATTCGGAGGTCGGCGAATCTTTGGCGCCAACCGGGCCCCATCCCTAGGATCGCCGGAAGCTCCAAGACGTAAGGAGAGCTCGGTGGCAGGGTCTACGGCGACATCTCGATGTCGGTCGACGGCTTCATCACCGGCCCGAACGAAGGGTCAAAAAGGCCTTGGACGACGTGGAACGGCTACATGAATGGATGTTCGCCTCCAGGACCGATGTCGACGCCGAAGTGGTAGACGAGCTGTACGCCCGAACGGGCGCCGTCCTGATCGGCCGGCGGATGTTCGACCTCGGAGTCGAGCCGTGGGGAGATCCTCCGCCGTTCGAGAGACCGGTGTTCGTCCTGACGCACGAACCCCGTGATCCCGTGCCTATGCAAGGCGGCACCACTTATCGCTTCGTTACGGACGGGATCGAGGCCGCCCTGGAGGACGCGAAGGCCGCGGCGGGAGAGAAGGACGTCGGGATCTGGGGCGGCGCGAACGTCATGCGGCAGTACTTGGAGGCGGGGCTCGTGGACGAACTACAGATCCACCTGATCCCAGTCCTCCTTGGCGAAGGTCTGCGGCTTTTTCGCGACGCCGGCCGTGAGCGAGTCGAGCTGAGGAGAACTCGGACGATCGAGACGCCGGGCGCGACGCATCTGCGATTCGCAGTCTCGGCTCACAGGACCTACTCGAGGTCGCCCGGAAGGAGCGAGTAGATCAAGGTGTCGGCGCGCCGATCGCTGAAGACGAGATAGGAGCGCAGGTGACCTTCCCGCCTGAAGCCGACACGTTCCAGCACGCGCCGCGACGCAACGTTTTCCGGTTCAACGAGTGCCTCGACACGCTCGAGCGCTGCATCGGTCAGCGCCCAGCGAGCGAGCAGCCCGACTGCCGCCGAAGCCAAGCGTCGGCCGCGGGCGCGCTCGATCAGCCAGTAGCCGATCTCAACTGTGCCGGGGTGCCTCCTGCACATGAGGACCACCGTTCCGAGCGCCTCGCCTGAGCCTGGGTCAGCGATGGCCAGCGACAGCCCCTCGTCGTTGTCGGTTCGTCGCCACTGGCGTTCGATCCACACAAGACCCTCGGCCACGGTGAAGCTCGCCGGGACCGTCGTGCCTTCCGGGATATCGGGGTCGCGGCTCGCTTCCTCGACACAGCCGAGGTCGCTCTTCGCCCACCGACGGAGCATCACGGCTCCGTCGGTCAGCGGAGGATCGGGGTAACCAAGGCTCACCTGTGGGCCCGCGCCGACGCCGCGAGCGCGTCGAGCCGCTCGAGACTCGCCGCCGGCCACAGCTTCTTCGTGTCGTAGTAGACGTTGAACGCCGGCACCGAGTCGGGAAGCGTGACCCAGGGCAGCTTCGACCGCGTGAAGATATGAACGTCCGGCGAGACTGACGCCGGGTCGTCGAGCGTGCCCGCACGAACGAACCGGATCTGGCGGCGCGTGTACTGGCTGAAGACCGCCACCTGGCAGCTCGGGCAGCGCCAGATTTTCTGCTTCTTGCCGCCGCTTCGCGGCACCGGAACCGGCTCCGGATCGCCGGCGAGAAGCTCCACTCGGTCGGTCTCGATCAACACGTTGACGACGAATGCACTGCCGGTCCGCCGTTGGCAGTTCAGGCAATGACAGCAGTGGACGAAGAGCGGATCGGACGTGAGGCGGTAGCGAACTTCCCCGCACGCGCAACCGCCCTCGAGTCGGACGCTCATGATCTCTCCTTCCGGAACTCCAGTAAGCCTCTCGTTCTGAGTGACCCTTCGAAGATCTCGACGCTAGTCGATCCAGCGCGCCACTTTGGACTCGGTGTCCAACACGCCCGGCAGCTCCGCGATCTGGTCGATCACAGCATCCATCGCTGCGATGTCTTCGCCCTCGACGATCGCGATGACGTCCGGCGTTCCGAGCAACGCATCAGCGCGCACCACACCGGAAAGGCCGCGAATCTCCCGCACGACGCGCTTCGGACCAGGATTCTCTGTGTCGACGAACACGTACGCCCAGACGGTCGCCTTCACGGCGTGAACGTACCTATCTCGAAGCACGCTTGGCAGAGTCGCGGGGCCGAGGCGCTCGCGAGACGTTGGTTCTCGTTCCGCGATTGACGCCGGTTTTGGCGCATCGCGTTTGCAGCCGCGGTCGCAACGCTGCTCCTCATCCGTCAGCGCGACTTCGTCGACTCGACTGAAGACGAAACCGGGCTCGAGATGGAGCTGGAGCAGGAGCCTTCGCAGCCGGCCGCGTGAGCGAGCGCTCGAGCTGAACCGGCCGACGTCCTACAACGCTCGCCGGAAACCCTCGCGCCACGTCGCGTACCGCGGCGTCCAGCCGAGCTCGCTGCGGGCGTGATGGTTATCGGCGCCGCGCGCCCACGGCGGCCTTCCGACCCGCGCCACCGGCGGCGGCGGCGCGCCCACGGCGGCGCAAAAGGCTGGCGTCCAGTCGATCCCGGGCGCCGGCTCGTCGTCGCAGACATTGACGGCGCCGGGGGGCCAGTCGAGCGCCTGTGCCGCCGCACGGGCTGCATCGACGACGTGGACGAAGCTCGTGACGGCGTCGTCGGCGACGAGGCGACGTTCACGGGCGTCCTCGCCGTGCCGGCCGCCGACCGAGTACCAGGTTCGGGGACCGTACAGCGCGCCGTAGCGCAGCACGACCCACTCGGGGAGCTCGCTCACAGCCTGTTCCAGTGCAGCGACGCCGAGCACCGTGGTCGAACGAGGCTCGGGAGCGCCGAGGTCCAGCGCTGTCTCCTCGCCGGCCGGATCGTCGCCGGCCACGTAAGCCCAGGCGACGCTCTGCGCCACGATCCGCTCGACCCCGGCGGCCTCTGCCGCGGCAACGAGATTGCGCGTTCCTTCGGTTCGCAATCTCGCGTTGGCAGCACTGTTCCCGGCACGCAGGTCGGTGAGCTGATGCACGATCGCATCGGGGCCAGTGCGTCGAACGGCGTTACTCACGGACTCCGGATCGAATGCGTCCGCGACGACCGGTCGCGCTCCGAGCGTTCGGAGGAGGGCCTCGCCCCGTGCCGATCGTGTCATGGCCGTGACCTCGTGACGGGCTTCGACGAGCAAGGGAACGAGGCTGCGGCCGATCACCCCGGTAGCTCCGGCGACGAAGACGTGCATTCGCCCACCGTAGAAGCCGGCCTCTGGACTTGCACCGGCGAATTCACCGGTACGACCGGCGCACACGCGCTGCATCCTCGTCCCAGAACATCGCTCGGAAAGGGGACGTGATGCCGATCAAGGAAAGGGCCGTCTGGCGAGATCCCGCGCTCGGAGCCGCGCGCCCGCTCGATCTGGCACAGGGGAGGGCTCACTACGCACGGCTCCGAATGGATCGAGAACGCTCGCAGCTTCTCACCCGAGGACGAACCGGCCCGCGCGGCGAGGCGATCGCCGGCTTCGTACGCGAGCAGGCGTCGAGTTCACGCGCTCGGCGGAGCCGATCCTTGGCGTGAGCGGCTGTCGTCCGTACCCGGTTCTCGCGTCGTCGGATCTGCCGTCGGCGCCGGCTGCGTGACGAAGAGCCCAAGAACTGCCCGTTTGAGTTGGGTAAGAGCCGGTTCGCCGTTCGCAGTTTGTGGTCGCGACCAGGCCGCGGCGACCTCCGCACCGAGGAGCAGTGCGGACGAGTAGAGATAGGTCGAGTACAGGAACACGAGTGCCGCCGTGAGGGAGCCGTAGACGACGCTGAGATTGGCCGTCCTCTCGTAGATCCAGCCGGAAGCGAGCGAGATCAGGAGCAGGAGCAGTGCCGTGACGATCGCACCCACGAGCCCGTCGCGGATGCGCAAGCCGCGCGCGGGGACGAATCGATAGAGGAGCAACACGACCACGATCGAGAGTGCGAACACGGCTGCGTGCACGAGGACAGTCGCCACGGTGCCGGCTCCCAGCCCGACGGCAGTGCCGATCCTTCTCGAGACGAAGTTCCCGAGCAGTGTGATTGCCACCGTCACGAGCACGAGGGCGGCAGCGCCGACGATCAGCCCGAGATCGACGAGCTTCCCGCGCGCCGCAGGCCTCGACTCGGTGACGCCCATCGCGCGCTCGAGGCCCCGGCGGATCGCGGTCATCATGCCGGTGGCAGCCCAGACGAACACGATCAGGCTGACGAGCCCGGCGGCGCTCGCCGGTGTTGCGATCCCCGTGATCGCATTTTCGACGTCCTTCCTACCGGCCGCGGTCACCGGCAGCGCATCGACGATCGCATTCACGACATCCTCACGGAGGCTGTCGTCCTGGAGCACGAGCCCGAAGATCGAGACGAGCACGATCGCGAGCGGTGCGATCGAGAACAGCACCCGATAGGCAATCCCAGCCGCCACCTGCGGAGACTGGTCGGCGAAGAATCGCTGGATCGCGCTTGGAATGACTCGGGTGAGCTTGGCGATCACAGCCTGCTCGCATTGTCGATCAAGAGGCACCTCGTCTGGAATAGATGCGCCGGATGCGTGAAGCTTCCTCTGGCCTGTGCATTCGCTCTATCTCCTTCGGCACGCGAAGTCGAGCTGGGACGACCCGACGCTCGCCGATCATGATCGGCCGCTCGCGCCGCGCGGCCGCCGTGATGCCAAGCTGATCGCCAGGTATCTTCGCGGGGCCGGCGGCGATCCCGAGCTCGTTCTCTGCTCATCGGCCGTGCGCACCCGGGAAACGCTCGAGCTCTTGCGTCCCGCGCTCGCCGGCGCGACGGTCATGGTCGAGGAGGAGCTGTACGGCGCTACTTCCGAAGATCTGCTCGCCCGCGTTCGCCTCGTTCCAGACGCGGTCGGATCGGTGCTGCTGATCGGACACAACCCGGGGCTCCACGAGCTTGCCCTTTCTCTGGCCTCGGGCAGCGATGAGCTGGAGCGGCTCGAGGTGAAGTTTCCGACGGCGGCGCTCGCAACGCTCGCTCTTGCGACGAAGTGGAGTCGATTGGCGCCGACGGGCGCAACGCTCGAGGCTTACGTCGTGCCGAAGCAGCTTCGTTGACCACGTCGGATCACCCGAAGGAGGCGAGGCGAGCCCGCACCAGTGTCTGCGAGAACGGTGGGTGCAACCGTCATCGCATCGAAGGAGGCAACGATGAGCACTTCACAGGGAGATACACCCCTTCTCGATCTACTGGGCGAGATGACCAACGCGTCGATAGAGCGGTCGAATCTCGATCCAAAGACGCTGATGCTCGTGCGTATCGCGGCGCTTGCATCGGTCGACGCACCCCCGGTGTCGTACCTGATGAACCTCGGTGCAGGTGCCGAGGTCGGCGTCGAGGCGGAGGACGTTCAGCAGGTACTGATCGGGATTGCTCCCGTAATCGGCACCGCCCGCGTCGCTTCTGCGGCGGGCAAGATGACCCGTGCGCTCGGCTTCGCAATCGCCGTGGCCGAAGCGGAACTCGAAGAGGAGGCCGCTCAGGCCGAGGGCTGAGGGCCGAGCGCCGCGTGGTCGAGCTTGCAGCCGCAGGCCATTCGAACAAGGAGATCGCACAGACGCTCTTCGTCACGATCAACACCGTCGAGGGCCACCTCTCGCACGCCTACGCAAAGCTCGGCGTCCGTTCACGTGCGCAGCTCGCCCACCGCCTCCAAACGGACGAACGGGTTAAGGGCTAGTCGACGTTTCGCAGTAGCCGAGCAGCGAGTATCTGTCGATCTCGGCGTCAGGAGAGCGCGCGCTCGAGACCGGCCCGGTCGCTCGGACCGCCATGCGTCGCGAGCACATGTTCGACCGGTAGCGCGAGCAGCGGGCGCAGCCCTTCGGCGACCTGCTCGCGCGTCACACCCTCGGGAAGCCAGTCGACCGGGATCTCGAGACCGTCGCCGCGTTCGATGAGCGTATCCCCGGCGATGACTGTACGGCGGCTCTCGACCCAGAACACGACATCGTTCAGCACGCCGGGGAGCACTTCGACTCCGACCGATAGCCGATCGCCGACCGAGAAAATGTGTCCATCCTCGGCTTCCAGCCAGGCGACGTCGGGGCTGCCCTCGTCGGGTGGGGGGCACGAACACCGGCGCGCCCAGCCGCTCCACCAGGCTGCGGGCGTCGCGCTCGTGCCACGGGGACGTCAGCACGATCGCGGTCTTACGCTTGTGTGCGCGCCCCTCGATCTCGCTGGGCACGGCCAGGGGGTCGAAGAGCAAGAGACGCTCACCGTCGTCGATCGCGTAGGACGAAACCAGCGCGTCCCACCCTGCTTCGGGCGTCCATTCCGGGTGGGGTGCTTCCCAGTGCCACAGGCCCGGCCCCAACTCGCGCACGGCGCGATGCTACTACCAGGCCGAGGGAGCCGGAGGCGGGACCACCGGCGGACGGTCGTCGCACGTGATCGTGTTCGGCAGCTCCCACGGCGCGAACCACGGGCCCGTCGTATTGGTGCCCGTGCTGTCATTGCCCCCGAGGTCGGTCGCCGACCACTCGGAGCCCGCTGGAGTGAAATGGAACGAGCCGCAGTTGTTGATCCCGACGGCGCCCACGTTGCGGGCGTCGACGTTCTCGAACGACGCGCTGCCGGCGGCACGCGCGCTCACGACCGACGTCCCCGTTCCGTCGACGTGCACGTCCTTGAAGTGCACGTTCGTGATCGAGTACAGGTCCTTCACTCCGAACTCGGACACGATCATGATGGCGTTGTAGGTGCTCTGGAGGAAGTGGTCGCCGACGACCGGAAGTTCGCGTCGAGATTCGATTCAAGAGCGCTGGGCGATCTGGCTCCCGGCCGGCGCGACGGCCTTCAACGTCGTCTTGATGAAGCGGTTCTTCGACAACCTGCCACGTGAGCTCTTCGAGGCCGCGCGCATCGACGGTGCCGGCCCCACGCGGCTCTTGTTCTCGATCGTGTTGCCACTCTCCAAGCCGATCCTCGGAGTCGTCTCGATCTTCGCGATCCTGTCCGAGTGGCGAAACTTCCTCTGGCCGTTCCTGATCCTCACGAACAGCCCGGACCGCCAGCCGCTCTCGGTCCGGCTGCCGGCGATCCAAGCGCAGACTGAGCTCGGCGTGCTGCTTGCCGCGATGCTGATCGCCGCGCTCGTTCCCCTCTTGGGGTTCCTCATCTTCCACAGAACGTTCCTGCGCGGGACCGGCCTCGGCGGCGCCCTGAAGGGCTGAGGTCTCCGCCGGCGGTCAAGATCTGTCCATGGCGACGTACACGGTCAACGAGCGCGCCGTGGCGCACGCGAAACGACTGATCGACGGGCAGCAGTACGTGCTCAGGAGTACCTGGAACGAGGTGCAGCCGAAGGCGGCCGACGAAAACACCTTCCTGGAGTCCCACTCCTGGGACGAATTCTCCGCCTGGCATCTGGGGCTCACGCAAGGCGTGAGCGACGAGACCAAGGCGCGCTACGCCTTCGTGTACGGAGATTTTCGGCGCCTGCATCGGATGGGCCTCATCGCCTGCCATTACCGGGCCGCAGAGTGGAATCACAAGGAAATCGAGCTTGCGGCCCACGAGCTGCTCCAGTACCTCGACAACAAGCGCGCCTGACGGGCTGTCTGCCACACTGAACGCGTGCCTCTATCAGTGCTGGAATCGATGGGGGTCAAAGACGCGCTCGAGCGTGTCAACGTGCCGAGCTACGTCATCGACGCACATGGTGTGATCCGCTGGGTGAATCCTGCCGGCGAGCGCCTCGTCGGCGACGTTCTCGGCCGCCAGTTCACCTCTGTCGTTGCCCCCGAGGAAACTCGCCGCGCGCGCGAGACATTCGCACGAAAGATCGTCGGCAACGAGTCGGTCACCGACGCCGAGGTCGTCTTGCTCAACCGCGACGGTGGTCGTGTGCCCGTCGAAGTGAGCTCGATCCCACTCGTCCACGGCGAGCACGTCGTGGGCGTCTTCGGCCAGCTCTCGGACATCGCGGAGGAGCCGGTCCCGCACCCTGAGCTCCAACTGACCCCGCGTCAGGCCGAAGTCCTGGCGCTCCTGGAACGCGGTCAGTCGACCGCGCAGATCGCGGAAGAGCTCAACCTGTCTCGAGAGACCGTCCGCAACCACGTCCGGCACATGTTTCGCAAAGTCGGAGTGCACTCGCGACTCGAGGCAGTCGCCGCAGCCCGTGGAAACTTCGCCATGCACTGACGGGCAGAGCGCGACCAGCCCGCTCGTCGGCACGGGTAGGAAGTCAGGCGCGTAGCTCGCGCACGCGTTGCACCAAGAGGAACGCGGCCACGCCGAGGAGAGCGCCCAGGATCGCCCACTTCCAGAAGTGGACGAGCAGGATGAAGACAGCGACGAGGGCAAGGAGCACCGCGGTCCGGTTGACAGTGCGCATGAACGTGCCGCGCAGGAACGACTCCGCGAGCACGATTGCGATGACGAAGACCGTGATCCAGGTCGGTCTTCACCGTCGGCGCGGCCGCGTGCTTGATGTGCGCCCGCGGGTCGAGCCGCTGCCCGCGCTCGTAGGCCTCGATCTGCCGTGACAGGCCCTCGGAGATCGCCTCTGCCTCGGCGAGCTCGCGGCGAAGCCCCTTGACTTCACCCGCCACGCCCTCGACGCGAAGCGCCAGCCGCGAGTACAGCTGCTCGAGGTGCGGGCTTCCCTGCATGCTCTCGAGCTCGACGCCGATCCGCTGCAGCTCGTCCGCACGTTCCGGGATGAGCTCTTCGATCTCCGCGGACCTCGCTTCGACCCGGCGGTGTTGCTCCTCGAGCAACGGAAGCTCCTGGGGTGGCGGCGGGATCCTGTCCAGCTCGGCGAACCCGAGCGGGTCGTACCAGCCCGCGCGCACGGAACCATCTCGGTTGTACATCGGCCCTGCCGGCGCGTTCTCTCCGGAGATCGGGTCCTGGGCGTACAGCCCCCACATCCCACGGAATGCGCTCACCCACGGTGTCGACTCGTCGATCACGTTGGGCGACCATTCCTGGTCTTGTCCCGGACCGATCGAGAGACCGTCGCCGCGCGCATAATCGACGAAGGGGATCCGTAGCCCGGTCTCGACCTCGCTCCCCTGTCCGAGCGTCTGCCGCCAGAACCGCTCCGCCGACTCGAGGAGCTTCGCAACTTGTCGCGGGACGGGGATCGGCACCTGCGCCTGGTACTCGCCGGGGAGGAAGTACGACGCGTGCGAACCCGCGCCCGCGAACACCTCGGCGTGCCTGCGCTCGAGACGAAGGTCTCCCGGATCGTCGAAGCGGCGACGCAGGTCCGCACCGTGGAAGTCGTGCGACGCGTACGCGAACCACTCCGGAATGAGGAGACCCTCAGCCTCGTAGAGGTACACGGCGATCATCTCCCAGTCCGACTCGTGGTCGTTGACGCCGTGGAACCCCGAGCGCCAGTTGTTCCCCGCATAGAAGAACCAGTACTGGCAGATCGTCCACCCCGCGTGGCGCACGACGCGCCCGTGGTACACGTAGCGGTCCTCCTGGTCTCGGAGCGCGGCGTACTTGAGCTCGGCCGCGGCCGACGTCGCCCCTGGCACTCGTCCGCGAAGGAGGAGCGTCGCGGAGAAGATCGCATCGCCGAGTCGAGGGAGCAGCCCGCCGCGGGCAAGCCGGCCGACTCCCGCCCGGAACTTGAGCTCCTGCCCCCGCTTCCTCCTGCCCGCGTCCGCGAGCGCTCTTGTGCTCTCCCCGAGACCGAGTGGGCTGATGAAACGGAGATAGAAGAGTGAGCCGAACGCCGCCTTTCGGGGCTCGACGAGCTTCTCCATCGTCAGCTCTCCCTCGGGGATCAGTTCCTCGTCGCGGTCGTCCGGGTGATAGAGCCAGAGGCTGCACGACTCGATGTACGGCTCGACGGCCATCGGGAAGAACTGCTCGCCGCTCGTGTAGTGAACGATCGGCTCGAACGCCCGAAGGAGCTCGAGGTCAGTCGCGGTCGATGGGATTCCGAGTCGTTCTGCTGAGGTCGACATTCGGCGGGGGTCGGATGTGGAACGCGACCTGGACGTCGCGGGGCGTGAGCGCGAAGACGATGACCGCGTAGATCGCCATCCGCGCGAACTCCGGTCTCCGAAAGCGAAGTACCGCAGGATCTGAACGGTGAGACCGACGACGGCGACGGTCATGAAGAGCTTCCAGGCCCAGGGCTTCACCAGCAGCGCGCCGACTGCGATGGCGAGAGCAACGACACCGAGGCCGACCTGGAGTACGCCGTACAGGATCGCGCTCGTGTCGTTGCGATCGATGTCGCGGAGGTTCAGCGCGGCGTCGACGACGAGATAGCCGCCGGCGAGGAGCGCGAGAATTGTCACGACGGTCACCGCCGTCGGCCGCTTGCTCGAGCTTGCCGTGCGAGTGCATCGCAGTTGCAATCGAACCGCAATAGCGGCTCGTGCGAACAAAGGCTGTACCGCACGTCATTCGACCGAAGGGAACGGCCTCGGAAATGACCGTCGCAACACAGGACCACCAGCACGTCGCTCGTGACCTCGCCGACGCGCTCGCCGTCGTGCGTGCGCACCAGCTCCGGATGACGGGTGCCCGCAGGCTCGTCCTCGAGGCGCTCTTCGCCGTCGAGCGGCCTGTGAGCGCGGAGGAGATCGCCGCCGGCCTCGACGGTTTGCTTCCCGCCTCCGACCTCGCGTCCGTCTATCGCAACCTCGACACGTTGGAGCGGATCGGGCTCGTCCGTCATGTCCACTTCGGGCACGGCGCGGGGCTCTACGAGCTCACACGGGCGCAGGGGTACGAGTACGCGCTGTGCGACGGTTGCGGGGAGGTGCTCGCCGTACCAGCGCGGGAGCTCGACTCGGTGCGCGAGACGCTCGAGCGGCTGCTCGGGGTCGAGCCGCAGTTCAGTCACTTCCCGATCGTCGGTCTCTGCCGCAGCTGCCGGAAGGCAGGTATCGCCGATCGCCTCCAGGAGGGAAGGGACCATGCACATTCTTGACGGGTTCCTGAGCCCGGAGGTCGCCGGGGCGACAGCGGTCGTGACCGTCGCGGCCGTGGGTTACGGGCTCAAGACCGCGAGCGAAACGCTCGACGAACGGCGTGTCCCGCTGCTCGGCGTCACCGGCGCCTTCGTCTTCGCCGCGCAGATGCTCAACTTCCCCGTGGCCGGCGGCACGAGCGGCCACTTCCTCGGTGCCGCGCTCGCCGCAATCCTCCTCGGCCCGCGGCTCGCCTGCCTGACGATGGCGGTGGTAATCGGCCTACAGGCCTTCGTGTTCGCCGACGGCGGGATCACAGCCCTGGGCGCGAACGTGCTGAACATGGGCGTGATCGGCGCCCTCCTCGTCGGCGGCCTCATGCTCGGTGCTCGTAAGGCGCTCCCCAAGAGTAGGGCTGTCCTGCTCGCGATCACGGCGGTCGGCGCCTGGCTGGCGGTGATGGCCGGGGCGACTGCGACCTCGATCGAGCTCGCCTTCTCGGGCACGGTTCCCTTGAGCACGGTGCTGCCGGCAATGCTCGGCGTGCATGCCCTGATCGGGATCGGCGAAGCTGTCATCACTGTCGCCGCGGTCGCCGCGGTGCTCGCCGCGCGACCGGACCTGATTGCCGTTTCCGACCTCACCGACGCCGAGCTGGCCATGCCGGCGTATGCCCTTAAAGCGAGCTCGAGATGAAGCGAATTTCAACGCGCTTGTTCATTGCTCTCGCCTTTGCAGTCGCTGTCGGCATCGCCGTCTTCGCCTCGCCCTACGCGTCATCTTCACCCGACGGGCTCGAGAAGGTCGCTGCGACGAAGGGCTTCCTCGCCGACGGCCTGCACTCGTTCCAGGACCGGTCACCTGTACCGGATTACGCCTTTCCCGGGATCCACGACCCGCGGATCGCAACCGCGCTCGCCGGGTTCGTGGGGACGCTCCTCGTCGCTCTGGCCGGAATGGCTCTCTTCGCGGCAGCGAGACGGCGCTCCGAGGCTAGGTCGTGAGCGGGATCTGCAACCACGCTCTCCACGGAACCGGGCTCGCCGGCAATACGGCGAGCCCGGTCCACCGGCTCGATCCGCGCGCCAAGGTCGTCTGTCTTCTCGGCCTGACCGTCGTCGCCGTCACTACGCCGCTCGGCGCGTGGCCGGTCTACCTCGCCTGCGCCGCGGCGCTCGCCGCCGTCGCGGCGCTTGGCGGCGTTGGGCCACGCACGATCTGGCGGCGCGGCAGGTTCTTGCTCCCTCTCGTTCTCTTCGTCGCCGTCTTTCTCCCCTTCGTCAGGGGCGGCCAGCAGGTCGAGCTCGGGCCGCTCTCGCTCTCCAAGGTCGGGTTGGCCGCGTTCGCCGCGGTCTCGATCAAGGCAGTTCTCGGCACGATCAGCGCGATCCTCCTCGGCGCGACGACGACATTTCCCTGCACGCTGCGTGCGCTCGAGGCCATGCGCGTGCCCCGACTGTTCGTGCTGATCGCCGGCTTCGTCTACCGCTATCTGTTCGTCGTCGTCGAGGAGGTGCAGCGGATGCGCGCGGCGCTCGCCGCCCGCGGCTACCGGCCGCGCAACGCGCTACAGGCTGCCGCGGTCGGGCGACTTGCGACCGCACTCTTTCTGCGCACGCACGCCCGTGGCGAGCGCGTCTATCTGGCGATGCTCTCCCGCGGGTACGCAGGCTCGGTGCCGGCTCTCGACAGCCTGCGCTTCGGGGTAGCGGACTTCGCCTTCCTGGCCGCCGTGTCCGCCCTCATCCTCCCGATCCGCGTCCTCATGGTGTTCGCATGAGTTGCGTCCTCCTGGCTCGTGACCTCCGCTATCGCTACCCGGACGGCCGCGAGGCGCTCCGGGGCATCGACCTCGGCGTCGCCCACGGCGAGCGCGTCGCGATCCTCGGCCCCAACGGCGCTGGCAAGACGACCTTCGTCTTTCACCTGAACGGACTGCTCACCGGGAGCGGCCGGCTCGAGGCGGCGGGCATCGTCGTCGCCGGCGACAAGTCGGTCCGCGAGCTTCGCTCCCGGGTCGGGCTCGTCTTCCAGGACCCCGACGACCAGCTCTTCATGCCGACGGTGCGCGAAGACGTCGCCTTCGGCCCGCTCAACCTCGGCCTCACCCGCGAGCAGGCGCTCGACCGCGTCGAGGAGGCGCTCGATGCGGTCCGGATGGGCCACGCCGCCGACCGAGCACCGCACCAGCTCTCGATGGGCGAACGACGCCGCGTCGCCATCGCCACCGTGCTCGCCATGCAACCCGAGCTCCTCGTTCTCGACGAGCCGACCGCAAACCTCGATCCGCGTGCCCGCCGCGAGCTGCTGCAGGTGCTCGAGCGGATCGAGCGCACCATGCTCGTCGTTACTCATGACCTCCCCTTTGCTGCCGAGCTCTGCGAGCGCGCGGTCATTCTCTCGGGCGGCCGCATCGTCGCCGACGGGGCCTGTCCGGACATCCTGGCCGACCAGCGACTGCTCGCTGGCCACGACCTCGAGCTACCGGCCGGCTTCGATCCGGGAAGAGTCTTTCCGCGGGAACGTCGCCGCGGCTACTCAGGCGATTCCCTGGTCGCTTCGGGCTTTGCTGCGTAGAGCTGCCAGCGACCAGGGATCCCTTTCAACTCAGTAAGGCCGCGCTCCTCGAACCGGAGACCGGAGCCCGCGACGAGGTCCTTGACGGTCGACGAGACCAGGACCTCACCGGCCTTGGCTTCCCCCGCGACGCGCGCTCCGATGTTGACTGCGAGACCGGTGATCTTTTCTCCTACGATCTCACATTCACCCGTGTGCAGTCCGGCACGAATTTCGAGGCCGATCGTCGCGAGGGACTCACCAATTGCGTAGGCGCAGTGGATCGCGCGGATCGGGCCGTCGAAAGTCGCGAAGAAGCCGTCGCCGGCAGTGTCGACCTCGCGTCCGCGGAAGCGCGTGAGCTGCTGCCGGACGATTGCGTGATGGCGCCCCACGAGCTCGCGCCACCGCGCGTCGCCGAGCTCGGCGACTTTCGCCGTCGAACCGACGATGTCGGTGAAGAGAACCGTTGCGAGGACCGTTTCTGGTTCCTCGGCGCCGAGCGTGCCGACGAACCGCTCGAGCTGCGGGACGAGCGTATCCAGCTGCAGAAAGACCGCGTAGTCAGGGCCGGGAACCTCGAACCGACGCGCGCCCGAGATGCGGTCGGCAACGTAGGCCGCCTCGTCGCGAGCTGCCGGAATGTTGACGATCAGGGTGGGTACTCGGATCGCTGCGAGCACGTCGCGGACGTCGACGTCTGCCGCCATGCGCCTGATCGTCGCAATCGCGCCGGGGCTTGCAGAGAGTCGCCACTGGCGTGCGAGTGCGGAGATGAAGTCGGGATCTCTCGCGTACGAGACCGCCATGTCTCGAACCCATCGCTCGGCCTCGGCGTAGGTGCCCCATCCGTCGATCAGATCGTCGGTGTCCCGGCGCCAGTCCTCGACTGGTGGCGCCCAGGGATAATCGGGAGCCCACGTACCTCTCGCGACGGGGTTGTAGAGCGCGAGCCCGAGCGTGCGCTCGGGATACGTCGCGGCAAAGAGCATGCACATCGATGCCGCCTCGAACGTCCCGAACAGGACCGCCCGCTCCGAGTTGACCGCGTCGAGGACGGCGCGCAGGTCGTCCATTCTCGCCTCGAGCGTCGCCGGTTCGCGCAGCCGATCGGACAGGCCGGTCCCGCGACGGTCGAAGGTGATCAGACGAGAGGACTCGGCGAGCCGGTCCTGGAACGTGCGATGCTGCGGGCTCTCCCGTTCGATCTCGATGTTCCCGGCAAAACCGTGAACGAAGACGAGGTCGCGCGGCCCGTCGCCGCAGACCGCGTACGCGATTGCGACGTTCCCGCTCTTCGCGTACCTGATCTCGTCGCGATGGATCACGTGACCGTCAGTCGAGCCACCATCACGTGACCGTCAGTCGAGCGATCGGACGACGCTGATCGAGACGAGCGTGCAAACACTGATCTTACGGCCCGCGTCGGAACCGGCATGGAGGCGAGGGCAAGAAGGCCAGGACGACTGCTTGGCTGCCGTCACGCCCGGACCAGACGGTTTCGCCGCCGGGGACTTGTCCCTCGGTGTGTGGAGCCTGGGCGCCAGTAGGATCGCGCCGTGCGCGAATTGCGGCCCGGCTTGTGGCACTGGAAGGCACCGCACCCGGATTGGCGGCCGACCGAGCCGTGGGGCGAGAACGTGTCCTCCTACGCGATCGACGACGGCGAGCGGCTTTTGCTCTTCGATCCGCTGGCCGTTCCGAGCGAGATCGAGGAGCGCGCGGCCGGCCGCGAGACGGCGATCGTTCTCACCGCGCCGTGGCATGAGCGCGACGCGCAGAGCCTGGTCGAGCGGCTCGGCGTGCCGGTCTACACGCCGCTCCCCGACACGGCGGAATACCTCATGCGGACGTACGGCCTCACCGCCGAGCAGGCTGGCGAAGGGAGCCCCGACCTGATCTGGCTGCTCCGTGAGAACAAGGGCGACGCACGTCCATACTCCGCCGGCGACCGGCTGCCCGTCGGAGTCGAGACGTTCCCGGGACAGAAGCCGAACGACACGGTGCTCTGGATCGAGAGCCACGGCGCTGTCATCGCCGGTGACACGCTCGCCGACTTCGGCGAAGGACCCCAGATCAACCCCCGCTGGCTTAGCGCAGACGTGACTCGCGAGCAGGTCGTAGAGGGCCTCCGCCCGCTACTCGCGCTGCCGGTGGAGCAGTTCCTCGGGACCCATGGGGGGCCGTACGACCGGGCCGCCCTCGAGCGCGCACTCGCCTGAGGAGAGGGTCCGCGCTGGATCGCCACTTCTAGCGGGACGTGCTTCAGGACGCGGCGGCCGGAGCGCGCTGTGCGCGCGTTTGCGCGCGCGCCTCCCGCCACCCGATGAGCTCGTACGCGTGCAGTGCCAACCAGACGATCGCTACGAGTGACAGTGCGACGAGCGCCGGCACTGTTAGCGCCACGGGGACAAGTGCGGCGCAGGCGATGGCAGCGACGAACCGGCCGCCGCCGACGTGGCCCGAGATACGTGCCCGGACCGCGACGTAGGCCAACAGGTAGAGCGCCGGTCCGCCACAGAGGCAAAGCGCCGGCACTGCAGTGAGCTCGTCGCCGACACGCGCGATCGTTGTCTTCATGGCAAACGCAAACAAGACGATCCCGGCAATCATCGGCAAGTGGAGGTACGTGTACGTGTCACGCGCCAGGGCGATGCGCGCAGCGCCGCTTCGGTCGGTGAGCAGCTGCTGCGCACGAATAGTGAAGAAGTCGAAGTACGCCAACCAGAATGAAGCCGCCACGACGAACCCGAGCGCCGCTGCGACGATCACGCCGGTCCCGAGCCCGGTGCCCCTCGCCCCGATCCCGATCGCGACGAGCGACTCGCCGATCGCGATGATCACGATCAAATTGTGGCGCTCGACAAAGTGCGCAGGATGGACGCGCCAGCCGCTGAGGTCGACGAACAGGGCCCCGAACAACCCGATGCCGAGCGCGACCACCCAGAGCAGGGTCTTCGTCCCGCCGTGTACGAAGCCCGCGGCGAGGATCAGCGCAGCACCGGCGCCGGCTGACGGAGCGATCCGCAGAATCGCACACAGAAGATCTGGATCACCGCGTGCGGAGAGCGCATAGAGCGTGATCTGCATGACGACGACGATGAAGAAACCCGTACCGAACACGACGCCGTGACGCCCGAATGCCTCCGGCACGGCGAGCGCGGCGACGAACATTGCCGCCATCGCGACCATCATCGTGCCCCAGACCGGTCCTTCGGAAGGATCGACGGCGTTGGTCAACCAGGCGTAGGCCGCCCACGCCCACCAGAGCGCGACGAGGAGCAACAGCGCATGTCCGCCGAGAGCAGGAAACGGCTAGTCGCTGAGCGCCGTCAGGTCGAGCTGGGCGATCCGTTCGGGGTCGGTTAGGAAGTCGAGCTCGACGATCTTGCCGTTCCGGATCGTCCCGGTGGCGATCGAGAATGGTCGCCCGTGGAGGAAGGTGACGATCCCGGCAGCGCCGTTGACGAGCACGCGGTGCATGATGAGGTCGACGCGCGACCACAACTGCGCCTGGCCGGCGACGGCGTCGGCACCCTGAACGTGCTTTGAGAGGCCGGTGCGGCCGCCGTCCGCTCTGAGGACGACGTCGGGGTCGAGCACCGCGACGAGCGCGTCGAAGTCGCCCTTCCGGGCGGCGGCGAGGAACGCCTCGACGACCTCCCACTGGGCGGCCAGGTCGGCGTCCGGGACCGGGGCGGCGCCGCGGACGCGGCGGCGCGCGCGGCTTGCGAGCTGGCGGGTCGCTTCGGGGGAGCGCTCGACGATCGGCGCGATCTCCTGGAAGGGGACGGCGAACATGTCGTGCAGGACGAAGGCGAGTCGTTCGGCCGGGGTGAGCGTTTCCAGCACGATCAGAAGCGCGAGCCCAACGGAGTCGGCGAGCAGCGCCTCGTGCTCGGGGTCGGTGCCCTCGGCAGGATCGATGATCGGGTCGGGCAGGTGCACGTCGAGCGGCTGCTCGCGTCGGGTTCTGCGCGCCCGGAGCATGTTCAGCGCGACGCGTGCGACGATCGTCGTCAGCCAGCCGCGGAGGTTCTCGACCTCGCTCGTGTCGGCACGGTTGAGCCGCAGCCAGGCGTCTTGGACGGCGTCGTCGGCTTCGCTGAGCGAGCCGAGCATTCGGTAGGCGACCGCGCGGAGATGCGGCCGCTGCTCCTCGAATTGCCGGGCGAGCCATTCCTGCTGATCCACGTCACGTTCCTCCTTCCCTGCGTGTCTTCCACGTAGACCCGCGAAAGGCGCGGGATGTGACCAGAGGAAGGAAAGGGACAACACAATGCGTGTTTTCGTCACAGGAGCGAGCGGCGCCATCGGTAGCCGGCTTGTTCCTCAATTGATCGATGCGGGCCACGAAGTGACCGGTACCCACAACTCGCCGTCGAGTGCCGAGCTGCTGCGGACGCTTGGCGCGAAGCCGGTGATGCTCGATCTGCTCGACGCGGGCGCGGTACGCAAGGCCGTGCTCGAGAACGAGCCGGAGGCGATCGTCCACGAGGCGACCGCGCTGGCGAACGTGAAGTTCGGCCGCAACATGGACAAGGTGACCGCTAAGACCAGCGAGCTGCGTACGAAGGGGACGGACGCGCTGCTGGCGGCAGCGCGCGAGGCCGGCGTGCGCCGATTCGTCGCGCAAAGCGTTGCCGCCTTCTCCCGGTACGCCCGCGAGGGCGGACCGATCAAGACCGAGGACGACCCGCTCGACCCCACGCCGCCGACGAACTTCCAGCAGAGCGCTGCTGCGATGAGCCATCTCGAGCAGGCGGTCACCGACTTCGGAGGGGTCGCTTTGCGCTACGGCGTCTTCTACGGCGCGGCCAATGACGGCACGATCGAGCCGGTGCGCAAGCGGCAGTTTCCGATCGTCGGCGACGGCGGCGGCATCTGGTCCTGGATCCACCTCGACGACGCCGCCGCCGCAACCGTTCTCGCTCTGGAACACGACGGCCCGGCGATCTACAACATCGTCGACGACGATCCCGCTGCGGTGCGCGAGTGGCTGCCGGTGCTCGCCCAGGCCCTCGACGCGAAGCCACCGCGCCGCTTCCCCACCTGGCTCGCGCGGCTGTTCGCAGGCGAGGTTGTGGTTGTGATGTCCACCGAGGCGCGGGGTGCCTCGAACGCGAGGGCCAAGCGCGAGCTGGGCTGGACGCCGCGCTACCCGACCTGGCGCACCGGATTCAGGGCGGTCTACTCGGCGATTGCAGTCGCCGACCGACCGAAACCCCAGCCGGTTCCACAGACAAGCCGCTCGTCGATGTAGGCACGTGCGAATCGAACGTGGTGAGGGTGTCCGGCTCGGAGCAGATGGACGCCCTCATCCTCCCTTCCCTGCCCTCGACCCGATCGTCGGTGCGACCGCTTCACCACGGCTATGGCGCGGTGAAGGTCGCCAAAAGCGGGCGGGTACGCTCGCCTCGTGTCAACCGGAGCGTCGCCGGGCGGACAGGTTCGAAGCGCGGAGCTGGTCGCGTCCCTGTGCTTGGCGTCTGACCTCGGAATGGGGTTCCCGTTCGAGCATGGGCTGCATACCACTCTGATTGCTATGCGGCTCGCCGACCGCCTCGGCATCGGCGGCGAGAACGTGTCGCAGACCTACTACGCCTGCCTCCTCTCCCATTCCGGCTGCACGACGGACGCCCACGTCACCTCGGAGGTCTTCGGCGATTCGCTCACGGCTCGCTTTCACTCCGTCCGGTACGGGTCAGGACGGGAGGTACTGGCCGGGCTCGTCCGGGCGCTTCCCGACCCGGAGAGCCGGGGGGTGTTGCGTGCGAGCCAGGTCGTGCGCCGGCTGCCGAGGATGGCGCGGGAGATGCGTCCGCATCTCACCGCCACGTGCGAGGTCGCCGGGATGCTGGCCGATGGGTTCGGTCTCTCAGGAGCGGTGCAAGGCCTGTTCGCGCACCGGTTCGAGCGCTGGGACGGCCACGGCCCGCTAGGCCGCGCGAAAGGCGATGAGATCGCGCTGCCGATGCGCGTCGTCCATGTCGCTGTCGATGCCGCCTTCCAGCGCCTGCTCGGCGGCGAGGAACGCGTCGTGCGCCTCGCCCGCGACCGCGCCGGGCACGCCTTCGACCCGGAGGTCGCCGCGTGCCTCACCGAAAATGCGAGTGAGATCCTCGCGTGGGACGAGCACGCCTCGGTGTGGGACGAGACGCTCTCCTGGGAGCCACGCCCGTCCTTGTTTCTCGAGGGGGAGGCGTTGGATCGTGCGCTCGCGGCGATGGGCAGCTTCGCCGATCTGATCTCGCCGTATCTGGCGGGTCACTCCGCGGCCGTGGCGGAGGTGGCCGAAGCGGCTGCGGAGCGCTGCCGGATGGACCACTCCGCCGTCGCTTCGCTCCGGCAAGCGGCGCTCGTCCACGACCTCGGGCGGGTCGCGGTCCCGTCGCGGATCTGGCAGAAGCCCGGACCGCTGAACGCGGATGAGTGGGAGCAGGTGAGGCTCCATCCCTATTACACCGAGCGAGTCCTCGCGCGCTCGGAGTTTCTGGCGTCGCTCGCACCCGTTGCCGGAGCCCACCACGAGCGCCTCGACGGCTCCGGCTACCACCGCGGATCTGCCGGCGCGGACCTCACGCTGCCTGCGCGCGTGTTGGCGGTGGCTGACGCCTATTGCGCGATGACGGCGCCGCGGCCCTATCGGGAGTCACTGCCGTCCGAGCAGGCGGCGGACGAGCTCGCGCAGGAGGCGAGCGCCGGACGGCTCGACGCTGACGCGGTGACGGCCGTCTTGGATGCGGCTGGACAGCGACTACCGCGACTCGAGCGGCCGGCGGGGCTGACGGAACGCGAGGCGAGGGTCATCGGCCTGCTCTCCCGCGGCCTGCAAACCAAGGAGATCGCGGCCGCGCTCGGGATCTCGTCCAAGACCGCCGACCGCCACATTCAGAACGCCTACCGCAAGATGGGCGTCTCGACCCGGGCAGCGGCGACCCTCTTTGCCATGGAGCATGGGCTCGTGGCATGGGGAGAACTCCCGATTGCCCGGCCGGCGGCCGGCTCTTAGCGTCTTCGTCAGCCACTACAGCTGAGCCAAAGGAGCAGCCATGCCGGGCGGCGCGACGCATGCCAACGGAGATGCGACGATGCGATCTTTCGAGGGGGTCCGGTTCGCCGATGTCAACGGGGCCGCCCTTGCGTACCGCGACCAGGGCGAGGGCGAGCCTGTTGTCTTCGTGCACGGCAGCGTCGACGATCTCCGCTCGTGGACCCAACAACTTCCTTCGATCGGCGCCTCTTACCGCGCGATTGCCTACAGCCGCCGCTACGCGCGGCCCAATGAGGAGATCGAGCCGGATGCGGACAACCAGACGGTACCGCACGTGGACGACCTCGTCACGTTCCTGCAGGTGGTGGACGCCACGCCCGCTCACCTCGTCGGCCATTCGTGGGGCGGGCTCATCTGTTTGCTGGCCGCGATTCGGCACCCGCAAGTCGTGCGCAGTCTCGTGCTCCAGGAGCCGCCCGTGCTGTCGCTCTTCATCAGCACGCGGCCGCGCCCGACGGAGCTGGTCCGGCTCTTCGTCCGGCGGCCGAGGACCGCGCACGTGATCCTCAGCTTTGCCGTGAAGACCGCTTTGCCTGCGGAGAAGGCCTTCCGGCGAGGCGACGACGAGGCGGCGCTGCAGGCATATGCCCTTGGTCTGCTCGGCAAGGACACCTGGGAGCGAATTCCGCAGGAGCGCAGGCAGCACGCGCGCGAGAACCTGAGCACACTGCGGGCGCAAGTGCTCGGCGCCGGCTTCCCCCCGCTGAGCGACGACGACGTGCGCCGTGTAGCGGCTCCCACGCTGCTCATGAACGGAGAGCGGAGTCCCGCCTACCTCCCGCGGTTGACCGACCGCCTGCAACAGCTGCTGCCGAACGCGGAACGGGTCGAGATCGCGGCCGCGTCACACACCATGAACGAGGAGAACCCTGGAACGGTCAACGAGGCGATCCTCGATTTTCTCGCTCGACATGCCTCGCAAACGTCTCCGTCACTGCGTGAGCGAGTAGGGAGCTGACAGCAACTACTGCCTTCCTGAGGACGGATGGGCAAATCCTCGTCGTCGGCGCCGGCATCGCCGGCTTAGCGCTTGCTCGAACGCTCGCCCGTGCGGGCTTCTCAGCCGAGGTCGTCGAGCGGGAGCCCGCGTGGGACGAGGCGGGCACCGGCATCTACCTGCCCGGGAACGCGGCCCGTGCGTTGCGCGTGCTCGGCCTCGAGCAGGGAGCTATGGAGCGAAGGATCGTGATCCCGCGACAGCGCGTCAGCGATCACCGCGGCCGGCTGCTCGTCGAGGTCGATCTTGCGGAACTCTGGGAAGGAGTCGGGCCGTGTCTTGCCCTCCCGCATGCTCCGCGAGCAGAACGGGACAGTCTCGGTCGAGTTCGGCGACGGAACCGCCGGCGAATACGACCTGGTGATCGGCGCGGACGGAATCCACAGCACGGTGCGCCGGCTCGCCTTCGGTAGCGAAGCGGCCGCACTGCCTGTCGGGCAAGTGGGATGGCGCTTTCGTCACCGCCTGCCCGCCCGAAATCACGACCTGGTCGGTGATGCTCGGACACCGCACGGCCTTCCTCACGATTCCGATCGGGAATGGCCGCGTGTACTGCTATTGCGACGTCGTGTCGCGCTCGGGCGAGGATCGCCACGAGGATCTCGGCCAGTACTTCTCCGGTTACGCGGAGCATGTGCCTGAGCTCCTCGAGTCGGTCGGAGAGCGGGCGCTCGTGCACCGCTCGACGATCGAGGAGGTCGCGCTCGATTCCTGGAGGCGCGGGCGGGTCGTGCTGGTGGGGGACGCAGCGCATGCGACCTCGCCGAACATGGCCGAAGGCGCCGCGATGGCGCTCGAGGACGCGCTCGTGCTCGCCGAGTGTCTGCGTCGCGTCGGGACAATTCCTGCCGCACTGTCGGCCTTCGAGACCCGTCGCCGTACGCGAACGGACTGGGTGCGAATTCAGACGCATCGCCGCGACCGAACTCGCTACCTCCCCGCCCTCGTGCGAAGCATCGTCTTGCGCACACACGGCCGAAGGATCTTCCGATCGAACTACCGATCTTTGCGCGACGAGCCCTGGGAAGACCGGGTGTGTGTAGTCGGCTAAGACCTGGCGTCTAGATCGACAACACACAATGCCCGATTTGCAGGACTCTTTACGGGAGCGACGGGACTCGAACCCGCGGCCTCCGGCGTGACAGGCCGCGCCGTCCGATTTGTGTCGATACCCGCGGACCCCCGCGAACCCTCATGGCTACACAGGTCCCGGGCCCTTCGAGGGCCGGGCCCGCATCGCTCCTGGACGCCGTTTCCGGACGTTTGGGGCATGAATGGGGCACGGCGTCGCCGGTTCTGTAAACGCGCTCGTGACCATGGACGACGATCGCCGCCGGCGGTGGACTCGCCGATTTCCGGAGGCCTCGGTCTCGAGGCTGCGACGGAGCTACTCAGCCCGGCACTTATCCATCGTCGGCGCCATAGTCGCTCGTGACCGAGACCGCGTAGATGACCAGGATCGCCAGCAGGATCGCCGCGAAGCCGAACCATGGCTGAGTGCCGAGCATCAGGAACCCTTGGACGATCACGAACCCGGCCCAGAAGTACGCGACGACGCGCCCGAACATGTCCCCGTTCAGCAAGGAGTAGCCCCCCCAGATCGCGAGCACAGCGATCAGGAGATCCCACAGTCCCCACACGAAGAGGTGGTGGCCGAACGCGCCGGTTCCGACATTGTTGACGCGTGCGCTGTCGGCGAAGTAGTAGATCGCTGAGATTCCGCGAAGGACGCCCACCGAGATCATCACGACGGCCGCAAACGTAAGCCAGCCAGGGCGCCGGAGACCTTCATAAGCCTGCGTTGTCATCGATACCTCCTGCCGAGGGGACCCCGCCGCCGCGATTTCGCCCTGGCAGGAAGGTCTCCTTCCACTGTGCGTTACGAGCGTGCCCGCGGTTCTGCCATGGCCGCATCGGGACTGCGCTGGGTCTGACCTTGCCGCGGCCGCCGCGGACGTGTCAGCGACGCGGCGGTCTCAGCCCCAGAAGGCGTCGAACGCCGCCGGGTCGCCCGGCACCGCCAGCACCTCCCGCAGTTCCTCGCCCTCGAAGCGGAAGACGAGGGCCTGCGGGATGTCGAGTTCGCGCTCGTCGCGGCTGCCGACCGCGCGGTAGAGGGCGACGACGAGCTCGTCGCCGCCCCAGACGTCGACAACGTCCGTCCGGTAGGTGTCGCCGGTGAGCTCGGCCGTGCGCCGGAGGAACTCGAAGATCTCGGCCCGGCCGCGGTACTCACCCGCCATGGCGCTCCGCCCGGGCACGCGCCAGATGACGCCGTTGCCGATGAGACGGCCGACGGTGATCGAGTCGCGCTCGGCGAAGGCCCTGAACGCGTCGCGGACGCGGGCGACGTTGTCCACGCGCGTAGGTTTCCACGGATGCGGTAGACGCGACCTCGATGCTGCCGCAAGTGATCGACCTGCTCGGCGTCGTCGCCCGTGCCGAGGCCGTCTACCACTCGACGCCAACGACAGGCGCGGCGCTGCGCCGTTCGCCACCACGCGCCACCAGCCCCGCGCGACGACGCCGACGACGTTTAGGGCACTAGTGGGGCACGCCGGGACGGCCGTTGCGCGCGGCTGTCCCGGCCGAACCGCGCACTGTGCAGGGAGAAAGAGCGACGGGAGCGACGGGACTCGAACCCGCGACCTCCGGCGTGACAGGCCGCGAGAATGGGGGAACGGCCGAGGACGGGTGACGACGAGAAACACCGCAACCCCGTATGGCTCCTGGCGTTGCTGCTCAAGGGCGGCTCAGCCAAGCCGAAGGCGAATCAGCCGGCCCCCGATCGTTCTGGCGTTTTTCTGGCGTCGAGATTTCGCCGACGCTGGCAACGCTCGCACGCGGTCGTCGTCCTCGGCGAGCGCCGGGGCGCCTGGGCAATGGCTGCGGGGGGCCTCTTGCTCGTAGGGGCCTTCGGCCCGGCGATGACTACGCACCAGCATTACCGTCATCAAGATCAGCCCCACCATCCCCGCCACGAAGACGAAAGACGAGAAGGCGATCGTGATGAAGACGTCAGGGTCCATCTGTCACGAGACTAGGTGCGCCTCAGACAGTTCGCTATCGGGCCGAGACCCCATCTGGGTGGACCTCCGCCGCTCCGGCGTGAAATGGGGTGTCAACCCCATAGGCGTCCGCACCTGCGCCGGGCAGGCTGATGAGACCCGCAATTTGAGGCGAGGACAGATTGATGCGCTCCGAACTGTCAGATAACGCCTGGTCGCCCGCCGTGGCGCGAGTCCGGGTGCTCGTCGCCGAGGACGACAGAGCCGTAAGAGCCCACTTCGTCGCCCTGCTCGGGGACGCTAACGGGATCGCGTCGACGCTCGAGGCTGAGGACGGCGCCGAGGCGGTGCAAGTGGGCCTGCAACTCCGGCCCGAGATCGCCGTTCTCGACCTCAACATGCCTCGTCTCAGCGGTGTCGAGGCCGCACAGACGCTGACAGCCCTTCAGCCCTCGATGCGAATCGCCTTGCAGAGCTCGGACCCGGACAGCTTCCACGCACATGCGGGCGGACTGGGCCTCCCGCTTTTCCACAAGCTCGAGTGCGAACGCCTCGTCCACTGGGTCGAGGCGCAGGCTCGTTCCTGCGGGCCCCGCGTCGATGAAACCCTCGCAGCGGTCTCCGCGCTCGCGCGGAGGCTGGATCTCACCTGTTCGATGTGCGGCTACGGCATCGTCAGCCGCAAGCCTCCGGAGCGCTGCCCGATGTGCCAGGTCGACGCAGCCTGGATGGAACCGCGGTCGTCGCCGGCGCGTAAAACGGCTGCTCGCGGCCGATCCGCCGGATAGTCCATGCTCGGCTTCCCGACCGGTGTGCGGGCGTGCCTGTTTGATCTGGACGGTGT
This sequence comes from uncultured Actinomycetes bacterium, assembly GCA_963759365.1. Lineage (GTDB taxonomy): Bacteria > Actinomycetota > Thermoleophilia > Gaiellales > Gaiellaceae > 3-1-20CM-4-69-9. The sequence goes on from CAVWYX010000002.1 coordinate 440,182, forward strand.
ACTCACACCGACCGCGAAGGTCCACGCCGCGGCGTGGAAGGAGATGTTCGACGGCTATCTGCGTGAGCGAGCGGGGACGAGCGGCGACGGTTTGGTGCCTGTTCGACCCAGTCATGGACTACGACGACTACGTCGACGGCAAGCCGCACTACGACGGGGTCCGAAGTCTTCCTTTCGGCGCGCAGCATCGCCTTACCCGAGGGCGAAGAGACCGACCCACCCGATGCGGAGACCGTCGCTGGGCTCGGTAATCGGAAGAACGAGATCGTTCTGCGCATGATCCGAATGATGGCGTGGAAGCCTATCGAAGGCTCGGTGCGCTACGTTCGGGCGGCCCGCGAGGCCGGACTGGCCCGAGCGGTTGTCTCCTCGAGCAGCAACTGTCTCGAGGTGCTGGTCGCAGCGGGTATCGATGACCTGTTCGAGCAGCGCATCGACGGTGTCGTCGCTGAGCGTGAGCATCTGAAGGGAAAGCCCGCTCCGGACACCTTCGTTGCCGGCGCCCGTGCGCTGGGGGTCGTCCCGAAGCAGGCGGCGGTCTTCGAGGATGCTCTGGCCGGTGTGGCGGCGGGGCAAGCCGGTGGCTTCGCGTACGTCGTCGGAGTCGACCGCGTCGGCCAGGCCGGAGCTTTGCGTGAGCACGGCGCCGACGTCGTTGTCTCCGACCTAACCGAGCTGCTCGAGACGTGATCCAGCATCCCGCCTTTGCCGTGGAGCCGTGGGCGCTCCGCGAAACCGAGTTGAGCCTGGAGGTGCTCGCCCAGTCGGAGTCGGTGTTCGCGCTGGCCAACGGCCATATCGGACTGCGGGCGAATCTCGACGAAGGCGAGCCCAACGGCCTGCCGGGCAGCTATCTAAACGGTTTCTACGAAGCGCGCCCGCTGCCCTACGTCGAGGCCGGCTACGGCTACCCGGAGGCGGGGCAGATCGTGGTCAACGTCACCAACGGCAAGATCATCCGGCTGCTGGTCGACGACGAGCCCTTCGACGTCCGCTTCGGGGAGCTGCGCAGCCACGAGCGGGTGTTGGACTTTCGCGCCGGCGTGCTGCGACGCCGATGCGGAGTGGCTGTCGCCGGCCGGCCAGCATGTGCGGGTCTCCTCGGTCCGCCTGGTGTCGTTCGTGCAGCGCGCCGTGGCGGCCGTGCTCTATGAGGTCGAGCCGTTCGCGAGCGCGACCAGGCTCGTGCTGCAGTCAGAGCTCGTGGCCAACGAGCCGATGCCGGCCTTGCCTGGCGATCCCCGGACCGCGGCGAGCCTGGTGTCGCCGTTGCGCTCCGAGCAGTTCTCCGACAGCGACGCCAAGGTCGTGCTCGTGCACTCGACCAAGACGAGCGAGCTGCGGATGGCTGCCGGCATGGATCACGTCGTCGAAGGCCCGCCCGAGACCGAAACGGGCGCGACGGAGAGCGGCGAGGACCTGGGGCGGGTGACGATCATGGCGAACGTGCAGCCCGGGCAGCGACTCCGCATGGTCAAGTTCATAGCCTACGGCTGGTCGAGCCGGCGCTCGAGCGCGGCGCTCCGCGATCAGGTCGCCGGGGCGCTGGCCGAAGCGCAGCACACCGGTTGGGGCGGGCTTCTCGCCGGCCAGCGCGCCTACTTGGACGACTTCTGGGCGCGCGCCGATGTCGAGCTGGAAGGCGATGCAGAACTGCAGCAGGCTGTGCGCTTCGCTCTCTTCCACACGCTGCAGGCAGGCGCCAGGGGCGAGCGGCGCGCGATCGCAGCCAAAGGCCTAACGGGACCAGGCTACAACGGGCATGTCTTCTGGGACACCGAGACCTTCGTCCTGCCCGTCCTGACCTACACGGCGCCGCAGGCCGCCCGAGATTCCCTGCACTGGCGCCACGCGACCCTCGGCCTCGCCCGGGAACGGGCCAGGCTGCTCGGACTCGCAGGCGCGGCCTTTCCCTGGCGCACGATCGCCGGCCAGGAGTGCTCGAGCTACTGGCCGGCGGGAACCGCCGCCTTCCACATCGGCGCGGACATCGCCGATGCAGTCGGCCGCTACCAGGCCGCGACCGACGGACGCCGCATTCGAGCGCGAGGTCGGGCTCGAACTTCTCGTGGAGACGGCGCGACTGTGGCGCTCGCTGGGTCACCACGACGTCGAAGGACGCTTTCGCATCGACGGCGTCACCGGCCCCGACGAATACAGCGCGATCGCCGACAACAACGTCTACACCAACCTGATGGCACAGCGAAATCTACGGCTGGCCGCCGACGCCGTCGAACGCCACCGGGATCGCGCCACGGACGCTCGACGTCGACTTGGAGGAGGCGGCCGCCTGGCGCGACGCCGCCGACGCCATCCTCATCCCCTACGACGAAACACTGGGCATCCATCCCCAAGCCGAAGGCGTTTACCACTCACCAGCCCTGGGACTTCGCGCACACCGCGCCCGAGCAGTACCCGCTGCTCCTGCACTTTCCCTACTTCGACCTGTACCGCAAGCAGGTCGTCAAGCAGGCCGACCTCGTCTTGGCCCTGCACCTGCGCGGCGACGCATTCAGCGAGGAAAGCAAGGCCCGCGACTTTGCCTACTACGAGGCGCTGACTGTCCGCGACTCCTCGCTCTCGGCGTGCACCCAGGCGGTCGTCGCGGCGGAGGTCGGGCACCTCGAGCTCGCCTACGACTATTTCGGCGAGGCCACCCTCATCGACCTCGACAATCTCGAGCACAACACGCGCGATGGACTCCACATCGCCTCGCTGGCGGGCGCGTGGATCGTCGCTGTCGCCGGTTTCGGCGGCATGCGCGATCACGACGGTTCATTGACCTTCGCTCCGCGCCTGCCAGAGCGCCTGAACCGACTGGCCTTCCGCCTCTGCTTTCGCGGACGGCGGCTAAAGGTCGAGGTCGAATCCGATCAGGCGCGCTACTCGCTGCTCGAGGGAGCGCCGCTCGAGCTTACCCATCATGGTCAGACGATCAGCGTCTCTGCACGGAAACCGGTGACCCGTGCGATCCCACCGCCGCCCGCGCGCGACGCGCCCAGGCAGCCGCCGGGGCGGGCACCCGCGCGGCGGCAGCCGGCGAGACGAGCACGCTAGCTCGTTGGCAGCTCAACCACCGCCAGGGCTATGCCCGCGCGACCTGGGCGTGGACGTCAGCAGCAAACGCGACTGCTCGAGGCCACGCACCGAGTGCGCTTCGCCGGGGTCAAGCGCGACCAGTGTGCCGTCGTCGCAGGTGGTCGTGTACTCGCCGCTCGTAATGCGGACGCTTCCGTCCAGCACCTGGACGAGCACGCGGTCGCCGTACCAAGAATCACCGATCTCTTCGTCCCGTGCGAGGTCGATCACGTCAACACGCAGACCGGACCTCGAAAACAGCTGGTGTGGCCCTTTCCTGTCGTTCTCGTGTCGTGCGTTGAGGTTCCAAGACTGCATGGTTGAGTCCTTTCGTTCTTGCTCAGCCGGATCTCGCGCCCTGCTGGTCGCGGTAGGCGAGCATCCTGCCCCAGGTGTCCTCGGTGCCCCAGATGCCGGCTCGGAGGCATTCGAGCTGGACGATCTGGCTGTGATCGACGAACAAGTTGACGTCGATGCCGTAGTTCTTGACATACCAGGAGAACACGTCTGGATCGGCGGCCTCGAACATCACCTGTTCGAGCGCGAGCTCTGAGACGATGCGCGCGACAACGTCTGTGCGCCATTCCCGTACCAGCTCGGTGATCCCCTCCGACTCGATCATGATCATGTGCGCGCCGGCGTCGAGGTGCCGCTTGGCAAGCTCGATCGCTTGGCCCACGTCGCGGGTCCCCTCGGCCTCGAGCGCCTCGACGCTCGAGGCACCTCCGGCGCCGAACTGAATCCCGACCTCCGGCTTCGCCTTCAGGCCTGCCTTGCTGACCGCCTTCGTCAGCCTCACCAAGTCGTCGACGGGGAGGGTGACGAAGCCGCTCGAGATCTCGACGATGTCGAACCCCAGCCCGCGGCACTCCTCCAGGTAGCGGGCGACCGCGTCGCCCCGCTGGCTGAGCACGTATTCGAGGAAGCCGCCGGTCGAGACCTCGACTTCGTGCTCGTGGCAGAGCTCGTTGAGGGCGCGCACCGCCTTCGCCGGCATCAGCGCGAACGAGCCGCCGGCGTACTTGAGCGTATCGACATAGGCGCCCATCGTCTCCAGCAGGTCCTCCAGCTGACGGCGGCCGAGCGGTGTGTAGTAGGGGCCACGGATCTCGGTCACGCCACGGCTGCGTGGCTTCGCCGGACGCTCGTTCAAACGCAGAAACGCGAACGCGCGATCGGCCGAGTCGTCCCGAGCTCGTATTGGTCATCGGACTTCTCCTTTCGTAGGCTCACGGGCGCCAGCTTGTTCAAGTAGCGCAGTCAGGTCGCGCGCCTTCAGCTCGTCGAGATCGGAGACGATCCCAGCCAGCTCCGCCGCGAGCTCGGCCCCCACGCGCGCCTCTGCGAGCCGGCCGAACTTTTGCCGTGCCCGCTCCCAGCTCATCGGGCGGGTCCGGAAACCTTCGTAGTCAGGCTTCTCGGCCGCGAGGGTCGCGCCGCCGAAGAGCTGGACGCGCACCCGGCAGGCGTGCTCCGCGGGGAAGCGGGCGGACAGGTCGGCCGCCGGGTGAACCTCGACCTTCCGCAGCAGCCTCTGAACATCCGATCGCACGATCCTTTCGGGCGCGAATTGCTCGGGCATCACCTGCCCGTCCAGGAGCGCGACCGCCAGCAGGTAGGGAAGCGAGTGGTCGGCCTGCTCCTTCGTGCGGATCTCCTTCTTTGCGCCTTCCTCGCCGCCGCCGATGATGTCGTAGGCGACCTGGAAGGTGTCCAGCTCCACACGCTCGACGTCGCTCGGATTCAACCCATGTGCGTCGCGCAGCTCGAGCGTCGCCTCGAGCGCCGACTGAGAGTGGATCTCGGCGTTGTAGCGCTTGAGGAAGGTGCGTCCGACACGCTCGAGGTCCTCGCTTTCCCAATCGATCTGGAACGGGCCGGCGATCGAGTCCATGAAACCTTTGTTGCCCTCGAATACCTCGAGTGGGCCGGTGATCCCACGGGCAGCGAGAAAGACGGCCTCGATGGCGCCGAATGCGGTGAATGGATAGGCCATGCCTTTCCATTGCGACAGAGTGCCGGTGCGCGTTACGCGCAAGGCGTTCAGCGCGGTTCCTGCGATCGCGATTGCGTTCGCCGTCTCCGGCTCGTTCAGACGCAGGGCCTTCGCCGCCCCGGCGGCGGCTGCATATGCGCCTTGCGTGGTGTGATCGAATCCTTGCGCGCGTACCGGTGCCTCGTCTGACAGCCGGCATTGCACCTGATAAGCGACGGCGATCGCGGTCAGTAACTCACGCCCGGAGGCGTCCGCGTACTCGGCTGCAGCGAGCACCGGTGCGAGGTTGTCACTCGGATGACAGGTCTCGCCAGGCGCGAAGTAGGAGTCGTTGAAGTCGAGATAGCGGACAAGCGCTCCGTTGTAGAGAGCCGCGCGGTCGGGAGCGGTGCGGCCGCCGCCGACCAGTGCGCAGAGCGGGCGGCCGCCGAACTCGTGGAGCTCTGCGCGGACAGCCTCGACAGGTGGTGCGTCGAGTGCTCCGAGCGCACACCCCAGCGAGTCGAGCACCCGGAGCTTGAGCGCATCGCGCGCCTCCACCGAGAGGTCGGACCAGGAGCTCGTGACGACGAAACGCGCAAGGTCCTCGACCACCGTCATAGCGGGCGTCTCCCTTGCCGCAGCCAGGATGCGTAGGAGCGTTTCATCACTGGTCCGCATACACGTACTTGAGCGCGTCACTTGGGCCTGGATCGGTGCCAGCTTGGGCGAACTCGACCGAAGCGTCGACGACGCTCTGCGCCTCTGCATCGAGCCGCGTCCACTCCTCCTCACTGACTGCAAGCCGCTCGCGAAGGTTCCGGATCGGGTCGCGCGTTTCTCGTAGTTTCCGCAGTTCTTCCTTATCGCGATACACCTGTGCATCGCCGATGTAGTGACCGGTCAAGCGCTCGGTCTCGCAGAGCAGGAAGACCGGACCGTGACCAGACCTGGCATACGCGAGCGCTTCGACGGCGGCGCTGTAGGCGGCTTCGACGTCCTGGCCGTCCACGTGCAACGTGTGCATTCCGTAGGAGGCGGCTCGCTGCGTTAGGTCGCGGATGGGTTGGTGCTGCACCTGGGGGGTAGATTCGGACCAGCGGTTGTTCTCGCAGACGAAAACGGCTGGGACACGCCAGAGCTGCGCCAGATTCAGAGCCTCGTGAAAGGTGCCGATGTTGGTCGCCCCGTCGCCGAAGAAGGCGAGCGCGACGCGCGGCTGTGCGCGCAGCTGGAACGCCAGCGCGGCGCCGACGGTTGCTGGTAGGCCACCTCCGACGACGGCGTTCGCGCCCATGTTGCCGCGCTCGACGTCGTAGAGGTGCATCGAGCCGCCGTAACCGTGCGAGCAGCCCTCGATCTTGCCGTACAACTCCGCCATTACCTCGTTCGGCGGAGTTCCGTTCGCGAGCACGTGCCCGTGCGCCCGGTGCGTCGAGGCGATTACGTCGCCGTCTTTGAGGGCCTGGCATACACCGACCGCGACAGCCTCCTGTCCGATGCAGGCGTGCAGGAACCCTGCTAGCTCGCCGGCGCGAAAGCGCTCTTCGACCTTCTCCTCGAAGTGCCGGATCAGCAACATCTCCGCCAGGAACCCGTTGAGCTGCTCTGAGCGTCAAGCGCCTCTTTGTAGTCATGTGTCCGACCTTGTGTGCAAACGCTCGACAAGGTCGACAAGGCGGCAGCTATAGCCCCACTCGTTGTCGTACCAGCCAAAGACCTTCACGAGCGCACCTTCCGACATGGTCAACTGACTGTCGAAGATGCACGAGTACGGAGAGCGGACAATGTCTGTTGAGACGAGTGGCTCGTCTGCGTAGTCGAGAATCCCCACGAGCGGACCCTTCTCGGCTGCCTCCCTGAAGATAGCGTTTACTTCATCGCGCCCTATAGGTCGCGAGACCTGGACGACAAGGTCGACGATCGAGCCGACCGGGACCGGCGCCCTGACTGCGATCCCTCCGATCTTGCCCTCGAGCTCCGGCAGCACCGTACCGAGGGCACGCGTGGCGCCCGTGGAAGTTGGGATCAGGTTGATCGCGGCCGCACGTGCTCGCCGCAGATCCTTGTGCGGCGCGTCGAGCACCGGCTGCGACGGCGTATAGGCATGCACCGTCGTCATGAAGCCGCGCTCGATTCCGAACGCGTCATGGATGACTTTCGCCAGCGGGGTAACGCAATTCGTTGTGCAAGAGGCATTTGAGATGATCCGGTGACGCGTCGGGTCGTAGGCATCGTCGTTGACACCGAGGACGAGCGTCACGTCAGCATCGTTCGCAACGGCCGAGATCACGACAGTGTCTGCGCCAGCATCGAGGTGCGCCTGTGCCTTGTTGCGTTCCTCGAACCGTCCGGTCGCCTCGACGACCACGTCGACACCAAGCTCCCGCCAGGGAAGATCCGCAGGCTCGGGAACCGAGAACGCTCGCAAGCGGTGCTCACCGACGGAGATCGCGTCCGAATCGACCGCAACCTCCTCGGGGAGTCGGCCGAGGATCGAGTCGAACTGGAGCAGGTGCGCCATCGGCTTCAGATCGCCGAGATCGTTCAGGGCGACGATCTCAAAGCCGGGTCCGCGCTCGAGCGAGGCGCGCAGGAAGTTCCGGCCGATCCGCCCGAAGCCGTTGATGGCGACCTTGGTCATCGTGCACCCGCTGGTGATCCCGGCGGGCCAGTTGATCTCAAGCGGCCTCTTCGCCTGGCTCCGTTCATGCTTATGTCAACTTCCTCTGTCGTCTTGAAAGATGATCTGTCCTCGTAATCATTGAGCCGACCATGCGGACCCGCTATCGGGCCGCGGCCCCATCTAGAGCCTGGCGATCAGCGTTTTGCGCGAACTGGAGTGGCCCGAGACGGACGTAAGTCCGGCCGCCGCCGAGACACCAACGATCATGGGTCAAAAGAAGATCACTCTGGCCCGCGCAACCACCCAGAAGACCGGTGAGCTGTGAATGATTTCGAGCTGGTGATCGTTGGCGATGGGCTGGCCTCCGCACGGGCGATCAAGTCGTACCGCGACGAGGGCGGCCCGGGGCGAATCCTGCTCGTCTCGAAGGACAGCGGTCTCCCGTACCATCGTCCGCCGCTGTCGAAGCGCTACCTGCGCTGCGAGACAGAGGCTGTGGAAGGCTCGTCGAGTCAGCGACGTTCTACGTCGACAACGACGTTGAAGTCCTCCTCGAGACGGCGGTCGCGAGAGTCGACAGCCGGGAACGTGCTGTCGAGATCGAGGACAGGCTACGCCACCGCTACCGCAAGCTCCTGATCGCGAGCGGCGCACGAGCCCGACGTCTGGACAGTCCAGGTGCCAACCTTCCCGGAGTCTTCTCGCTCCGTTCGCTTTCCGATTCGACCATCATTCGTGAGGCCGCAAATCAAGCCCGCGAGGCGCTCGTAGTCGGCGGCGGCTTCATCGGCATGGAGGTGGCCGCTTCACTCCGTCACATCGGCCTCGAGGTCACGCTCATCAACCGGGCCGGCGGCCTCTTCCAGGCGTTTGAAGAGCCGGAGCTCGAACGCGAGGTCGCCTTGTTTTTCGCCGACCACGACGTGAACCTCCTCCTGCCCGACCAGGTTGCTGCTTTTTGCGGCCGCTCCCACGTCGACTCGATCGAGGCGGAGATTGGCAAGAGGCTGGCGACCGACTTCGTCGTCGCCGGCATCGGCGCCGAGCCAGTCGTCGATTTTCTCGCAGGGAGCGGCGTCGAGCTTGATAATGGCGTCGTCGTCGGTGAGCGATTCGAGACGACCGTGCCCGGCATCTACGCGGCCGGCGACGTAGCCAACTTCTACGACTCCCTCTTCGACCGTCGTCGCCACATCGAGCACTGGTCGAACGCCAACTACCAGGGCGACCAGGTCGGTCGCATACTCGCGGGGGGCGACGGCGGTTATGACACGGTCTCGACCTTCTTCAGCGAGATCTTCGGCCTGACGCTCAAGGTCTTCGGCGATCTCAGCGGCCACAACGAGCTCGTCGTCCGCGGCTCACTGTGAAATCTCAACCTCCTCGGCTTCTACCTCCAGCAGGGACGGCTGGTCGCCACACTCGCCGTCGGCCAGAAGAAGCAAACCGAAGAGGAACTCCAGCTTTTGATCAAGCAGCAGGTCGTGCTCGATTCCGACCTCCTCGCCGACCCATCACCCGACATCAGTTCTCTCTTAAAACCCGCGGCGAACGAACGCTAGAGAGCAACGGCTGGTCTTCGAGCGTCCGCCACGAGCTCCCGCGCTGCCTGGATGATGTGCTCCGCATCGATACCCCCCGCTGCGAGCAGCTCCATCGGCTTGCCTGAGCTCGGCATCTCGCGCACGGCGACGATGGAGACATGCGGGCGCTCATCTGCGCCCGCGAACGCAGAGAGCACGGCTTCCCCGATCCCGCCTTCCGCCCAGTGGTCCTCGACCGTCACGATTCGCCCGTGCGTTGCCTTGGCGGCAGCCTGCAGTGCCGCCCTGTCGATCGGTTTCACGGAGTACAGATCGATCACGCGGGCGTTGATCCCCTCCTGGGCGAGCGCATCCGCGGCTTTCAGGGCTTCGTGCAGCGTGATGCCGGCGCCGATGATCGTGACGTCGTCCTCATCCGACGAACGCACGACCTTGCTGCCGCCGATCGGAAACGCCTCGTCGGCGCCGTAGATAACAGGAGTTGCAGCCCGTGTCGTGCGGAGGAAGGAGATGCCTTCGAGGTCGGCCATCGCGGCGACGAGCTTCGCCGTCTGATTGGCGTCGGAGGGGTACAGAACTGTCGAGCCGTGGATCGCGCGGAACGCAGCGATGTCTTCGAGCGCCATCTGGGACGGGCCGTCTTCACCGATCGAGACGCCGGCGTGCGAGCCGCAGAGCTTGATGGTGGCACGTGAGATCGAAGCCATCCGCACGAAGTCGTACGCGCGCGTGAAAAACGCTGCAAACGTCGACCCGAACGGCTTCCACCCGCGCACCTGCAACCCGACCGCGGCAGCGACGAGCTGCTGCTCGGCGATGAACATCTCGAAATACCGCTCCGGGAACTCCTTCGCGAACTCGTCGCGCGAAGGTCGAATTGCTGACCTCGCCGTCCAGAGCGACGATGGCGCCGTCGGCCTTCCCGAGTGCGACCAGGGCATCGCCGTATGCCTTGCGGGTCGCCACCTGCTCGCCGAACTCGTAACGCGGCAGCACCGGCGAAACCGTCTCGAAACGCCGCGGCTCGAAGGGCGCCGGCTTCTCGACATGGACGGCGATGTTCCGCTCACCGCCTAGCTCGGCGATCGCCGCTTCGGGATCGGCGAGCGGTTTGCCGTGCCAGTTTTCCTTGTTCTCGACCGCCTTGACGCCCTTGCCCTTGATCGTGCGCGCGACGATCACGGTTGGACGCCCACGCGTCGACAGCGCTTCCTCGTATGCGCGATCGACGGCCTCGACGTCGTGGCCGTCGATCTCGATCGCTGCCCAGCCGAACGCTTCGGCGCGGCGGACGTAGGAAGACAGGTCCCAGCCGTGCATCGTTTGGCCGCGCTGGCCAAGCCTGTTCACATCGATGATCGCGATCAGGTTGTCGAGCTTGTAAAAGGCAGCGTGCTCGAACGCCTCCCAGATCGAGCCCTCGGCCATCTCGCTGTCCCCACAGAGCACCCAGACCCGAGCAGGCGACCGTTCCAGTCTCGTCGCGAGAGCGACACCGACTCCGATTGGCAGCCCTTGCCCGAGCGACCCCGTCGCGACATCCACCCACGGGAGCACCGGCGTCGGATGGCCCTCGAGCCGTGAGCCGAGGCTGCGGAAGGTGAGCAATTCCTCGTCCGAGATCGCGCCGCATGCCTTGTACATCGAATACAGCAGCGGCGATGCGTGTCCCTTCGAGAAGATCAGATGATCGTTGCCGGGGTGGTCCGGCCGATCGAAGTCGTAGCGAAAATACTTCGAGATCAGGACGGCCATCAGCTCCGCCGCGGACATCGATGAGGTCGGATGCCCGGACTTCGGCGGTGTGCTGGCACGGATGGAATCGACGCGCAGCTGCTGCGCCAGCTCACGCCAGAAGGCGAGCTCGGTCAGCTCGTCGCGATCGTTCACGTCAAACCTCGACCCGGAGCAGGCCGTCCTCGACCCGAACGGGATAGCTCTGGACCGGCTCGCGGGCCGGTCCTCGGATGACCTCGCCGGTCGTCACATCGAACTCGCTGCCGTGGCAGGGACAGGTGACGGTTGTGCCGCCGAGTTTCCCCTGGGCGAGCGAGCATCCCTGGTGCGTGCAGGTGTCGCCGAAGGCGTAGAAGGCGTCGCCGACCTTTGCGATCGCGATCCGCTTGCCGGTGACCGGGAAGGCGGCCAGCTCACGGTCCCCCAACTCGTCGACGGCAGTGACGGTCGTCAGCTGATCCATCAGAAGCCCAGCTGCGCCGTGAGGGCGGACCAAACTTCGCTGCGCGTCGGGAACGCCGGGATGGCGTGGGCTACGCGCTCGAGTGGGACCTCGCCCACGATCGCGATCGTGGCGGCGTGCAGAAAGTCGGCGATCTCGGAGCCGGTGATCGTGGCGCCGACGACGATGTCCCGGTCGGAGTCGATCACGAGGTGGGTAGTGCCGACCGCTCCGCGGCCGTAGAAATTGCCGCCGGCGTTGGCGGACGTGCCGGCTTCCACGATTTTGACGTTCAGCCCGGCGTCCTGAGCGGATTGCAGCGTGTACCCGACCGCGGCCACCTGGGGATCGGTGAAGAGCACTCGTGGGGAACGAGGTCCGTCACCGATCGCGGCTGTGCTCTTTCCAAGGATGTTGTCGGCGGCGACGCGTGCCTGGTACTTGCCAACATGCGTGAGGAGCGCACGAGCGTTGACGTCTCCGATGGCGTAGAGCCAGTTGCCCTTCACACCGGTCACGCGAAGTTGGTCGTCGACGTCGATCCACCGGCCGGGCTCGAGACCGACCGTCTCCAGTCCGAGGTCGTCGGTACGAGGCTGTCGGCCCGCGGCCACCGCGAGCTCGTCGACCTTCACTTCGGTCCCGTCCTCGAGCTCGATCGTGACCTCCCCGTCTCCTGCGCGGCGAACGCTCGCGGCTCTTACACCCAGCCGCACGTCGACCCCGCGTTCGCGGAGGGAAACCTCGACCTGCTCGGCTGCAAAAGGTTCCTCGCGCCCGAGCAGGCGATCCATTGCTTCGATCAGCGTCACCTGCGAGCCCAGCGTGCACCAGGCTTGCGCCATCTCGGCGCCCACAGATCCGCCGCCCAGGATCGCGAGACGCGCAGGCACGGTTTCGTGCGTGGTGAGCTCGCGGTTGGTCCACGGCTCAGCCTCGCGCAGGCCCTCGATCGGCGGGATACGTGGGTCAGTCCCCGTGGCCACGATCACAGCCTTCCCGGCCACGAGCACGTCGTTGCCGGCGCGCACGCGCCGGTCGCCGTCGAGGCGCCCGCTCCCCCGCACCAGCGCTATCCCCTGGCTCTCGAAGCCGGGGAGATAGGACGAGTCCTCGAGATGGTGGACGACGTCGTCACGGCGGGCGAACATGGCGGCCACATCGAGCGGGCCGGTTGCCGCTTCCGCCGCTCCCGGGATCCGCCTCGCCTCCGTCAGCGCTTCGTTCGGTCGCAGCAGCGATTTGGAAGGCATGCAGGCATAGAACGCGCACTCGCCGCCCACCAGTTCGCGCTCGACGATCGCCACGGAGAGACCGGCCTGCGCGAGCCTGCCGGCTGCTTCCCGGCCCGCCGTGCCGGTCCCGATGATGATGACGTCGAAGGTGCGCTCACTCATGCGCACGCCTCGGTCTCTAGTCGCTGACTCGATGTCTTGAGGGTTTGGCTCTTTGCATTTCATGCCTTCACGATCGCCGACGCCGGTTCGCCGATCCATGGGCTCTCGCCCCCATGTTCGCCTGGTCAGCGCACCACGACCCTGGGTCTCTGCGAGGTACTCTCCGCAGCTTTAGCGGCATGAGCTGCCGCACGCGATAGGGTCGCCTTCTTTTAGAACCAGCCGCGGCGTCTGAAGAACGCCAGGAGTGCGAGCAGAGCCGCGATCTCGGTGCCAACTCCGAGGACAAGAAACATCGGCCCGCTGTGGATGTGGGTGACCATCCAGTCGAAGTTCTGGCCGAAGAAACCAGTGATGAATGTCAGCGGGAGAAAGACTGTCGCGATGATCGTCAGTTGCTTCATCACCGCGTTGAGTCGGTTGGAGACGGTTGAAAGGTAGACATCCATGGCACCCGTAAGAAGGTCGCGGTAGCTGTCGATCAGATCGCTGATCCGAATCAGATGGTCGTAGACGTCGCGGAAATAGTGTTCGTCTCGCTCGGCGAGTCCGGGAAGCTCGGCAACAGCGCCCATCAGGCTGGCGAAAGCGTCGCGCTGCGGCGTCAAGATCTTGCGCATCTCGACAAGTCGTCTCTTCATCTGGAAAATCTCTTGGAGCTGCTCGTCGCTGGCACTCAGGAAGATCGCATCCTCGAGGGCGTCGATGCGGTCGTCGAACGCGGCGAGACTCGGAAAGAAACTATCGACCAGGCCATCGACCACGCGGTAGAGCAGCAACGATGGTTGTTCGATCCCTCCTTCGCGCTTTTCATAGCGCCGGCGGATCTCCGCCAAGACCGGGCAGGCCTGACGATGAACTGTGACAAGGAAGCGGTCCGAGTAAAAGCAATGCACCTCGACGAGCCGGTCCTCAGCGGATCCGGCACCGTAGATGACGATGAAGACGAAGTCGTCGTAGCCGTCGATTTTGGATCGCTGGTTGAACTGTTCCGAGTCCTCGACGGCGAGCGGATGGAACTTGAAGACGTCGCGGAGGATCGCGAAGTCGCCTTCAGTCGGGTTGTCAAGATCAAGCCAGAAGAAGTTTCCGGCTGAGAGCAGGCCCTCGACCGTCTTGCGGTCAAAGTCCACTAGCTCGCTGCCTTGACCAGTGAGGAGCTGACAGGTCGAAGGACGGACGACGAGCTCAGCTGCGCTCTCTGCCGAGGTCGAATCGTCCTTTGCCAGCAACGTCGCGCTCATCGCCGCGTCCTTCCTTCGCCGGTCGGGGAAGCCAAGTTCAGAACTTGGCTCGCGCTCATCACTGCGTCGCGCCGGCGCCGGGCGGGACGATCAACACCGGGCAGCGGGCGACGCCGACCAGGCTGTTCGAGACGCTGCCGAGAAACGCGGCCTTGAACCGTCCCCGTCCACGCGAGCCGACGACGATCAACTCGGCATCCTCGTCGTCGGCCAGATCGGCGAGTCGCTCAGCCGGGAACCCGACGACTACGCGCTGTTCGGCGTCGTCTAGCCCCATCGCGGCCGCTATCGCCTCTAGCAGTCTCGCACCGGCCTCCTCCTGCTCGTCGCGCAGAGCAGGGATCATCGGTGCAGGCGCGATTCCGCCCGATCCAGCGACGCCGGCGTTCGGTACAAGTGCGACCTCGACCACATGAGCGAGAACGAGTCTTGCTCCGAGCCGGTCTGCGAGGCTTGCCGCCACGCCGATGGCGGCTTGAGAGTCGGCCGACTCGTCGACACCACAGACGATTGACGTATCCAATTCGCTCCCCTTTCGTCCGCCCTAGCGTCGTCCACCAAGAGCAGGTTGGCCATCCGGTGGCGACTCCATTTCGGCACGTGTCGCCCCCATGGCGCGTGGCGAGCGAAGATCAGCGGTTACGAGCTGTCCCCGCCGAGAACATCGTCGATGAACGCGTCCACGTCTCCGATTCGACGGTCGGGATAGAGCAGGGCATAGACGTCGGGCACGGTGGTCAGGTGCGGTAGCACTTCCAATCCGCAACCCTCGCAAATCATGCTCTCAAGGTTCACGCAGCCGTTGCAGTCCGGGCATGCGTGCGGGAGCCTTTCCGAGAAGGCCATCCCTACCTACTCTCCCTCCCGTGCCGTGCCGGGCACGAAAGTTCGTCGTGGGGACGCGAATCTCATGCAGCTTGCCTCGCTAGTCGCTGCGCGTTCGCTGGTAGAACGCTGAGGACCTCGAGGGGGAGTGTCCCGCCCGGGGTTGCAACGTCCATCCGGGCGCCAACGCGCTGGCCGACGAGGGCCCTTCCCACGGGTGCGGCGATCGACACGCGGCCGTTGCCGACCTTGGGCTCGATCGCCCCGACGAGTTCGTACTCCACGGTCTTGCCGACTTCGAGGTCACGGACGCGGACCCGGCTGCCGATCCCGGCGCGGCCGTCGGCCGCGGGCGCGGCGATCTGCGCCGCCGCGAGCTGGGCTTCGAGAATGGCGATGCGCAGGTCGAGCTGTGCTTGCTCCTCGAGCAGGTCGAACAGTGGCGGATTGTCGGCGAGGTGGCCGTCCTGACGAGCGTCTCGGAGCCGCTCGCTCAGCTCGGGACCGACGCCGCCTCGCAACCTTTCGAGTTCGACGCGCAAGTCTTCGTATCCCCCGGCCGTGATCAACAGGCCGTTATCAGCGGACGTTGCGGACAGTGTGTTCACGTTGGGCTCCTCTCTGTGAGGGAAGAAGTCAGGTCGGACTGTCTCGTCGATCCTGCTGGCGGCGCGAGTGTCGAGCCATGGGGCCAGCGGTGTATTTCGGTCGCTTCGATCAGCCCATCTGCGTCAGAGCTGGTGGTCGGCGACGAGGCGAAATGAGGTCCGCACCCGATAACGGAACCGCCGGTCTGCCGCGACTCTGGAGGTACCGATAACGAAGGAGGAAGCCATGCGTGGAACGTTGGTCTGTGGCGTAACCGACAGCGAAGACGCAGTCGGAACGGTCGAGCTGGCAGTCGAGCTCGCCGAGCGGCTCGGCATGCGTCTGGTGCTCGCGCACGTCGCCGAAGGGCTCGGCGCCGAACGGTGACGGCGTTGACGGCGGCGAGAGCGTGACGATGAAGGGGACCGCGAAGGAGCAGCGCGCCTGCTCGGCCGACTGGCGGACGAGCACGCGTGGCGGAGCCGCGCCGAGCGCCGCGTGGCCGTCGGCGACGCCGCCTCGCTCTTGGGCCAGATCGCCGCCGAGGAGGCTGCCGATCTGATCGTTGTCGGCGCGAAGGACCCGCGGCAGGCTGCGCCGCGGCCTCGAGAGCAGGCTTGCCGACGAGCTCGAAACCGAGACGCCGGTACCGGTTCTGATCGCGCCGCCGCGCCTCCGGCAGGCGCAGAAGACGGTGGCCATGAACGGAGCCCGGCGCTAACGTCGGGCTGATGGAGGCACGTACCGTTTCCCTCTTCTGGCGCATCTTCGCGGTCAACGCGGGCCTCCTGGCGCTGATCGCGCTACTGCTGGTCGTCACGCCGGTAACGATCCACGCTCCGCCGACGCTCACGGAGGTGCTGATCATCGTCGCCGGGCTCGCGGTCACCGTGGCGGCGAACGCCCTCCTGTTGCGGCGCGCAGTCGCGCCACTCGAGCGCCTGGCCCAGCGGATGGACACGGTCGACCTGCTGCGCCCGGGACAGCGCCTGCAGGTCGACCGAGACGATGAGGTCGGCCGAGTCGTGCACGCCTTCAACGAGATGCTCGACCGGCTCGAGAGCGAACGCCAGCGGAGCGCCCGGCGCGTGCTCGCCGCGCAGGAGGCCGAACGTGTCGGGATCGCCCGCGACCTGCACGACGAGGTCGGTCAGCTACTGACCGGCGTGCTGCTGCGAGCTCAATTCGATCGCCGAGGCCGCGCCCGAGCATCGGCGTGAGATCGACGGGACGAAGGAGGCCGTCCGTCGCGCCCTCGATGAAGTGCGCCGCATCTCGAGCGAGCTGCGGCCGGAGATGCTCGAGCACCTCGGCCTCGTCAGCGCGCTCACCGAGCTGACAACAACTTTCGGTCGTGTTTCCGGCATCGATGTCGAGCGCGACTTCGATCCCTCGCTGCCGAAACTCGCACCCGAAACCGAGCTCGCCGTCTACCGCATCGCGCAGGAGAGCCTGACCAATATCGCACGGCACTCGAACGCGAGCCGCGTGACGATCGCACTCGAGCGCGGCCCCGACAGCATCGTCCTCTCCGTCGGCGACGATGGGCGCGGCTTCGACGGGTCGATGCCGGAGGAACACGGCGGCCTGCGCAGCATGCGGGAGCGCGCGTTGCTCGTCGACGGCGCACTCGCGATCAAGGAATCGTCCCGCGGAGGCGTCGAGGTGCGCCTCGAGGTGCCAACGACTCCGGTCGACGAACCCGTGGGTGTGAAGAGCTGATGCCGATCCCGCTCGTGACGCGGATCCTGATCGCCGACGACTTCGCCGGTCGTCCGCTCCGGATTGCGCAGGCTCCTCGACGCCAAGCCCGACCTCGAGGTCGTCGCGGAAGCCGCGGACGGCCACGAGGCGGTCGAGATGGCGCTCAAGGAGGACATCCATCTGGCGATCCTCGACGTCTCGATGCCGCGCATGACAGGCATCCAGGCCGCCGCCGAGCTGCACAAGCGCAAGCCCGAGATCCGACGTCCTGATGCTGTCGATGCACGACAGCGAGCAGTTCCTCTTCGAGGCGCTGAAGGCGGGAGCCTCCGGCTACGTCTTGAAATCTGGCGCCGACACCGACATCGTCGACGCTTGCCGCGCCGCGATGCGGGGCGATTCCTTCCTCTATCCCTCAGCGGTCACGACGCTTGTCCGCGACTACGTCGAGCGCGGTGGACGCGGCGAGGAGCAGTTCGACGTCCTGACGCCGCGCGAGCTCGAGGTGCTGAAACTGATCGCCGAGGCGCACACGTCGAAGGAGATCGCGGAGCTGCTCTTCATCAGCATCAAGACCGTCGAGCGTCACCGCCAGAACATCCTCGACAAGCTCGGGATGCGCGACCGCGTCGAGCTCACCCGTTACGCGATCCGCCGCGGCCTCATCCAGCCCTGAGGCGGCGTCCTTCGTCGGTCAATCGGTATCTGAGGCCGGCAGGGGCGCTTGTCGACGCGACGAGGCCCTCCTGCTCCAAGGCCTCGAGCTTCGGCCTCAGAGCCTTGCGCGACATCCGAGCCGCGCGAGCGAGCGTGTCGAGGTACGCCCAGGCAGTCGGGCCGGTGCCCATCCGCAGCAGCAGCGCGCGCCGCTCGCCTTCGTCCTCGAAGATGGCGGCGGAGTCGGCGCTCCGACTGCGAGCCGGGACGGAATTCATGTCGCCCGCCTTTCCGAAGGCTGTCCACATTGTCTGACGGCATCCAGGGCGGTGCGCATTCTCGGCGACGTCGCGGGCACGACCACCTGTGTAACAGGAATCCGTGTAAGCGAACGAGCTTTTGCCAGCAGGTCGCGTTCGAGCCAGTACGACTCCTCCTCGGGCGGCGTCGCGAGCAGCACGTGGGTGGCGGGGAAAGATCCGAGTGCGTCGGTCATCGACTCGAGCGGTTTGTCGCTGCCGACCGAACCGGTCGCCACGGCAGCTCGCTGCTGGAGCAAGCCGACTGTTTGCAATAGGCTCCGCCGAGCCTCCCGCCACTCTTGGTTTTCGTCATCGGTGACGAAGTGGAGATGGGAGACGCGGACGGGGACGACGACGTGAGTGGCGACGGCGTCCCCATGGCTCGCAAGGATCTCGTCGTAGAGGGCATTCGCATCGCAGTGTGAGTCGGCGACCACGAGCAGCCTTTTCTGTCGGTCAACGGGAGCGGCGGGCCGCGGCGCGCTGACGCGCGTGCGCTCAAACGCGAGCGGCGCGAGAGCGCACAAGCCGAGGACGACCGTCGACAAAATCGCGAATCCGACCCATCCGAGCGCCGGTGGCCTGATCAGGAAGCCGACGATCAGCCCATAGAGGATCAGAATGGCCCCGGCGGACGTCACGACCACAGCACTCGCCTTCAGTGGCCATCTGCTCAGTCCGTTCGAACGCGCGGGGGACGGTCGTGTCATTCGGCGTGCCTTATCTACGGCGTCTGCGTACGGGGAGACGTCGGATCTTTGTCATCGCCGCTTCTCTGATCTCGGCAGGCCGCGCCGCAAAACCTCGGCGAGCACGACGGCGTCGTTGTGCTCGCTGTCGTGAGCCGAGTACACGAGCGTGAGCGTGCTCATCCTGGCTCGCCGTCTGAGGTCTTTGAGTCGCGGAGCATCCGCGCGGAGCTCGTCGATGTAGCGGCGGCGGAACTCAGGGAAGCGGCTGGGCTCGTGGCCGAACCATTCTCTGAGCTGGCTGCTCGGCGCAAGCTCCTTCGCCCACTCATCGAGCTTGGCCTGCTTCTTGGAGACACCGCGAGGCCAGAGACGATCGATGAGAACCCGGTATCCGTCCTTGGCAGACGCGGGCTCGTAGGCCCTCTTCAGGCGGACGTCCACTGACGCTCCTTAGCCGTTGTGCGCCCGAACGGGTGTCGATCGCTCGCCGAGAGCGCTTTGAGACTGCGCATCTCGGCGGCTTAGGGTCAAGGTCACCAGCGCGATCAGGGGGGCGAGCACCCCGATTGCGAATGCCCACCAGGGACCGGAGATCCTTCCCGTCCAGCCAAGAGCATGGTCGAGAGAGAACCGACCGGGGCCCGTGGCAGTGACCGCCAGCGCGGTGGCGATGATCAGCACGTTGTACTCGTAGCCGCCGCCTGAGTTGAAAAAGCCCTTCTTGAAGTGGACAGTGCCGATGGCGTTGAGCATCACGACCGTCAGCGCGAGTGCGGCGAGAGGCGTGATGAGGCCGAACGCGAAGAGCAGGCCTCCGCCAAGTTCGCTCACGCCGGCCATGACGGCCATCGCGAGCGGGGCCCGGAAACCGAGTGCCGCGAAGAACTTTCGGGTCCCGGCGGGTCCACTGCCGCCAAACGCGCCAAACAGCTTCTGCGACCCGTGCGCCGCCAGCGTCAGGCCGGCGACAAAGCGCAGGATGAAGATTCCGTACTCCATCTAGCTTGATCCCTCGCGTCCATTCGCTGCGGCGCCGCGGACGATCACAACCGGGCAAAAAGCATGCTGCGCACACTGCTGGCTAACCGAGCCAAGCAGTAGCTGAGCGAAGCCGCCATGTCCGCGCGAGCCGACGACAAGAAGGTCGGCGCCACGGGATTCCTCGATGAGAACCTCGGCGGCCGTGCCCTGCTCGGGGCGACGCTCGATCGTCACGCCGTCTGTGTCGGCTGCGACTTCTCTCAGAGTCTCGTCGAGAGCGGCTGCAGCGCCCTTGCGAAAGTCCTCGAGCTCTCCCCCCACAGCGGGCAGCCACCCTCGAGACCCGTAGCGCCGATATAGCCGAACTGCCAGGCGTGGACGACGCGTAGCGTCGCTTGTCGCAGCCGCGCCTCCTCGTGCGCGAACCGCAGCGCCGCCTTGGCCCCTTCCGAGTGATCGATGCCGACGACGATCACGCCCATGACTCGCTCCTTTCACGTGCTGAAGGGGCGATGGACTCGTCCTCGCCGAGCTGCCAACCGAACCGCTCGCGCGCGACTCGCGGCTGTCCATCGACGATCTCCCGCCACTGCTCGAGTGCACGCTGAAGCTCGTAGCGGAAGGGTTCGTCGATCAGCTGGTCGACGATCCACTCGACCTCGTGGCCCTCGAACACGAACACGGCCTCGTGCGCCGAGATGTAGACGCTGTGGCGAACGATGCCCGCATCCGCGAGATCGAACGGCGGGCCGGCATCGACCAGATCGGCAGCACGCTGCTCACTTCCTTCCTTCAGGTGGGCGATGATCGCTACGCGTTCCATCTTGCTCCTCTCCTAACGACAACCACGTGTGCACTGGCGCCGAGGCGCTCTAATGCTTTGGCGCTCTGCACTTATGTTGAAGGCGACGACCTCGGCCGGCCATCGGGTCACGGCCCCATCTCACAAGCCGATCAGCGTGGCCGCACAGATGAGGTCTAGACCCAATGGCGCACCGCATGCGCGCCGGCGAACCTTCATGACAAGGAGGTGCGAAGATGGAAGCTCTCGAGGCCTACACGTCGGCGCTCGCCGTGCTCAGCGCGGCGCTCTTGCTCATCGCCGCCGGGCTCGCAAAGAAGCAGCTCGTTGGGAAACGGGCGAAGCCTGTCTCGGCACGACGTCGCCGCAATCGCTAGCGGTCCATGTCGGCGCTGCCCGCAGCTGTTACGCCCCCGGCCGACGTCGCTTCGCGCGAGTGGCTCCGTTCTCTTCGAGCTAGCGGGGCGACTCGTGATGAGGCGGTCGAACGTCTGCACGCCTGCTCCTGCGCGCCGCACGCTTCGAGGCGGCGCGCCGGTGCGGCCGCCTGCCCCATGTGCGTGACGAGCTTGAGGAGATCGCGCATGAGGCCGCTGGCGACGCGCTGATCAGCGTCCTCGCGCGCCTGGACGAGTTTCGCGGCGACAGCCGCTTCACGACCTGGGTCTACAAGTTCGCGGTGCTCGAGACGGCCGTCAAGCTGCGCAAGCGTGGCTGGCAGGCCCGCGAGCTCCCCCTCGAGCCAGATACCTGGAACCTGTTTGCGAGCGTCGAGCTCGCACCGGATGAGCGGGTCGAGCAGAACGAACTGCTATCGACGTTGGAAACGGCGATCGGCGAGCTGCTGACCCCGCACCAAAGGCGTGTACTCGTTGCGCTGACACTGGACCGGGTGCCGATTGACGTCCTCGCCGATCGTCTCGACACGACGCGCGGCGCCCTTTACAAGACGCTGCACGACGCTCGCTCCAAGTTGCGCGCGCACCTCGCCGAGCGCGATCTGTCTATTGCAGTAGCGCGCTAGTACCAACGCTCCCAGAACCAAGCCCTCAACGAGCTGTCGTGCTGCGGCCCAGCGTGTTGCGGCCCCGCGCGCTCAGCAGATGGAGGCAACTCGACGCTGAGATGGGTTCCCCGCCCCATGGCAGTCCCGATCGAGCCAGGACAACCTCCAAGAAGACGAACGAAGGAGGTTTTCGAGATGGTTGGTCCGATCATTTGCAGCGCCGACGATTCGGAGTCGGCCAAGGGAGCAGCCCGCGTTGCCCGCAGCTTGAGCAGCAAACTCGGGCTCGGGTTGGTGTTCCTCTCTGTAGTCGAGGATGCTGGGCGTGAACCGAAGATCAGCGCGATCGCCGAACGGCTCGAGCGCATGTCCGGTGGCGCGACCGAGGCGGACTGCGGCGCCAGCTGGCTCGTCGATATCGGCAATCCGGCCGACCGGCTCGTAGCCGCCGCGGAAGCAGAGAAGGCATCGCTGATCGTCATCGGCTCGACCGGGCCGCGCTCGTCCCTGCTCGGCAGCATCTCGGCTGAGGTCTCGAGGCGTGCACCCTGCCCAGTTGTTGTCGTGCCACCGGCCGCTGATCTGAGCTCGGCGAACGGGCGACGAGATGGCTGGAGCGAGACGCAGTTTTCGGGCGGCATCGCTCGCCTCGGCCTCGGCTCATCGAAAGATGCTGACAGTGATTTCGCGGGTGGCATCGCCCGGTTCGACATGCGCTCCGGCAGGCAGTAGACAACGCTGCTCGGCGAGCGAAGGCGCGCGCCAGGAGGAGGAATCCGATGAAGAAGTCTGAGTTCGTGATCGCCGGCGGCGGCCTAGTGGCGCTGCGCGCGATCAAGTTGATCGCCGAGCACGCGCCGATGGACGCGCTCGAGCGGGAGCTCGTCGGCGGGAGGTCACGATGAAATCCCGTCTGCATCAGCTGTCGGCGCTCGAGCAGAGCGTTTGGATCGACTACCTCTCGCGCGATCTGATCGAATCCGGCTCGCTCGCGAGGGCCGTCGATGAGGACGCCGTCGTCGGCGTCACCTCCAACCCGAGCATCTTCCAGAAGGCGCTCGCGCACGGGCACGCCTACGACGAACAGATCGCCACCAGCACCGAAGGCGACGCCGAGAGCATCTTCCTCAGCCTCGCTCTCCACGACGTCGCCGCTGCCTGCGATCTCCTCCGGCCGGTCTGGGACCGAACACAAGGCCGTGACGGCTACGTCTCGATCGAGGTCGAGCCCACCCTCGCGGCCGACACCGAGGCGACGATCGCGCAAGCAACGCACTTCCACGAGGCGATCGCCCGGCCGAACTTGCTCGTCAAGATCCCCGCCACCGACGCCGGCGTCCCGGCGATCGAGGAGATGACCGCTCGCGGCTACTCGATCAACGTGACCCTGATCTTCTCGCTCAGCCGACACCGCCAGATTGCAGAGGCTTACCTGCGCGGACTCGAGCGGCTGGGCACCGCCGGCGGCGATCCGAGCCGGGTCCATTCGGTCGCCAGCTTCTTCGTCTCCCGCGTCGACACCGAGACCGACCACCGTCTCGGCCAGATCGGCCGCGACGATCTCAAAAGCCGCCTCGGGATCGCCAATGCCAAGCTCGCCTACCAGCAATACAAGGAGCTGTTCACCGGCGAGCGCTGGGAAACACTGGCTGCGAGCGGGGCGACCAAGCAGCGATGCCTGTGGGCCTCGACATCGACCAAGGATCCAAGCCTTCGAGACACGCTCTACGTCGAGGAACTGATCGGACCGGAGACGATCTCGACAATGCCCAGCGATACGATCCACGCCTTTCAAGACCACGGGCTTGTTGCGCTAACGCTCGAGTCCGACCTGGAGGACGCGAATCACCTCTTCAACCAGCTGTACGCGGCCGGCATCGACTACGACGACGTCGTCGCCACTCTCGAGCGCGAGGGAATCGAAAAGTTCCGCGCTTCCTTCACTCAGCTTCTGGAAGAGATTGTCCAAAAGCGTCACCAAGCAGGCGTTCCGGCTTGACGCAATGCGCCGCGCAGGCAAGCAGAGGGCTTGAGGGAGTTCGATCTA
This sequence comes from uncultured Actinomycetes bacterium, assembly GCA_963759365.1. Classification (GTDB taxonomy): domain Bacteria; phylum Actinomycetota; class Thermoleophilia; order Gaiellales; family Gaiellaceae; genus 3-1-20CM-4-69-9. The sequence goes on from CAVWYX010000002.1 coordinate 463,829, forward strand.
GCCCACCGCCATGAGTCTGCAGTCATGATCCGATCTCAGATGCGTATCCTGTTTGCCGGCGCGAGCGGTGTCCTCGGCCGCGCGACGCTGCCGCACCTCGATGGTCACGACGTCGTCGGCCTCACTAGGACGCGAGCGAAGCTGGAAGCACTTCGAGCACTGGGTGCCTACGGCGTGGTCTGTGATGTCTACGACTACGAAAGGTTGCTCCGTGTCGCCGAAGAGACGAAGCCGCAGGTCGTGGTCAACTTCCTCTCTGAACTCTCCTCCGGAGTCGGCGAAGCGAACAACAGAGTACGACGCGAGGGAGGTTCGAATCTCGCAAGAGCTGCCATGGGCGTGGAAGCGCGGCGGCTCGTCGTGGAGAGCGTTTCGTTTCGCCTTGAAAGCAGCGCCATGACGGCGCTCGAGGAGATGGAGCGAACAGCGTTGATCTCTCCCCTCGAGGTTTTGATTCTGCGCTTCGCCAGACTCTGGGGGCCGGGTACCTGGCACAGCGAGCCGGACCACGACGCCATCCATGTCGACGAGGCAGGTGCCCAGGCGGCAAAGCTCCTCACCTCCGCTCCACCCGGAACCTACGTCATCGCGTCGGCGAACCTCGCTGACCAGCCACTGTGACAAGGCGGGGGCAGTCTCGGGACTGCCGTTCAGCGTTCTCGGTCGGCGTTGCAGCGGCGATGCTAATCCTCGAGATCTGGCGTAACCAGCATTCCGACGCTGTGAAGGCGCTGCAACAGCTTTCGTCGCCACTCGTCGTGCCGATTGATGATTCCACAGGGCACGTCAGCGCAATCGGCGAGAGCCACCCCGCCATTCCGCAACTGGCAGGAGGCCGTCTCATCGTCCCGATCGAAAACGCCGGCCTTGGGCCGGCGATCAACATCACGGCCAAGCTGACCACCAATTCCGGTGACCGCCCGAGCGTCGACTACGCAGCGATGCGCGTACTCGCCCCGGGACGGCGCGCTGCGCTCATCTTTGGCCCTCACGAATCGCTCACAGACTTCGAGCTGCAACTGTCCTATGAGGATCCGACGGCCCGTCCACACCATCTAACCGCCGGCTGGCGCCTCAAGCATCGCTCCTACATCGAAGGCGAGAGTCGTTAATGGGCCGGCCGTC
>CAVWYX010000003.1:0-233750 GCA_963759365.1 uncultured Actinomycetes bacterium
TTCAGGCGATCCGCCTGTTCCAGCGCTGCGAGCGCAATCCCGAGGTCCTGAATCGCAAGGCCCGTCGAGTCGAAGACCGTGACCTCGTCGGCGCTTCGCCGTCCCTCCGCCGTCCCTGCCAGGACTGCGCCGAGCTCAGCGACGTCTCCCTTGCTCAGTCGGCCCGCTTCCACCGGCGTGGACGATGTCGCCGTTGTGACTCGCCTGCTCCCAGTCGTCGCAGAAGACGCGAACGCGCGCGAGCTCCTCGACCGCGATCTCCGCTTTGCCCGGGCCGTCGGCGCCCATGAGGCTCGCGTGCTGCCCGGGCTGGAGGGAGCCTTCACTCGAGCACGATCTCGCGACCGGGCGTGACGGTCACGAGCAGATCGGCTGCCAGTGCTTCTTCTCGGTGAGCTCGCGACCTCCGCGCCGACGCGGGCGGCGACCTCGTTCGCGCGCGCCGGCATCGACGTCCCACAGCAAGACGCGCCGGCCGCGCGCAACGAATGTCTCCGCCACGGCCTCGCCGTTGACGCCCGCGCCGATCACGGCCGCGGTCTCCGCGTCCGCCGCCCGAGCGTCTCTGCTGCAAGCACCGCCGCGGCGCCGGTTCGTAGCGCCGTCACGGCGCCCGCGTCGAGGACCGCCTTCGGCATCCCGTTCGATGCATCGGACAGCAGCACGAGACCGGTCACGGTCGGCAGGCCCTGCGCCGGATTACCGGGAAACGACGTCACCCACTTCAGCAGCGCGTGACCCGCTCCGAGCGCGGGCATCGCGCGAAAGTCACCTGCCGGGTACGCCGGCACGTAGACCTTCGGCGGCATCGTCCACTCGCCGCGCGCGTAAGCGACGAACGCGTCGCGCACCGCCTCGAGCGCGCGCTCAGGCGACACCGCCGCGCGAACCTGCGCGCCGGTGAAGAACGGGATCAAGCTGCGCCAGCCGCCCGTCTCGCCCTTGTACGTCCCGGCGAAGAGCGCGCGCGGCGTGCGCGCGAGGATCTGCAGGTCGAGCCAGGGCGAGCGGTGCTCGACGTACCACACGTCGAGCTCGATCCGATCGCTCCACGGCAGGCGCGCCCGGCCGTGGATCTGCGCCCACCCGGTGATGCCGGGCCTGACCTCGAGCCGCCGCCGCTGGCGCGGCGTGTACCGCTCCACCTGGTAGGCGAGTGTCGGCCGCGGCCCGACGATGCTCATGTCCCCGCGCACGACGTTCCAGAGCTGCGGAAGCTCGTCGAGCGACAGCCGCCGAAGCACGCGGCCGACCTGCGTGATCCGGGGATCGCCTTCGTTCACCGCGAGGCCGGCGCCCTTGAGCTCCGCGCCGACCTCCATCGTCCGCAGCTTGAGGAGGTCGAACTCGCGGCCGTTCAGCCCGACGCGCCGCTGCCGGTACAGAATCGGGCCACCGTCTTCGAGCTTGATCGCGAGCGCCGCAACCGCCAACAGCGGGCTCGCCGAGGGCGAGACCGAGTCCGGCCGCTCCGACGTCGAGCACGCGGTTCATCGCGTTCCCTCCGCCTTGGCCCAGACTGCCGGCACGCCGAAACGCAGATAGCGCACGAGCGATACGACCGTCGCCCACGTGACCAGGACGTAGTAGCGCGCGATTCCGACGCCGAGCGCGGCGGCGAGCAGGAGCAGGAGCTGCGCTGCGAGAGCGAGCTGGTACACGAGCCCTTGCGCGCGACGAGGGCGATGGACGAGCCGAGCAGGATGAGGTGCAGCAGGCCACTCGCATAGCGCAGGTGACGGTGGGACACGATCTCGAAGAGGTACGTCGGCCCGAGCCGGCGGAGCATCTTGCCGCGCAGGACGATCAGCCAGCAGTGCTCGAACATGCGCACCTTCCGGCGGTACTCGTCCTCGATGTCGCGCGAGGGCTTCTCCCAGGCCACCGCCTCCGGCTCGAAGACCGCGCGCCGTCCTTGCTGCACCATCAGATACGGCAGCGCAAGATCGTGGCCGAACCGCGGGTCGACGTCGACGTAGTCGGACCGGCGTACCGCGTAGATCGGCCCGATCCCGCCGGTGATCGAACCCAGCGCCGATTCGCTTCGCCGTAGCCAGGCCTCGTAGCGCCAGTACGTGCCTTCGCGGTTCGTTCCGTCCGCCGCCTCGTAGAAGTGTCCCCCGCAGACATATGCGACGTCGGGGTCCGCAGAAGTTGCGGACGAGGCGGCGCAAAGCATCTGGCTTCCACTGGGCGTTGGCGTCTGAGAAAGCGAGGATCTCGGCCCTCGTGTCGCGGACGGCCAGGTTCTGGGCCGCGACCTTGCCGCCGCGCGGGCAGCGCAGAAGCCGCACACGCGGCTCGCGCGCGGCGACGCGCTCGACGAGCTCGTCGGTGTTGTCGGTCGAGGCATCGGAGGCCACGACGATCTCGAGGAGCTCGGCCGGGTAGTCGAGGGCGAGCAGGTTGTCCAGCCGCCGCTCGATCACGCCCTCTTCGTTGTGCGCTGCGACGATCAGCGCGACGGGCGGGGTCTCGTCACGCTTGCGGACCGGCCGGCCCCGCAGACGTGCGAGCGCCGCCGCCGCAACCGGATAGCCCGCCTGCGTCCATGCGATCGCTCCGAGCGAGCCCCAAAAGAGAACCTTCGAGATCACGCGTCAATCGTAGGGATCAGCCCTGCCAGCCAAGCGCGGGTCCGTGCTTGTCCTGGTGCACGCGCGCGCGCGCGCGCGACGCCCCCACCCAGGGTGGGGTGAATTGCCCGCCACCCTCGGGATCGACGATACAGCGGTGTGACGCGCGTGTCTGTCGAACAGATGTGCGCCGATTCCCGTCAGAGGTTTTTCACGAACGACGTGACCTTCTCGATCGAGTCCTTCGCGTCCCCGAAGAGCATCACGGTCTTCGGGTTGAGGAACAGCGGGTTCTCGATCCCGGCAAAGCCGGGATTCATGCTCCGCTTCAGCACGACGACCTGCTGCGCCTCGTCGACGTTGAGGATCGGCATTCCGTAGATCGGACTGCCGGCGTTGCTGCGCGCATCCGGGTTGACGACGTCGTTCGCGCCGATCACGAGCACGACGTCCGTGTGCGAGAACTCCGCGTTTGCGTCGTCCATCTCCTGCAGCTGCGGATAAGGAACATTGGCCTCGGCGAGCAAGCACGTTCATGTGCCCCGGCATGCGCCCGGCGACAGGGTGAATCGCAAACGAGACCTCGACGCCGCGCGACTCGAGCATCTCGGCGAGCCGGTGGACGTCGTGCTGCGCCTGCGCGACGGCCATCCCGTAACCCGGCACGAAGACGACCTTGTGGGCGTACGCGAGCATGACGGCGACATCCTCCGCGCTCGCCGAGCGCACCTGACCGTCGGTGCTGCCGGCCGCCGCGACGGCGCCCGCCGGGGCGAGCTGCCCGAACGCCCCGAAGAGGACGTTCAGCGATCGACCGGTTCATCGCGCGGCCCATCATGATCGTCAGGAACGTGCCCGACGCGCCGACGAGCATGCCGCTGACGATCAGCACGTTGTTCTCGAGCTCGAAGCCGGTTGCCGCGGCGGCGAGCCCGGTGAAGGCATTCAGCAGCGAGATGACCACCGGCATGTCCGCGCCGCCGATCGGCAGGACGAACAGAACGCCGAACAGCAACGCGCCGCCGACCAGCGCCCAGATCAGCCATTGCTGCTCCGCTCCCGCGGCGATCGCGATCCCGGCGGCCAGCACGGCGAGAAACAGCAGCGCGTTCAACAGCTGCTGCGCGGGATAGACGATCGGCCGTCCGGCGATCAGCTCCTGGAGCTTCGCGAACGCGACCATCGAGCCGGAGAACGAGATGCTGCCGATGATCGCGGAGAGCATGATCGACAAGCTGATGTCGGTCTTCAGCGTCCCCGGATCCGGTGCGCGGTTGTGGAACTCCGCGAGCGCGATGAGCGCGGCGGCGCCGCCACCGACGCCGTTGAAGAGGGCGACCATCTGCGGCATCGCCGTCATCCGCACCTTGCGTGCGGCGACCAGGCCGAAGGTGCCGCCGATCACCATCCCGACGGCGATCTCCCAGTAGCTGACGATCTCGTTCTGCGCAAACGTGACGACGATCGCGATGAGCATCCCGATCGCGCCGATCTGATTGCCTCGGCGCGCCGTCGCGGGGTTCGAGAGAAATCGCAACGCGAGCACGAACGTCACGATCGTGATCAGGTACAGCAGATTCGTTAGTTCCCTGCTCAAGACTTCCGCTCAGGCGGCTCCCGCTTCTTGAACATCTCGAGCATGCGGTCGGTGACGACGAACCCGCCGACGACGTTGGCGGATGCGAGCACGACGGCGACGAGGCCGATGACCGTCGTCAGCGTGTCCTTGTGACCCATCCCGGCGACGAGCATCGCACCGACGATGACGATCCCGTGGATGGCGTTCGTGCCGGACATCAGCGGCGTGTGCAGCATCGTCGGAACCTTCGAGATCACCTCGAATCCGAGGAAGATCGCGAGCACCAGAATCGTGATCTCGAAGGACAGGAGAAGTCCGTGGCTCACCCCGTCACCAGCTCCCGGCGTGTGACGCACGCACCCGCAGTGATCTCGTCGTCCCAGTCGAGGTTCAGCTGACCGCCCGGCGCGAGATGCTGCAGCAACGCCGAGACGTTGCGGGCGTAGAGCTGGCTCGCGTGGTACGGCATGGTCGACGGGAGGTTCGTCGTGCCCACGACCGTCACGCCGTGGTGCTCGACGACCTCGCCGGGCTCCGTCACCTCGGCGTTCCCGCCGGCCTCAGCGGCGACGTCGACGATCACCGAGCCTGGCCGCATCCGCGCAACAGCCTCCTCCGGGATGAGCTTGGGCGCCGGTCGGCCCGGGATGAGCGCCGTCGTCACGACCACGTCGTACTCGGGGATCCGCGCGGCAAGCTCCTCCTGTTGCCGTCGCTGTTCCTCCTCGGTCAACTCTCGCGCGTACCCGGCCGCCGTTTCTTCCCCGATGACGCCGAGGTCGAGAAAGGTCGCGCCGAGACTCTCGACTTGCTCGCGAACGACGGGACGCACGTCGAAACCGGCGACGACTGCCCCGAGCCGGCGCGCGGTGGCGATTGCCTGCAGGCCCGCGACGCCGGCACCGAGCACGAGCACCTTCGCGGGCGCGACGGTCCCCGCAGCGGTCATCAGCATGGGGAAGAAGCGTGGGAGACGATCGGCCGCGATCACGACCGCCTTGTAGCCGGACACCGTCGCCTGTGACGACAGCGCATCCATCGGCTGCGCGCGCGTGATTCGCGGAATGGACTCCATTGCAAACGCCGTCACGCCACGCTCGGCAAGTCGATCGATCCCTGCCTTGTCCGTGAGCGGCTCGAGGAATCCGATCAACAGCTGCCCGCTTCCGAGTTGCTCGATCTCGTCCAAGGACGGCTTCCGCACCTTGACGACTGCCTCTGCTTCCCACACCGCATCGGACACCTGGGCGCCGGCCTCGACGAACAGCTCGTCCGGAAACGAAGCGGCGACGCCCGCGTCACGCTCGACGAGGATCTCGAAGCCGTCCTGAACGAGTCGCGAAACGAGGTCCGGAACGAGGGCCACTCGGCGCTCGCCTGGCTCGTGCTCGCGCGGGACGCCGATTCGCACGTGGCGATCTTATGCGGCTCTCCCGGCGACATGTCGCGGTGTCCGGCCCGCGATCACGCGGCGCGCTGCCGCGTCCTCAGTCGCGCTCGGGCAATCAAGCCCGAGCGCTCCCTGCGTCCTTGCATCGCTTGGTGCTCGCGACCCGGACATCCACGCATGTCACCGGAAGAACCGCCGGTAGCCTGAGCAGAAGGTGACCGCTTCATCGAGCACGACAGCCACGATCGCAGCGGCAATAGTCGCTCTCTTGCTCGTCGGCTGGTCGCGGGCGAAGCCGGCACCGGTACCGGCATTCGCGCACGTGATCGTCGTCGTCTTCGAGAACAAGGAAGCGTCGAGCGTGCTGGGAAACCCAGCCGCGCCGACGTTCAACTCCTACGCACGCCGATACGCCAGTCTCACGCGCTACTACGCGGTCACGCATCCGAGCCTTCCGAACTACATCGCGCTCGTCTCCGGCTCCACGCGTGGGATCAAGAGCAACTGCACTCGCTGCACCGTGAACGCTCCGAATCTCGCGGACACGCTCGAAGCGTCGGGCAAGACGTGGAAGAGCTATGCCGAAGGACTGCCGTCGCGCGGATTCCTCGGCGGCTCGAGCGGTCGCTACGCCAAGAAGCACAATCCGTTCGCGTACTTCCGCAGCATCGCGGGGAACGCGGACCGCCGTGACCGCATCGTGCCGCTACGCGAGCTCGCCCCCGATCTGCGAGCCGGACGGTTACCGGACTTCGCGTTCGTCGTCCCGGACCTCTGCAACTCGATGCACGACTGCTCGGTCGCGGTCGGCGACTCGTGGCTTCGCCGGACCGTCACGCCCTTGCTCGGCCTCCCGCAACAGTGTCGTCTTCGTGCTCTTCGACGAAGGGTCGACGAACGTTCGCGGCGGCGGCCATACGGCCGCGCTCGCCCTCGGCACGGCGGTGCGGCGAGGCGCCCGTTACGGGGCCGTCACGGGCCATTACGGCGTGCTTCGCACCATCGAGGACGCCTGGGGGCTCCCGCTGCTCGGCCGGTCGGCGACGGCGCGGCCGATCGCGGGCATCTGGGCGTCGAGCTAGAGCGTGGCCCAGACCTCGAGCTTCGACTTCACGCGACGGATCACCTCGTCCGTGAACTCGGTCGTGCCCGCATGGCCGCCGAGGTCCGCGGTGCGGATCCCCTGTGACACGGCCTCGAGACACGACTCCCGGATCGCGCGCGCGACCTGCTGCGCGCGCTCGTCGCCGTAGGCGAGCAGCGCGGCGGCCGCGAGGATCATCGCCATCGGATTGGCGACGTTCTTGCCGAGGAGCGACGGCGCGGTTCCGTGCGCGGCCTCCGCCATGAGGGTCCGTGGCTGGTAGTCGTCCTCGAACGCGACGAGCAGCGACTCCGAGCCGGCGATCGAGCCGAAGAGCGGCAGGACGAGGTCGGAGAGGATGTCGCCGTCGCGGTTCAACGCCGGGATGACCAATGGATCCCCGGTCGACGCGATCAGCAGCGCGAACGTCGCGTCGATGAGCTGCGGCTCGTACGGAACATGCGTGTGCCGTTCAGCGGCCGCATCCATCTCCTCCTTGAGCATCCCCTCGTAGGTCGGGCTGACCGTGTACTTCGGGCCGCCGAACACCTTCGCGCCGACCTGCTCTGCCTGGCGAAAGGAGAACTCCGCGACCGCACGGCAGATCCCGCGCTCGATTCGCTCGGTGCGGAAGGCGACCTCCTCGTCACCTTCGCCCTCACGCCACTCCTTGGCACCGTAAGCGTCACCGACGGCCATCCGCACGATCGAGATCGGCGCGTGCACGCCGCCGAAGGGCACCACACCTGGAATGCGTCGACCGGTGCGGACGATCACCTTGCCCCCGATCTCCTCGCGGAGGATCCGGTTCGGCGACCCGACGTCGTCGCGCCCTTCCGGCGTGATCGTCGCGGCCTTGAGACCGAGACCGTGGTCGCGAATCGCCTTGGCCGCTTCATAGACCACCTGGTTCTTCGTGGCGCGACGGGCCGCAAGCGAAAGGTCGAAGCGGGGGAACTCGAGCTGGAGTCCCGTCACCTCCGGAGCCAATACACGCAGCGCCTCCTCGAGCAGCTCCTGCCCGGTCTCGTCACCTTCGAGCACAACGATCGTTTTGGCGTCCACGGGTTCGGACACTAGCGTTGAGCATGCCGAGGACGAGGGGCTGGAGACGAGAGGGGTCGCGCGGACGCTTCCGCTATCTCGACGCGCGCGGGCGGCGAATCTCGGACGAGGACCAGCTGGAGCGGATCCGCTCGCTCGTGATCCCGCCGGCCTGGAAGGACGTCTGGATCTCGCCGAAGCCGGCAGCGAAGCTGCAGGCAACCGGCGTCGACGCAGCAGGGAGGAGGCAATACCTCTACCACTCGGATTTCCGCGCGCAGCAGGATCAGGCCAAGTTCGACAGGCTGATCCGGTTCGCCGAAAAGCTGCCGGAGCTGCGCGCGGCGATGTCGAGGCACATGGACAATGACTCGCTGGATCGCGAGCGCGTCGCGGCGATCGCGACGAGGCTGATCAACCGCGGCTGGTTCCGCGTCGGCACCGAGCGCTATGCGAAGGAGTCCCGGACGTTCGGCATCACGACCCTGCGGAAGAGCCATGTTCGCGTGCGCGGCACGCGGATCATGTTCGACTTTCGCGGCAAGCATCGTGCCGTCGTGCGGACGACGCTCGTCGACGACGAGCTCGCGGCTGCGATCAGCGGAATTGCTCGAGCTTCCAGGAGGTCGCAGGCTCTTCCGTTACGAGTGGGAGGGAGACCTCTACAACCTCACGGGCGCCCGGCTGAACGCCTACGTTCGGAGGTATCTCGGCGACGAGTTCACGGCCAAGGATTTCCGCACCTGGGGCGGGACGTTGATCGCAGCGATCGCCTTCGCCGAGCGCGGCGTCGCCCGAGACGCAGGCAGAGGCGAAACGCGTCATCGCCGCCGTGATGCGCCGCGTCGGCGAGGAGCTCGGGAACACGCCTGCTGTTGCCCGCAGCTCGTACGTGAGCCCTGCGGTGATCGACCAGTATCTCGACGGGACAACCATCGACGATTTCCGCCCGCGACATTTGCGCGTCGTCGGAGCACGCGATCTCGGACTCGACCGCGAAGAACAGGCCCTGCTCAGCCTCCTCCGTTCCTGGCGAATTAAGCGGCGACGCGCTGCCGCTTAGTTTTTCGTCGCTTTTTGGCTAAGCTAAGACGCGGGAAAGCGTCTATTTGGGAGGAAAAGCGTTGGCACGTGTAACGAGGCTCGTCTGCGACAATTGCGGCAAGGAAGTCGACGAGGCTAAAGGCGCCGTCATGCGGATCAATTTCACCGATGCGCGACGCGGCTCGAAGCAGGCCGATCTCTGTGACGCCTGCGCGGGCAAGATGCCCGGCCAGGCGGTCGCCCGCCGTGGCCGGCGCCCCAAGTCTGCTGCTGCGGCGTAGTAGTTCCCGCTCGTAGCGGGAGCACGCTCGGAGGCCGTCTGGGCCCCTGAGTAGAGTGAATCGGTTGGGTCTGCACGTCATCACCGGCCCGGCCAACGCCGGGAAGGTGGCGCTCCTGCTGCGCCGGTATCTCGACGTTCTTCCGCAGGAGCCGTATCTGATCGTGCCGAACCGGTCGGACGTCGAGCTCGTCGAGCGGCAGCTGCTGGCACTGCAGCCTGCGCTGCTGGCGGGGTCGATCGGCACGTTCGACGATCTGTTCGAGCGCATAGCCCGCGAGGGTGGTGCGACCCGTCGCGTTGCGAGCGCCGCACAGCGCGCACTCGTCGTCAGGCGCGCGCTCGCGGGCCGCTCGCTCAACGGCCTCGGCAGGTCGGCGCGGTTCGGCGGCTTCGCCGATGCACTGCTCGCCGCCGTCGGGGAGCTCGAGTCGGCCCTCCTCGATCCCAACGATCTCGAAGGCGAGCTCGGCGGGCTGTACGCGGCCTATCGGGCGGAGCTCGACCGGCTCGATCTCTGGGACCGCGACCTGCTGCGCCGCCACGCCGCCGAGCGGGTCGCGAACGAGCTGGACGCCTGGACCGGCGAGCCGGTCTTCGCTTACGGCTTCGAGGATCTGACCGGCGCCGAGTGGGCGCTGCTGGAGGCGCTGTCGGGCCGAAGCGACGTGACGGTCTCGATCCCCTACGAACCCGGGCGACCCGCCTTCGAGTCCCTGAGCCGCACGATGGACGACCTCACTTCACTGGCCGACGGACGGATCGAGGAGCTCCCGCCGAGCTTCGCGGCCGTTGCCGAGCCGGCACTCGCGTACCTCGAGCGGGCGCTCTTCGCCGAGAACGAGTCGCCCTCGCCGCCGCCGATCGAGGGAGCGCTTCGCTTCTTCGAGGGCGCGGGCACGCGAGGCGCGCTCGAGCTCGTCGGCGAGGAACTGCTCACGCTCATCCGCGGAGGCACTCGCCCCGAGCAGATCGCGATCGTGTGCCCTTCACTCGAACGCTGGCAAGCGTCCCTGGAGGCCGCCCTCGGGACGCTCGGGGTCCCCTACGCGGTCGAGAGCTATGCCCGGCTCGACAAGACGGCCTACGGCCAGGCGCTGCTGAGCCTGCTGCGCTTCGCCTGGCGCGGCGGCGGGCGCGCCGACCTCTACGCGTTCCTGCGGTCGCCGTACTCGGGCCTCGCCCGGCAGAACGTCGACTTCCTCGAAGGACGCCTGCGCGGCCGTGCGGTCGAGTCCGCCGAGCGTGTCGAGGAAGAGACGGTCCGCCTTCGAGACGGTCAGCCGCTGCCGGTACTCGAGGCGCTCCGATCCGCGCCGACCGTCCTCGACGGCGTCGCGGCTCTCGCGTCCAAGATGCTCACTTCGGCGTACGGCCTCGAAGCGCCGCCTGTCGGGGAGCTCTCGCGCCAGGATGTCCGCGCGCACGACGCCGTCATGCGGGTGGTTTCCGACCTTCGCGGGTGGGACGAGCTCGACGGCCCGCTCGCGCCGGAGGAGCTCTTCGCCGCGCTCGAACGCGCAGAGGTTCGACTCGCGCGGAGCGGCGAAGCCGGGCGCGTCGCGGTCCTCGACCTGATGCGAGCCCGGACGCGTCGACTCGAGGTCGTGTTCGTGCTCGGCCTCGAGGAGGGAGGCCTGCCACGACGCGGACACGAGTCGCCGTTCCTCGCCGACGACGACCGCCGCGTGCTCGACGAGCGGCGTCGGGCGCGGCTGACCCGCCCGGACCAGGTCGCGCGCGACCGCTATCTCTTCTACACGGCCTGCACGCGCGCAACCCGACGGGTCTACCTCGTCCGTGAGGCCGCGACCGACGAGGGCAGACCACGGGAGCCGAGCCCGTTCTGGGACGAGGTCCAGACACTCTTCCCGCGCGACGACGTCGTCCGCTGGACTCGACGGCGCCCACTCTCGGAGCTGACGTGGACGCTCGAGGGGGCGCCGACGGAACGCGAACGGCTGCGGGCAGTAGCGGTACGTGCCGCCGAGGACCGGTCGTCGGCGCAAGCCGTCGCGGGGGCCAACGGCTGGGATCGGAAGCTGGCGCGCGCGCTGCACGCGTTCGAACGACCGACGCGTCTCACGCACCCGCAGGTCCTCGCCGAGCTGACGGCGCGTGCGACCTTCAGCGTCACCGAGCTCGAGCGTTTCGCGGACTGCTCTTCGATCTGGTTCTTCGAGCGCCTGATCGATCCGAGGTCGATCGACGCGCGCGTCGACGCGCGCCTGCGCGGCTCGATCGCACATCAGGCGCTGTACCGCTTCTACTCGGGGTTGCCGAAGGAGCTCGGCATCGAGCAGCCCGACGCCGATCGCATCGACGAGGCCGTCGCATTCCTCCGGCGCTGCCTCGACGAGGCGATCGACGGCGTGCGCATGGAGCTGACCGAGCTGCAGGAGCGCGAGCTCAAGCACGGCCTGTGGCGGGATCTCGAGGCGTTCGTCCGCGAGGACGCGGCCGCTGAGGCGCCGCTCGTGCCTCGGCGCTTCGAGGTTCTCTTCGGCTCCGAGCGCTCGGCGACCGAGCTGCAGCGGGGCCTCGCCCTGGCCGACGGGATCGCGCTCTCCGGAAAGATCGACCGCATCGACGTCGACCCTTTCAGCGCGCGCGGGATCGTCCAGGACTACAAGGCCGGTAAGCACGCTCATTCGGCCGCGCAGATCGAGCAGGAACGACGGCTCCAGATTCCCTTGTACATGCTCGTGCTGCGCGACCTGGTCGGGATCGAGCCGCTCGGCGGCCTCTACCGGCCGCTGTCCGGGCGACGCAGGGCGCGCGGGCTGCTGCGGGCCGAGGCGCGCGAGGACGGGGTGCCCGGCTTCGCGAAGAACGACTACCTCGAGGAGGAGGCGTTCTGGAGCAAGGTCGAAGGCGCGCGCGAGCTCGCCGTCGGCATGGTCGAACGCCTCCGCGCCGGCGATATCCGCCATGACCCGAAGGGCGGCGACTGCCCGACCTGGTGCGAGCTCTGGCCCATGTGCCGGGTGAAGCGCCCATGAACCTCAACCCGGAGCAACAGCGGGCCGTGGATGCTCGCGGCCTCGTCTTCGTCTCGGCCGGGGCGGGAACGGGAAAGACGAGGGTCCTGGTCGAGCGGTTCGTGCGCGCCGTGTGCGACGAGGGCTTCGACGTCGACTCGATCCTGGTCATCACCTACACGGAGAAGGCGGCGGGCGAGCTACGAAGCCGCATCCGCGCGGAGCTGGTCGAGCTCGGTCGGCACGACCTCTCACGTGCGCTGGACGGAGCGTGGGTGTCGACCATCCACGGCTTCTGTCACCGCCTGCTGCGCTCGCATCCGTTTCCGGCAGGCGTCGATCCCAGGTTCCGCGTCCTCGACGAGAGCCAGGGTCGCGTCCTTCGCAGTGAGGCGTTCGAGGCGGCACTGACCGGCTTCTGCGCGAACGACGATCCGGATCGGCTTCGTTTGCTCGCCGTCTACGGCGCGGCGCGGGCTTCGGCGCATGCTCACGGGCGTCTACGAGACGCTCCGGTCGGCCGGGCGCGACCTCGTCCTCGAGCTCGGCGAGCGGCCGAGCCTCGATGCGCGCGCTGCCGAGCTGCGAGACGCGGCTCAGTGCCTGGCAGACGACGAGGCCGCGAGCGCCGAGATGCGCGAGACGGCGGCGCAAGCGCTGCTCCAGCTCGACGCGGGCCTCAACGCAGACCGCCTGTTCGAGCTCGGCGATCTCCGCCTGCGCGGAGAGCGGGCGGCGACGTACGAGGAGGCAAGGCGGGCTGTCGAGCAGGCGGCGCTCGACGAGCTCGCGGCCGCGGACCGCGACCTCCTCCAGGAGCTGCTCCGCGACTTCGCCGATGCGTACCAGGCGGCCAAGGACCGCGAGTCGGCTCTCGATTTCGAGGACTTGCAGCTCCGTGCCCGAGATCTCCTGCGCGACGATGCCTCGATTCGCGAGCGCGAGCAGCTCCGCTTCCGCTCGATCATGGTCGACGAGTTCCAGGACACGAACCGGCTGCAGTGCGAGCTGATCGACCTCCTGTCGGGCGGGCCTGGAGGCTGCGAGCTGTTCTTCGTGGGGGACGAGTTCCAGTCGATCTACGGTTTCCGGCACGCGGACGTCCAGGTGTTCCGGGAGCGCCGCGCTGCGGCCGGCGACGGCGTCCTCCCGTTGACGATGAACTACCGCTCGCGGCCGGAGGTGCTCGCGGTCGTCAACCACCTGTTCGAGCCGGACTTCGGCGATGAGTTCCAGCCGCTCACGGCTTCCGGCGAGTTCCCGGACCCGGTCTTCGGCCCTCCGGTCGAGCTCCTCGTGACCGACAAGTCGAGCTATTCCGGTAGCGATGTTCACTGGCGGCGCGGCGAAGCGCGTGCGATCGCGCGCCGGATTCGCGAGCTGATCGATGCAGGTGACGCCGCGCCCGGCGAGATCGTGCTGCTGTTCGCAGCGGGCACCGACGCGGAGTGGTACGAGGAAGAGCTGCGTGTGCTCGGCGTGCCGACCTACCGCGGGACGGGGCGCGGCTACTTCGGGCAGCAGCAGGTGGCCGATCTCCTCGCCTACCTCCGACTGCTCCGCAACCGCTACGACGACGAGGCGCTCGTCAGCGTCCTGGCGTCCCCGCTCGTGGGGATCTCGAACGATGCGCTGGTGTTGCTGCGGCGCGCAGCGCCGAAGCGTCCGCTCTTCGTGGCGCTCGAGCGCGAGCTTCCGGATGTGCTGCCGGAACGAGACGTCCAGCTCCTCCGCGCGTTCCGCCAGCGGTACGACCGTCTCGCCGGCGCGATGGCGCGCCTCTCACTCGAGCGTCTCTGCGAGCGGATCCTCTCCGAGCACGACTACGACCTCGCCGTCCTTGCCCAGTGGGACGGTCGCCGTCGCTACGCGAACCTCCGCAAGCTCGCACGCCTCGCTCGGTCCTACGAGGAGCTCCGCGGCCCGGACGTCGAAGGCTTCGTCCGCTTCGTTCGTGACCAGGAAGCGGTCGGCGCGCGGGAGCTCGAGGCGGTCGCGGAGGAGGAGGGCGCCGACGCGGTCCGGTTGCTCACGATCCATGCCGCCAAGGGTCTCGAGTTCAAGGTCGTCGTCGTGGCCGATGCCGGCCGCGACAAGGCGCCGCCGGCCTCCGACGAGATCCTCGCGCTGTCGGACGGCCGTTTCGGCTTCCGCGTCGCGGATCCGATCACGAGCGAGCGGCGCGGCGCATATGCATACGACGCTGTGAAGGAGGCGCGGAAGGCGGAAGAGCGCGCCGAGCGCCTGCGCCTGTACTACGTGGCAATGACGCGCGCGATCGACCGGCTCATCATCTCGGGATCCATCGATCCGACACGCACGGCAGACGAGACGACGCCGATCGGGTGGGTTCTCAAGCGCCTCGCGGCCGGGCAAGAGATTCAGGCCGCGGCCGACCTTCCGGTCGAGCTCGAGCGAGAAGGAGCGCGCGTCATCCTGCGGGTCGACCGCCACGTCGGCGAGCCCAGCCGTCGCCGTCGAGCCCGTCGTCGCGGAGGACGGGCAGCTCGCCCTGTTCCAGGACGGCGACGCGGGTGCCTTGCCGCCGATCGTTCCGGCGTTGCCGCCGCTCGCCGAGATTCCCGTGCCGCCGCTCCATCGCGTCCGCCGTCTCTCCTTCACCGCGCTCGCGCTGTTCGAACGTTGCTCCTACCGCTACTACGCGGAACGCGTCGCCGGGATGCGACCGACCGACGCTCGGGCAGCTGCGCCCGGTACTTCCGGGCTCGCCGCCACCGAGATCGGCGATGCCGTGCACCGCCTCCTCGAGCTCGTCAGCCTGAGCGACCCGCTACCGCCGGTCGAGCTCGAGCGGCTCGTCCGCGGCTGGTACCCCAGTGTCACCGACGAGGAGCTCGAGAGGATCCGCAACTTCGTTCGCTCCTACTGCGAGTCCGAGCTCGCGCGGCGCATCTCGACGCTGCCCGGCGCGAGGTCGGAGAGGCCGTTTGCCTTCGAGCACGACGGCGTCCTTCTCCACGGTCGCCTCGACGTGCTCCAGCTCGACGGCGGGCGGGCGCTCGTCGTCGACTACAAGACGAACTCGCTCGAGGAGGGGACACCCGAGGAGATCGTCGACCACGACTATCACCTCCAGCGGCTCGTCTACGCGCTCGCCTGCTTCCGGTCGGGTGCAGAAGAGGTCGAGGTCGTCTACCACTTCCTCGAGCGCCCCGATGCGGTCGTCGCAACGTCGTTCCATCTGTCCCAGGTGGACGAGCTGGAGAGCGAGCTGAGCGCGGCGATCGCGCAGATCAACGCGGCCGAGTTCAAGCCGACGCCCGACGAGTTCATCTGCAGTGGCTGTCCCGCGCTCGACGTCGTCTGCGCTGGACCGCGCCTCCGAACGAGCGGCTACGCCGAGCCCGCGCTCGCTACGGTCCGTTAGCCGTGGTCGGGAGGTACGTCAAAGAGGCGCGGCGCCGCGTCGGCCCGAAGCGCGCCCGGATCCGGCCGATCATCGAGCGGCTGGCCGCGGCGTACCCCGATGCGACGATCGCGCTCGAGTCGCACACAGACGTCGAGCTTCTCGTCGCAGTCATGCTCTCGGCGCAGACAACGGACGTGAACGTCAACCGCGTCACCGAGAAGCTCTTCGAGAAGTACCGGCGGCCCGAGGACTACCTCGCCGTGTCCGCCGAGGAGCTCGAGCGCGACATCTACGCGACCGGGTTCTACCGTCAGAAGGCACGCTGGCTGCGCGGCACGATGAAGATGCTCATCGAGGAGTTCGATGGACGCGTCCCACGGCGGCTCGACGACCTCCTCCGGCTCCCGGGGGTTGCCCGCAAGACCGCGAATGTCGTTGCCGCCGAGCTCGGTGAGCCGCAGGGAATCGTCGTGGATACGCACGTCGGCCGTCTCTCGCAACGTCTCGGGCTCACGAAGCAGGGCGATCCGGTCAAGATCGAGCGCGATCTCATGAAGCTCGTGCCGCGTGAGGATTGGGGCCGCTTTCCCCATCTGCTGATCTCGCATGGGCGCCGAGTCTGTCTCGCCCGGATGCCGCGGTGCGAGGCATGCGTCATCAACGACCTCTGTCCCTCGTCGCGTGTCTGAGCTCCAGCATCCGGACTCGCGTCCGTTCGAGCTCGTCGCAGGTCTGTACGAGCGCGTGCGGCCCGAGTATCCGCCGGAGGCGGTTCGTTGGATCGCGGAGCGGCTCGACCTCCGAGGCGGGCGCACAGTGCTCGACCTCGGCGCCGGGACGGGCAAGCTCACGCGGGCACTCGTCGAGACCGGCGCAGAGGTGCTCGCCGTCGAGCCGGGCGACGCGATGCGCGCGGAGCTGGAACGCGTCCTCCCCGAGGTGCGGGCCCTGCGCGGCTCTGCCGAGAGCATGCCGCTGCCGGACGGAAGCGTCGACGCGATCACCGTCGGGCAGGCGTTCCATTGGTTCCGGTTCGACGAGGCGCTGCCCGAGCTCCACCGAGTCCTGCGGCCGGGGGGCGGTGTCGCGCTGATCTGGAACGGTCGCGATCACGACTCGCCGCTACAGGGCGAGATCAAGGAACTGCTCCAGCCCTTCGTGCCGTCCGAGCGTGCCGTCGCTCCGGACACGAGCAGGCATCTCGCCGAGAGCCCGCTCTTTCACTCGTTCGAGCGAGCGCACGTTCCGGTTCGTACAGGAGCTCGACGCAGACGGTCTGGTCGGACGGATCGCCTCGATCAGTTTCGTCGCAGGGGCGACGGCCGAGAAGCGGGCGGAGCTCGAGCGGAAGCTCCGCGAGCTCGTAGCTAGAAGTGGAGGTGTGGTCGCGTTCCCGTACGTGACCGACGTCTACGTCAGCCGCGCGGCGTGAGCGCGACGAGCAGCCCTCCGTCCTCGTCGTACGCCGGGAAGAAGTCGGCGGTGACGGCCTTGTGCTGTCCGGCCCGCGTGCGCAGCTCCATGTGCTCGCCCAGCCGCCGGACGCCCCACTCGAGGGCCAGCGCGGCTGGATTCTGGTTCCCGTCGAAGCCGCTCAGCCCGAACCGCTCGACGAGGTCGGCACCGAGCAGCTCCTGCTCCCGGTAGCCCGAGAGCTCGAAGACGCCCCGCCCCGCGGCGAGCACCCGTCCCTCCTGGTCGCAGACGAGGAAGCCCGTGTTCGGCGCGGGGTAGTAGTCGTCCATCAGCTCGAACAGGAAGCCGAAGCCGCAGCGCTCGCACGCGACGGGGACGTCGTCGAGCTCCTGCAGCCGGTCGTGGTCGATCGAGCGGTTCTTGCAGTTCGGGCAGATGAAGAAGGGCATAAGGCAAAGGTAGCCCGGAGGTCAGAGCCAGCGCTTGCGCCTGAAGTACACGACCTGGGCAATCGTGACGACGATGATCACCGCCCACGAGAACGCGTACCCGAGCCGCCAGTGGAGCTCGGGCATGTGGTCGAAGTTCTGGCCGTAGACGCCCACGACGAAGGTGGGGAACAGGAGGATCGCAGCGATCGCCGTCAGCCGTTTCGTCACCTCGTTCTGGTCGTTCGCGACCTTGCTCTGCTGGTAATCGCGTACGGCGGCGAGAAGGTCTCGGGAGAACTCGAACGATTCGCTCGCCCGGAGGAGCTTGTCCAAGACGCCGCTGAAGGCACGCTCGACGTCCTGCGGGAAGATCTCGTGCTGCAGCTCTCCATTCGTGACGTCGACACTGCCGTCCACGACGCGTCGCACGGCGTCGCGGGTCGGCGCGAGCGCGCGGCGGATGCGCAGGAGGTCGTGCCGGAGGGCGGACAACCGCACTCGGATTCGCTCCGGCGTCCAATCGTCGATGTGCTCCTCGAGCTCGTCGATCTCGTCGTCGATGTCGTCGAGAAGGTCGAGATACCGCTCGGCGATCTCGTCGATGAGGTGGAAAGTGACCATGCCGGGCTGAAAGTGACCTCGCATTTCGCAGGTCTCGCGAACACCTGCGAGATCGAACGGCTCGTACCCGGGAGGAGTCTTCCGGATCGTCAGAAGCAACTCCTCCGTGATCACGAGATCGACCTCCTGGTAAATGAGCAGGTCCGCCTTGCGATCGAAGTGAGGCGCCAGCAGGATTCCGAACACGTAGTCGCCCGCACTCAGCAACGTCGGTCGCGTTGCGCCCTCCGGATCAGCCGGCCGCAGGAGCTCTCGAACGATCAGCGGGCCGAGGTCGACCTTTGCGGCGGCTAGGAGCTCGGCCTCGTCCGGATCGAGGAGGTCGGTCCAGGCGGGGCCCATGCTCATGCCCGGCGAGGGTACCGCCGGCCTCGGCTGTTTCTCGTTAGCGCGGTGCCGTCAGAGCGGCCTGCTCGTGCCCCTCGAGGGCGGCGAGGTAGCGCTCGGCATCGAGGGCGCCCATCGAGCCGGAGCCTGCGGCCGTCACGGCCTGCCGGTAGACGTGGTCCTGCACGTCGCCGACGGCGAAGACGCCTGGGACATTGGTCTCGGTCGACCGCGGTTTCGTGATCAGGTAGCCGGCGTCGTCGTGGTCGAGCTGGTCCAGGAAGAGCGCCGTGTTCGGATCGTGGCCGATCGCCGCGAACAGGCCGTCGGCCTCGAGCTCCCACGTCTCGTCGGTGTTGACGTCCCGGAGGCGGACGCCGGTGACGCGATCCTCGCCCAGCACTTCGTCGACGACGGCGTTCGTGACCCACTCGATCTTCTCGTTGGCCCGTGCCCGGTCGACCATGATCTGTGAGGCGCGGTAGTCGTCGCGCCGGTGCACGATCGTCACCTTCGCCGCGAAGCGTGCGAGGAACGTGGCCTCTTCCATTGCCGAGTCGCCACCGCCGACGACGATGACGTGCTTCTCCGGGAAGAACGCCGCGTCGCACGTGGCGCAGTAGGA
Source organism: uncultured Actinomycetes bacterium (assembly GCA_963759365.1). Classification (GTDB taxonomy): domain Bacteria; phylum Actinomycetota; class Thermoleophilia; order Gaiellales; family Gaiellaceae; genus 3-1-20CM-4-69-9. The sequence goes on from CAVWYX010000003.1 coordinate 18,769, forward strand.
GACGCCGCGACCCTGGAGTCGCCGCTCGGACTCCAGGCCGAGCTGACGGGCGTGGGCGCCGGTCGCGATGATCACGGCCTGCGCCCGGTACTCGTCGTTGCCGACCCAGATCCGGAAGGGACGCTCCGAGAAGTCGACCTTGGTGACGTCGTCGGTGACGAATTCCGCGCCGAAGCGCTCGGCCTGGCGGCGGAAGTCCTGCATCATCTCCGGGCCCATGATCCCTTCGGCGTAGCCCGGGTAGTTCTCGACGTCGCTCGTGATCATCAGCTGGCCGCCCCAGTTGAACCCTTCGATGACGAGGGGCTTGAGGTTGCCGCGGGCAGCGTAGAGCGCGGCCGTATAGCCGGCGGGGCCTCCGCCGATGACGATGACCCCGCGGACGTCGTTTTCGACCATCGTCATAACGTTTTCCATTTACTTGTATTTAACGAAACGCGTCGGTCGAAGCTTCCTACGCGACGAGGCTGCCGCATAGGTAGAGCTTCTCTCCCCGCGTCTCGGACTCATCGTAGAGGCGATGGCCTTCCCGGCGCCCAGCCGCCACGAGGTGCACTACAGAATGCCCCCTGGCGGTCAGGAGCTCGGCGATCAGGCGCCGGTGGCAGCGCTGCCACGGGGTCTCCGCGCACATGAAGCAGGGCGAGGGCTGCGCGAGCTCCCGGCTGAGCGCTGCTTGCCATTCGGGAGTGCCCATGCGCGCGGCGTAGCTCCGGAAGGCGGTCACCCGAAGACAGGTGAACTTCTCCTCGCCGGGCTCGTTCCTCAGCCGCCCGCCGAGCTCGACGGCATGGCGGTAAGAGACGCCGGCGCTCGCCAGCACGTCCCGGAGCGGCTGCTGGTTGTACTGAGGGTTCCGTCTGGAGCCCGGGAAGCGGCGGACGTCCACGAGCGTCTGCACGCCCGCTTCCTGGAGCATCGCCACGAGTTGTTCGATCGGCCGGACGCCGTGGCCGATCGTAAGAACAGGCGCTACATGCATAGAATCGTCGCTTCGATGGTACGTAGGGGCGGGCGATGGCCGGAATCGTGACGTGGTCGCTCCTGCGGGAGCTGGCAGGCTTCCGCACGGAGAAGGGCTGCGCCACGAGTCTCCACCTCAATCTGGATCCGTCCGAGGTCCCGACTGCCGGTGACGCGCAGACCCGGATGAATGCGCTGCTGAGCGCCGCGGAGAAGATGGACCGCAGCGAGCTGACGCACGAGCAGCGCACCGCGGTGAAGGCGGACTTCGAACGGATCGCCCGCTGGTTCGACGACGACTTCGATCGTGACGGCGCACAAGGGCTCGCCGTCTTCGCGGCCGGGCTCGACAACTTCTGGTACACGCTCCCGCTGCCGGCGCGGGTGCCCGACCGCGTCAAGGTCGGGCGCGACTTCTATCTCGCACCGCTCGTCGCGCTCGTCGGCCGCGCCGACGGCACGATCGTCGCCGTCATCGGTCGCGAGCAGGGGCAGCTGTACCGGCTGCGGGCAGGACGGCTCGAGGAGATTGCGGAGCAATACGACGAGCAGCCTGGGCAGCACGACCAGGGTGGTTGGTCGCAGGCGCGCTACCAGCGTCACATCGAGAAACTCGTCCAGGAGCACCTGAAAGGGGTCGTCGAGCAGCTCGATCGCAGCCGGCGGCGTCTCCACTCGCCGAAGATCGTGCTCGTCTGTGCGGAGGAGATGCGCTCGGAGTTCGTCGACGCGCTCTCGAAGGAAGCGCGCGAGTCGTTGATCGGGTGGGCGCCGGCGCGAGCGCACGCGGGGCCGATCGGAGATCCTGGCGGCAGTGACCCCGGTGCTCGTGGCCGCCGAGACGAAGGATGAGTCGGAGACGCTCGACCGCTGGCGCGAAGAGACCGGACGCAACGGCCGCGCAACGGCCGGTTGGGAGCCAACGCTCGAGGCTGCGTCAGACGCGCGTGTCGACGTGCTCCTCTTTCAGGACGGCGCGGACCGGCCGGCGTGGCGTTGTCCGGCGTGTGGTCGTGCCGCTGCGGCGGAGGGCAGTTGCCCGCTGGACGGGACGCGGCTCGAGCCGGTTCACGAAGGGCTCGACCTCGCGGTGCACCAGACGCTCGCTCACGGCGGCGCCGTCTGGGCGATCCGTCATCACGAGGATCTCGCGCCGGTCGAGGGAATCGGCGCCCTGCTGCGGTTCTAGGCGTTGACCTAGGCCGCGTCGGCCGAGACGCCCGGTAGCTCGAGCACCGTCTCGCCCTCGAGCTCCAGCTCGCCCTGCTCCTCGGCCGCGCGTTCGAGCTTCGTCTCCAGCCGGTCGAGGCGCTTGCCCGCTTCGTGGTACTTCGACTGCGCGTGGCCGAGGTGCGTGCCGATCTTGTCGAAGTCCTCGGAGAAGCGGTCGAAATCGCGCTGCAGCTCCGCGACATACGCCATCACTTCGTGCGCATGCTCCTCGATCTGCATCCCGCGCAGGCCGAGCGCAATCACCTGTAGGTATGCGGTGAAGGTGGTGGGGGAGACCGGGAACACGCGGCGCTCGTGCGCATAGGAGAGGAGCGCTCCCGTCTTGCCACAGGCGAGCTCGTAGTAGACCGCCTCGACGGGGATGTACATGAAGGCGAAGTCATAGGTGCCCTCGTCCGGCCGGATGTATTTCCCGGCGATCGTCTCGATGTGGTGCTTGACGTCCCGGCCGAACTGGCGCTCGGCGAGCTGCCGCTCGTCTTCGCTCTCGGCGTCCACGAGGCGCAGGTAGTTGTCCAGGGGGAACTTCGAATCGACCGGGATCGTGCGATCGGCGCGGACCAGCGCGTCAACGCGCTCGCCGGAGTCGAACGTGTACTGCATCTCGTACGCGGACGGTGGGAGTCGGTCGCGTAGCAGGTTCTCGAGGAGGAGCTCGCCGAAGCCGCCGCGAGCCTTCGGCGGGCGCAGCGCCTGTTCGAGCCGCGCGAGGTCCTTGGCCCGCTCGAGCATCTGCGTGGTCGCCTCGTCGACCTTCCCGAGCCGCTCGTGGATCTGGCTCGTCGTGTGCGAGGCGCTCTCGAGGCGGCGGTCGACCTTCGTGTCGAGCTCCCCGAGCCGCCGGTCCATCGTCTCGACGAGGCCCTGCAGGCGACGGTCGACCTCGGCATTTCGCTCGGCGAGCTGCGTGCCGGAGTCGACCCGCAGCGAGGCGAGCTCGCGCATGAGAGCGCGGCCGAACACCGCCAGAAGCGCAGCAAGGGCCGCTCCGAGCAGGAGGATGAGGATGACGCCGACCATCGGGCCGACGAACGGTAGAGAGGGGATCGGACGGCGCAGCCTCAGGGCCGCGCCGCCGGTCAGTTACATCTTTTCGCGCGCGTCCTGCGCCGCGTCCTGAGCCTTGTCTTCGGTACTGGCCGCCTGGTCCTGTGCGGTCGCTTTAGCTTCCTGGGCTGCCCCTTCGGCTTGCTTCGAGGCGTCGCCCGTCATTTCCCCGGCCTCTTTCTTCCCGCGACCGAGCAGCTTGTCGAGAAATCCCATCTTTCCTCCCAGAGATCGGCGGGCACCTTCGGGGGACCAGTATCCGTCACGAAGCGAGAAAAGCAACACGCCGGCGCAAACCGGGCATAGAAACGCCAAAGCCGGCGAACCCGAAGGTTCATCGGCTTTGGCTGGACGACTATACGGCCGCTCGACGGCGCTCGTCAAGAGCGGCGGGAAGCGAAAAAGTCCGCACGTTGCGGCCTTCGGCGCCGACCGGCGATCGATGTGCGGCGCCGGTACCCTGATGCGCGCTGTGGCGAAGAAGGTTCGGACACCACCCCCGCCCAGGCGCGTCCAGGCACCTCAGCGGCGCGACGGCCGTAAGCCGACTGCGCCGGGGGCGGCCGGAGCTCGTCCACCCTGGGCCTACATGGCGATCGGGGCGGCGGTAGCAGTGCTGGTCGCGGCCGCGATCGCGGGCGTCGTCCTGCTGCGGGACAACGGCGGGAGCGGGACGAAGACGACCGCCGCGACGAACTACAACAACCTTCCGGGCATTCGGAAGACGAAGGCGCCGTGGCCCGTCGACTACAGCACCCTTGCGGATCGCCTCGCGCCGCTCGGCCTGACGACGCTCGCGGGGCACAGTGGGCTCGTCGAGCACTACCACTCCCACCTCGACATCTACGCGGACGGCAAGAAGGTGAGCGTTCCGCAATTGATCGGGATCAACCCGGGCGCCGGCTATCTGACGGAGCTTCATACGCACGATGCCACTGGGGTCGTCCACATCGAGAGCCAACAGCAGGGGGACTACTCGCTCGGGCAGTTCATCGCGGAGTGGGGGGTCTACCTCGACCGAAACTGTCTCGGGGCCTACTGCAAGGGGCTCAAGTGGTACGTGAACGGCGAGCGCCAGACGGGTAATCCGGCCGGGTTGTCTTCAAGCCGCACCAGGAGATCGCCATCGTGATCGGCAAGCCCCCGACGAAGATCCCGTCCAGTTACAAGTTCCCGCCCGGCGAGTAGGATCGCTGCTGAATGCCGGGAAGACTCGCCGCGAACGGCGGCTGTGCCGGCGTTCGCCGAGACCGCCCTCCGCTAGGGCCCCGCGGAAAGGCATCATGGCCCGCCGAAGGCGGGCCGGCCTTGTCGCGGCAATGCCGGGGGCGGGACTCGAACCCGCACGCCCCGCTAGGGGGACACCCGATTTTAAGTCGGGCGCGTATCACCAGTTTCGCCACCCCGGCGGGCCCCAGGATAGCCCCCGTTGGACTGACCTAGACTCCGAGCGTGGCTGAGGTCGAAGAGCTGTTTGCCGAGCAGGCGCGGCTCGAATGGGACACGCCGCTCTTTCGGACCGCGCTCGCCCAGTTCGAGCAGGCGATCCCGTACGCGGAGGTCAACGAGTCGATCGCCGAACGCCTGCGCTATCCGGAGCGTGCCGTCATGGTCGCCGTCCCGATCAGGCGCGACGAGGGGCACGTCGACGTCTTCCCGGCGTACCGCGTTCAGCACTCGAGCGTGCTGGGCCCGACAAAGGGCGGCATTCGCTACGACCCGCACGTCACGCTCGGCGAGTGCACCGCACTCGCCGTGTGGATGACCTGGAAGTGCGCGCTACTCCGGCTCCCGTACGGCGGAGCGAAGGGCGGTGTCCGCTGCAACCCCCGCGAGCTGTCGACGGCCGAGCTGCAGCGGCTCACACGTCGTTACACGAGCGAGCTGATGGGCGTGATCGGTCCGCAGGCGGACATCCCCGCGCCGGACATGGCGACGAACGAGCAGACGATGGCCTGGATGATGGACACGTACTCGATGCAGGTCGGGCACGCCGTTCCGGAGATCGTCACCGGCAAGCCGGTCTCGCTCGGCGGTTCCCTCTTCCGGCACGAAGCGACCGGGGCAGGAGTCGTGATGGTCGTCGAGCGCGCCTATCGGCGGCTCGGGTGGAAGCTGGCGCAGCAGAGGTGCGTCGTGCAGGGCTTCGGGAACGTCGGCGGCATCGCGGCACAGGAGCTCGACGCCAGAGGCGCAACGGTGGTCGCGGTGTCGGATATCTCGGGCGGCGTCTATTCGGAGCAGGGGCTGGATCTGGAGGACGTCCGTGCGTGGATCGCCGATCACGGCAGCCTCGAGGGGTACGCGAACGCCGAGCACGTCTCGAATGCCGAGCTGCTCGAGCTGCCGTGCGACGTGCTCGTGCTCGCGGCGCTCGAGGATCAGCTCACGGCGGAGAACGCGCCGCGCATCGACGCGAAGCTGATCGCGGAGGGCGCGAACGGGCCGACTTCGATCGAGGCGGACGCGATCCTGGGGGAGCGCGGAATCCTGATCTTGCCGGACGTCCTCACGAACGCCGGCGGCGTGACCGTCTCCTACTTCGAGTGGGTTCAGGACCTGGGCCGGCTCTTCTGGACGCGCAACGAGATCCGCGCACGTCTCGAAGACAAGCTCGGCGACGCGTTCGACCGCGTCTGGGAGCTTGCGGAGCGAGAAGAGCATCTCGCTGCGCCAGGCGGCGCTCGTCGCCGGTATCAACGAGGTCGCGGGCGCGCTCAAGGCCCGGGGCATCTATCCGTGAGCCGCGTGCGCGACGCGATGGTGCCCGAACCGGGTGCGCTCGATGCCTCGGCGAGCGCGCAGGAGGCCGGCAAGCGTCTGGCCGATCCGGCTGTCCGCGCCGTCCTCGTGCGCGACGGCGGCGGCAAGCTCGTCGGCGTGATCACACGCAAGACGCTCGTTCGCGAGGTCGTCGCAGCCGGCAGCGATCCGCGCGCGACCCCGCTCGGCGACATCGCCGAGCCGCCGCTCATCACCCTCGAGGCCTCGATGGACCTCGACGACGCGTTCCGGGTCCTGGAGGAGCGGGACTTCGAACGCGTGCCGGTCGTGGAGGACGGCCGTCTCGTCGGAATCCTGTCGCGGACGATCGTCCAGCGTCGGCTTGCCGAAGACGAGCCGCCGCCCGATCCCGAGACCCCGTAACGCCGGTCAGCAGCAGGTGTACGCGCCAGGCGGCGCCGCGCCTTCTTCTGCCTCGGGCAGCTCCGCGGCGGCGAGAGCGGCGCCGTCGAGAATGTCCCGCTCGCTGATCTCGAGCGTGTCGAGATCGAAGAAGGCGAGTGTCTCTCGCGCGACGACGGCGCCCCCGACGATGACCGGCGCACGATCGGGCTCCAGCGGGCGCATCGTCCTTCGCTCCTCGACGGGAGCTGCGGCGAGGCGTCGCAGCTGTTGGTCGAGCGCTCGTGCGCCGAGCTGAAATCCGTGGACGCGCTCGCGGTCGTACTCCTGTAGGCCGAGGGCGAGCGCGGCGATGCTCGTGAGCGTCCCGGCAACGCCGACCGCGGAGCGCGCCGCGCTTCGGATCTCGTCTGGGACGCGTTCCGCCAGCAGCGCGCGCACCGCGGCGGCGCACTCGGAGAGCTCGTCTTCGGTCGGCGGATCGGAATGCAGGAACCGCTCGGTGAGGCGCACGGAACCAATGTCGAGACTGTCGTGCCAGCGGACGCCGTCCGCTCCGCCTGCGACGAGCTCCGTCGATCCGCCGCCGACGTCGACGATGATGGTTCCCGAGTCGAGCTCGCGCTCGGTCGTGACGCCGCGGAACATCATCATTGCCTCGTCATGGCCCGACAGCAGCCGTGTCGCAAACCCGTAGCTCCACTCCACCTCGCCGAGGAACGCCTCGCCGTTTTCGGCGTCGCGGACAGCGCTCGTCGCGATCGCCAGGGTGCGCTCCGCGCCGAGCGACTCCGCGGTGCGACGGAAGTCCGTGAGGACGTTTCGAACACGCGTCACGGGCAGCGGCAGCAGTCGGTGGCGCTCGTCGACTCCTTCACCGAGGCGCGTTACCTTCGTCGTCCGTGCTACGTCCTCGACTCGACCGTCGTCCACATCGGCGACGAGAAGACGCGTCGAGTTCGTCCCGAGATCGACGGCGGCAACGCGTGTCATGCGATCGACTCTAGTCGCGGTGTCCTGGCGCACGGCCGGCGCGGGCCGGGCGAGCTATACTTCTCGGCGCGACGCGGGGTGGAGCAGTCAGGTAGCTCGCCGGGCTCATAACCCGGAGGTCGCAGGTTCAAATCCTGCCCCCGCTATGAAAGATTTCCCCGACCGCCTCCCTGGGCGGCCGGGTCTTTGTGAGGCCGGGATCAGTGCGGGACTGAGCGTCGCTGCGAGCCGTAGCGCTCGCTGCTCTTTGTGGTAGATCGCCGTCAGGTCGAAGGCGGCGAAAAGCTCCGTTGCGGACGCCTGCCCGTTCGGCGTGCGAAAGGTGTGCGCGAGCGACGGGACTCGAACCCGCGACCTCCAGCGTTCGCGCTGGAGGTTGGCGGCGCTCGACTTCCGAGGCTGTTCCGCTCAGATGACGTTCAGCTCGGCGCGCGCCGTCCCGTCCGCGAATCGCTGCGCGTCGAACTGCGAGAGGTCGAACTTCGGCCCGAGGCCGAGCGCCAGCTCCGCGAGGTGCTCGCCCACGACGAGGCCCTGCTGGAACCCGTGGCCGGAGAAGCCGGTTGCGTACAGGAGCCCCGCCGGCTCAGCCGAAGCGCCGATCAGGGCATTGTGATCCGGGCTCATCTCGTAGAAGCCCCACATCGAGTGGCGCACGTCGAGCTCGGTGAGAGCCGGCACGCGCCGCGCCGCGTTCGGCGCGAGGTCGTCCAGCGACCGTTCGCGACCGCCGAAGAGGATCCCCTCGCCCTCCCGATGGAAGTAGAACGAGGTGCTGAAGTCGATCGTGAGCGGCAGCCGCTGCGAAAAATTCGGCGCCTCCCCGGTCACGTACATGAACCGGCGCTCGGGCTCGACAGGCAGGTCGAATCCCGCCGTCGCGGCGAGCTCTCGCGACCAGACCCCTGCGGTGAGGATGACGCAGTGGGTGTCGATCCGCCCACGCGCGGTCTCGACTCCGGTGACGCGACCGCCCTCGACGACGATTCGCTCCACGGCGCACGACTGCTCGACGCTCGCGCCGAGCGTGGCCGCTCGGCGCGCGCAGCCCTGCACGACGAGGTCGGGCGTGACCATTCCAGCGACCGGATTGAAGACAGCGCCGCAGAGGTCGTCGACCGCGAGCTGGGGAACGATCTCGCGCGCCTCCTCAGGCGTCAACACCCGGGTCCCGATCCCGGCGGCGGTTTGGTGCACGAGGTCGGCCTCGAACCGCTCGAGGTCGGCCGGGTCGTCGAGGAGGAAGAGGTAGCCGTCGAGGCGGAGGTCGAGCTCCTCACCGATCTCCTCCTCGAAGCGCTGCAGCCGCCGGATCGACTCGACACCGATACGGACGTTCAGCTCGTCCGAGAACAGCGTGCGCACACCGCCGGCGCAGTGGCCCGTCGAGCCGGCGCCGAGCGTTTCACGCTCCAGCAGGACCGGCCGGGGGCACCCGAGCTCGGCCAGATAGCGCAGTGCGGCCGCGCCCATCACGCCTCCTCCGACCACGACCACGTCCGCGCGCTTGTTCACGGTCCGATCATCTCCCATGGGCCGGTACCCTGCCGCCGGCGACGAAATAGATCGGTGCGATTTGTCTTCTCGATTCCCGCAGGCATAGCATCGAGCCCATGCGTGAGCTGCGCCCCGGTGTCTGGGATTGGCAATCGCCGCATCCCGACTGGGACGAGGAGGAGTGGTGGCCGGAGCTCGTCTCGTCGTACGGGATCGAGCTCGGCGACGACTTCCTGTTGTTCGACCCGCTCTCCGTTCCCGACGAGCTGCGCGAGCGCGCGACCGCCGTCGTCCTGACCGCGCCGTACCACGAGCGCGACGCCCGTCGGCTTGGCCTCCCGGTGCACACGCCGCCCGTAGACACCTGGGAGGATTGGGTCGAGAAGTTCGGGATCGAGCCTGACCGTGTGCGCGGCATGGAGAGTGAGGACCTCGCCTGGCTGCGCGCGGGCGAAGGCGAAGGACACTTCCACGGTCCCGGAGCGTGGCCGTTCGGCCTGCACGCGTACGCGGGCCGCGAGGACAACGATCTCATCCTCTGGCTGCCGTCGATCAACGCGATCGTCACCGGCGACTCGCTCTCCGACTTCGGCGATGGCCTGGACATCCAGCTCGGCGGTCGCAAGCACATGACCCGCGACGATGTCGTCCGACGGCTCCGTCCACTGCTCGACTTACCGGTCGAGCTCGTGCTGCCCGCGCACGGCGAGCCCACGGATCGCGCAGCACTCGAGCGCGTGCTTTCCTGAGCGGCGCCGGCGAGACTGTTGCGGGCGATTTCCTGCAGCTCAGGCGACTCGCGTAAGCGAGCGTGCTCTGGCCTGCGCGGAGGTTCATCTGATTGCACGTGCGGCTTGCGCACCGAGAAGCCGGAGGCCGAAGAATCGGGGTTTCTTCGTAATCGAGCGTCACCCTCGCTCTTTCCAGACAATCGAGTGTCGAAGCTCGAGAAGCCGAACAGCGTCTTTCCGGCCGATCGGCCTGAGGATCGGTTTAGCCCGTCAGGCCGGTGGTGCGGGAGTCAGGCCATGACGGCGCATGACTTCGCCGATCATTTCGACGTCCGGCGGGCCATCGCCGGCAAGAACGTCCGCGACTTCCCGGAAGTAGCCCGAGCCCAGCAGACCCGGACTGGTGACTGCGAGGAAACGGGCGCCAACGTCGCCGCCGTTATTGAATCCGTGGATCACTCGCCGAGGTATGAAGAGTGCCTCGCCAGGGTTCAGGTCGGTGAGCGCTCCGCCGACGGTAAACGTCGTGACGCCGTCCAGTCCGAAGACGGTTTCATCGAAGTCGTCGTGGCTGTGCGGCGCGGGCATGCGTGCATTAGCGGGGACATCGCACTCGAAGACGCTCACACTGCCATTGGACTCGTCTGTGTCAACGTGAAAACGGACGGTTAGAGCCCCGACCCGGATCGACTCGGCAGCGGTGTCAGGCATGAGCGATGACTCCTGTTTGAGCGCGCGCTGGCGAAACACGGAGCGTAAACGACAAAGAAGGCGAGGGAACCGCCACTAGGTCGCCATCGGGTTAGGGGACATCGCCGCGTCAAGTCCTGTGGGCCTTCGGCTTCACATATAACTGAACGAGTGCTCATTCGTTCAGCTATCGTGATCGTGTGAGTCACGGGGTTCACGATCGGGTCAGCGGTGCAGGCTTGGACGGCGAGATGGCGCGCCAGGTCGCCGAGGCGATGAAGGCGCTCGCCACACCGAGCCGCGTTCGCATCCTCGGCCGTCTTCGCGAGGGCGCCTGTTCGGTTACCGAGCTTGCGGCAGCGGTCGGGATGGAGACGTCGGCTGTCTCGCATCAGTTGCGGCTGCTTCGCCATCTCGGCCTCGTCCGCGGCGAGCGGAACGGCCGCCGGGTGATGTACGCGCTCCACGACTCGCACGTGGGCGACCTGCTCGAGCAGGCCGTCTACCACGTCGAGCACGTGCGCCTCGGCTACCCCGATAGCGGAACGGAGCGGGCTGCGTCGTGAGCGACCACCACGACCGCGGGCGCGACCACGGCGGGCACGGTCATTCGCACGGGCTCGTCGATCGCTCGATCGTGCGCAGCCGTGCCGGGATCAAGGCGGTTTCGCTCAGCCTCGCGATCCTCGCAATAGCCGCCGGCGCGCAGCTCGCCGTCTTCGTGCTCTCCGGCTCGGTCGCGCTGCTCGCCGACCTGATTCACAACTCCGGGGACGCGTTGACGGCAGTGCCGCTCGGGATCGCGTTCTTTCTCCGCTCGGTGCGCGGCGAGCGGCTCGCCGGGCTCGCGGTCGTGCTCGCGATCTTCGTCAGCGCCTGCGTCGCCCTCGCCGAGACGATCGACCGCTTGATCAACCCGCAGCAGCTGACGCACCTCTGGGTGCTCGCGGCGGCGGGGCTGATCGGGTTCGCCGGTAACGAGCTCGCAGCCCAGTTCCGCCTTCGGGCCGGCCGCCGCCTCGCGAGCGCGGCGCTCGTTGCCGACGGCAAGCACGCGCGCATCGACGGCTTCGTTTCGCTCGGCGTCGTCGCCAGCGCCGCCCTCGTCGCGCTCGGCTTGGAGATCGGCGATCCGCTGATCGGCCTCGCGATCACGCTCGTGATCCTCAAGATCACCTGGGATTCCTGGCGCACCGTTCGCTCCGCCGAGATCGACCTCGAGCACGTCGACGACGACCACCACCACCACGAGCACGAGCCGGATGAACACCGCGCCGTCGCCGCCGGCGAGCACGCATGAATGCCAATCGCTCGCCCGCGCCATCCTCGCACTCCGAGCACCGTCACACGCACCATCTTCCCGTCGCGGCGAAGTCGGCAAGCCCGGCGGTGGCGACGACTTCGACTCGCCTGTCGATTCGAGGAACGGAATGGCTCCGGCCGCCGATGCGGCGGCCGGAGGAAACCCGTGGTCAGCGGACGGTGAAAACGCCCCTCATCCCTGCGGCGGCATGACCTGGCACGGTGCAGAGATAGGGGTACTTCGCCTTCTTCTTGAACGTGATGACTAGCTTCGCCGTCTTGCCCGGCGCAATCAGCGGGGTCTTCTTGTTGTTGATCTTGAAGTCGTGGAGGACGTGGCCGATGTTCCGGAAGACAAACGTGACCTTCCCGGGCCTCGCGACCGACTTCGTCGAGAACCTGAAGAAGAACTCGCCGCCTCTGACCTGGACCGTTGTGGCCTCTCCTGCGGTCGCCCGGTCGCCGCGCGCGGCGGCGAGCTGGACTAGCGCGAGCGAGGCGATCGCGATCGCGACGAGTGCGGAGACGGAGCGGATGGTGAGCTTTCTCATTGCAAGACCTCCTTTATGGCGATGAGAGCGAGTAGGCGATCAGCTGGAATTGAGGCTTCTTGAGGAAACCGGACGCCCCGGCGCCCACGAGCAACGTGTCGCCGTCGATCGACGGAAAGGCATTGATGCCGGCCGGCGCCTTGGCCGTCCAGAGCCTCTTGCCCGTCTGCGTGTCGAAGCCGTAGATCGTCCCCGCGTAGTCGCTCGTGAAGACGACGTCGTTCGCAACCGTGGCGGCGCCGAAGTCCATCGACGGCAGGCTCTGCTTCCAGAGGACCTTGCCGCTGGGGGCGTCGAGTGCGGCCAGGCCGCCCCGGCCGTCGCGGAAGTTGAAGCCGCCCTTCTGCCCGGTCGCGCTGGCGTTGGCCGAAAGGTCGAGCCAAGGAACGAAGAGACGATTCTCCGCGAGCGCCATCGGCGTCTCGACTCCACCGAGGTCGCCGGGAAAGATCCTGTACGGCTTCCGTGGCAGTGGCCCAATGTCGTGCAGGTGCCTGCCGACGGAGCGCGTCCAGAGATGCTTGCCGTTGTCGGCCTGGTAGGCGTAGACCTTGCCCATCTTCCCCGCGACCAGGACAACCTCGGTCTGGACACCCTGGATCGGCAAGGTTGTCAGAATCGCCGGAATCATCAGGTCGTAGTCACGCACGTCGTGCGGGAGCGCCTGGCGGTACCAGAGCAGCTTCCCGGTCTGGCCGTCGAGCGCGACGATCGAGTTCGTGTACAGGTTGGGCCCCGGCCTGCTCGACCCGTCGGGGAATTTCGGAGTTCCGTACAGCGGGCCAGGATTTGCGATCGAGATGAAGACGCGCCCTTGGCTGTCGACCGCCGGCGGATACCAGAGGCCGCCGCCGCTGTTGACCTTCGGATTGCCGAACAGCTTGGCACCGTCGGAGATCGTGTTGAACTTCCACTTCGTCTTTCCGGTGGCGGTGTCGAGTGCCCAGACGATGCCGTCCCCGTTGCCGGCGTAGAAGGACGAGGCGTTGCCCGGCACAGTGCTGAAGACGACCGTGTTGTCGTACAGCTGAGGCGTCATATCGATGCCCTCGTTCTTGTTGCGGGTCAGCTTGCGACTCCAGACCATCTTGCCGGTCGTCGGGTCGAGGGCGAAAGCGTTCGAGGCTGTCGCTCCGTAGAGTCGGCCGTAACCGTAGGAAACGCCGTTCGGCCCTTCGCTCGGATTGTTGAACTTGTGCTCCCATTGGAGCTTCCCGGTGGAGCGGTCGAGCGCGTAGACGTTCGAGTTCAGGTCCTGGAGGTAGACGATGCCGTTGATGACGATCGGGGAAGTGGCGATGGCGCCAAAGGCGCTTGTGCCCTTGATCGCGAAGCGCCACTTCACCTTCAGGCTCGCGACGTTCTGCGAGTTGATCGGTGTCGACGTGGTCGCGCGCGTATTCGACAGGTCATGGTTGTGCGCGGGCCACGAGTCTGCATTCGCTGCCCACTCGGGCGGCGGGTTGCCGACCGAGCCGCCGTTTTGAGCGTCGGCGCTGGACGACCCTCCTCCATAAGCGGCGACGGCGGCGGCTGCGACCAGCGCGCCGGCGAAAATGACCGCCGTCGTTCGCATCTTCACGCTGAATGACATGGGGCTCCCTTCGACTTTGGGGTACGCCCAGAACGATCGCGACGGACCTGGTTTGGGGCGTCGCGGCCAACGGCCGTTCGCACCCCCGACTGGCCCGAAAAGCCGACTACCCGCTATCCGGCAGTGGACGCCGCTCTGCGCGCGCTCAGCCCGCCCCGGCCAGGATCCTCGTGAACGACGCCCTGCGCCCGCGCGGTTAGGCGGCGGTCTCTAGTCGAGAAGCCGGTCGAGGCCGCGCGTTACGCCGATGCGTCCGATCACCGCGCGGATCGCCAGCAACGTTCCCGCGACATAGGGCGCCGCGGTCTCGCCGGCATCGTGCCTGATCGCAAGGCGCTCACCAGTGGCGGCAAACACGACCTCGGTCGAGACAACGAAGCTCGGGAGGCGGATCGAGTGAAGCTGTGACCCGGCGACCGAGGCGCCGCGCGCCTCCTGCGGCCCGACGACGTCTTCGACGGGAACGGCAACTGCCGGCGGCCGCACTTCGCCGAGCCGTTCGGCGACCTCACGGGCCGTCCCACTCGGTGCGTCCGGCTTCGTCGCGCTTGCGTAGTCGATCACCTCCCACGCATCGAGATGCCGTGCCGCCTCCACCGCAGACCGCAGCAGAAGCGCAGCTGCCAACGAGAAGTTGCCCGCCGCGATCACACCCACTTGACGCGCGCGCGCCGACGCATCGAGCTCTTCGTAGTCGCCGGCCGAAAGCCCGCTCGACCCGACGACGACGTTGACGCCTCGCTCGATCGCGCCGACGACGTTCTCCTTTACGACAGAAGCGTGCGTGAAGTCGACGAGGACGTCCGTCGGCACGTCATCCAGGGCCTCGGCAACCGCCGAGTAGCTTGCAGGGTCCGAACGAGACACGCCGGCCACGAGCTCCATGTCGTTCGCTTCCCCGACCGCATCCGCGATCGGCCCGCCCGTCCAGCCCGTGACGCCTGCGACACAGACCCGAATTGGAGCCCCTCGCGACATCGGGGAGACGATAGAGGCGGCGAACGGTCGTCGCTCGTTACGGTGGTCCAGTGACGGAGGAGTCGATGCTCGAGGTTGCGGGGCGAGCCGTCGCGGTTACGAGCCCGCAGAAGGTCTTCTTCTCCGAGCGTGGGGAGACGAAGCTCGACCTGGTCCAGTACTACCTCGCGGTCGCGGGCCCGCTCATGCGTGTTGCCGGCGAACGGCCGACCCTCATGCAGCGTTTCCCTCACGGCGCGGAGGGCAGCTCGTTCTTCCAGAAACGGGTCCCCGAGACCGCGCCCGACTGGCTTCAGACGACGATCGTCAGCACGCCGAACGGGACGACCTCGCGCGCGCTGGTTCTCGCCGACATGG
Source organism: uncultured Actinomycetes bacterium (assembly GCA_963759365.1). Classification (GTDB taxonomy): domain Bacteria; phylum Actinomycetota; class Thermoleophilia; order Gaiellales; family Gaiellaceae; genus 3-1-20CM-4-69-9. The sequence continues at coordinate 33,831 of CAVWYX010000003.1, forward strand.
CTCACGTCGTCTGGGCCGTCAACCTGGCCTGCCTCGGCTTTCATCTCTGGCCGTATCTCGAGAGCCGTCCAGATGTCGCGGACGAGCTGCGTCTCGACCTCGACCCGCAACCGGGCGTCGACTTCGACGACGTGCGGGCTGCGGCGGCGGAGCTCCGTCGCCTGCTCGAGGAGCTCGGGATTGTCGGATACCCGAAAACCACCGGGAACCGTGGCCTCCATGTGTACGTCCGACTCGAGCCGCGCTGGGACTCGTTTCAGGTGCGGAGCGCAGCGGTCGCTGCCGCCCGTGAGCTCGAACGCCGCCGGCCCGAACTGATCACGTCGGCTTGGTGGAAGGAGGAGCGCGGCCGCCGTGTCTTCGTCGACTACAACCAGAACGCCCCGCACAAGACCGTGTTCGGCGCGTGGTCGGTGCGCGCCCGTCCCGGCGCCCAGGTGTCGGCACCCGTAACCTGGGACGACCTCGACGCGATTCACCCGGACGAGCTGACGATCGCGACTGTGCCCGAGCGACTGGCGGCGACGGGTGACCCTTGGGAAGGGATCAACGAGCAGCCGCAGTCGCTGGAGCCGCTGCTCGAGCTGCACGAGCAGGATCGGGCGGCCGGCCTCAGAGACGCTCCCTGGCCGCCCGTCTATCCGAAACAACCGGACGAGCCCCCACGAGTCGCGCCGAGCCGCGCGCGCAAAGACGCTCCTTAAGCGCCGGCCTTCGGGTCGCTCGGCCCGGCCTGCATTGAAGGACTGAGCCGTGCCGGTGCACCATGGGAGCATCGTGGAACAGATCTCACCCGTCCCCGGCTCGGCAGGACGGGCCGAGCTGCTCGAGCGCACCGGCGACTTGTCGTCGCTCGGCGAACTCTTCGACGACCTGCACCGGCTGGGTGCGCAAACGGCGGCTGCGATCGTCGCCCGCCGGCTGCGGAAGCGAGGCGTGCGCAGGCTTTCGCGCGGTCCCCGCGCCGCCACGCGGGAGAATCCTGCCGGCCTGACGAGGCGCCGAGCTCGAGGTTCTCGAGCTCCTCGCGCAGGGCTTGCGCAATGCGCAGATCGCCGAGCGGCTCGTCCTCTCCGAGAAGACGGTCCACCACCACGTTTCGTCGATTCTGCGCAAGCTCGGCGTCCGCACACGCACGGAGGCAAGCGTCGAGGCGGCAAGGCTGGGGCTCGCCGGCCAACATAGGTAGCGCTGCGCCAAAACCTGAGTGGTTGTGCCGATGCGCGCCCGGCCGCGTGGACCTACCGTCTCTCCCATGCGCAACTCGCCGACAGAGGGAGGACGGAAATGGCGCGCTACCTCGTGGAACGAACGTTCCCGGAGGGACTGCAGGCTCTGGCCGGCGCCGAGGGCTCCGAGCAGTGGCTGGCGATCGTCGAGCGGAATTCGGACGACTGCGTCACGTGGTTGCACTCGTACGTCAGCGACGACGGCGAGAAGACGTTCTGCGTCTACGACGCTCCGAACCCAGAGGCGATTCGAAAGACGGCGAGGCACAACGGTCTTCCAGTGGATCGGATCACGCAGGTACGCGTCCTCGATCCGTACTTCTACTGATCGGCCCGTACGTCAACCCGAACCAGGAGATCTGAAAGGGGAAACGAGATGAAACGTTCGACGCTACGTGCCAAGAGCCCGCGTCTCCCGCTGGCAGTATTGATCGCGGCTGCAACGGCCGCGCTGGCCCTGACGGCGATCTCGTTCGCGTCCACGCGGAGCGGTGCCTCACAGGAACGCGTCGCTCCGTCTGCGAAGTCGACCTCGAGCCTGGCGACTCAGCTCGCTCTCGCGCGGCTCGCGACCGCGAAGTACGCGACGAATCTCGGGCGTGCGAAGGCGGACGGCTACGGAATCATCACGCGGATGATCCCGAGCATGGGCTGGCACTTCATGAACCCGAAGGTGACGGGCTTCGACGTCCGGAAGCCGCCGATCCTGGTCTACCTGCGCCGCGGTGGCGTCTGGCAGCTCGGCGCCCTCGAGTGGGTGTTCCCAAAGCTGCCGGCGACTCGGCCGATCCAGGGCGCGCGCTACGGCGTGTTCGGCGCGGCGTGCCACTACACCGACGGCACGTTCGTGGCCGCGGACGACCAGAGCAAGTGCGCCCAGACGAGCCCGCAAACGGGAGCCAAGTTCAGTTTCTGGCATCCGTCGCTCGTGACGCTGCACATCTGGCTCTGGTATCCGAACCCATCCGGGCTGTACTCGGGCACCAATCCGCTCGTCACGCCGTTCGACAAAGGCTGAAGCAGGGCCGAACGCCCTACTGAGAAGGGCCCGCCGTGCGGGCCCTTCGGCCCTCTTCGCCGTACGCCCCCTTGGAGCTGACGGACACCAGGAGGACGCGTGTGCTCTCGAATCGTTCGGCGAGGGATGCTCGACAGTCCTCGGCAGCCTCGGGTCTGGCCCAGACGACGACCGACGGACCGGAGCCGGAGAGCGTCGCGCCGAGGGCTCCGGACGGCAGATCGGCGCGGATGTCGGCGAGCAACGGGGAGCGATAAGGCTCGTGCAAACGGTCGTCGAGCGCGGCGGCGAACAGGTCGGGAGCGCCGGTTGCAAGGGACGCGCCGAGCAGTGCGCTGCGTGCGACGCTGTAGGCGGCGTCCGCATGGGGGATGCGCTCCGGCAGAGCGCTCCGCGATAGAGCGGTCTTGACGCGCGTCTCCGGCACGACGAGGAGAGGCGTCGCGGGCACGTTGTCGGCGATGCGAGCAATGCGACCGTCCCAGGTGAGGCAGACGCCGCCGGCGAGTGCCGGCGCGAGATTGTCGGGATGCCCCTCGAGGTGTACGCCCGCGGCGAGCAACCGCTCCGGCTCGGGGTCGACTCCTGCAGCGATCGGCTCCGGCAACGAGCCCGAGCGCGACGACGGCGGCGCTCGATCCGAGACCGCGTTCGCGCGGGATTTCGCTGCTCAACTCGAACTCGCGTCCCGCCGGCGATGCGAAGCAGGCGAACGCGCGAACGACGAGGTCTTCTCTCGGCGGTTGACCGTCGGCCTCGGTGACGCGGAGCTCGTTCCACAGATCGAGCGCGGCGCCGGCACAGTCGAAACCCGCGCCCATGTTCGCCGTCGTCGCGGGCGCCCAGGCTCGGATCATGCTGCCCCGGCGATCTGGTCGGGGTCCGGGTCGACGATCTGCGGAACGGGCGTCAGGCGTGTGACGGTCTCGGGATCCTTGAGCCCGTGCCCCGTAATGACGCAAACGACTCGAGTGCCCCGGGGAAGGTCGGCGAGGGCGAGTGCCGCGACGGAAGCCGCGGATGCCGGCTCGCAGAAGAGACCCTCTTGCTGCGAGAGCTCCCGCCACGCGTCGAGGATCGAGTCCTCTGAAAGCGAGTAGACGGCGCCGTCGGACGCGTCGAGGGCCGCGGCTACTTCCTCGGCATGGACGGGATCGGCGATCCTGATCGCGGATGCGAACGTCTTCGACCGCACATTCGACTCTGCCGCGAGGATGCGAGGAAGGCCGGCCGAGAGCTCGGCGAAGCCTCTGAAGTACGCCTTCGTATTTCCGCCGCCCCCGTACGGCAGAGCGAGGACCTCGGGTGGCGCACCGAGCTCGTCGACGATCTCGAACGCAGCCGTCTTCTGACCCTCGATCCGGTAAGGGTTCAAGGAGTTGACGAGCGAGTGCGTGCCGCGGCCTGCAAGCTCTCGGGCGGCAGCGAGGATCTCGTCGAAGGAGCCACGAACCTCGACCACCTTTGCGCCCGACGCCCGGGCCTGTGCCAGCTTTCCCACCGCGACGGCCCCGGCAGGCTGCAGGATGAGACTCCGCAAGCCCGCGCGAGCCGCGTATGCGGCGGCAGATGCCGCCGTGTTGCCGGTGGATGCGCACACAACGGCTTCGACACCCTCCTCGAGAGCCTTCGAAACGGCGATGGTCATTCCGCGGTCCTTGAACGAGCCGGTCGGGTTCGCGCCCTCCCACTTCAGCCAGATGTCGAGCCCGAGTCGCTTCGACAGGCGAGGAGCGGTCAACAGAGGAGTCGAGCCCTCGCCGAGCGACACGATCGGCGTCGACTCCGTGAGCGGAAGCCGCTCTCGAAAGCGGTCAGCGAGGGCGACCGGCACTAGACCCCACGCTCGGCGACGACACCGAGCAACTGGGGAGTGCCGTGAACCTCGTCGAGCTTCGCGATCCTGTCGAGTGCTGCTCCGACGCGTCCGGCCGCTGCCTCGTGCGTGACGATGTCCAGGGCGGCCGAGCCGTTCAGCAAGCTCTGCGTGAGTCGCGCGACCGAAACGCCTTCGGCGGCAAGCAGATCGGCGATGCGCGCGAGCACGCCGGCGCGGTCGTCGACCTCGACCCGGATGAAGAAGCTCGAGGGAAGCTCGCCGGGAGGAAGCCGCTCGAGCGATCGCCAGCACGCATCGTTTTGAAGGAAGCCGGTGCCGGTCGTACCGACCGCACTGACCATGTCGGCGACGACCGCCGAAGCTGTCTCGATGCCACCCGCACCGGGACCGGCGAGCGTGATCTCACGGATCGCGTCACCCTGAAGCATCACGGCGTTGAACGCGCCCTCGATTGCGGCGAGGGGATGATGGCGGTCGATCAGCGACGGTTGCACGCGAACGTCCACCTTGTCGTCTACCAACGTTGCCGACCCGACGAGCCGAACGACCATGTCCAACTGGTTCGCCGCGCGCAGATGTTCGGCCCGCAGAGCCTCGATTCCCGCATAGACGACGCTGTCCAGCGTCACCCGCGAGCCGAACGCGATGGTCGCGAGAATGACCATCTTGGCGGCCGCGTCGGCGCCCGAGACATCCTCGCTCGGGTCGGCCTCCGCATAGCCGAGTCTCTGCGCCTCCGCTAACGCCTGTTCGTAGGTGCTCCCGGCCTCCATCCTCGTCAACATGAAGTTGCACGTTCCGTTGACGATTCCGAGGACGCGGTGAACGTTCGTGACGACGAGCGCCTCGCGAAGAACCTTGATCACGGGGATCGCCGCACAGACAGACGCCTCGAATCGCAGCTGCACGCCTGCCGCCGAGGCGGCGGCGAACAACTCGGCGCCGCGGCGGGCGATCAGCTGCTTGTTCGCTGACACGACTTGCTTTCCGGCGCGGAGGAGCTCGAGCACGTAGTCGCCGGTCGGATCGACTCCGCCCATGACCTCCGCCACGACGACGATGGCTGGATCGTCGCGGATGGCCGCGAAGTCGTCTGTCAACACGCCCCGCGGAGCCGAGACCGGCCGCGTCTTCCCCGGATCCCTGACGAGCGCACGAACGACACGCAGGCGGTGTCGCGTCGCTCGCTCGATGTCGTCGCCTCCTTCGGAGAGGAGACGCGCCACGGCGGACCCGACCGTCCCGTACCCGAGCAGCGCCACGGGGACGTCGACGGATCCAACGGGAGCGGCCATGCATCCCAGTGTGTGCGCTGTACCGAAATCCTGTCAACGGGTGGGGGCCGGTGGTCGAGCCCCTCTCGTAGTCTGATGCGCTACCGATGAGTTTCGGGCGCGGGTACGGTCTCAACGCCAAAGACTCCCGACGGAGGTGAAAGGAATGCCGAAGACCGTCCTCCTTGTGGGCACCCGCAAGGGCTGTTTCGTGCTGGAGAGCGACGACGCTCGGCGCGACTGGACGTCGCGCGGCCCGTTCTGCGAGGCCTGGCCGATCTACCACGCGGTGCTCGATCCTGCGAGCGGCGCGATCTACGCTGCGGCCGCCAGCGAGTGGCATGGCGCGACGATCTGGCGCAGCGCCGATCTCGGCGAGACGTGGACGCAGTCGAGCGAAGGAATCTCGTACGACGGCGACGGCGGACGGAAGCTGTCGAAGGTTTCCACGCTCGCGGTCATGCCCGGCCGCGTGCTCGTGGGCGTCGAGGCGCCCGGCATCTTCGAGAGCCGCGACGACGGCGTGACGTGGTCGCTCCTTACGACCCTCGAGGGCCAACCGGGAAGCGAGGGGTGGGACGACCCACAGAACCAGCCGCCGGGCCACCTCGGAATATCGGCACTGATGCCGGACGCCGAGGACCCCGCCCGCTTCTGGGCGATCGTGCAAGGCGTAGGGATCTTCGAGACGACGGATGACGGGCAGTCGTGGACGCCGCGCAACCGGGGCCTCCGAGCCGACTGGCCGCGCGAGCACGAAGAGGTCGGGTTCTGCGTCCACAAGCTCACGCGTTCGCCCGCGGACAGCAGCCGCATGTTCCAGCAGAACCACGTCGGCATGCACCGGAGCGACGACACCGCCGAGACGTGGACGGAGATCACGGAAGGGCTCCCCACCGAGTTCGGCTTCGCCGCCGCCGTGCATCCACACGACCGCGACACGTTCTACGTCGTACCGCTGGATCCCGGCCACGGGCGCTGCATGCCCGACGGCCGCGCGGCGGTGTGGCAGACGCGCGACGCGGGCTCGACCTGGCGCCGGCTCGACAAAGGGCTGCCCCAACAGGACGCGTACGTCGGCGTCCTTCGGGAGGGGATGGCGATCGACTCGTACGACGTGCCCGGGCTCTACTTCGGCACGAGCACCGGGCAGGTGTTCGCAAGCGCGGACGAGGGCGAGAGCTGGAACGAGATTGCCGGATTACCTCCCCGGGATCAGCTCGATCGAGGTCGCGGTGGTGGAGTAGCGGTGGCGGAGCTGCACCTTCCCTCGACGCTGCCGCCGCTCTTTCCAGGGTTGCCCCGCCGGCTCGAGGTCGATGCACCGACCGTCGGGGATGCTCTAGCACGGCTGGACGAAAGCTGGCCCGGCCTGCACGACCGTCTGTGCGAGCCGGGCCCGGCGCTGCGGCCGCACATCCACGTGTACGTCGACCGCGAGCGCGCGGAGCTCGTCACCGAGCTCGACGACCGCTCGCGGGTGGACGTCATCGCCGCGATCAGCGGCGGCTGACGCGGCGATAGCGAACCGGGGCAGCGCTAAGACTGGTGATGCGAGTGCGGGCCTGCTGAGTCCTCGCGGTAGAAGGTCATGTTCGTATGCCCGTCTGGCCGGCCGGTGGACGTGCGAAACGGAGTCTCTCCCCAAGGGGCAACCGGGTGGTCGCTCGTGAGCCGGAGCCAACCCTGAATTTCGTAGCGCGACAAAGCGTTCTTCCAATCGGCCGCGGGAGAGAACAAGACGGTGTTCATCGGGTTCACGACTGTCTGATCCTCAGCCAGCAGGTATCCATCTCTCATGTACCACTGCCGCTTGACCGTCGCGCTCGAGTGTCCACTCGGATTCAGGACGTAGACGATCGCTGAGTCGACCGGGTCGCCGGTGCTAGGAACTACGGCCCGCCAGTACGGCGCGATCCATCGCTTTGCTGCTTTGCTCATGACCGAGCTCCCTTCTGCCGCGGCTTGACGGACGAGACCCATGATGCGACGAGCCTCCTGTTGTGTCCAGGAGTGCTCAGGCGGAGCGGACGAGCCGTACCAACAGCTCGACGGCGTCCTCCTCAGTGAGGCCTTGTCTGCGCACGAGCGACTCCCAGGTCGACAGATCCAGACTGTGCGCGATTGCTGCCAGGAGCGTCTCTCGGCGCCGGCCGCGCCTGTTCCAGCCTCGCGTAAGGACGTCTCGCATCCGCCCCCACCTAGCGAGGTAGGGCGCGTTCAGCGCCGCAAGGGTCGGCACGTGCGGGAAGTCTCGGACGATGACCGCGAGTGCCTCGCCGACTGCGCCGTAGTAGGCGTAGAGCTCGGTGAGCGCCGTTCGGAGCCGCCGCTCGGGATCGGCGATCCTCGTCCACGTTCGGTGATCCGGCGGGGGAAAGCGCTCCCATCCGTGTGCGACGCAGGCTCGCAACAGCTCCTCTTCGCGTGGGAAGTGCCGGTAGACGGTCAGCCGCTCGACTCCTGCCTGCTCGGCGATCGCGCTGATCGTCGTCCTCGCCGGGCCGAGGGTCATGTGGAGGTGGATCGCCGCCTCGACGATTCGTCCTCTCGTTGCCGCGCTTGCTTCTGCCCGTCTTGTCTGGTGATACGTGCGCTTCATGTAACAGCAGTGTTGCATCAATACTTGACAGACCCGGCGAGGTGAGTTAGTGATACAGCGATGTTCATCTAATATCTGAGGAGGAGGGAGATGAACCGCGCCGTCGTCGACGGTGTCGAGCTGGAGTACGAGCTACGCGGATCCGGCGAACCCGTCGTGCTGATCCACTGGGGCGTCGCTGCTGCTTGGGCCGAGCCGCTCTTGAACGAGCCCGCCCTTGCCGAGAGGCACCGCCTGCTCAGCTATCACCGCGCCGGCTTCGCGGGCAGCAGCTCTGTCGACAGGCCGCTCACCATGGCCGACCATGCCGAACATTGCCGGCTCCTCATGGGTCAGCTCGGCCTCGAGCGCGCCCACATCGTCGGACACTCCTCGAGCGCCGTGATCGCGCTGCAGCTCGCCCTCGATTCCCCCGATTGCGTGCAGACGCTCGTCGCGATGGAGGCGGCTCGGCCCGTTCCGTCCACCGAGACGCAGGCCGAGTTCGTGCGCGAATTCGTCCAGCCGGCGGTCGAGCGGTATCGGCACGGCGACAAGGCCGGTGCCGTCGACACCTTCTTCCGGGGAGTGTTCGGATCGGAGTATCGAGACGACCTCGACCGTGGGCTTCCAGGCGCGTTCGACCAGGCCGTCGCCGACGCGGACGCCTTCTTCACGCAGGAGCTGCCCGCCCTGCAGCAGTGGGAGTTCACGCCGGAGGACGCGAGTCGCATCACACAGCCGGTGCTCGCCGTCCTCGGGGAGAACAGCGCCCCCACTTTCGCCGAACGGCGGGAGCTGCTCCTGTCTTGGCTGCCGAACGTGGAGCCGTTCGACTTACCCGACGCGACGCATCTACTTCACGCGCAGAACCCGCGCGCCACGGCCGAAGGGCTCGCCGACTTCTTCTCACGACACCCATCCCCGGCTACCGGGCCGCGCATCTGAGCTCGCCAGAGCGGCGGCTGTCGCGGGCGTCCTCCGGCCCCGCCGCACACTGAAGCGGTATCAGCCACACACCGCTTCGACTGAGTGAGATGATCGAGGCCGACCGAGTTGAGCTGCTCGGAGGCGAACCCGAGTGTGATGGCGGACGCATCAGTGCCAGAAGACCGCGGGCGGACGGTTTCAGCTGCCGATGCGGTCTCCCTCGTCCGGCCGGGTGACCGCGTCTTCGTAGGGAGTGCGTGCGCAACCCCGCGAGCACTCGTGGAGGCGCTCGAGCTTCTCGACCGACCCCCGGAAGGAGTCGAGCTGGTCCATTTCCTCACCGACCGGATCGGTGTCGGTGAGCCGCCGTCGACGAGGTATCGACACCGAGTGTTCTATGTCGGACGGGACGTCCAAGCCCTGTCCGACTCCGGTCGCGTCGAGTATCTGCCGCTGTCGCTTGCGGACGTGCCTCGGCTGCTCCGAAACGGTCGGATGCCGCTGGACGTGGCGCTGGTTCAGGTTGCGCCGCCCGATCCCGACGGCACGTGCAGTCTGGGCGTTTCCGTGGATGTGACGCAGGCCGCTGCCCTTGCCTCCCGGACCGTGATCGCCGAAGTCAACCCATCTATGCCCAGAACCCGTGGAGACAGCCGGATCCCTCTCGACCGCATCGACCGCATCGTCGAGGTCGACACGCCGGTGATCGAATATCTGCACGCGCCGGCGGACGACGTCGCCGAACAGATCGCACGCTATGTCGCCCGGCTGATCGACGATGGCTCGACGCTCCAAGTCGGCCTCGGCCGCGTCCCGAATCAGATGCTGTCGCACCTGACGAACCGACACGATCTCGCGATCCACTCGGACGTCATCACGGAACCGGTTGTGGACCTCGTGGCCGCCGGGGTCGTCACGGGGCCGGTGGTCGCCAGCTTTGCGATGGGCACGCGCCGGCTCTACGACCTCGTCGACGACGATCCTCGCTTCTCCTTCCATCCCATCGACTACGTCTGCGACCCAGCAGTCGTTGCCCACGCCCCGCGGATGGTGTCGGTAACCCAGGCGTTCACGATCGATCTCACCGGCCAGGTCTGTACCGAGAGCCTCGACGGCAGGCTCTACGGTGGCGTCTCGACCGGGCCCGCTTTCCATCGCGGAGCCCTGGCATCACCCGGCGGGATGGCAATCGTCTGCCTCGCCTCCCGCACTCCCGACGGGCGATCGGCGATTCGGCCCGCCCTGGAGCCGGGGGAGGCGGTCGCGATCCCGCGGTCGGAGGTTCACTGGGTGATCACCGAATACGGCACGGCGTATCTGTTCGGCCGGTCGCTCGCCGAACGTGCCGTGGCGCTCGTGGAGATCGCCCATCCCGACGACCGGACCTCACTGCTCGAGGGCGCAATCGCAGCGGGGCTCGTCGGCCGGCGGCCAGCTGCTGCGGAGCCGGAGCGCCTATCCCGTGGGCGAGGAGCACGACCTCCGACTGCGAGACGGTCGCGAGGTCCGCGTACGGCCGACTCGAACCAGCGATGCACGCGCGATGCAGGAGCTGTTCTACAGGCTGCCCGAGAAGGATGTGCGCACCCGCTTCTTCCAGAAGCTGTCGTCGCTCACGGACGCTGCGGCCCAACATCTCTGCAGCGTCGACTACGAGGAAGAGATGGCGTTCGCTGCTGTCATCGGACCGCCCGAGCGAGAGCGCATCGTGGGCACGAGCTGCTACTACCTGAGCCCCGCCACCGGCCTCGCCGAGGTGGCCTACATGGTCGACCCCGACTGGCAGGGCGTCGGTCTGGGACGCATCCTGCACACCCGCCTGGTCGAGTACGCCGTCGAGCACGACGTCCGTGGGTTCAAGGCCGACGTGCTCGTAGAGAACGCGTCGATGCTGCGCGTGTTCCAGCGGGCCGGCCACGATTTGTCGATCACCGCATCCGGTGGGGCGTACGAGGTTACGATGATCTTCGGAAGCGCATCGGCGGAGCACTCCGATGCGCGTTCGAGTTCTCGGGGAGGAAGCGATGAGCGTCGAACAACGTGAGGGTGGTTGCGCCTGCGGTGCCGTTCGCTACCGGCTCACGTCCGATCCGATGTTCGTCAACTGCTGTCATTGCCTGAACTGCCAGCGCCAGACCGGAAGCGCCTTCGTCATCAACCTGCTGATGGAGGCCGACCGTGTGGAGCTGCTCGCCGGCGACCCAGAGCCGGTCGAGGTGCCTCGCGACGACGGCAGCGAACAGCGAATCTTCCGGTGTCCCGACTGCCAGGTGGCGGTCTTCAGCGAGTACGGACGTCCGGAGGTGCGGTTCGTTCGCGGCGGCACGCTCGACGAGCCCTCCTCGGTCACACCCGATGTTCACATCTTCACGAAGTCCAAGCTGCCCTGGGTGACGCTGCCGGACGCGGCGCCTGCGTTCGAGGTCTACTACGACAGCAAGACCCTGTGGCCGGCCGCCAGTCTCGAGCGGCTACAGGCGGTGCTGGCGCCGGCTCGAACGTAGGGGGCGCCGACCCAGGATCTCGCGCGCGGCATTGAGGCCGGGCGTGCCCATGACTCCGCCGCCGGGGTGCGCGGCTGCGCCGCACAGGTACAGGCCTGAGATCGGCGTCCGGTAGCGCGCGTAGCCGGGCACCGGACGGAAGGCGAACAACTGGCCAGGAGTCATCGCGCCCTGGAAGATGTTGCCGCCGGTGAGGTTGAAGACACGCTCGAGGTCGACCGGCGCGAGCACCTGGCGCGCGATGACCGAGCGCTTGAAGTTGGGGGCGTAGTCCTCCAGCACTTCGAAGCAGCGATCGGCGAACGCCTCTCGCTCGTCGTCCCAGGAGCCGTCGCGAAGCTCGTACGGCGCGTACTGCACGAACATCGACATCAGATGACGGCCGGGTGGCGCGACCGTCGGGTCGACGACCGACGGAATCGTGCACTCGAGGACAGGTTCAGCCGAGGGGCGGCCGTACTTGGCGTCGTCGAAGGCTCGCTCGATGTAGTCCTGATCGGGACAGATGTGGATGGTGCCCCGATGCTGGGGCCCGGCCTCTGTGCCCGGCAGTGCCAGGAAGCTCGGCAGCTCGGCTAGAGCAACATTGATCTTTACCGAGGCGCTGGCATAGCTGATTCGCTCGACGTCGGCCACGAAGGCCTCGGGCAGCGCATCCCGGTCGAGCAGGCCCAGAAAGGTCACGCGCGCGTCGGCATTGCTGGCGACAACCGGGGCATAGAACTCGTCGCCGCTTGCCAGCGCCACCCCCACGGCTCGGCCGTCCCGCACAAGGATCCGCGCCACCTCGGCTTCGCAGCGGATCTCGGCTGCCGAGATCGCGTGCGGCAGCAGCCAACGCCTGCGTGAGCCCGCCCATGCCGCCGCGCATGTATCCCCACACGCCGCGCGCGCCGCCGGCCTCACCCATGACGTGGTGGAAGAGGACGTAAGCCGTGCCCGGCATCGACGGGCTCGCCATCGCGCCGATGATCGCGTCGGTCGCCAGCGTCCCCTTCAGCTCCTCTGACTCGAACCAGCGATCGAGGATCGGGCGTGCTGCGCCGGTGAGGATCTCCACGGCCTCGCCGGCGCCGTCGCCGAGGCGCCGAAACTCGCGTCCCAACGAGAACAACGTGCGAAGGTCGCCGAGTCTCGGCCTCTGCAGATCGGGCGGCGCCATCGTGAGCGTCGGCTCGACCAGCCGCCGCCACGCGCTCGAGCATCGCCTCGTAGTGCGGATAGCGCTCGGCGTCGCGGGCGCTGAACTTGGCGATCTCCTTGCGGGTCAGCTCGGCGTCAGGGCCCATCATCAGGGAGCGCCCGTCGGGAAACGGCGTGAACGACGAGGGGTCTCGCGGCGAGGACCTCGTAGCCGTAGGCGCCGAGGTTCAGGTCGCGGACGATCGCCGTGTGGAACAGGCTGTTGACGTACGCAGCGGTCGAGACCTTGAAGCCCGGGAACGTCTCCTCGGTGACGCAGGCGCCGCCGACGACGTAGCGCCGCTCGAGGACCAGCACTCGAAGCCCGGCGCGCGCGAGATAGCACGCGGTCACCAGTCCGTTGTGTCCGGCGCCGATCACGATGGCGTCGAAACGCGAGGGGCTCAGCGCCATGCTCTCAGTCTCTCACCGGCGCCGCTTGCAGCACTCTCGCGTCGTGCCCGTAACGCGGAAGTGCAATTCGGCCGAACGGTCCATAACTGTTCGATCGGCGTGACTGGTGAGAATTTGCAATCTTAGTGCGCGATAGATTGATGCTATGATGCCTTTGATGAGGACCACCGTGACTCTCGATGACGACATCGCGGAACTGCTCAGGAAGCGCGCCCGCGAACGCGACGTGCCGTTCAAGCGCGTGTTGAACGAGGCGATCCGAGCCGGACTGACAGGCGGCGCGGCGAACGCCAAGCGGTACCGGATGAAACCGCGAAAGCTCGGCGTGCGGCCGGGTGTCGATCTCACGAAGGCGTTGAGTCTGGCCGGCGAGCTCGAGGATGTCGAGATCATCAACGAGCTCGAGCAAGGCCGTTGAGGGTCCCGGACGCGAAACGTAGGAGCACGTTCTCCTCTACGCGACTGACAGTGGTGGGGTGAGTGATAAGTTAAGGGGTAGAGAGTGGGGGGATGAAGGGATAGGAGGTATAAAGGATCTCCTCTAGCGACTGACAGCTCGTCGTCGAAACATTCCGCGGCGCGGAGTGGGTCAGCGTGCGCTGTTCCGCCGCGGAGACCGTTGGCTGATTGACGATGGTCGTCCTGTTGGCCTTCGTCGGATCGACGAACGCGCGCATCGTGGCCGCGCCACTTTCGGCCGCCGCCGCGGGTTTGGGTGGGATGAATGGTTGTGTGTTGTTAAGAGGAAAGAGGAGTGGGGTGGTGAGTGTATGTGATGGTGTTGTTAGTGAGGATAAGAGAGACTCGTCGTCGATACGGCGGGATCGGCGGAGGAGCGCAGACGAGTGGGTCGAGCGGACGCTGTTGGCGCTGATCAGCGAGACAGTGATCGTCGTCGACGATCCGTGGCGAGAGAGTGGAAGCGGCGTGCGCTCTTGGAAGGACGGAGAAGAACGAGCTCGAACCAAGGCAGACGTTGAGAGGTGGCCGCGGACGACGTTGGCCTCTACCGTGAGCAGCCCGTAGCTCGACGAACCCGCGCATCGTGGCGCGCCCTTCGGCGGGGCGGGGGGTGGGGTGGTGGTGGGTGTGTGGGGATGTGGCACAGAGGGGTGAGCGTGCGCTGTGAGTTTGGTGATTAGTGTTGTAGTGTTGGGTGTTGTGATGTGTGGTGTGTGTGAAGTGTAGAGTGTGGTATAGGGTAGTGGTTAGTTTTGGTGTGATGTTGTGAGGGGTGATGAGGTTGTGGTTGTTGAGTGAGGTGGCGAGGGAGGAGAGGCCGGACGCGGGAACGTTCGCCCGCGACACAGCTCGTCGTCGAACGACACGGGCGCGGAGTGGGTCGAAGCGGTGCGCTTCGCGGCGAGCGAGACGGTTGGCTTGAGATGTGTGATGTGAGAAAGGGAGTGTGTGGAGAGTGGTGACGCGAAGAAGAGAAAAGAAGTTGTAAGCTTTAGAGATGGTGATTCCGCCAGCAAGAGTAGGCGTTTCAATGGTGGTCCTGTTGGCCTTCGTCCGCATCTCGAGTGCTGCTGGTCGTCGCGGAACACTCGACGCGAACGCCGACGCAAGTCGTGGCCGCGCCACGAACCGGCGCCGTGGCCGCGCACACGAAAGATTTCGGCTGCCGCCGCGAAAAATGATATTGATATAAAATTATTAATATTAATAAAATAAAATAATTATTAATATTAATTAATTATAATAAAAAAAATTTAAAAAAAATTTAAAAAAAAATAAAAAAAAACGCGCCGGTTTTCAACCAAATCGAGGAGTGGTTGGCCCAGTCCCCGGCGGCCCTCCTTCACCCGGGGCGTAGGCATCTCGGCGTCTGGCGCGAGCTGGTCGAGACGTCAGGCACGGCCGGCAATCTGACGACAGATGCGCACCTAGCCGCGCTCGCGATCGAGCATGGGGCGACGCTCGGCTGTATAGTGTTTAAGATAAAGAGGGACTATAAAATAGCATCGCTTCGATTTTTATTGTAATTTTTTTTTTTTTTTTTTTTTTTTTTTTTTTTTTTTTTTTTTTTTTTTTTTTTTTTTTTTTTTTTTTTTTTTTTTTTTTTTTTTTTTTTTTTTTTTTTTTTTTTTTTTTTTTTTTTTTTTTTTTTTTTTTTTTTTTTTTTTTTTTTTTTTTAAAAAAAAAAAAAGGCGCCAGCTTCGACGGGGAACCTCCACCGCTTCGCCGGCCTCTGGCTCGAGTCGTGCGACTGAGCGGCGCAGGAGCGGAGGTCGCGCCCGGAGTCGGCCTCCGGCCAGGGCGGCGGCCTCCAGGTCGAGGTGAGCGCGAAATAAGTTGTCGTCTTCGAAAACAGGGAAGAGATAAAGGTAAACGACGAAGAGAAAGTAGATGAATATAAGAAAGAGATAGAGAAGAGAAAAAAAGATTAGATATGAGTAGGAAAAGAAGAGGAAAAAAAAGAAAAGAGAATAGAAGAAGAGAAGAGAGAGGAGAAGATAAAGAAAGGAGAGAAGAAAAAGGTGAAAATAGATGTAAAGAGTAAAGATATATGAATAGAGAAAGGTAAGAATTTTCAAAAGAAGCCGCCGAAGGGCGGCGGACCGATCGATAGTACCTGCGCTGAGAAACGGCGCGAAGAAGGAGCTGAGGTCGAAACCCCGGAGTCGGCTCCACGAGGGTGGACCTTCCGGTCGACTACGCAAGTTCGTCTCGGCAAGCGACATAAGAGCGGGACGGTAGACCAGCTAGATCCGGAACGGGAGAAGACTAGAAAAGAGACACCGGCTTCGCCGGCGGCAGCAGACGATCGGTACGGGAGCGCTGGTTCGAGAATATAAGCGAACCCGGGGTCGGAAGATGAGCAAGGTGACTTTTAGAGTTAATGTGTGAAGAGTTAAGATAAGTATAGAGATAGGGGAGGGTGTGTTATGGGTGATGATGTAGTATAAGAAAAAAGATGTTTGGAGATTAGATAAGAGAAAGAAAGAGATGATAGTTGTTATATTTGTTATGATAATATAAAGATGGGTTGAGATGAGGGTTGGTTATGTTTGGGTAATGAGAGGTGAGTTTGTTGGTGAGATAGGTGTGTTGATGATAGGGGGTGTTGTTTTGATGATAGATATGAGTAAGAAATGTTTTGTTGTGATGATAAAAGTGGGGTTTTGTTAGGATGGTGTAGTGGTGGTTGTTGGTTATGTTTGTGTTGTTGTTGTGATGTGGGGGTGATGTTTTGTTAGTGGGTTATAGTGTGGTTATGTGATTGTATATAATGTTGTGAGATGATTTTGTTTGTGAGTTTAGATTGGTGAGTTGTTGTTTGTGGTTGTAGTGTTTATATTATGTTTGTTGTGTAGTTGGTGTTGGTTGATGATTATTGTTGGGAGTTTTTTGATTTAGTTTTTGGTTTGATTTTGTGTAGTGGTTATGATTGGGTTTTGGTTGTTGGTTGTTGGGTGTGTGATTAATGGTGTGTTGATTTGTGTTGTGTTGGTTTATTGGTGGTTGTTTTTTTTGATATGATTGTTTTTATTGATGTTTTTAGTGGTTGTTTGGTTTAGTGTAGTTGGCTGCTGGTGCTTAGAGATAGGAGAGATGTGTTTTATTAGTGAGAGATTAATGTGGTAGAGATTGTTTGGGGTTTTTAGTTGTGAGAGTTTGTTGGAGTGAGAGTTTTTTTTGTAGGTTTGTGGTTTGTGTTGTTGGTTGTTTTGGTAGGTTGGTTAGTGGGTGAGTGGTGTGGTGAGTTTGTTTGTTGTGGTTGTGTGTTGGTGTTGGTAGTTTGTGTTGTGGTGGTGGTGGTGCGTTTGGTGGGTGGTGGGTTTGTGAGGGGTGTTGGGTTGGTTTTTGTGTTGTGTGTGTTGTGTGTGGTGTTTTGGTGTGTGGGGATGTGAGTGTTGTGTGTTGGGGTGTTTTGCTTGGTGTTGTGTTGTGGTGGGAAGTGGTGGTGTTGTTTTATGAGTTTGGCGTTGTGGTGTGTGGCTCAGACTTCGCACAGGTGCGACCGCTCGCCGGCCTGGATCGAGTACCTGCGCTGAGCGCTTCGGTAAACGGGAGTGGTCCATTTAGCATCTTGGGGTGGCCGACCCGATTCTCGATCGGAGCGCGCTGGAGGAATCGCTCCGCCTCGTCGCCGACGAGGCGACGAGCTATCTCGAGGAGATCGACTCAGCCCCGGTGCGCCCACCGGGTCCGGGCGAGCCGGCCGAGCGCCTGGCCGGTGCATTGCCCGAGGAAGGCACGGGCTCGATCGCGGCCCTTCGAGACCTGATCGAGGCAGCCTCGGAAGGAGCCACCCGTTCCGCCGGACCCCGCTTCTTCCACTTCGTGATGGGAGGTGGCACGCCGGCGGCGCTTGGTGCGGATTGGTTGACCAGCGCTCTCGATCAAGTCGCCTTCAACTGGATCAGCTCGCCGTTCGCGATGCGGCTCGAGCAGATCTCGCTCGACTGGCTGAAGGAGCTGTTTCGACTGCCGCCCGCGTGGAGCGGTGTGTTCACGAGCGGCGCGACGATGGCGAACTTCACGGGGCTCGCGGCGGGTCGCCGCTGGTGGGCCGCACAACACGGTGTGGATGTCGAGGAAGACGGCCTCGCGGGGCTGCCGCCGGTTCCCGTTCTCGGCGGCGGTTACGTGCATGCCAGCGCGACAAAGGCGCTTGCGATGTTGGGGATCGGGCGTCGTCAGGTGCGGACGTTTGCCGCGGATGCAACGGGTCGCCTGGACATCGAAGGGCTCGAGAGGGCTCTGCGCCGACTAGATGGGTCGCCGGCGATCCTGCTCGCGACGGCGGGCGAAGTCAACGCCGGCGCGTTTGATCCGATCGACGAGATGGCGAACCTCGCCGAGGCGTACGGTGCGTGGCTTCACGTCGACGGGGCGTTCGGCCTGTTTGCAGCCGTTTCGCCTACCACACGAGCGCTCATCCGGGGCATCGAGCGAGCTCATTCGGTTTCGCTCGACGGACACAAGTGGCTCAACGTCCCGTACGACTGCGGGGTTGCCTTTGTCCACGACCCTGCGGTGCACCACGGCGCGTTCTCGGCGTCGGCGGCGTACCTCGGCGCACAGGAGTCGGACCGCCCGGCGTTCAGCAATTTCTCGCCGGAGATGTCACGTCGGGCGCGTGCGCTTGCCGTCTGGGCGACGCTCCGGGCGTACGGCCGCAACGGCTACCAGGCGATGGTCGAGCGTCACCTCGAGCTCGCCCGCGGCTTGGCCGATCAAGTCGATGCTGAGCCCGAATTGGAGAGGCTCGCGGACGTCCCGCTGAACGTCGTCTGCTTCCGGTACCGCCCCCCAGGCGTCGACGAAGCGGAGCTCGACAAGCTGAACACCCGGCTTGGGCAGGCCGTGCTCGACGACGGGCGCGTTTACTTCGGGACGACGATCTACGCGGGCAAAGTCGCCTTCCGTCCGGCGATCGTCAACTGGCGCAGCGAGGCGGTGGACGTCGACATCATCGTCCCGACGATCCTGGAGCTCGGATCTACGGTTTTGGCCGCTGTGCCGCGTTGATGTCGGTGATGCTAAAATTTCAGCATCATGCGCACCACGATCACGCTCGATGACGACGTCGCGGCGCTGATCGAGAGCGAGCGAGCCCGCACCGGCGAGTCGTTTCGCTCGACCGTCAACCGGCTTCTGCGGCGGAGCGCGCGCTCCACCTCGCCGTCGGTTCCGCCGGAGCTGCCTGAGCTCCCTGGGCGCCCGATCCTCGACGTCTCCGACGTCTCTGCGCTGCTCGCGGCGCTGGACGACGAACGGCGTGCGCAGCGCGGCGTCGCCTGATGCTCGTAGACACGAACCTGCTCGTCTACGCAACATTCGCGGGAGCGCCCGAGCACGCTCGCGCTCGCCGTGGCTGGACGAACGTCTCGGCGAAGGTGAAGGGACGGTCGCGCTCTGTTGGCCGGTGGTCTACGCGTTCGTCGCCTCATCACGAGCTCGAGGGTCTTTGGCGAGCACGCAGTCACGGTGACGAAGAGTTGGTCCGTGGCGACGGCGTATCTACAACAGCCGGCCGTCCGCATCGTTACCGCTGGAACTGGCCACATGGCGATCGCGGCGGAGCTCTCAGAGACGCCGGGCCTGCGCAGCGACGACGTTCCCGACATCGAGATCGCGGCTCTCGCAATCGAGCACGGGCTTGTCCTCGCTTCACACGACCACGGTTCCGCCGTTTTTCGCGCCTGCGGTTTCTCGATCCCCTGTCAGCCGACGCGACGTAAGGCTCAGGTAACGAAGGACGGGGCCCCAGGATGGGGCCCCGTCCGTCCTCCTTCCGGGGAGGTTCTTCTACGGGACGGCGAGCGCCGTCCACGAAGAGTTGGATCACACCTGCGGCCAAACCGGCGGGGTTCACGGTGTCGTTGCCCGCGAGGGTGTTGATGTCGAGCCGGTCGGTCGCCTCGGAGTGGAGGATTCCGACGGTCGCGGCGAGACCGCTCACCCGCACGCCGCTCGCTGCGTCGCCGCTGACGTTGATGTTGTCGTTGCCGGCGCTGGCGTTGACGATGACCTGGTCGGCTGCGCCGTCGCCGGTGTTGCCGCCAAGAGTGCCGGCGAGGTCGACGTTCACTGCGGTGACGTCGGTGCCGGCGAGGTTGTTGACGGTGATGACGTCGGCGGCGCCGAGGGCGTTGAAGTCGACGCGTTCGACGTCGTCCGTGTCCATGAGGACGTTGCCCGGCTGTCGGAAGAACCTGAGCCGTGGGCCGTTGGCGGACACGTCGACCGTCTCGGCGACGTTCGCGCCGTTGAAGCGCATCGTGTCGTTGCCGTCCTGGCCTTCGATCGTGTCGTTGCCGTCGCCTGGATCCCAGATGAAGGTGTCGTCCCCGGGGCCCATGAACGCCGGATCATTGCCACGGTTACCGTCGATCGAGTCATTCCCATCCCCGCCGAGCAGGGTCTCGAGCACCTGACTCCCGGCGAGCGTGTCGTTGCCGCCATTGCCGTCGAGGGTCAGTCCGATCAACTGGGTAGCGAGAGCGGCTGCGGAGATGCTGTCGTTGCCGCCGAGGCCGTTGACCTTTAGCTTGTCGATCGCCTCCGGGTGCTGAATCGCCACGAGCGCCTGCAGCCCGGACACACTCGCGTCCGCGTTGACGTTGATGGTGTCGTTGCCGTTGCTGCCGTTGACGATGACCTCGTCGGCTGCGCCGTCGCCGGTGTTGCCGCCGAGCGTGCTTGCGAGGTCGACGTTGACTGCGGTGACGTCGGTGCCGGCGAGGTCGTTGACGTTGACGACGTCGGCGGCGCCGAGGGCGTTGAAGTCGACTCGTTCGACGTCGTTCGTGTCCATGAGGACGTTCCCGGGCTGGCGGAAGAACCTGAGCCGTGGGCCGTTGGCGGACACGTCGACCGTCTCGGCGACGTTGGCGCCGTTGAAGCGCATCGTGTCGCGCCGTGCTCGCCTTCGATCGTGTCGTTGCCGTCGCCTGGATCCCAGACGAAGGTGTCGTCGCCGGCGCCCATGCGCGCGATGTCGTTGCCACGGTTGCCGTCGATCGAGTCGTTCCCACCTCCGCCGAGGAACGTCTCTGCGCCGGAGCCGCCGATCATGTTGTCGGTTCCGTTTCCTCCGTCGAGCTTCGTCTGGATCGAGTCGGTGAAGACTCCGTTGCTCTCGTCGATACGAACGAGGTCATCGCCTCCACGGGCTCTGACGTCGATGCGCTCGACGTACGCACGCTGGAAGCTGAAGTCAGCCGAACCGTCGTCGCCGACGTCGACCTCGAGAGTGCCGGGGTCGCCGGCCTTCAGCCGGAGCGTGATCTTGTCGTCTTCTCTGGTGCCTTTGATCTTCAGCAAGCCGTGCTTCAGCTTCGGCTCCTTGAACTTCGGGTACTTGGAGTGAGACGACGACTTGTCGGCCGGCGTCGCCTGCGCGGCAGTCGCCTGACCCGCCGCGATTGCCGCTACGACCGCGGCCGCGGCAAATGCCGAGGCTGCCAGCCGTCCGAGTCCCCTGGAGCGAGAGTTCCTGGGTCGAATGACGTTCTTCATTGCTGCTCCCCCTTCTGAGTCGTTGACCTGTGTGTGGCTAGAGACACCGGGGAGCGGGGGTCTATTCCCGCGATCGTGAAACCGACCGTCTCGGGAATGGCTCGGGCGGAACGGAGTCCTCCAGTTTGTGAAAGCTCTTTGGAAGAGGGATCCTCCCGTGCCGGGCAGGCGGACTCCGTCCGGCGTTACCTTTCGTGCTGCAGTGGCGATCAGACGCCGTCGAAGAGATGAGGCCGGTGGTGAAGAGGTCGTCGAGCTGGCAGCGCTGGCGGACGGATCGCTCGCGCCGGACCGCCGTGCCGCTCTGGCGGCACGGGTCGCGGCATCTCCCGAGCTTGCCGAGCGGCTGGCCGAGCAACAGCGCGCCGTAACGCTTGCGCAAAGCGCGGCGGCTGAGGTCGAGGCACCGGCAGCACTGCGAGCGCGGATCAACGCACAGCGACAGGTGCGTCCCGCACGGGTGTCGCGCCGCCTCGTGCTGGTTCCGGCAGCGGCAACTGCAGCTGCCGTGCTGGCCGTCGCCATTGCCGTCGCGTCAGGCGTGTTCGGTTCGGGGGCCTCCGCCAATCAGTTTCACGCCGCCCTGACGGGGACCCGCCTGGCGCCCGGTGCCGGTGGGGATGCGACGTTGACGAAGACGACCTCGGGCTGGAGGATCGAGCTCGATGCGACAGGCCTGCCCCGCCTGGACGGCGGCCGCTTCTACGAGGCCTGGCTGAAGAACGCCGACGGCGTACTCGTGCCGCTCGGGACCTTCAACGAAGGCAGAAAGCTCACGCTCTGGGCAGGAGTGTCGCCGCTGGACTTCCGGACGCTGACGGTGACGCGCGAACGCGCCGACGGCAATCAGGCGTCCTCCGGGGAAAAGGTGCTGGTCGGAACGGTCGACACGGGTTAGCCCGAGCCGCCTTCGATTCGCCGGACGACCTGCCGGCGTGCGCGGTACAAGCGGCTCATCACCGTCCCCTCGCGGATCTTCAGTGCGCGTGCCGCCTCCTTGTAGGAAAGGCCCGTGATGTCGACGGCGACGAGGACGTCGCGGAACTCGTCCGGGAGCGCCGCCACCGCGGAATAGAGCTCGCTCGCCTCGAGTGCGTTCTCCGGCCGGCGCGCATGCGGGTCGGCAAGGAGATCGTGCTCGTCGGGCAGCGGATCGGGTCGCAGCCGGCGGCCCTCGGTCCGTTTCTGCGTCAGGAAGGTGTTCCGCAGCGCGCGCAGGAGATAGCCGAGATCGTCCTCGTTGCGCAGAAAACGCGGACGGGCGAGCACGCGGGCGTAGGTCTCCTGGACCAGGTCTTCCGCATCCTCGCGGGAACCGGAGAACGCCCAAGCGGCCCGGTAGAGCCGGTCGAGGTGGTCTCCGAGCCGGGCGGGGTCAAGCGTGCGCTCCATCCGTGAAGGTCTGTGATGCGGCCTGCGTTCGCGCGAGCATAGAGCCGCGACCTTGGCGGCGCACCGAAGGCTGCCTACGATCAAGGCGTGGGCACTGACGCTTCCGACCGACTCGACGCCGTTCGCGCGGCGCCGGTCTTCGACAACCTCGGCGCGGCCGACGTCGAGACGATCGCCGCGCTGCTGCGACCGTTCTCCGCGGTCGAAGGAGAGACCCTCTTCCGCAGCGGCGCACCGGTCGAGCGGCTTCTTCTCGTGCGCCGGGGTCGTGTCGGCGTCGGGGACCCTGTGCTGGCGATCGCGGGCCCGGGCGACACGCTCGGCGAGCCGGCGCTCAACGGGACGACGACGCACACCGCAACAGCTCGCGCTCTCGAGCCGGTCGAGGGTTTCTACCTCGAGACCGGCGACTTCGACCAGCTGCGAGCGAGTGCGGACCCGATCGCATTTGTCGTCCTGAGGCGGCTGTCGCTCGAGCTCGCGAGGCGGATCCGCGCAGCGGACGCCGGCGCGACCGAGCCACGAGCAAGGGGCCAGGCCCGAGGCTGTCCCTGCGGAGGTGGCGGACGACCTGCCCTTCCTGCGCGGGCTGCCCTGGCTCGGGGCGTTCGACGAACAGGCTCCGCCGCCTCGCCTCTGGCGGCTCGAGCGGGGCGCGACCCTCTTCTCGGAAGGCGACCGCGCCGATTCCGCGTTCGTCGTCGTGCGCGGCGCGATCGAGGTCACGCGTGAACGCGGCGACCGCCGGGTCCGGCTCGCAACGGTCGGCCCAGGTCGCCTCTTCGGCGAGCTGTCGCTGATCGACGGCGGGCCCCGTACGGCTACCTGCGTGGCCGCCGAGCCCGCAGTCGTGCTCGAGCTCGACCGCGAAGCGATGCTGGCGCTGCTCGACGACCACTCCGCTGCCGGGCTCGAGTTCCTCCAGGCGGTGAACCGCTCCCTGATCGCTGCGCTGCACGCAACGGACTCGCGCCGCACGAAGATCGGGGCCGATGGCTCGTCCCGCAAGAACGCCTGACGGATCGTGACCGCGAGCGCCTCGTCGAGAAGATCCGCGCGTCGGTGATCGGTGACGACGCAGTCATCGACGGGCCGTTCGGCGGCCGCCGCATCGTCTACGCCGACTACACCGCATCCGGTCGGGCGTTGACCTTCATCGAGGACTTCATCCGTGACGAAGTGCTGCCGATGTACGGGAACACGCACACGGAGGCCTCGACGACGGCCTCCAGACGACACGGTTGCGTGAGGATGCGCGCCGGTTGATCCACCAAGCGGTCGGCGGCTCCGACGACGACGTCGTCCTGTTTTGCGGCTCGGGCGCGACCGGGACGATCGACACGGTCCTCCGGGTTCTCGGGCTGCGGATTCCGGCGGGGCTCGAAGACCACTTCCAGCTGTCGGAGGCGATTCCGGCAGAGGAGCGGCCCGTCGTCTTCGTGGGCCCTTACGAGCACCACTCGAACGAGCTTCCGTGGCGCGAGTCGATCGCCGATGTCGTCACGATTCGCGAGGACGCCGACGGGCTCATCAGCTTCGATCATCTCGAGCACGAGCTGAAGCAGTACGCCAATCGGCCGCTCAAGATCGGCAGCTTCTCCGCGGCATCGAACGTGACCGGGATCGTCACCGACGTCGACCGGGTGGCGATGACACTCCATCGCCACGGTGCCCTCTCGTGCTGGGACTACGCGGCTGCCGGCCCGTACATGCAGATCGACATGAACCCGTCACCCGACTGTCCCGACGGACACCTCGCCTACAAGGACGCAGTCTTCCTCTCGCCGCACAAGTTCGTCGGCGGGCCGGGGACACCGGGCGTCCTCGTCGCGAAGCGGTCGCTCTTCGCCAACCGCGTTCCGTCTGTTCCCGGCGGCGGCACGATCCTGTTCGTTACCCCGTGGGGACACTCGTATCACCCGGCGCCGGAGGTCCGCGAGGAAGGCGGCACCCCGGCGATCATCGAGTCGATCCGGGCCGGGCTCGTGTTCGGATTGAAGGAGGCGGTCGGTACCGAAGAGATCCGGCGTCGCGAAGACGACTTCGTCCACCGCGCCCTCGAGTCGTGGGGAGCGAATCCACAGATCGAGATCCTCGGAAATCCGGAGCTCGAGCGCCTCGCGATCGTTTCGCTAGGGCTGCGGCACCCGCGCGGACTGCTGCACTCGAATTTCGCCGTGGCGCTGCTGAACGATCTCTTCGGGATTCAGGCGCGCAGCGGCTGTTTCTGCGCGGGACCATATCTCCATCGCCTGTACGAGATTGACGACGTCTGGTCGGCGCAAATGGGGGCTGAGATCTCGCTGGGCCACATGGGCGCGAAGCTTGCGTTCGTTCGCGTCAGCTTCAACTACTTCACGAGCGAGGCAGTCTTCGAGTACATCGTCGAGGCGATCCATCTGCTCGCAGACGAGGGCTGGAAGCTGCTGCCGCTCTATCGCTTCGACCCGTACACCGGTCTCTGGCATCACGAGAGCGGCCGTCGACAGCCACCGCTGACGCTGCACGACGTCTCGTTCGCCTCGGGGACGCTCGAGTTCGAGGGCCCGCGAGCCACCGAGCCAGAGACTGCGCTTCGCCGCTACCTCGAAGAGGCGCGACAGATCATCCGGGACGTCGAAGCCGCGCCGCCGCGTGGCCCGTTGCGCGACCCGGAGGTCACGCCCGAGTTCGAGCAGGCCCGCTGGTTTCCGCTGCCCGGGGAGGCGCTGTCCGACCTCCGGACCCGCTCCGCGAGCTGACCTCCAGCCTGGAGGCGAGCGCGGCACGTGCTCGCGAAGCTCGTCGGGGCGGATGACCTGGAAGTCCGCACCGAGCCCGGCGAGGACGCCGGCCACCCACTCGAGCGAGTCGGCGCGCAGCTCGAGTCGCGTGCCCGAACCTGCCGGGCTGAGCTCGGCAACCGTTGCCGGCACTCGCGCCGCGATGTCGCTGACGGGCGCGTCCAGTTGCACTTCGATCTCCCACGCTCGAGGCAGGCGGGCCAGCATCTGGACGACATGCTCGGCGGGGTCGAAGTCCGGGTCCGGCGGCGCGGCAGGATCGCCGATGGTCGCGCGCGCGATGCGGTCCGCGCGAAACGTCCGCACCTCGTTGCTGCGGCGATCGCGTGCGGGGACGTACCACCGGCCTCGGCGGGCGACAAGGCCGAGCGGCTCGATCTCGCGTGTGCTGCGTTTGCCGTCGCCGCGTTCGTAGTCGATCTCGAGTGAACGCCGGCGCCGGACGGCCTCCGCGACCACGAGCAGGATCTCGCTGGATACGGGTGCCGGATCGGGCTCGCCGGAGAGACTGACCCTGTCGCGAAGGCGCTCGACGCGGCGGGTCAGGCGGTCCGGCAGCACGCGGGCGATTTTCGCGAGCGCGCCGTCGGCGCCGCTCAGGCCGCGCTGCTCGGCGATCATCAGGCCGTAGACGACCGCGGCAGCTTCCTCGTCCGAGAGCATCAGCGGAGGCAGCCGTGTGCCCGCGCGAAGGCGGTAACCGCCGCCGATCCCCGGCTGACCGTCGACCGGGATGCCGATGTCGTGCAGCGCGACGGCGTAGCGGCGAATGGTGCGCTCGCTCACGCCGAGCTCTTGCGCGGCGCCGCGTGCGTCGACGACGAGCCGGCTCTGCAGCAGCTCGAGGAAGGCGAGGAGCCGGGACGCAGGACGAGAGATACGGGGATTCAAGCACAGCTGCGGACAAAAACTGACCGCAATGTTGTCTACCGTTTCGGCTCCTTGTTCGAGACCGAGAGGAGCGCACCCTGATGGAAGCGGAACGCATCACCAGCGCCGACGACGGGCGTCACGACTTCGACTTCGTCTTCGGGAAGTGGCACATCGCAAACCGCAAGAAGGTCAACCTGGTTGTCCAGGGCGCCGGCGAGTGGGTCGAGTTCGAGGCGGAGGGCGAGGCGCGACCGATCCTCGGTGGCATCGGGAACGTCGACACATACCAGGCGCCGCATTTCCCGGGAAGGCCCGGCTTCGAAGGATTCACGCTCCGACTGTTCGAGCCGGAAACCGGGTTGTGGCGAATCTGGTGGGCGTCCAGCATCAGCAGCGGCGCGCTCGACGAGCCCGTCGTAGGAGGCTTCGAGAACGGCACAGGGCGGTTCGAGTGCGAGGACGTCGTCCAGGGAGTGCCGGTGAGAGTCCGCTACGACTGGACGATCAAGAGCAACGACTCACTCCTCTGGGAGCAGTCGTTCTCATTCGACAAGGGCGAGACCTGGGACAAGAACTGGATCATGGAGTCGACCCGCGTCGAATAGCGGGATGCATCTGCCGGTCTCCGGCCCGGGGCTCAGGCCGATTCACTGGGTGGATGACGAAGCCGAAGCCGCGCGCTGCGCGCGCCACGGCAAGCGCCGTAGTTCCTTAGCAAGAGCCTGGGCGCCGGATCCTCCATAGCGCCGCACCCAGAGTTCGAGCCACGCGTCGTTGTCCAGGAAGAACTTCCAGTCGCTGGTGACCGCCTGCCTGATCAACAGAAACGGCACCGGGGATGTGAACGGTCGAAAGCCTGAGTTGTAGATCGCAGTCCCCTCGTTGCCTTCGTAGAACCCTCCCATCACGAATCCATCGTCCACGTAGGACGGAACCGCAAGATTCTCCAGGACGTCGTCAAAGAACTCCTTTGCCCGATCCGCCGACAAGTCGGTGAAGACGATGACGATTGACTTGTAGATCGCGTCGTCGCCGTCCATAGGTTGAGCGCCCAGAAAGAGCCTCTGGTAACCGCTTACGAGATCGACAACGTCTGGCACGCTGCGGCCGACAACATGCTCAGGAGCGAGCCAAAGTGTCTTACGTTCCAAGGACTCTGGCACGAAGGGACAGACAGGCCCAGCGCGCCCGAGATCCTCGTGAGGTCGGACCACGAAGCTCTTGATCCACTCTGCGACGGCTCGAAGCGCATCGAGATCGCTTTGCGCAAGTTCGCTCGTTCTACCGACCTCATCGAGATCCTCGAGAAGTAAGAGATTCGTCGTCTGTGCTGGCCTGGTCTGTGCTGGCATGGGCCACTCCTTTGCTCGCGCAGGATCCCTTGTGGCGAACGGTACTACTGTGGAAGCGCCGCGAGGCACCCCCCAGTCGGTGGCAGCTTCGCCATCGCTGTAGGTGGCTCCGACGCGGGGGTCGATCTCGACTCGCTCTCCACTGACGAGCTGAGTCGCTTGTAAGCAGGACTCTTTGCCTGTTGCGGCGCTCGAAGACACCGAGCCGCGAGCACTCGTGCAGTCGCTGCGCGCGAGCGCGTGAGCGTTTGCGCCCCTCCGATCCGGCGGGGGACTAATTCATTCCGATGCGTAGTCGAAGCGTGTTGCGAAGGCGCAGTTTCCGCGCATTTCCCAGCTATACGGGTCGTCGTCGACGCGCAACTCGTCTGCGAAGTACTCCTCGCCGCCGCGTTCATAGCCCGGGATCCCGCAGGCGACGGCGTGGTTCTCGTCGGCGCGCCGCGAGACGCGCAGCTCCGCGCGCTCGCCGACGCGCAGCGACTTCCCGTCGGCGGCCAGCTCGATGAGCGCCGGACGCACCGCGATCAGCTCGCTCGGCTTCCCGACCCACGGCAGCCTCAAGATGTGCGGGCCACCGCGCGTTCCGAGCATGATCTCCGCGAGCGCCGACCGCTGGGCGTCGTCACCGCGCTCGTCGACGTAGAGAACGAATCGCCACGGCGATCCCGGCTCGTCGTCGTCGTAGCGAAGCGTGATCGCAACGCCGAGCCCGTCGAGCCCGACGCTATCGGCGCCACCCTCGTCGATCCGCCAGCCGAGCAACCCGAAGCAAACTCCCGTCGTGGAACGGCTCCCCATGAAGCCGTCGACCATTCGACACGGGCAGATCGCGTCGCAGTTGCACGACTCGAGGTACGCGCCCGCGATCCGCCAACCCACGTCCCTAGTCAATCATGCCCGCGCGACGCGTCGTCTCCGTGAGCCACCAGGCGCCGGTTGGCGAAGCGGCGACGCGAACGCCCCCAAAGTGGTACGCATCACCCACTCGCCACGCCTCGTCACGAGGACGATCGCGGCCGTGACGCGGGACATCCCGTAACGCGTTACCGCTGTCCCACTTAACGATTCGTTATCCGAAGTTGGCGCTGTCGGGATGGCACTTCGAGCGGGTCGCGCTTCCTCTCGTCAGGCCCCCTCGCCCTCGCCGGGCGCGGGCCCCCGGACGCCGCGTCGAAGTCGTAGCTGTAGCTCTCTACGTCGTGGAACTTGACGGCCATCGGTCCTCCTCGTCGCGGTCCCGCCCCGCTTGCGGTTGCTTAGCTCCCTTCCCACCAGTTTGTCACCGGCCGGTTGCCCATGTGAACGGCCGAGCAGTCGAGAGTCGCCGGCTGAAGGAGCAAGGGCAATTCGACCAGGGCCGGGCCACCGGTCCGGGAGGGGGGAACCATGCTCTCGAGACGAACAAGCAGGTGGGGTTTCCTCGCCGCGATGCTGGCTGCCTTGGCGTTGGCTCCGACCGCCACCGCGGCGACAGCCAAGACACCGGCCGGCTGGGCGCTCACACCGGCGGGACGGGTGACGACGATCACGGACGGCCCGGGCCTGGCCGGTCCTGGGCGGCCGCGATCGCGCCCGACGGCAAGAGTGTCCTCGTCACGTCCAGTGGAACGGCGGCGCGGTTCGAGTCTGTCGAGCGGTTCGACACTGCCTCACTGATGCGTACGGGATTGGTTGCCTACGACGGCAACGCGGGTCAGTCGGTCTTCTACGGGCTCGCGTATTCACCCGACGGAAAACACGCGTACGTGTCCGGCGGAGGACAGGGGGTCGTGCACGTCCTCGACGTGACGCCGTCCGGTCTGGTCGAGTCCGCCCAGATCCAGGCCGGGTTCTTTCCAGCGGGACTGGCATACGCCAGGACGCCTCTCGGCGATCGCATTTACGTGGCGGACGACCTCGGCGGGCCGCCGTTCACCACCGGCGCCTACGAGGATCCGCCCGGCTCGACGGTCAAGGTCATCGATCCGGCCACCCGGCAGGTGACCGCGACGATCGATCTCGGCGCTGCGCTCGACCCCTACGACGTCGCGTTCAACCGGAGCGGGACGAAGGCGTACGTGACGCAGTGGATGGGCGGCTCCGTCGCGGTGCTGGACACGACAACCCAGAAGAGGGTCGGCGAGATCCTGCTCTCGCCGGTCACGAACCCTTTTCAAGCCGATCATCCGAGCGCGATCGTGGCCAACCCTGCGCGCGACGAGCTCTACACGGCCAACGCGAACAGTGACACGGTGTCGGTGATCGACACTCGCAGCGACCGGCTCGTCGGGACGATTGTCGGCCTCGTTCCGCGGGGGCCGAAAGGGTCGATTCCGGACGGGCTCGCCGTCAGCCCGAAGGGCCGCACGCTCTACGTCGCGCTCGCGGGCGAGAACGCGGTCGCGGTCGTCGACCTCGACCGGCGCCGAACAATCGGCTTCATCCCGACCGGGTGGTATCCGGCCGACGTGGACGTGAGCCCGGACGGCGACTGGCTCGTCGTTGCGAACACGAACGGCTCGGGCGCCGGGCCGAACCGCTGCGGCGGCATCCTGAACCCGCTTCCTCCGAGCAGCTGCAAGGGCGACCAGTACGTCGGCAGCATGATCAGGGGGTCGGTCGAGCGAATCCGCGTCCCGAACGACAACCAGCTCGAACGCTGGACGGACCAGGTGCTCGAGAACAACAGGGCCGACGACCGAGCCGACCGCAAGCCCGACTGGCTCGACAGGATCAAGCACGTCATCTACGTGATCAAGGAGAACCGCACGTACGACCAGGTCTTCGGCGATCTCAGGAAAGGGAACGGCGATCCGTCGATCACGCTGTTCAAGGACGACTCGGCGCCGAACCACCGCGAGCTCGCCCGCCGCTTCACCCTGTTGGACAACAACTATGTCGACGCGGAGGTGTCAGCGGACGGGCACCCGTGGTCGGTCGAGGGAATCGCGACGGACTACGTGGACAAGACCTGGGTCTTCGACTATGCGCCGGCGTTCTTCCGAAGCTACAACTCCGAGTTCGTGCCGCTCGCCCAGCAGTTCCCGAGTGAGCCACTCGCGACGGATCCGAGCGTGCCGCGACCGGCCGCCGCGGCGACCGCCGGCTATGTCTGGGACGACGCCTTCGACCACCACGTGACCTTCCGCGACTACGGCGAAGGCACGCCCTGGGCCGACCCGAGCAACTGCAGCAGCGGCAAGGTGTACTCCGACCTGACGCGGCTGAGCAGCCGGTTCGGAGAGCACGTCGACCCGAAGTTTCCGGGCTGGAACCTCGACTGCTCCGATCACGCCGTCCGCGAGCCCGAATGGGAGCGCGAGTTCAACCAGTTCGTGAAGAACCAGAACCTGCCGGGGCTGGAGATCGTCTACTTCCCGAACGACCACAACTCCGGCACGTCGCCCGGGCGAGCGACGCCCCAGTCGTACATGGCGGACAACGACCTCGCGCTTGGCCGTCTCGTCGATGCCGTTTCGCACAGCCCGTACTGGCTGAGCACGGCGATCATCGTGGTCGAGGACGACGCGCAGGATGGGCCGGACCACGTCGATGCGCACCGCGCACCGGCGCTCGTGATCAGCCCTTATACGCAGACGGGCAAGGTCGATTCCACGCACTACGACACGGCCTCGGCGCTCGGCACGCTCGAGGACCTGCTGCGGATGCCGCCGATGACCACCTACGACGCCCGTGCGGCGAGGTTCTGGCACTCGTTCTCCCGCAACCCGAACACCAGGGCGTACGACGCGATCACGCCGACGATCGTCCCGTTCGGCGCGCCGGGTGCGCCGGTCAACACGGCCGCCTCGCCGCTCGCCGAGGCATCCGCTCAGATGAACTTCTCGAAGCCGGACGCCGCTCCTGAGGACCTGTTGAGCCAGGCCGTCTGGAAGTCAGTGCGTGGCGCCTCGTCACACATGCCCACGCCCAGGCACACGCTGCTAATGCCTCCGGACGCGGCCGCGCAGAGCGAAAGCGAGACGAAGGAGGAAGACTCGGACGACGACTGACGCGCTACGGAACGAGTCGATAGAAGCGGTAGAAGTCGTTCTCGACCGGCAGGACCTCGAACGTTCGGAAGCCTGCTTCCTCGGCGTAGCGGCGAACGGTGTCCGATCTCATCACCGTCCCCGTTCCCGCTGCGCCTTCGCCGACCATGCCGACCGGGAGGCAGTGGAGGACGCTGAAGCCGTAGTAGAAGCGCTCGACGTCGTCGCCGGGAACGGTGAAGGTGTCTGCGACGCGCTCGTCGCCGATGACGACCGAACCACCGCTGCCGAGGAGCTCTCGGCAGGCGCTGAGCACCCGCACGGGGTAGGACATGTCGTGCAGCGCTTCGTGGATGTAGACGAGGTCGTAGCGGCCCGCGAGCTCCGGATCGGCCGCATCGCGGAGGTGAAACGTCACCCGGTCCTCGACCCCGCTTCCTGCGAGGTGCGTTCGCGCGGCCTCGATCGAGGCCTCGTCCAGGTCGAGCCCGTCCACGATCGCCTTCGGATACGCGCGGGCGATGGCGAGGCTCGAAAAGCCTTCGCCGCATGCGACATCGGCGACGTGGGCGGGTGGGTCGCCCTCGAGACGGGCATGCACGTCCGGAATCGCCGGCAGCCATTCGCTGCCGAGCAGCCTGTCGAACATCGGGCGTGTGAAGGCAGCCTGGCCCTCGCGAAGGTCGGCGCCGTAATCGGCGTAAGGAACGCCGTCGCCCTTCCGGCACGCCTCGAGCAACGCGTCGAGTGGCCGGCTGCAGGCGACGACGAGTTGCGCGATCGGCGCGATGTAGTTGAGACTCGACTCGTCGAGGAGCACCTCGGCGTGTCCAGGCGGGAGCCCATAGCGTCGGTCGGCCGCGCCGGCGTCCGGGCCGTCCACGTCGAGAATCTGGCTCACCGCCTGCTGCTCGAGCCACTCCCTGACGTAACGCTCGTGCGTCCCCGTGGCGGCGGCGAGCTCGGCTGACGTGAGTGGCCCGCTTGCGAGCGCACGGTAGAGGCCGAGCTTGTCGCCGAGGTAGACGGCGAAAAGATCCCACGTACCGAGGGTGGCCTGAAACAGCCGATCGATAAGAGCGTCGCGCTGCTGAGTGGTGCTGCTCATCCCCTTAGTCACCGGAGTGTTCTCCCAAACCTGGCTGCTGTCCAGTGTGCTCGTGCACACGAGGTTGCCGGCGATCCATCGCCCGAGACGCCGGATTGAAGAATCCGTAGAGCGGAGCCCGCCTCACCCGGGATAGTTTCGCGAGTGAGGCGGCTCCGAATCAGGCCCCTTGTTCTGCGAGCCGCCGGTGCGGTGGAGCAGCTCCTCGGCTAGCCGAAGACGTTCTTCCTGACTGCTACGGCCGTGTCGGGGTTGTCGCTGAAGAGGCCGTCGACGCCGAGCTTGTAGAAAAGCTCGAGCTCACCTGGGAGGTTCCCGGGTGCGGCGAGGTAGAGCGGATTCGCGCGTTCCCCTGACGGAATTCCTCCGGCAGGAAGCTGTTCTCGCGTCGGAACGTCCAGGGATGAAGCACGAGCCCGACCTTGTGCGCGTCTCTCACGAGGGTGGTGGGCGTAAGCAGGTGGTTCGACGCGTCGCGCGGGACGATCAGATTCTTGTTCGGGCCGATGCCGTCCGCATAGCGCGCGATCTCGGCGAGCCCGGCCGGCTTCGCGAGGTCTGCGTAGGTGCGGGGATCACCGGCCACGACGAAGTCGTAGGGCTTTCCGACCGCGTCGAGCAGCTGGACGAGCTTCACGTCCGTCATCCGGTTGAGCTGCTTGAGGTTGGAGACCTCGAAGGATTGGACGAACACCGGTGACCGGGACCTGTCGAGCCCGTTTGCCTTCAACGCTGCGACGAGAGGTTCTTCGAGAGACAGTCCGATGCTGTCGAAGTAGGTCGGATGCTTGGTCTCGGGATAGATCCCGACCCCTTTGCGCTTGGCGAGATCGATCACCTCCTGGAACGTCGGAATCTGGTAGAGGCCGTCGAAGACCGTGTTGTTCGGGCGCAGGTCGGGAAGGCGCTCCTTCGCGCGGAGCGTCTTCAGCTCGGCGAGCGTGAAATCCTCGGTGAACCAACCGGTGATCGTCGCGCCGTCGATCACCTTCGTGGTGCGACGGTTCGCGAACTCCGGGTGTGAGGCGACATCCGTCGTCGCCGAGATGTCGTTCTCGTGTCGAGCGACGAGGACGTGGTCCTTCGTCGACACGAGATCGGGCTCGATGTAGTCGGCTCCCATCGCGATCGCCAGCTCGTACGACGCGAGCGTGTGCTCGGGGCGATATCCGCTCGAGCCACGGTGGCCGATGACGATCGGCTGAGCTTTCGCCTTTTCGTCGTCTCGGCTCTTGGCCGGGCTCTCAGCAGCGGTCGCAGCCAGCACGGCAGCGAGCAGGATCAGCATTCCGACGAAGAGGGGCTTCCGGTTTCTCTGCACGGCGGTCGACCTCCTGGCTCGGGTTCGGTTGGACCGCCGGCGAGCCTAGGAGGCGTCCTGGGGGAGTTGGGTTACGCGCGTGTGAGCGGGTGGTGAAAAAGGAGAGACAGCGGAGACTCCGCCGAGCGCGAGGGCCGGTTAGATCGCTGTGATGCGCCGCGCTCGCTCGAGCGCGTCGTGCTCGAGCTCCGTCTGGGCGTTCAGGGTTCCGTTTCTGCTGACGCGATGCCAGCGCCCGTCTGGGTCGAGCTCCCACGCGAGAGCGTCGTCCGCTTCGAGGGTCTCGAGGATCTCGTCGAGCTGGGCCTTGAGCGCAGGCGCACGGACGGGGCTGATTACCTCGACGCGACGGTCGAGGTTGCGGTCCATCAGGTCGGCGGAGCCAAGGAAGTACGTCGCGTCGCCGTCGCGCCCGAACCGGAAGAGGCGCGAGTGTTCGAGATGGCGGCCGACGATCGAGCGCACTCGTATCGTCTCCGAGAGGCCCGGCACCGCAGGTCGCAGGCAGCAGATGCTGCGCACGATCAGATCGACTCGAGCTCCCGCCTGAGACGCCTCGTAGAGCGCGTCGATCAGTTCGGCGTCGACGAGGCTGTTCAGCTTCATAGCGATCCGACCGTCCGGGTGTGCCTGTTCGCGGATGAGGTCGAGCAATTCAGCGCGCATATCGGCGGGAGCAACGAGCAGTGCCCCGAAGTCGTGCTGGCGGCTGTAGCCGGTGAGGAGGTGGAAGACGTCGGCGACGTCTGCGGTGAGCTCGGGATCGGCGGTGAAGAGACCGACGTCTTCGTAGATTCGCGCGGTTTCCGGGTTGTAGTTGCCCGTGCCAATGTGCGTGTACCGCCGCAGACCGTCCGGCTCGTCACGAACCACGAGCGAAAGCTTTGCATGCGTCTTCAGCCCGACCATGCCGTAGGTGACGTGCACGCCCGCATCCTCGAGCTCCTGCGCCCACACGATGTTCGTCTCCTCGTCGAAGCGAGCCTTCAGCTCGAGCACGCAGACGACCTGCTTGTCCTCGCCGGCGGCGCGGATGAGCGACTCCATGATGCTGCTTTCGTCCGCAGAGGTCCGGTACAGCGTCTGCTTGATCGCGAGGACCGAGGGATCACGAGCGGCCTGTTCGATGAACGCCTCGACGGATGTCTCGAACGAGTCGTAGGGATGCTGGACGAGCACGTCTCCTTCACGGATGACATCGAACAAGTCCGCGGGCCCTGAATCCTTCGCGGGCATGAGCCGCGCCTGGGTGACCGGCGTCCAGGGCTCGAGCTTCAGCTCTGGACGGTCGAGTGCGACGAGCGACCAGAGGCCGCTGAGCGCGAGGGGAACGTCCAGGCGATAGACGTCGTCCGGCTCGAGGCGAAGTTCGCGCCTGAGCAGGCTCACGGTCTCGTCCGACATCGACGCGCCGACCTCGAGCCGGGCGACGATGGGTGAGCGCCGGCGGCGCAGCAGGACGGATTCGACCGCAGCGACCATGTCGTCGGCGCCGTCGAGCTCGATGTCGTAGTCGGTGTTACGAGTGACGCGGAAAGGTGTGCACTCGACGATCTCCATCCCGGGGAACAGGGTCGCTAGCCGCCGGGCGATCAATTGCTCGACCGGCACGAACCGGGTGCCGTCCTCAGTCGCGAGGAAACGCGGCAGGAACGGCGGCACCTTGACGCGGGCGAGCCTCCGCGTCAGCTCGCCGGGGGTGCGCACGACAACCGCGAGGTTGAGCGACAGGTTCGAGATGTAGGGGAAAGGATGCGCGGGATCGACGGCCAGCGGCGTCAGGACCGGCAGGATCCTTTCCTCGAACGTCTGCTCGAGGAAGGCGCGCTCTTCGTCATCGAGGTCGTCCCAGTCGGATAGACGAATCCCTGCATCCGCGAGCT
Source organism: uncultured Actinomycetes bacterium (assembly GCA_963759365.1). GTDB lineage: Bacteria > Actinomycetota > Thermoleophilia > Gaiellales > Gaiellaceae > 3-1-20CM-4-69-9. The sequence continues at coordinate 69,463 of CAVWYX010000003.1, forward strand.
CGGCTACGTGCGCCCTGAAGACTTCAGCGCGCTTCGCGATCAAGGACCGCACCCGCTCGCGGATCGCCTGGAGCCGTTGACGCGGCCGGTCCACGGACGCACCCCGAACCGCAACCCCGACCTCGAGCTGCACCTTCAGGCCCCCGACTCGAACCTGGAAGAACTCGTCCAGGTTGCTACTGCAGATCGCCAGGAACTTCGTGCGCTCGAGCAGTGGGAGTGAACGGCGCTCGGCGAGCGCCAGCACGCGCTCGTTGAAGTCCAGCCACGACAGCTCGCGGTTGAGGTAGCGGGTCTCCGCCGCGAGGTCGGGCCTCGACTCGGCGCTCGGCGAAGATGCAGCCTCGCTGCCGGAGGTGAGTGGGATCGGCTGCTCTGTTTCCACGGAACCCGTCGGTGTCCGGCTGCCGTGCGCGTGAGAAGCGGCCGGAAAACGTAATCCGATCCTAGCCGACCGATCGACCGAGGTTCGAGATCCGCTGCCTTGACTCGTGTCGAGTCGGGTCGAAATAGTGGGTACGTGTCGATGCGAGGCGACTGCTGCCGAAGTCAGTGATCACGCCGCTCCGCGTAGAACCGGGCACGCCGGCCGGAATCCGCGGGCGCGACCCGCGGGACAAGCTCGGGCTCGGCAAGCCGGAGGCAAAGGAGCTGCTCGCCGAGCTGCATGAACGGCTTGCGCTGTACCTCCAGCGGCTCTACGCCGAGGGCACGCGCAGTCTTCTGCTCGTCCTGCAGGGCCTCGATGCGTCCGGCAAGGACGGAGTCATTCGTTCTGTCTTCACCGGGTTGAGCCCCCAGGGCTGTCGCGTCGTGTCGTTCAAGGCGCCCACGTCGAAGGAGCTTGCTCACGACTACCTCTGGCGTGTGCACGCCGAGCTGCCGACGCGGGGCGAGCTCGGCATCTTCAACCGCTCGCACTACGAGGACATCGTCGCGGTCAGGATGCTCGGCCTCGCCCCCGAAGACGTGTGGCGGCGTCGGCCGGGTCACATCCGTGAGTGGGAACGCATGCTGACCGACGAAGGGACGACGATCGTCAAGGCGTTCCTCAACGTTTCGAAGGACGAACAACGAAAGCGCCTCCAAGAGCGGATCGACGACCCCGAGAAGCGCTGGAAGTTCCGGCTCGAGGACCTCGAGGCGCGGAAGCGCTTCGACGACTACATCACCGCATACGAGGAGGCGCTCAGCGAGACGTCGACCGAGTGGGCGCCGTGGCACGTCGTTCCGGCTGACCGCAATTGGGTCAAGGCCGTGGTGGTGGCGGAGCTTCTCGTCGGCGCGCTCGAACGCCTCGATCCCAAGCTGCCGAGCGCGGAGCCCGGCGTCGAAGGCATGCAGATCGAGTAGGTCAGCCGGGGCGGGTCGAGCCTCGTGCCGCCGCGGGCTCATCGAGAACTTCCGCCACGGCGGCTTCCGGCGTGCCGACCTCACCGCGCACGACGCCGGTGTGGATCGCCCACGCGAGTGCCGCGCCGAGCGGCGGCGCGATGAAGTAGATCCAGATGCCGGTCCAGGTATTGCCGACGAGGTCGGGGCCGAACGTGCGGGCTGGGTTGACCGATGAGCCGCTGAACGGAATTGCCGCGAGGTGGACGGCCACGAGCGTCAGCGGGATCGCGATGAGCGCACTACTCCCGAAGACCTCGCTGCGACTCGCTTGCAGGATGACCAGGACGAAAATCGTCGTGAACACGAGCTCGATCACGAACGCCGTTCCATCTGACGAAGGCGTCGTGGCAGTCGAGGCAACGGCGTTCTGGTTCGTGGCGATCAACAGAATCACGGCGGCGATGATCCCGCCGAGGAATTGCGAAACCCAATACGCGATGAGATCGTTTCCCGGCAGACGCTTGTCGAGGAACATCGCAAGCGAGACTGCGGGGTTGTAATGACCGCCGGTGACCTCGCCGAAGGCGTAGAGGGCGGCGAGCAGGGCGAGTCCGAACGCGAATGCTGCAACGAGGAGCACCGGGGCGTTCTCCCGTCCGGCCGCAACGATGGCCGTCGTCCCGCCGAGGACGAGCACGAGTGTGCCCAGCAGCTCGGCCACGTACCGCCTCCAGTCCGTCTGGAACGAGGGCCTGGGCTCGCGGCGAGACATAGCGTGCGATCTTCGGGGGTGGCGGCGCCCGTGTCAAACGCGGATTAGACTCGGCCCATGGCCGGCAGGGGGGCCTTCTTCCTCGGAACGACCGTCGATCCGACGAACGTGGGGGCGCCCGGCGAGCAGCTGACGCTCGACTCGAGCGACCTGACGACCCACGGCGTGATCGTCGGAATGACCGGGTCGGGCAAGACCGGCCTCGCGATCGTGCTGCTCGAAGAGGCGCTCCTTGCGGGGATTCCCGTGCTCGTCCTCGATCCGAAGGGCGACATGGGCAACCTCGCGCTGAGATTCCCGGACCTGGCCGCCGCAGACTTCGAGCCGTGGGTCAATGAGTCCGACGCGACGGCGGCGGGCGTCTCGGTCGACGAGTACGCGCAGCAGACCGCGGCCAACTGGAAGCAGGGGCTGGAGTCGGCTGGGATCCGGCCCGAACGTATCCAGCAGTTTCGCGACACGGACCTCACGATCTACACACCCGGTTCGAGCTCGGGGGTCCCGCTCAACGTGGTCGGCTCGCTACGTGCGCCGCCGCTCTCCTGGGAGTCGGAGGCCGAGACGCTCCGCGACGAGATCGAGGGCGTCGTCACGAGCTTGCTCACCCTTGCCGGCATCGACGCGGCTCCGCTTTCGAGTCGCGAGCACGTGCTTCTCTCCAACCTGGTGGAGAACGCCTGGCGGTTGGGTCGCGACCTCGAACTCGCCTCGCTGATCGGCGAGATCCAGTCGCCGCCGATTCGCAAGCTCGGCGTGTTCGAGGTCGACGCATTCTTTCCGCCGAAGGAGCGCACCGAGCTCGCGCTCCGGCTCAACTCGCTCGTCGCCGCCCCGTCGTTCGCCGAGTGGGGGGAAGGGTCGCCCATCGACATGCAGTCGATCCTCTTCACGTCCGAGGGCAAGCCGCGAGTGGCGATCGTCTACCTCGCGCATCTCTCGGAGGAGGAACGGCAGTTCGTCGTGACGCTCGTCCTGTCGAAGCTCGTCACCTGGATGCGCGGCCAGTCGGGGACGTCCGACCTGCGCGTGCTCGCGTACATGGACGAGGTCTTCGGCTACGTCCCGCCGACCGCCGCGCCGCCCGCCAAGAAACCGATCCTCACCATCCTCAAGCAGGGCCGCGCATTTGGCGTCGGGATCGTGCTCTCGACCCAGAACCCGGTCGATCTCGATTACAAGGCGATGGCGAATGCGGGCACTTGGATGGTCGGTCGGTTGCAGACGGCCAACGACAAGGCACGCGTGCTCGAGGGCCTCCGGTCCGCCGCGGGCGGCACCGACGTCGGCGCGCTCGACGCGGCGATCGGCGGTCTGGACAAACGGCAGTTCCTCCTCGTGAGCGCCAAGACGTCGACACCGAGCCTCTTCTCGACCCGCTGGGCGATGTCCTATCTGCGCGGGCCGTTGACGAAGGATCAGGTTGCGTTGCTCATGAAAGACGTGGCGGCGACCGCCGCTGCGGAGCCGGGCGCCGCGACGGCGGCGGGTGGTGCTCCGGCCGCAACGCCTGCTCCCGAGCTCGCCGACGACGAGACGCGTGTCGCGCCGGCTGCCGCGGACGGTGTGACCGTCCGCTATCTCGATGCCGCCGCTCCGTGGGCGTCCTCAGTCGGGGCCGATGTCGTGGGCAAACGGATGCGCGCGTTTGTCGCGGCGCGTGTGAGCCTGCGCTACGACGACTCGGCCGCCGGCATCGACGAGGCCGAGGAGTTCGAGGCGCTCTACGGCCCGCTCGAGGACGGGCTCGACCTCCAGAGCGAGACCGTGGTCGACTACGACGACCGGGATCTGTCCGCCAGCGCCCCGACGGACGCTGTCTACGTCATGCCATCCGCGCCGATCGGAAAGGCTGCCTTTTTCCGAGGCGCGGAGAAGGAGATCCGCAGCCGGCTCGTCGACAGTCGTCCGCTGGAGATCTTCAGGAACCGAACGCTGAAGCTGGCGTCGCGCCCGGGCGAGAGCGAGGAGGACTTCCGCACTCGCTGCGACGAGTCCGCCCAGGCCGAGGCCGACAAGGAGACCGCCAGGATCACGACGCGGCTGAAGGCCAAGCAGGACCGACTTCAATCGGCGCTCGACCTCGCTCAGCGCCGTGTGGAGGAGCTCGACGCCGAGACGAAGTCGAGAGCGACGAATGAGCTCGTCGCCGGCGCCGGTGCGGTGCTCGGGGCGCTGTTCGGCGGAAGGCGCAGCGCGCGCTCGATCGGGACGGCCGTCAGCGGCGCCTCGTCCCGCCACGGCGCCAGCTCGCGTGCGGAGGAGCGGTACAGGACCGCACAGGAGAAGACGGCACAGAAGAGCGACGAGCTCGAGGCGCTGGAGCAGGAGCTCCTCGACGAGGTCGCGCAGATCGACGAGGCCTGGCGCGTGAAGGCGGAGACGGTGGAGACGGCGTCGATTCGACTGGAAGCGACCGACGTACGCGTCGCCCAGCTGGCACTCGTCTGGGTACCGACGGCCTAGTAACGGTCGACGGCCTAGTAACGGTCGATTTCGACCAGTCGCTCGTCGCTGATGCCGAAGTGGTGTGCGATCTCGTGCAGGACCACGCGCCTGACTTCGAGGCGAAGGCGCTCGGGGTCGCGCCCGTAGATACGCACGAGCGGACCTCGGTAGATGGTGATCTTGTCCGGAAGCACGGCGCCGTAGCCGCTGCTGCGCCTGGTGAGCGGTACGCCTTCGTAGAGGCCGAGGAGCCTCTGGCCGGGCGGCGGCTCGTCCTCGATGACGACGTCGACATTCGACATCTGTCCGCGCAGATCCGGCGGGAGCGAGCTGAGCGCCTCGTCGACGTATCGCTCGAACGGCTCGTCGGCTTCGAACCGAGACTCTTCCATGGAACCCGAGGGTAGTCCCGCGACGGCGGACTGCGCCGACGCTCTATGCTCGCGGCGTGCAGCAGACGCGCGCGGGCGCAGGCACTCAGACCAAGTTCCTCCTCGAGGAGTCGCAGCTACCGCGCCGCTGGTACAACATCCGCCCCGACCTGCCAACGGCTCCGCCGCCGGTGCTGCATCCGGGCACCGGAGAGCCCGTCGGGCCCGACGATCTCGCGCCGCTCTTCCCCATGGCGCTCATCGGTCAGGAGGTGAGCGAGGAGCCGGAGATCGACATCCCGGAAGAGGTTCTGGAGATCTACAGCCTCTGGCGCCCGACGCCGCTCTACCGGGCGCACCGACTCGAGGCGGCGATCGGGACCCGCTCGCACATCTACTACAAGTACGAAGGCGTCAGCCCGCCCGGGAGTCACAAGCCGAACACCGCCGTGGCGCAGGCGTTCTACAACAAGAAGGAGGGGCGGACTCGTCTCTCCACCGAGACGGGTGCGGGCCAGTGGGGGAGCGCACTCGCATTCGCGTGCAAGCTCATCGGCCTCGAGTGCAAGGTGTACATGGTCAAGATCTCCTACGAGCAAAAGCCGAATCGGCGCTCGCTGATCCAGGCCTGGGGTGCGGAGATCGTCCCGAGCCCCTCACGCGGAGACCCAGAGCGGCCGTGCGATCCTCGAGGAGCACCCCGACTCACCGGGGAGTCTCGGGATCGCGATTTCCGAGGCGGTCGAGGACGCTGCGGGACGCGCTGACACCGCGTACTCGCTCGGCAGCGTGCTCAACCACGTGCTTCTGCATCAGACCGTCATCGGGCAAGAGGCGCTTGCACAGATGGGCCACGCCGGTGAGTTTCCCGACGTCGTCATCGGGTGCGTCGGCGGCGGCTCGAACTTCGCCGGGCTGGCCTTTCCGTTCCTGCGAGAGAAGATCGCCGGCCGGGAGATCGACGTCCTCGCCTGCGAGCCTGCCGCCTGCCCGACGCTGACCCGCGGTCTCTTCGCGTACGACTTCGGCGACACCAGCAAGCTCACGCCCCTCGTGCCCATGCACACGCTCGGGCACGACTTCGTGCCGGCGCCGATCCATGCCGGCGGGCTCCGCTATCACGGCGTCGCGCCGCTGATCTCGCAGCTCGTACGCGACGGGCTCATCCGCGCGGACGCGTATCTCCAGAGTGACGTGTTCGCCTCGGCGGTCTGTTCGCCGGAACGGAGGGGATCCTGCCGGCGCCCGAGGCTGCCCACGCGATCCACGGGACGCTGGAGGTCGCAAAGGCGGCCGACGAGGCGGGCGAGGAGCGCACCATCCTGTTCAACCTCTCGGGCCACGGTCACTTCGACATGGCCGCGTACGACAACTACTTCGCCGGCAAGCTCGAGGACGTCGCGCTCGACGAGGCCGAGATCGAGCGCGCCCTGCAGGCCATCGAAGGCCTCCCGACTCCGGCGTAGCGCCAGCTCGAGTGGCCGCCGGGCTCTCGCGCCGGCGACCACTCCGCGCCGAGCCGTCAGCTGCTCATGGCGGCCATCGCCGCCTTGGCGCGCTCCGCCATCTCCTCGGGCGGAACGTCCTCGATGTGCGTCGCGATCGACCAGATGTGACCGAACGGATCGGTGATCGTGCCGAAGCGATCGCCCCAGAACTGGTCGGCGACCTCCATCGTCACCGTGGCCCCGGCATCGACCGCCTGCTTGACGACCGCGTCGACGTCCTCGACGTACATGAAGATGCTGCCGGTCGTGGCGCCGATCTCCGTGGGTGTCTTCGTCGATGACTGCGGAAACGGGTCGGAGAGCATCACGTGCGAGTCGCCGATCTGGAGCTCCGCGTGGCCGATCTTGCCGCCCGGTGCGTCCATTCGGAACTTCTCCTCTGCGCCGAACGCCTTCTTGTAGTACTCGATCGCATCCGCCGCGTTCTCGACGGCGAGATACGGGGTGAGGGTGTGGTACCCCTCTGGAACTGGCTCCACCGCCATCTTTGGCCCCCTTAAGGGTCGTGAACGGACTACTTCGATCCTACGCTCTAGCGTGCCGGCTGCGAGTCGCCGCTCAGTCGGGGAGCAGCGGTACGACGAGGCCGTGGTCTCGCCCGAGGAGCACGGCGCGAGTGATCGCATCCGGCCCGAACCGGGCGCGCACCTCGTCGACCGCTTCGTCGAGCGCACCGCTCCTCCGCCGATCGAACGGCAGGATGAGCTGGACTGCATCGTCGTTCTCCAGGTTGGCGACGGCGATGCCGACGAGCGTGAGGCCTCGATGCTCGATCATCGGTACGGCGATCGCGAGCAAGCCTCTCGCCGTCGCGAGGATCGTGTCGGTGTGTGCGGTCGCATGAGGCAGCGTGTGTGAGCGCGTCGCGCGAGAGAAATCGTCGAAGCGGAGCCGCAGCACGATTGTGCGACCAACCCGTCCGGCAGCCCGTAGCCGGCCGGTGACGCGGTCGACGAGCCCGACGAGGACGGTGTCGATCTCCTCGAGCGACCTGGGTCGCCGCCCGAGCGCGCGTTGCGAACCGATGGAGCCCCGCCGTCGACGCGCCTGCACCGGACGCGGATCGCGGTTGTGAGCGAGCGCATGGAGCTGCCGCCCGGATGCGCGACCGAGCAGCGACACGAGGGTCGCCTCGCCGAGCGCGGCGACCTCCCCGACCGTCGCGATTCCGCGTGCTCGGAGCCGCTGAGCGGTCACCTGGCCGACGCCCCAGAGCCGCTCGATTGGAAGCGGATCCAGAAACGCGAGCTCGCGGTTGGGTGGGACGAGAGAGCAGCCCGTCCGGCTTCGCGACGCCGCTCGCGACCTTGGCGAGGAACTTCGTGCGCGCCACGCCGACCGTGATGGGCAACCCGACACGCTCGCGAACGTCGCGGCGCAGGCGCGCGGCGATCTCCATGGGGCTGCCGGCGAGCCGCCGGAGTCCCCGTACATCGAGGAACGCCTCGTCGATGGAGAGGCCTTCGACGAGCGGCGTCGCGTTCTCGAACACCCGGTAGAGGGCCTTGCTGGCCTCGGAGTAGGCCGACATGCGCGGCCGCACGACGACGGCGTTCGGACAGAGCCGCCTCGCCTGCCGGCCTCCCATCGCCGTGCAGACGCCGCACGCCTTCGCCTCGTAACTCGCGGCCAGGACGACGCCGCCGCCGACGATCACCGGTCGCCCGCGGAGCGTTGGGTCGTCCCGCTGCTCGACCGACGCGAAGAACGAGTCGACATCGGCGTGGAGGATCGTCGCTTCCACCAAGGGCGAACATATGTTCGCACAAGGCCGAATTCGCGCCGCCTCAGCCGCTCATATGCTGGCCGTCGTGACCGAGATGCGCCTGTTCGACCTTCGCGTCACCGTCGAGCGAATCGAGGGGCGCTCGGTCTGCGGGCTCGAGGTGGGTGACTACTTCGAGGTGACGGAGTCGAACAGGATCAGGATTCCGGAAGGACGGCACTTCTGCATGTACGCGCTGCAGTCGGTGCTGCCGCTTCTGCCCGCGAAGCAGCGTCGGCTTCCGGACTCGGACTGGCTCGAGCGGGACTCGCTCGTCTCCTGTCCTGACCCGGACGAGCGTGTGGTGATGCGAATCGAGCGAATCGGCGAACGGACGCTTCGCACCGAAGACCTGACGTGAACGCGGGCCGCCAGCTCGGGCTCGGGCTCCAGACGGACAAGCAGCTCGGAGAGTACGGCCCGCTTGCGCGGCGCGCCGAGGAAGGCGGCTTCGACGTCGTGACCGCGTACAACGACCTCTGGTTCCAGCCCGCGCTTCCCGCGCTGCTCGAGATCGCGGCAGCGACGAGCAGCGTTCGCGTGGGGCCGTCGTGCCTGAACCCCTTCACCGTCCATCCGGTCGAGATCGCGGGACAGATCGCGATGCTGGACTCGGCGTCGGCCGGCCGCGCGTTCCTCGGGCTCGCGCGCGGCGCGTGGCTCGAAACGCTCGGCGTGGACCAGTCGCAGCCGGTGGCGGCGATTCGCGAGGCGTGGGAGGTCATCCGCAGGCTCCTCGCGGGCGACGACTCGGGCTTCGACGGGAAGCGCTTCACGCTTCCGCGCGGGGAGCGTCTCCGTTACCCGGTGCACCGACCGGAGGTGCCGCTGCTCGTCGGCACGTGGGCTTCCGGGCTCGCGCGCTTCGCCGGGGAAGCAGCGCAAGAGCTGAAAGTCGGGGGGAGCGCGAATCCGAGCGTAGTCCCGGTGATGCGCGAATGGATCGGCAACGCCGACGTCGGCATCGTGCTCGGGGCCGTCACCGTCGTCGACGAGGACGGCGCTCGAGCAAGGGGCCGTGCCCGTCAGGAGGTCGCCATGTACCTCGCGGTCGTCGGCGAGCTCGACCCGACCTTCGCGCTCGACCCGGAGCTCACGCATCGGCTTCGTGCGCTGGTCGGCGCCGGAGATCACGCCGGAGCAGGTGCATTGATTCCGGATGACGTACTCGACCGCTTCGCCTTCTCCGGCAGCCCGGATCAAGTCGCCCTCCAGGCGGAGGCTGTCTTCGAGGCCGGCGCGGGCCGCATCGACTTCGGGACGCCGCACGGGGTGTCAGAGCGTGATGGGATCGAGTTGCTCTGCACGGAGGTGGCCCCGCGCCTGCGGTCGATCGTCTCCGTCAGCGCTTAGACGACCTGCGGCTCCGGTAGCTGTCGGCCCTCGGCGAACCGCGCAGCGTCGAGCAAAAGGAGCGCTTCGTCCTGGCGTCCCTCGATGAGAGCCTCCGCGATTATTCGCCCGACGGCCGGCGCATGCATGAACCCGTGGCCACTGAAGCCGGCTGCAACCCAGACCCGGTCACGAACCTCGCCGAGAATCGCTTGGTGGTCCGGCGTCACGTCGTACGTGCCCGCGACGAGGAGCGGCAGAGGGACGTAGACGAGGCGAGGCAGCAGCTCCTCGAGGGCCTCCCTGACGGCGGCGCGCCACTGCGGCGCCTCGCTCTCCGCATCGCCGGTCGCGGCAAGGTTGCTCACGAGCAGACGGCCGTCGGCGAGGTGTTTCGCTGCGAGGCGACGCTCGACCGACACCACGAGCGGCTCGAGTAGCCGCTCGCGCACGGGATTGCTGAAGAACAGGTACCGGGACTCCGCCTGAATCGGAAGCTCGGGGAGGAGACGAGGCGTGTCCACGCCCGCGGCCACGACCACCGCATCGGCGTCGAGATCGCCCGCATGTGACAGGCGCACGTGTCCGCCGCTTCGTACGGCGAGCACCTCGTCGAGCTGGAGGTCGACCAACGCCGCCAGCGCTTCCAGGATCGCCTGAGGGCGGTCGAAGTAGCCATCCTCCGCGCAGAAGGCCCCGCCGGTGACCCCTGCGACCTCGAGACCGGGCACGAGCTCGGCCGCCTCGACCGGTGCCACGATCCGCGACGGCACGCCGAGCGCGTTCTGGAGCGCGACGTTCTCCCGCATTCGGTCGAGAGCTTCGTCGGAGTGTGCAAGGAAGAGATAGCCGCACGGGCGAAATCCCGGATCGACGCTCATGCGGAGCCGCTCGTGGACATCCGCGTAGTACGACATCGACTCTCGCGCCAGCAGACAGTTGACACGCGTTCCCCACTGCTGGCGAACACCGCCGGGCTGGATGCCCGAGGCGCCTGCGCCGATTCCCGAGCGCTCGACGACCGTCACCGACGCACCGCGCTCGGCAAGCTGAACCGCGATCGAGAGGCCCACGATCCCGGCGCCGACGACGACGACATCGGGCCGGCTCATCACTTGAGCTTAGACTCGCGCCGCATGTTCGATTACGCGGAGCGACGGCGCCGTCTGGGCGAGCGAATGCGCGAAGACGCCGTCGACGTCCTCTTCCTCGCGCCCTCGGCGGACCTCGAGTACCTGACCGGCGTCGAGCGACAGATCCCCAGCTTCGGTCAGAGCTCGTACGCGCACGGTTGGGTGGCCGGTGCGTTCTTCCGGCCCGACGCGGATCCCGTTTTCGTCCTTCCGCGCATGGTCGTCGCGTTCGATCTCGAACGCGAGCCGGAGGGCGAGCTCGTCGTCGTCAATGAGACCGACGACGGCGCTGCGGTGTTCGAGCGAGTCGCCCGTGGTCTCGGGGACGTCGCCGCGGTTGCCGTGGGCGACCGCGTCTGGGCCGAAACGACGCTCCATCTGAGCCGCATCTTCGGCGCGGACCGCCTGCGAACGGGCTCTGCGCTCGTGAACGAGCTACGCCGCGTGAAGACGCCGGAGGAGATCGCGGCGATGCGCCGTTCGATCGACACCGTCGAGCGCGCCATGGCGGCTGTCGGGCCGCTCGTGGTCCCCGGCGCGACCATGGCGCAACTACAGGAGGCAGTCGAGCACGAGCTGCGCGCGGCCGGATCTCGCACTCCGTCGTTCCCGACGCACATCTTCACGGGAATGGGTGAGGGCGAGCTCGACTCGACGACCGCGAGCGGCACATGACCCGATGCCCGAAGGGACGTCGGTGATGTTCGATTTCGGCGGCGTCGTCGACGGCTACTGCTCGGACTTCGGCCGCACGATCTATTGCGGCGAGCCCCCGGACGACTACGTGGAGGTCTACGAGGTCATGCTCGCCGCGCAGGAGGCAGGTCGCGCGGCCGCCGCTGCCGGGACGCCGGCCGCCGACGTCAACGCCGCCTGCCGCGGGCCGATCGAGGAAGCCGGGCTCGGCGAGCACTTCAGGCACCGCATGGGCCACGGGATCGGGTTGGACGTCCACGAGCGGCCCTTCATCTCGCCCGAGGAGGAGACGCCGCTCGAAGCGGGCATGACGTTCACCGACGAGCCGTCGATCATCATCCCCGGCCGCTTCAGCGTCCGGATCGAGGACATCGTGGTGTGCGAGGAGGGCGGCGGGCGAAAGCTCAACGGCTATCCCGCCGCCCTCGTCGCGAACTGATCTATCGCGGCGCCACCTGGGTCACATCGACCTGGTACTGCGGCGTTGAAGACCGCGTTCTTCAGGTCTTTCGTCGAGACGAAGACCTGCGTCGGCTGGATCAGCGGGAAGAACGGCCCGACCTGGTTCAGCCTGCGCTGGATCTGTCGGTAGATGGTCTGCCGCGCCGCCGGCCGGATCGTGACCCGAGCCCGCGCGGCGAGCCGCTCGATGGTCGGGTCCGACCCCTTCGGCCACCCGGCACGCGTGCCGACGAGCTCGCCGGGCATGAACGCGAGGTAGTCGAGCGGGTCGGGATAGTCCGGGCCCCAGAGCGAGAGCCCGAACGCCATCTTGCCGTCGCGGTACTTCTGCAGCCACGTGCCGACCGGCGCGCCGCCGAGGTCGACATGGAACCCGGCAGCCTGCAGGTTTGCCTGGACACGTTGTGCGAGCGATGAGAACGGAACGCCGTTGATCGTGAAGTCGCTCGGAAACTCGAGCGTGATCGTTCGATTGCCAACTCCCGAAGCCGCCAGCTCCGTCCTCGCCCTCGCGAGGTTCTGCTTGATCGCAGCGCTTCTCGGGAGGGAGCCGAGGAACATCGACGGGATGATCCCCGGCGCCTGGATCGTGCCGGGCCCGCCGACGCGCACGATCGAGCGGTAGTCGAGCGCGTACCGGACGGCATTCTGGAAGCGCTTGTTCGACGTAACCGCCGAGACGTCCGGAGTTGTTGTTCGCGAGCAGCCAGAAGACCCATGTCGACGGTCCGGTGCGGACGTTCAGCCGCTTGTTGCTTCGGATCGTCTGCGCCTGATCGGCGGAGAGGTCGATCGCTACCTCGTGTGTACCCCGCTGGATGTTGATCAACTGCGTCGGCGCGATCATGTTCCGGACGACGACCGTCTTGAACGCCGCCTTCCGGTTCCCCCAGTAGCGGGGATTCGGCACGAGCGTGATCTGTGACGTCGTGCTGTAGCGCTGGAGCAGATACGGACCGCTCCCGGCGCCGCGCGAGGCGGCCGAGTTCAGCCACTGCTCGGCCTTGTCGTTCTTGTCCGCGCCGACTGCGGCGGTGCCGCCGTGCCTCTTGACGAGTTTCGAGTTGACGATTCCGAGTGACGTGTTCGTCAGGATCGACGGAAGGGCCGCGTTCGGGGTCTTCGACCTCAGCACCACCGTGTACTTGCCACGCGCGGACACGGTGACTCCGTCGAGCAGGAAGGACGGATTGCCCTTGATGTTGATCAGGCGCCGGAAGGAGAACACGGCGTCTGCGGAAGTGAGCCGGGTCCCGTCGGCGAAGTGCACGTCCTTGCGCAAGTTGAAGACGAACGTCCTCGCCCCGTTGGCGACCGACCAGGTCCGCACGAGCTGTGGAATCGGATGTGCGACGTCTCCGCCCCTGTACGTGAAGAACGTGTCGTAGATCCCGCGGTCGACGATCGCGGCGGTCGGCTCGAACGCTCGTTGCGGGTCCGCGGTCTTGATCTCGAAGGAGCGGTCGATGACGAGCGTCGCAGTCGGCGCCGACGAGCTCGCCGTCGCGCCGGTCGCAACGGCTGCCGTGACGAGCGCCGCCAGGACTACGAGCGCGGCGCGGGGTCCGGGACGTGAGCGGATTCGGTTCATGCGGCCTCCCGGGCAGAGGGTTGAAGCTTCCGAGCTTATCCCGCGCTCTGCCGGAGTGGTAGCCGCCGCACCCGATCGGCCGGTGCAGCTCGGCGGGCCGCCGTCCGCCTGCAGCCAGCAGGCGGCGGCTCGACCGGAGGAGACGGTCAGGAGCGGCGGCGTCTCTGCCGTGCAGCGCTCGAATGCGTACGGGCAGCGTGGATGGAACCGGCACGCCGTCGGCGGCCGCGCCGGATCCGGCACTTCGCCCGGGAGCGCCTCGGGCAGCACGCCGCTGCCGTCGGGCCGCGGGACGGCGGCGATCAGTGCCTCCGTGTACGGATGAAGTGGCACCGGCCAGAGCTCGCGGGTCGGACCCGTCTCGACCATGACTCCGAGGTACATCACCGAGACGACGTCGGCGACGTGGCGGACGATGGCGAGGTCGTGCGAGATCAGCAACAGGCTGAGCGACAGCCTGCGCGAGAGATCGACCAGCAGGTTCGCGACCTGCGCCTGCGCCGATGCGTCGAGCGATGCGAGCGGCTCGTCGAGCACGAGCACCGAAGGATCGGCCGCGAGCGCGCGTGCAACCGCGATCCGTTGCCGCTGGCCGCCGCTGAACTGATGCGGGTAGCGAGCGGCGGCTGCAGGCGGAAGACCGACGAGCTCGAGCAGCTCCTCCACGCGCCCCCTGCGGCGGGCTCGCGGCACCAGGTCCAGCACGTCCAGCGCGTCGCTCAGCTGCGCGCCGATCTTGCGCCGCGGGTTGAGCGACGAGTACGGGTTCTGGAAGACCATCTGGAGCCCGGCGAGCTCGCGAGGGCGCGCTCCGCGCGTGAGCGCCTTCACCTCGTGCCCCTCGAAGAGGATGGTTCCCGCCGCCGGTCGAACGAGGCCAACGGCGGCGCGCGCAAGACTCGACTTGCCACAGCCGGACTCGCCGACGAGCCCGACGATCTGTCCTCGTTCGACGGTGAGGCTCGCGCCTGCGACCGCACGCACGCCTTCATGGCCCCGCCGTTCGTAGACGACCTCGACGTCGCGGAGCTCGAGCGCCCGGGCCGTTACTCGCCATCGCGAAACGGGTCGACGTGACAGGCGAGGCGGCGTCCATTCACCGGGGCCAGCGGCGGGTCCTGTTCCGTGCACACCTCGATCGCGTATGGACAGCGCGGGTGATAGGGACAGCCGACGGGGATCTGCTGAGGGCTCGGCGGCGTTCCCGTGATCGCGACAAGCGGTGTGTCGCGCGCGGCCTCCGGATGCGGAAGGGCATCGAGAAGCGCGCGTGTGTACGGATGGCGCGGGTGCCTGAGCAGCTCGGCGCGAGGACCGGACTCGACGATCCTGCCTGCGTAGAAGATCGATGCCCGGTCGGCGATCGACGACATCACCGCGAGGTCGTGCGTGATCAGGACGACGGACAGCTCGAACTCGCGACGCAGCGCATCGAGCAGGCGGAGAATTCCCGCCTGCACCGTTACGTCGAGCGCCGTCGTCGGCTCGTCCGCGATGAGGAGGCGCGGCTCGCACGCAAGCGCGATCGCGATCGCGATGCGCTGGCGCATGCCGCCCGAGAACTGGTGCGGGTACGCGTGCAGAGCACTCGGCGGGATCGGGGATCCGGACCTGCTCCAGGAGGGTGATCGCGCGCCGTGATGCGGCGCGCCGGCTGAGGCCGAGATGAAGGCGAACGTGCTCCGTCAGCTGGCGCCCGACCGAGAGCATTGGATGGAGAGACGTCAGCGGGTCCTGGAACACCATCCCGATCTCGCGGCCGGCGACGGCGCGCCGGCTTCGTCCGTGCAGCCCCAGCAGATCTTGGCCTCCGAACGCCGCGCGCCCCTCGACGACGGCACCCGGCGGGAGCAGGCCGAGCAGCGCGAGCATGGACATCGTCTTGCCGCTACCGCTCTCGCCCGCGACCCCGAACACCTGCGCCGGCTCGACCTCGTAGTCGACGCCGTCCACGACCGTCGCGAACCCGGCGGGCGTCGGCAGCCGCACGCGAAGGCCCTCGACCTCGAGCAGCGCGCTCACCGCGTTTGGTCACCGCCCCAGGCGGTCTGTGGATCGAACAGGTCGCGCAGGCTGTCGCCGAGAAAGTTGAAGGCGAGCACTGCGGTGAAGATGGCCAGTCCCGGGAACGTTCCGATCCACCACCACTGGAAGTACTGCGCCCCGTCGGCGACCATCGAGCCCCACTCGGCGTGCGGCGGCTGAGCGCCGAGACCCAGGAACGAGAGCCCCGCGAGCAGCAGGATCGCGTTCGCGAGGTCGAGCGTCGCGAGCACGAACACGGGCCCGGCAACGTTCGGGAGGACGTCGCGGAAAAGCGTGCGGCGCGCCGAGGAGCCGAGCAGCCGGGCCGACTGGACGTATTCCGAGTCGCCGACCGACAGCACGAGCCCGCGAACGACGCGTGCGTACGACGGCCAGGCGACGATCACGATCGCAAGGGCGGCGTTGCGCAGTCCGCGCCCCAGGACGGCCGCGACCACCATCGCAAGGATGATCGGCGGAAACGCGAAGACGAGATCGACCGTGCGCATCGAGACACCGTCGACGACACCGCGAAAGTAGCCGGCAACTCCGCCGATCACACCGCCGATGACGGCGGCGAGGCCGACGAGCAGGAGCGCAATGGGGACGGAGATGCGCGATCCGTAGATGACGCGGCTCAGAACGTCACGCCCGAGCTCGTCGGTCCCGAAGAGATGCGCGCGCGACGGGCTCTGCGAGGCCGGGAAGACCTGGGCGAGGGGGTCGTGCGGCGCGATCAGCGGCGCGAAGATCGCAACGATGATCCAGCCCGCCGCGATGACGATTCCGGCAACGGCGAGCGGCTGTCGCCAGGCCGGGCGAACCCATCCTGCGCGACGGCGCGCACGTGTTCGCAACGCGATGCTGCTCATCGTGATGCGGATCCTCGGATCGATGACGCCGTAGAGCACGTCCACGATGAAGTTCGCGTGATGTAGACGACGGCGACGAACAGGCTCACGCCTGCGATCGCGGGCACGTCGAGATTGACCGCAGCCTGGTAGGCGTACTGGCCGATGCCGGGCCAGGAGAAGATCCTCTCGACGAGAACGGCGCCGGTGAGGACGTTCGCGAACACCAGTCCCATCACAGTGATCACGGACGGAAGCGCCGCCCGGAGGATGTAGCGCGTGACGACGACTCGCTCGGGAAGACCTTTCGCTCTGCCCGCGCGGACGTAGTCGTTGCCCGGCCACTTCGAGCACGGCCGAGCGGGTGTAGCGGGTCAGCAGGCTCACGTTGAACGCGGCGAGCACGAGTGCCGGCAGCACGAGGTGGTGCAGGGCCTGCACGGACAAACCCCAGTCGCCGGCGAGCAGGGCGTCGATCGTGTAGAGGCCCGTCTTGTGCGGCGGCGGCAGCACACCCGGATCGAGCCGGTCGGCGCCGGGGAACCATCCCAGCTTGTAGAACCCGACGTAGAGGGCGACGAGCGCGATCCAGAACGTCGGCATCGAGATCCCGCCGAGCGAAACGACTCGGAGCGCATGATCGGTCGGCCGGTTCCGTCGCATCGCTGCGATCACGCCCAGCGCGACACCGACGATTGCGGCGATCAGCACGGAGAAGAGCGCGAGCTCGGCGGTAGCAGGGATGAACTGGGCAAGGTCGTGCCTCACCGGCTCGTGCGTGAGCGAAGACTGGCCGAGGTCGCCCTGGGCGAGGTGCTTCGAGATACAGCCAGTACCGCACGGGAAGCGGCTTGTCGAGGCCGTAGTGGGCCTTGAACGCGGCGACGGCTGCGGGATCGCCCGCCGCCTGCTCGCCGAGGTTCGTGGCCGCGGCGTTGCTCGGAACGAGCTGGGTGAGCACGAACACGACGAACGTGATCCCGATGGCCAGGAGGACCAGCGCCGCCGCGCGACGGAGCACGAACCGCGCGAAACTCGACGAAGGACGCAACGTGCGACGGGCACGTCTCGGCGTGTCGGCGATGACGGTGGGCGCCGTCGTCAAGGGCTATCGATCGTAGCGCGGGCTCTTGACCGTGACCGCAGTCGCGCTACGCTCACAGTGTGTTCCGGCTCCGCTCTCGTAGGCGGCTCGCCGGTGTCGCATTTGCGTTTGCGGCCGCGGTGCTTGCATCGGCGGCGGCGGCGTGGGCGCTTCAGGGCGGAAGCACCCAGCAAGGTCGGGTCGTCAAGGGCACGGACCGGGCGGATGCACTGACGGGCACACGCCGCAACGACATCCTCGAGGGTCTCGGCGGCGCGGATCGGCTGCGCGGGCTGAAGGGCCAGGACCGTCTGTACGCCGGTGCCGGCAACGACAGGCTGTGGGGTGGACCGGGTGCCGACAAGCTGATGGGAGGCCCGGGCAGGGACGTGATCCACTGTGGGGCCGGGAAAGACGTCGTCTATGCAGACAGCTCGGACAGCGTGGCGAAGGACTGCGAGATCGTCCATGGACGTCCCTTGCAGACGCCGGCCGAACGGGCTCGCTGCGCCGGGCCCCTACCGAGGCGGCAACGTGAGCTTCCGCGTGGAGCCCGACGGCCGGACGATCGCGAACCTGAAGGTGGACTATTCCGGGACTTGTCCCCCGAGCGGCGCAAGCTCGAAGATCTCGATCGCCGACACGGGGCCCTGGTCGATCCAGCCGGACCACACCTTCGCGATCGACGAAAGCAGCAGCTCTTCGCATCTCAAGCTGAACGGCGGTTTCAGCGGCGAGGCCGCCTCGGGCAGCTTCCAGCTGCAGACAACGGACGATGCCGGCGCGACGAAGTGCGACACCGGCTCACTCGGCTGGAGCGCGAAGCTCCAGAAGTAGCCTCCGTCCCGGCAGGCAGGATCATGGCCGTTCCGGTCATATAGTCCCTGCAATGGCAGTCGCTCGCGAGACCTCACGCTGGGAGGCCCTCTTCGCGGCGCGCACCCGCGGGGACGTCGGCGAAGGGATTGCAGAGATCCTCGGATTGCTCGGGGTTCCCGACCTGATCTCGTTCGCGGGTGGCTTCCCGGATCCGCTGACGTTCCCACGCGAGCGGGCTGCCGCGCTCCTCGAGGAGTTCGCGGCGACAGGTGAGTCGACCGCGTTTCAGTACGCGCCGACTCGTGGCGTCGCGGGCACGCTCGACGCGCTTGCGCACAGGCTCGAGCTGGTCGAAGGCCGCCGTCCGGCTGACGACGAGCTGCTGATCACGAGTGGCGCGATCGAAGCGCTGGAGCTCGTCGGCAAGTCGTTCCTCGATCGCGGCGACACGGTCGTCGTCGAAGGGCCGACGTACCTCGGCGCGATCATGGCGTTCCGCAGCTTCGAGTCGGAGCTCGTTGCGGTGCCCATGGACGAGGACGGGCTCGAGGTCGACGAGCTCGAGCGGCGACTTGCCGACGGCCTTCGGCCGAAGCTCCTCTACACCATCCCGGATCACCAGAACCCGGCCGGTGTCAGCCTCTCCGGCGAGCGGCGGCAACTCCTCGTCGATCTCGCGCGCCGTTACGGCTTTCTCATCGTCGAGGACGTCGCCTACCGGGAGCTCGGGTTCGCGGGCGAAGCGGCGCCGACACTCTGGAGCCTCGGGCCGGACGTCGTCGTCCAGGCGGGCACGACATCGAAGACCTTCTTCCCGGGCGTGCGGCTCGGCTGGGCGGTCGGGCCGGCGGACGTATCGGCGCAGCTCGTCTCCGCGAAGCAGAACACGGACCAGTGCGCCGGGGCGCTCGGGCAGCGGTTGTTCGAGGAGTACGTCCGCCGCGGCTGGATCGACGAGCAGCTCGACGGAGTCGCGCGCGCTGTACCGGCGCAAGGCTGAACGTTTGCTCGCGGCGCTCGAGCGCTTCATGCCGGCCGATGTGCGGTGGACGTTCCCGCGGGGTGGGTTCTTCTCCTGGCTGACATTGCCGCCCGGCGTTGATGCGACGAACCTTGCGGCCGGCGCCGTGGAGCGTGGCGTCGCGATCGTGCCCGGCTCGTTGTTCTTCTCCGATGGGCGCGGCCGCGAGAACGTACGCCTGTCGTTCAGCCTCGTCGACGAGGCGGTGATCGACGACGGGATCGAGCGGCTCGCGTCACTCATGAGCCCCTAGGGGATCAGGTCGCTCAGGCGAAAGCCGCCCCGGACGAGCGTGTCGATCGGTGCGGTCCGGATCAACCGGCGCGCGATCGGCGCGACGAACGCGGGGATCTCGCCGCGGCGCTCGGCCTCGTCGACCGCGCGCAGCAGCCCCGCACGGACGGCGACCTCGGTGGTGTGTTTGTCGAAGTGAACGCTTCCACCTTCCGATCGCAGCGAGAGCACGAGGCCCTCGCGCGTCGTGTGGAGGCGGCAGGCCGCGCCGTCGAGCCCGTTCAGGACGATGCGCTGGATCGCCGCATCGATTCCGCTGCCGGGGAACGGCGTACGCGGCTTGCACGAGTTGGCGACGGTCGGTCCGGTGTCTATGGCTCCCATGCCGAGCTCGACCGCGACGAGAATCACTGCTGCAACGAGCAGCGTGAAGAGGATTCCGGTCGCTCCCTTCAGGCGCGCCGTCACGGAACAACTCCACGACGACGATAGAGCCAAGCGACTACGAGCGCCGCGGCCGCGAGGGCCGCCGACAGGAAGAAAGCCGGCCGGAAGGCGCGGGTGATCGTGTCCTTGATGGCGCCGACGAGTTGGTCGCGCACCGCGGCGAGCTGAGGATCGTCCTTCGCGCCGTGCTCGTCGAACGGACGGTTGAGATCCGGGATCTCGCCCGACTTCGCGCGTGCGAACTCGGCCCGCGCATCGAGAGCAACAGGCACCTTCGTGGTCAGTCCGATTGGTGCATCCAGCAGAACCGCCGTTGCCTTCAGCTCCGCCCGATGGCCGGCCGGCGGCAGGCCGGACGCGAGGATCGGCGCGATCAGCGCTACGGCGAGCACCAGCCCGAGGTGGCGAATGCCGATCGTGAGGGTCCCGCTTCGGGACAGGCCGGCGCCGAGGTCGAGCGCAGCCTGTGACAGGAGAGGGATGGAGAGACCAAGCCCGACGCCGCAAAACGTCAGCGCGGCCACGGCGAGCCAGACGCTCGCCGACGGCAACAGCGCCAGCGCAATGAGCCCGATCGCCAACAGCGCCGCACCGCCCGTGACGGCGGCAACGTGAGGCAGTCGCCGCGCCAACGGACGGGCAGCCAGCGTTGCGGCAGGCAGGACGCTGACGATGCCCGCGCCCGCGATCGGTGAGTAACCCCAGACCGTGATCACGAGCAGGACAGACAGAAAGAGCACGCCCACGAGTGCACCGAAAAGAAGGCCGATGCAGGTGTTCGCCGGCACCGTCCGGAGCAGTGACGGCCGCCAGCCTTCCTCGAGCGCGGGCGCTGCGCGGGCGGCGAGGACGGCAAGCAGTCCTGATGCGGCAAGCGGAGCCTGTACGGCGAAGATCGCCCGCCAGCCGAACGCCTCCGTGACGACCCCGCCGAGCGCGGGACCAAGAGCAGCGCCGAACGTTCCCGCGAGCGTCCAGACGGTCGCGCCGCGCACGACCGAGCCTGTCAGCACTGCCAGAACCGGCAAGGCTCCCGCCAGCAAAAGGGCTGCTCCGACGCCCTGCACGCAGCGAGCGGCAATGAGGAACGACAGGCTGCCGGCGGCCGCGCAACCGATCGAGGCGGCCGTGAACAGGAGCAGACCCGAGGCAAGCACGACTTCGGCGCGCAGACGGTGAACAAAGAAGACGAGGGCGAGTGCTCCAACCGCGACGGCCGCGTTGTAGGCGGTGATGACCCAGGAGACTCCCTCGATCGAGGTGTCGAAGCGCGTGTAGAGCTCCGGCAGCGCCAGCACCACGACGGAGGAGTCCGCAAAGGCGATCGCGACCGCCACCGCGACGAGACCGACCAGGATCGAGGAGCGGTCCGCCCGTACGCCGGTCGTCTCAGGAGTTGTGTGCGCTCGAGTGGTTACGTCCTACTCCGAGGTCGGCGAGCGCCGCCGCCGGATGGCCTCGCGCAGAAGGTTTGTCGGTGTCCGTGGGTGCAGCTCCGCGCAGAGCACGGCCGACGCGCCCGGGCCGCGCTCGCCGTAGCGCACGCCGGACGCCACGGACTCGGCCGCGCGCCACCCGTCGGAGGTCAGGTCGTAGAGCTCGTCTTCGAAGACGAGGAAACCGGCATCACGGAACCGCCCGCGCCACCCCTCCGGCTCATCCTGGACGAACCAGCCGTAGTCGCCCGGCTCACCGCACGGCACGGTTATGAGGAGACGGCCGCCGACGTGTCGCAGCTCGCCCAGCGCCTCATCCATCCCGCCGGATACAAGACCTCGACCGTAGCGCTCGTCGTCGGCGCCGACGTGCTCGAGCGTCGAGATGCAGAACACGACATCGAACGAGCCCCGCTGGAACGGCAGTGATCGAACGTCGGCCAGAACTCGTTGCGCGCCGGGGACGACGGTCTCCGCCACATCGACGGCGACAAGTCCGGGCGCGGCGAGGCCCACGAGGGCGGCGAGATACGTCGGCGGCGCGAAGGCGTAGCCGACGTCGAGCACGCGCGGCTCCCCGTGATAACGGCCGTTCGCGCGGGCCCAGGCAGCGAAGGCGACCGCATCGTCGAGCAGACGGACGCTCTCGAACTCATCGCTCGTGACGACGTCGCGGATCAACGAAGCACGTGACAGCGTGCCGTCGACGAGCTTCGTCACCGCATGCTGGAGTGCGTCCTGCTCGGGCTCACGTCGCAAGCACAGCCGGTACAGCCGGCGCACGAGCTCTTCGTGAGGTACGGCGGCGAGCTCCAGCTCGGCGGCGAGAGACGGGTCCACTCCCGCTTCGACCGCGGGCATCGCCGGTCCCTCGCGCATGCCGGGAAACGTAGCCGCCGCGCGGCGCAGGGCAGCTTCCGTAAAGGACCCTGCAGAACCTGCCCGTTTCGGCCTTGTCGCCGGGGCGGCGCGCCGCTCCCTATGCCCCGCGATGAGTCGCGCTATAGGAGGCGGTCCTACTTAAGCTTCGCAAAAACAGGAGGATCGCCGTGAGAAAGCTCGTCGTAACCGAGTTCATCACCGTAGACGGAGTCATCGAAGACCCGGGCGGCTCAGAAGGGTTCGAGCGGGGCGGTTGGGCGTTCGACTTCGACCGCGGAGACGAGGGGACCACGTTCAAGCTGGACGAGCTCGTCGATGCCGAAGTTCAGCTGCTCGGCCGTACGGACCTATGACGGATTCGCCGCGGCCTGGCCGTCGCGGTCCGGCGAGTTCGCCGACAAGATGAACAAGAGCCCGAAGTACGTCGTCTCGAGCACGCTCGAAGAGCCGTCATGGAAGAACTCGACGGTGATCAGCGGGAACGTCGCCGAAGAGGTCTCGAAGCTGAAAGACGAACCGGGTGGGAGCATCCTCGTGGCGGGCAGTGTCCAGCTCGTGCGGACGTTGTTCGAGCACGGTCTCGTCGACGAGCTTCACCTCATGATTTTCCCCGTCGTCCTCGGGAAGGGGAAGCGGCTCTTCGACGACGGGCTCGGCAAGAGCGCTCTGCAGCTCGTCGACTCGAGACAGGTCGGCCCTGACGGAGTCGTGATCCTCGTCTACCGGCCGCTCGACGATTCCGCGTCTGCCAAGGCGACCGCGTGACACGAGCCGAACGCACGAGGCGCCGGG
Organism: uncultured Actinomycetes bacterium; assembly: GCA_963759365.1. Taxonomy (GTDB): domain Bacteria; phylum Actinomycetota; class Thermoleophilia; order Gaiellales; family Gaiellaceae; genus 3-1-20CM-4-69-9. The sequence continues at coordinate 92,464 of CAVWYX010000003.1, forward strand.
AGAGCGGCGCCTCATGCGTGCCTGCGGCCCTGGGCTAGTGATGGGGCACTAAACTGAACTGACCCCGAGTTCTCCCGACGCTTGGTCGGGGGCGTTGGGGTGGTTCTCTTTGATGAGTGACAGACGCCACCCGCGGGTGCGGGTGGCGTCCGGTTTGCGACTCATTCTCGTCTCTTCGTCGCCAAACGAGCGCGTTGCCCGCCGTCGACGCGAAGTCGAAGGAGAGCTTCGTGCGGCCACACCGGAAGATGCCGTCCCCACCCTTGGAGCAGTTGTGGGCGTTCATCATCTGGTTGACCTCGGCCGGGTTGTAGTTCCACTTGTTGAAGTGCTTCGGGTTGTAGGTCTTCTCGTTCGTCAACCTCGAGACCCTGTTGAGCACGCCGACTCGTGGATTGAGGGCTCCGTACAGCGCGCGCGCCGCTGCTGAGCGGTTCAGCGTGGTGATCAGGGCCTGGCGGAGCCACTTCTGCTTCGCCAGCGGGAGGCCCTTGGCTCCCTGCTGGATCTGGACGTGCTCCCACTCCGGACCGAGGTGGGTCACAACACGCAGACCGGACTAGTTGCGGAGATCTGCGAGTGCCAGCTGCGGCTGCGGATAGATCGCGTCGACCTCACCCGAGCGGATCGCCTGGATCTCGGGAGTTCGTGTTCGTGATGAAGTGGAACACGATCGAGTCCAGCTTCGCCGGTTTCCCGTACCAGCCGCGGCGGGGTGTCTGGCCAGTCCGGACCGCCGCCCTGCTCAGCATCGAAAAACGCCCACTACGCGAACCGAGACTTCTGACCGGAGCAGGGGTTAGCGCGCGATTGCGAGGACGAATCGCACGATCACGAAGACAGAAACGCGTACCGCGTCGCGGCGCACGCGTTGTCTGCGACGTCGACAAGACGCCAAATGCTTTCGTCGAGTTTCCAATATAGGCGACGGTCTCCTCTGACATCCGGCGCGTTCGTAATCGCAACATTCAGCGTTGCGATCGGCCGGCGCTCTTACGCGGTCTTGCGCTGTTGCAGTCGCGCGTGAGCTCGGTCCGGAACGGCTCGATCGCGCCACAGCCGCGCGACCACCTGGCGCGTCGTCGCAACGAAGGTGTCTGCAGCGCTCGACAGCTCTCGCGTCCACGCGAGCGCCATCACTCGGGCCGGAAGAGGCGTTTCGAACCGAACGACCCGGAGGTCCCCCGCGAGGAGGTCTGCCGCCAGACGGGGGATCAGCGCCGCCCCGAAGCCCGCGGCGAGGAAGCCCTGCACGACCGTGTTGTCGTCGGAGCGGACGGCGAACTGGGGCTCGATGCCGTGCGCGCGCATGTGCGCGATCACGCGCTGCGTGCTGCCGGAGGTCTTGAACGCGATCAGTTTCAGTCCGCGCAGCTCCTCGAGCCGGATCACCGTGCGCCGAAGCGCGCGCGGGGCATTCGCCGGGACGACGAGGACGTATTCGTCCCTGGCAAGGGTTTCGACCTCCAGATCGCGCTCGAAGCGCATGGGCAGGTCGACGAACGCCAGCTCGAGCTCGCCGTGATCGAGCGCGGCGACGAGCTTTTCGTCTCCGGGAGCATCCGTCAGGACGACTCGGACGTCCGGAGCGCTCCGCGTCAGCTCCCGCAGCACGTGCGGCACGAGCTGAGCCGCGACGGTCTGATACGTGCCCACCCGCAGCGGGCCGCCGTTGGACAGGCTGCAGAGCTCCGCCTCGGCAACCGCGAGGCTCGTCTGGATCGCCCGAGCATGCACGAGCAGGCGCTCGCCTGCCTCGGTCAGCGTCAGGGGCTGCGAGACACGCGGACGATTGACGAGCTTCTGGCCGACGCGCCGCTCGAGCGCGGCGAGCTGCTGGCTGACGGCGGGTTGTGAATACCCGAGGCGACGAGCTGCACCGTGGAAGGACGCTTCTTCGGCCAGGGCCTTCAGCGCGGCGAGATGGCGAACCTCGATTCCTTGCCAGGCGCTGCGTGCGTCTTCGGTCACTCGGGATCCTTCCGGGATTCGCGAGCCGCGCCGACGACGTCTGGACGCCGATCGGTTGGTGCGACCCGCGCCGCTGAGCGGTGAGGGGGTCGAGTCGCGGAGTTCCTCGATTTCTGGCGCCGACTAAGGCGGGGCGCGCTCGTGCGGCTGACTCCGTTCCGCCCCGGCTAAGCCGGCCGAGGCCGCCGAAGATGTCCGCCGCCGCAATGCCCCTTGCATGTGTAATCGCTGTGACGACGAACTCGGCTGCGTTGTTAGCCGATTCGATATTTCATTCGATGCGCTTCTTGCGCGGGTCGCAAGATGATCTTCGGCCGGGCGCTACTGGGCGGCCGGAACTGCGAGCTGCGCCCAGACCGTGCCGTCCTCCACGGCCGCGGGACAACGAGGTTGGCGGGTCGAGATGCTCGCCACCACGCAGACGTCCGAGAACGCATGTCCCACGACCACCGACAGGCGCCGGTCGAAGACGCCGTCGGCGTCAGGTGCGAGTGACCACTCTGCGAGGTTCCGTGCGGGCTGTCCGGGCGCCAGACCGAAGACGCGCAGCGTCATCGACCGCGCTGGGAGCTGTGGGAGGTTCCGTGCCTTCAGCCTGACCAGCAGTCGCGGCGCTCTGACGAACGTTTCCCAGAGCGCCGAGAGCTGTGGGCGCTCCTGCGGCCGGGAAACGTGCACGCGGACGCAGCCGGTCGTGTTGCCTCTCGCGTAGCACGGCCTGGGCTCGTCGCCGATCCAGGCGCGTGCGCCGAGGTCGTCGAAGTCTCCCGGCGGGAGCTTCAGGCTCGACCGTCTGGTCGACGTCGCCGCTCGAGTCGGGCCCGAGGGACGCGCCGTACAGCGGCTTCCCGGGCGTCCAGGTGCGCAGGCCGGCCTCGTCCGCGACGCGGACCAGTTGCTCGACCTCGACGATGATGTGGTCGTTCGACCGCAAACCGACTCCGCGCACCGAGATCGCGACGCTCGCGCCCTGCTTCGGTCTCACCGTGATGCTCGGCTGAGGCCGGTCACCCCAGGTGCTGACACCCGCGTACACCGTGAAGAGAAGCGATACGCCGAGGGCGGCGAGGCCGCCGTAGACGACGCGTCGTTCCGCATTCGATCCTTCGGGCAGCCCGAATGCCGCCAGTGCGCCCAGAAAGACGGCGACGGCGGCGAACCCGAACGCGCCGAAGCTCGCCAGCGTGTGGTTCCGCGCCATTCGCCCCACGAGATCGCCGGTGATGGCGAGCGCCGTGAGCACGGCGCCGAGCGCAGGCAGCGCAGCGAGGAGGAAGCGTGCCGCACCCTTGGCCTCCTTCCCCACGGGGAGGAACCTCGGCATGCGGCGACGCTACTGCCGTTTCGTTACGAAACGATCAAGCGGGCGAAAGAATGTTTGTAGGTCAGCCGCGAAGCTCCAGCGCGCCGAGCTCGAGCAGCTCGTGCACGAGTCGCATCGTCTCGCGTCGCAAACGCGTGGTCTCCTGCTGTGCGAGCCCGAGCTCGTCGGCCGTTCGCGCCAGCACGTCGCGCAGAGGCGTTCGGTCGTCGAGCGAGGCGACGATGTCGAGGACGTTGCTCGAGGTTTCCAGCGCATGTTTCGTGCCCTCCGCGAGCGTGATGCGCGACTCGACGACGTCACTCCCGCCGTCGTCGGGCTCGAGCTCTTCCTCGAGCCGCAACGCGACGGCCGGTGAGAGGCGTGCGTCGAGCAGCGCATCGCGGGCGAGCCCACGCAGGCGCTTTCGTGCCTCGAAAGCGCGCAGGACCTGGTCGCTCGCTTCTTCCACGTCGTCGGCATCGACGGGATCGATGCGGACGCTCGCGTCGCCCTCGTCTCGCCGCAGGATGACGACACCCTCGCTGACCCAGTGCATTCCGAGCTCGTCGAAGTAGGCGTTCCACTCCGCAAGCGCCTCCTCGAGCGCGTCCGGGTCGTGCGAAAGGTGCGTGTTCCACTCAGCCGCGTGGTCGAGCGTGTCGACGCCCATCGTGGGCAGGATCCAGCTCTCGCACCCGGTTTCCCTCACCCAGGCGAGCACGCGCTCGTCGGCCGTCTGTTCGTCGGGCGCAAGCCAGCTCACCTGAACGGCGGCGAAACCTCCCGCCGAGAGATGCGCCGCCGACTGTTCCACGACGCGTTCCGATACTTCGTCCCCACGGAAACCGCTGTCGCGGTACGCCCAGCGCTGCTCGGGGGAGACGACGTACGGCGCATTACAGGTCACGTGGTCGAATCTCTCGCCGGCGACGGGCTCGAAGAGGCTGCCGCGACGACACTCGACGTTGGTCAGCCCGCTGAGTCCGGCGTTCAGCTGGGTGTAGGCGAGCGCCCGGTCGTTGACGTCGGTGGCGACGACGTGCCGCGCGTGCTGCGCGGCGAGCAACGCGTGGATACCGCTACCCGTGCCGACGTCGAGGGCGCGCTCAACCGATCGCCGCGGCGTCAGCGAATCGAGCACGCGTGCCGTCGGCGTGTACGTCGCGACGTAGTCGGGCGGGTCCTCGGCTTCGAGCGAGAATCCGTCTGAAGCGAGCAGCAGCTTGCCGATCGGCAGGATCCGGCTTCGCGCCGCAACCTGGTCACCGACGTCGGCCAGGGCCGTCGCCTCGAGCGCCTCGACGCCGCGCGGGCCGAGCGCCCTGACCGCTTCGCTGCGCGGGACGGCAAGCTGCAGGAAGAAGAGGCGCACCGCGGTGCCGAGCGGCGTGCCGGGCAACCTGTGCGCGGCGATCGGTGCGTCGTCGCGCTCCGTGGAGTACGCATCGTCACCGAGCAGGCGATACAAGCCGTCCTCGGTGTAGCCGAGACCGCGGAGCACACGGCCGAGCGTCCGCGCAGCCGACTGGTCTGGAATCGGATGCCGAGTCACGGCCTTGACCATCTCAGGCGGGCACGACCGCGTCGACGGCCTCGACGGAGCGAGCGCACGTAGTCGCGCAGCGCTTCGGGGCCGCTCTCGGCGATCTCCACCGCACGCGACCCGACGACGATCCCGTCTGCGAGCTCTGCGGCGCCCCGCGCGTCGTCCGGCGTCGAGATGCCGAACCCTGCGTAGAGCGGGAGCGTCGTGACAGCACGGGCTCGCTCGACGAGCCCGGCGAGAGCGGGAGAGACACCCTCGCGCGCTCCGGTCGTTCCGGTGAGAGTCACCAGGTACAGCCAGCCGTCGGTTTGCTCCGCCGCCAAACGGATGCGTGCGTCGGTCGACGTCGGCGCCACGAGGTGAATGCGCCGAAGCTCCTGTCGCTCACCCGCAGGAAGGTCGGCGACGATCAACGACGAGGCCCCCGCGGCCTGGGCATCAGGCTCGAACCGCTCCCATCCGTAGGCCTCGAGCAGCGCGGCGTAGGTCATCGGAACGAGCGGGGTCTCCGGAACGAGCTCGGCCGTGCGGCGAAGGCACTCGAGACAGGCTTGTGTGCGCATGCCCGCGGCGAGAGCACGTTCCGCGGCTCGGCGGATCACGGGACCATCGGCGAGCGGATCCGAGAAAGGAAAGCCGAGCTCGACGATGTCCGCGCCGCCCTCGACCGCGGCCGCCGCGAGCTCTGGTGTCGCCCGTCCCGACATCAGATAGACGACAAGCGTCTTCACGCGACGTCGGGCGCGACGAGTGCGAAGAGCGTCGCATCGACGCGGACGCCGCCGTGACGGAGCAGGCGCCGCTTCACTCCTTCGCGTTCGAAGCCGACGCGCTCGAGAACGCGTTCCGAGGCGACGTTCCCGACGCGAACGTGGGCTTCCACGCGCACGATGCCGTTCGCGAACGCGTTGTCGACCATTGCCCGTACCGCTCGCGTCGCGAAGCCTCGGCCGCGCGCGTCGACGAACAGCCAATAACCGACTTCGACGACGTCGCGGAGCGGATCGAATCGGCTGAGGTTCGCCCCGCCGAGGAGGTGCCCCGTCTCTGTGTCCTCGATCACGTACGCAGCGAGCGTTCCGCGATCCCGGAGCATCGGCAGCTGCTCGTGCAACATCGTCCGCAAGACGTCGGCGCCGACCGGCGGCAGACCCGCCTCACCCCCGACTCGAGGATCGAGGAACGCCGGTGCGACGACGTCGACGTCGGCTTCGGTCGGTGCTCGGAGGAGGAGCTGCTCCGCCCTGAGCGCATCGGGAAACCGGTACGTCGACATCTGCGCGGTCCCGAGATCCGACCTCAGTGGGCGAGCACCTCCTCGAGGTCCTTGTCGCCGCGGCCGGAGAGGCAGACGAGCACGAGGTCTTCGTCGAGCTCTCGGGCACGCGCGAGCGCATGCGCCGGCTCGAGGGCGGGAATGATCCCTTCGAGGCGCGTGAGGTCGCGAAAGGCGGCGAGCGCCTCCTCGTCGGCGGCGCGGACGTACTCCGCGCGTCCGGTGTCGCGGAGCCATGCGTGCTCGGGCCCGACGCCCGGGTAGTCGAGCCCGGCCGAGATCGAGTGGGCGTCCGCGATTTGCCCGTCGTCGTCGGCGAGCACGGAGGAGCGCGCTCCGTGGAGCACCGCCGGTCTGCCCGTGACGAGCGACGCCGCCTCGGACGCCTCGACACCGATCAGCCTGACGTCCACATCGTCGATGAAGGCGGTGAAGATGCCGATCGCATTCGAGCCGCCGCCGACGCAGGCGACGACCACCTCGGGCAGCCGGCCCTCCACGTCGAAGAACTGCGCACGCGACTCGCGGCCGATCACGGCTTGCAGCTCCCGGACGATCTCCGGATAGGGCGCCGGCCCGACGCACGAGCCGATGAGGTAGTGCGTCGTCTCGACGTTCGTGATCCAGTCGCGAATCGCCTCGCTCGTCGCTTCCTTGAGCGTGCGCGTCCCGAAGTCGACGGATCGGACCTCGGCGCCGAGCAGACCCATGCGCTCGACATTCGGGTGCTGCCGACGCATGTCCTCCGCGCCCATGTACACCACACACTCGAACCCGAAGCGGGCGCAGACCGTCGCGGTCGCGACGCCGTGCTGTCCTGCGCCCGTCTCCGCGACGATCCGTCGCTTGCCCAGCCGGCGGGCGAGGACCGCCTGTCCGATCGCGTTGTTGAGCTTGTGCGCGCCCGTGTGGAGGAGGTCCTCGCGCTTCAGGTACATGCGCTTGTCCGGAGCAAAGCGCTGCGCGCGCGTCAGCGGTGTCGGCCGTCCGGCGAACGTGCGTCCTAGCTCGTCGAGCTCGTCGCGAAAGCTCGGGTCTGCCTGCGCCGCCTGCCAGCCGGCCTCCAGCTCGTCCAGCGCGGGGACGAGCGTCTCCGGGACGTAGCGCCCGCCGTAGGTTCCGAACAGACCGGTCGCGGAGCTCATCTCGCTGCGGCGACGAAGGCCCGCACCTTGTCGTGGTCCTTGATCCCCGGCTCCGTCTCGAGCTTCGAGGCTGCGTCGACGGCCCAGGGGCGCACGGCGCGGACGGCTTCGCGAACGTTGTCCGGACCGAGACGACCGGCCAGCATCACCCGGCCCGCTGCTGCGGCCGCCCGCTGGAGGTGGAGCGCGTCCTCTTCCGCCCAAGGCAGGTCCAGGACCTTCGCGACGGTCTCGCCGTCACGAAGCAGCACGGCATCGCGGCCGCGGACGCGTCCGTCCTCTCGCGCATAGACCTGGACGAGATCGGCGCCGGTCTGTTCGGCCTCTCCGACGAAGACCGCGACGCTCAAGCGATCGTCGGGCACCGGCAGGACCTCCGCGGCACGGCGAGGGCTCGCCTCGGCGAGGATGAACCCGAGCATGTCGGCGCCCGCTTCGACCGCGGCGTCGACGTCTTCGCTGCGCGTAAGGCCGCAAACCTTGACGAGCGGTCGCGAGAGGATCTCCTCGAGCTTCGCGGCCGGCTCCTCTGCCTGCATCAGCGCGGAGCCGACGAGGATCGCGTGGGCGCCCGCCGCCTCCGCGGCTGCACCCTGCGCTCGCGAGTGGATGCCGCTCTCCGCAACGACGACGCCGGTGTGTCCCTTGCACTGCGTGATCAGGCCGAGCTGCGCCGCGCGATCGATCTCGAAGGTCGAGAGGTCGCGGGCGTTCACGCCGATGATGTCGGCGCCGAGACGGCGCGCGCGCTGGAGCTCGTCCGCGTCGTGCGCCTCGACGAGGAGCTCGAGCCCGACGTCTTGTGCATACGACATCAGCGCCGCGGCGCGGGGATCGTCGACGTCTCGCAACAGGAGGAGGGCCGCATCGGCGCCCGAGCGCTTCAGCTCGAGCAGCGCAAGCTGCTCAGTGAAGAACCCTTTCGCGAGGAGCGGAGCACTTGTGGCTGCGCGCGCCGCCCGCAGGTCCTCGACCGAGCCGCCGAAGCGGTCGTCGACGAGAATCGAGACGGCGGCCGCGCCCGCGTCGGCAAAGGCTGCGGCGAGCCGTGCCGGATCGGCGTCGGGCCGGAGGTCGCCCGCGGACGGCGAGCGCCGCTTCACTTCCGCAATCGCGCCGAGACCCGGCGCAGCAAGTGCGTCCCGAAAGCGTCCCATCATGCGCTCACAGTCTGGCGGGTGAACGCCACGAGGCGTTCCAGGCGCTCGGCGGCCGCACCGGTGTCGACCGCCTCGCGCGCGAGCTCCAGTCCGTCTCGGAGATCGTCCGCCTGGCCGGCGGCGGCGATCGCGCCCGCGGCGTTCAGCAGGATCGCGCTCCGCCGTCCCCCGTCGGCCCCTGCGAAGACGTCGCGAATCGCTCGAGCGTTCTCGTCCGGAGTCCCCCCGCGGAGCTCGTCGACGCTACACCGCGGCAGCCCGAGCTCCAGCTCCGGATCGACGGTGCGCTCGTGAACCGTGCCTTCGACGACCTCGCAGACGAGATTCGGTCCGACGGGGGAGAGCTCGTCGATGCCGCCGGCGCCGTGCACGACGAACGCGCGCTCCGCGCCGAGCTGCGCGAGCACTTCCGCGATCGTGCGCACAAGCTGCGCCGAGTACACCCCGACCACCTGTGCTCGGGCACCTGCCGGGTTCGTGAGCGGTCCGAGCACGTTGAACACCGTTCGCGTGGCGAGCTCGGTTCGCACGGCTGCGGCGTGTCTCATGGCGGGATGGTGAGACGGCGCGAAGAGAAAGCCGAAGCCGAGCTCATCGATCGAGCGGGCGATTCGCTCCGGCTCCTGCTGGAGGGTGAAGCCGAGCGCCTCGAGGACGTCGGCCGAGCCACAGGCCGAGGAGACGGCGCGGTTGCCGTGTTTCGCCACTCCGGCACCGGCCGCCGCAGCCACGAGCGCGGCCGCGGTCGAGATGTTGATCGTGCGCGCGCCGTCGCCGCCGGTTCCGGCGGTGTCGACGAGGTCCTCACGCTGAGGGTGCACGGAGAGCACGTGGCCCCTCATCGCTTCGGCGCAGCCCGCAATCTCGTCCGGCGTCTCGCCCTTCGCGCGCAGCGCGACGAGGAAGCCGCCGATCTGCGCGGGCGTCGCCTCGCCGCGCATGATCTCGCCCATCACCTCCCGCGTCTCGTCGCGGCTGAGGTCGTGGCCGTCCAGGATCCGCTGCAGCGCCCTCTGGATCATCGTTCCAGGAAGTTTCTCGCGATCTCGCGCCCCAGCGGAGTGAGCACGGATTCTGGATGGAACTGCAGTCCGTCGACGGGCAGGTCGCGGTGGCGCACGGCCATGATCTCGCCGTCGGCGGTCGTAGCGGACACTTCCAGCACATCCGGGACGGTGAGCGCCGCCAGCGAGTGGTAGCGGCCGACGTCGATCTCGGCCGGGAGGTCTGAGAACAGCCCGCGCCCGTCATGCCGGACGGTGCACGCCTTGCCATGAACGAGCTCCCGAGCGGCGCCGATCTCGCCGCCGAACGACTCGACGATCGCCTGGTGTCCAAGGCAGACGCCGAGCGTCGGCATCGTCGGCGCGAGGCGCCGGAGGATCTCGGGAGTTGCGCCGGCATCGGCAGGTCGGCCGGGGCCGGGGGAGACGACGAGGTGCGAAGGGGCGAGTCTCGCCGCGCTGTCTGCATCGAGCGAGTCGTTTCGCCGGACCGCCACCTCCGCGCCGAGCTCGCCGAAGAGGTGCGCGAGGTTGTACGTGAACGAGTCGTAGTTGTCGACGAGCAGGATCATCGTTGCTCCGATTCGGCGAGGTCGATCGCGGCCTCGACGCCGGCGAGCTTGCGCAGGCATTCCTCATGCTCCGCCGCCGGGTCCGAGTCGGCAACGATCCCGGCTCCGGCCTGCAGGTGCGCCATGCCGTCCCGGAGGACGATCGTGCGAATCGCGATGCACGTGTCGAGCACGTCTTCCTCCGGCAGGGCGTAGCCCACCGCACCCGCGTACGGCCCGCGCCGCCTGTCCTCGAGCTCGGAGATCAGCTGCATCGCGCGCACCTTCGGCGCCCCGGAGACGGTCCCAGCCGGAAAGCATGCGCGCAGCAGATCGAATGGCGAGACACCCTCTCGCAGATCGCCGGCCACCTGCGAGACGAGGTGCGTGACATGCGAGTAGCGCTCGACCTCGAGGAACTTCTCCACGGTGACGCTGCCGGGAAGACACACGCGCGAGAGGTCGTTGCGGCCGAGGTCGACGAGCATGACGTGCTCGGCGCGGTCCTTCTCGGACGCGAGCAGGCGTTCCGCGTCGCCCTCGCCGCGCGCGGTCGTACCTGCGATGGGGTTGACGCCGGCGCGGCCGTCTTCGCACTTGACGAGCGTCTCCGGCGAGGAGCCGATCAGAGCGAGGCCGTCCAGCTCCAGCAGGAAGAGGTACGGGGAGGGATTGACGCGTCGGAGGGCGCGATAGAGCTCGAGCGCCGATGCCGACGTCGGCCGCTCCGCCCGCTGCGAGAGGACGATCTGAAACGCGTCGCCGGCACGGATGTGCTCCTTCGCCGCCACGACGGACGCCTCGAAGTCGGCCCGGCCCGGGGCGCGCCGCGCGAAGCCGCGCCGGCCGTTGCCCTGCGGAAGCCGTGGGACGGGCCGCGCCAGGAGCGCCGCCACCTCGTCCGGGTCGCCGCGAATCACCTCGGCCGTCCCCAGGACGTGGTCGAATCGGATCAGCACGTCGGCGACGAGGAAACGGCTCTCGGGCAGGCCCGGTCTTCTCACTGGGAAGAGGCACGGTCGGCTCGAGCCTGGCAGCGTAGTCGTACGCGACGTAGCCGACGACCGGCTCGCCGCAGGCCTCCGCCTCGGCGAGATAACAGAGGTGGGAGCCGCAGCCGACGAGCGAGTGCCGGCCGAGGCGCCCGCGTTCGACGGACTCGAGCAGGAAGGCCGCACGCCCCTCGCGACGAAGCCGCAGGTACGCCCCGAGCGGTGTGACGAGGTCGGTGGCTATGTCTGGTGCGATGGTCATCGAGATCCTCCGTTCCGTGGGCGGCACGCAAAAAGACCTTCCGGCGGAAGGTCTGGGAGAGCGGAACGGGCTGTCTCTGGCCTAGCTCAGGGCAAGCGCAGGCTCCCGCTCCGCTCGCGAGGCCAGGCCCAGGTGCGGATCACGGGAGACATCGCTTTCAGAGTAGGTGCGTGTGCAGCTCGGGTCAAGCGCGCGGGCGCGAGTAGGCCTCGACATACGGCGGGACCGGCTCCGTCACTCCCTCGTCGGGAACCGGAGACTGCGGTGCCAGCTCGAGCGGGACGAGCCCTGCCCACACCGGGAACGACAGGTCGTCTTCGTCGTCGGTCGGCCGGCCCTTGCGCACCTTCGCGGATGCTTCGTCGAGCACCAGCGCCAGGATCGTCGTCCCCTTGATCTCGCCCTCGCTCGGCTGCCGGGCTTCGGCCCAGCGTCCGGGCACCACGTGCTCGACGACGCACTCCATCGCACGCAGCTTCTCGTCGCGACCGGTCACTTCGCGCGCACGGCCCAGCACGACGGCCGAGCGGTAGTTCATCGAGTGGTTGTAGACGGAGCGTGCGAGGACGAGCGCATCCAGAAGCGTCACCGTGACGCAGACGTCGACACCGCCCTTCAGGTTGCGAAGCATCCGGCTCCCTGGTGAGCCATGGAGGTACAGGACGTCTCCGTCGCGGGCGTGAATGGTCGGGATGACGAACGGCTGACCGTCGACGACGAACCCGACGTGACAGATGAGCGCTTCGTCGAGGATCGCGTCGATCGTGGTGCGGTCGTAGTCACCGCGCTCGGGGTGGCGGCGGACAGTCGTCCTCGTGGTCGGTGCAGGCGGCATGAGCGAAGCGTATTGGTCGCGCGCTACGCTCGAGACCATGGCGCGTTCAGTAATCGTCTCGGCCGTTCGCACGCCGTTCGCGAAGCTCGGCGGTGCTCTCGCCGACAAGGAAGCGACCGAGCTCGGCTCGATCGCGATCCGCGCTGCGCTCGACCGCGCCGGGGTCGAGAACGACGAGGTCGAGTACGTGATCATGGGCCAGGTGCTGCAGGGCGGCGCAGGGCAGGCGCCTTCGCGCCAGGCGTCCATCGGTGCCGGGCTCCCGATCGAGGTCGGCTCGGACACGATCAACAAGGTCTGCGCCTCCTCCATTCGAGCCGTGGAGATGGCCGACCAGATGATCCGCGCGGGCGACCACCAGGTGATCGTCGCGGGCGGGATGGAGTCGATGTCGAACGCCCCCTACGTCCTGAAGAAGGCCCGCTTCGGTTATCGCCTCGGCGACGGGACGCTGATCGACCTGATGACGCACGACGGGCTCACGTCCACATTCGACAAGCGGCACATGGTGGAGCAGGCCTCGTTCGTCTCCCGCGAGCTCGGCATCCCGCGCGAGGACCAGGACCGCTGGGCCCTGCGCTCGCACGAGCGGGCGATCGCGGCAATCGACAGCGGCAAGTTTCGCGAGGAGATCGTGCCGGTCGGCGATTTCTCGGTCGACGAAGGCCCGAGGCGCGACACGTCCTACGAGAGGCTCGCGAGGCTGAAGCCGGTCTTCGATCCCGAAGGGACGACAACCGCCGGAAACGCCCCAGGCGTGAACGACGGCGCCGGTGCACTCGTCGTGACGAGCGAAGAGTTTGCGCGGAAGCGCGGGCTCGAGGTGCTCGCGACGATCGTGTCGCAGGCGTACGTGGCCGACGAGTTCGCTTACCTCGCGCGCACGCCCGCGAAAGCCGGCGGAGCTGCGCTGGCGAAGGCGGGAAAGACGATCGGCGACGTCGAGCGCGTCGAGCTGAACGAGGCGTTCTCGTCCGTCGTGCTCAACTCCGCCAAGATGCTCGACGTCGATCCCGAGAAGGTGAACGTGAACGGCGGCGCGGTCGCTCTCGGCCACCCGATCGGCGCCTCGGGCGCGCGGATCCTCGGAACGATGATCCACGAGCTCCGGCGGAACGGCGGCGGCCTCGGTCTCGCGGCGATCTGCTCGGGCGGCGGCCAGGGGGACGCGCTCCTGATCGAGGTGTAGCCGGCCGCGCGGTCTTAAGGTTCCGCGCGTGACGTTCGAGCACGTCCTCGTTGTCGGCGCCGGCCAGATGGGCGGCGGGATCGCACAGGTTGTCGCGGCTTCAGGTCGCCGGGTGTCGTTGCACGACGCGCAGCCCGGCGCAACCGAGAAGGCTCGGGCGGTGATGGAGAAGAGTCTGGCGAAGCTCGCGGAGAAGGGCGGCGCCGATCCGGACGAGGTGCTCGCGCGCGTCTCTCCCGTCGACGATCTCGTTCCGGCGGATCTGATGATCGAGGCGGTCGTCGAGGACGCCGCCGTCAAGGAAGAGATCTTCCGTCGGGCCGACGCCGCGCTTGCCGCCGAGCGCCGTGCTGGCGTCGAACACGTCGTCGATCCCGATCTCGTCGCTTGCCGCGGCGACGTCCCGGCCGGACAAGGTGATCGGGATGCACTTCTTCAACCCGGTGCCGGTGCTGAAGCTCGTCGAGATCATCCGAGCCCGCGACACGTCGGATGAGACGGCCACGGCGATCACGGAGCTCGCACGCCAGCTCGGCAAGGTGCCTGCGGTCGCCAACGACTTCCCGGGCTTCGTCTCGAATCGGATCCTCATGCCCTTCATCAACGAGGCGGTCTGGGCCTTGCACGACGGCGTCGCCGAGGCCGAGGCGATCGACACGATCGCGAAGCTGGGGTTCGCGCATCCGCTCGGGCCGCTCGCTCTCGCCGACCTGATCGGCCTCGACACGTGCGTGGCGATCATGGAGGTGCTCCGCGACGGCCTCGGCGACGACCGGTATGAGCCCTGTCCCCTGCTGCGGGAACACCTGGCGGCGGGACGGTTGGGCCGAAAGTCTGGCGCGGGCTTCTACACCTACTCCTGAGCGACGGCCCGGCGCGCTAGCGTTTTCGACGGTGGACTTCGAGCTCACGCAGGATCAGCGCGAAATCCAGGCGCTGACGCGCGACTTCGCCGGCGCAGAGATCGATCCGCACGCTGCGCAGTGGGATCGCGACCATCACTTTCCACGTGACCTGTTCTCGAAGCTCGCCGAGCTCGGGCTCATGGGCGTGTGCGTGCCGGAGGAGTATGGCGGAGCCGGCGCAGACTTCCTCTCGTACGTCCTCGTGCTCGAAGAGCTCTCACGGGCCGACGCTGGAGTGGGGGTCACGCTGGCGGTGCACACGAGTGCGACGACGCTCCCCATCCTCACGTTCGGCACCGACGAGCAGAAGGCGCGCTTCGTTCCGCCGCTCGCGCGCGGCGAGCACCTCGGCGCATTCGCCTTGACCGAGGCGGAGGCCGGGTCGGACGCCGGCGCGCTCCGGACGAAGGCGGAGCCGAACGGCGACGGCTGGTCGATCACCGGTGCGAAGCAATGGATCACCAACGGGAGGTACGCGGGAACGTTCCTGCTGTTCGCGCGAACGGATGCCGACACCGCGGGCGCGCGCGGCGTCAGCGCGTTCGTGCTCGACGACGAGCACGTCCGCGTCACTCGCGACGAGGAGAAGCTCGGCCTGAACTCGTCGGTGACGAACGACATCGTCGTCGAGGGTGCGCGCGTGGGCCGAGACCGGCTGCTGCACGAAGAGAATCGCGGGTTCCGCGTGGCGATGGTGACGCTCGACGGCGGACGCATCGGCATCGCGGCGCAGGCGCTGGGGATCGCACAGGCGGCGTACGACGTCGCACGCGAGTACGCGACCGAGCGGCGGGCGTTCGGACATCGCATCGCCGACTTCCAGGCGATTCAGCACAAGCTCGCCGACATGTCGATGGAGATCGACGCGGCGAGGCTGCTGGTGTACCGCGCCGCCTGGCTGAAGCAGGCGGGCAGGCCGCACACGGAGGAGGGTGCGAAGGCGAAGCTCTTCGCGTCGGAGATGGCCCGGCGGCAGACGGCGGAGGCGATCCAGGTGCTCGGCGGCTACGGCTACACGAAGGAGTTCCCGGTCGAGCGCTACTACCGCGATGCCAAGATCACGGAGATCTACGAAGGCACGAGCGAGATTCAGCGCCTGGTGATCGCGAGGTCGATCCTGGGCCTGAGCGAACGCTCACTGGCCGTTCGGTGACGATGTCTTTCAGGTACACGCGCGCGCAGGACCCGCGCCCCCACCCTGAAGGGTGGGGATCAATCCCGCCACCCTCGCGTTCGACGGTACCGTCTTTCGACGCAGGTATGTGTGTCGATCTCGCACCGAGTTTCCGGAGCGCAGCGTGAGCGCCCGTCGACGCGACGAGCCGGTTCGGCTCACCCGCATCTACACGCGCGCCGGCGATCGCGGCGAGACCTCGCTCGGAGACGGTTCGCGCGTACCCGAAGCTCGACTGCCGGATCGGGGCTTTCGGCACCGTGGACGAGCTCAACGCCGCGATCGGTGTCGTCCTCGCCGGCTCCGGCGTCCCCGAGCGCCTGCGCCGCCCGCTCGAGCGGGTTCAGAACGACCTCTTCGACGTCGGCGCCGACCTGTCCGTCCCGTACGGCGTCACCGATCGGCTCCGCGTCGAGCAGTCGCACGTCGAACGCCTCGAAGCGCTCTGCGACGAGCTCAACGCCGAGCTGCCGACGCTGAAGAGCTTCGTGCTGCCGGGCGGCACAGAGGTCGCAGCGCGGATCCACGTCGCGCGAACCGTTTGCCGCCGCGCCGAACGCGAGGCGCTCGTAGCCGACGGAGAGAACGGCATCAATCCGCTCGTGCTCGCCTACCTCAACCGGCTTTCGGACTTCCTCTTCATCGCGGCGCGCACCGCCAACGCCGCCGCCGGCCGTGACGAGCCGCTGTGGCGACCCGGAGGAAACGCGTAGCACCGCCTCGGTGGCCGTAGAATCGGACGGCATGGCGACGACCGAGGATCCGCGCGCGCCGTCCGCCGAGCCTGAGGGCGGGAACCAGGCCGAAGCCGACGCCGGTCGCGGCGTCGACGAGTGGAAGCGCGAGCTCTACGACGCGAAGCCGGAGCGCGAAGGCGAGCTGCTCACGACCATGTCGGGGCTGGCGAACGCGCCGCTCTACACGCCCGACAACGTCGACGTCGACTACGAGCGCGATCTCGGCTACCCGGGTGTTTATCCCTTCACCCGCGGGGTCTATCCGTCGATGTACCGCGGCAAGCTCTGGACGATGCGGCAGTTCGCCGGCTTCGGCACGGCGGAGGAGACGAACGAGCGCTTTCGGTACCTCCTGGAGCACGGCCAGACAGGGCTCTCGACGGCCTTCGACATGCCGACGCTGATGGGATACGACTCCGACCATCCGCGCTCGCTCGGCGAGGTGGGGCGCGAGGGCGTTGCCATCGATTCGCTCGACGACATGGAGACGCTCTTCGCCGGCATCCCGCTCGACGAGGTCTCGACGTCGATGACCGTGAACTCGCCGGCGGCGATGTTGCTTGCCTTCTACCTCTGCGTCGGCGAGGAGCAGCATGTTCCTCGCGAGCGGCTGCGCGGGACGATCCAGACGGACATTCTCAAGGAGTACATCGCGCAGAAGGAGTGGATCTTCCCGCCCGAGCCGTCGATGCGGCTCGTGATCGACATGATCGAGTTCTGCGCGCGCGAGATGCCGCTCTTCCATCCGATCTCCATCTCCGGCTACCACATCCGCGAGGCCGGATCGACGGCTGCACAGGAGCTTGCCTTCACGCTCGCCGACGGCTTCGCGTACGTCGAAGCGGCGATGGAGCGCGGGCTCGACGTGGACGACTTCGCCCCGCGGCTCAGCTTCTTCTTCAACGCCCACCTCGACTTCTTCGAGGAGATCGCGAAGTACCGCGCTGCACGGCGAATCTGGGCCCACGAGATGAAGGAGCGGTACGGCGCGCGCAACCCGCGCTCGTGGTTGATGCGGTTCCACACCCAGACTGCGGGCGTCTCGCTGACTGCCCAGCAGCCGGAGGTGAACATCATCCGGACCGCGCTCGAAGCGCTTGCCGCCGTTCTCGGCGGGACGCAGTCACTGCACACGAACTCGTTCGACGAGGCTCTAGCGCTGCCGACCGAGAACGCCGTCCGGCTTGCGCTGCGGACGCAGCAGGTGATCGCACACGAGACCGGTGTCGTGAACAGCATCGATCCGCTCGGCGGCTCGTACTACGTCGAGGACCTCACGAACCGGCTCGAGGCCGAGGCGTACGACTACTTCGACCGCATCCGGCGACTCGGCGGCGTCATCCCGGCGATCAAGGAGAACTTCTTCCAGCGCGAGATCGCAGAGGCGTCATTCCGGTATCAGCACGAGGTCGAGCAGAAGCAGCGGATCGTGGTCGGCGTGAACCGCTACACGCACGCGGACGAAGAGCCGCTCGAGATCCTCAAGATCGATCCGGCGCTCGAGGAGAAGCAGATCCGTCGCGTGCAGGCACTGCGTGCGCGCCGCGACACTCCGGCCGTCGAGGCTGCGCTCGCGCGCCTGAAGGAAGATGCTGCGAGGGACGGCCACAACCTGATGCCGCCGATCGTCGACGCCGCGAAGGCGTACGTGACGATGGGGGAGATGTGCGACGCCCTCAGAGAGGTCTGGGGAGTCTGGAGAGAAACGCCCGTCTTCTGACGCTTCTTAGCGCGCCGGCGGCGCCGTCGATTCGCGCACGACGAGTCGCGTCGCGAGCTCCACGCGCAGTGCCTCGACGCGCTGCTTGTCGAGCAAGCGTACGAGCAGGCTGACGGCCATCCTGCCCATCTCTGCAAGCGGCTGACGCACCGTCGTCAGCGCCGGGGTGACGATCGCTGCCTCTTCGGTGTCGTCGAAGCCGACGATCGAGAGATCCTCCGGAACCCGCAGGCCACGTGCGCGCGCCGCGCGCATCGCTCCGATCGCGAGGTTGTCGTTGAAGGCGAAGATCGCCGTGGGAGGATCCGGCAGCTCGAGCAGGGCCGACCCGGCCTCGTAGCCGCCGGAGATCATCCAGTTCGACGTGACCTCGAGCCCGGGGTCCGGGACGACGGCATCCGCCGCGAGGGCCGCGTGATAGCCGTTCCGCCGTTCGTCGGTGGCGACCCAGCCGTCGGGGCCCGTGATCGCCGCGATCCGGCGATGACCGAGCGCGAGCAGGTGCTCGGTTGCGCGCTTGGCACCGGACGCGTGCGCCGCGGTGATCGAAGGGATCCCCTCCCCGAGCTGAAGGCGCGGATCGACGACGACGAACGGAAAACGCTGCTGCTGCAGAAACGTGAGCTCCTCGCTTGTCTCCTCCGGCAGGAGGAGGATGGCGCCGTCGGTTGTGCCGTGCATGAGGCGGTCGAGCAAGGTGACCTCACGCTCGTGCTGATGCAGCGTGGGGCACAGGATCGCCCGCATGTCTTGTTCGTAGAGCCCTTCCGCCGCACCGGCGAGGATGAACGAGAAGTACGGTGCGTGAACGATCGGGAGCGTGACGCCGACGAGGCCGGTGCGCCCGGCGGACAACGCACGCGCGCTTCGGTTCGTCGAAAAGCCGAGCCGGCGAACGACCTCGAGCACAGCTTCGCGCGTTTCGGCGGAGACGTCGGGGCGGTCATTGAGGACGCGCGAAACCGTCGCGATGGAGACTCCGGAGAGCCGCGCGATGTCGCGGATCGTGGTTGGGCGGGGTTCTGCGCGTAGCGTTGCCATCATCTGTTCCGGAAACGTTTTCGGGCCGCAACCAGTGTAACCATGCGGAGCGGGCTAGTCAAAGTCTTGACACGATTTCCGGGATGTGTTAACCGTTTCCGGAACAATTTCCGGTCGGCCCTCCGCGGGCCCTCAGCAGGGGCAACGAAAGGGGAAGGGAATGGAAGCTTCAGCACGGTCGCTTCGCGGTCGGGCGAGGGTGATGGGCGCGGCGGTCGTTGTCGCCTCGATTGCCGTCCTCGTCGTCGTCGCGCAGTCGGCTCCGGCGGCGCACGATCGCGCGGCGGCACCGATGGCCTCAGGGCACGCGTGTGTCGTCGCCACCGGTTCGGGCGATCAGCCGTTTACCCGCAACTTCAATGTCTTCGACGCCGGCGCCCAGCGCGACTTCACGCGGGGCGGAATCTACGAGAACCTGGTCATCTCGACCGCTTTCGGCGGTGGCCACGTCTACAAGATCCTGGCCAAGAAGTTCACCTACACCCGGGGCGGGCGGACGCTTCTGATCACGATCCAGCCGAACGTCAAGTGGTCCGATGGGAAGCCGTTGACCGTGCAAGACGTCATCTACAGCCTCACAGCCGGTCGCCAGGACAAGTTCATGGACCACATCAACCTGGTCGGCGCGAACAGCAACATCGCCTCGGTCAAGGCGGCCGGCAAGAACAGGGTCGCGATCAACTTCAAGCAGGTCGACTCGACGTTCATCTCAACTCTGGCGAACGTCTTCATCGTGCCGAAGCGCATCTGGTCGCAGGTCAAGGACGTCGCGAGCTTCACGAACCCGAACCCGGTCGGCACAGGGCCGTTCAACCGGATCACGCGTTTCAACGCCCAGGACTACGTCCTGAGCAAGAACCCGCGTTACTGGAAGAAGGGGTTCCCGAAGGTCCCGTGCATCGAGCGGCTCGCCGCTGCGAGCAATGACGCGGCGCTGCTACAGATCGTGCAGGGCCAGGCCGACTGGACGCACAACTTCGTGCCGAACGTCGAGAAGGCGTACATCGCGCACGACAAGAAGCACTACCACGCCTCTTACCTCGGAGTGGGCTTGCCGGTCGGCCTCTTCTTCGACCTGACGAAGTACCCGTACAGCCTCCCGGCCTTCCGCAAGGGCGTCAGCCAGTCGATCGACCGCCAGAAGGTCGTCAAGCTCGGCGAGTACGGCTATGCGCCTGCCGTGAACGCGCTCGGGATCGAGAAGATCTACGGCAAGTGGCTCGATCCGAAGCTGAAGGCACAGGCCAAGCGGCTTGCCACGTACTCGCAGGCGGCCGCTCGCAAGACCTTCACCGATGCCGGCTTCCGGTATCGGAGCGGTGACCTGATCGATCCGCGCGGCGATCGCGTGCGCTTCCAGATGCACGTGATCGGCGGCTGGTCGGACTGGGTCGCATCACTGCAGATCATCGCGAACAACCTGAAGGACGTCGGCATCGACGCATCGGTGAAGCTCGAGCCCGACTGGGGCGCCTGGCAGCCGAACGCGATGAGCACGAAGTTCGTGACGCTGCTCTGGAACTACGGCGCCGAGGACCTGACGCCGTACTCCTACTTCTTCTCGCACTACGACCCGTCGACCAACCTCGGCGCCGGGCGTCGACGCGTCGGCGACCGGGAACTGGGAGCACTTCGAGCACGCGAACGGCGCGTCGTTGCTGAAGCAGTTCAAGACCACCATGAACGTGAAGAAGCAGCGCCAGATCGCCTACAAGCTCGAGAAGATCTGGCTCGACAACCTCCCGGCCGTCCCGCTGTTCGTGGGACCGCGATGGTCCACGTACAGCACGAAGTACTGGACGGGCTTCCCGACCTACAAGAACCCCTACGTCGACCCCATCTACAGCACCGGACAGCAGGTGGAGAAGATCCTCCTCTCTCTCCGCCCGGTGAGGACGGGTAAGTAGAGGTCGGTTCGTCCAGCAAGAGAGCGACGCCGCGGGTGGGAGCTCCCCCTCCTCGGCTAGTGCCCGCGGCGTCGCTCGTCTCTCGGCGTTGAACGCGTCATGATCTGAGGGAGGCAATCGGTGCGGTTCATCGTCCGACGATTCCTGTTCTACGTGGTCGCCTTTTGGGCAGCGATCACGCTGAACTTCATGCTGCCCCGGCTGATGCCGGGCTCACCGCTCGACGGCGTCCTCATTCGTTACGCGGACGTGATCCGCTCGAACCCGGGGATGCTCCAGCAGCTCAAGCAGCAGCTCGGCTCGGCTGACGAGCCGATCTGGTCGGCCTATCCCGCACTACCTGTTGGACACCGTGACGGGCAACTTCGGCCTGACTCGGGAATCGACGGCGCAGTCCGTGCCGGTCTCGGAGATCATCGGCCAGACGCTGCCGTGGTCGATCTTCCTGGTCGGCACCGGCTTCCTCCTCGCGTTCGTCATCGGCACGACGCTCGGGATGTTGGCCGCCTGGCGCCGGGGCGGTTTCGTCGACAACGTGCTGACTCCGGTGATGATGGCGCTCCAGTCGTTCCCGGCCTTCTTCCTCAGCCTGCTGGCGGTCTACTTCCTGGGTCTGAAGTTCGGCTGGTTCCCGATCCAGCACGCGTATGGCAACGACGCGACGATCGGGCTCAACTGGTCGTTTCTCTCCGACGCGTTTCGTCACGCACAGCTGCCGCTGCTCGTGATCATCGCGATCAGCGCCGGCGGCTGGCTGCTCGGCATGCGCAACGTCATGATCAACACGATCTCGGAGGACTACATCACGCTGGCGCAGGCGAAAGGCTTGCGGGATCGACGCGTGATGACCCGCTACGCGGCTCGCAACGCGATCCTCCCGCCTCTGACCGGCTTTGCGGCCTTCTTCGCCAGCGCCGTCGGTGGACTGATCCTGATCGAGTATGTCTTCAGCTATCCGGGCGTCGGCCTGGCGATCCAGCAGGCCGCCCTCGGCCACGACTACCCGCTCCTGCAGACGCTGCTCTTGCTGCTCGCGTTCTGCGTCCTGCTCGCGAACCTGATCATGGACATCATCTACGTGATCCTCGACCCCCGCGTGAGGAGCGCCTAGGTGTCCCACGTGGAAGCTCAAGCCGGTCTCCGCGACGACGTCGAGCCCGTCTCCGTCACGGACTCCGGCGGTGCAGTCTCGCCACCGGCGGGTCGGCGGCTGCGGGCTCCCGAGTTCCTGAAGCTCCTGCTCCGGAATCCCAAGTCTGCGTTCGGGCTGGTGCTGCTGACGACGATCGTCGTGATCTCGATCGCAGCGCCCCTGCTGTCGAGCCGCGCACCCGACGAAGCCGGCGAGCTGCCGGGACAGGCGCCGTCCGCGCACTATCCATTCGGAACGACCGACCAGGGCTACAACGTCTGGTCGCAGGTCGTGCACGGCGGCCGCATCTCGCTCATCGTCGCCGGCGTTCGCTTCGGTCATCGCGATGACGATCGCGATCACCCTCGGCCTGCTCGCCGCCTACAGCGGTGGCTGGGTCGACGAAGTGATCAACCTCTTCACGAACATCTTCCTCGTCATTCCCGTGCTGCCGCTGCTGATCGTGATCGCGGCGTTTCTGCAGAACACGAGCATGGTCGTGATGGCGCTGATCATCGGGCTGACGAGC
Organism: uncultured Actinomycetes bacterium; assembly: GCA_963759365.1. Taxonomy (GTDB): domain Bacteria; phylum Actinomycetota; class Thermoleophilia; order Gaiellales; family Gaiellaceae; genus 3-1-20CM-4-69-9. The sequence continues at coordinate 114,843 of CAVWYX010000003.1, forward strand.
TGGGCGATCGAGACGCGCATTCTGCGCGGGCAGGCGCTCTCGTTACGGAACCGCGACTTCATCCTCGCTGCGAAGGTGGCGGGCGAGCCGACCTGGCGCATCGTGTTCGGCGAGTTCATGCCGAACATGCTCAGCCGCATCGCTGCCGGCTTCACATTCGTGTTCGTCCAGGCGATCTTTTACGAGGCGGCGCTCGAGTTCCTGGGGCTCGGCGACGCCAACAAGGTCAGCTGGGGCACCACGCTCTTCTGGGCGGCGAACAACTCGACGCTGCTCCAGGGGGAGTGGTGGCACTTCGTCTTCCCGGGGCTCGCGATCTCCCTCACCGTGATGGCGATGGTCTTCATCAACTACGGCATCGACGAGCTCAGCAATCCGCGCCTGCGTGATGTGAAGCCCGCGCGCCGGCGGTTTCTCCGCGGCGTGCTTCTGCCGGGAAAGGCTTCGGCGTGATGCTGTCGACGACCGGGCACACGCAGGCCTCCGCAAAGCGCTCGACGATCTCGGAGCCGCTGCTCCAGATCGAGGAGGTCGTGATCGAGTACGTCCTTCGCGAGAAGCGCGTCCGCGCGGTCGACGGCGTCTCTCTCGACGTCCACCCGGGCGAGATCGTCGGCCTTGCCGGCGAATCGGGTTGCGGCAAGAGCACCCTTGCGCATGCGGTCACGCGCATCCTCAAGCCTCCCGGGCGAGATCTCGTCCGGCCGGATCGTGTTCCGCGGCGAGGACATCGTCCCGATGCGCGGCGAGCAACTGCGGAAGTTCCGCTGGCGCAACGTGTCCCTCGTGTTCCAGAGCGCGATGAGCTCCCTCAACCCCGTCATGCGCGTCGGCGACCAGTTCGTGGACATGCTGCGCGCGCACGAACGCGTCAACAAGCGCGAGGCCCTGCTGCGCGCGGGCGAGCTGCTCGAGCTCGTCGGGATCGATCGCAACAGGGTGCGGGCGTACCCGCACGAGCTGTCCGGCGGCATGAGGCAGCGAGTCGTCATTGCGATGGCGCTCGCGCTCAACCCGGAGCTGCTCGTGCTCGACGAGCCGACGACCGCCCTCGACGTGGTCGTGCAGCGCGAGATCCTGCAGGAGATCGAAGCGCTCCAGCGCGACTTCGGGTTCGCCGCGCTCTTCATCACGCACGACCTCTCGCTCCTCGTCGAGTTCGCCGATCGCATCGCGATCATGTATGCGGGCGAGATCGTCGAGTGCGCGCCGTCGCAGCAGCTCTTCCGCAACCCACGGCATCCGTACACCGTCGGGTTGATGGCCTCGTTCCCACCCTTGACGGGGACGATCGAGCGCCTGACCGGCATTCCCGGGTCGCCACCGGATCTCGCGAACCCGCCCGCCGGTTGCCGTTTCAGCCCGCGCTGCCCGCACTGCACAGGCGAGGATCCGTTCTTGTACGCGCGGCAGACCGGCGAACGGCCGGTTCTGCGTCAGGTCGCGCCGGAGCATTCGGTCGCGTGCCACCTGGTCGAGGCCGGTGAGGCCTCGTGAGCGCGCTCGCCGTCTCGCCGGTCGAAGTGCGCAACCTGACGAAACGGTTCGCGGTGGGCTCCGGTCTGGTGCGGCGCGCGGAGCTCCGCGCGGTCGACGACGTCTCGTTCTCGCTGCGACCGGGCACCGTGACGGCGCTCGTCGGCGAAAGCGGCAGCGGCAAGAGCACGGTCGCGCGTCTGATCGCGAGGCTGTACGCCCCGAGCGCGGGCAGCATCCTCTTCCACGGAGAGGACGTCTCTCGCGAGCGCAGCCGCCGGGCGCTCCTGCGGTACCGCTCGCAGGTCCAGATGATCTTCCAGGACCCCTTCGGATCGCTGAACCCGGTCAAGCGCGTCGAGCACCACATCGACCGGCCGCTGCTGATCCACGGCGTCGTCCCGAGGCGCGAGGTCGGCAGCCGAGTGCGCGAGCTGCTGACTTCGGTTGGGCTCGTCCCGGCCGACTACGTCGCGCAGAAGTACCCGTACCAGCTCTCGGGCGGCCAGCAACAGCGTGTCGCGATTGCGCGCGCGCTCGCCGTCGAGCCCGAAGTGCTCGTGGCCGACGAGCCGATCTCGATGCTCGACGTCTCGATCCGCATCGGCGTCCTGAACCTGATCCTCGAGCTGAAGGAGAAGCGCCGGATCGCGTTCCTCTACATCACGCACGACATCGCGAGCGCACGCTACGTGGCCGACGAAGTGCTCGTGATGTACGCGGGAAGGATCGTGGAGCAAGGACCGACCGAGTCGGTCCTCGGAGACCCACTCCACGCGTACACGAGGCTTCTGCTCTCGGCCGTCCCGAGCCCCGAGTCCGGCTTGCAGACGCAGCAGGTCGGGGGCAGGAACGGGCGTCCGAGGATCGTCACAGCCGGCGAGCTCGTCGAGGCGCGGCCCGGCCATTGGGTGCGCCGCGAAGGAACCGACGGATCATCAGTGCAATGAACGAAGGGAAACCCATGTCCAAGACAGCCCCGAGCATGTTTCCTCCCGACTTCGTCTGGGGGGCCGCGAGCGCCTCGTATCAGATCGAGGGCGCCACCGACGTAGGCGGCCGCGGCGAGAGCATCTGGGATCGCTTCAGCGCGACTCCCGGCAACGTCCGAAACGGTGACTCCGGCGCGATCGCGTGCGACTTCTACCACCGCTACCCCGAGGACATCGCCCTGATGAAGGAGCTGGGGCTCGACGCGTTCCGTCTCTCGATCGCGTGGCCGCGCATCCTGCCGCAGGGTCGCGGCGAGGTCAGTTCGGAAGGTCTCGACTTCTATGACCGACTCGTCGACGCGCTGTTGGCAGCGGGGATCCGTCCCTTCGTGACCTTCTACCACTGGGATCTCCCGCAGGCACTCGAGGATCGCGGCGGCTGGCCGGTCCGCGGTACCGTCGACGCGTTCTCCGAGTACGTCGAGGCCGTCGGCCGCCGGCTCGGCGACCGCGTTTCTCACTGGATCACGCACAACGAGCCCTGGGTCGCCTCGTGGCTGGGATACGGCTGGGGCAACCATGCGCCCGGGCGAACGAACGAAGCGGATGCGGTCGCGGCCGCACACCACCTTCTCCTCTCCCACGGCCGCGCCGTCGAGATCCTTCGCTCCACGTCCCCGAAGGCCGAGGTCGGCATCACGCTGGACTTGCATCCGGTCTATCCGGCGTCCGGCGAGGAAGCCGACGCTCTCGCGGCCTGCCACGTCGACGGGTTCCACAACCGGTGGTTCCTCGATCCGATCTTCCGCGGCAGCTACCCCGAGGACATGCTGGAGTACTTCGGCCCGAACGGGCCACCGGTCGAAGACGGTGACCTCGCCGCCATCCGGGCGCCGATCGACTTCCTCGGCGTCAACAACTACTCGCGGCGGCTCGTGCGTGCGGACCCCGCCGGAGGCCATCCGATCTCCGTTCGCGAGCCTGACTCGCAGTACACCGACATGGATTGGGAGGTCTATCCCGACGGATTGCACGACCTACTCCTTCGGCTCCGCGACGACTACGGGCCGCGCAGCCTCTACATCACGGAGAACGGCGCCGCCTTCCCGGATGTGCGGGGACATGACGGCCGTGTCCACGACATGGAGCGGCGGTCGTACCTCGAGCGTCACATCGAGGCCGTCGGCCGCGCGGTCGAGGCAGGCGCGCCCGTCAAGGGCTACTTCGTCTGGACGTTGCTCGACAACTTCGAGTGGGCCTGGGGCTACTGGAAGCGGTTCGGGATCGTCTTCGTCGACTTCCCGACGCTCGAGCGGATCCCGAAGGAGAGCTTCTACTGGTACCGCGATTTCATCTCGAAGGAGCAGGCCGCCCGATCATCGAGGAGACGTGTCGCGGAACCGTCGGTCGTGCCGGGACGCGGCGGCTGAAGGCCTCTCCAGCCTCCATATACTTGCCCGGCGTGGCGCGCAAAATCCGAGTTGTGATCGCGAAACCCGGCCTCGACGGGCACGATCGCGGCGCAAAGATCATCGCCCGCGCGCTGCGTGACGCGGGCATGGAGGTGATCTACACCGGGCTCCATCAGACGCCGGAGCAGATCGTCGAGACGGCGATCCAGGAGGACGCCGACGCCGTCGGTATCTCCATCCTCTCCGGCGCGCACATGACGCTCGTGCCGCGCATCCTCGAGGGCCTGAAGGAAAACGGCGCCGAGGACGTGCTTGTCGTCGTCGGCGGGACGATCCCCCGAGAGGACTCCGAGGAGTTGAAGCAGCAGGGCGTTGCGGAGGTTTTCACGCCCGGCGCGCCGACGTCCGAGATCGTCGACTTCCTCAAGGGCAAGATCCCGGTTTGATCGACGTCCGGCGGGAAGACGGCGTCGCCGTCGTCACCATCGACCGGCAGGACGCGCTGAACGCCCTCGATCTCTCGTCGCTCACCGAGTTGCGCGACCGTCTACTGGACGTATCGGGCGATGAGAGCACTCGCGCCGTGATCCTCACCGGTGCGGGCGAGAAGGCGTTCGTCGCCGGCGCCGACATCAAGTACATGAGCGGACTGGATGTGGACGAAGCGAAGGCGTGGGGTGCGCTCGGACACGAGACAGGCCGGCTGCTCGAGACGATGTCGAAGCCGACGATCGCCGCGGTGAACGGATTCGCGCTCGGGGGCGGGTGTGAGCTCGCGCTCGCCTGTGACATCCGCTACGCCGCGAGCGTCGCCAAGCTCGGACAGCCCGAGGTCAATCTCGGGATCATTCCCGGGTGGGGCGGGACGCAGCGGCTCGCGCGCGTCTGCGGGCTCGGCATCGCGAAGGAGCTCATCTTCACCGGCCGCCTCGTCGACGCCGACGAGGCGCTGCAAATCGGTCTGGTCAACGCGGTTCACGACCCGGTCCTGGAGAAGGCGCAGGAGATCGCAGCCTTGCTCGTCACGAAGAGCCCTGTCTCGCTGCGGCTCATGAAGGAGCTCGCGAATCGCGCCCTCGGCGGCGACCACGAGGCCAACCTCCAAGCCGAATGGCAGGGTTTCGGAGAGCTCTTCTCGACGCAAGACGCAAAGGAGGGCCTGGCGGCTTTCGTCGAAAAGCGTCAGCCGAATTTCAAGGGTTCCTAGGCACCCAGACCTCCGCCGCCGATGCCGGCTTGGCCGGCGTCGGCCGCTACGGCGCCGGATCGAAACCAGAGCCGATCGAGATCATCATGCCCCGCGAGAGCACGGGCGGATCTCGATCGGCTAACCGAGCTGGATGAGCGCCGAGCTGAGCGCGCCGTCGTCGCCCCGCTGGGCTTTCAACGTCGCGGGCGCGGGTTGCGTCCAGACAACGACCTTCTGCCCCTTCGTCGCCAGCAAGAGATTCGCCACCGTGCGGAGGGTGCCGTTCGTGGCTGTGCTCTGGACGACGGTCGTCTCGGACACGGTTACCCCGATCGGGCGGTTCAGCTTCGTCAGGATCATCCCGGTCGGCCACGCCTGCGATGTCGTCACGTTCAGGACGAGGCGCTCGGCCGTGACGGATGCGACCGTGCCGATGAGGGCGAGCACGAACGGAGTGCCGGCTTTCGCTGCGAACAGCAGCTTGTAGGCCTTCTGAAGGTACGGATACGGACTGACCGCGCGACCCCCGCCGGGATGCACCTCGAAATGCAAGTGCGAGTTCCCGCCGTTCGCATCGCCCGAGTCACCGACGTAGCCGACCTGCTGCCCGGCGGCGACCTTTGCTCCGTTGTTGACCGCGTAGGCGACACCCTTGACACACTTGCCGCGGTTGTCGTTCTTCAGCGTCAGGTCGTTGTTGAGATGGATGTAGTTGTACGTCGTGCCGCTGTCGCCGTACAGGTAGAGCATGCATCCGGCCGAGGCCGACGTCGTCCAGTACTTCACCTTGCCGCTCTCCGCCGCGACGGCCGGCGACCGCTTCTTCGACATGAGGTCGTTGCCCTGATGGACGCCGGTTCCCCGCGGCGCGCCGAAGTCGTCGATGTACTGCACCTTGCCGACGACCGGGAAGATGATGTGCTCGGGTGGCGCGCCTTTCGCGCCGTACGCAGCTGCCGTCCCGACAGCGAGACCGATCGTGGCGGCGACCAGAAGGACCCTTCGGGCTGTCGTCCGGTGGCGTCTCATAAGCCGACGGGCGCTCCGGTCCGCGTCCGAAGGGCGGGACGTTAGCAGCCACGTCGGGCTGCGTCACCCCCATTAGAGTCCTCCGCGCATGAAGATCGTCGTCTGTGTGAAGCAGATCCCTGAGGGAAACAGTCGCATCGATCCCGAGACGAAGCGCCTGGACCGCGGAGGAGAGGGGGCGCTGAATCCCTTCGATGCGAACGCCGTCGAGGAGGCCCTAAGGTTGAGAGATGGGGTCGACGGCGGCGAGGTCGCCGTCGTCTCCATGGGGCCGGCCAAGGCACAGGACGCCCTGCGGAAAGCGCTCGCGATGGGGGTAGACCGCGCCGTGCTCATCAGCGACGAGACGGCGACAGGATCCGATCTCGTCGCGACCAGCTACGCGCTGGCGAAGGCGCTCGAACGTGAGCGCGCCGACCTCGTCCTGTTCGGGCAGCAAGCGGGTGACTCCGACGGCGCCGTGCTCTGGGCCGCGGTTGCTGACCGGCTACGCGTGCCCGTCGTCTCGCAGGCCGCCGAGATCACACAGGCCGAGGGCAAGCTCACCGTCAAGCGGCAGACGGAATTCGGTTACGACGTGATCGAGGCGCCGCTTCCGGCCGTGGTCGCAGTCTCCGATGCGATCAACGAGCCGCGCTATCCCTCGTTGAAGGGGATCATGGGCGCGAAATCGAAGCCGCAGGAGACGCTGTCGCTGTCGGACCTCGGCGTCGAGCCCGACCGTGCGGGGGAACAAGGGTCGCGGACGGAGGTCTATGCGCTGAACGAGCCGCCGGCGAGGGGTGAGTCCCGCAAGATCGAGGGTGACGGCAATGCGGCACAGGCCGTCCTCGACTTCCTCGCGGAGAAGCGGTTGATCTGATGGCGACGATCGTCTTTCTCGAGCACCACGGCGACGAGCTTTCGAAGGCGTCACTCGGCGTGCTTTCGAAGGCTGCCTCGCTCGGAGACGCGGACGTCGCCGGCGTGATCGCGGGCGCGAACGTCCGCGCGCTCGCCGACGAAGCCGGGAAGTTCGGCGCCGCGAAGGTCTACGTCGCCGACGACCCGAGAGCTCCAGGCGCCGCTGCCGCAGCCGCGAGTGGACGTGCTCGCGGCGCTCGTGCGCGATCAGGGTTTCGACACCGTGCTGTTCGCGAACTCCGTGCTGGCGGCGGACGTGGCGGCCGGGCTCGCGGCCCGTCTCGACGCGGGGCTCAACTGGGACCTCACCGACCTGGTCAGCGAGGACGGGCGGCTGGTCGGCAAGCGTCCTGCGCTGCAGGACTCGTTGTACGTCGACGTGGGCTGGACCTCGGAGCCGCGGCTGGCTCTTTTCCGCTCGGGATCCTTCGACCCGAACGCAACGGGCGGGTCTGCCGAGATCGAGGATCTACAGGTCGAGCTCGAGGATTTCTCGACGGCAGCGCGCATGATCGACCAGGCACACGAGGAGAGCGAGGGCCCGTCGATCGAGGACGCGCAGATCATCGTCGCGGGCGGCCGAGGGCTGGGCGGGCCGGAGAACTTCACGCTCGTCGAGGAGCTCGCGAAGGCGCTCGGCGGTGCGGTCGGCGCGACGCGGGCCGTCGTGGACGCCGGCTGGTATCCCTACTCCACCCAGGTCGGACAGACGGGGAAGACGGTCTCGCCGAAGCTCTACGTCGCGTGCGGCATCTCCGGCGCGATCCAGCACAAGGTCGGGATGCAGAGCTCGGGGGTGATCGTCGCGATCAACAAGGATGCGAACGCGCCGATCTTCGAGTTCTCGGATCTGGGCGTCGTCGGCGACGTGCACGACGTCGTCCCGAAGCTGACCGAGCTCGTCAGGCAGCGCAAGGCCTCATGACGAAGCCGGCGGACTTCCCGCCGCCGTTCGACGCCCGCGACTTCGTCGCAGCGCCGACCGATCCGGTCGACGAGCGGATCGAGGTCGGGGTCCTGATCGTCGGCGCGGGCCCCGCCGGCCTCGCATGCGCGATCCGGCTCGGCCAGCTGCTCGAGCACGCACCGGAGATCGCCGAGCGGCTCGGCGAGGTGCCGATCGCGGTGCTGGAGAAAGGGAAGCAGCCCGGTTCCCACCTGCTGTCAGGCGCGGTCGTGAATCCGCGTGCGCTTCGGCGCCTCTTCAAGGGACGAAAGCGGATCGACGAGATGCCGTTCTTCGGGGCCGTCGGCGACGAGTCCGTCTACTACCTCACGTCGAAGACGTCGGTCCGCATCCCGACCCCGCCGACGATGAAGAACGACGGCAACTACGTCGCCTCGCTCTCTCAGCTCGGGCGGTGGCTCGCGGAGCAGGCCGAGGAGGGCGGCGCGATGATCCTTCCCGAGACGGCCGCCGAGAAGCTGCTCATCGCCGACGGTCGCGTTCAGGGGATCCGAACGGGCGACAAGGGACGCGGTCGCGACGGCAGCCCGCTCGGCAACTTCGAGCCGGGGGCCGATGTCGCCGCGCGCGTGACGGTGCTCGCCGAGGGAACGCAGGGCCACCTGACGGGAGTCGCGCTCGACCGGTTCGGCCTCCAGGGCGAGAACCCGCAGGTCTGGGCGCTCGGCGTGAAGGAGGTCTGGAAGGTTGCGCGTCCGCTGAGGCGTGTCATCCACACGCTGGGGTGGCCGCTGCGCAGCGGCGCGCGGTACCGCGAGTTCGGCGGCTCGTTCATCTATCCGATGGGTGACGAGCTGCTCACGATCGGCATGGTCGTCGGCCTCGACTACACGGACGTCGAGCTCTCCGTTCACGACCTGCTGCAGGAGCTGAAGACGCATCCGCTCGTGCGGAAGCTGCTCGACGGCGGCGAGCGCGTCGCCTGGGGGGCGAAGACGATTCCCGAAGGTGGATTCCTCTCGCTGCCGAAGCGACTGCACGCACCGGGGCTCCTCATCTGCGGCGACGGCGCGGGGCTCGTCAACGTTCCGGCGCTGAAGGGCATCCATTACGCGATCGAGTCCGGCTCGCTCGCTGCCGAGGCCGCGTTCGGCGCGCTGCACCGCGGGCAGACGCCGTGGACTCCCGGCGCCCTGTCCGTGTACGACGAGGCGCTCGGCCAGAGCTTCGTTTGGCGGGATCTGCAGGAGGTGCGCAACATGCGTCCGGCGTTCGGCCGCGGCTTCTGGCTCGGCGGTGCGCTCGCCGGAATGATGACTGCGACGAAGGGCCGCTTCCCTGCGGGAGCGCCACGTCTCGAGCGCGACGTCGAGCACGAGCTGATCCGGACGGAGCGGGCAAAGACCTATCCGGCGCCGGACGGCCGGCTGACGTTCGACAAGCTCTCGTCGGTCTTCGCGTCGGGGAACAAGACGCGAGACGACCAGCCGAATCACATCATCCTGCGCAGAGAGGTGCCGCGCGACGTCGCAGACATGTGGGCGCGGATGTGCCCTGCGCAGGTGTACGAGGTCGGCGCGAGCGCGGGAGACGGGAAGCGTCACCGTCGAGGTGACGCCCTCGAACTGCGTCCAGTGCGGAGCGATCACCGCGAAGGGCGGCCGACTGACGCCGCCCGAGGGCGGCAGCGGCCCCGAGTACACGCTGACCTAGCGCCTACTTCAGTCGGTCGGCCCGAAAGCGCCAGATGTCATTCCCGGCGTAGCTCGTGACCCATGTGTCGCCCGCTGCGACGGCGATCGAGAAGGCGCCGTTTCCCGCCGGGGTCACGTCGAGGATGCGGTTCGCGGACGGGTCGATCCTCGTCACGGTGTCCCGCTCCTTCTCCGCGACCCAGACCGCACCGTCGGGTCCGCGGCGAACGTCGGCAGGCGTTCCCGCAACAGAAAAGGACGCGAGGACGCGTCCGGTGGCAGGATCGAACCGCAGCGCGTGGCCGTCGGCAGTCGTGGTCCAGAGCTCGCCGGCGATGGCCGTGAGGAAGGTCGGTGCCCGGTGCCCGAGCTCGAACTGCGTGACGCGTCCGCTCGCGCGGTCGACGCGGCCCAGCGTGGTGCCGCGGCCGAACGAGACCCAAAGCTCGCCTCCCGCGAACGCGAGGCCGGAAGGATTGCCGCCGACCTTGTACGCGGTCGTCATCCGACCGTTTCGCGCATCGAAGCGGAGAATCAGCCCGTGTTCGTAAATCGAGAGCCAAACGCTGCCGGCGCCGACCGCGAAGTGCTGCGGCCAGTGCGAGACCCGCGCACGCGAGAGGATCAGTCCGTTGCGCGGGTTTACGCGATAGACCGTGTCGTTGCGATAGCTGGCGACCCAGACTGCGCCTCCGGCAATCGCCACCGGGCAAATGCCCTTGGCGATGCGAATGCGGCGGGTGATTCGGTTTCTGTTGCCATCGATCCGGACGAGCATGCCGCTGCCGTCGTTGGCGACCCAGAGCGAGCCGAAACCTACGGCCACGCTGCACGGATTTTGGCCCGTAACGATCTTCGTCACGACCTGCGGAGACGAGGCGGCCGCAGCCCCTGCGATGACGAAGATCGAACCGAGGAAGAAGAGGAGAACCGCCGCCGCGATGCGCCCGTACTTCACACCATGAAAAGACTCGTCATCCTGGCACTTCCCGTGCTTCCAATCGTCCTCGCGGGCTGCGGCAAGGGCAAGTACTGACGACCCGGGCATCCGTCGTAGTACACCGCTCCGCCGCTCGTAGGTTCCCTGGTCATACGATGTGACCGTGGCGACCACCGGATCGCTCATCTCGCTCGACGACGTGCACCGTGCGCGTGAACGGATCGGCGGACGGCTCCATCGCACGCCGCTGCTCAGCTCCGCGACGATGTCCGACCGGGTCGGCGCGAACGTCCACTTCAAGGCCGAGCTGTTCCAGCGCACGGGGTCGTTCAAGCCGCGCGGCGTGCTGAACAAGCTGGCGACGCTCACCGAAGAGGAGAAGCGGCGCGGCGTCATCTCCATCTCTGCCGGAAATCACGCGCAGGCGCTCGCCTACGGTGCGGCCGTGGAAGGGATCGACGCGCTCGTCGTCATGTGGCAGACGGCGAGCCCGATGAAGATCGGTGCTGCACGCGGCTACGGCGCGACGATCGACATGGAGGCGCCCGACATCCCGAGCGCGTTCGAACGGCTCGACGAGCTGGTCGAGACCACCGGCCGCACGCTCGTCCATCCGTACGACGATCCGGACGTCATGGCCGGCCAGGGCACGGTCGGTGTCGAGATCCTCGAAGACCTGCCCGAGGCGGAGGTCGTGCTCGTCCAGGTGGGCGGCGGCGGCCTCGTTTCCGGGATCGCCACGGCCGTCAAGGGCATGAATCCCGAGGCACGCGTCGTCGCCGTCGAGCCCGAACGCTCGCCGGCGCTGCACGAGAGCCTGAAGGCCGGGGAGCCGGTGACGGTGGAAGCGAAGTCGATCGCCGACGGGCTCAACGGCCCCTACGCCGGAGCGAACTGCGTCCGGATCTGCACCGACCTCGGGGTCGAGTCGGTGCTCGTGTCCGAAGACGCGCTGAAGGAGGCGTTCCGGTTCATGTACGGCCGCATGAAGCTGGCGTGCGAGGTCGCAGGCGGCGCCACAGCTGCCGCCCTCATGTCGGGTGCGGTCGACCTTGCAGGTGCCGAAACCGTCGCCGCGGTCGTCTCGGGAGGCAACGTCGCCCCGAAAACGGCCGTTGCTATCCTGGCTCCAGATGAAGCCTGACATCCATCCCGACTACGTCCTCGCGACCGTGACGTGCTCCTGTGGGAACACGTTCCAGACGCGGTCGACGAAGCCCGAGCTCCACGTCGAGATCTGCTCGAACTGCCACCCGTTCTACACGGGCAAGCAGAAGCTGGTCGACACGGGTGGACGCGTCGAACGCTTCCAGCGCAGGCTCGAGAAAGCCGGCGGCGCGCGCCGCGGCTAGCGGCACCTCCTCATGACTACGGTCGGCGGACAAGCCGTCCCCAAGGCACCGCTTGCGGTGCCGACATCAGGACGTGCGAGCTTGCTCGCGCGTCCGTCTGAAATCGCCGACCGATGACGACAGTCGGAGGACAGGCGGTTCTCGAGGGCGTGATGATGCGTGGCCCCTCGAATTGGGCCGTGGCCGTGCGCAAGCCGGACGGCGACATCGCGCAGGTCCACCAGCCGATCTCCTCGCCGATGGCGCGACACCCGCTCTTCCGCCTGCCGGTCGATCCGCGGGGTGATCGCGCTCGGCGAGTCGCTCGCAATCGGCTTTCGCGCGCTCGCGATCTCGGCGAACTACCAGGCGCAGGCCGAGGGCAAGGAGGGCGAGGAGGGCGAGGAAGTTCAGACGGAGCTCACCCGTGCGCAGCTGATCTTCGCCTTCGCGATCGCGATCGGGTTCGCGATCCTGCTCTTCAAGGTCTCGCCGGCGCTGCTGACGAACTGGATCGGGATCAACCAGACGGGCTCGTTCGTGATCGTGGAGGGCCTGATCCGCGTCGGAATCTTCATCGCTCTACCTGTCGCTGATCTCGCTCTTTCCGGATCTCCGGCGCGTCTTCCAGTACCACGCAGCCGAGCACAAGGCGATCAACGCGTACGAGGCGGGCGAGGAGCTCGAGCCCGAGACGGTGCAGCGCTACAGCCTGATCCACCCGCGGTGCGGGACGGCCTTTCTGCTCTGGGTGATGGTGATCGCGATCTTCGTCTTCGCGTTCTTCGGGCGGCCGGTCTGGTACTGGCTGATCGCGACCCGCATCCTGCTCCTGCCGGTGATCGCCGGGCTCGCGTACGAGCTGATCCGCTTTGCCGGGAAGCACCAGGACAACCGGATCCTGATGACGCTGCTCGCGCCGGGCCTCTGGCTGCAGCGGTTGACGACTCGGGAGCCGTCGCTCGACCAGGTCGAGGTCTCGATCCGAGCGCTGAAGGAAGTGCTCTCGCTGGAGAACCGCGCCGACCCAGAAGCCCGCAAGGTCGAGGTCATGGCCTAGTGGGCTGCCCGGTTCCGGTCGGTCGCGACCCAGGCATCCACCAGCGGAACCGGGCAGGCCACTAATGCCTCGCGTCCAGCGCGAGGCGAACGTCACCTGGGAAGGAAACGTCGCACGCGGCAGCGGCGAGATCACCGGCGCAACCGGCGCGTTCGAAGGATTGCCGTACTCCCTTGCGACACGCATTGGCAACCCCGAGGGGAAGACGAGCCCGGAGGAGCTCGTCGCCGCCGCGCACGCCGCCTGCTTCGCCATGTCGCTCGCCGGCGAGCTCGCAGGCGCGGGGTCGCCGCCGGACCATCTCGACGTGCGCGCAGTCGTCACGCTCGACGAGGTCGAGGACGGTTCGCATCGAATCGTCTCATCCGAGCTTCTCGCGCGCGCGCGTGTAAAAGACGTCGACCAGGAGAAGCTCGACGAGCTGGCTGTCAGCGCGAGTAAAGGCTGTCCGCTCACGAAGCTGATCGAGGCCAGCGCAAAGGTGACCGTGACCGCGACCCTGGAAGGAGAGAGCGATGGCGACTGAGCGCAAGGCCGAGGTGACGTGGCAGGGCGACCTGATGGGCGGGAAAGGCCGCATCGATTCGGTCACGAGCGGTGCGATCGGCGGTCTCGACGTCAGCTGGCGCGCACGATCCGAAGAGGCGGGGGGAGACACAAGCCCGGAGGAGCTCATCGCAGCGGCCCACGCCAGCTGCTTCTCGATGGCGCTCTCGAGCGGACTCGCACGGGCCGGACACGCTCCCGAAGAGCTGAAGACGTCCGCCACCGTGACGTTCCAGCCGCCCGAGGGGATCACGAAGATCGTCCTCGAGGTCGCCGGAAAGGTGCCCGGAATCGAGGACGACGCGTTCCAACAAGCGGCGCAGGCGGCGAAGGAGAATTGCCCGGTCTCGAAGGCTCTCGCCGGCGTCCCCGATATCAGCCTGCAGGCCCGTCTCGAGAGCTAATCTGGGCCGGCGATGGCCGGCAATATCGAACAACTCGTCGAAGAGCTCGAGCGCTCCTACCAGGAGGCGCAGGAGCGCATGTCCGATCCGGCCGTCTACAACGATCACAAGGAGGCGGCCGCGTCCGGGCGACGGTTGAAAGAGCTGGAGGCGCCACATCGGCTTGCCCAGGAGTGGCGCCGTGTGCACGAGGATCTCGAGGCCGCCCGCGGCGACGGCGTGCTGCGCGAGCTGGTGCCGGAATTGGAAGAGCGGAGCCTCGCGCTCGAGGAAGAGTTGCGCCTCGCGCTCGCGCCGACCGATCCCGCGGACAGCAAGGACGTGATCGTCGAGATCCGTCAGGGCGTCGGCGGCGACGAGGCAGCGCTCTGGGCCGGTGATCTGTACCGCGCGCTGACGCGCTACGCCGAGCGCCGGGGTTACAGCGTGGAGCAGCTCGGCTCGAGCCCGAACGAAAGCGGCGGCTTCAAGGAAGTCACGTTCGCGATCAAGGGCGACGGTGCGTACTCGATCTTCAAGTGGGAGGGCGGCACGCACCGCGTCCAGCGCGTCCCCGAGACCGAGTCGCAGGGACGGATCCACACGTCGACTGCGACGGTCGCCGTGATGCCCGAAGCAGAAGACGTCGAGATCGAGATCGACCCCAACGATCTCAAGGTCGACGTCTACCGCTCGACCGGGCCCGGCGGCCAGAGCGTGAACACCACCGACTCGGCGGTGCGAATCACGCATCTGCCGACCGGCCTCGTCGTCTCGATGCAGGACGAGAAGAGCCAGCTCCAGAACCGCCAGAAGGCGCTCCGCGTCCTGCGCGCACGGCTGTACGAGCTGGAGCGCGAGCGGCAACAGGCGGAGCTCGACGCGACCCGCAGGTCGCAGATCGGCAGCGGCGAGCGCGCCGAGAAGATCCGCACGTACAACTTTCCGGAGAACCGCGTCACCGACCACCGCATCAAGCTGACGGCGCACCAGCTCGACCGGGTCCTCGAGGGGGACCTCGACGAGTTCACCGACGCACTGACCGCGGAAGACCGCCGCCGGGCGCTCGGCGAGTGACCGTCGCCGAGGCGCTGCAGCTCGCCGAGGAGCAGCTCGCCGAGGCCGGTGTCGACACGCCTCGCGTGGACGCCGAGCTTCTCGTTGCGCACGTGCTCGAGATCTCGCGCACGGACGTCCTCGCTGGAGCCGGAGCGCGAGGTGCCCGGGGAGCTCGACACCCTCCTCGAACGGCGGGCCGAGCGGGAGCCCCTCGCGTACGTGTTCGGCGAGTGGGGCTTCCGGCGACTGACGCTGAAAACGGACCGCCGCGCTCTCGTTCCGCGGCCCGAGACGGAGATCGTCGTCGAGCGTGCGCTCGCCGCGATCGACGGCCTCGCTGCGCCGCGCGTCCTCGACGTCGGCGTCGGCAGCGGCGCGATCGCGCTTGCCGTTGCGGACGAGCATCCCGACGCTCGAGTCACCGGCGTCGACACGTCCTGCATTGCGCTCGAGCTGGCACGTGAGAACGCGATCCGCCTGGGGCTCGACGTCGAGCTCCGATTCGGCGGAGTCGAAGCGGTGGAAGAAGACTGGGATCTCGTCGTCGCAAATCCGCCCTACGTCCCGAGCGAAGCGCTCGCCGATCTGGAGCCCGAGCTTCGCTGGGAGCCCCGGCAGGCTCTAGTCGACATGGGGCTCCACGAGCAGATCGCGCGCCGCGCTGTGACGCGGGCGCTCGTGCTCGAGGTGGGGGATGGCCAGGCGGCGTACGTGGCACAGACTCTCGCGTCGCTCGGCTATGCCGACATCGGGATCACGCGCGATCTCGCCGGCACCGAACGAGTGGTCGAGGGGAGACGCTGACCGCCGTGATCGAAGAAGTGGTTGCGGCGCTTCGGGCCGGCAAGCCCGTCGTAATGCCGTTCGACACCGTGTACGGGCTCGCCGCGGAGCCGACACGCCAGGAGTCGGCGCGCCGGCTCTACCGGCTGAAGGGCAGGGAAGAGAAACAGCCGACGGCGCTCGTCGCAGCGAGCCTCGACCACTTGCTCGAGCGCCTCCCGGAATTGCGTGGGCCAACTGCTTCTCTGTTGGAGCGGCTGCTGCCGGGGCCGCTGACGCTCGTCGTCCCGAACCCGGCGCGTCGTATCCCGTGGATCACGGGCAGCAACCCCGAAGCGATCGGGATCCGCGTGCCCGACCTGACAGGGCCCGGAGCGGAGGTCATGTTGCACGTCGGCGTCGTGATCGCCACGAGCGCGAACGCGCCCGGAGAGCAGGATCCGCGGCGCCTCGACCAGGTGCCGGCGCCGATTCGCGAAGGAGCCGGCGCCGTCCTCGACGGAGGCGAGCTTCCGGGCACTCCGTCGACGGTGATCGACCTCACCCGGTCAGAGCCGCGCGTCCTCCGCGAAGGAGCGCTCGCGGCTGACGAGGCCCTGGCACGACTCGCGACGGCAGTACGATCCAGCACAGCGTGACGTCGACCGAGACTCGAACGGGGCAGGTCGTGGAGGTCAGGCACCCGCTCGTCCAGCACAAGCTGTCGTACATCCGCGACAAGAACACGCCGACCGTCCACTTCCGCAAGCTCGTCAACGAGGTCACGCTGCTCCTGACGTACGAGGCGACGAAGGACATGCCGACGGAGGACGTCGAGGTCGAGACGCCGCTCGAGGTCGGCCGGTTCCCGCGCATCAGCGGCAAGAAGGTTGCCGTCTGCCCGATCCTGCGTGCCGGCATCGGGATGCTCGACGGCGTGCTGTCGCTGATCTCGAGCGCCCGTGTCGGCTTCATCGGCATGTACCGCGACGAGGAGACGCTCGAGCCCGTCGAGTACTACGCGAAGCTTCCGGCCGACGTGGCCGAGCGGGACGTCATCCTGCTCGACCCGATGCTCGCGACGGGGAACTCGACGGCCGCCGCGATGAGGACGGTGAAGGACGCCGGCGCGACGTCGGTGCGCCTGATCGCGATCATCGCCGCTCCCGAAGGGATCGAGCGCATCCTCCGCGACCATCCCGACGTCCAGATCGTCGTTGCGGCGATCGACCGCGGCCTCGACGAACGCGGCTTCATCGTTCCCGGGCTGGGCGACGCAGGCGACCGGCTCTACGGCACGAAGTAGACATGGGTGCGATCAGCGATTACCGCAGGCGCCGTGAGGCGAAGCGCTGGCAACGCTGGACGGAAGTCGAGCCCGAGGAGGATTTCGCGCGGCGAGCGGGCATCTTCACGATGATCTTCGTGGTCTTCATGCTGCTCCTTCTCGTGCTCATCGTCGTCGGCGTCGTGCTGGCCGTCGCCTGATGCTCCACACGCTCGCCGACCACCTCGAAGTCATCTGGGGCGCGCTGCTTGCCGCGGCGATCGTCGTGCTGCTCACCCCTGCGGTCGGCGGGATGGCCCGGCTGCTCGGCGTCGTCGACCAACCGGGCGGCAGGAGGATGAATCGCAGCACGGTCCCGAGGCTCGGTGGGCTTGCCCTGTTCTTCGGCATCTTCGTGCCTGCGCTCGCGTTCCTCGACCTCTCCGGCGAGACGCGCGGCCTCCTGCTCGGCGCCGCCGTCGCAACGACGATCGGCGCCGTCGACGACTTTCGGGGCCTGCGGTGGTGGGAGAAGCTCGGCGGCCAGATCGCGGCCGCGGCGATCCCCGTCGGCTTCGGGATCTGGGTGCATCGCTTCACGTTTCCGGTGCTCGGCATCCACACGCTTCCCGACTGGGTCGGCATGCCGCTGTCCGTGCTCTGGATCGTCGCGATCATGAACATGGTCAACTTCCTCGACGGTCTCGACGGTCTCGCCGCGGGCGTCTCCGCCATCTCCGCGTTCACGTTCACGCTGATCGCGCTCTCCCTGACGGTCCCGGAAATCCAGGCCGCGATCCTGTCGGCGATCGTCCTCGGAGCCTGCCTCGGCTTCCTTCGACACAACGTCTATCCCGCCAGGATCTTCATGGGGGACTCGGGCGCGATGCTGCTCGGCTTCGTCCTGGCCACGATCCCGCTCCAGGGCCTGCTCAAGACCGCCTCGATCGTCACCCTCTTCTTCCCGCTGCTCGTCCTGGCCGTGCCGATCATCGACACGTCGTTCGTGGTGGCGAAGCGGCTCAAGTACCGTCGGCCGGTGTACGTGGCCGACCGGCATCACCTCCACCACCGCTTCGTCAACATCGGCTTTTCGCAGCGCCGTGCCGCCACCTACATCTGGATCTGGTGCGGCACCCTCGCCGCGACGGCGCTCGCCCTGCGATTCATCCGCCCTCACCAGCACGGGATCTGGCACCCGTGGCGGACGCTGATCGTCTCTGCGATCGGCCTCGTCGCGGTCGCCGCGTCGGTTTACATGGTCTACCTCCTCGAGATCGTCAAGTTGGCCAATCCGAGGATCCGTCGGAGAGAGGAACAGGCACGCGCAGAGCGGATAACAAAGTCCGCCTGATTTCGCCTCTCCAAGCGGCTTCGCGCTGTTACAAGCGTTGGTATGCTGCCCGTGGATGGAGCCCACGACCCGCCCCTCGTTCGAGCCCGCCGGGGCGGGAGGACTGCTACTCGGGATCCTCCTCGCGGCGATGGTCATCGGCGCGCTGATCGGCTGGGCAGCCGGCTCGATCGGCATCGGCGTCCTCGTCGGCGCAATCGCGGGCATTCCGCTCGCCGTCTATTCCGTCTACCGGCGCTACCGCGGGACGCTCTGATGCGAGACGGGGGCATCTTCGCCACGCCTCGGCCGGTTCCGGGGCGGCTCTTCCCTGCGCTCGGCGGCCTGCTGATCGTGCTGCTCGCGCTGCCCGTCTTCCTCCTCGCGGGCTGGGACGTCGCCGGCTGGGCGCTCGGCGCCGTGCTCTGGTTTGGCCGTCGAGGCGATCGACCTCGTGCTGACGCGACTGCGCGGACGAACCGCTAACGTCGCCGGCTCGGCAGTGCTGGCCTTCGGATTGAGCTTCAAAGCGATCGCAGTGCTCGCGGTCCTCCTGGCCGCCGCTGCGACGCGCCCGCACGTCGCTGCAGCCGCGGCGATCGTGTACGTGCTCGCGTACACCTTCGAGCTCGGGCTCTCGCTGCTCTCCTACTTCGGAAACACGCGATGAAGCGGCTGCTGCTTACCGCCGTTCTCCTCGCGCTCGCGCTCCCGCCGGGGGCCTGGGCCAAGGGGGTGTTTCACCCCGAGGAGGAGTTCGCCCAGCACGAGTGGGTTCCGATCCATCTCGGCCCCCTCAACCTCTCGATCACGAAGACGGTCGCGTATCTGCTGCTCGGCATGGTCGTCACGATCGTCGGCGGGCTGTTCTTCATGCGCGGCCGCACGCTGACGCGGCGCGGCACCACGGGCGAGCTGATCTACGACATCGCGCAGACGCAGGTCGCGGAGCAGGGCCTTCCGTCGAAGGCGATCGGAAGATGGTTTCCCTATGTCGCGACGCTGATGCTGTTCATTTTCGTCGTCAACCTGCTGGGGTTCATCCCGCTTCCCCTCTCCGACGACAAGTGGCACGGGATTCCAACCCTGGGGATCTACGCGGCGACGTCATCGTTATCGGTAACTCTCGCGTTGGCGCTGATGACATGGATCTTCACGTTCGTCGAGGGGATTCGTTACAACGGACCGGTTCGCTACTTCAAGAGCTGGATCCCCGAGGTGCCGAAGGCGATGCTGCCGCTGATCGTTCCGCTCGAGATTCTCGGGTCAGTTCATGCGGCTGATCTCGCTCTCGGTCCGACTCTTCGCGAACATGCTCGCGGGGCACATGCTGATCCTGACCTTCATCGGTCTGATCTTCGTGCTCGAGAACGTCGCCGTCGCCGTGATCGCCGTGCCGGCCGCGACCGCCTTCTACCTCTTCGAGGTCGTGATCGTGGTGGGAATTCAGGCGTTCATCTTCGCTGCCCTGTCCGCCATCTACATCGGCTCGGCGATCGAGCCCGAACACTAGGAGGGAAACGTGTTGGCCTTTCTGATTGCTGCCGTCGACGACGCGTCGACGCCGGCAAGGCGATCGCCCTCGCGCTCGGCATCGGCCTCGGCGCGCTCGGAGCCGGTGTCGGCATCGGCAACATCTTCGGCTCGATGATCCAGGCCGTCGCCCGCCAGCCCGAGCTGCGCGGCGAGCTTCAGGGGATCCAGTGGCTCGGCTTCGCGCTGACCGAGGCGGTCGTCTTCTACGGCCTCATCGGCGGACTCCTCGCCTACGTCCTCATCTGATGCTGATGCTCGTCGCAGCCTCGACCTGATCAAGGTCGTCCCGGGTCTGATGATCTGGACGATCATCGCGTTCCTGATCACGCTCTTCGGTGCTGAAGAGGTACGCGTTCGGCCCGATCCAGCAGACGATCGACGAGCGACGTGAACGGATCCGCCGTTCGCTCGAGGAAGCCGACGAGGCGCGGGACGAGGCTCGCCGTTTGCTCGAGGAGCACCGTGCCCTGATCGGCCAGGCCCGAGGTCAGGCCGAGCAGATCCTCAGTGAGGCGCGACATGTTGCCGACGCCCAGCGCCAGCGTGTGAAGGACGAGACGGAGGCCGACCGCCAGCGACGGCTCGAGGAGACGCGGCGCCAGATCGAAGCGGAGACGCAGCGCGCGCTCACACAGATCCGCGCCGAGGTGGCCGAGCTCACGCTCATCGCGACCACGAAAGTGACCGGGAAGGTGCTCGAGGACGCGGACCACCGCCGGCTGATCGAGGACGCGATCAAGGACCTCGACTTCTCGGTGCTCGAGGAGCAGGAGGCCGTGAGATAGCCGTCGTCCACCGCACCTACGCACGGGCGCTCTTCGAAGCAGCACAGGAGAAGGACCGGCTTCGGGTCGTCCACGAAGAACTCGACGACTTCGCCGCTTCGGTACGCGATGTGCCGGAGCTTCGCATCGTTCTCCGCAACCCGCAGATCGAGCCCCGTACGAAGGCCGACCTGCTCGAGGAGCTGCTCGGCGGCGCCGACGAGCTGGTGCGGAACTTCCTTCGGCTCGTGGCGGAGAAGGGGCGCATCGGCGAGATCGAGGAGATCACGCGGGAGTTCGACCGGCTGATCGCCGTGCAGGAGCGTCGCGTCAAGGTGGAGCTCACGACCGCCTACGAGCTCTCCGACGAAGACGCGCAGGAGATCGTGCGTCAGATCGAGCAGGCGACCGGGCGCACGGTCGAGGCAACCCGGAGCGTCGACCCGAGCTTGATCGGAGGCCTCGTCCTGCAGGCGGACACGCTTCGCGTGGACGCCTCTGTGCGGGGTCGACGCACGCAACGACTACGCCAGACCTCGTCAAGAACTCGTAACAAGGAGCAACTGATGTCCCAGTGAAGCTACGACCCGAAGAGATCACCTCGATCCTGAAGGAGCGGATCGAGAACTACGACGTCGAGACCGACCTCGCCGAGGTCGGGACGGTTTTGCAGGTCGGCGACGGCATCGCCCGCGTCTACGGGCTCGAGAACGCCGTCTCGCAGGAGATGCTCGAGTTCGAGCACGGCGTCGTCGGGCTCGCGTTCAACCTGGAGGAGGACGACGTCGGCACGGCCCTCTTCGGCGAGTGGGAGCACATCAAGGAAGGCGAGCCGGTTCGCCGCACCGGCCGCGTCGCGAGCGTCCCGGTCGGGGAGGCGCTGCTCGGCCGCGTCGTCGATCCGCTCGGCAACCCGATCGACGGCCAGGGGCCGATCGAGGCCTCGGAGACGCGCCAGCTCGAGTTCAAGGCCCCGGGCGTGATTGCGCGGCAGCCGGTGAAGGAGCCGCTGCAGACGGGCATCAAGGCGATCGACTCGATGACGAATGTCGGCCGCGGCCAGCGGGAGCTGATCATCGGCGACCGCCAGACCGGCAAGACGACGATCTGCATCGACACGATCCTGAACCAGAGGGACACTGACGTCTTCTGCATCTACGTGGCGATCGGCCAGAAGGCGTCGACGGTCTCCCAGGTCTACGAGCTGTTGCGCGACCGCGGCGCGATGGAGTACACGACGATCGTCTCTGCGGCAGCGGAGGAGGCCGCGCCGATCAAGTGGATGGCGCCGTTCGCGGGCTGCGCGATGGGCGAGCACTTCCTCTACAACGGGCAGCACGTGCTCTGCGTCTACGACGACCTGTCGAAGCACGCCGACGCGTACCGCCAGCTCTCGTTGCTGTTGCGGCGTCCACCCGGCCGCGAGGCGTTTCCGGGCGACGTCTTCTACCTGCACTCGCGGCTGCTCGAGCGTGCCTGCAAGCTGTCGGACGAGCGGGGCGGCGGCTCGCTCACGGCGCTCCCGATCATCGAGACACAGGCCGGCGACATCTCCGCCTACATCCCGACGAACGTCATCTCGATCACCGACGGGCAGATCTTCCTCGAGTCGGACCTGTTCTTCTCGGGCGTCCGTCCGGCCGTCAACGTCGGCATCTCCGTGTCGCGGGTCGGCGCGAGCGCTCAGACGAAGGCGATGAAGAAGGTCGCGGGTCGCCTGCGGCTCGACCTCTCCCAGTACCGCGAGCTCGAGGCGTTCTCACAGTTCGGCTCGGAGCTCGACGAGGCGACCCAGAAGGCGCTCGGGCGCGGCGAGCGCATGGTCGCGACGCTGAACCAGCCGCAGAATCAGCCGTGGCCGGTGGAGGAGCAGGTGGTCGCCCTCTACGCCGGCGTGAACGGATTCCTCGACCAGATTCCCGTTGGCCAGGTGCCGCGCTTCCAGGAGGAGCTGCGGGAGCACCTGCGCGCGGAGGAGTCGATCCTCAAGGAGATCCGCGAGACCGGCGATCTCCCGGACGAGACCGCGGCGAAGCTGGACGAGGAGCTCAAGAAGATGCTCCAGGCCTTCGACGTCAAGGAAGAGGCGAGCCTCGTCGCGTAGGGCCTGATGGCGTCGGTCCAGGACATCAAGCGCCGGATCCGCTCCGTCCGCAACACGCGGAAGATCACGCGCGCGATGGAGCTCGTCGCGGCGGCGAAGCTCCGCCGCGCGCAGGGCCGCATCGAGGAGATGCGCCCGTACGCCGACCGGATGCTCGAGCTGATGGCGGGCACGGCGCGCGCGAGCGCCTCCGTGCGCGGGCTGCCCTTGCTGCAACGGCACGAGCAAGAGCAGACGGTGGCGATCGTCCCGTTGACCGGTGACCGCGGTCTGGCGGGAGCGTTCAACTCCCAGATCCTCCGGCGGGCGCTGGCCCTGGACCGCCGGCTACGGTCCGAGGGGAAGAACGTCGTGTGGGTCGCCGTCGGCCGCAAGGGAGCCGGCTCGCTTCGGTTCCGCCGTCAGGAGCTCTCCGGAGAGTTCACGGGCTTCACCGACCAGCCTCGCTATGCGGACGCCCAGGCGATCGCGCACCGCGTCGCGGAGCTGTACACGGAGAACGAGGTCGACCGCGTTGTCGTGGTCTACAACCAGTTCGAGTCGCCGCTCGTGCAGCGGGTGACGGTCCAGGATCTCTTGCCCCTTGCCGAGGACCTGCTCGAAACGGACGAGGAGGAGCGGCACGAAGACGCGACTCGGGGCGACTTCATCTTCGAGCCCGAGCCGGAGCAGATCCTCGAGCGGCTCCTGCCGGTCTACCTCGAGACCGAGCTCTACCGAGCCCTGCTCGAGTCGGCGGCCTCGGAGCACGGTGCACGCATGACCGCCATGCGAAACGCCTCGAAGAACGCAGGGGAGCTCATCGACTCCCTCACCCTGGCCATGAACCGGGCCAGGCAGGCCGAGATCACCCAGGAAATTCTGGAAGTCGTGGCCGGCGCGGACGCTCTCACCAGCCTAGTTTTCGGGCGGCTCTCCGCGTGGGCAGACTTACCAGCTAACAAAAACGCACGAACGCGTCTGGGACGCACGAGGGAAGGGGATTTTCCCTCGAGTGGACTGTCGTGCCCCGCTCCAGTGACGGGGCGGTGGAGGGAACAAGGACTGCGGAGACGGGCTTCGCGGTCCGTGAGAACGGAGGGAAGATGCATCGGAGTCATTTACGGCTCGTTCTGGGGGCCTTGATCGTCGCCGCGAGCCTTGTCGTCGCCGGATCTGCCGGCGGTGCATCCCAGAAGGGTTCGGCCGGTGCGCACCTTCGGGGCGGAGCAGGAGCCGCCGGGCGTCGACAACGTGCTCCTGGGCCTACAACACCTGGACGACGTGGACGCCGGCATTCGCTGGCGCGGCCTACCTCTTTACGCCTAAGTTCACGTACAAGCTGGACCTGATCCGTAAGCAAGCTCTTGAAGACCGAAGCGGTTGACGTACTCACACCCTGAAGAAGAACGCGAAGTGGAGCGACGGCAAGCAGGTCACCGCCGAGGACTGGATCTTCACCTGGAAGACCCAGTAACCCGAAGTACAGGAGCACAGTCGACCCGCTGGGACATGAGGCATCGGCCAAGAAGGTCAACGGCAAGACCGTGAAGATCGCCTTCAAGAAGCCGTATGCGCCCTGGGAGGTCATGCTTCACTATGTCTTGCTCCCGGCGCATGCGCTGGCGGGCCACGGACAGCTGACTCCGTCTGGAACGACTGCATCTGCAACCCCGAAAAAGGGCAATGCCTCCGATCGGGAACGGGCCGTTCCTCCTCACGCGGTTCGACCCGGTGGCTCGGGCATCACGCTGACCCGCAACCCGCGTGGTTGGTACGGCAAGCGGGCGAAGCTGGACTCGATCGTGTTCCGGTTCATCACGAACACGAACTCCGAGATCCAGGCGATCCGCTCCGGTGAGGTCGACGCGATCTACCCGCAGCCGCAGCTGGCACCTCGCGGATCTCCGCAGCCAGGCCGGCCTGCGCGTAGTGAGCCACGTCGGGCCCAGGTACGAGCACATCGAGACCATGTCAGGGAGCCAAGCGGGGAACCCGCTGGCGAAGCAGAAGTGGCTCCGCCAGGCCCTGATGTCGGGGGGAGTGAACCGCCCTGCTTTGCTGCGAGGGGCCCTATGGGACGCTCAACCCGAGCGTCTCGGGTCCTCTGCAGAGCCTCGTCCGCCTCAAAGGGCGAGAAGGGCTACTTTGAACGGACTTCCGGCAAGTGGAACTACAGCATTGCCAAGGTCAACCAGATGATTGGAACGCCCATAACTGCAACAAGGGCGGCGACGGCATCTCTCCGTTGCAGTGGCCATCGAAGGTCTCGTTCGACTTCGCGTCGACGACGGGCAACGCGTTTGCGTGCGCTTGCATTCACGATCTTCCAGGATCAGGCGCAGAAGGCCGGTATCGAGTTCAAGCCGGCCAACGCACCTTCGCGGCTGTTCTTCCCGCAGGTGTCCGACCTGAACTACGACATCGCGCTGTTCGCGTGGGTCGGCACCGGTGACCCCGCCGGTCAGGTCGACATCTACGGATGTGCCGAGCCGAAGACCTCGGATAATCCGACCGGCGCCGGCGGCTCGAACTGGAAGGGCTACTGCAACCCGAGGGTCACGGCTCTGTTCAAGGCCTCTGACGCCCAGCTGAACCCCGCTCTGCGCGTCAAGGAGAACAACCAGGCGGACGCGGCTCTCTCGAACGACGCGATCTCCGATCCCGCTGTACCAGAAGCCCACGTACTTCGTCTACAAGACGAAGGTCAAGGGCCTGAAGGACAATCCGACGCTCCAGGGCCCGACCTGGAACACGGAGGGCTGGAAGACCAGCTAGGCATCTGAGCTGGACCAAGCTGATAGAGTCCCGCCCCGGAATCCGGGGCGGGACTCACTCTCAATCGGGTTAGTCGTAATGCGAAACGTGAAAGACCCAGTAGTAGACTGAGAACAGCCTGAGAGGCGCCCGATCTGCTGCACTGAGGCGCCTTCCCGGAAGAGGAGCGTCCATGGTCACCTACATCATTCGGCGGTTGCTCTACAGCATTCCCGTCCTCTTCGCAGCCAGCATTCTGATCTTCGTCTCGGTGACGGCGATCGGAAATCCGCTTGCGCAACTGCATCAGAATCCGCTGGTTTCGAAGGTGACCATTCAGAACATCGAGAAGCGCAAGCACCTCGACGAATCGATGCCCGTCCAGTACTGGTACTGGCTGAAGGACGCAGTCACGAACAAGTTCGGGACGCCGCTGCTCCAGCCCGGCACGAAGATTTGGAATGACCTCAAGCGAGTCTTCCCGCACACGCTCCAACTCGTCCTACTCTCGGAGCTCATCGCGCTGATAGTCGCGGTCGGTATCGGGGTGGTATTTGGCCGTCCGGCAGTACTCGACCTTCGACTACACCGCGACGACGGTTCAGCTTTCTAGGATTCGCGACACCAACCTTCTTCTTGGCTCTGCTGCTGCAGATTCTGTTCACCAACAATTTCTACCTTTTGGCCACCGACGTTCGGATCTTCTATACGAGCGGGCTCTCGTCTGGCGGGGGGGCCAGACAGGGGGCAACTTCTTCATCGATCGACTACAACACCTCGCTTTGCCGGTCATCACGCTCGCCGTTGCTCGGCATCGCTCAGTTCTCGCGCTACATTGCCCGCCTCGATGCTCGAGGTTGTGAACTCGGACTACGTTCGTACAGCCAAAGCCAAGGGAAGCGTCAGGAAGCGGAATGTAGTGAAAGTGAAGCACGCATTTGAGGAACGCGCTGATCCCGTTCGTTACGGCCGTCTGCGCTTGACTTCGGGGCCTTGTTCGGCGGGGCGATCGTCACCGAGACGATCTTCGGTATAGACGGTATGGGCCGCTACCTTGTCGGCCATCTCGGGAATCTCAACCGCGACGTCTATCCCGTGATGGCATGGCTCATGATCACTTCGGTAATCAGTCATCATGTTCAACCTGATAGCCGATGTCATCTACGGCTTATCTCGACCCGAGGGATCAGATATGACTAATCCGAACCCGAGAGGCGCATCCGAGGCACCCCTCCGGCGGCGCCGCAGGTCGACCGGCCAACGCCGGATACCGCGCAGGGAAACGTCGAAGCTGACGAACTGACTTCCTTCCACGAGGAGGGGCTCGAGGTCCAAGCTAGAAGCCAGTGGCACTTCGCACAAAACGGCGTTTCTTCCGACACAGACTTGCAGTCGGAAGCCTCGTCCTGCTGATCGATTATCGTATTCGTCGGTGTCTTTGCCGAGCAGGACGCGCCGTACTCGTACAGGGAGCAGGCTCCGCTTGATGCACGAAAGAAATGCCTCCACGCTGGAGGGTGAGCACTACTTCGGGACCGATGTGCTCGGTCGCGATTACTTCCAGCCGGACCGTGTTCGGTATCAGTGATCGTGAGTTCTACGTTGCCGGCGTCGTCGCTCTGCTTATCGACTCTCATCGAGGCGCTTCTACGGGGCCGTCTCCGGATATTCGGCGGCTGGGATCGACAACATGATGATGCGCTTCGTCGACCTCGTTCTCGACCCTGCCGATTCTCGCGGTTCTGATCGTCATCTGCCGCCCTCCTGGGGAACGGCACTCCGATTCGAGTTGCAGTGATCCTCGGGCTGTTGTTCTATTGGACAACACTTGCGCGCATCATTGAGGCAACTACCTATCGTACGCGAGAAGGAGTACATCGAGGCGGCCAAGGCTTCGGGGGCAAGCGATATGCGCATCATCTTTCGGCATATGTTGCCGAACTCGATGGGGGTCCTATCGTGGTCAACGCAACCCTGATCGTTGCCACGGCCATTCTCGTGGAAGCGACTCTGTCTTTCCTGGGCTTCGGCGTTCAGCCGCCGACGCGGCTTTGGAAAGCCATCAACAAGCCGGGCTTATCGCAGAGCATGCCGTGGCTTGTCATGGCACCGGGGATCACCATCGTCGTTATCGTTCTGTGCATCAACTTCGTCGGTGACGGCCTGCGCGACGCTCTAGATCCGACGAAGCGGCGGGTGCGGGCCTGAGACGGCACTGTCGATACAGGATCTCGTCGTCGACTTCTCGATCGAAGAAGGCGTTGTCCAGGCGGTCAACGGTCTCTCGTTCGCCGTCGGCCGGGGGGAGACCCTCGGGATCGCGGGGGAATCGGGAGCGGGGAAGAGCGTCAGCCGTGCCTCGCATGCTGGGGCTTATCCCGATACCACCGGGGAGCACGTACGCGGAGAGGCAATCTTCGAGGGGGTGGATCTCCTGAAGAGTCGAAGGGGCAGCGTCGCGGTCCCGCGGCGAGGACATCGCGATGATCTTCCAGGATCCGATGACCTCGCTCAACCCGGTCTCACTGTCGGGGACCAGATCGGCGAGGCCATCGGGCACAAGGCGATGACGGTAAAGAGGAAGGTCGGGCGGGAGGGGCGGGCGGAGCTGCTCCGTAGCTCGTCGGCGTGCCGAACCCCGAGCGGCGTCTCGATCAATACCCCCACGAGTTGTCCGGTGGAATGCAACAGCGGGCCATGATCGCGATGGCGATAGCGAACGGGCCCTCACTCTGATCGCCGACGAACCGACGACCGCGCTCGATGTGACCATCCAGATGCAGATCCTCGGAGCTCTCAAGAAGGCGCCGGTCGAAACGAACGCCGGGCCGTCATCGATCACGCACGACCTCGGGGTCGATCGCCGAGATGGCCGATCGCGTCGCGGTCATGTACGCGGGAAAGATCGTCGAGGCGGGGACGTCGACACGCTGCTCGGCCCTCGCCACCCCTACCGCGCGGGCTGATCGACGCCTGCCGAGACTTGAGAGCCGACGAGCGCTGGCTCAAGCCGATTCCCGGACAACCGCCCAGCATGATCAACGTGCCTCCGGGATGCCCGTTCCACCCGCGCTGCTTCCTCTCGCGGGGACGAGCCCGCTGCCGTGAGGAAGAGCCGCCGCTGCGCCCGATCAAGGCGGAGCGCTCATCTCTCCGCGTGCCACTTCGTCGAGGAGCTCGAGGGACAGCACGGCAGGCTCGACCGAAGCTCGCCGCAGGAGTCGGCTGAAGGTGCCTGAGGAAGCGGTCGAGGCCGTCCACGAGCGCGCCGGCGAAGGCGCCGAGATTCTGCGCATCGAAGCGCTGGTCAAGCACTTTCCGATTCGCGCCGGCCTCTACAAGCGCACCGGTCGGCCAGGTCCACGCGGTCGACGGAGTCGATCTAACCGTACGCTCGGGCGAGACGCTCGGGCCTGGTCGGCGAGTCCGGCTGCGGCAAGACGACCCTCGGTCGCACGATCATCAAGCTGCTCGAGCCGACCGACGGTCGCATCGTGTTCAACGGCCAGGACATCACCGAGTTCAGCCGCCGGCAGATGCGTGAGGTTCGTCGCGAGCTGCAGCTCGTCTTCCAGGAGCCCCTACGGGCGGCCTCGATCCGCGCATGACCGTGCGGGCCATCCTGAGCGAGCCCCTGCAGATCCACGGGCTGGGCCGAGTGGGGCAACCGCTGTCGAGGAGCTGCTGGCGCAGGGGTGGGCCTCGCGCCCGGCACGCGGGTCGGTACCCGCACGAGTTCTCCGGGGGCCAGCGCGGCACCGGGTCGGCGTGGCCCACGCCATCACGCTCGGACCCCGGCTGGTGATCTGCGACGAGCCCGTGTCGGCCCTCGACGTCTCGGTCCGCGCCCAGGTGCTCAACCTGCTCGAGGACCTCCGGCGGGGCTTCGGGCTGTCCTACCTGTTCATCTCCCACGACCTCGCCGTGGTACGCCAGGTGGCCCACCGGGTGGCGGTGATGTACCTCGGAAAGATCATGGAGATCGGGACCGAAAGAGGACATCTACGACCGTCCGACTCACCCGTATACGCAAGCGCTTCTGTCGGCGGTTCCGATCGAGGAGCCGTCGCAGCGCGGCCGCCGGAAGCGGATCGTGCTCGAGGGCGACGTCCCGAGCCCGGCCAACCCTCCGTCTGGCTGCCGTTTCAGAACGCGCTGCTGGAAGGCACAGCCGATCTGCGCCGAAGAGACGCCAGCCCTGATCGACCGCGGGCACGGCCATCCGAGCGCCTGCCACTTCGCCGAGGTCACGAAGCCGCTCGACATCGCCGAGGAAGCCGCCGCAACGACCCGCGTCTAGGTTCCTCTCGAGCCTGGCGGCGAAACGACGAGGTAGAAGCAGGAAAAACTAACCATCTTTCCCGGACCTCGTCTAGAACTCCAGGAATGCTCAAGATTCCGCACACTTCGTGCGAACGTGCCACCGCGCTCGTCTCGCTGCGTCTCGA
Organism: uncultured Actinomycetes bacterium; assembly: GCA_963759365.1. GTDB lineage: Bacteria > Actinomycetota > Thermoleophilia > Gaiellales > Gaiellaceae > 3-1-20CM-4-69-9. The sequence continues at coordinate 144,654 of CAVWYX010000003.1, forward strand.
CGACGAGCTGACGCCTTTCGAGGAGGTCGACCTGCAGGCCCACCTGGCGACATGCCCGGCCTGCCACGCGTACGAGCGAGAGGCCGCAGGATTCACGTCGCTCGTCCGTGAGTCTTCCCTCGAGCCGTTCGACACGCCGATCCTGATGCCCCGTCGCCATCGACTGGTGCCGAGGCCGCTCCAAGTCGGCGTCGCGGCCGCGGTGATCGCGATTGTCGGCCTGGGCGCGGCGCTGGGAGTCCGTACGGCGGCGGCGGCCTCCCGGTGTCCCTTGGCAGCGCGCCCAGCCTGCAGGAGCCGAATACCACCCGGGCTGCCTATCTCGACTCCGCCTCCTACGAGCTAGGGCTGATCCGGAGAATGAGCAAGACTCACGTACGCGGCGGCGGTGTCGCAGTGCCGCTCTAGAGGGTTCGTCGTTGCCCCGCAATGCGGGGGGCCTACAATCTAGGAGGCGCATGGAACCGACCGAGGCGGCCCGCGTAAAAGGCTCCGATCGTTTCGCCCGGGCCGCGGTGCTCGCGGAGCGTTTCCTCGACAACATCGAGACGGTCGTCCACGGGAAGAGAGCAGAGATCAAGCTCGTGCTGGCCGCACTGATCGCGGGCGGCCATGTGCTCTTCGAAGATGTTCCGGGCACTGCCAAGACGGTGCTCGCCCGTGCGATCGCTCAGTCGATCGAAGGCGCGACCCCGTCGCGGATCCAATGCACGCCCGACCTGCAGCCCACCGACGTGACGGGACTGTCGATATTCAACCAGCAGGAACGGGATTTCGAGTTCAGGCCAGGGCCTATCTTCGCCAACGTCGTCCTCGTCGACGAGATCAATCGCGCAATGCCCAAGACCCAATCGGCGCTGCTCGAGGCGATGGCCGAGCAGCAGGTTACGGTCGACGGCGAGATGCGCGTACTGCCCGATCCCTTCCTGCTCCTAGCGACCGAGAACCCGATCGAGTACGAGGGAACGTTTCCTTGCCCGAGGCGCAGCTCGACCGCTTCTTCCTCAGGACCGCGCTCGGCTATCCGGAGCGGGATCAGGAGCGGCAGATCCTCGCTGAGCAACGGCACGGCCATCCCCTGCGCCTCCTCGGGGCCGTCATCTCCGTCGAAGACGTACAGGAGATCAGAGCCTCTGCGCAAGAGGTCTACGTCGACGATCTGCTGCAGCGCTGGATCGTGGATCTCGTGCGCGCCACCCGCGAGCACGAGCAGGTGGCGATCGGTGCTTCGGTCCGAGGGACCCTCGCGCTCGAGCGCGCTGCCCGGGCGTGGGCGCTCCTGAACGAGCGCACCTTCGTTGTGCCTGACGACGTCGAGCGCTTGTTCGTTCCCGTGCTGATGCACCGCATTGTCTTCGGGCCCGCCTTTCTGGCCGAGGTGCGACGCAACGGCTGGGCCGAAGCCGCAGGCGAGTTCGCGGCGGCGTGCATAGCCGCCGCGCCCAAACCCGAAGCCGATCCGGACGGCGAGGGTACGCGCTCGGGACGCGGCCGGTGTAGATGCCGGTCGCAGACAGTGTCTTTCCACTCACGCCGCGAAGGCGAGTGATTGGACTGTCGTTCGGCGGGATGCGGAGCGCTCGGCGAGGCACCGGCTCCGACGTTGCCGGCTCGCGCCTCTACCAACCTGGTGACGACATGAAGTCGATCGACTGGGCCGCGTCCGCCCGGCTCTCGTCTGCCCGCGCCAGCGACGAGTTCATCGTCCGCGAGCATTTCGCCGAGGAGGCGCCGCGCGTCATCATCGTCACTGACCGTCGTCCGGAGATGTCCCTTTATCCCGCGTGGCTGCCGTGGCTTTCCAAAGGCGATGCCGTGCGGACCGCGGCGATCCTGATCGCCGACTCGACGGTCGCAGCGCGCGGGCTTAGCGGGTACCTCGACTTCGCCGAAGGGCGGATGTTCTGGCGTCCGCCGCGCAGCCAGCACGAGGACTGGCGGCTCGAGCAACGCCGCCCCTTCGGTGCGCCGCAGGACACGATCTCGCGCTCCTTCGCCCATCTGCTCGAGCTCCGCCCGTCACTGCCGCCCGGCTCGTTCGTCTTCGTCCTCTCCGACTACCTGGTCTCGCCTGACGAGTCGCTGTGGGTCCGTGCACTAGAACGGCGTTGGGACATCGTCCCCGTCGTCGTGCAGGACCCCGCCTGGGAGGCGTCGTTTCCCGACGTGAGCCTCACGATGGTCCCCGTGATGTTGCCTCAGAGTGGACGGCTCACGTGCATCCGCCTTTCGCAGGCGGAAGCGGCTGTGCGGAAGCGGGAGAACGAGGAGCGGTACGCGCGGCTGCTACAAGCGTTCGCACTGCTCGATCTCGATCCGATCTTGCTCACGAATGCCAACCCGGCCGCCATCCTCGACGCTTTCACCTCGTGGGCGGAGCAGCGAACCTATCTCAGGCTGCGGCGGTGACGAGAGCTCGCTACGCACTCCTCGCCGCGCTCGGAGGCGTCTCGATCGCCGTCATTGTGATCGCCTTCGCCGGCCGCGGCGCAGAGCTCTCGAAGACGCCGTCTCTGGCGGCCGGCCGCCCGATCGCCGCGGAGGCGACGGTGACGCCGCAGTCTCATCTCTTCGGTGAGCTGATTCACGTCCACATCGACGCGGTCGTCGACCACCGGCGGGTCGATCCAAGTCGCCTCCACGTGCGCACGAACTGGGCGCCGTACCAAGCCGTCGCTCCCTTGCGGCGTACGCGCACCGACGTCGGCTCCTTCTCCCGCGTGGATTGGGACGCCGATCTCGAGTGCGTCATCGTCGACTGTGCTCCACAACCTGGCTCCGCTGTTCGGCGCACGCTGAAGCCCAGCACGATCGTCTACTCAGGTCTGCCCGGCGACGGGCGACCTTTCCAACCGGTGAAGATCAGCTGGCCCGAGATCAACCTCTTCTCACGGCTCGACCCGATAGATCTCGAACGGCGTGCCTCGGTTGTCTCTCGGCGCGGCACAGGCATCCAGCTCCGTGCGCTGCGCCCACCGTGGCGCGTCACAACCGCACCGCTCGGAGCGACGGCCTTCCGCATTTCGCCCACCACGACGTTCTGGATTGCGCTGGCTCTTGCGCTGCTGTCGGTTGTTGCGGCGGCGCGGCTCCTCCGACCGTGGCTGCCGCAACTGGGCTGGCGCCGACCGCGCGAACGGTCGCGACTCGAACGCGCGCTTGACGCCGTGGACAGCGCGCGTGGGGGGCTCTCCGCGGAAGAGCGAAAGGCGCTGGAGCTGTTGGCGGTCGAGCTCCGCCGCACCGGTCGCGGCGAGCTCGCCTGGACGGCGACCGAGCTGGCCTGGTCGACGCCGGGCCCCGAGCCGCAGCAGACCGGTGCGCTCACGGCTTCGATCCGGCACGAGCTCGAGGGGAGGACGAATGGCAAGCGTGCATGAGACGCTCCAACGTCTCCCCTGGCGCCGGCGTGGTGCCATTCCGCTCGCGGACGCGCCGCACTTGCGGCTCGCGCTGTGGCGGACGACGCTGATCCGCGTCGGCCTGGGCGGCGCGGTCGTCGTCCTCGCGGCGGTCGCCGCGTGGCGGTCGACACACCTCGACCCCAACCCCGTGTCCTTCCTGCCTGCGCATTCGACGACTCTCGTCGTGATCGATCAGTCGAAGAGCATTTCCACTGAGGCCTATCGGCGGATCGCGATGACGCTTCGGAGGCTCATCGCCGCGGATGTTCCGGTCGGCCTCATCGCGTTCTCCGACACGAGCTACGAGATGATCCCGCCGGGCGCGCGGGGCTCGGACCTCGAGCCGCTCCTGCGCTTCTACACCCCTGCGCGCGACGGACCGAACATCGATCCCATTACGGCTTATCCGACGAGCCCCTGGGACAACATCTTCGCTGGGGGAACGAAGATCTCGAGCGGCCTCGGCCTCGCGGAGGAGATCCTGCATCGCGACCGTGTTCAGCACGGGACGATCCTCCTGCTCAGCGACCTGCAGACCGCGAGCGACGATCAAGCGACACTGGCACAGACGCTCGTGCGGATCGAGCGCGACCGCGCAATTCGCCTCAAGGTCGTACCGCTGGACGCGCTCGCGCAGGACAGGGCGTTCTTCGAACGGTTCGTTCCCGGCCGAGACATCGTCAAGCCGTCACAGCTGTTCGTCCAAGGTCAGGCTTCGTCTCGCCAGAGTCTCCTGGGTCGAACGCCGTGGACGCTGATCGTTGTGTGCGCGCTTCTGCTGGTCGTGCTGGGCGCCAACGAGTGGTTCTGCGGACGGCTCCAGATACGGCGGCCGCGGGAGGCCGTCACGTGAGGCGAGCCGCTGTCCGTATCGCCGCCGCGATTGCGGCGCTTCTAGCAGCGGCCTTCTTCGTCGCGCTCGCTCTGGACGCGCATGCGTGGAGCACACGCCTGCCCGCCGACGACCTGCGCTTCCGTCACGATGCCTTGAGCAAGCGACTCTGGGAGCCGAGCCAGCGGACGCCCTTCCACGTCGCCGCCGACATTCTCGGCGTACACAACGACATCGCGTATCGACAAGCACTGCGAGCTTTTCGCGCCGGACGCGCGCTCGAGCCGCTTACCAACACGGTTTTCGCGGCTCGCCGAATCCGGGCACAGATCGCCCTTCAGGACTTCATCGAGCATTCCCACAACGACCGGCGCCGTTCGCAGGCCGGCAACCTCGTCGGAGTGCTTGCATTCGGTGCCGCCACGCAAGACGTCTCGCAGCGGATCACCTTCCTCAACAACGCGATTGCGAGCTTCCGCACGGCGATCGAGCTCGATCCGACGAACGACGACGCGCTTTTCAACCTCGAGTACGCCCTGGGCCAGCTGAAGGAGGCCGCCGACCAGCAGGCCGGCCCGAATCAGCGGCTCGGTCAGCAGGGTGGCGCCGGTCTGGCGGAGCCGGGGCACGGCTACTAAGTGCAGTTCCTGACGCCGTACGCGGGACTGGTCGCGGTGCTCGTGCTGCTTCCCCTTGCTGCGTTCATGATCGCCGAGCGTCGGAGCGACCGCGTCAGCCGTGTGCTGGGGCTCGGCGGAACGAGCGCCCGGGCGCGGCTCGCCGTCGCGATCGCGCTGACAGTGGTCGCGGCGCTGCTGGGCCTCGCTGTATCCCAGCCGACGGTGGTGTACCGGCTGCAACAGCACGTCCGGACCGATGCAGAGGCGTGGTTCGTGCTGGATACCTCTCTCTCGATGAAGGCCGCGGCGGGACGGCATGCTCCGTCACGCTTCGAGCGCGCGCAGAGACTGGCAGAGCGGCTGCGCCGCAAGCTCGGCGACGTTCCGGTCGGGTTGGCGTCGATCACGGATCGTGCCATGCCGCATCTCTTCCCAACCGCAAGCGCAGAGACGTTCGACGTGGCGATCCGGCAGGCGATCGGAATCGAACGACCCCCGCCCACGGACGGCTTCAGCGTGCGGATCACGACTCTGGGGTCGCTGGCGCGGGTCGCGAGCGACAACTTCTTCGCACCCTCGGCCAAGCGGCGGCTCCTCGTCGCCTTCACGGACGGCGAGACGAAGCCTTTTCGCGACCGCAGCTTGCTCACCCTCTTCCGCCAGCCTCCCGGCGTGAGCACGATCCTCGTTCGCCTGTGGAATGCCGACGAGCACGTTTACATCAACGGCGTCGTCGACCCGCGCTACCGGCCCGACCCGAGAGGCGCGCTGTACATTCAGGAGCTGGCCGCCGCGACAGGGGGCGTTGCCTACAACGAGGCGCAGTTCGACCGCATCGTTACAGCCGCTCGAAAGGATCTCGGCAACGGGCCGACGCGTGTCGTCTCCCACGAAGAACGCCAGCTCGAGCTCGCGCCCTATGCCGCGCTCGCTGCGTTGGCTCCGCTTAGTTTCCTTCTGTATCGCCGCAACCTCTGATGTCCGCGCTCGACAACGTCCTCGCTAAACTGGCGGGGGGAGCTGCCGCTCGCCGGGGTCTGCGCTGACACAGAGCAAAAGCTCGCCAGAGGGAGAGAAACCACCTCATGCCTGCAGAGAACGGACGAATCATCGAGATCAAGGGCGTCGTCATCGACGCCGTATTCCCGGAGGGCCTGCCTGAGATCAACAACGCGCTGCGAATCAACATCCCCGCGCAGGACGGCGATGGCTCACGATCGCTGATCGCCGAGGTTCAGCAACATCTCGGGGACGATCGGGTGCGCGCCGTGGCAATGGACTCGACGGACGGGCTCGCCCGCGGGCTGCAGGTCGAGGACACGGGTCAGCCGATCTCGGTCCCCGTGGGGAACGAGACACTCGGCCGGTTGTGGAACGTCCTCGGCGAGCCGATCGACGCGAAGGAGGCGCCGAAGGACGGTGAGCGGTGGCCGATCCACCGCGATCCGCCGGCCTTCCGCGATCTGTCGCCGACGACCGAGATCTTCGAGACCGGGATCAAGGTCATCGACCTGATTGCGCCGTACGTCACGGGCGGAAAGATCGGGCTCTTCGGCGGCGCAGGCGTGGGCAAGACGGTGCTGATCCAGGAACTGATCCACAACGTCGCGGAGCAGCACGGGGGTGTGTCGGTCTTCTCCGGCGTGGGTGAGCGGACGCGTGAGGGCAACGACCTCTGGCTCGAGATGCAAGAGTCGGGCGTGCTCGACAAGGTCGCGCTCGTCTACGGGCAGATGAACGAGCCACCTGGAGCACGACTGCGCGTGGGACTGTCCGGGCTGACGATGGCCGAGTACTTCCGCGATCAAGGACAGGACGTGCTCCTCTTCATCGACAACATCTTCCGTTTCGTGCAGGCCGGCTCGGAGGTGTCGGCGCTGCTCGGCCGCATGCCGAGCGCGGTCGGGTATCAGCCCACGCTCGCAACGGAGATGGGGCAGCTCCAGGAGCGCATCACCTCGACCCGCACCGGTTCCGTGACCTCGGTGCAGGCGATCTACGTGCCTGCCGACGACCTGACGGACCCGGCGCCGGCAAACACCTTCGCGCACCTCGACGCGACGACGGTGCTCTCACGTGCGATCGTCGAGCAGGGGATCTATCCGGCCGTCGATCCTCTCGACTCCTTCTCGCGCGCGTTGCAGCCGGGGATCGTGTCGGACGACCACTACGCGACCGCGACGCGAGTGCAGGAGATCCTCCAGCGTTACAAGGACCTGCAGGACATCATCGCGATCCTCGGCATCGACGAGCTCTCCGACGAGGACAAGCTCGTCGTGTCGCGTGCGCGCAAGATCCAGCGTTTCCTGTCGCAGCCGAACTTCGTGGCCGAGCAGTTCACGGGCACGCCGGGTGAGTACGTCAAGACGGAGGACACGATCAAGGGCTTCCAGGAGATCATCGACGGCAGGCACGACGATCTTCCGGAGCAGGCGTTCTACATGGTCGGCACGATCGAGGGGGCCGTCGAGAAGGGCAGGCGGTTGGCAGGCGAGGACGAGGCTGAGCAGCGCGAGGAGGAGGCGCAGGGCGAGGACGCGTCGATCGGCGCGGATGCGCGCGAGCCCGAAACCGAGCCCGCCGCCGTTTCCTAACGGTGGCGACTGAAGGGAAGAGGCTCTTCGACCTGTCCCTCGTGACGCCGGACGGGCCGGCGTTCGAGGGCGAGGTCGAGATGCTGGTCGTCCCGGGCGCAGCCGGTGAGATCGGCGTGCTCGCGCGGCACGCGCCTCTCATCGCGACGCTCAAGGCAGGCTCGACGCGCGTCTATCTCGACCGAGCGTCCGAGAACGTCAAGGAGTACGCAACGGGGCCGGGGTTCTTCAAGGTCGAGACCGACCGCGCGATCGCCCTCGTCGACGACGCAGTGCTCGCGGACGAGATCGACGAGGCGCGGGCACGCGAGCAGCTCGAGACCGCACAGCGCGAGCTCGAGCTGGTGGAACGCGGCGAGTCGAACGCCGACCGGTGGCAGCTGGAGCAGCGAATCCACCACGCCGAGAACCAACTTTCAGTATCCGGCCGCCTCTAACGCCGCCTTTGCTCCGGCTTCGGCTGCGCCGAAGCCATGATGATCAAAGGCGGAGCCTCCTAACGGCGGGCGTGCTCGGCGAGCGCCGGCTAAGCCGCCGCTCGCGGCGAGTGCTAACCGGCTGAACGCCGCGAGCCTTTGACGGCCCCGGCCGACCTCGCCCCATCTGACATGTCGCGTCTTGGGGCGTCCCGGCGTGCCAACCCCGGTGCCAGGCACCGTTACAAGAGTGCCCTGTAACTGTGCCGAGAGCGTGACGTCGCGCCCGTTCTCGCTGCTCGCGCGGCCCTTTCTTGGGGACATGTCTGCGTGCCGGGCACGGCTGGAATAGCGTCGCTGATCCGGGGCGAGAGTTGCTCGGGGGGATCCTGCGATTCGTGCGTGGCACCTTTAGAAGAGTCGAGGGTTGCGGCGGTTCGGAGCCGCGGGAGACCACTCGTCGTGACGAAGCGAGGGCGGCCCGTCGCCGAGGTCGTGCCCTACGAGCAGCCGAAGCCGCTCGCCGGCACGGTGAAGATCCTCGTGGGGGAGGACGAACTGCTTGCACCGGTCGCCGACTGGGACGGCGAACACACCTGATCGTCCTTGACACGCAGGTCTGGCTCTGGTGGGCGGGCGGCGTGTGGAGCGCGTACTGCGCCGCGCAGGCCGTCGCGGCGGGCACGATCAGCTGCCGGGAGCTCGCGATGCTCGTTCGGCTTCGTCGTGTCGAGCTCGACCGCGACGTCCGTAGCTGGATTGCGGTCGCGGTCGGCGAAGACCGAATCGAGGTTCTCCAACTGGACTCCGAGACCGCTGCAGAGGCCGGCATGCTCAACGACAAGCTCGCCGGCGATCCTGTCGACCGAGTCCTCTATGCCACGGCCAGCGACCCTCGGCAGCCGTCGGCTTCGGCCTTACGACCCAAAGCAACGCTCTGGTAGCCTGCTAAGACCCGGAAAGCTTTGAAAGGCAGCTTGGCGACCGGGTTACCAAACGCCTAAAGAGCCCGTGGCGCCCGCCGAAGGCGCCGCTCTCTTTAGGCAGAACGGAGCAGGAGATGCAGGACGCGCGCACACGACTCGAAGCCATTCTCCGCGAGCGGATCGCCGTGCTCGACGGGTCGTGGGGCGTCCTGATCCAGCGAGAGGTGAAGGGAGAGGACGCATACCGCGGCGACCGCTTCAAGGATCACCCGCGCGACGTCGCCGGCGATCCGGACCTGCTCAATCTCACCCGGCCGGAGATCGTGCTCGACATCCACCGACAGTACTTCGCCGCCGGTGCCGACATCGCCACCACCAACACGTTCACGGCGACGACGATCGGCCAGTCCGACTACGGGTTGGAGAACTACGCCTACGAGATGAACGTCGCGGGTGCTCGCCTTGCGCGCGAGGCGGCGGACGAGGTCGGCGGATTCGTCGCGGGCTCGGTCGGCCCACTGAACGTGACCCTCTCCCTCTCGCCGCGCGTCGACGACCCCGCCTATCGCACGCACACCTTCGACCAGGTGCGGGACACCTACGCGGAGCAGATGCGCGGCCTCGCCGAGGGGGGCGTCGACTTCCTCCTGATCGAGACAATCTTCGACACGCTGAACGCCAAGGCGGCAATTGCGGCAGCACTCGACGAGGCGCCCGAGCTACCGCTCTGGATCTCGTTCACCGCGATCGATCGCAGCGGCCGGAACCTCTCCGGCCAGACGGTCGACGCGTTCTGGCTCTCGGTCGAAAACGCCGACCCCTTCATCGTCGGCGTCAACTGTTCGCTGGGTGCCACGGAGATGCGGCCGTTCGTCGACGAGCTGGCGCGGGTTGCTCCGACCTGGGTCGCGTGTCATCCGAATGCAGGCCTTCCGAACGAGTTCGGCGCCCACGACGAACAGCCGGAGGACACGAGCCGCTTCCTGGGTGAGTTCGCCCGTGACGGTCTCGTCAACGTCGTCGGCGGCTGTTGCGGCACCACACCTCAACACGTCAGGGCGATCAAGGGCGCGGTTGACGGACAGTCCCCGAGACGGGTTCCGGAGAGAGAGAACGTCACGCGCCTGAGCGGCCTCGAGCCGTTCCGGATCTTTCGGGACGCGAACTTCGTCATGGTCGGCGAGCGAACGAATGTCACCGGCTCCGCGCGCTTCCGCCGCCTGATCGAGGCAGGTGAGTTCCAGGAAGCCGTCGAGGTGGCACTCGAGCAGGTACGCGGCGGCGCGAACATCCTCGACGTCAACATGGACGCCGACCTGCTCGATTCCGAGCGGGTGATGACGACATTCCTGAACCTGCTGGCGACCGAACCGGAGGTCGCACGCATCCCGGTCATGGTCGACAGCTCGCGCTGGTCGGTGCTCGAGGCTGGAATGAAGTGCCTGCAAGGGAAGGGCGTCGTCAACTCGATCAGCCTCAAGGAGGGAGAAGACGCGTTCCTCGAGCAGGCGCGAAGGATCAAGCGCTACGGCGCGGCGGTGGTCGTGATGGCCTTCGACGAGCAGGGGCAGGCCGACACGGCGCAACGTAAGGTCGAGATCTGCGAGCGGGCCTACCGGCTGCTCACGAACGACGGCTGGGATCCGACCGATCTGATCTTCGACCCGAACGTGCTCGCGGTCGCGACCGGGATCGAGGAGCACGCGGAGTTCGCGAAGGCGTTCATCAAGGGAACGCGGGAGATCAAGACGCGGTGTCCGGGCGCCAAGGTCTCCGGCGGCATCTCGAACCTCAGCTTCTCGTTCCGCGGCAACGACGCGGTTCGCGAAGCGATGCACGCTGCGTTCCTCTACCACGCCATCGCCGCCGGGCTCGACATGGGCATCGTCAACGCGGGCCAGCTCGCCGTGTACGAGGACATCGAGCCAGAGCTGCTCGAGCGGGTCGAGGACGTCATCTTCAACCGGCGAGAAGACGCAACCGAGCGCCTCGTCGAGTACGCCTCACGCGTGCAGGGCGAAGGCACGCGTCGTGAACGAGACCTCTCGTGGCGCGAAGCGCCGGTCGGGGAGCGCCTCTCGCACGCCCTCGTGCACGGCATCGTCGACTTCATCGAGGAAGACACGGAGGAGGCGCGACAACAACACGCCCGCCCGCTCGACGTGATCGAAGGACCGCTCATGAGCGGCATGCAGATCGTGGGCGACCTCTTCGGCTCCGGGAAGATGTTCCTCCCACAGGTCGTGAAGAGCGCCAGGGCGATGAAACGCGCAGTCGCCTATCTGGAGCCGTTCATGGACCAGGAGAAGGCCGCCGGCGGCAACGGCGCACGGACGCAGGGGAAGGTCGTGCTCGCCACCGTCAAGGGTGATGTCCACGACATCGGCAAGAACATCGTCGGTGTCGTGCTCGGCTGCAACAACTACGAGGTGATCGACCTCGGCGTCATGGTGCCCGCAGAACGCATCCTCGACACGGCCGTCCAGGAGCACTGCGATGTCGTCGGCCTTTCCGGTCTGATCACGCCGTCGCTCGACGAGATGGTCAACGTCGCGAAGGAGATGGAGCGCCGTGAGCTGGTGCTGCCGCTCTTGATCGGCGGGGCGACGACGTCGAAGCAGCACACGGCGGTGAAGATCGCGCCCGAGTATTCCGAACCGACGCTGCACGTGCTCGACGCGTCACGTGTCGTCGGCGTCGTCTCGAGCCTTCTCGACGGCGCGAGGAAGGCGCGCCTCGACGAGGAGAATCGTGAGCTGCAGGAGCGTCTGCGCGAGCAGCACGAGCAGAAGGAGCGCAAGCCGCTGCTCCCGATCGAGGAGGCCCGCGCAAACCGCGAGCTGGTGACCTTCGGTGCGTCTCCGAGCCCGGCGTTCACCGGCACTCGGGTCGTCGAGCCAGAGCTCGTCACGCTCCGTGAGTACATCGACTGGCAGTTCTTCTTCCACGCCTGGGAGCTGAAGGGGAGGTTTCCGGCGATCCTCGACGAACCCGCGGCTCGTGAGCTCTACGACGACGCGCAGGCTCTGCTGGACGAGATCGTCCGCGAGCGCTCGCTCCGCGCGCGCGGCGTCTACGGCTTCTGGAACGCCGTCGCGGACGGCGACGACGTCGTGCTCGAGGAGGGCACGCGCTTCGCCTTCCTCCGACAGCAGTCCGCCTACGGCGACTCGCGCCCGAACCGAAGCCTCGCCGACTACGTCAGCCCGGCCGGCGACCACGTCGGCGCCTTTGCGGTCGCCGTCCACGGAGCCGACGAGTTGGCGGCTCGCTACCAGGCCGAGCACGACGACTACGCCTCGATCATGGTCAAGGCGCTCGCCGACCGCCTCGCGGAGGCCTTCGCGGAGTACCTGCACCAGGTGGCTCGCCGCGAGTGGTACGAGCCCGGCGAGGAGCTCTCGAACGAAGAGCTCCTCGCGGAGCGTTTCCACGGCATTCGGCCGGCCTTCGGCTATCCCGCCTGTCCCGATCACACCGAGAAGGGGAAGCTCTTCGACCTACTCGGGGCGGAGCGCGTCGGCCTCGAGCTCACCGAGTCGTACGCGATGCTCCCGGGTGCCGCGGTCAGCGGGATCTACCTCGCGCATCCGCAGGCGAGGTACTTCTCCGTGGGCCGTCTCGGACGCGATCAGCTCGAGGACTACGCCGCCCGGAAAGGCATGACGGTTGAGGACGCGGAGCGTTGGCTGAGCCCGAATCTCGGCTACGAGACGCGTCCGCGGGACGAGGCCGTGACCTCGCCCGCCTGAGAGCGTTCGCCGGGTCGGCCGCCCGCCCGCTCGGCTATCCTCGGCGTCGGCTGGCGCCCTCGAAGCGGGCGCCGCCCTGTTTTCAGGCTCTATGAAGACCACGCTCAAAAGAGGGATGGGGCGCGGCGCCGGCGTCAACGGCGACGGGCGCGCGGTCTATCCACCCGGTGTCCGGACGCCGATGAGGCGCTACCGTCAGCCCGCGCCCGAGCCCCGGGGCGTGTGGCACGTCATCCGCATCGTCCTCCTCTGGACGATCCTGGCTGCGCTCGTCGTGGCGGGAGGCGCCGCCGGCGCGGCCTACCTGCGCGCCCATCACTTCGTCGAGGCCGTTGCGCCGAAGACGGCAGCCGACAAGGCGGCCGCCGAGGTGGCAGACGTGGCGATTCCGGGGCAGCCGACGACGGCACTCGTCATCGGCACCGACAAGCGGAAGGGCTTCCAGGCCGAGCTCACCGGCCGTTCGGACACGCTCATGCTCGTTCGCGCGGACCCCCAGGCGAACACGATCTCATTGCTGTCGTTCCCACGCGACCTGGTCGTCAACGTCAAGTGCCCCGGTCGGCCGGACGTGCAGGACCGCATCAACTTCGCGTACTCGGAGTGCGGGTCGGTGGGGAGCCTCGAGACCGTCCGCGCGCTGACCGGCCTCCCGATCAACTACTTCATCACGGTCAACTTCCGCGGCTTCATGGAGCTCGTGAACAATCTCGGCGGGGTCTGGGTGGACGTAGACCGCCGCTACCTCTGTGACAGTGCGAGGTGCCCCGACGTCACACCGATCAATCTCCAGCCCGGCTACCAGCGGCTGAACGCGACCGAGGCGCTCGCGTACGTGCGCTTCCGTCACTTCGACTCGGATCTCTACCGAGTCGCGAGGCAGCAGCTGTTCCTGAAGGCTCTGAAGCAGCAGATCACGTCTTCACTCGACTTCGGAACGGTGCTGGACATCGTCGACGCTGTCGAGCGGAACGTCACCATCGGGCGGGGCGGCAACAAGCCCCTCGATCTGCAGACGATCAAGGATTACGTCTACTTCGCGCGCTCACTGCCGCCGGGTCACATCTTCCAGGCGAAGATGGACAACATCACCGGCGGAAACGAGCTCTACGCGTCGCAGGGGAGCATCGACGCGGCCGTCCGGGATTTCGTCCAGCCCGACGTTCGCTCCCCCGAGAAGGCACGGAACGTCGCGCTCGGCATCAAGAGCCGTTCGGCCGCGCCGCCGCCCCGCAGTACCAGCGTGACCGTCCTGAACGGAAACGGGGTCGCAGGGTCGGCTGCCAACGCGTCCTACGAGCTCAGCCAGCGCGGGTACCGCATCGTTTTGCCTGTCACCGGTAGGCCGCAGAACGCACCCAGCTTCGGGTACTTCCGGACGACGGTCTTCTACGACCGCACGCAGAAGCGCGCCCGCGCTGCCGCGACCCGGATCGCCAATCTCTTCGGCGACGCGATGGTGACGCCGCTGCGCGGCCGGGTGTTGAGGCTGTCGAACGGTGCGATCGCAACGGTGGTGGTCGGCCGCAACTTCCACGGGACCCTTGCACCGTCCCCGGTCGACAAGACGCCGAAGAGGCAGCCGCCGCAGGTGACGCAGAACGGGCCGGACACGAGGCGGTTGCTGCTCTCGGTTCGCCGCCGCGTTCCGTTCAGGCTCGAGACGCCGCGGCTCATCGCTAGCAGCTCTCAGCTGACGTCCGAGTCGCCGATCCGTGTGCACACGATCAAGAAAGGCCATCCAGGGGTCCGGCTGACGTACCAGTGGGGAGAGAACGAGTACTGGGGGATCGAGCAAACCGACTGGACCGAGGCTCCGGTGCTCGCCGACGCCAGCTTCCTGCAGCGCATCCGTGGGCGCGAGTACTCGCTCTACTACTCCGGACCGCATCTCCACATGGTCGTGCTGCGCGAGAACGGCGCAACCTACTGGGTTGTGAACACGATTCTCGACTCTCTTTCGAACGAGACGATGCTCGCGATCGCGCGCGGCCTGCGGCCCCTGCCCAAGTAGGCTTTTCCGGTCATGGCGGAATCGCGGACGATCGGTGTCTTCGGTGCGGGCTGGGTCGGGCTCGTCACCGGTGCGTGCTTTGCCGAGCTCGGCCATGAGGTGATCGTGCGCGACGTCGTACCGGAGCGCATCGAATCGCTCCGGGCGGCGCGCATGCCGTTCCACGAGCCCGAGCTCTCGGAGGTGCTGTCACGCAACGCCGATCGCATCCGGTACACGCTGGACGCCGGCGAGCTCGCGGACGCGGACGCGCTCTTCATCTGTGTCCAGACGCCGCCCACCTACTCGGGTGACGCGGATCTCTCCTACGTGTGGACGGCGCTCGACGACCTTCCGCGCACCGAACGGCGCCAGCTGCTCGTGATGAAGTCGACGGTTCCCGTCGGGACCGGAGAGAAGGTGCGTGCGGCGCTCGATGCCCGCGGTCTCACGAACATCGGCTACGTGTCGAACCCCGAGTTCCTGGCCGAAGGCACCGCCGTGCGTGACTTCATGAATCCGGACCGAATCGTCATCGGCGCTTTCGAGAGCGAGGACACCGCCGCGATCGAGGCCCTCTACTCCGGCATCGACGCACCGGTCGTTCGGACGGACGTCGCCTCCGCGGAGATGATCAAGCTCGCGGCCAACGCGTTCCTGTCCACGCGAATCAGCTTCATCAACGAGATCGCGAACGTCTGCGAGCTCGTCGGGGCGGACGTTCAGAGCGTCGCCCAGGGCGTCGGGCTCGATCATCGGCTCGGTCCGCACTTCTTCCGCGCCGGGGTCGGCTGGGGTGGAAGCTGCTTCGGCAAGGACGTCTCGGCGCTGAAGCAGCTCGCTGGAAACTCCGGCTACCACTTCCAGCTCCTCGCAGCCGTGATCGAGGTGAACGAGCTCCAGAAGCGGCGAGTGATCTCGAAGCTCGAGAAGCACCTCGGCAGGCTTCGCGGCAAGACGATCGCCGTTCTCGGGCTCGCGTTCAAGCCGAACACCGACGACCTCCGCGACGCTCCGAGTCTCGTGATCGCGTCGCGGCTCCTCGCCGAGGGCGCCCACGTCCGCACGTGGGACCCCGTTGCGGATGCGCGGGATCGCCTGCAAGGCGCGACCCAGTGCGCGACGGTTCTCGAGGCGGTGAGCGGAGCCGACGCTGCCGTGATCGTGACCGAGTGGGACGAGCTCCGTGAGCTTGGCTCAGCCGACGTACGAGAGGCGATGCGCCGGCCCTTGATCGTCGACGGCCGCAACCTGCTCGATCCCGGCGAGACGCGGCGAGCAGGGTTCGCCTACGAGGGGATCGGCCGGCCGAGCTCGCCGTTCGAGGCGCTGCCCGAGACGAGAGCCTGCGGTCCGCGTCAGCGGATCCTTCCTAGTGGAAGCCGTCATCCTCGCCGGCGGCCAGGCGACGCGGCTCGGCGACGCTGCGCGGGGCCAGCCGAAGGCGCTCGTCCCGATCTCCGGGCATCCCCTGGCCGAGTACCAGGTGGCACAGCTCGTCCGGGCGGGCGTCGACCGGATCATCGTCAGCTGTGCGGCCGGTCAGGCTTCGTTGTTCGAGGCGAAGCTGTCAGGCCTCGGCGCCGAGATCGTGGCCGTTGCAGAGCCCGAGCCGCTCGGGCGCGGGGGAGGCCTGCGCTTCGCGGCGCAGCATCGCGAGGAGACCGGGCCGCTGTACGCCCTGAACGGGGACGAGCTGACCGACGTCGACCTCGCTGCGCTGCTCGATGCGCACGAGGACCACGGCGGCGCCGCGACGATCGTCGTCGCCCCGCTCACCTCGCAGTTCGGGGTCGTCGAGCTCGCCGAGAGTGATCGCGTCACCGGCTTCCGGGAGGCGCCGCGCCTGCCTCACTGGGTCAATGCCGGCGTCTACGTCCTCGACGACGAGGCTCTCGAGCGGCTACCCGAGCGAGGCGACCACGAGCAGTCGACCTTCCCCGAGCTGGCGGAAGAGGGGCGACTGTTCGCGTTTCGGCACGAAGGGTTGTGGATCACTGTGAACACCCCCAAGGACCTCCAGCGCGCCGAGGAGCACTACAGCGCGCATCCGGAGCTTCGCCCCACCCTCGCACGGAGCTGAGAGGCTTGATGCGGGTTCCCGGCACGCGCGGCTGGGGGCCTGCGCGCGGCGCATCGCGCCCGTCTCGCCACTCACCAATACGTTCCAGTATTGGCGAGCGTCGAGCCGTGCGCGCTGCTTGGCGCAGGCCCTCCCCGCACGCACCGCGAACCCACACCAAGCCTCTGGCATAGAGTCGGCGGGTGGGCGTCGACTCACCAAATCTCGTATGGGCTCGATCCCTGGTCTTTCGAGCCGCGCAAGATCGAGAAGCCGTGGGGCCATGAGCTGATCTGGGCGGACGCGGAACAGTACGTCGGGAAGGTGCTGTTCGTGAGGGCGGGAGAGTCGCTGAGCCTCCAGTTCCATCGCGAGAAGGACGAGTCGTGGCTCGTGCACGACGGGCGCGCGAAGGTCGAGCTCGGTTCCGCGGCCGATCCCGTCCTCAGCCAGGAGGTCGTGACCGCAGGCGCGTGCTTCAGGTTCCGCCCGGGCACCGTCCACCGCGTCACCGCGATCGAAGACACGACGATCCTGGAGGTGTCGACGCCGCAGCTCGACGACGTCGTGCGACTCGAGGACCGCTACGGCCGGGAGGGAACCTCCGGGCCTTGACGCCTCCGCGCGTGCTCGCGTGGGACGGTTGCGTGAACGTGCGGGATCTCGGCGGTCTTCCCACCGAGGACGGCGCGGAGACCCGCTTCGCCGTCGTCGTGCGCGCGGATTCGATTCGCGGGCTGACGGCGCAGGGATGGGACGCGCTCGTTTCCTTCGGCGTTCGTCGTGCGATCGACCTTCGCGCCGACACAGAGGTCGGCGCCGACCCGCCCGGAGACGCCCCGATCCCGGTTGTGCGCGTGCCGATCGTTCCCTGGGAGACGACGCTCGGGCATGACTGGCCCTCGATGCGCCAGAGCTACCTCGTCGTGCTCGAGGACTTCCGGGATCGGTTCGCGCGTGTCGTCGACGAGCTGGCGAGCGTTGACGGCCCCGTGGTCGTCCACTGCATGGGCGGCCGCGATCGGACCGGGCTCGTCGTCGCGCTCGTACTGCGGCTCGCGGGCGTGGCTCCGGAAACGATCGCCGAGGACCACGCCGAGAGCGACGGCAACTGGGCGCCCTTCCTCGACCGGTGGTACGCAGAGGCGGAGACGGAGCATGAGCTCGAGCGGCGTCGCCGCATCTCTGCGCCGGCAGGCACCGCCATGGTCGACGTGCTAGCGGAGCTGGAGCGGAGGTACGGCAGCGTGCCCGAGTATCTGATCGCCGCCGGGGCCAAAGACGAGGCGATCCACGAGGTGCGCCGGCGACTACGCCCTTGACACAGTTGTGTTAAGGTTGCCCGGTGGACGAGCTGACGGTCGGCGAAGCCGCGACCCGCACGGGGTGGTCGCCCCGGATGCTCCGCTATCTGGAGCGAGCCGGGCTCGTCGTCCCTCGGCGAAATGCCGGCGGGTACCGCCTCTACGGCCTCCTCGAGCTCAACCAGCTGAGGTCTCTCCGCGAGCTTCGCGGCCGGTACGACGTGGAGCTCACGGACGTCGCCTTTGCTGCGAGACTGGAGCGTGAGCCCGAGCTACGGGCCGCTGTGGCGACCTGGCTCGCGGGAGCGCAGCTGTCCGCGCTCGACTGGGAGCAGCGAAAGCATGAGCGCCTGCTCGCCGCCTGACTACACCGAACGAGAGGACTGAATTGGCTACGACCAAACGGCATGACGTCAAGGATCTCGCCCTCGCGCCTGAGGGTGTGCGGCGGATCGAGTGGGCCGACCGGCAGATGCCGGTGCTCGCCGCGATCCGCGAGCGCTTCGAGCGGGAGCAGCCGCTCGCCGGCTACCGCATCTCCGCGTGTCTACATGTGACCACGGAAACGGCGAACCTCGCCCGCACGCTCAAGGCCGGCGGCGCGGACGTCGTTCTCTGCGCGTCCAATCCGCTGTCGACGCAGGACGATGTCGCGGCCGCGCTCGTGGACGAGTACGACATCTCCGTCTTTGCGATCAAGGGTGAGGACAACGACACGTACTACTCGCACATCGAGGCGGCGGTCGATCACAAGCCGCAGCTGACGATGGACGACGGCGCGGACGTGATCGGCGTTCTCCACTCCGCTCGCCGTGAGCAGCTCGGCGACATCATCGCCGGCACCGAGGAGACGACCACCGGCGTCATCAGGCTCAAGGCGCTCGAGCGCGACGGTGCCCTCGGCTTCCCGGTGATCGCGGTCAACGACGCTCAGACCAAGCACCTCTTCGACAATCGCTACGGCACCGGGCAGTCGACGATCGACGGGATCATCCGCGCGACGAACGTCCTGCTCGCCGGCAAGCGCTTCGTCGTCGCGGGCTACGGCTGGGTCGGGCGCGGCGTCGCGTCACGCGCGCGGGGCATGGGCTCGCATGTGATCATCACCGAGACGGACCCGATGCGGGCGCTCGAGGCATCGATGGACGGCTACGAGGTGCTGCCGATGGAGAAGGCCGCTCCGATCGGCGACGTTTTCTGCACCGCGACGGGAGACAAGTCCGTCATCCGCAAGGAGCACATGGAGCAGATGAAGGACGGGGCCATCCTCGCCAACACCGGTCACTTCAACGTCGAGATCGACATTCCGGCGCTGAAGGCGCTTGCGATCGAGACGCGCGAGGCGCGGGCGTTCGTCGACGAGTTCACGCTCGACTGACGGGCGCCGGATCTACCTTGTCGCGGATGGCCGGCTCGTGAACCTGTCGGCCGCGGAAGGACATCCCGCGCTCGTGATGGACATGTCCTTCGCAAACCAGGCGCTCGCGGCCGAGTACGCGATCCAGAACGCTGCGGAGCTCGAGCGGAAGGTCTATCCGGTTCCGGTCGAGATCGACAAGGAGATCGCCCGGCTGAAGCTCGAGACGATGGGCGTGGAGATCGACAAGCTGACGGAGGAGCAGGAGAGGTACCTCGCCTCGTGGGACGAGGGAACATAACGGGGGAACCCATGGTTCCCCCGTTGGCCCCCTCCTTGTCGGCTCGGCAAGGCTGATGTTGGCTAGCGCTCCCGGCGGGAACGCGGTCCCGCCTCCGCGCGCGGCGCGCCCGTGTCCGAGAAGGGTTTGGAGCGCCGTGTGCTGACGCCTGAACGAATCGTGCGGTACGAGGAGGACGGCCCGAAGGTCGTCCTCCTCGACCAGCGCCGGCTGCCCGACGAGGAGGTCGAGCTCGAGTGCCGCTCGGTCGCCGAAGTCGTCGGGGCGATCCGATCACTTGCGATTCGTGGAGCACCGGCGATCGGTGTCGCCGCCGCGTACGCGCTCGCGCTCGCCGCTGAGCGCGGGGAGGACGTCGACGCGGCCGCGGCGGCGCTCGGCGGCGCTCGCCCAACGGCGGTCAACCTCGCGTGGGCGCTGGAGCAGATGCGCGACGAGCCGACGCCCGAACACGCTCGGTCGTTGCACGAGGAGGAGGTCGAGCGCTGCCGCGCGATGGCGGCACACGCCGCCGAGCTCTTCGCTCCGGGCACGCGGGCGCTGACTCACTGCAACGCGGGCGGCCTCGCGACCGGGGGCTATGGGAGCGCCGTGGGCGCGATCCTCACGGCATGGGAACGCGGGCTCCTGGAGCGGGTCTGGGTCGACGAGACACGGCCGCTCCTGCAGGGCGCCCGCCTCACCGCGTGGGAGCTCGAAGCGGCGGGGATCCCGCACGCGGTGATCGCGGACTCCGCGGCCGCATCGCTCATGGCAGCGGGCGAGGTCGACTGCGTCATCACCGGCGCCGACCGGATCGCGGCGAACGGCGACACGGCGAACAAGATCGGCACGTACGGGCTCGCGGTGCTCGCCGCCCATCACGGTCTCCCGCTCTACGTCGTCGCGCCGACGTCGACCGTCGACCTCGCAACGCCGACGGGCGCCGGTATCCCGATCGAGGAACGTCCGGCGGCGGAGATCACCTCACGTTTCGCCGCGCGCAACCCCGCGTTCGACGTCACTCCTGCCCAGCTGATCGCGGCGATCGTGACCGAGCACGGGGTGCACCGGGCGCCCTACGCCGAGTCGCTGGCGGCGCTCGTATGAAGGCCCTGATCCTCGCCGCCGGCTACGCCACGCGTCTCAGGCCGCTCACGGACTCGATTCCGAAGCAGCTCTTGCCCGTCGGCGGCAGGCCGATGGTGGATTGGATCCTCGACCGAATCCAGCAGACGAGCGCAGACGAGATCCACCTCGTCACGAACGCGCGGTTTGCGCCGGACTTCGAGCGGTGGGCCGAGGACAAGGACGTGGTGATCCACAACGACGGCACGACCTCGAACGACGATCGCCTCGGAGCGGTCGGCGACATCCACTTCGTGGGTCTCGACGACGATCTGCTCGTCGTCGCGGGAGACAACCTGTTCGACTACTCGCTCGCCGACTACGAGGCGTACTGGCGCACGAAGGGCGGCAGCTGCGTGGCCGTGCTCGACGTCGGCGATCCGGAGCTCGCCAAGAGGTACGGGATCGTCGACGTGGACGAGAACGATCGGATCACGAACTTCGTCGAGAAACCGGAGCACCCGCCGACGACGCTCTGCGCCACCGCGACCTATCTGTACACGCGCAGAGCACGCGCGCCTCGTCGAGACCTATCTCGAGGAAGGAAACCCACCGGATCAACCGGGCCACTACGTCGCGTGGCTGCACAAGCGGGAGCCGGTCTATGCCTACCGCTTCCCGGGAGAGTGGTTCGACATCGGCGACATCCGACAGCTGCTGGAGGCCGACAACCGCATGCGCCGCCTGCGCGGTCTCCCGGAACGCGCAGAGTATTCACCGAGCTGACACGAACGCGACACGTTTCCACCCGTAGCGTGGAAGCGTGCTCGACCTGCTCTTGCCGCAGAGGTGTCTCGTGTGCTCGCTTCCAGGCGCACAGGTCTGCGACGGTTGCCGGACGGAGCTTCGCGGGATCGGTCCGCCGCTCTGTGAACGGTGCGGCGCGCCGACCGCCTGGCCGGTTCGCAGGTGCGCCGAGTGCTCCGGACGACGACTCGCGTTCGCACATGCGCGGGCCGCCGTCGAGTACGACGGATCTGTGCGGCGGATCGTTGCGGCCTGGAAGGAACGCGGGCTCCGTCGGCTCGCCGGCTGGGCGGCCGCGGTCGTCGTGGAGACCGTGGCGAGGCCGGACGCGGCCGTTCTCACCTATGTTCCCGGCGATTCCGATCGGCGGCTGCTGCGCGGGCACCACGCCGCCGAGTGTCTCGCAGAGGAGCTGGCCGAGGCCTGGGCGCTCCCGTGCACGCAACTTCTGCACAGGAATCGGGGCTCGCCGCGCCAGCGCGGCCTGACGCAGTCCGCCCGCCGTCGCAACGTGGCCGGCGCCTTTCGGGCAGACGGACACGTCCCCGTCAGGATCGTGCTCGTCGACGACGTCTACACCACCGGAGCAACGGTGAATGCGGCCGCGTCCGCTCTGCGAAGGGGCGGGGCCAGGACCGTCGAGGTCGTGACGTTCGCTCGCACTATTCGCATCCGCTAAGGTCAGAGCACCGACTCACGAGGAGACCCGATGCGACTGCAGGTGAAGGGTAAGAACGTCGAGGTCAGCGAGTCGATCCGCCTGTACGCCGAGGAGAAGCTCCGCAAGCTCGATCGGCAGCTGCACGAGCTGACGCAAGTCGAGCTCGAGCTCCGCGTCGAGAAGAACCCGTCCATCTCGGCGAACCAGGTCGCCGAAGCGACGATCTGGACGAAAGGGCCGACGCTTCACGCTCGCGAGGCGTCGGCTGACATGAAGGCTTCGATCGACCAGCTGACCGAGAAGCTGCTGCGGCAGGTGAAGCACTACCGCGACAAGCGCAGGCGTCGACAGGCTGCGTGGAAACGGCATTCAGCCGGGAGGTTCGATGAGCATCCCTGAGGAAGAGGAAAATCCGAGGATCGTCAAGTCGAAGCAGTTCTCGGTCAAGCCGATGAGCGCCGAGGAGGCGGCATTGCAGCTCGAGCTCGTCGGCCACGACTTCTTCGTCTTTCGCAGCGACGAGTCGGGAGAGGTGAACGTCATTTATCGACGCCGGAACGGCGGCTACGGGCTGATCGAGCCGCAGGGCTGAGCTTTGGGACTCTTCCGGCGGTCGAAACCGCTCCACGAGCAGCTGGCCCAGGAGGGCGGTCTCGTCGACAAGCGTTCGGGGCCCCTCTTCACGGGAACGATCCCCGAGACGGGGATCCACGGCGTGCCGCGCGAGCGCGAGTACGACGCGGTCGCGACTGCGGACGCCCCAGACGCCAAGGGCGAGACGGCCCGCTTCGTCGGGCTGGAGGACGGTTCGCTCGTCGTCGAGGACGGCGAGGGCGACTTCGGGCCGCTTGCCGATGCGATCGAGGGGGAGCTCGGGCGGCCCTATCGCGCGGTCGCAGTCCGCCGCGGCGAGACGCAGTGGGCCGTGGCAGGCCACCGGCTGCGGGTCGTCGAGCTGCCCGAGCCGGGTGCCGACGAGGTCGAGCTCGTGCTCCGCGGGGGCGAGAAGACACTCGTCGTCGACGGAAGCCCGACCTTCGGCACGCTTCCAGAGCTGGAGGCGCTTGCGCAGGGCGACGCCGTGATCCGGGCCTCGCGCGTCGACGGCGCCCTCTGGGAGGTGCGCGTCGACCCGCTCTAGGCGGGGGAGGGAGCCGGATAGCGAGCCGGTACCCTAGGTCTCACGATGGCTGATCAGCTCGGCTCCTTCGAAAAGCTCCTCCGGGTCGGCGAGGGCCGCCGCATGAAGCGGCTGGGCCAGCAGGCGGCCTACATCGGCACGCTGGAGCCCGAATTCGAGGCGCTCTCGGACGACGAGCTCAAGGCGAAGACCGCAGAGTTCAAGCAGCGGCTCGAGAACGGCGAGACCCTCGAAGAACTCCTGTTCGAGGCCTACGCGGCCGTCCGGGAGGCGTTCAAGCGGTCGATGGGCGTGCGGCCGTTCGACGTCCAGCTGATGGGGGGAATCGTCCTGCACGAGGGCGACATTGCCGAGATGAAGACGGGCGAGGGGAAGACGTTTGTCGCCGTCCAGCCGCTCTACCTCAACGCACTTGCGGGCATGGGCGTGCACCTCGTCACCGTCAACGACTACCTCGCGAAGCGTGATTGCGAGTGGACGAAGCCAGTCTTCGAGGCACTCGGCATGCGCGTTGCCTACATCGAGAACATGATGCCGTTCGCCGAGCGCAAGCAGGCGTACGACTGCGACATCACGTACGGGACGAACTCCGAGTTCGGGTTCGATTACCTCCGGGACAACATGGCCGTCTCTCTCGACGGGGTCGTCCAGCGCAGCCACAGCTACGCGATCGTCGACGAGGTCGACTCGATCCTCATCGACGAGGCGCGCACGCCGCTGATCATCTCCGGTGAGCCTGAGACCGCCGCGCAGATCTACTACGACTTCGCCCGCGTCGCGCGTGGCCTTACAGGCGTTCGGCACGATCCGCTGCTCAAGGGCGGCAACCCGGACGCCGACTACGAGTACGACGAGAAGCACAAGACCGTCGCGCCGGGACAGGCGTCGATCGAAGCGGTGGAGCGCGCTCTGCGAATCGACAACCTCTACGACCCCCGGAACGCCCAGCTCGTCAACCACCTGAACCAGTCGCTCAAGGCGGAGTCGCTCTACAAGCGCGACATCGACTACGTGATCCAGGACGGCGAGGTGAAGATCGTCGACGAGTTCACGGGCCGGATCATGGAAGGCCGCCGCTGGTCGGAGGGACTGCACCAGGCGATCGAGGCGAAGGAGGGCGTGAAGATCCAGGAGGAGAACGTCACGCTCGCCACCATCACGCTGCAGAACTACTTCCGCCTCTACGAGAAGCTCGCCGGCATGACCGGCACGGCGAAGACGGAGGAGAAGGAGTTCGTCGAGATCTACAACCTGCATGTCGTCGAAATCCCGACCAACGTGCCCGTCGCGCGCGACGACGGCAACGACCTCATCTTCAAGTCGAAGGAGGGGAAGTTCCAGGCGGTGATGCGCGACATCGAAGAGCGCCACGAGAAGGGCCAGCCGGTGCTCGTCGGCACGATCGCCGTCGAGACCTCGGAGTACCTCAGCGAGCTGCTGACGCGGAAGGGAATCCCGCACAACGTCCTGAACGCGAAGGAGCACGCCCGCGAGGCCGAGATCATCAAGGACGCGGGTCAGAAGCACGCGGTGACGATCGCCACGAACATGGCCGGCCGCGGCGTGGACATCAAGCTCGGAGATGGCGTCGTCGACCTGGGCGGCCTGTACGTCCTCGGCACGGAACGGCACGAGGCGCGGCGGATCGACAACCAGCTTCGCGGCCGTTCGGGCCGTCAGGGCGATCCCGGCGAGTCGCGCTTCTATCTCTCCGGCGAGGACGATCTCGTGCGCCTGTTCGCCGGCGACCGGATCAAGCGGATCATGGAGCGCTTCAAGATCCCGGAGGATCAGCCGATGGAGGCGAAGATCCTCTCCAACCAGATCGAGGGCGCACAGAAGAAGGTCGAGGAGCAGAACTTCGTCGCGCGGAAGAACGTCCTCAAGTACGACGACGTCATGAACACGCAGCGGAAGGTGATCTACGAGCAGCGCCGCGCGGTGCTCGAGGGGCAGGACATGTCGGAGGACGTGCGGGGGTGGATCGACGAGGTCGTCGCGGCGACCATCGACCAGTTCACGCGGGAGGAATACGCGGAAGAGTGGGATCTCGAAGCTCTCGTCAAGCAGATGGCGACGCTGTACGAGACAGAGGTCACTGTCGACGAGCTCCGAGAGGACCTCGGCGAGATCTCGCGCGACTCGCTGGTCGAGGAGTTCCGGGACGACGCGCGCGACGCGTACACGGCCAAGGAGGAAGAGCTCACACCCGAGCTGATGCGCGAGCTCGAGCGCTTCGTGATCCTGCAGGTCGTCGACCAGCGCTGGCGTGAGCACCTCGACGCGATGGACTATCTCCGCGAGGGCGTCCACCTCCGCGCGATGGCGCAGAAGGACCCGCTCGTCGAGTACCGCCACGAGGGGCACATCATGTTCGAGTCGCTTGGCGCCGCAATCCGCGAGGAAGTCGTCCTGACGCTGTTCCATGCGCAGCTCGCGCCCGACGAGGCGGACGAGCTCCAGCGCGCGCAGGAGGCGGCCGGCGCGAACGGCAGCGGCCTCCAGTACGCACACGAGTCGCTTGCGGGAGCGGAGGCGATCGCGGCGGCAGGAGGCGGCGCTGCAGCCACGGCCACGCTCGCGATGTCAGGCGGCGGCTCGACGACGGCCGGGGCGCCGCGTCCGATCGTCAAGTCCGAACGGGAGAACATCGGCCGCAACGATCCCTGCTGGTGCGGGAGCGGCAAGAAGTTCAAGAAGTGCCACGGCGCTTAGCCGCGCGGAATCCGGCCCGGCTTCGCCCGGCCATGATGACGTTCCCGCGGGTTGCCGCGCGACGTCCGGCCGCTGCGCGGCCATGATGATTTCGCGGCGGGAAACCCGCCGCTGACGGTCAGCGGTTTCGGCGAACGGCGGCGAAGCCACCGTTCGCGGCCGATCGACTGCTAACCCGTCACTGCTGACCGTCTTCTTCTGGCGCGGCGTTTTGGTACGCGGCTGGGGTCTGTCCCTGGACACGGCTCGTAGGGACGTGGGGCAGGTGTCGCTTCGAGACATGGAGTTCGTGCCGAGTGTGTGACTTTTGCTTGCACAGCCGGCGGTGCGGGACACGTGAATCGCTTCGCTACGATCGATGCATGGCCGAGGAGAGCGCACAGCCGCTCGAGCAGCAGCTCGAGGAGATCAGGACCCAGCTGGCCTGGGTCCGTGATTACCTTTGACCCGGACGCGCTCGCGGTTCGCCGACACGAGTTAGAGACACAGATGGGAGAGCCCGGTTTCTGGGACGACCAGGAACGCGCGGCCACGATCTCCACCGAGCACTCGCGTGTCGCACGGAAACTCGACCGCTACGAGCAGCTCACGCGCGACTACGAGGACGCGCAAGAGCTCTACTCGATGGACGGCGACATGGACCACGAGATCGCCGAATCGGTCGCACCACTGAGGAAGGAGCTCGAACGCCTCCAGGAAGAAGCGCTCTTCAGCGGCGAGTACGACGCCGGTGACGCGGTCGTCACGTTGCAGTCCGACGTCGGCGGCACCGATGCACAGGACTTCACCGAGATGCTCCTGCGGATGTACGAACGCTGGGCCGACCGCCGCGGCTTCAAGACCGAAGTCATCGAGGCGAGCCCGGGGGAGGAAGCAGGTCTGAAGTCCGCGACCTTCACCGTCGAGGGCGAGAACGCCTACGGCATCCTGCGTGCGGAGCGCGGGAAGCATCGGCTCGTCCGGCTCAGTCCGTTCGACCAGGCTCACCGCCGGCACACCTCTTTCGCCCAGGTGATCCCGGCGCCGTTGCTCTCGCAGAACGGCAACGTCGACATCGACGAGAGCGACCTGCGCATCGACACGTACAGGGCGCAGGGCGCGGGGGGCCAGCACGTGAACAAGACCGACTCCGCCGTCCGGATCACACACATCCCGACCGGCGTTGTCGTCCAATGTCAGAACGAGCGTTCTCAAACGGCGAACAAGCAGACTGCGATGCGCATCCTGCGAGTCACGCCTCGCCGAGCTCGCCGAGGAGGAGCGGGAGCAGGAGCTCGCGAAGGAGCGCGGCGTGGTCAGCATGGGCTTCGGTGGCAACCCGATCCGCAGCTACGTCCTCCATCCCTACCAATTGGTCAAGGATCACCGGACGGATTACGAGGTCGGAAACGCCCAGGGCGTCCTGGACGGCGACCTGGACGGCTTCATCCACGCGTACCTTCTCGCACGAGCTGCCGGCAAGGTCGTCTAGAGCTTTCGCTAGACTCCCGCGCATTCCACCCGGTGCGCGCCCGAACCCCGCGCGGCACTTCGACCCCCATGCGGATTTGACCCTTCAGGCAGAAGAGATAAGAACGCCAACGCTCGTAGAGGCGCAGCCGCAGGTGCCGGAAGCGCCTGTCGCCGGCCCGAGCGCGATGATCGTGTTCGAGTCGGTGACGAAGATCTACGAACCGGACGTCGCCGCCCTGACCGACGTCTCGTTCGTGATCGAGAAAGGCGAGTTCGTCTTTTGCGTCGGCGCGTCCGGCTCGGGCAAGTCGACGATCATCCGCTTGCTGCTCAAGGAGCTCGAGCCGACGCGCGGCCGAATCATCGTCGGCGGCCGTGATCTCACGCGACTGCGCCGCTCGAAGGTCCCGCTGTTGCGCCGGAACGTCGGCTGCGTCTTCCAGGACTTCAAGCTCTTGCCGACCCGCAACGCTGCCGAGAACGTTGCCTACGCGCTGAAGGTGCAGGGAGAGAGCTCAGCGGCTATCCGCCGCAAGGTGCCGGAGGTCATGAACATGGTCGGCCTCTCGCACAAGATGAACTCGCTCCCCGACGAGCTCTCGGGCGGCGAGCAGCAGCGCGTATCCATCGCGCGCGCATTCGTGAACCATCCGCCGCTGCTCGTCTGCGACGAGCCGACCGGGAATCTCGACCCCGACACGTCAGTCGGGATCATGCAGCTTCTCTACAGAATCAACCGTGCCGGCACGACGATCTTGATGGTGACGCACGACCGGGAGATGGTCGACAAGATGCGCCGCCGCGTGATCGCGCTCGAAGATGGACGCCTTGCGCGCGACGAGCGCCGCGGCGGCTACGAGAGCTAGTGGAGCGCGTCAGGCTCATCGTCTCCGAATCGCTGCGCTCGCTCGGGGCAAACCTGTCGACGACGCTTGCCGCGACGGTGACCGTGCTGATCGGCATGTTCCTGCTCGGCCTCTTCATCGCCTTCGGGACGTGGGTCGTGTCCTGGAGCGACCACGTCAAGCGTGAGCTCGTCGTCCACGTCTACTACTGCACCGACGACACCTGCGCAAAGGGTGCCTCGTCGGCTCAGATGAACGAGGTCGCGCGGATTGCCGGCGCCAGCTCGCTCGTCAAGGACGTGCAGTTCGTCTCGAAGCGTGATGCGCTCGCGATCATGCGCAAGAAGCATCCGGAGGAGGTCGGCGCGCTGCCGACGAATCCCTTCCCGAACGCACTCACGGTGATCCCGAAGCGCGGTGACGACGTCGAGAAAGTCGCGCAGCTCTTCCGAGCAGATCCCAAGCTCGGCATCGACAAGGTCGATTACGGGAAGAAGACGACGCACCGCGTGCTCAAGCTCGCGCACGTGATCGAGATCTTCTTCATCGTCGCGGTCGTGCTCTTGTTAGCCGCCTCGACGCTGCTGATCGCGAACACCATTCGCCTCTCCATCTTCTCCCGTCGACGCGAGATCGAGGTCATGAAGCTCGTCGGCGCGACGAACTGGTTCGTCCGCGGCCCGTTCATGCTGGAGGGGCTGCTCTGCGGCGTCGCCGGCGCGCTCGGCGCGGTTCTGTTGCTCGTCATCGGCAAAGAGGTCGCACTGCCGTCGCTGCTTCACACGGGCCCGCTCAATGCCGGCGATGACGTGAACGCGCTTTCGTTCTCGTTGAACGCCCTGATCCTGCTGGTTACAGGGCTACTCCTCGGCGCCGCCGGGTCCGGGCTCACGATCCGCCGCTTCCTGCGGATCTGAACGACCTCCAGGTCGTCGAGGTCGACAAGCGCGGCAAGCTGCTCCTCGGCGAGCCGTATTTCGTCCCGGGCACCCGCGTCACGATCGACCGCCGCGGCGCCGGGGATGTTCGACCCGGCGACCTCGCCGTCATCCGAGTTGGGCGCGGCCGCGCGCGCGTAGAGCGCGTACTGGGCAAGGCGAACGACATCGGATCGTCCTCGAGGGACTGCTCGTCCACACCGGCGCTCGGACCGATTTCGAGCCCTACCGCGATCCCGATCCCGGCACGAGCGACCGCGTCGACCTTCGAGACCAGCTCTGCTTCACGATCGACCCCGAGACGGCAAAGGACTTCGACGACGCCATCTCGGTACGGCAGGAGGGCGATGGGTTTCGCTGGTGGGTGCACATCGCCGACGTCTCGGCGTATCTGCCCGCAGGCACGCCGCTCGATCGCGGCGCTGCGGCGCGAGCGTTCTCGACCTACGTACCCGGCGCAGTGGCGCCGATGCTGCCGCCACAGCTTTCGGAGGACCGTTGCAGCCTCCGGCCGGATGCCGACCGCCTGTGCGTGACGGTCGAGATGCCGCCGGACGGCGCGCCGCCCAGGTTCTACCGCTCGGTGATCCGTAGCCACGCGCGCTTGACCTATGCCGAGGCCGAACGACGTGACGCCCCGGCGAACATCGCGGCAGCACTGGAGCTCACGGACAGGCTCACCGCGGAAATGCGCGAGCGCCGGTTCGCACGTGGGGCGCTCCGCATCGAGAGCCCTGAGATCAGCTTCGAGTTCGACGGCGCGGGCGGCGTTGCGCGCGCCTGGAAGGAGGCCGAGCCGACCGCACACCGCCTCGTCGAGGAGCTGATGGTCGCTGCCAACGAGGCCGTTGCGGAGTTTCTGTCGCGGCGCAGGCGGGAGACGCTGTTCCGGGTCCACGAACGACCCGATCCGCAAGCGATCGAGCTGCTGCTGCGGAAGCTCGCCGATCTGTCCGTGCCGACCCCTCCTGCTCCCGAGCAGCTCTCGCCGGCCGCCGCAGCGAAGGTCGCTGCGGACACCAGCGAGCTCGTCATGGACTACGTCTCGAGATCGGGCCGCGGACGGGAGGCCTTTCCGGCGCTCGTCCTCCGCTCGTTGAAGCAGGCCCGTTATCACCCGGAGAACCTTGGTCACGCCGGCCTGGCGAGCCCTGCTTACTGTCACTTCACCTCGCCGATCCGCCGCTATCCGGATCTCGTCGTGCACCGGACGATCCTGCGCGAGCTCGGTGCCGCCGATGAGCCGCCGACCGAGGATCTCGACGGTCTCGCGGAGCACACGTCAATGCGGGAACGGGAGGCGGCGCAGGTCGAGTACCTGGCCGACGAGCTCTGCCTGGCGTGGCTCCTGGACGCGACGCTCTTCGAGCGCGGCTGGGACGACCCCTTCGAGGGGGAGATCATCGGCGCGATCAGCTCGGGCCTGTTCGTGCGTTTCGGAGAGGTGTTCGAGGGCTATCTGCCCGCCAGGCGGCTCTCCGGCGACTATTTCGAGCTCAACGGGCTCGGTACGGCCCTCGTCGGGCGCCGCGGCGGCCGAACGTACCGTCTCGGCGACTCGATCGACGTCCGGGTCGAAAAGATCGAGAAGGCCGAGGGAAAGGTGGAGCTTTCACATGCAGCCCGCACTCGCAGGTAGGGAAAACCGTAGGGACTTCGCGCGTCTAGTGGTCGAGACTGCAAGACATGAAGAAGCGAATGTTCATCGGGTTGATCTTCCTGGCGCTGCTGCTCCTGGCCGCGCTCGGCACGATCATCAGCACGGGGAGGCGGCTAATGCTCTCCCTGGCGGTAGCGGTTCCGCTGTCGATCCTGCCGTTCGCCAGCCTGATGGGCACGCTCCTCTGGATGGCCCGTCGCGCTAGCGCGATTTCGCGAGGGTCACCTGGAAGGTGGCCGACCCCATCAGCGGCCCGTAGTTGACGTCCTCGCGGGCGCCGTAGCCGGGCCAGACGTACCAGGTGTAGATGCCCTTCGTCATCTTGTACTTGCGGCCCTGCCACTTCCACGGGCTCTTGAAGTTGTAGACGGGCTTCGTCGGGAAGACGCTGAGGATCTTCTTCCCGATTTCCGCCGTGCTCTGGGCGACGAGCGTGCCGCCGGCGTAGAGCTGGAGGTTGTAATAGGCCGGCCCGCGGATCGGCCTTCCAGCGGAACTGCTTCGGGGACCTTCTTGAGGCGCGCGCCGTCGGCCGGTGTCCGGAGGAGGTTCGCCTTGGGCATGACGGCGGTCGCGACGCCTGCGGAGGCATTCCCGGTCTTGTCGACCGTGGCAATGACGTAGCGATACTCGACGCCGTTTCGTAGGCCGCGGTCGGTGTAGGACGTGCCCTTGCCGCGGTAGACGACGGTTCCGGTGGCCTTGAAGCCGGTCTGCGTGGTCGTGCGGCTGATCTCCGTATGGTCGAAATCCGCGTCAGTGGGGTTCCTCCACGTGAGCGTGACTCGGGCGTCGCCGCTCTTCACCGCGACTCCGGTCACGTTCGCCGGGCGGCTTGTTGTCACGCGGCGGGGGCAGGGCGGGCGGCGTCGTGCCGGGGGCGGGCTTCGGGAGCAAGGTCAGCTTCGCGGTGGCGGAGGCCTTGTTCCCGCTCGCGTCCCTCGCAGTGAACGTGACGGTCGTGGTCCCGACTCCGAAGAACACCGGATGGTCGCTCGTGACCACCGGGTGCGGGTCGGCGATGTCGGAGGCATGCGCGCCGTGCACGAAGGCAAAGATCGGGCCCTGGTCGAGGGCATACGAGCCGCTGTCGGTCGACGCGTACACGCTCGTGTCTCCCGGGCGGGATGACGACCGGCGGCGTCGTGTCGACGATCTTCACCTTGAACGTTGCCGAGCCCCGATTGCCTCTGGAATCCGAGCTCGAGCACGTGACGGTGTTCACGCCCAACGCGAACGTCGATCCGGATTCGGGAGCACACCCGACGTTCGGCATCGGTCCGTCGACGATGTCGACAGCGGTCGGTGACGAGGAAGTTCACCTTCGAGCCGGTCGGGCTGTTCGCCTCGGCGGTGATGTCCGCCGGCATGTTCTTCAGAGCTGCGGCGGGGTCGTGTCGGTGATG
The DNA here is from genome assembly GCA_963759365.1 of uncultured Actinomycetes bacterium. Taxonomy (GTDB): domain Bacteria; phylum Actinomycetota; class Thermoleophilia; order Gaiellales; family Gaiellaceae; genus 3-1-20CM-4-69-9. The sequence continues at coordinate 176,887 of CAVWYX010000003.1, forward strand.
TTCACGTTGAAGACAGCGGGTGCGGACGTGTTGTTCGACGCGTCTTTCGCGGTGCAGGAAACCTGCGTCGTGCCGACCGGGAATGTGTCGCCTGAGGTCTTGTTACAGGTGACGGAAGGTGATGGATCGACGGCGTCGGCTCGCCGTCACGGCAAAGCGTCGCGGCTGCGCCGCTCGGGCCGGTGGCCTCAACCGTGATCGTGCCCGGCGTCTTGACGGTCGGCGCCGGCGGTCGACGACGCTGATGGTGAACGTCGCCGGCGCGGAGGTGTTGCCGGCTGCGTCCTTCGCGGTGCAGGAGACCGTAGTGGTGCCGAGCGGGAAGTCGTCCGGAGCGTGATCGCACGAGACGGTCGGCGCGGGATCGACCGACGTCGCTCGCCGTGACGGAAAACGCAGTGGCTCCGGCCTGGGGCCCGTCGCCTCCGCGGTGATCGGCCTGGAACGGACAAGGTCGGCGGTGTGCTATCGACGAAGTTGACGGTGACGCGTGAAGTGCGGTCCCCGTGTTCGTGCCGTCGCTCGCCGAGCAAGTCACGGTGGTGGTGCCGACGGTGAAGTTCGAGCCTGACGCCGGCGAGCACGTCGGCGTGATCGGGCCCTTGACGAGATCGTCGCGGATGCGGCGCCGTAGGTGACGCAGTGCCCCGGCATGGTTGCCGGTGTCACCGTCACGTTCGCGGGCGGCGTGACCGTCGGAGGCGTCGTGTCGACGACCGTCACCTTGAAGCCCGCGGTCGCCCCGGTGCCGGGTCCGATGCAGCTCACAGCGGTCGGTCCCGAGTGGGAACGTCGATCCGGAGCCGGGCGTGCAGTTAGCCGCCGCATGTCGTACGAGACGGCGGCTCCGTCCGGGCCCGTTGCTTCAACGGTGAGTGTCGCCCGGCAGAGCGAGCGTTCGCGCGGACGCCTGCGGGACTGCGCAGGCAACGAGGGCCGCAGACGAGGGCGAGCAGAGACATGCCATGCGCTTAGGACCTTCCCCACAATGACGCATGCAGGCGCGATCGTCAGGAGCGCCAGCCCCGCCACGGTCAGGTCGAGCGTGACGCTCCGACGCGAAGATGACCGCAGGGCGCCACCTCATGTACGTCGGCGGGCACGAGCGCGAGCGCGAAGCACGCGATCGCGCCGACAAGCCCGAGGACGATCAGGAAGGAGCAAGGCCGGTCGGTCCGCCGGAGCCGGGCCGAGCCGGGTTCGGTAGAGGAGGGACGCCGCAGCCGCACTCCGGGGCTGTGGTGTCGGCAGAACAGTAGTATGCGCCGCGGTCGCCTTCTTGGCGAGGTGCGCGGCTCGGTGAGCCTTGTGCTTGACGCGGAGTGCTTCCTCTTCGGAGCCTTGCGCCTGTGTTTCGGTCGGAGGCGGCCGGCTTGTGTACCGCTATCGGCGAGGGGCGCACGTGCCGCGTCGTGAAAGTGACCGGCTCGGGCCGTCGGATGGTGGGCGCGTGATAGACCTGCGGCTGCGTCCGCACCCGAGCCGCGGCAGATCGCTGTGATCGGCGCCGGGGCGTGAGTCGGGCGCGATGGTGATCGACCGGCGTCGGACGTCTGGCTGGCGTGCGATGTCGGCGGGGGCTTCGAGGCCTGCTTCGGCTTCGTTGAAGCGGCGGGGCCGGATCGGGGGTCGGCTCCGGCACCGGCGTCGTGTGTCACCGGCGGCGTCGGTGCCGGATCGTCGTCCGCGGCGGCGAAGCGCTCCCGGAATGACGATGAAGGCAACGCCGGCGACAAGCGCGCAGAGCAGTGCTCGACGCGCTCTTGCCTGTCGGGGCTGCGGCTCCCCTGGCTCCAAACTGTTTCCTCCCCCCGTTCCGAAGAACGTCGGAAGCACGAGTGTAGGTCGCCCTTCTCTGAACCGAAGGAACAGAGATCCTCGGTCTACACTGGCCGTTTGGCTAGGACTGGCGAACACCTGATCGTCGACAACCGCCGCGCGCGGCACGACTACCACCTCCTCGACCGGATCGAGGCCGGCGTCGTGCTCACCGGGACCGAGGTGAAGTCGCTTCGCGACGGGCGGGCTTCCCTGCAGCAGGCGTATGCGGACGTGCGCGGCGAGGAGGCGTGGCTCGTCGGTGCGCACATCTCGGTTTACGAGCAGGGGAACCTGGCCAACCACGATCCGGATCGCGACCGGAAGCTCCTCCTGCACCGAAAGGAGATCGCCTCGCTCGCCGGAAAGGTCGCGCAACGCGGCCTCACGCTCGTCCCGACGAAGCTCTACTTCAAGAACGGGCGGGTGAAGGTCGAGCTCGCGCTTGCCCGGGGCAAGGAGCTGCGCGACAAGCGGCGTGACATGGCGAAGCGCGAGGCGGATCGCCAGATGGAGCGGGCCCTCAAGTCACGCCGTTAGTGCCGTTGGCAACGATCCGCTTGCGCGCGGCTTGCGTAACCTGAAGGACAGCAGGCAGTCAGACAGGGGGTAACTGATGCTTCGCGTTGTTTCCTTGGCCGCGGCCGTCATCGCTGCTGCGGCGCTCGCAGGCGGATCTACAGCTGGCAAGACCGCCTTTCCGGAGGTAATCCAGCTCCCGGCGGGGTTCCAGCCGGAGGGCATCGAGGTCGGGAGGGGCACGACGTTCTACGTCGGATCGCGCGTCACCGGTGCGATCTTTCGCGGCAATCTCCGTACTGGCACCGGGGCGATTTTCGTTCCGGGCGGAGCCGGACGGTTGGCAACCGGTATCGAGTTCAGCCGCAACCGGCTCTTCGTCGCAGGCGCCGGGACCGGCGATGGGTATGTCTACAACGCGAGGACAGGTGCGCTGGTCCGCACCTACGACTTCACGAGCGGGGACACGTTCATCAACGACGTGGTCGTCACACACTCCGCCGCGTACTTCACCGATTCGCGAAAGGCCGTCCTCTACAAGGTGCCGATCGGTCCCGGCGGGGCGCTCGGGCGCGTTCGCGACGAGTCACGCTCACCGGCGACTCGTTCTCGACCTGCCGGAGCTTCAACCTCAATGGCATCGACGCGACCCGAAACGGCAAGACGCTGGTCGCGGTGCAGATCGAACACCGGCAAGCTGTTCCGGATCAACCCGACAACCGGCGTCGCGCGCGAGATCCAACTCGCCGACGGGGAGAGCGTCCCGAACGGCGACGGGATTCTCCTGACCGGCAGGACGCTCTACGTCGTCCAGAACCAGAACAACCGCGTGGCGGTCATCTGCACTGGCGGCGAACTTCGCTTCGGGCACGCGTCGTCACGCGGCTGTCCGACCCGGACTTCGCGGTTCCGACGACGATCGACGATCTCGGCCGTCGGCTCTATGCAGTCAACGCGCGCTTCGGAGTGCCAAACCCAGGTGCCGCTGAGTATCAGGTCGTCCAGTTGGCGAAGCCGCGGCTCCGCTGAGGTATCCGAGCAGTGCTTCCGTAACCTGAGGGGACAGGCAATCAGACAGGGGGTAACTGATGCTTCGTGTTGTTTCTTTGGCCGCGGCCGTCATTGCGGCTGCGGCGCTGGCAGGCGGATCTTCGGCTGGCAAGTCCGCCTTTCCCGAAGTAATCCCGCTCGACGGCGGGTTCAACCGGAGGGCATCGAAGTCGGAAAGGGCACGACGTTCTACGTCGGCTCCCGCGTGACCGGAGCGATCGCCGTCGGCGATCTCCGCACCGGCGAGCAGGCGAATCTCGTACAGGGTGGCCAGGGACGGCCGGCGACCGGGATTGAGCTCGACCGCACAAGCGACCTTCGTCGCCGGCGCCGGAACCGGTGACGGGTACGTCTATGACGCAGAGACGGGGGATCTGCTCGTGAGGTACGACTTCGCGTCGACGCCGCCGGACACGTTCGTCAACGACGTCGTCGCGACGACGAAGGCGGCGTACTTCACTGACTCACGACGAGCAGTCCTCTACAAGGTGCCGATCGGGCCGGGCGGGGCGCTCGCGGACGACTTCGAGGCGATCACGCTTGACCGCAAACCTCGTCAACCTGAACGGTATCGACGTAACGCCGGACGGCAAGACCCTGATCGCTGTCCGGTCAGACACAGGCGAGCTGTTCCGTATCGATCCTGAAACCGGCGACGCTAACGAGATCGATCTCGGAACCGAGAGCGTGCCGAACGGCGACGGCATCCTCCTGTCCGGAAAGATCCTCTACGTGGTTCAGAACAGGCACAACGAGGTCGCGGTCATCGACCTCGCAACGGACCTCTCGTCCGGGGAGGTCGTCACCCGTCTGACGGATCCGGACTTCGACGTCCCGACGACGATCGACGAGCTCGGGAGTCGGCTGTACGCGGTCAACGCCGGTTCGGCGTGGCGAACCCCGGCGATCCGCGACGGCGTACGAGGTCGTTCAGTTGGCGAAACCGGCCGGCCTCTAGACAAGCCTGCACCGGACGTGGCCTCACCGGCCTCGTCCGGTGCCAGACACCGCGGCTACAATGTCCCGAAACATACGGGGGCGACCTGGTTTCGACGTGGTCGATTCTCCGGCAGAGCTGCAAGCCGAGGTCGCCGGTTGGCCTCGTAAATCCACCGGCAAACCAAGTAAGTGCGAACAACAAGCTCGCACTCGCTGCCTAACCTAGTTAGGTAACGACGTCGCTCCGGATTCGGCCCGTGGTTCGGGTAGCGGCGCCAACAACGGGCTCGGCGCGGAGGGAGAGCCAATCGCCCAAGGCGCGACACCAAAGGATGGCTGGCCCGCCGGTAGGGCGTCCGCCTCCGGCCGTCGGGTGAGATTCAACGGCGGAACAAGCTTGTAGAGGTTCTGACCGGTGCGTCCGCGGACGCGGGTTCGATTCCCGCCGCCTCCACTCCCTCCGCCGGAGGATCCGGCCGCTTCGCGGCCATGATGATCCTCCGGCGTTCGATTTCGATTCGCGCCGTTAACGGCCGACGCCGGCTGAGCCGGCATCGGCGGAGGATTTGCGGGTTTAGGTCGCGGGTGAAGGTGCCACATTGCGCAAACCCCCGGCCGCGGCAGAGACTGTCGCCATGAAAGTCCCGGACGTCCAGTACGCCAAGAGCGGTGACGTCAACATCGCGTATCAGGTCAGCGGCGAGGGCCCCTTCGACCTCGTCTTCGTGCCGGGGTACGTCACGCATCTCGAGCTCCACTGGACGATTCCGAGCTTCGTGCCGTTTCTCGAGGGACTGTCGTCGTTTTCAAGACTCATCCGGTTCGACAAGCGCGGCACTGGGATGTCCGATGGTGTGAGCGGCGCGCCGACGCTCGAGACGCGAATGGACGACGTCCGCGCTGTGATGGACGCTGTCGGCTCACGGCGTGCCGCCTTCTACGGCCTGTCGGAGGGAGCGGCGATGAGCCTTCTGTTCGCCGCGACCTACCCCGAGCGGACCGCGGCGCTCGTTATTCGCAGCGCCTTTCCGCGGCGGATGTGGGCGCCCGACTACCCGTCGGGCCAGACCGAAGACGAGTACGAGCGGGAGGTCGAGCGCGCGCTGCGCATTTTCGGACCACGGGAGCAGGCGAGAGAGGCGGTTCAGAGCCTTGGCCGATTCACAGAGGCGGAGGTGGACTCCTTTCTGCAGATGCTCCGGTTTGGCGCCAGCCCCGGTGCGCTCGAGGCGCTTCACCGAATGAACAAGGAGATCGACGTCCGACACATCTTGTCAGCGGTTCGCGTCCCGACACTCATCCTGCACGGCTCGGAAGACACGATCGTTCCGGTGGAAGTGGCGCGCTACATCGCGTCGCAGATCCCGACGGCACGCGTGGTCGAGATCCCGGGGGTAGGACACCTCTCCTTTGGCACTGGGGCAGCTCTCGTCGGGGACGAGATCGAACGGTTCCTGAAGGAGGTGTGGGACGCCGGCAGCTGGGAGGAAGCGGAACCGGACCGCGTTCTGGCGACGATTCTCTTTACCGACATCGTCGGCTCGACAGCGAAGGCGACAGAGCTCGGCGATCGTGCGTGGCGGGAGCTACTTGCACGCCACCACGCCGCGATTCGGCGTGAGCTCGTTCGTTTTCGAGGCGCGGAGCTCGACGTCGCGGGTGACGGCTTCTTCGCCCGGTTCGACGGCCCAGCGCGTGCGGTCCGCTGCGCCTGTGCGATCACGGAGAGCGTGCGCGAACTTGGGCTCGAGATCCGCGCTGGTCTTCACACCGGCGAGTGCGAGGTCATGGACGGGAAGGTCGGAGGCATCGCCGTGCACATCGGTGCGCGCGTCGCAAAGGAGGCGCAGCCGGGCGAGGTGCTCGTCTCGAGCACCGTGAAGGACCTCGTTGCCGGCTCCGGCCTCCGCTTCCGGGAGCGCGGGACAGCAGCACTGAAGGGCGTTCCCGACGAATGGCGGCTGTATGCCGTCGACGACGCGGGCTAGCGCCTAACGCCGGCAAATCCGGCCGCTTCGCGGCCATGATGATCTGCCGTCGGCGGCGGGCGTTCGACGACGACCTGGGGTTCAGGCGCCGGCTGTGTCGTGGATCTTCTTGAGGCCGTCGATTATGAAGTCGAGGCCCAGCTCGAAGGCGCTCACTTCTTGGCGCGGGGGATGTTCGCTGAGGTGCTGTTCGCCGTGTTCGTGGAGATAGGGGTACTCGTCCGCGGGGATCATCCGCACGAACATCGCCACCATGTCCGCCGTCTCGGCCGGGGTGTAGGAGTGACTCGCCTGCCAGAGGGAGAAGCCGAAGATGTGTGCGTCGAGAACGTGATACGCGTGATAGGTCGTGTCGGCGGAGAAGCCCGCTTCGCGTAGCCGGCCGAGGAGGGAGTCCATATAGCGCAGCCGAGCCGGGCGGATCCGTGGTGGCGACATCAGCAGATTGCACGCCCAGGCGTGGCGCTGGAGAGCGTCGTGGACGGAGATCGCGCTTCGCCGGACCGCCTTGTCCCAGTCGCCTGCGGGCGACGGCGGTTCCGTCTCGGCCAGGACGAGGTCGACGATGCCGTCGAGCAGGTCGTCCTTGTTGGCGACGTAGTTGTAGAGCGACATCGCCTCGAAGCCGAGGGTCTGACCGAGCTTGCGCATGGTCAGTGCCTCGATCCCAACCTCGTCGGCTAGCTCGAGCGCCGCGCGCAGGATCCGGTCGCGGCTGAGCGGAACCCGCGGCTCTGCGTGCGTCGCCATTGACAGATCTTACGTTGTACGTCTATCTTACGCCGTAAACTTACGCTGTACGAAGGAGGCATGATGGCGACGGCGACCGCGAAGGATCAGGCGTCGAAGATGAAGGCCGTCATTCGGGAGAACTACGGGCCACCGGACGCTCTGAAGCTCACAGAGGTCGAGAGGCCGGAGCTCGTCGACGACGGCGTGCTGGTGCGCGTCCACGCGACTTCGGTGAACCGTGGCGACTGGTACACGCTGACGGGCACGCCCTACATCGCACGCCCGATGGTCGGACTGCTCAAACCCAGGTCGGAGCTCCTCGGCGGCGACTTCGCAGGCACCGTGGAGGCGGTCGGCCGAGACGTCGGCGACCTGCAGGTCGGTGACGAGGTCTTCGGCGGACGCAACGGAGCCTTCGCAGAGTATGTGTGCGTCCGCAACGGAGTCGCGCCGAAACCGTCCAACCTCACCTTCGAGGAGGCGGCGGCCGTGCCCGTAGCGGCGATCACGGCGTTGCAGGGCCTGCGCGACCACGGACACCTCGAGCCGGGGCAGCAGGTCCTGGTCAACGGGGCTTCGGGCGGAGTCGGCACCTTCGCCGTCCAGATCGCCAAAGCGCTCGGAGCCGAGGTGACAGCTGTGTGCCGGACGAGGAACGTCGAGCTCGCGCAGTCACTCGGTGCCGACCACGTCATCGACTACACCCAAGAGGACTTCACGTTGACCCGCCGGCGCTACGACCTGATCCTCGATATTGCGGCGACCAAGTCCTGGTCGCAGTACCGGCGTGTTCTCAACCCGCAGGCGGTGCTCGTCATCGTCGGAGCACCGGACGGGGGCAGCTTGCTCGGTCCGCTGAGTCAGGTCCTCAAGGTGCGGCTCTCGGCGTTGCGGGGCAGCCAGAAGGCGAAATTCTTCATCGCAAATCTCAACAGGCCGGACCTGCGCGTTCTCCGCGAGCTGATCGAGTCCGAGAAGGTGAAACCGGTCGTGGAGAGACGTTACGAGCTCAGCGAGATCGCCGACGCCCTCCGGTACATGGGAGAAGGACACGCCCAGGGCAAGCTCGTCGCCAGCGTCAGCGACTGAGCTGCTGCATGCGGCCCGTATGCTGGCCGCTGACGAAGCCGTGGTGACGATGGACGACGTTCGGGCGTTTGCGGGGACCCTTCCTCGCAGCAGCGAGGGTTTCGTGCGCGGGCGAGTGAAGTTCCGAGTCGGCAGGATCGTCTATCTGTCCTTCTCTCGCGACGGCTCGACCATGGGTTTCGCTTTCCCGAAGGAGTGGCGGAACGCTCTCGTCGAGTCCGAGCCGGAGAAGTTCTCGCTGCCGGGCAAGTCCGACATGCGCTACCACTGGGTTCACGTACGCCTGGCCGCGATCGACGCGGACGAGATGCGCGATCTCGTCGAAGACGCCTGGGCCTTCACCGTGCCAAAGCGCGTGGCCGAGGAATACGCAGCGTCGCAGGGCTACAGCTAGCTCTGCGCAGACCCGTTTTACGTTCGCTTTACACGCCGCACACGCTGCCCTGACCCGGCTCGGCCAGCATCCCGGCATGCGACGTCTCTGGCTCGTGCTCGTTTGCGCTGCCCTCGTCTTCGCGTCGTCCAGCGCTGCTGCCGGGAAGAAGATCGACCGGGGCATTGTCGTCCGCGTGGTCCCGCCGCGGTTCGTCATCCGCGAGCTGGACGGGACTCGGAAGAGGTTTCGCGTCAACCGCGCGACGGTCGTCACGCTCGACGGGCGCCGCGTTCGCCTCATCCGCCTGCGCCGCGGCGATGTCGCAGAAGTGGATCACATGGGGAGGTTCGTGATCGCGGTGAGGGTGCTCAGGCCGTGAGCGGAGTGGCGCTTGTGATCGAGGACGACGATGCGATCGGCGCGCTCGTCGGTGCGTACCTCGAGCAGGCCGGCTTCGAAGTCGTACGAGAATCCACGGGCAACGGCGGCATGGAAGCAGTCGAGCGCACGCAACCTCGCTTCGTCGTGCTCGATCTCGGCCTGCCGGACGTCGACGGATTCGAGCTGTGCCGGCGGCTTCGCGGCGGCGGAGACATCCCGATCCTGATCCTGACGGCGCGCGACGAAGAGGCGGACCGAATCGTCGGCCTCGAGCTCGGAGCCGACGACTACATCACGAAGCCGTTCTCGCCCCGTGAGCTCGTTGCCCGCGTCCGCGCGATCCTGCGGCGGACCGAGCCCACCTCGCCCGAGTCTCGAGTGCTCGAGCTCGACGGGCTGCGAGTCGACCTCCGGAGCCGGAGCGTCACGATGGACGGGTCGACGGTGACGCTGCGTACGCTCGAGTTCGAGCTCCTGGCAGAGCTCGCCCGACATGCCGGCCACGTCGTGACCCGCGACCGCCTCCTCGACCGCGTCTGGGGTCTGTCGTTTGCGGGCGGAACGCGCACGGTCGACGTCCATGTCGCGCAGCTCCGCAAGAAGCTCGGGCGACCCGAGCTGATCCAGACGGTCCGCGGCGTCGGCTACCGCATACTCGAGAGCCACGCCACTCAGGGGGCATGATGTCGCTCCAGACGCGTCTGCGGCTCGCGATCGGCGCAGCCGTTCTGGCGGCGGTCTCCATCTCGCTGCTCGTCGGCGCCTATCCTCGTGCGACGGTCGCTCGAGCACGCTGCCTACAGCGGCCTTCAACGGCAGGTCGCGCTCCTCGCACACGAGAACCTGCATCCTGCGGCCGGCCAGTTCGGCCGCTTTCTGGCTACCCAGGACGAGCGGCTGTCGGTGCTCCCGAAGAAACAGGCCCGGCTGCTTCTTCCCGACAGCCCAACCGGCCGGATCACGATCAACGACCGCGACTACCTGTATGCGTCCCGGGCAACCGGCCCTGATGTCGTCGTGCTTCTCCGCACGGCGAGCTCGGTGCGAGCCGAGAGCCGGCCGTTCTGGGTCGCACTCGCGGCGGCGGGCGGGCTCGGCTGCCTGCTCGCCGCCGCGGTCGCCGCGATGCTCGCCCGCAGCATCGCGCGCCCGGTGCTCCGGGTCGCAAGCGCGAGCAGGCGCCTCGCCGACGGCGACGATCCCGAGCCGCTCCCGCTCGCAGGGCCGACGGAGCTGCGCGGCCTCGCCGAGTCGTTCAACACGATGGCCGACCAGCTCACACGTGCACGCGCGGCCGAGCGCTCGTTCCTGCTGTCGGTCAGCCACGAGCTGAAGACGCCGCTGACGGCGATCCTTGGCTACTCCGAGGCTCTCGACGAAGGAGTCCTGACGCCGGAGCATGCCGTCAAGGTCATTCGCGCGGAGGCGGCTCGCCTCGAGCGCCTGATCGCAGACCTGATCAACCTCGCCCGGCTCGACCAGCGGCGATTCGACATCCACCTCCACACGGTCGATCTGACCGAGATCGCGCGTGAGAGCTCCGCGCGCCACGCGTCACGTGCACGCGATCTGGACGTCCGAATCGACCTTCAACCGGGACGGTACGCTCGCGCGACAGCGGATCCCGACCGCTTGCTCCAGGCGGTGTCGAACCTCGTCGAGAACGCACTGCGCTGCACTCCAGCGAGTGGCACGGTCACGCTCGTCACGGGACCCGGAGAGATCACGGTCAGGGACACGGGCCCGGGGATCGCGCAGGACGAGATCCCGCACGCGTTCGATCGCTTCTTCCTCTACCGGCGATACAACGGCCATCGGCCGGTAGGCACGGGCCTCGGACTGGCAATCGTCCGCGAGCTCGCGCACGCGATGGGAGGCGATGCGCACGTCGCCGCCGCGGAGACGGGGACGGAGTTCACGATTCGTTTGCCTCAGCCCGTCGGTGCCAACGAGCTCCACGCTTTACACGCGTTTACGCAGCGCTGACGTCGGCTTACGCAGCGCTCATGGCGTGCACATACGCGCCTGGAATAACGGGCACGTCAACGATCCTCGACGCGGAGGTCCACAGTGAAAACGAAGTTGATCGTTCTGGCGGTCGTGGCGGCGCTCGTGCTGGTCGCTGCGGCCTCAGCGGCGAGTCTCGACCTCATCCGTGGGACGGACGGCCCTGACACGCTCAACGGGACTCCGGCGGGCGACCTGATCTACGGCAGAGCCGGTAACGACAACATCCGGGGGCACGACGGCAACGATGTCATCTACGCCGGTCGCGGGAACGACGTGGCCCGCGGCGGTCCCGGCAATGACGCCATCTTCACCGGAGAAGGCAACGACGTGACCTGGGCGGGCGCGGGTGCCGACGTCCAGTCCGACGGGCCCGGGAACGACATTCTTCATGCGCTTGCGAACGACAACCAGCCCGACATCCTCAATTGCGGACCGGGCTACGACGTCGCGTACGTGATCCGGCACGACCCTGCCAGGTTCCGCGGCTGCGAGCAGATCATCCGGCTCAGTCCGGAGGAGGCTGCTGCGCAGGCGGCTGCGAACGACGACAACGGCTAGGGGCCGCACCGGTCGGGTCCCGCGGCGCGCGCTGCGGGGCCCGATCCCGGGGTCGTAAGCTTCGCCGGCGTGAAGGTCGCCGTCACCGGAGCCAGCGGGAAGGCCGGCCGCGCCTGCGTCCGCGAGCTCCTCCACCGCGAGCATGACGTCCGGTCCGTGGACGTCGTCCCGCCCGTCGAGCCGGCGGCGCCGTTTCTCTTCGCGGATCTGACCGACTTCGGACAGACGGTCGAGTGCCTTGCCGGCGTCGAGGCCGTTGTTCACCTTGCAGCCATTCCCGCACCCAACATCCACACGGAGCAGGCGACGTTCAGGACGAACATGCTCAGCACGTACAACGTCTTCGAGGCGGCGCGCTTGCTGCGCCTCGATCGCGTCGTGTGGGCATCGAGCGAGACGATCCTCGGCCTTCCGTTCGACAGGGAGCCACCCGCGTATGCGCCGATCGACGAGGAGCATCCGCCGCGCCCGGAGTCGAGCTACGCGCTTTCGAAGCTCCTGTCGGAAGAGCTCGGCCGTCAGCTGCACCGCTGGACGGGGACGCCGCATGTCGCGCTTCGGTTCTCGAACATCATGGAGCCGCCCGACTACGAGCGGTTTCCGTCCTTCTGGAGCGACGCCTCATTGCGCCGCTGGAACCTGTGGGGCTACGTCGACGCACGTGACGTTGCCCAAAGCTGCCGGCTCGCGCTCGACGCCGACGTCGGTGCAGAGCACTTCATCGTCGCAGCGGCTGACACGGTCATGAATCGCCCGAGCGCAGAGCTGATGGCGGAGATCTACCCGTCGGTGCCGTATCGGCCCACCGCGGGAGAGTTCGACACGCTTCTGTCGATCCAGAAGGCGCGCAGGCTGCTCGGCTACGAGCCGCAATGGTCGTGGCGGGACCACCTCGCCGACTCGGCTTCGCCGTAGCTGTTTAACGTCGGCGTGTGACCGCGGTTCCTCTTCGCCGAAACCGCGACTTCCTTCTCCTCCAGACCGGCCAGCTGCTGTCCGGCGCCGGCACGCAGCTGAGCTCCATTGCGTACCCGCTGCTCGCGCTCGCCGTCACGGGCTCGGCGGCGAAGGCAGGGGTCGTCGGGTTCGCGCGAACGCTTCCGACGGCGCTCCTTGCGCTACCCGCCGGTGCGGCCGCGGACCGGTGGAATCGTAAGTGGCTGATGATCGGGGCCGACGGGATGCGCGTCCTCGCGCTCACTGCTCTTGCAGCAACGATCGTCGCCGGAGAGAGCCCGTTCTGGCTGATCGTGCTCGTTGCGTTCGTTGAGGGCGCCGGGGCCACGCTCTTCAGTCCCGCGCAGGTCGGCGCTCTGCGTGCGGTCGTGCCGAGGCGCCAGCTCCCGGCCGCCACGGCGGCGCAGACGGGACGCCAGGCCGCCGTTCAACTCGCCGGGCCGCCACTTGGCGGCGCGCTCTTCACGGCCGGGCGTGCCTTGCCGTTCGCCGTGGACGCCGTCTCGTACGCCTTCTCCACGGTTTCGCTCCTTGCGATGCGGGCGCCGTTCCAGGAAGAACGTCAGCGCGATCCGGCTCCGTTGCGTTCGCAACTCGCGGCCGGTTTCCGCTTCCTCTGGAGCCGGCCGTTCCTGCGGACCTGCGCGTTCCTCTACGGCCTCACGAACTTCATCGGGCCAGGCGTTCTCCTGGCTGTCGTCGTCATCGGGACGGAGCAAGGATTGTCGGGAGGCGCAGTGGGTCTGCTTGTCGCGGCCTTCGGGGGTTGCCTGTTGCTCGGCTCGGTCCTCTCGCCGCTCGTGCGAAGCGTGCTTCCGGTGCGAGCGGTGCTCGTGCTCGAGCTCTGGACCTGGCTCGGCTGCGCGCTCTTCGTGGTCTGGCCGAACGTCTACGTGCTTGCGGCGAGCATTCTCCCGACGGCGCTCGCCATCCCTTCGACCGATTCCGTCGTCCGCGGGTACGGCATTGCGATGACTCCGGACCGGTTGCTCGGCCGTGCCGAAGCAGCTCGGAGCACGATCGCACTCCTCGTCGCGCCGCTCGGTCCGCTCGCCGCCGGTGTCCTGCTGGCGAACATTTCGGCTCGGGCAACCATTGCGGTCTTCGCCGCTACCGCTCTCGTGCTCGCGCTCTGGGGAACGCTCAGCCCGTCGATCCGTGCGGCGCCCACTCTCGAGGAACTCGACGCAATACCTTCGGCCGAGCCGGGATGAGCCTCCTTCAGGCCGACGAGGGCTCGCCGGTCTTCTCGACTCCCGCCAGACGCGCGTCGGCCACCTCCTGCCCGGCCGCGTGCGCCATGGAATGTCCTGTAACCGCCGCGAGAAAGTCCTCACGCTTGAGGGCGAAGAGGTGAGAGTGGACGGTTGCCTTGACCGTTGCCGTGCGTGGAACGTCGCGCAGCAACGCGATCTCGCCGAAGTAGTCCGCGTGTCGGGCAATCTCGTGCAAGCCGTCGGCGTCGATCTCGAACTCGCCGTCTCCGACGATGTAGAACCGGTCTCCCCTCTCACCGGACCGGATGACCGCCTCGCCGGCCGGGACCGTCGTCGGGATCAACCTCGACGCTACGAGCTCCTTCGTTGCGATCGAGAGCGGCGCGAACATCGGCACCTGCTCGATGAGCTCGAGCTCGGGCGACGGGATGATCGTCCGGTCGATCTCGACCAGCCTGCGGTAGCTGAACAACGCCAGCACGGGCAGGATCGCGCCGACGACCACGAAGGCAAGACGCGGGCCGATGGCTCCGACGATTGCCGGCGCGGCGATCGAGCCGATTGCGACACCTCCCATTGCGAGTCCCCAGACCAGGCCGAGCACACGCGTGAGGGTTTGGTTGGGAACGATGCGCTGCAGGAGCGTGAAGACGGTCACGTCCTCCACGCTGTTGGCGGCGCCGACGACTGCCAGTAGCAGGACTGAGGAGGCGAAGGTTGGATGCGCGGCGATCAGGGCGATCGGAACGCCCCAGAAGACGAGCGCGAGGCCGAAAGGAACTGCGAGTCGTCTCCCTGGAAGCGCCATCGCTCCGATCGCTCCGACCAACCCGCCGATCCCGATCGCTGCAGTCAGGTAACCAACGTCGGAAGCACTTCCGTCGAGGACGCGGAAGACCACGACGACGATCAGGACGTTCAAGGCGCCGCGAACAAATGTCTGGGCGATGATGAGCCCGGCGACGAGCCGTGTATTCGCTGAGTGCGCGACGGCTCGAAAGCCGGCCGCGATCATCTCCCGGGCGTCGACCGCGTCGCGGGCTGTGGCGACGGCGAGCTGCCTCTCGACGCGGACGCGCGCAAGCAGCGCTGCGCCTAGCAGCAGCGTGGCGGAGCAGACGAGGAAGACGACGCCGACGTCCGCCACGGCAACGAGCACGCCGGCGAGCAACGGTCCCGCGAGAGTTCCGACGCTCTCGATCGTCGAGGTCGCGGCATTCGCCGCGATCAGCTCCGCGGGAGTCCGCACGAGCGAGGGGAGAAGCGCCTGCAGCGCGGGCCTGAAGAGCGTCGAGGACAGGCCGACGACTGCGGCGAACGTGAATACGAGCATCCGATTGCCGGCGAACGCGGCCGCTGCAGATGCCGCGAGGGAGGCCGATCCAATGAGCGTCATCGTGAGCAGGAAGCGCTCTCGGCGGAAGTGATCGCCGAGGGAGGCTGCGAACGGGGCGACCACCGCTGCCGGGAGCAGGCGGGCCAGTCCCGCGACGCCCACGGCAGGTGTGCCGCCGTGCTCGTAGGCGAAGACTCCGAGCGCGACGAAATGAGCCCACTCAGCAGCAATGGCAGCGCCCCAAGCGAGCTCGACCCGCCGGACGTTCTCGTTGCGAACAGCGGTGCCGAGAGCCGAAAGCACCCGGCCCGGCTTGAACACCACTGAGATTGAAACACCTTCTCGCCGGCCCGAACAAGGGGGCCGAAAAGCGATCGCGCTAGCTCAACGGCTTCTTGGCGAGAAGGGCCGGTGCGAGGAACTGTCTCGCACCGGCCCACATGTCGTTGTCCGTCGCGCGACTATGTGCTCAGCATCCAGGCAGTCGGAAGCTGGCGATCCGTGTCTGCCAGCCGGCCGTCGACGATGCTTGGCCCGCTGCCGTGTAGTACTCGTTCACGTACCAGAATGTGCAGTCGTCCGTTGGATCGACGTTCATCGACGTGTAGTCGCCCCAGCGCGAATTCGTCGTCGTCTGCACGCCACTTCCGTTGATGATCGTGCCTTCGCCGAGTGTCATCTGCCCCAGCGGATCCCCTGCGAGTCGCCCCGTGTAGCGGATCCCTGGGAACACGTTCGTGCCGTTGACGACGCTGTAGCCGATGGCCATGTTGCCGTTCTTGTCCTGCGCGATGCTGCCCATCCAGCGGTGAACGCCGTCGCTCGGAGCGTATGTCCCCTGCTGGCGAATCGAATAGGCGCCGTTCGTGCGCCGGATCTCGTACCACCGCGCACCGGCGATCCCCGGCGTCGCCTCGACGGACTGGTTGGTCACCATCGACTCAGCGTCCTTGAGGTTGCGGTAGGCGAGACGCCAGGTCGGCCTTTGGCGGTACGACAGGATGTCCAGGAACTGCGCCGGGTCGGTGATGCCCGGCTGCGGGAGGCAGTCCCTCGCTGTCGGCGCACACGGGTAGATCGAGTCGAACGCGGCGACCGGCAGCTGGGTCGCGAGCTTGACCGAGGCCGTTGGACTCGAGTTCCAATGTACGTCGAACTCCCAGATATTGAGTGCGTCGAATGTCGCACCGTACGGCCCGCCGTCGTCCTGTGTGCCAACGATGGGCGCCGGCACCGCGTTCTTCGGCTTTTGCTTCCCGTCGATGTCCGGCGGGAGCAGTCCGTCGCCGATCAGGTTGATCGGCACCTCGCTGTCCTCGAGCAGAACGCTGGCGACGCGGGCGTTCGGGTCGCCCGCGAGCATCTTGTTGCGCTCGAGCCCATAGATGCCGATCCCGTAGATGGACTCGTCCTGGATCCCGAACTCCCTCGTCGTGATCAGGTACGAGTCGCGCCACACGCCGTATTTCGGATAGTCCGGGAAGTTGAACCCGGTGGTGAAGGCATAGCGGAAGTACGATCCCGTGGGGTCGCTAGTCGTCGAGATCGCGACGCAGTTGTAGAACTTGTTCAGCGGCTCGTTGGGAAAGTCGAGGCCGCGCGTCGTGAACTGCGTGAGGATCCACCGATCTGCGAACTGGTCGTGGACGACAACCGGATCTCCGGACGCCTCCGTGCACTCGTCGATGGGGAAGCCTGCCCAGAGGGCGCCGATCGGCGTTGGGCCGAGCAGCCGGACGCCCGCCTTGCTGTAGACCGCGAAGGCGAGGTTGACCATCTCCACATAGTGGTTCGGTCCCACGTCGCCGACGGGGTCCGGCGGATTCACTCGTCCGCCGTACAACGCGAAGTTGTCGTTGTTGCTGAGCCCTTCGAAGTTCGCGGTCGTCCCCGGAATCGCGGCGGCACCGACCTGAGACGCCTGAAGAGCATTGTCGCCGCCATGCCCTTTGTCTTTGACCGCCGGCCCGCGTTCGGCCGGCAGATCCTTCGCCTTGACCTTCTTGGCGTTCTTGGCGAGCTCGCTCAGCGGCGCCGACGTGTCGAACGCGACGGCCTTGTCGAACTTCGGCTTGGTGTCCAGCTTTGCAGCCGGTGCAGCCGAGCCGGTTTGCGCCATGCCTGCCGCGACGGTCGCCGTCAAGACCGCGGCCAGAAACACCACGCCGGCAAACGGACCGAGCCGACGCGGTCGTGCTGTTGCGCGTTTCATCTCCCCTCCTGGTCGAACTGCCAGCGTGGTGACCGTACGACGTGAGCGGGGCATGTGCAACCCCGATTTTGGGGCTACAGTGACAGCCGGACATGCGCCTCGTGCCGGTGATGCTGCTCGCCGTTGTGCTGGGCTCGGCGGTCGCCGAGGGATCTGTTCAGACTCGTTTGCCCTCGGGACTCCGCGGCGTCGTCATGCAGGGGCCGACGAGCCCGGTTTGTAGGGAGGATGACCCGTGCGAACGACCCGCGGTCGGCTTGGTCCTGCAGTTCCAGAAGGGAGATCGTGTCGTGGCGCAGGTGCGAACGCGTGCCGGCGGCGCTTACGCGGTCAGGCTGAGGCCCGGCACGTATGGCGTCACGACGCCGCGGCGCGGGATCGGCAAAGGGATCACTCCTCGCCTCGTGAAGGTGCCGAGCGGGCGCTTGGCGCGGGTGAATCTCCACCTCGACACCGGCATCCAGTAACGGCTCTCAGCCACGGTTGTGGTTCACGACCTCGACACTGTTCCCGTCGGGGTCGAGGACGAACGCGCCGTAATAGCCGTCGTGGTAGATCGCTCGCTCTCCCGGCGGGCCGTCATCTGGATAGCCGGCCTCGGTCGCGGCACGATGGAACGCCTCGACCGTGGCGTCGTCCTGCGTCTCGAAGGCGACGTGGAGACTCTCCGTGGGATCGCCGCTGACCACAGAGAAGGAGCCGCCGTCGCCGGTGAAGTGGACACGGTCGGCGCGCTCGTTCCCGAGCCGGAAGCCTCCGTACGGGGCAACCGTCTCGTAGAACCGCTTCGACGCCTCGAGGTCTGCGACGCGAATCCAGATGTGGTCGATCGCTCCGGGCCGGCGGACGCCGCCGCGATGCACCGCCTCGACGCTGTTGCCGTCGGGATCGAGCAGGAAGCCGCCGTAATAGTCCTCGCTGTACTGCGGGCGAGGTCCGGGTGATCCGTCGTCTCGGTAGCCGGCTTCGGTGCCGACGCGCCAGAACTCGTCGACAAGGTCTCTGGACGGCGCGAAGAACGCGATGTGAACGTTGCGTGTGACCGGCCGCTCGGCATCGGCCTGCGCCAGCGAGAAATCTCCCCAGACGGCATAGGGGTCCGCGAACTGGGACTCTGAGACCCCGAGCGTCGCCAGCACCGTGTCGTAGAAGCGCTGCGCTGCCGCACGATTCGAAACTCGAATCGTCACGTGGTCGAACACCGCCTCAGAATAGACCCGCGTTTCGAAGCCCAGTACTGGGCACGCCTACGAGGTTCAACGAGCCGGCGCAGAACCCGGCGTCCTACTGCAGAACAGCGGCGAGCTCGGCCTTTGCGTCGCGTAGCGCTGGCTCGCCGTGCGACACCAGCACTCGTTCGACGGGAAGGTCCAGAAGCGGCCGAAGCGACGCGCGTAGCTCGTCATGCGACGCCTTGCCCAGCCAGCTCTCGGGGCACAGTCGCAGCGGTTCCGAGGTCGCCCCCGGCTTGGCGCCGGCACCGAGAAGGACGTCGCCCACCGCGACCGCACGCTGCTCCGGCAGCCAGAGGACGACCTCGCTCACGCGCGGTGTCTGGAATGCCTGGATCCCGCCGGGCAGCTCGTCGCCGGCGCGAAAGCGGTCGGTGACAGTGATGCCTCGGTTCTCGAGCGGCCGCGCGGAACGTGTCGGCGCCCAGACCCGGCCTGCCTCCAGGCCGGCTGTCGTGCGTCCATGCCAGAACACGGTGATGAGGACGTGCGCAGGGCTTCGCAGCTCCGGCGGCGGATCGATCGGATCGATGAGGACGAGGCCGTCCGGGGTCTCCACGGCGAGCGAGCCGACTTCCTGCTCCCATTCGTCATGCCAGGCGGTCCACCGCCGCAGGCCGGGTGCGAGCTGGTCCATGCCGCCACTATCTCACGCGGTCCGCGCGGCTCGATCCTCGGCGTCGCGTGCAGCGTCGTCGATCGCCGCTGCTCCGGCTGCGAACTGATCCTCCGTGAGGCGAATGTACGAGTGCCGTCCGAGACTGCGCGGAAAGACCCCCGCCGCTTCGACCGGTGGAGCCTCCGAGACGCACGTGAGCACGCGTCAGCGGTCGGATCGGGACCCGCCAGCGCCACCGGTCCCGGCTCGGGTCGTTCTCGGGATCGCCGTCGATCTCGACCACCGCGAAGATGGTTTGCCAGCCCGACGCGTAACAGATGGCGAGGTCTCCGCGCTGCAACGTCGGCCGGCGAGTCGACGAGTGCGTTCGCAACGACGCTGCGTCGATGCGCTCCGGGAGGAGACGGTCGCCCGTCCCGCGAAGGAGAAGCCAGTGCTGCACGCTGCTCGCCCTTTCTTAACAGGCCGTGAGTACGCTCGTCGCATTCGTACAGCAGCCGCATCGGCACTCGTCCTGACGCTCGTCGCTGTGGCAACGGGCTGCGGCGACTCGGCCGGGGAGCAAGCTGGGCCCAATAGCCCGACCACGTCGGCCACGACGACCACGACCACGACTACGACTACGAGCCAGACGACGACCGCGACCGACCCACTGGAGGGTGCGGGGACAACACCGGTCAGCGCCGATCCCCAGGCGACCGAGACGGCGCTCGTGAGGCGAGTCGCGGTTGGGCGGCACGAAGGCTTCGACCGCGTGGTGTTCGAGTTCACCAACGGTTTGCCCGGCTACAGGGTCGAGTACGTCCAGCCGCCGCTGACGGAGGACGGTTCGGGCAACGCCGTGCCGCTCGACGGCGACGCCTTCGTCGTCGTGCGGATGGAGCCGGCCTCGGGCTTCGACCTGTCGAAGAACGAGGGTGAGCTCGTCTACAAGGGCCCGAGGCGGATCCAAGGCTCGGGCGCCGGCACGTCGGTGGTGCGCGAGCTCGCACGTACCGGTGACTTCGAGGCGGTACTGAGCTGGGCGATCGGCCTCAGCGACCGGGTGCCCTTCCGCGTCACAACCGCGGAATCTCCGGCCCGCCTGATCGTCGACTTCCGCAACGATTAGCGCGCGACCCCTCATCGGGATCACGACCGACTTCACACGCGCGCGCTGGAGCCACTGGGATCTCGATGCCGCGCTCGTGCCGGCTGCGTACGTGCATGCGATCGACCGTGCAGGCGGCCGTCCGCTCCTCGTCCCGCTGACGGCGGGAGGCGTCGAGGAGACCCTTGCCGCGGTCGACGGGATGCTCTTCCCGGGCGGCGCAGACCTCGATCCCGAGCTCTACGGCCAGGAGCCGCACGAGGCAACGTTCGGCGTCGACGGCGAGCGGGATCAGGCCGAGCTCACGCTGCTGGAGGAGGCGCTGGCACGTGACATGCCCGTCCTTGCCGTCTGTCGCGGCAGCCAGGTGTTGAACGTCGCGCGCGGCGGGGATCTTCAACAGCATCTGCCGGACGTCGTCGGCGACGAGAGGCACAAGCACATGCCGGGGGAATTCGCCGACCACGACGTGACGATCGAAGCAGGGACGCGGCTCGCTGCGCTCGTCGGCGCAGAGGCGCCGGTGAAGTCGCACCATCATCAGGGGTTCGGTCGCATCGGCGAGGGTCTGTGCGCCGCCGCGCGTGCCGAAGACGGGACGATCGAGGCAGTCGAAGATCCAGAGCTCCGGTTCGCGGTGGGCGTCCTCTGGCATCCCGAGGCGGGAGAGGACCTGAGGCTCTTCGAGGAGCTGGTCCGGAACGCGCGCGCGTACCGGGCCTCGCACCGGCGCTAGAAGTTCAGTCCTTCACCACGGGCGATCACGCGGACCGTCTCCGCGAGGATCCCGACGTCGTAACGAAGGAGCGCCCAGCTTCCGAGAGTGCGACAGAGCCGAACGTATTCGAGGTCGAGATCCTCGTAGCGCTGTCCCCCGCCCTTCGTCACCTGGGCGGGACCGGTCAGGCCCGCGACGATCTGCTTGCGGTAGGTCTGCCCATCGTCGACCTGCCCGTCGACCATCTCGGGAGGCCATGGACGCGGCCCCACGAGGCTGATGTCGCCTCGGAGGACATTGAGAAGCTGTGGGAGCTCGTCGAGATACCACGGCTTGAGCATGCGGCGGCCCGTCCAGGTGAGATTCGTCGGATCGGCTTCGTACAACCGCGCGTGCGCGCCAGCCGCTTCCATCTCTGCGAGCACGTCGCGCCGCAGCGTCCGGAACTTGAGCAGATCGAACACGCGGCCCTTCGAGATCCGCCGTTCGCGATAGAGAAACGGCCCACGATCTCGGCGCGACGCGGCCATGTCGACCGCCATCGCTGCGCCGACGACAAGGACTACAGGCGAAGACAGCAGCAGCAACGTCCCCGCGACGGCTGCGTCGAGGAATCGCTTCGGTGTCCGATAGGGAACGTCGAGCGTGCGATCCGCGTCAAGAGGATCAGAGAGGGCTCGGGTGACTGGCATACTGACAACGCAACCTAGCCGGGGGTGCGGCTACCCGGGAACTCCACCCGTGACCCTCAGCGACGATCTCCCGGTTCGAGCGGCGGCCCAGGAACGGCGGCTCCACGTCCTCTGGCCTCGGCTCGATCCGACGGCGCGCCGCGCCTCTCCCGTGTGGATCCCGGTGGCGGTCGCCGCCGTCATCGGGCTCGGCTTTGCGACGTGGTCGCTGGTGACCGGCGACCTCGGCTGGCGCGACGCGGTCGGCGTGTTGGTCCTGTTAGCGGCGGCGGCAATCGCGGAGGCGTTTCCGGTCCCGATCGAGGGCGTCGCCGTCGGCGGGACGTCAGTGGCGACGATCTTCCTCGTCGCGGTCGCGGTGGTCTATGGCTGGGCGGCCGCCGCGGTGGCCGCCTTCTTCGCAATGGCGCTCGTCGAGGTCGCGCGCCGTCGGCCGATCGAGCAGGGTCGCTTTCAACTGCGGCATCTACGTGCTCGGAGCGATCGCGGCGGGCGCCGCAGCAGCCGCGTTCGACGACGACTCGCTCCTCCAGCTCGTGCTCGCATCGGTCGCTGCCGCGACGGCCTTCTACCTCGTCGACATCACCTTGCTCTCGGCAGTCCTCGCACGGTCGACGAGGGCCCGCTTTGTCTCGTCGCTTCGCAGCTATGTGTATGCGACGCTCGCGCCGTTCGCCATCCTCGCGTCGCTGGCGGTGATCCTCGTGGTGCTCTGGGATCGCTCAGCGTTCGTTGCGGTCGTGCTCGTCGTGCCGGTGCTCGCGACTGCGATCTATCAGCGCTGGCTGCACGGTGCGCTCGATCGCCTACGTGAGTTCGACCGGCTCAAGGACGAGTTCATCGCAATCGTCTCGCACGAGCTGCGAACGCCCTTGACGTCGGTCTACGGTGCGGCCTTAACCCTGCGGACGCATGAGCTGGACGAGCCCCGCCGAAAGCAGCTGCTCGACATCGTCTCTACCGAGTCTGCCCGCCTCGGGAGGCTGCTCGACGACATCCTCTGGGTGAGCCGGCTCGACGCAGGGCGCGACGAGACCGTGATCAGCCGCGTGGTGCCCTTCGAGCTCGTGTCCGACGTGATTGCCGCCGCGCTCACACACGTCGGCCCCGGAACGTCACTCGAGCTGAGCTACGACCAGAGGTCCCTTCCCGTTGCTGCCGATCCCGACAAGCTCCGCCAGGTCCTCGTCAATCTCGTCGAGAACGCGATCAAGTACGCGGGCGGACGAATTTGGGTCCGGGTCGAGCCTGTGGACGGGACAACCCGCTTCAGTGTCAGCGACGACGGGCCCGGGATCCCGCCGGAGCAGAGCGAGCGCATCTTCGAGAAGTTCTACCGACTCGACTCGAGCACGACGACGACCGCCGTCGGCGGCAGCGGTCTCGGCCTCTACATCTGTCGGGAGCTGGTCGAGGGAATGGACGGGCAGATCGGCGTCACGTCGACGCCCGGCGAGGGGTCGACCTTCAGCTTCGAGCTTCCCGTCTACGACTCGCACTGATCGGCGTCAGCTCCTGCGAAGCGCGGCGCGGGCAGCCAGATGGCCGCACATTCCGTGGACACCACCGCCGGGTGGCGTCGAGGAGGAGCAGAGATACAGCCATGGCAACGGCGTCGAGTAGGGGACTGCCCGCAGTGCGGGACGCGCGATCAGCTGGCCGAGATCGTTCGCTCCGCCGCCGACGTCGCCGCCGACGAGATTGGCGTTCTCGCGTTCGAGCTCGCTCGTGTCGCGTGCCGCGCAGGCGAGGACGCGGTCGCCGAAGCCAGGGGCGAAACGCTCGATCTGCGCCTCGATCCGAGGTCGCATGTCGAGCGTCGAGCCGTTCGGGACGTGACAGTACGCCCAGACCGTGTGCTTGCCCGCCGGCGACCGGGTGTCGTCGAAGAGACTCTGTTGCGCGAGCAGCACGAAGGGCCGCTCGCTATGGCGACCGGTCCAGGCCGAGCGCTCCGATTCGGCGATCTCGGGGAGGGATCCGCCGACATGCACCGTTGCTGCCTCGCCGACCTCCGGGGCCCGCCACGGGATTGGCCCGTCGAGGGCGTAATCGACCTTGAACACCCCCGGGCCGTAACGCCACCGCTCGAGCCGGCGGCGGTAGCGGGAGGGGAGCCGTTCGCCTGCGAGTTGCAACAGCTGACGTGGGGTCACGTCGCAGAGCACGAGGTCGGAGCCCGGCAGCTCCGCAAGGGACTTGACCTCGTGTCCCGTCTCGATCCGTCCCCCGAGCGTGCGCAGGCGCTCGGCGAGTGCATCTGCGATCGACTGTGATCCGCCTCGTGCGAACGGCCACCCGCCGAGGTGCGCCGTGACGAGGAGACCGAGGCCGAAGGAGGCCGATGCGGGGTGCTCTAGCGGCAGCATCGAGTGCGCTCCTGCGCCGGCGAACAGCGCGCGAGCTCCTTCCGTCTCGAAGCGGGACCGGGCAGCACCGGCGACGGACTGCAGCCCGGTCGTGGCGAACCGAGCCAGCGCAAGCGGGTGGCGGGGGAGATGGATGACCGGGCCGAGAAGCTCTGCCTCGAGTTGCGGCCAGGCGTCGATGAGCGGCGCGAGCAGCTTGCGATACGGGCCGGCGTCGCGGCCGAGTCCCGCCGCCGTCTCGTCGAGCGAGCGCCGCACGAGAACCGCGGAGCCGTTGTCGAGGGGATGGGCGAGCGCCGCCGGCGGCTCGATCATGGGCAGGTCGAGATCCTGTGAGCGGAAGAACGGCGAAGCCGTGATCCCTGGATGGATCGCCGAGCACAGGTCGTGGCGGAAACCGGGCAGCGTGAGCTCGGCCGTCCGTGTCCCGCCGCCGATCGTCTCCTTCGCCTCCAGCACGAGCACGGAACGGCCCGCCTCGGCAAGCGTGACGGCAGCCGCGAGCCCGTTCGGCCCCGCCCCGACGACGACCGCGTCTAGTTGCCTACGACCTGCACCAGCCAGCGGCGATCGCGCTCGCGGTCGAGCTCGATGAAGAGGACGCGCTGCCAGGTGCCGAGGAAGAGCTCACCTTCTCGCACCGGCACGGACTCGCCTGCCGTCCCGAGGAGCATCGCCATGCAGTGGGAGTGTCCGTTGCCGAAGTCCATGTCCTCGGGACAGATGTTCTCGGTGCGCTTGTCCCAGTCGTCATGCGCGTAGTACGTCTCGGAGGGAACGAGACGGCGCAAGAGCTCGGCAAAGTCGTCGATGAACCCGGCCTCGAACTCGTTGACGCGCACGCAGCACGTCGTGTGCGGTGAATAGACGCACGCGATCCCCGTCGTGATCCCACTCTCGCGCACGGCTTCGTTGACCTCGTCGGTGATGTCCCGAACGGTTAGTCCTCCTGCCGTCCGCAGCTCGGTTTGGCGGTGGAAAACCTTCACTGCTCCCTCATCCTCCTCGTTCGGACGTGGTCCCGCAGGCCCCTATTGTGAGGGTTCGGGCGGCTTTTGTCGCCTCGAACCGCCTTCGAGAGGGCTACTCTCCGTCGGCCGGGCCCGTAGCTCAGCTGGTTAGAGCAGCGGACTCATAATCCGTTGGTCCCTGGTTCGAATCCAGGCGGGCCCATGCCGATCGAGATCCGGCCTGCTCCGCAGGCCATGACGATCTCGATCGGCGGTTTCGATTGCATCCAGAGCGGCTCACGTTTCGATTCGGGCCGTAGCGGCCGACGCCGGCGAAGCCGGCATCGGCGGTGTTTTGTCTCGAGCAGATCGGCCAACTCCTCGCCCCTCGTTCCACGAGCGCGGCGCGCTCCATCTTCGGCTACGTCGAGTCGAGGTAGTGCCGGACCTGTCGCTCGCCTCGACGCATCGCCCAGTTGTGGTTCGACCGAAAGAGTGGGCGAAACGCTGGCGTGAGACGCCGGACCAGCGGGTGGTTCACGGACGGCCGCCAGTCCAGCGTCGCGACAGTCCCGTCGGCCGTCTCTTGCAGTGTCCATTCGCCGCTACCGTCGAAGTCCTTCGAAAGCCGTGAGAGGATGCGCCGCGGGCGCTCGGCCTCGACCACCTCGAGGCCGAAGTCGACCTTGTACGGCAGGTATGCCTTCACGAGCAACTGGTTGCGCTTTCCCGGCGCGGGTGGCCCTCCGTCGCCCGTCGCGCGGATGACGAAGTCGTTCCACCAGCGTTCGTACCCGAGCACGTCACCGATCGTGTCGTAGACGCGGTCGATCGGCGCGCGCACGACCCATCGGTCGACGAAGCGGTATGCGGGGGGCATCGGCTGTATTCGCACGAGGTTCCGCAACGGTTCAGCGCGATACGGGGACTCGGGGAGCCCACTGCCTGTGACAATCGATCAGCCGCCGTAGCGCCTGAGGGTGGCGCGACCTTCTGGGAAAATCTCACCCGATGGACGAGACGATCGACGTGGTCGTAATCGGCGGCGGGCAGGCGGGGCTCGCGACGAGCTACGAGCTCACCCAGCTGGGCGTCGAGCACGCGGTCCTGGAGCGCGGCCGGATCGCGGACACGTGGCGCCGGCGCTGGGACAGCTTCTGCCTCGTGACGCCGAACTGGACCGTCCAGCTGCCGGGCCACCCCTACGACGGGGACGACCCGGACGGCTTCATGCCGCGCGACGAGATCGTCGCGTACCTCGAGCGGTACGCAGCCGGCTTCGCGGCACCCGTTCGCGACGGCGTCGAGGTCACCTCGCTGGAGGCGAGCCCCGACGGCGGCTTCCTGCTCGAGACGTCCGGCGGGCGAATCCGCGCGCGGTCCGTCGTCGTCGCCACCGGCGCGTATCAGCGACCACACCGCCCGTTGCCGGCAGGGACGCTGCCAGACGACGTGTTCAGGCTCGACGCCGACGACTACCGCAACGAGACCTCGCTCCCCGAAGGCCCGGTGCTCGTGATCGGCAGCGGACAGACCGGCTGCCAGATCGCCGAGGAGCTCCGCGACGCCGGTCGCGAGGTGTTCGTCTCGTGCGGCCGAACGCCGTGGCTTCCCCGGCGCATCGGCGACCACGACCTCGCGTGGTGGGCGATCGAGACGGGCTTCCTCGACCAGCCGGTCGGAGCGCTGCCGACCCCGATGGCGCGGCTGTCCGCGAACGTGACGGCGAGCGGGCGCGACGGCGGGCACGACCTCGACCTGCGGACGTTGCGCAGGCAGGGCGTGACGCTGCTCGGCCGCTTCACGGGGGCGGTTGCGGGCGAGGCGCAGTTCGCGGGCGACCTCTACGACAGCTCAGCGTGGGGCGACGAGCGCTACCGCGACTTCCGCCAGCTCGTCCGCGACCTCACGGCGGCACGCGAGGTCGAGGAACCGGAGTTGCCGGAGCCGGAGGTCTTCGACGGCAACGCGCCCGAGAGCATCGAGCTCGCGGACGTGGGGGCGATCGTGCTTGCCGGCGGCTACCGGCCCGACTACGGCACGTGGGTGCACGTGCCCGGAGCATTCGATCCGCTCGGGTTCCCCCTCCACGAGGAAGGGGCGAGCACGGCGGCGCCCGGCCTTTACTTCGTCGGCGTGCACTTCCTGCGCAAGCGGAAGTCGTCGCTCTTGTGGGGCGTGGGCGAGGACGCCGCGATCGTCGCAGGGCAGATTGCCTCGGCGGGCGGCGGGTAGGGCGGCGGCAGGTGCAGTCGCTGCTGGAGGCGGTCGGCGACACGACGGAGCGCGACGGCAACCTCGAGGTCACGCTCGGCGGCGAGACCGAGTTGCTGCACCGGCCGCACGGCAAGGACGTCGATACGCAGATGATCGTCGACCTGCGTCGGATGCTCACGCGCGCGGGCGTCGTGCCGTGACTCCCGACGATCGCGGAGCCGCGAGAGACTGACCACTAGACGCGTCGATCTTCCTGCGCTGAAGAGCGCCGCCCGCGCCGCGATCGTGATCCCGTTGGTGTTCGCGTTCGCCGACAAGGTGATCGCACAGCCCCAGACGTCACTGTTCGCCGCATTCGGATCGTTCGCCGTGCTCGTGCTCACCGAGTTCGGCGGGTCACAGCGGGACCGCTTCGTCGCCTATCTCGGCCTCGCCTGCACCGGCGCCGTCTACATCACGATCGGAACGCTCTGCTCGCGCGAGGCATGGCTCGCGGCCGCAGCGATGGCAGTCGTCGGCTTCCTCACGCTCTACGCGGGCGTGCTCGGCGGCTACTTCGCGGCGGGCGCGACGGGCGCGATCCTGACGTTCGTCCTGCCGGTGACGATTCCGGCGCCGAGCTCCGCGATCCCGGATCGCCTCGAGGGCTGGGCGCTCGCGGCCGGCGCCGGCATCACCGCGGGGATGTTGCTCTGGCCGCCGCGCCGCCGTGCGGACCTCAGGCGCGACGCAGCCGGCACGCTCCGCGCGGTCGCCGACTTCGTCGAGGCAGACGGAGATCAAGCCAAGGAGCGCGCAGGGGTCGCGCGCGAGTCCGTCGACTCGCTGGCACGCGGCGTCCAGAGCATCCCAAACCGCCCGATTGGGCCCACCGGCCCGACGGCGGCCATCGCGTCGCTCCCGGACGAGGTGGACTGGCTGCTCTCCGCGCTCGTCCCGTCGGCCGAGACGTCCGAGCTCGAGCTCGCGTGCGCCGAGGACGGCGAGGCGCTCGCGGCAGCCGCCGCCGTGCTTCGTGCGAGCGCGAACACGCTGGAAGGCCGCGGCGGCCGGCCCGACCTCGCGCGACTCGACGCTGCACGCGACGCCGTGGCGCGTGCGCTCCTGCGCCGGCTACCGGAGCTCCCACCCGATCTGCCGCCGGATTCCGTCCCGCAGGCACTCGACTCGCCGTTCCGCATCCGCGTCGTGACCTACTCGGCGCGTCAGGTCGCCGGGTACGCGGTGCTCGCGACCGGCGCCGAGACGGACGTCGACATCGTGCAGCCGACGGCGCTCGAAGCGACGGAGCAACTCGCGATCGAGCACGCGAGCGTTGGCTCGGTGTGGTTCCAGAACAGCGTCCGCGGCGCCGTCGGGCTCGCGATCGCGGTCTACATCGCGCAACGCACCGGGCTGCAGCACGGGTTCTGGGTCGTGCTCGGGACGCTCTCGGTGCTGCGTTCGAACGCGCTCGGCACCGGCTGGTCGGTCGTCAGCGCGCTCGCGGGCACGGCCGTCGGGATCGTCGTCGGCGCGCTGCTGGTGATCGGTATCGGCACGCACGAAGGCGTCCTCTGGGCCGTGCTGCCCGTCGCGATCCTGATCGCCGCGTACGCGCCGCGCGCGATCTCGTTCGCCGTGGGCCAGGCGGCGTTCACGGTCATGCTCATCGTGCTCTTCAACATCATCCAGCCGGTGGGCTGGAGCGTCGGCGTCGTACGCGTCGAGGACGTCGCCATCGGCTTCGCGATCAGCCTCGGCGTCGGCCTCCTCTTTTGGCCGCGCGGCGCGGGCCCGCTCCTGCGCGGCGACCTTGCTGCCGCGTATGAGCGGGGCGCCGACTACGTGGTCGCCACCGTGCACCAGCTCGTCGACGGCGCGGATCCGAGCGACACAATGCGTGCCGGCCGCTCCACCGAGATGGCCGTCCACCGCCTCGACGACGCGTTTCGTCAGTACCTCGCCGAGCGCTCGGCGACGGCATTGAACGTCGAGGACGTCGGCGCGGTCGTCGGCGGTGCGTCACGTCTCCGCCGCGCGGCGCAGTCGCTCGAGTCGCTCGCACGCATGGCGGACGGCGGTCCGCGACTCGAGGTCTGCGGACAGAACCTCGAGGGCGAGCTGAGCGCCTTCCGGTCGTGGTACGTCTCGCTCGGTTACGCACTCGTGAACGACCAGGCCGTGCCGCCGCCTCACATCCGCGACGGCGAGGGGCGAAGGCAGCTACTCCTCTGCGTGCGCGACGCCGCTCGCGGCCGCGAGAAGCCGATGGTCAACAGCGCGCTCCTGCTGCTGTGGACAAGCCAGCACCTCGACAACCTCTGGCACCTCGAGGGGCACCTTCGACGGTCGGCGATGAAGTAGAACGGGTTCGGGAGCTTCAAGTCCCGGTCGGCGTGGCTTACGAAGTCGGCTACGGACCCGAGCTAAGAGAGTCTGAGAGACGGCGGACGAGGAGATGCCGGTCGTCGAAGGAACCGTGTCTCCGGCGGAGAACGACGAGCTGGCTGGGCCGGTGCCGCAGCAGGCCCAGCCGACCTAGCTCTTCTGGGACGAATCGGGCGACGACGTCACTAGACGGGGATCTTTGCCCGGAGAAAGGTGGGACCGCCCTTCGGGCTCTCGATCGTCAGCTCGCCGTCGAGCGCTTCGACGCGGTCGGCAAGACCTCGCAGGCCCGAGCCGTTCGCCGCGTCTGCTCCGCCGACGCCGTCGTCTTCGATCTCGGCGAGGACGTACCCGCCTTCCCGAGTGACCCGAACGCTTGCGACTCTCGCCTGGGCGTACCGCGCAACGTTCGTCAGTGCCTCGGCCACGACGTAGTACACAGCCGCCTCGACCTGCCGGCTCATTCTTTCCTGCGGGGCCTTCTCGATCTCGACGGGAACCTGCGAGCGGACGGCGAGAGTCTCGAGCGCGTCCGGTAGCCCGCGATCCGTGAGGACGGCAGGATGGATCCCTCGAGCCAGGTCGCGTAGCTCCTCCAGCGCCTGGTCGAGCTCACCCTCGATCGTCCGGAGTTGTCTCGCCGCCGCGGAGACGCGGTCTTCCTTCAATGCCTTGCCGGCGGAGCGGAGGGCGAGCGAGACGCTGACCAGTCGCTGTTGCGCGCCGTCGTGGAGATCGCGCTCGATTCGGTAACGCGCGGCATCGGCCGCCTGCACGATCCGCGCGCGCGACGCACGGAGTTGTTCTTGCTCTTGCCTCCGGGCTGTCACGTCGATGCCGGAAAAGAAGATGCAGGGACGGCCTTCCGAGTCCGTTACCCGCCGTTTTATCCACGCCACGATCGCGTCCGAGCCGTCGGCTCGCCGAAAGGCACTCTCGTGCTCCACTCCCTCGTCTTCGCTCAGGAGGCGTCGCTTGACGTCTGCGGACTCGCCCGGTGCCACGACCGCCTCGTGGAAGAGCTCGCCGCGGGCGCTCTCGTCGAGGGCGAAACCAAGAAGGTTCTCGAGCGCGTCGTTGTAGCGCACGATGCGAAGGTCCTTGTCGAGCACGCAGAAGAGGGCAGGCGTGCTGTTGACGACCGTCTCGATGAACTCACGTTCGCGTTCGAGCTCGTCAACACGGTTGCGGAGCTGCCGCTGGAGCCTCTCCTTCTCGACGGCCGTCCCTTTCTTCCTGGCCCTCGCAGGCACTCGCTCCCCTCCCGACGGTGTCGTAAGCGGACAGGAAAAGTCTAAAAGGCCGGCGGTTCCCGGTGTGGCGGCCTGGGTTGTCAACCCACGAGCCCGCGGCCGCCGTCGACAACGAGTCGCTGCCCGGTGATGAAGCCGGCCTCCTCGGAGACGAAGAAGCTCACTGCGTGGGCGACTTCCTCGGGCGTTCCGAACCTCCCCGCCGGCACCGAGGAGACGTAGGCAGCTCTGACCTCGGCGGGCACATCGTCGTGGCGCTCGACGGGAACGAATCCGGGAGCCACGGCGTTGACGGTGATTCCGAAGGAGGCAAGCTCGCGTGCCCAGCTTCGCGTCAACCCCACCTGGGCGCTCTTCGCAGTCACATAAGCCGATCGTCCGGACGGGATGCGGTCGACAACCTCCGAGTCGATCTGCACGATGCGGCCCCAGTTCCGCGCCACCATTCCGGGGAGCACGGCTCGTCCGAGCAGCACCGGGCTCTTGACGAAGAAGTCGAGCTGTGCCATGTGCTCCTCCCACGACACCTCCTCGAGCAACGCCTCCGGCTGGGGGCCCGTCGCGTTCAGCACCAAGACGTCGACGGAGCCGAGCAGCTCGTCCACAGCCGCGACGAGCTCGTCGACCTCGATGCTCGTCGGTCACGTCGGCGGCGAACGCGGCGGCCGCCCCGCCCAGCGCTTGATCGAGTCGACAACGTCGACCGCTTGCTTGTCCTCGTGGTACGCGTTGATCGCGACTGCGAGCCCGTCGCGGGCGAGGCGAAGAGCGATGACGCGCCCGAGCCCACGCGAGCTGCCGGTTACCAGTGCGACGCGCTTCGTCCCCGGTTCGAATCCCGGGCCGCTCACGCGCTAGGCGGGAACGCTTTCTGGCCGACGGCCAGGCCGAATCCGGGGAGCAGGGGAATCCAGCACGCGCGGGCGAAGTCCGCTCGTTCGAGCATTGCGCGGAACTCCTCGGGCGTCTTCCAACCGATCCAGCCAGGGTCCGCGAGTCGGCCGAGCGGCGCGCTGAGCTTGTTGAACCAGGCGGGCCCGGGGTCGATTACGCAGTAGACGCCTCCCGCTCGCAAGCAGCGCAGCGCGTTTGCGGCAGCGGCGTCGGGGTCGGGGAAATGGTGATGGGCCAACGAGGTGTAGACGAGATCGAATCGTCCCGTGAAGTCGGATGGGAGCTCACCGGCGTCCGCCTGGAAGAAGGCGCAGTTGTCGACGCCGCGGGACCGCGCTGCCGAGTGTGCGGCATTGACCATGCCTGCGGCCAGGTCGATGCCGACCACCTCGCCCTCTGGGACGAGTGTGGTGACCCGGCGAAGCTCACGGCCCGGTCCGCAGGCCGCGTCCAGAACCCGCGAGTTCTCTGCGAGGTAGCCGCGGATCACCTCCAGCGCTTCGTCGAAGATCGGCGTAGAGAACGGCCGAATCAGCACTTCATACAGGCCCGCGAGGCGATCGAACTCCTCGACGAAGTGGGAGTTACGGCTCTGCTCGGTGAGCAGCACGGGTTTTGGTGTGTGCTTCGAGAAATACCGGCCGGACCCCGAGAGCGGAAGACCTTCGGGCTCCTCCCCGGCCGGCGGACCGACGACGCTCGCGCCGGCCTGCCTCAGCACCCTGGCCGGGTAGAGCACGCTCGCGGAGTACCACCACAGTGCGCAGACGAGCCCTGCTCCGGGAATCTGTTCGTGACCTACGCGCCGCAGGATCTCGGTTCGGCGGGTGAAGTCGTCGCGGAGGGCCACAAGCACGCGCTTCATCGTAGAGCGGCGGTAACGGCGAAGACGTTCGGTACGTCCGCCGCTTATCGTTCCTCAGCGAGACATGCCGGAAATCGAGCGCAAATTCGCCGTTGAAGGACTGCCCGAAGAAGTACGGCAGTCGCCTGGGTCGACAATTCGGCAGGGCTATCTGAGCATCGAGCCCGTCGAGACCCGGATCCGGTCTCGAGACGGGATGCACGAGCTGACCTTGAAATCGGTGGGCGGCCTTCGCCGAGCAGAAGTGAACCTACCCCTCACCGCAGCCCAGTTCGACGAGCTGTGGCCCCTCGTCGACCGTGTCATCGAGAAGACCCGCCGCGTCATCGACCTCGCCGGACACGATGTCGAGGTGGACGTCTACAGCGGGAAGCTCGAAGGGCTCGTCGTCGCGGAGGTCGAGTTCTCGTCGGAGCAGGATGCTGCGGATTTCACGCCACCGCCGTGGTTCGGCCGAGAAGTCACCGACGACGGGCGATACCGCAATGCGGCGCTGGCGATCGCGGATGCCCTACCCTGATGAAGGCCGGCGAGGGAGAATCCCCAGTACGACCCCGTTCCGGGCCGGCCGCAACAGAAAGGAACCACGATGGCAACGACGACGAGACCCGCCCTCTCCGCCGAGAAGCTCCCCGAGCTGCTCGCGCTCATCAAGGACGCCGACAGTGTCGAGCTCAAGCTCACCGTGCCCATGTCCGAACGAGGACGAGGCGCAGCCCTCGGGGTCGACCCGCTGGATGCTCAGATCCGCCAGGTCTTCTTCTTCGATACGCCGGACCTGGCGCTCAACAAGAGCGGCGTCGTCGTTCGGGCACGCCGGGTCCAGCGAAAGGGTGACGACTCGGTCGTGAAGCTTCGGCCCGTCGTACCGAAGGAACTTTCGCCCGAATTCCACGCCTCGCCGAGCTTCGGGGTCGAGGTCGACGCGATGCCCGGCGGCTTCGTGTGCTCGGGATCGATGAAGCGCGCGCTCGAGACGCCCGACGTCCGGGATACCGTTCACGGGAACAAGCCCGCTGCGCAAGCTCTTCTCCAAGGAGCAGCGGGCCTTCTACGAGGCCCATGCGCCTGAGGGCATTGCCCTCGAGGACCTCTCGATCCTCGGCCCGATCTTCGTGCTCAAGCTGAAGTTCACACCGAAGGAGCTCGCCCGCAAGCTCGTGGCCGAGATGTGGATGTATCCCGACAACTCGTTGCTCCTCGAGCTGTCGACCAAGTGCCTTCCGAACGAGGCCTTCCAGGTCGCGGCGGAGACGAGAGGCTTCCTCAAGCCCAAGGCATCGACCTCGGTGGTGAGCAGGAGACCAAGACGAAGAAGGCGCTCGAGTTCTTCTCGAAGCGACTGAAGCAGGAGGCGGCGAGAGCAGCGCAAGACGCCTAGGCCTGTTTCGACAGGTCCGCCGTCCAGCGGCGGCGCGACAATCCGCTCGTGGCCGGAGAGCCGCTGCGGGAAGAAGAGATCGAGTCACGGTGGGAAGCCGCGCCCGCCGTCGTGGTCGTGATCGCCTTTCAGATCCTGCTGGCTGTTTTGAGCCAACGGCAGGGATGGAAGCTCTGGGACTTCCCCTGGTGGGTCTGGCTGATCCCGGTCGTGCCGGAGGTCGCACTGCTCGTGGCGCTCGCCTGGGACCGCCCACGGCGGCAGCTCGAGCAGATGGGACTTCGCCGAGAGGCCGGCTTGTTGCTCCTTGCGCTGATCGGCCTGGGGAACTCACTCCTGCTCGTGGCGGTGATTGCCTCGCTAGTTCGCGGGGACGAGAAGAGCGGTGGGCAGCTACTCCTCAAGGCAGTCGTGGTCTGGGGCACCAACTCGATCACGTACGGGCTCTGGTTCTGGTCACTCGACCGCGGGGGCCCCGTCAAGCGGCTGCAGGCGGACCCGCCTCCGCCGGACTGGCAGTTTCCGCAGATGGAAAACCCCGAGCTCGCCGAGCCCGGGTGGCAGCCTCATCTGTTCGACTACCAGTATGTGTCGTTCACGAACTCGATCGCCTTCAGCCCGACCGACTCGATGCCGCTGACCCGTCGCGCCAAGCTGCTGATGCTGAGCGAGGCGGCCGTCTCCGCGGTGACGGTCCTGCTGGTCGCAGCCCGCGCCGTCAACATTTTCAAGTAGCCGCGTACTGCGCCTGGGCCGCCGGGCCGACCGTGAGCCGCGGTACAGTCGCGGCGCGATGCGCCGAGTCGTTGTTCTCGTCGCCGTCGCTCTGCTGGTGGCGGGCTGCGGGAACAGCGAGCCCTCCGTCTACAAGGCCGAGCCGACGGCGAAGTGCCTGCGCGGGAATGGCTTCCGTGTCACCACTGACCCGGCGAAGGTCGGGGTTGTCGCGGCGGCTGCCCCGAACGGCGGGCTCCGGGCGTTCGAGCCGGGCAACGCATTGACGATCGCCTTCGGCGAGAGCTCCGACGACGCGCTCGGAATCCAGCGTGCGTTCCGCCGTTTCGCGCCGAAGAGCCTCCGTCCGAACATCGACGACGTGATGCGAGTGCAGAAGAACGCTGTGCTGCTCTGGACGGTGACCCCCCCGGTCGACGAGATGAACAAGGTCTTCGGCTGCCTCGAGGGCTGAAGCTAAAATCACCCTGATGGCAGAGCTGGGAACCATGAGGGTCAAGAGCGGCCTCGCCGAGATGCTCAAGGGCGGCGTGATCATGGACGTGACGACCGCCGATCAGGCTCGCATCGCCGAGGATGCGGGAGCCGTGGCCGTGATGGCCCTCGAGCGCGTCCCGGCGGATATCCGCGCCGAAGGCGGCGTCGCGCGCATGGCCGATCCGGACAAGATCATCGAGATCCAGGAAGCCGTGACGATCCCCGTCATGGCGAAGGCGCGGATCGGACACTTCGTCGAGGCGCAGGTGCTCGAGGCGCTCGAGGTCGACTACATCGACGAGTCGGAGGTGCTGACGCCGGCCGACATCACGCACCACATCGACAAGTGGAAGTTCACCGTTCCCTTCGTCTGCGGATGCACGAATCTCGGCGAGGCGCTGCGGCGCATCGCGGAAGGCGCGGCGATGATCCGCACCAAGGGAGAGGCAGGCACGGGCGACATCGTCAACGCCGTCACGCACATGCGCTCGGTGTTCGGCTCGATCAAGCGGCTCGGCGCAACGAATGAGGACGAGCTCTTTGCCGAGGCGAAGAACCTCCAGGCGCCGGTCGAGCTCGTCCGCTGGGTCGCGGAGAACGGCCGTCTGCCGGTGGTCACGTTCACGGCCGGCGGGATTGCCACGCCTGCGGACGCTGCGCTGTGCATGCAGCTCGGGGCCGACGGAGTCTTCGTCGGGTCGGGGATCTTCAAGTCCGACAACCCGAGCGAGCGTGCGAAGGCAATCGTCGAAGCGACGACCCACTACAACGACGCCGAGATCCTCGCACGGGTCTCGCGCGGGCTCGGCGACGCGATGAGCGGCCTCTCCGCTGCGGCGCTCGCGCCTGAAGAGCTGCTCGAGACTCGAGGCTGGTAGTGCGCCCACGGGTGGGTGTTCTGGCCGTCCAGGGCAACTTTCGCGAGCACGCCGACATGCTCCGACGTCTCGACGCCGACGTCGTCGAGGTTCGCAAACCGGAACAGCTCGTCGGCCTCGACGGGCTGATCGTCCCGGGCGGCGAGTCGACGACGTTCATGCGGCTCATGCGGCTCTACGGCCTCGACGAGGCGATCCGGGCGTTCGGGCAGCCGATCCTCGGGACGTGTGCCGGGATGATCGTGCTGGACCGCGAGCACCTCGGGCTCGCCGACATCGAGGTCGACCGAAACGCATACGGGCGCCAGGTCGCGAGCTTCGAGACCGACCTGCGGCTGGCCGGCGAGGACGAGCCACTGCGAGGCGTGTTCATCCG
Source organism: uncultured Actinomycetes bacterium (assembly GCA_963759365.1). Classification (GTDB taxonomy): domain Bacteria; phylum Actinomycetota; class Thermoleophilia; order Gaiellales; family Gaiellaceae; genus 3-1-20CM-4-69-9. The sequence goes on from CAVWYX010000003.1 coordinate 213,185, forward strand.
CGCCCCGCGTGTGCGCTCCGCCGGACCGGGCATCGAGGTGCTCGCAGAGCACGACGGCGAGCCGGTTCTCCTCCGAGACGGCAGCACTCTCGTCGCGTCTTTCCACCCGGAGTTGACGCAAGATACGCGCGTGCACGAGCTCTTCCTCGACGAGGTACGGGAGGCAATGAGTGTCAGGGCATAGCAAGTGGTCGTCGATCAAGCACAAGAAGGGCGCAGCCGATGCGAAGCGCGGGAAGCTGTTCTCGAAACTCTCTCGCGCGATCATCGTCGCGGCGAAGGAGGGAGGACCGGATCCCGCCGGAAATCTCGCGTTGCAGAACGCGATCGAAAAGGCGCGGTCCTACTCCATGCCGAAGGACAACATCGAGCGCGCGATCGCACGTGGCTCAGGCGCCGATTCCGACGGTGACGTCGTTCGAGACAGTGATCTACGAGGGCTACGGCCCGAGCGGCGTCGCCGTGATCGTCGAGGCGCTGACGGACAACCGGAACCGCACGGCCTCCGACGTACGTCACGCGTTCGACAAGAACGACGGCAACCTCGGGACATCGGGCGCGGTCGTGTGGTTGTTCGAGCGACGCGCGGTCGTGCTCGTCTCCGCCGACGGAGTCGACGAGGACGAGCTGACGCTCGCCGCCGCGGAAGGTGGGGCAGACGATGTCACGCAAGACGGGTCGCAGTACGAGATCGTCGCCGAGCCGACGGCGCTGACGTCCGTGCGCGAGGCGATCGACGCAGCCGGCTTCAGCGTGGACTCCGCCGAGCTGACGATGGTGCCGAAGACAACCGTGGAAGTCGCCGACGAAGCAACTGCCAGAAAGGTCCTGCGCCTGATCGACCAGCTCGAGGAGAACGACGACGTGCAGGACGTCTTCGCGAACTTCGACATTCCCGAGCCGGTCCTCGAGGGCATCGCTTCGTAGGCGAATAGGCGGGCGATCCACCGGGAAGACGAGTGAACATGGGGTCGTCGCTGTTCGCGGACCGCTACCGGCTCGAAGAAGTCCTCAGCACGACCGTCATGGCGGACGTCAGAACCGCGACGGATGTCACCCTCGACCGGCGCGTCGTCGTCAAGCTGCTCGCGCCGGAGGCGGACCGGTCGCGCTTCGAGCGAGAGGCGCAAGCCGCCGCGGCACTCGCCCATCCGAACATCGTGCAGGTCTTCGATTACGGAGAGGCCGAAGACCGCCCGTACATCGTGTTCGAGTACCTTCCGGGCGGCTCCCTCGAGGCGCGACTCGTGCCCGAACGTCCGCTTCCCGACGACGAGACGGCTCGAATAGCGCACGCGACATCGCGGCCGGGCTCGCCCACGCCCACCGGCGCGGTGTCGTTCATCGGGACCTCAAGCCCGGCAACGTGCTCTTCGACGTCGAAGAACGAGCCAAGATCGCGGATTTCGGAATCGCCCAGCTCGCGGGTGCAGTGACGCTCACAGACGCCGGGACCGTGCTCGGGACGGCGACCTACATCTCGCCCGAGCAGACGCGCGGCGAGACCGCAACGCCCGCGAGCGACGTCTACTCCTTCGGTGTCGTCCTCTATCGGATGCTGTCGGGGCGGTTGCCGTTCGAGAGCGAGAGCCCGGTCGAGCTCGCGGCGATGCACCGGGACGCGAGCCCGCCCGACGTCAGGGACATCCGTCCCGACGTTCCTCGCTGCGCTTGCGGCAATCGCGATGGCAGCGCTCGCGAAGGCCCCCACAGCGCGGCCTCGAGACGGCGAGGCCCTGGTCCGCGCACTTACGTCAGAAGAGTTGCCGCCCGAGATCGACGCGCCGACGCAGCAGCTGCCTGCGCAAACGGACGCCGTCACACAGGTCATCCCATCGGCGCCGCCGCCACGACGACGCCGCAGACTGTCGCCGCTCGTAGCCGGTGTGATCGCCGCGGCCTTGCTCGCAGGCGGCGGTGTGCTCGCCGCCGTGCTCCTGACGAACGGAAGCTCACCGGCTCCCGCTGGGCCGCTGACGACTTCCCGGTCGACGTCGGCGACCAGACAGACGACTGCCCCTCGCACCTCGGTGTCGACCGCCACTTCCTCACAGGCGACGACGACGTCACCACCGCCGACGACGGCTACCTCTCCGTCCCCGGTTCCAAGTCCCTCGACCACGAGGAGCACGTCAACGGCTGCGACCACGACAACGCCGACGACGACGGCCCCAACGACTACGTCCGCGACGACGACCTCCGAAACGACCACCACGACCTCGACAGCACCGGGCTCGCCTTGAGGTCGACGCTCCACGGCGACCCAGGTGACGAACGCCGACACTCGATGCTCGACGGCGGGATCTACCCTGTCCGGCGCCTACCGGGGATAGGCGGGGACGGGGGTCGCGGGAGAGCTTCGGCTCTCCCGCGTGCTTTAGACCCAGCCGCGCTGGCGCGCCACGCGGCAGAGAGCGCGCCGCTTGGCGTGGGCCGGCTGGCTCCGACAAGCCCGCCTTTGCATAGACGCGTCGCAGCGCTGCCTTGACCGTTCCGGCCGCTCCGGGCGTCCCGAGCTGTGCAGCGATCTGCTCGTTCGAAGGCAGGTTCTCGAGGCTTGCCCCGGCAAGCCAGGGGCCGCAGAGACATTGCACGACCTGCCGTTGGAACGGCGACAGCTGGGCACTGGCCGACGGCGCGGATTCCTCGAGCGGCTGCGTCGTCTCGGGATCCTCGAGCTGTGCCGGCCAGGCGAAGAGCAATGTCTCGCCGCCGATGCCGATCCGGTCGGAGTGACGCAGCGGGAGCGGCGTCCCGGGGTGAACACGAGTCCCGTTCAGGAACGTGCCGTTGAAGCTGCCCCGATCCTCGAGATACCAGCGCCCGTCGCGGAAGATCACTGCGGCGTGCTCGCGGCTGACGGCAGGCGACCGGAACGCGATGTCCTTCTCGGGGTCTCGCCCGATCGTGACGTCCTCCGTCAGCTCATGCTCCGTCCCATCCGGCAGGGTGAGCCAGCTGTCGCCCCCCATTTCCAAGGAAGGATACGTCCGGTTGCGCGCCTAACCTCTGACCGTGAAGGTCATCGGCATCGATCCAGGAACGGCTGCTTGCGGATTCGGCATCGTCCAACGAAAGCGACGGGCGCCTCAGGGCTATCGACCACGGCTGGTGGAGAACTCCCGCGCGCGAGCGCCCCGCCCGGCGTCTGAAGACGATCTTCGACGAGGTCGCCGCGCTCGTCGAGGCTCATCGTCCCGATGCCGTCGCGCTCGAGGAGTCCTACGTCGGCGCCGACGCCCGCACCGCACTCTCCGTCGGACAAGCGCGCGGAGCCGTCATGGTCGCCGCCGCGAGCGCCGGCGTCGAGTGCGCTGAGTATCCGCCCGCGCGCGTAAAGCACGCGGTCTGCGGCTACGGGAGAGCGGACAAGCGACAGGTGCAGCGCATGGTGAAGACGATCCTCTCCCTGCCGGCCGAGCCGACGCCGACGCACGCTGCGGACGCCCTGGCCGTCGCGATCTGCCACGCGCTTGCGCCGCCGCTCATGAGGATTGCCGGTTGATCGCGCGCTTGCGCGGCCGACCGGTCGCGAACACGCCGGAAGGTCTCGTCGTCGACGTCGGCGGAGTCGGCTATCTCGTCGCCGCGACACCCTCGGCCGTGCGCGCAGCAGACGGCGCCGACGAGATTGCGCTGCATACGTACCTGCACGTCCGCGAGGACGCGATGCAGCTCTACGGTTTTGCGCAGGCGGCCGAGCGGGAGTTGTTCGTCCAGTTGCTCTCCGTCAACGGCGTCGGGCCGAAGGTGGCGCTCGCGATCGTCTCCGGCTCTCCGGCGGCCGACCTCCGACGTGCGATCGTCCTCGAGGACACCGCCCGCTTCCAGGCGATCCCGGGCATCGGCAAGAAGACCGCGGAGCGGATCGTGCTCGAGCTGAAGGAGAAGCTCGGTGACGCCGCAGTGCCCGTCGCCTCGACGGCCGGGACACAGCCGCACCTCGTTGCGCGTGAGGCGCTCGTCGAGCTCGGCTACTCCGTCGGCGAGGCGGAGCATGCGCTCGCAAAGACCGACCCGGAGCTTCCGCCGGAGGAGCGCGTGCGCGAGGCGCTGAAGGCGGCGTGACGGAGACGCAATTCCTCACGCCCGCTGCCGCGGCGGACGACGACGAGCTCGAACAGTCGCTGCGCCCGCGGCGCCTCCGCGAGTTCGTCGGGCAGGAGCGGATCAAGGAGCAGCTCGCCATCGCACTGGAAGCGGCGAAGGCGCGCGGGGATGCACTCGACCACCTCTTGCTCGTCGGGCCGCCGGGGCTCGGCAAGACCAGTCTCGCCTTCATCGTCCGAGAGGAGCTCGGGGTCGGCATTCGCTGCGTCGCCGGGCCGGCGCTCGAGCGGAAAGGCGACATGGCCGCGATCCTCACGGGCCTCGAGTCGCACGACGTCCTGTTCGTGGACGAGATCCACCGGCTGAACCGTGCGATCGAGGAGATCCTCTACCCGGCGCTCGAGGACTTCCGCCTCGACATCATCGTTGGCCAGGGGGCCGCCGCGCGAACGCTGACGCTCGATCTGCCGCCGTTCACTCTGGTCGGCGCGACGACCCGCACGGGCTTGCTGACGACGCCCCTCCGCGACCGCTTCGGGATGACGTTCAGGCTCGACTACTACGAATCGCGCGAGCTCGGCACGATCGTGCGCCGATCGGCCCGCATCCTCGAGGTCGACATCGCGGACGACGCCGCAGACGAGATCGCGCGCCGCTCGCGTGGAACGCCGCGGATCGCGAACCGAATTCTCCGACGCGTGCGCGACGTCGCGCAAGTGAAGCACGACGGAGTGATCACGACGGAAGTTGCGCGTGAAGCGCTCGACCTGCTCGAAGTTGACGGCAGGGGTCTGGAGCGGATCGATCGCGAGCTGCTCGGCGCGATCCTCTGGAAGTTCTCGGGCGGCCCCGTCGGGCTCTCGACCCTGGCGGTCGCGCTGGGAGAGGAGCCGGACACGATCGAGGACGTGTACGAGCCGTACCTGCTCCAGCTCGGCTTCCTTCAGCGCACTCCGCGTGGACGCATCGTCACGGAGCTCGGCCGCGAGCACCTCGGCGCCGTCACCGACGAGACCAAGCTGTTTTGAGCCCCGATCTCTGGGTGCCCGGCGCCGCAGAGCCCTCACTGGAGCGGCTCGTCACCGGGATCCTCCATCAGATCGAGCGCTACACAGCGACGCACACGGCCGAGCGCTCGCACGTGGAGGTCGAGTTGCTCGACGGCGAACGCTTGACCTTGCGTTCGCTCTCGGCGGAGCCGGGCTTCGGTTTTCTCACGCTGTCTGTCCAATCGGAAGAGCGTGAGGCGGACGAGCTGATCGTGCCGGTGGGCGCGATCCGTCGCATCGAGCTCCGACCGGCTGACGAGGATCGGGATCCCGGCTTCGCCCTGCCGGCGGAACCAGGCGGTTAACGCTCTGGGTCGAGTTCCGTCTCGCGCGCGGAGGCGGGACCGCGCTCCCGCCGGAGCGCTCCCACCGTCGGTCTTGTCAGAACCGCAAAGGAGGGGGCACGTGGGGGAACCATGGGTTCCCCCACGTTAAGGGCCGGGATCCGCCGCATCGATCCCGACCCTGGGTTCGTCCCCGGGCCGCAAGTCACCTCGGGCCGCCGCTCTGACCGCAGTGCAGAGCTCGAGGACGGGGGTGTTACGCAACGAGGATGCCTCAGGGACGAGCGTGATTCGTCACCCGTAAGGGCATTCGCGCGTCCCCCTTCTGGGGGCTCACGTCACTCCTGACGCGCCGTACGGCCCGGAGCAGGGACGGGGCCAGGAGGAGCGCCATCACGTCGAACCAGACGTAACCGGAGGCCACGCCGCTCGGTGGGTTCCCGTCCGGGATCCCGAGCCCGGGCAGCTCTGCCGCCCAGCGCCACGTGCCGATCGCCGTGCCGTAGAGCTCGAGGCCCGCGACGACGAGGAAGACGCCCGCGTACGCCGCACGTGCGCGCGAGCGCCAGAAGAAGGCCAGTAGCAGCGGGATGCCGAGGGCGCCGGCCGCGTCGGTTCTCGGAAGAACCGTCAGGCCCAGCACACCCCAGACCGACGCGATCGTCGCCGCGGCCAGAACGAGCGTGCGTGCGTGGTGCCGCAGGCCCTGGCTCAGCGCGACGCCTGCCATGAAGACGAGGCCGTGCGCCGGGGGGACGAACGTCGGCAGATTGTGCAGCCGGTACGAGTAGACGCCCCACAGGATCGACCCGGTCAGCTCCGCGACCGTCGCTGCACAGATGACGATCGCGACCTGGGCACGCCTCTCCCTGCTCAGCGGCTTCGCTGCGACGAGCAGCGCAACCCACGTAAGCGCTCCGAGCACGAGCTGGCCGTGGAGATCCACCTGCGTATCGACGGCCAGCAGTCCGGCCAGATACGCGGCGATCAGGCCGGCCCGGATCAACGCCTGAACTGCAGCTCGTGCCAGGAGGGCACCGGTGCGAGCTCGAGCAGCGCGCGGTCGCCGTTCGGATCGCGATAGCCGAAGTCGCCGCTGTCTTCGTCCCACGACACCTCGAGCATGCCCTCCTTGACCCGGTGGTCGAGCCACGCTCCGCGGAAGACGAGCTTCTTCAGCCAGTAGACGAGCGACTCGCCCGAGACGAGCGAGAGGCGTTCCCAGTGGCGGACGAGGTATCTCCCCAGCCCGCTCCGCGGCTCGTCGATCCAGTCGCGCTCGACGAGCTCGACGAGATCCGCCGTTTCGTCGTCGTCCAGCTCGTTGTCCTGCACGAGGCCGAGCTTCACGGCGGCAGCGGTGACCCGCTGCTCGAAGTCGTCCGAGTTGAATCCGAAGCGGTATCCGAGGAACTCGACGACGTAATCATCGCCCGATACATAGTTCGCCTCAGGCACGGTCCGAGCATAGCCTGTGCTCCTGTGAGCGTTCGCCTCGCCGTCGCATCGGTCGCGGTCACGGGGCTCGTGCTGCTGGCCGTCTGGGTGACCGATCTCTCGTTCGAGCGTGCGGTGCTGCTTGCGCCTGTTCTCGTCCTCGGCCTGGCGGCGATTGGCGGCCTGCTCGTCTTCTGGGGCCGGGTCGCCTGGGAGTCCCTCTCGAAGACCAGGCATCCGCGGCTGCTGATCGCGGGCGCGACCGCCTTCGTCCTTTTCATCGTGGCTCTGACGCTGTTGGGGGTCAACCTCCCCCACGAATAACGCACTCAAATCCGGCGCCTTCGGCGCCATGATGATTTGAGTGCGGCTCCTGCCGGACGGCCGGAGCGGCCGCACCGGGCTAAGCCCGGCGCGGCGGCGGATCACGGTTGTACGTGGGGTCAACCTCCCCTGCGAATCGGGAGCAGGCCGAACCCCAGGATTCGGGTTCGCTCCGTGGCGCCGAAGGCACCGCATCGTCCAAGCTCGTGTCATGACGAGTTCCACCCCCACAGAGCTCCACCATCGGTCGGCGGACGGCATCGAGGTCTCGCTCCTCTGGAGCCGCCAGACGAACGCGCTGACGGTCGCCGTCGAGGACAGCCGCTCGGGCGTCGTGTTCGAGCTGCCGGCGCCCGCGGATAAGGCACTGGACGTCTTCGAGCATCCGTTCGCCTACGCCGCATAGCGCACTCGAATCCGGCGCCTTCGGCGCCATGATGATTCGAGTGCGGCGCGCCTAGCGGACGGCCTGCAGCGGCCGCACCGGGCAAAGCCCGGCGCGGCGGCGGATCGTACTTAGAGCAGTTCGTGCAGCGCCGCCTTGAGCCGCGCCAAGTCGCGGTCGTCGTTGTACCCCTGGAACGACGGGCGGATGTAGCGGCCGCCGTCTCTTTCGAAAACCGGAACTTCAATGCGATAGCTCGTCGTACAGCCGTTCCTGCAGGTCCTCGGGGCAGCCGTCGGGAAGGCGCAGCGTCACCATCTGGCCGAAGAACCCGTCGTCGTCCGGCGTCAGCGGCTCGAGGCCGAGGTCGTTCCGTGCGCGACGCGTTAGCTCGTGGCAGCGGGTGCGGACAGCATCCCAATCGTGCTCCCGCTGCCACTCGATTGCCGTCGGCACGGTCAGGTATGCCGAGGGATCGCGCGTGCCCTGCTTCTCGTGCCGCGCGACGAAGGTCGGGTCGTCTCCTTCGTAGCCCCAGCTGACGAGCAGCGGGATGCGTGTCCTGCTGCAGCTCGCGGCGCACGTACAGAAAGCCTGCGCCCTTCGGTGCGCACAGCCATTTGTGGCAGTTCCCGGCGTAGTAGTCGGGATCGAGCGCGCGGATGTCCAGAGGAAGGTGTCCGGGAACGTGCGCGCCGTCGATGACTGTTCGGATGCCGCGCTCGCGCGCGCGCCGGCAGAGCTCTGCGACCGGCAAGGTCATCGCGGTCGACGAGGTGTGGTGACTGAGGAAGAGCACACGCGTGTGCGGGCCCACGCCGTCCCACACTGCGTCGACGATCTCATCCGCGCTGCCGACGGGGAGCCGCACCGGCATGCGAACATAACGCGCGCCGAAGTCTTCGCAGACGTGCTCCCACGTGAGGTCGAGCGCGCCGTACTCGAGGTTCGTCGTCAGCACTTCGTCGCCGCGGGTGAGGCCGCTCGGCCAGGCTGCGATGTTCACGCCCGCAGTCGCGTTGGGGACGAAGACGAGGTCGTCGGGATCCGCGCCGACGTACGCTCCGAGCGCCGCGCGGGCGTCAGCAAGGAGACGCTCGACGCGCCTGCTGAGGAAGAGCACGGGCTGACGCTCGAGCTCGAGCTGCCATTGCTGGTAGCGCTCGAACACGGCGCGCGGGCACGCGCCGTAGGCCCCGTGATTCAGAAACGTCACACTCGCGTCGAGAAGAAACTCGCCGCGGAGGTCGGTGCCGTCCGACACCCCTCGTACGGTAGTCGTGCATGTCTGAGGGCATCTGGACGATTCGTCCGTGCCCGCACCGGCAGGCAAGCGCCCTGGCAAGGGAGCTCGGCCTCAGCGAGATCACGGCAAGCGTGCTCGTCCGGCGCGGCTACGGCAACCCCGACGCGGCGCGCGACTTCCTCGCGGGCGAGCAGCCGCTCCACGATCCGTTCCTGCTCGGGGACATGGCCGCCGCTGTGGAGCGCATCCAGGCGGCCGTCGCGGCGGGCAAACGCATCTGCGTCCACGGTGACTACGACGTCGACGGCATCTGCGCCACCGTGCTCGCAGTGCTGGTGCTGCGGGAGCTCGGTGCCGACGTCGAGTGGCATCTCCCGAGCAGGTTCGACGAGGGGTACGGCGTCAGCGGCCACACGCTCGAGCGTCTCGCCGACGAAGGCTGCGGCCTCGTCATCACCGTCGACTGCGGCATCACGGCGGTCGACGAGCTCGAGCGTGCGCGTTCGCTCGGGCTCGACGTCGTCGTCACGGACCACCACCGGCCATGCGGACCGGCTGCCGGACTGTCCGATCGTCGCTACGAGAACGTCGGACTATCCGTTCCCGGATCTGTGCGGTACCGGCGTCGTCTACAAGCTCGGGCAAGCGCTGCTGGGGGAGGACGCCGACGTCCTTCGCCGGCACCTCGATCTCGTCGCCCTGGCGACGATCGCCGACGTCGTTCCCCTTGTCGGCGAGAACCGTTCGCTCGCGATCGCGGGGCTGCGGGTGCTCGCGCGTACGCAGAAGCCCGGGCTTCGAATGCTGATGAAGGTCGCCGGGGTCGATCCGGCGACGGTCGACGCGGGGAACGTCGGCTTCCGCCTCGCGCCGCGGATCAACGCCGCGGGCCGGCTCGGCCATCCGCGCGCAGCGCTCGAGCTGCTCCTGACGACGGTGGCCGACGAGGCCCGTGAGCTCGCCAACCAGGCTCGAAGAGCTAAACCGCGATCGTCAGGCGGTCGAGGACAAGATCCTCCGCGCCGCGATCGCGCGAGGTCGAGGACCTGGCCCGAGGCGAAGCGCCGCCGTCGCGCGTACGTCGTCTGGGGCGAGGACTGGCACGAGGGCGTGATCGGCATAGTCGCCTCCCGACTGGTGGAGCGTTACCACAGGCCTGTCGTTCTGATCGCGGGGACGGAGGGCCTCGTGGAAGGGGTCAGGCCGTTCGATTCCCGCGTTCGACCTGCACTGCGGCGCTCGGCTCCTGCTCCGACCTTCCTCGAGCGCTTCGGCGGGCACCGAGCCGCTGCCGGGCTCTCGATCCGCCCCGAGCTCGTCGAGCCGTTCGCCGAAGCGTTCGCAAAGCAGGCGGAGAGGACGCTGCCTCCCGAAGAGCTGACGCCCACGACGGTCGTCGACGCCGTTCTCCCGCGCGGCGCCCGGCTCACGCTCGATCTGTGTCAGGAGCTCGGCAGGCTCGCGCCGTTCGGTCTCGGCAATCCCGACGTGACGTTGCTCGCGCCGGGTTGTGAGCTCGGCGACCTCGCAACCGTCGGTGACGGCAAGCATCTCCGTTTCCGCGTCCACCGCGGGGGCCACGATGCCGGCGGTGCGATTGCGTTCGGTCAGGGCACGAAGCTCGACCGCTACCGGCGGCAAGGGCCGATACGACGTTGCGTTCCGCCTGCAGGAAAACCACTGGAACGGCACCGTGGCGCCCCAGCTCGTCGTACGGCGGGTCTTCGATGCGGACGACCGGTTCGACGAGGTGTACGAATGGCTGCGCGCCCAATGGCAGGCGGAGCCGACGTGCGCCGCAGGCGCAGAGGATCTTCGACGAGCTCGAGGTGGAGAAGGGCGGCCCCAAACGGCATCCGCTGGAGTCGGAGACATTTCGTGCGTTGCTCGCCGAGCCCGCTCTGCTTCGCGCCGCCTAAGGTCTGCGCGCCGCGAAGATCGCCCACCCGAGCAGCTCTCGCTGCCAGCCGAGGTAGTCGTCGCGGTAGCGCTCGTGCAGCCGCCGGAACTCGGGCGCGTCGGGATCGTCCGGATTTTCCTCGAGCCATTCCTCGACTGCTCGCCAGTGGAGCGTCTCGTATCGATCCCAGTCGTCGTGCGACGCGTCGATGAGCGTGTGCAGTCGAAGTCCCGCGGCGGCGAAGCGCCCCGCCGTCTCGTCGAGCCGGACGTAACCGCCGTCGTCGATCCCACCGGGCAGTGGCCACCGGCGCCAGTAGGGCTCGCCGACGACGACGTGCCCGCCGTGTCCGGCTGCCGGAGCGAGGGCCGAGAGCGTCCCGGCCAGGCCGCCCCAGATGAAGCTCGCGCCGAGGCACATGGCGACGTCGTACCGACCCGCCTCCAGCTCGAGCTCCGCTGCATCCCGTTCGAAGATCTCGATGCGGTCGTTCAATCCCGCCTCTGCAACGCGGGCGCGGGCATCGGTCGCAAACTCCGCGGCACGCTCGACGCCGGTGATCCGGCAGCCGAACGTCGAGGCGAGGAGGACCGCCGGGACGCCCTTGCCGCACGCGATGTCGAGGACGTGCGACTCCGCCGTCAGCCGAAGGCGCTCGCCGAGCAGCAGGATCTTCTCGGGGCTCGTCGGGTTCTGGATGTCGTGGTCGCGCTCGGCGACCGCGTACCACCACGGCATCGGCGGACCCTAGAGAGCCGAGCGGGACTAGCGCGCCGCGCCCAGCGACGTGCGACCCGGCCGGCGCGGACGGCGCGCACCCGAGAGCGCGTCGAGGGCGACGAGCAGGCGCGCAGCGCGGACGGCTGCCAGCCTTTGCTTTCTGCGTCGGTACCAGCGCATCGACGTCTCTGCTTCCCTGCAAAGACCGGGTTTCCTGCGAGAGGAAGCGGGAGACACCCGGAGTACACTGGAGGTATGGCTGTCCTTGAGACTCACGAGAAGCATCAGGAGCTCATCGACGAGCTGATCGCCGACGTCTCGAACTACAACCAAGACGTCGACCGCGACCTGATCACGCGGGCGTTCCTCTTCGCAGCGCATGCGCACGAGGGGCAGCAGCGACGCTCCGGTGAGGACTTCGTTCTCCACCCGTGGGGTGCGGCGAAGATCTGCGCGCAGCTGCGACTCGACGACGAGACGATCGCCGCCGCGCTCCTCCACGACGTGGTCGAGGACACCGACGCCGACCTCGACGACGTCCGTGCGGAGTTCGGCGACGAGATTGCGAAGCTCGTCGAGGGCGTGACCAAGCTGACCCGTGTCCAGTTCCAGAGCCGGGAACAGGCCGAAGCGGAGAACTACCGCAAGCTCATCGTCGCGATGGCCGAGGACGTACGCGTCATTCTCATCAAGCTCGCGGACCGGCTCCACAACCTGCGCGAGATCGAGTATCTGGGCAAGCAGAAGCAGGTGCAGAAGGCGAAGGAGACGCTCGAGGTCTACGCACCGCTCGCCCACCGGCTCGGCATCCACGCGATGAAGTGGGAGCTCGAGGACCTCGCCTTCGAGACGCTGCATCCACGGAAGTACACAGAGATCAAAGCGATGGTGACTGAGCGCCGCGCCGACCGTGAGGAGCATGTCGGCGAGGCTGCTCGCATCCTGAAGCTGGAGCTCGACAAGGTCGACATCCCGGCAGAGATCTCGGGACGCGCGAAGCACTTCTATTCGATCTACGACAAGATGGCGAAGAAGGGTCGCGAGTTCAACGAGATCTACGACCTGACGGCGATGCGCGTCACCGTGGAGCGCTCGGGCGACGAAGGAACGCGGGATTGCTACGGCGCGCTCGGCCTCATCCACTCGTTGTGGAAGCCGATGCCGGGACGCTTCAAGGATTACATCGCGATGCCGAAGTTCAACCGCTATCGCTCCCTGCACACGACGGTCATCGGCCCGGAAGGGCGTCCGCTCGAGATCCAGGTGCGCACGCGGGAGATGCACGAGACCGCCGAGTTCGGGATCGCCGCGCACTGGCGCTACAAGGGCGGCCGTCGGCCGAAGACGGACGAAGCATGGGAGACGTGGGTGCGTCAGCTGATGGAAGCGCAGCCCGACAAGATCGAAGAGCCCGGCGAGTACAAGCGCGCGTTCCTGACCGACCTCGTCGACGACGAGGTCTACGTCTTCACGCCGAAGGGCGAGGTGAAGACCCTGCCCGCGGGTGCGACGCCGATCGACTTTGCCTATGCCGTTCACACCGACGTCGGGCACCGCACCGTCGGCGCGAAGATCAACGGGCGCATCGTCCCGCTGCACTACCGCCTGAAGAACGGTGACTTCGTCGAGATCCTGACGTCGAAGGTGGGCCGCGGCCCGTCGCGTGACTGGCTCTCGCTGGCCGCGTCTTCGCGGGCGCGGAACAAGATCCGGCAGTGGTTCTCGCGCGAGACGCGCGAGGACCAGGAACAGAAGGGGCGCGAGGCGCTCGAGCAGTCGCTGAAGGCGGCGAAGCTCCCCTACCGCAAGATCGCCGGCTCCGCCGTGCTCGCAGAGGTCATCCGCGACATGAACTTCAAGAAGGCCGAGGACTTCTACCTCGCGCTCGGCTCCGGCAAGGTGACGGCGCAGTCGGTTGTCAACAAGGTGTTGCAGCGGCTGAAGACCGAGCAGGTTGCGGAAGAGGAGGCGGTTCCGCGGAAGGCGCCACGCGCGAAGCACGCAGTCGTCAGCGAGAACTACGGCATCAACGTCCACGGCGTCGACGACGTCCTCGTCCGGCTCGCGAAGTGCTGCACGCCCGTGCCGGGCGACGAGATCGTCGGCTACATCTCCCTCGGCAAGGGGATCACGATCCACCGGAGCGACTGTCCCAACGTCAAGGCCCTCGCACGTCAGCCGGAACGCTTCACGCCGGTCAGCTGGGACGGCGGCGCCTCACAGAGCTTCCGCGTGCAGATCGCGGTCGACTCCTGGGATCGCCCGCGGCTGCTCGAGGACGTCGCGCGGACGTTCGCCGAGCACGGTGCGAACATCGTCTCCTACGGCGGGGCGGTCGAAGACCAGATGGCGAAGAACTGGTACGTCGCCGAGGTCGGCGACGTCAAGGAGCTTCGCGGCCTGCTGACTGCTCTCCGGCAGATCGAGGCCGTCTTCGACGCCTACCGCGTCACGCCGAGTACTAAGGGCGCCAGGGCTCGCCGCCCGTGTCCCAGCCGACCAGGCAGTACGGCGAGATGAGCACGGCCACCCGCTCCAGGAACTGACGGTCGTCGGCGTCGAACGCCGACGGACGGTCCGAGTCGATGTCGATCTCGCCGACCACTCCGCCTTCGTACGAGATCGGAACGACGATCTCCGAGCGTGTCGACGGGAAGCAGGCGAGGTACCGAGGGTCAGCGTTCACGTCGTCGACGACCTCGGTAACGCCGCTCGCCGCGGCCGCGCCGCAGATGCCCTGGCCGACGGGGATCCGGACGTGCTCGGTCGCCTCCGGCCCCTGCCACGGCCCGAGCACGAGCTCGTCGTCTTCGACGAGGTAGATCCCGACCCACGAGTAGTCGTCGAACCGCTCCTGGAGGACTCGCAACCACCTGCCGCAGCACGTCGTCGGCGTCGCCGCCTCGGTCGAGGATCTCGCGGATCGCATCGAGCGCGTCGGCGTGCAGGCTCATGCCTCGAGTGCCTCGCCCTCGAACGCCCTGATCGCCTCCTTGTACGAGTCCGGGATCGGGACGGCTTTCCGCTCGTCGAGGTCGACCAGGACGAGCGTCTGGGATGCTGTGACCAGCAGCAAGTCGTCCCGTTCGCGATAGGCAGCGAGCTCGTACGTCGCACTCGTGCGGCCGATTCGCGCCATGCGAACGTAGACGTCGATCAGGTCGTCGAAGACCGCCGGTGCGAGGTAGTCGACCGTCAGCGCGCGCATGACGAACTCCTCTCCCTCGTCGCCGATGTCCATGCCGAGCAGGCCGAGATTGCGGTGGTACTCCACCCGCGCAAGATCGAAATAGGGGAGATACCGGCCGTAGTAGACGATCCCTTGCGCGTCTGTGTCGGAGAAGCCGACGCGGGTCTGCGCGGAGAACTTGAACGGCGGACGTTCCGTCAAGGCGCCGACTCGGCGGCGCCGCATAGAGGCCGTACGGGCTTTGCCGTGCGGCCGTCCTAACCCCAATCTGGTGTCGCGACGTTATGAACCGACTCATCGGAGCGTTCAGCTCGCGGATCACCGCCAGCACCTCGTCTCGCTTGCGCTCCATCAGCTCGGGCGAGAGCGCCTCGAGGTTCAGGCGAAGCAGAGGCTCGGTATTCGAGGGCCGCACGTTCATGTGCCATTCGTCGGCGTCGACGGAGAGGCCGTCGAGGTGCGAAACGGTGCCTTCTGGCCCGAACCGCTCCTTGAGCTCCTGCAGCTTGAGCGGAACGTCCGAGACCGGCGTGTTCAGCTCACCGGTGATGAAGTAGCGCTCTCTGAACGGGCGCAAGAGCTCCGACAACTTCTTGCCGCGCTTCGAGATCAGCTCGAGCATGAGCAGGAACGGGATCACGCCGGAGTCCGCCTGCGAGAAGTCGCGGAAGTAGTAGTGGCCGGAGACCTCGCCGCCGAAAACCGCGCCCTCCTCGCGCATCCGGTGCTTGAAGAATGCGTGGCCGACACGGTTCACGAGCGGCACGCCGCCGCCCTGCTCGATCGTCTGCGGCACCGCCCAGCTCGCTCGTACGTCGTAGAGGATCTTGGCGCCGGGCTCCTTCTCGAGCACGGAGCCGGCCAGGAGAGCCGTGACGAAGTCGCCCGGGACGAACTCGCCGGTGTCATCGATGAAGAAGCATCGGTCAGCGTCGCCGTCGAACGCCACTCCGAGATCGGCGCCCTCGTCGGTCACCTTCCGGACGATGAACTCGCGGTTCTCGGGCAGCAGCGGATTGGGCTCGTGGTTGGGGAACGTCCCGTCCGGCTCGAAGTAGTAACGGATCGCGTCGATCGGCAGCCGCTCGAGAACCGGCGGCAACATCGCGCCTGCCATGCCGTTGGCGGCGTCGATCACGACCCGTAGCGGTTTCACCTCCTCCACGTCGATGAACGAGAGGACGGCTTCGACCCAGCGCGGCCAGATGTCTTCCTGCCGGATCGTCCCGGCCGGACGCGTCTCGTGCCTGGCACCGGACATGGCCCGCGTCCGAATGTCGAGCAGGCCCGAGTCGCCGCCGACCGGCAGTGCGCCGCGCCGCACGATCTTCATCCCGGTGTACTCCTTGGGGTTGTGCGAGGCGGTGACCATGACGCCGCCGTCCAGGCCGAGCTCGCCGACGGCGTAGTAGAGCATCTCGGTTCCCACCATCCCGACGTCGACGACGTCTGCTCCGGCCTCGGCTGCGCCGCGCATGACCGCCTCCGCCATCGACGGCGAAGACAGGCGCATGTCCCGGCCGACTGCGATCTGCCGTGGCTCGAACTCCTCGACGTAGCCACGGCCGATCTCGTGGGCGCCGGCCTCGTCGAGCTCGTCGGGATAGATCCCGCGGATGTCGTACGCCTTGAAGACCTTGGGCTCCAGCACGGCCCGAGGATGCTACTCCGAGTCGGTCTCGCGGCCGCTCTTGCCCCCGCTCGTCATACCTAGAATTTGGGTATGGAGCGAAAGCTCGCCACAGTGCTGTTCGCAGATCTCGTCGCTTCGACCGAGCTCGTTGCCGGACAGGATCCCGAGATCACCCGCCGCCGGGTCACGTCCTTCTTCGACGGTGTCTCCCGCTGCATCGAGACGCATGGAGGAACGGTCGAGAAGTTCGCCGGAGATGCCGTCATGGCCGCATTCGGCATTCCCCTGGCGCACGAGGACGACGCCGAGCGCGCGGTCCGGGCCGGCTTCGGGATCCTCGAGCACACTCGTGAGCTCGGCCTCGAGGCCCGCGTCGGTATCGAGGCCGGCGAGGTGGTGGTCGACGAGACCGACTCGACCTTCGCGACCGGCGAGGCGGTGAACGTCGCTGCGCGGCTCCAGCAAGCTGCAGCGCCGGGCGAGATCCTCGTGGGCGAGGCGGCGCACCGCCTCACCGACGGCCGGATCGAGGCCGACCAGGTCGGGCCGCTCGAGCTCCGCGGCTTCCGGAACCCGATCCCGGCCTACCGCGCAGTCTGCACGCTGGACGCTGCCGAGGCTTCCGAGGAGGGTGTCGGCGCCGTTCATCGGTCGCGAGTCGGAGCTCGACCTGCTGCAGAACACCTACGCGCGCACGGTCCGCGACCGCAGGCCGCACGTCTTCACGGTGTACGGCGAGCCGGGTGTCGGGAAGAGCCGCCTCATCCGCGAGTTCCTCGCCGGCACGGAGGGCGCGACGATCCTCTCCGGCCGCGCGCTTCCGTACGGCGAGGGGGTCACGTACTGGCCGCTCGCCGAGATGGTGAAGGCGGCGGCCGGGATCACCGACGACGATCCGATGGAACGCGCGCGCGAGAAGCTGATCGAGTGCTGCGGCGACGAGGCGATCGCCGAGCTCCTCGGTCTCGCCAGCGGGGTGATGGAAGCGGTCGAGGGCCGGCGCGGCCAGCCGGAGATTGCCTGGGCGGCGCGGGAGTTCGTCGACGAGCTGGCGGATGTCCAGCCGCTCGTGATGGTGTTCGAGGACATCCACTGGGCCGAGGAGCCATTGCTCGAGCTGATCGACCACCTGGCCCAATGGGTACGCGAGCGCGCGCTCCTGATCGTCTGCCTTGCTCGGCCGGAGCTGCTCGACGTGCGGCCGGGCTGGGGCGGTGGACGTATCCGGTCGACCGCAATCGAGCTCGAGCCGCTACCGCGTGACGAGAGCGAGCGGCTAGCAGACGCCCTGCTCGCGGAGCACGACGTCTCGGACAAGGTGCAGGCGCGGCTGCTCGACAAGACCGAGGGCAATCCGCTGTTCGTCGAAGAGATCGTGCGCATGCTGCTCGAACAGGGGACGGACGGCGGCGACCGCATCCCCGATTCGCTGCAGGCGCTGATCGGCGCGCGCATCGACCGCCTGCCGGCGGGCCAGAAGATCGTGCTGCAACGCGGCTCCGTGATCGGGCGCATCTTCTGGGCCGGGGCGATCGACCACCTCTCGCCGGAATACGACGCCGACGAGCTCGAGGACATGCTCGACGACCTTTTGCTGCGCGACTTCGTCACGCGCGAGGAGCGTTCGACGATCACCGGCGAGTCGGCATACCGCTTCAAGCACGGGTTGATTCGGGAGGTCTCGTACGGTGGCCTCTCGAAATCGGGTCGCGCCGAATACCACACGCGCTTCGCGGAATGGTTGCGGCAGAAGGCCGACAAGGAGCTGCTCGAGATCCGCGCGTACCACCTCGACCAGGCCTGCCTGCTCTACGCCGAGCTCGACGGGCATGCGCCCGAGGAGCTCGCCCGCGAGGCCGCAAAGGCGCTCGAGGCCGCCGGCAAGAGGGCTCTCGCCCGCGAGTCGAACCTCTCGGCGCGCAAGCTCCTCACCCGCTCGGTCGAGCTCGAGCCGACGCTCAGCCGGCGATTCCTCGCGGCTCGCGCCGCCTGGCAGCTCGCAGATCTACTGGTGGTTCGCGACGAGATGACCGTGCTCGCCGAGCAGGCCGAGGTCGAGGGCGATCGCATCATTCAGAGCAGGGCGCTCACGGCGCTCTCCGAGGTCGCTGCCTCGCTCGACGGCGAGCTCGGCCGGGCGGCGGAGCTCGCGGACGCGGCGCTCGAGGTCGTCGAGCCCGACGACCACGAAGGCCGCTTCATCGCGCTCGACCGGCGTGCCCGCGTCGCCCGCTGGGCCGGGCGCGAGTCCGAAGGCGAGGAGTTCGAGGAGCAGGCGCTCGATGCAGCGCGCGCTGCCGGCCGGAAAGACTACGAGGCGAAGGCCGCGCTCCAGCTGGCGGGCATCCACATCGGCCGCATGGAAGAAGACAAGGCCGAGCCGCTCATCGCCCGCGCGCTCGAGCTCGCCGACGAGAGCGGCAGCATCGTCGCGCGCGCGAGCGCCGCACAGTCGAAGGGCCAGCTCCACCGTGTGCGAGGCGAGCTCGAGGAGGCCGAGGGCTGGTTCACGAAGGCGCTCGACCTCTACCGTGAGACCGCGTCGGCGTCCGAGATCGCCTGGACGTCCCGGCAGCTCGCGCTCGTGGCCTGGAAGACGGGCAATCCCGCCAAAGCGGAGAAGCTCCTGCGCGAGTCGATCCGCCTGCTCGCGCCGATGCAGGAACGCGGCACGCTGTGCGAGAGCCAGCGCCTCCTCGCCCAGGTTCTCCTGGCCGAGGGCCGCATCGACGAGGCGGAGAAGTACGCGCTCGCTTCGCGGGAGACGGTCAGCGCAGAGGACATCGCTTCGCGCGCTACCACGCGCGTGGCGCTAGCTCAGGTTCGTGCGGCGCAGGGACGCGACGACGAGGCCGAGACCCTGTTCCGCGAGGCCGTGGAGCTCATCGACGGCAGCGAGCACTGCCGCGTGCTGCTGGACGTGCTCCCGCCCTACGCAGAGTTCTTGCGGACGCGGGATCGCGAGGCCGACGCGACGGAGCTCGAGGCGCGACTGGCCGAGCGTGTTCCGACCGCCGCGTAGAGCTCGTCGCGAATCGCCTGAGTCGATTCGAGGTCCGGTGACTCGCTGATCACCGTCGCGGGGCGGTCGAACGCCTCGCAGCGCCTCTCCCAACGGAGCGACGCGAAGCGTCCCCTCTCCATAGGGAAGGTGCTTCGTCTCGTTGCGATTCGCGAATGCGATGTCCGAGAAGTGGATGTGGAACGGGGCTCCCGGCTCGATCACCGCGTCTGCGCCCGCCAGAATCTCGGCGAACAAAGGCGCCTCGGTGAAGCCGCCGTCGGTGACGGCGTGGAGGTGTGCGAAGTCGAGAACGGGGCGGACCCAGCTCTGGCGTGAAGAGATCGCGAAGACGTCTTCTGCCGTTCCGAGCTCACGAACGCGGCCCATGATCTCGACACCGAACGGCACTGCCCGGTCCTTTTTCTCCAGCCGTTCGCGGAGCTCGCTCAGCTGTTCGACGACGGAGTCGATCGCGGCCTCGCGCTCCCGCCCGAGCAGGAAGCCGGGATGGAAGACGACGAGCTCGGCTCCGGATGCCTTCGCGATCCCGGCCGAGTGATCCAGCATGCCGACGGCCATGTTGAGCTTTCGACCGCGCTCGGCGTGGCCCATGAAGCCCGCGATCGGGGCGTGGACCGACAGGACGATATCGGCTTCACGGGCGAGCTCACCGAATCGTTCGGCCCAGTCGTAGTCCATCCAGAACTTCCCCTCGAAGTCGATCTCGCAGGCGGTGTGGCCACGCTCCGAGAGCAGCGCGACTGCCTCGTCCGGGCTCTCACGAGAAGGCACACGGGCCGGACCAAAATGCAGGGCTCCCACGAACCGACCCTACATGCCGTCCGACGCCCTCCCTACCCTGGCTGCCATGGCGAAGAAACCGTCACGCATCGACCTGCTGGAGCTCGATATCGACCTTCGGCTCAGCGATCTCTGGCGGGAGGCGGGCGAGATCGAGGAGTGGAACCTCGAGGTCGTTGCCGCCTTCATGCGCGCTGCCTACGGCAAGGGCTACTGCGACGCCTTGACCGAGGACGCGCCCGGCTCACTCTGCCATGAGCACGGGTACCGGATCCCCGGGCGGCGCCCCGCTCCGGCGCGCGATTAGTTCGAGGCCTGATGCGAAATTCGGCCGGGCCGGATGACGCCCCGGACGCGGCGGCGGATCAGCACGTTCGCCCGCGGCCCGTAGCGCTGCTACGAGCCGCGAACGCCCGCACTGCCCGCCTTGGTCTGGGACGCCCCCGGCGGCGGCGGAATTTCCCACCAGACCTCAGTTCGATAGCGCTGGAAAACCGCCGGTAAACTCCGGCTCGTGCCCGGCAAGCGCAGCCCTGTGCGGCT
>CAVWYX010000004.1:0-124359 GCA_963759365.1 uncultured Actinomycetes bacterium
TCGCCTCCGGAGCACTGCTCGTCGCATTCCTCGTCAACGAGCGCCGGGTCCACGACCCGTTGATGCCGTTCAGCATCTTCCGCGTGCGGACCCTCGCAGGTGCGAACGTCGTCGGCTGGCTGCTCGGCGCCGTCCTCTTCGCCAACTTCTTCCTGCTCACCCTGTACGTCCAGGACGTGCTCGGCTACTCGGCGCTGAAGACGGGCGTGACCTTCGTCGCGACCGCAGGTACCGCGGTGATCTCCGCCGGCGTTGCCCAGGCGCTCACGACGAGGTTCGGCCCGAAACCGATCATCGTCATCGGCCTGGCGCTCCTGACGGGAGGGATGATCTGGTACTCGCAGATCCCGGTCCACGGGAGCTACGCGTCGGATCTCCTACCGGGCTACCTGATGGTCGGAGTCGGGATTGCGTTCGCCTACGTGCCGGTGTCGATCGCCGCGCTCGCCGGCGTCGCCGAGCGCGAGGCCGGCCTCGCCTCTGGGCTCATCAACACGTCCCAGCAGATCGGCGGAGCGGTAGGAGTCGCAGTCGCATCGACCGTCTTCACGACCCGCTTCAACACGCTGACGCGACGAAGGCGAGCCGATCCCGACGGCGCTCACGCACGGCTACGCCGCGGCGTTTTGGGCGCTCGCGGTCTTCGGCGTCCTGGCCATCGTGGCGGCGCTGACGCTGATTCGGCGCGAGGAGCTCGCCGAGACGCCCGCAACCGCCCCGGTGGCGTAGAACGGGCCGGCTACACCTTCGCGTCGAGGGCGTCCGAGACCGACTCGAGCACCGTGAAGTGCCGGTCGAGCCCGGAGATCTGCAGCGCCCGCCGTGTCTCGAGGGCGGGTGAGGCGAGCAGGAACGCGTGCCGGTTCTCGAGCTTCGTCCTCGCCTCGATCAGCACGCCGAGGCGCCGTGGAGTCGATGAACTCCACCTCCTCCAGGTCGACGACGACCCGCTCCGGCGAGTCGGCGCACGCTGCGTTCAGCGCCTCCCGCACCTGCGAGCGCGTTGTAGAGGTCGAGCTCCCCTCCGAGTCGCACGACACATGCCTTGCCGACAGCATCGACCCCGAGGACGGGATCTTTGCGCAGGCCACTCTCCGCATTGATGCTGCGGTCTGACAAATGTGCCTCCTTGTCCGAAACCATACGCCGCGGCTAGGTCTCGGGCGCGGTCGCCCTGCCGCCATTGAACCACCGTTCGCGCGTATCGTGCAACCGACGTCTGTTGACCAGCAGCTCTGCGGAAGTGATGGTGTACCCGATGGACGTTGCGGTCGTCGCCCGCCGTGCCCGCACGGAGAACTTTCCCGTCGCGTCGCTCCTCTTCCCACGCCGACTGCGCCCCCACCTGCGCGCGATCTACGGCTTCGCCCGGCTCGTCGACATCCTCGGCGACGAGGTGGAGGGCGACCGGCTCGCCGCGCTCGACGAGCTCGAGCAGGAGGTGGACGCCTGCTACTCGGGCGAGCCGACGTGGCCCGTCATGCGTGTACTCCAGCCGACGATCCAGGAGTTCTCGCTGCCGCGCGAGCCGTTCCTCCGGCTGATCGAGGCGAACCGGATGGACCAGCGCATCTCCGAGTACGAGACCTGGGACGCGTTACGCGAGTACTGCCGCCATTCCGCCGATCCGGTCGGACGGCTCGTGCTCGGCCTCTTGCGCCGCGACCACGAGCCGGCGCTCGTCCTCGCGAGCGACGACGTGTGCACCGGTCTACAGCTCGTCAACTTCCTCCAGGACGTGCCTCGGGATCTCGAGCTCGGCCGGATCTATCTCCCGGCGGAGGACCGCCGTCGCTTCGGCGTCACGGTGCTCGACCGCCCGAGCCGGGAGCTGACCGAGCTGCTGAGGTTCGAGGCGGATCGCGCGCGCGCCTTGCTCGCGCCCGGCCGCACGCTCCAGACCCTCATCGGCGGCCGCGTCGGACGTGCGGTCGGACTCTTCGCCAGGGGAGGCCTCGCTGCACTCGAGGCGCTCGAGCGGGCGCACTGGGACGTGTTCACGCAGCGGCCACGTCCATCGCGGACGCGCCTCGCCCTCGCTGCGCTCGCCCGGTGAGCGCCGCCCGCGCATACGCCGAGGTCGAGCGCCTGACGAGAAAGCGCGCGCGCAACTTCGCCTACGGGATCATGGTGCTGCCGCGAGACAAGCGACGCGGGATCGCCGCGATCTACGCCTTCGCGCGGCGTGTCGACGACATCGCGGACGGCGATCTGCCTCCGCAGGAGAAGCGGGCGCGCCTGGAGGAGCTCAGCCGCGCGCTCGACGCGGCGCCGACCGACGACGCGATGCTCGTCGCGCTCGCCGACGCGCGTCAGCGCTTCCCGATTCCCGGCGAGATCGCTGCAGGCGCTCATCGACGGCGGTCTCCAGGATCTCGACCAGACGCGCTACGCGAGCTTCGACGAGCTGCACGGGTACTGCACGAAGGTCGCGGGCGCGGTGGGGGTGTCGTGTGTCGCCGTGTACGGCTCGGACGACGTCGCACGCGCAGAGACGCTCGGCATTGCCCTCCAGCTGATCAACATCATTCGTGACGTGCGCGAGGACTGGCGGCTCGGCCGCGTCTATATCCCCCAGGACGAGCTCAGCTCGTTCGGCGTGACGGAGGACGAGATCGCGGCCGGACGCGCGACGGACCGCTGGCGGGCTCTGATGACGTTCCAGTCCGAGCGGGCTCGCGCCTATCTCCAGGACGGCCTCGGCCTGCTGCGCTCGCTCGACGGGCGAAGCGCTCTCTGCGTCTCGACGTTCGCGGGCATCTACCGCGCCACGCTCGAGCGCATCGAAGAACATGGGTTCGACGTCTTCGACGGGCCGCCGCACCTCTCGGCGCTGACGAAGCTCCGCATCGTCGGCGAGGGGCTGCGGCGGTGAGGGCGGTTGTCGTCGGCGGCGGTCTGGCCGGATGCGCAGCGGCGCTCGAGCTGGTCGATGCCGGACACGAGGTGACGCTCCTGGAAGCCAGGCCGACGCTGGGCGGCGCGGTGCAGACGCTGCCCGAGCGCGAAGGTGATCCGTCGCCGCCGCCCGACAACGGCCAGCACATCGCGCTCGGCTGCTTCACGGAATACCTCGCCTTTCTCGACCGGATCGGTGAGGGTGCCTCCGTCCGCCGGCTGCGCCTCAACCTTCCCGTGATCGACGAGCGCGGGCGTGCGGCGAGCATCTCGCCGGCCTCGATCCTGCTCGCACGCTACGCGCACCTGCCGCTGCGCGAGCGTCCCCGCGCGTGGCAGTTCCTCGCGTGGCGCGGAATCGAGCCGGAGGCACACGACAACGAGACCTTCGGCGACTTCCTGCGTAACCGCGGGCAGACCGATCGCGCAATCGACCGCTTCTGGGACGTGTTCATCCGTCCCGCACTGAACCTTCCGACCCGCGAGGTCAGCGCGGCGATGGGGCTCTTCACCGTGCAAACCGCGCTGTTGTCCGGCCGTCGCGCAGGTGAGCTCGTCCTGCCGACGAAGCCGCTCGGATGGATGCACGGCGATGCGGCGCACCGCGCGCTCGAGCGACTCGGCGCCACGGTCGAGACGGGAGTGCGCGTGGAGGACCTGGCCGCGCTCGACACCGATGCAGTCGTCGTTGCGACACCGCCGGCCGAGTCGGCGAGACTGCTCGGCGAGCCGGAGCCGCCGCTCGAGCCGTCGCCGATCGTGAGCGTCCATCTCCTGTTCGACCGGAAGGTGCTCCGGTCGCCCCTTGCTGCGCTGCTCGGCTCCGACGCGCACTGGGTGTTCGATCGCGGCGCACTGACGGGGCACGACCCCGAACAGGGCCAGTACCTCACGGTCGTCTCGAGCGGCGTCCCGGAGCTGATGGAGGTGCGCGGCCGCGAGCTCGTCGACCGGATCGCGGCGCAGGTGACCGAGCGGCTCGGAGTCGCCGAGCTGCTGTGGTCTCGCGTGAGTCGCGAGCCGAACGCCACGGTCGCACTGCGACCGGGGACAGCCGCCGCCCGGCCGGGGCCGCGCACCGCGAGTGCCAATGTCACACGCGCGGGCGCGTGGACCGCCACCGGCTGGCCCGCGACGATGGAGAGCGCGATTCGGTCAGGACGCGCGGCCGCGAGGATGTTGTCCGACGTGACAACTAAGGTAGCTGCGTGACCGCTGTCCAGGAGTTGAACGCGCTCGACACGGCGGTCGAGCGCGGCGCCGAGCGGCTCCTTTCCCTCCAGCACCCGGCGGGCTGGTGGAAGGGAGAGCTCGAGTCGAACGCGACCATGATCGCGGAGCATCTCTTCCTGCTCCACTTCCTGGGGCTCCGCGACCCCGAGACCGACCGGTTGCTCGCGAACGAGCTGCTCGCGCGACGGCGCACGGACGGGACCTGGTCGATCTGGTTCGAGGGCCCGGCGGATCTGTCCGTCACGGTCGAGGCGTACGTCGCGTTGAAGCTCGCAGGCGTCGACGCCGGCGACGCCACGCGCGAGTACATCCAAGGCGCCGGCGGCGTCCCGCGCACGCGCATCTTCACGCGGGCGTTCCTCGCCCTGATCGGGCAATGGCCGTGGCGGCGGCTCGCGCACGTGCCGGTCGAGATGATCCTGCTTCCCGCCGACGGGCCGTTCTCGGTCTACGACTTCTCGTGCTGGGCGCGACAGACGTCGGTGTCGCTGTCGGTCGTGGAGGCGCTCCGGCCGGTCCGTCCGAGCCCGATCGACCTCAGCGAGATCGGTGGCCGCAAGACGGAACCGGCGGGCACGCCGCGGCTGTCGAAGTCCAGGCGACGCGCGATCGGCGTCGCGGAACGCTGGGTGCGAGAGCGGCAGGAGGCAGACGGATCGTGGGGCGGCATCCAGCCACCGTGGGTCTGGTCGCTCGTGATGCTCGGCGGCGCTCGGACACGGGCTCGAGGACGATGCGTTCGCGCGCGGCCTCGCCGGCTGGGAGGGATTCATGATCCGGGACGGCGATCGCCTCCGTCCGGAGGCGTGCCAGTCGCCCATCTGGGACACCGCGCTGGCGGTCCTGGCACTGCGGGCAGCGGGAATTCCAGCTGCCGATCCGCGGTTACAAGCGGCGGGTGCATGGCTTCTCGGCGAAGAGGTGACGGTGCGCGGCGACTGGGCGGTGCGACGGCGTGCGCTCGAGCCGGGCGGGTGGGCCTTCGAGTTCGAGAACGACCTCTACCCCGATGTCGACGACACCGCGGTCGTGATCCTCGCCTTGCGGGAGCTCGGGATCGGAGACGAGGCGGTGGGCGCGTGGCCTCGAGTGGATGGTCGGGATGCAGTCGCGGAGCGGCGGGTGGGGAGCCTTCGACGTCGACAACGAGGCGTTCTGGCTCTACAAGCTGCCGATCTCCGACTTCGGGAAGGTGACGGACGAGCCGTCCGCCGATGTCACCGCCCACGCCCTGGAGGCGCTCGGTCACGAGGACGGGTACGGCTCGTCGCTGACCGAAGGGCTCGATTGGCTGCTGGCCGCGCAGGAAAAAGACGGCTCGTGGTTCGGACGCTGGGGCGTGAATCACGTCTACGGAACCGGCGCGGCGCTGCCGGCGCTCGAGGCGTGCGGCGTGGCGAGTGACCACCCGGCCGTGCAGCGGGCGATCGCGTGGCTCGACTCGGTCCAGGACCCGGGCGGCGGCTTCGGCGAGGACATTCGTTCGTACGCCGATGCTGCCTGGCGAGGACGTGGCACGCCGACCGCCTCGCAGACCGCCTGGGCCTTGCTGGCGTACGTCTCGGGCGGTGCTCCCCGGGCCTTGTCCGGCCGACGCGCAGCCGAGTATCTTTGCCAAACTCAGCGCTTGGACGGCGACTGGGAGGAGCAGCACTTCACGGGCACGGGCTTCCCCCTCGATTTCATGATTCGCTACCACCTCTACCGACTGACGTTTCCCGTTCTCGCCCTCGGGCGCCTGAGAGAAAGGCTCAACGCATGAAGTTCCCGCTCCGCTCAACCGTGCAGATCGGCAAGTACGTCGCGAGCCAGCAGCGCAAGGGTGACCGCTACCCCCTCGTCCTCATGCTCGAGCCGACCCTTGCCTGCAACATCGCCTGCATCGGCTGCGGGAAGATCCGCGAGTACGAGTCGAACAAGGCACGTCTGACGGTGGACGAGTGCGTGGACGCGGGCGCCCAGTGCCCTGCCCCGGTCGTCTCGATCTGCGGCGGTGAGCCACTCGTCTACAAGGGCATCGAGGACGTCGTCGCCGGAATGCTGGACCTCGGCAAGAACATCGACCTGTGCACGAACGCGCTGCGGCTCGAGCAGTACCTGGACGTCTTCAAGCCGAGTCATCGACTCACCTTCGTCGTGCATCTCGACGGGATGCGCGAGATTCACGACTACATCTGCGATTACCCGGGCCTCTGGGACGTTGCGATCGATGCGATCAAGAAGGCACGCGAGGCCGGCTTCCGAGTGACGACGAACACGACGATCTTCAAGGAGACGTCTGTCGACGACGTGCTGGAGATGATGGGCTACCTCACGAACGAGGTCGGCATCGACGGGATGCTGATCGCTCCCGGATACCAGTACTCGCAGATCGACCCGGCGCTGACGATGACGCGCGCCGAGCACGAGGAGAAGTTCCGCATCATCCGGAAGGTGGCTCGGCAACGGAACTATCGCTGGCTGGCCAGCCCGATCTACCAGGAGTTCCTCACGGGCGAGCGGAAGCTGAAGTGTGCGCCGTGGGGATCGATCACGCGCAATCCGTACGGCTGGAAGGGTCCCTGCTATCTGCTGACCGACGGGATCTTCCCGACGTACGACTCACTGCTCGAAGGAATCGAGTGGGAGGAGTACGGGCCGGGCAACGATCCTCGCTGCGAGCACTGCGCGATCCACTCGGGCTTCGAACCGTCGGCGGCCTACGAAGCGGCTGGCTCGCTCAAGGAGAGCGCCAGGAGCATGGCGTGGACGCTGACGGGCTGACGTTCGCCTGCGCGATGACCGTCGAAGAGCGGATCGCGCGACGGCTGGGGCGGACGGCGCTCGTCGGGCTCGGCGCCGCGAACGGGGTACCGGAAGGCCGACTGGTGTCGTTCGGGATCGCCGGCGCGCTCGCCGCCGACCTGCCCGTCGGAACCGTCATCGATGCGACCCGTGTGGTCGACGAGGCCGGGTCGGTTCTCTGGGAAGGCGCGCCGCTGGGTGCGGCGCCGGCACGGCAGGGGACGATCCTGGGTGCGAGCCGAATCGTCGACGATCCGGCCGAGCGAGCGCGACTCCACGCGGAGACGGGAGCCGACGCGGTGGACATGGAGTCCGGGCCGCTGGCGCGCAGCGGCCGCCTCGCCGGCTGTGTGCGCGCGATCAGCGATACGCCGACGCGGCGTCTCGGCGGCGTCGCCCAGGGCGCGAGGGCGAACGGCTCGGTCGACTACCTCGGTTTCCTGCGCGGGTTCATCCGCGAGCCGGTCGTGACGGCCAAGGCCGCGGTGGGCGCGCGACGTGCGTTGAAGAGCCTGGAGGCAGTGGCATGAGTGGACGCGTCCTCCTGGCGGCGCCACGCTCGTTTTGCGCAGGGGTCGATCGTGCGATCGAGATCGTCGAGCGCCTGCTCGCCGAGCACGGCCCACCGATCTACGTCCGTCATCAGATCGTCCACAACGACCACGTCGTTCGTCGGCTCGAGGGCCTGGGCGCGGTCTTCGTGGACGACGAGTCCGAGGTGCCGTCGGGCGAGATCTGCGTCCTCTCGGCGCACGGCGTCGCGCCGGCGGTGCGTGAGAACTGCGCAAAGCGTGGGCTGCGCGTCGTCGATGCCGTCTGCCCGCTCGTCTCGAAGGTGCATGCCGAGGCGCGGCGGTACGCGGACAGCGGCCACCTCGTTGCACTCGTCGGACATGCCGACCACGTCGAGGTGATCGGCACGCAGGGCGAGCGCCCGGACGCGACGGTCGTCGTCGAGTCACCCGAGCAGGCGGCGCAGCTGGATTCGGGCGGCAAGCCGATCGCCGTCATCAGCCAGACCACGCTGTCTCTCGACGACGTGCGGTCGACGGTGGATGCCCTCGAGACGCGGTTCGGCGGGCTCAAGCGGCCGGCCGCAGACGACATCTGCTACGCGACGCAGAACCGCCAGGACGCGGTCAAGCGACTTGCCGAGGAGGCGACGCTGATCCTCGTGATCGGGTCGCCGACGAGCTCGAATGCGCAGCGGCTGGTGGAGGTGGCCCGCAATGCCGGCGCCGCGGCCGAGCTCATCGACGGGGAGAGCGAGCTCGGCAAGGAATCGCTCGCCGGTCACGAGGTGGTCGGGCTGACGGCGGGGGCATCGACCCCGGAGGAGCTCGTCGAGGCGACGATCAGCCGGCTCGCAGCCCACGGCTATGCAGATGTGGTCGAGATCACCGTCGCGCGAGAGGACGTTCACTTCCGGCTGCCGCGTGAGGTGACATCCGCATGAGCACCTCGGTCGAGATCCCCGTCTCGATCGCGGCCGCTCTCCCGAGCCTCACCGTGCTCGACATCACGAACGAGGTGCGCCACGAGGTTGCAGCTACGGGAGGCAGCGGGATCGCGTACGTCTCCCCGAACGGCGATCCATGCATCGTCCGCGTGCAGGAACGCGAGACGGGCCTCTTCTCGGATCTCGAGTGCATGCTGGAACGCTTCGTGCCGCTGGAGGTCGGCGAGCGCGAGCGCCTGGTGTCGCTCCTGCTCGGCCCGCGCACGGAGCAGATCCCGTTCACGGACGGCGCCCTCTGTCTCGGCCAGTGGCAGCGGATCCTCCTCGTCGGCTTCGATTCGCGCTGCACCGACGAGTGGATGGTCACGATCGTCGCCTGAATTGCCTCCGCGGGCCGGGTCCTGAGTTGACCAGCCTCCGCCGCGGCACGCACACTGTCATCGGGATGGAGCGTGCCCGCCGGCACCAGACCCTTCTCGCGCGGCTCGCGCTCGGTCTGCTCGCCCTGATCGCAGAGCTCCTCGGCCGGAGCCTCACGCACAGGCTCGATTTCGGCCGGCACGTGGCGTCGCCGAGCTACGCCGGCGCCGACTACTACCCGATCCTGCTCGCGGTCGTGAAGGTCGGTGTCGCCTTGATGCTGGCCCGACTCGCGTGGCGGTTCGTGAAGGCGCGCGCGGTCGCGCGCGCCGGCCACCGGCTGCTAACCGCCGTCGAGCCGCGCTCGAGCTCGCGAACGCCTCGGATGCGGGTCGAGCTCTCGCCGCGCCTCTGGCTCGGTTCCTTCGCTCGCCACCTCGCTGATCTATCTCGTGCAGATGCACGCGGAGGGAATCTCGGCCGGCCGTTGGCCGTTGCTCGCACCATGGCTGCACTCCTCGGCGCTCCCGGTCTTCGCCGTCCTGTCGGTCGTCGTCGCGGTCGTCTACCGAGCCGTCGAGCGCTGGCTCTCCGAATACGAGTCGTATGCGGCCGAGACGGTCGCGCGAGCGTCGCGTCTGGCGATGCTCTCCCTGCCGGAACCGCGCGTGACGATCGCAGAGCTCGTCACGCCGCGCAGCCTGTTCGGGGTCGCGTTCGAAGTGCGGCCCCCGCCCGTTCCCGTGTAGGCCTGCGGACACGGCGTCCGCAGGCCCGGGTCCATGAACTCGACCACGGGAGGACGTCTTGAACGCAGAGCTCGTCACAGAACTCGAGGCACCTGTACAACGAACGCGGGCCGCGCGCGTCGTCTCGGCGCTCGGCCCGATAACAGCACTTGCCGGGATCGTGTGGGCGATTGCGCAGCCGTACCGACTCACGCTGCTCCATCCGCACGGGGAGAGCTTCTGGTGGCTCGCGGTCGAGCCGCCGCTGCTCGTCATCGCAGTAGGGCTGCTCTTCCACTTCCTGATCCGACCCGGACTGCTCGAGGACCTCGAGGGCCATGCAGCCGCCCGCTGAGCACGTCCACTGGCTGTTCGCGACCGGCTTCCTGATCCTCGGCCTCTCCCTCGTCGCAGAAGGAGTCGTCGGCACGGAGGTCTGGCGGCTACGCGCCTGGCGCGCGTACCTCTGGCCTGCGATCGCGTTCTCGCTCGGGATCCTCATGTGGCCCGTGATGGTGTTCTTCACCAACTCCACGCTCCACATGCTCGCCCACGGCTCGTGGGCCGAAGTCCTGATGATCGCCGGCGCGATCGAGCTCGCGCTCGTGCGCGGAAAGCTCTCGAGCAGATGGTGGCACCTCGGCATGGCGGCCGCGTTCCTCGTCTCGGGGGCGGCGTTCCTCATCCACGAGCAGAACGCCTGGCTCTTCCAGCGGTCCTCGTTCCTGCACCACGCGCTGGGTTGGACGCTGCTCATCGGCGCGTTGTTCCCGCTGGCGCGCTCCGTCCGACCGCGCTCGCAGGCGGTCGCGGTCGGGTTCGCGCTCACGTTCGTCGTCGTCGCAGTGATGCTCTACTGCGATCGCGACGCTGCGCCGATCTTCGGCCACATCTCGCCGCTCGCGGGGGAGCCGCACCGGTGAGGCGGCCGCTCCTCGTCCTCGTTGCGCTTGCTGCGCTCGCGGCACCGGCGCAGGCGCTCGCGCATTCGACCTTGATCCAGGCATCGCCGGGGTTCCGTGAACGGCTGGCGTCGTCGCCTCGTGCGGTGGTGCTGCGCTTCGACCAGGCCGTGCAGGTCGCTGCCGGGCTCGATTCGCGTCTACTCCTCCCGCGGAAGCATCGGCGTCCTCGAGGCTCGCGGAGCGCGGCCTGTCTGCTGCAGGCGGCGCTCCCTCGACTGCCGACCGGCGCCTACACCGTCCGCTGGCACGCCCTCTCGGGCGACGGTCATGTCGTCTCCGGCGTCTACACCTTCGGCGTCAGAGCGACCGCGCCGCCGGCGACCGAAGCGTACGGCTCGTCCGGGCCGACGCGCACCGAGGACGTCGTCCGCTGGGCGTACTTCCTGGCGCTTGCCCTGCTGGTCGGAGGTCTCGGCTTTCGTCTGCTCGTGCTCCACCGGCGTCCGCTGTCCGCCCGTGCCGAAAACCGCTTCTACGCCCTCACGGGTCTCGGCGCGTTCGCGACGATCAACGTCGGCATTGCGGCCTTCATCCTCCGGGCCGAGGACGCGTTGCAGCTGCCGTTCGGCCGCCTGCTCTACGGCGACCTGACGCCGATCGCGCACTCCCGTTTCGGCACGGCTTTCATTGCGATGACGCTCGGCTTTGCGGTCGTCAGTGCGTTCCTCTTCCTCGCGTGGCTCACGGACCGGACGGCGTTCCTCTGGCCGGCGTTCCTGCTCGGCCTCGGCTTCGCGTCCGGGCTGTCGCTCTCGGGCCACTCCGCTGCGGATGCCGGCTCGTCGTGGAAGTCGCAGCTCGCCGACTGGGCGCACCTCTCGGCCGCTTGCCTGTGGATCGGCGGCCTCATCCAGCTGGCGTTCGTCGTCTGGCCGTTGTTGCCGGATGCGCGCCGGCCGGCGTTCCTGTCGTTCTCGCGGCTCGCGACGGTCTGCATCGGCGTGCTCCTCTCGGCGGGCGTGTACCTCGAGCATCCTTCGCCTGCCCCAGCTCAACGACTTGTGGACGACCGGCTACGGCCAGATCCTGCTCGTGAAGATCGGGCTCGTGTCGGTCGCCCTTGCCTGGGGCGGCGTGCACAAGCTCATCGCCGTGCCGGCGGTCTCGCGCGGAAGCACCGGCCTCTTCGGAAAGCTCCAGCGGAGCCTGTCGGAGAGAGCATGGTCGGCATGGCCGTGCTGCTGGCGGCGGCGATCCTCGTCGACGCGAAGCCGCCGCCTCAGCCGGCGCCCTCCCAGCCGGCGGCCACTAGCGTTCCGCGTTAGTGCTGTGGTCCATCTCCGGCGGGGCAGGCTTCCTCGGCCTGCATCTTGCGCGACGCTTGCTCGCGGACGGGCACGACGTCCGCACGCTCGACGTCGCTCCGCTCGACGACGCGGAGCTCGAGCGCTCGGTCGACGAGCTGCGCGGTGACATACGCGACCTCGAGCGGGTGCGGGAGCTCGTCGCGGGCGCGGACGTCGTCGTCCACGGCGCGGCGGCGCTGCCGATCCAGGCGTCGCGCGAGTCGATCCGGTCGGTCAACGTCACCGGTACCGAGCACGTGCTCGAGGCCTCGCGCGAGGCCGGAGTCCGACGGGTGGTCTTCATCTCCTCCACTGCCGTCTACGGCGTGCCCGAGAAGCATCCGATCGAGGAGGACGATCCGCTCGTGGGCGTCGGCTGGTACGGCGAGTCGAAGATCGACGCCGAGGCTCTGTGCCGTGTCGCCGCCGTCGAGACGACGATCATCCGCCCGAAGACGTTCATCGGGCCCGAGCGGCTCGGCGTCTTCGAGATCCTCTTCGACTGGATCCGCGAGGGCCGACGGATCTACATCCTCGGCAAGGGGCACAACCGCTACCAGCTCCTCGGCGTCGAGGACCTCGTCGAGGCGATCGTGCGTGCGGCGGCCGCGGCGGAGGCGGCGCGACAGACGTTCAACGTCGGCGCGACCGAATTCGGCACCGTCCGCTCCGATCTGCAGGCGCTGATCGACCATGCGGGCTCCTCGTCACGGCTGCAGCCGGTTCCCGTGAAGCCGGCCGAGCTCGCGCTTCGCGCGCTCGAGCTCCTCCATCTGTCGCCGCTCGCGGAGTGGCACTACAAGACAGCGCACCGCGACTCGTTCGTCGACGTCTCGAAGGCGCAGCGACTCCTCGGCTGGCAGCCGCGCCTGTCGAACCGCGAGGCGCTGATCCAGACCTACGACTGGTACCTCGCGAATCGTCAGCGCGTCGGCGCGGCCGGTGTCACGCATCGGGTGCCGTGGAACCAGCAGGCCCTCGGTCTCCTGAAGAGGATCTCGTGATCGTGCTCTCGCAGTCCGAGGTGCGGGAGCTGCTCGATCTCGACGAGCTGGTCGAGGCGCTGGCCGAGGCGCACAAGGACCTCAGCGAAGGCAAGGCGTCGATGCCGCCGCGGATCGCGGCCCTCGTCCAGCAGCAGGAGGGGCTGCTCGGCGCGATGCCGTCGTACCTGCCGTCGGCGGGCCTTGCCTGCAAGCTCGTGACGCTGTTTCCGCACAACCGCGACCGCGAGACCCACCAGGCGGTGATCTGCGTCTTCGACCCGGACAACGGCACACCGCTCGCGTTGATGGACGGGACGTTCATCACTGCGACGCGCACCGCAGCGGGATCGGCGCTCGCCACGCGTCTGCTCGCTCGAGACGACGCTCGCGTGCTGGCGCTGATCGGGACGGGCGTGCAGGCACGTTCGCACGCGCGTGCCCTTCGGCGCATCCGAGCGTTCGACGAGATCCGCGTTGCCGGGCGTGATCGCGTGAAGGCCGAGACACTCGCCGCGGAGCTCGGCGAGCCCGCGCGCGCCGTGCCGTCCTACGAGGAAGCGATTCGCGGCGCCGACGTGGTTGCCGCGACGACCCACGCCACCGAACCGGTCGTTCGGCGCGAGTGGCTCGCGCCGGGAACACACGTGAACTCCGTGGGGCTGAACCCGTCCGGCCGCGAGGTCGACCCCGCGACCGTCGCCGACTCGCTGCTCGTCGTCGAGTCTCGCGCGTCGGCGCTTGCACCTCCTCCGGCCGGCGCGCCCGAGCTGGCGGATGTCGATCCGGCCCACGTCCATGCCGAGCTCGGCGAGCTCGTGGCCGGAACGAAACCGGGCCGGGCCTCGCCGGAGCAGATCACCCTGTATAAGTCAGTCGGCGTCGCAGTCCAGGACGCAGCAGCCGCGGCGCTCGTGCTTGCAGCTGCGCGTGAACGGTCGGCGGGGCACGTGAT
This sequence comes from uncultured Actinomycetes bacterium, assembly GCA_963759365.1. Classification (GTDB taxonomy): domain Bacteria; phylum Actinomycetota; class Thermoleophilia; order Gaiellales; family Gaiellaceae; genus 3-1-20CM-4-69-9. The sequence continues at coordinate 13,652 of CAVWYX010000004.1, forward strand.
CGAGCTGGAGGGATCGAGATGAGCAGCCAAAACGACTTCAAGCCGGGGCTCGAGGGAGTCGTCGCCGTCGAGACGGAGATCGCCGAGCCGGACCGAGAGGGCGGGTCGCTGCGCTACCGCGGCATCGACATCGAGGAGCTCGTGGGTCACTACCCGTACGAGAACGTCTGGGGCCTGCTCGTCGACGACGACCTCGACTCGAAGATGCCGGATCCCGAGCCGTACGAGCCTGCCCCGCTGACCGGAAACGCGCCGGCCGACCTCCAGGCCGAGACGGCGCGGCTCGCGGGCGCTGTGGAAGCTCGGCAAGCTGAACGAGATCTCGGACGAGCAGGCGCGGGAAGACCTCGGCCGACTGTCGTCGCAGATGATGGGAATCGTCGCGCGCTCCGCGCGTGTGGCCGACGGCCGGACGGATCAGATTCCGGACGACGTAGTCGCACAGGGGAACACGGCAGCGGAGAAGTTCCTGCTGCGCTGGCGCGGGGAGGCCGATCCGCGTCACGTGAAGGCGATCGACACGTACTGGATCTGCACGGCGGAGCACGGGTTGAACGCATCGACGTTCACGGCACGTGTCGTCGCGTCGACGGGAGCGGACTGCGGCGCCGCGCTCTCGGCTGCGGTCGGTGCGCTCTCGGGACCGCTGCACGGCGGTGCGCCCGCCTATGTGAAGCCGATGCTCGAAGAGGTCGAGCGCATGGGCGATCCGGAGCGCTGGGTGCGCGATGCGCTCGACAACCGGAAGCGCATCATGGGCTTCGGCCACCGCGTGTATCGAGCCGAGGATCCGCGGTCGCGCATCCTGAAGCGAACCGCGAAGGAGCTCGGCGCGCCGCAGGTCGAAGTCGCCGAAGAGCTCGAGCGGGTGGCGCTCGCAGCGCTGCACGATCGCTATCCGGACCGCGTTCTCGCGACGAACGTGGAGTACTACTCGGCGATCGTGCTCGACGTCGCGGAGATTCCGCCTCCGCTCGCGCCGGCGATGTTCGCCTGCTCGCGTGTGGCGGGCTGGTCCGCGCACATCCTCGAGCAGAAGCGAACGGGCCGGCTGTTCAGACCTTCCGCGCGCTACGTCGGCCCCGCCGAGCGCCACCTCGTCGAGCAAACGTAGTCACGTCTCTAAGAACCAGGGTCTGACCCTCGTTCATACAGGAGTGTGACGTTGTTTCCACAGTAGGGTCTCGCGGATGGAGCTGACCGCGTACCGCGACCGCTTCCCGATCCTCCGCGACACGACGTACCTGATCAATCACTCGCTCGGCGCCATGCCCGCTGCGGCGGAGGAACGCTTGGCCGAGTTCGCGCGCAGCTGGCGCGAGCGCGGCATCCGCGCCTGGGGCGAGGGCTGGTGGGAGCTGCCAATGACCGTCGGCGACCAGATCGGCCGGATCATCGGCGCGCCGCCCGGCTCGACCGTCATGCACCAGAACGTCGCGATCGCCGAGGCGATCGTCCTCTCCTGCTTTCGGCCGGTCGACCCCGGTCGAAATCGCGTCGTCTACGAGGAAGGCAACTTCCCCAGCGTCCGCTACCTCTACCAGGCGCAGCCCGAGCTCGACGTAGTCGTGGTGCCAGACGACCGAGCCATCGTCGAGGCGATCGACGACCGCACGCTGCTCGTCCCGATCACCCACGTGCTGTTCAAGACCGCGGAGATCCAGGACGTCGCGGCGATCATTCGCCGTGCGCACGAAGTCGGCGCACACGTCGTCCTCGACGCGTACCAGTCCGCCGGGATCGTTCCGCTCGACGTGACGGAGCTGAACGTGGACTTCGCCGTCGGCGGCAGCGTCAAATGGCTCTGCGGCGGGCCCGGCAACGGCTGGCTCTACGTCCGGCCGGACCTGGCGGACGTCCTGGAGCCGACGCTGATCGGCTGGCAGGCGCACGCGCGACCCTTCGGCTTCGAGCCCGAGCTCGATTACGCGGAAGGGTCGGCACGGTTCCTCACCGGCACGCCGAACGTGCCCGCGCTCTACGCCGCGACAGCGGGGTACGACCTGATCGAGGAGATCGGCGTCGACCGAATCCGTGAGAACTCCGTCCGGCAGACGCAGCTCCTCATCGACCTCTGCGACGATGCCGGCTTCGACGTCGGCAGCCCGCGTGACGCATCCCGCCGCGGCGGCACCGTCACGGTGCGAACGCCCGAGTTCGAGGCCGTGCACAAGGAGCTCGGCGAGCGTCAGATCATCTGCGACTTCCGCCCGGACGCCGGCCTCCGCCTCGGACCGCACTACTACAACACCGACGACGAGCTGCGCTACACGGTCGAGCAGATCGCCGAGATCGTCGAGAGCGGCGCCTACGAGCGCCATCTAGGCGCGACCGCCCGGTTCTGAGCTACCGCTGCGACGGACAGAACTTGTCGTTCGCGAGGAACTGCATGAAGAGCGTGTCCCGGCTGCGCTCGTACGCGACGTCCGCCGGATTCGACGCGTCGAAATTGTGTAAGCCGGCGCCCTCCCACATGAACGATCGGCGTCACGCCCGGCCCTTCGACGGTGATGCGATACCGCTGGCCGTTGCCCGCCGGCCGGGGGTTGTTCGGATACCCGGGCAACGTCTTGTCGGTGGTGGGCCAGAAGCTGTAACAGAACGCTCCGCTCCCGGTGCGGAACGCGGTCGACGTCTCGCGCTTCCAACCTTCCCCGTAGGCAGAGTTGAAGGTGTCGATGTAGAGGTGGCGTCCATAGCGGTCACTCGGACCTCCGTCGCGACCGGTGCCGAAGCCGTACACGGGATTCCCGCCGTACGTGAGCCGGCCGAAGAGGTCGTGCGCCTGTCCAGCGAATGCCCAGTCGGTGTAGACCTCCAGGTTGGCTGATCGAGCCGCGCCAATGCGAGATGTGGAGCTCCCACTGCGTCTGTTGCGGCAGCCACGGCGGGAAACCGCGATGCGGCAGATATGGCTGCCACGCTTGCAGCGCCCAGTACGAGCCGTCCGGCGCCTTACAGGCCGCGACGAAGTAGTCGAGCGCCGGGCCGTCGTACTTGCGGCAGCGATTCTTGAAGGTCTTCCAGACGAGCCGGTGCCTCGACTTCCAGCCGCCGCTCCAGTCGAACCGGAAATGCACCTGCGGCACCTCCTGGCTCGGCGGCAGAGCATCGACGGCACCCCACACCAGCGTGTGAAAGGTGCGCCCGCGGGCTCGATATGTCACCATCGCGACACCACGCGCGTTCACGGCCAGCCGCGGGCCGACGGCGTTCACATCGACACGCTCAGACGCTCGGGCCGTTGACACGCCTGCTGCCAGGAAAACGGCCATGCTGATGACGATCAGACGGCGAACGACAAGCCTCCCGGGCACCGAGAGTAGCGGACGCTGGTTCCTGCTTCTGCTCATCGCTGCGCTTGCGCTCGTCGCGACGACCGACGCCTCGGCGTCGCAGCTGATCGACCGGAACGCGACCGGCGTGCGACTGGCCGCGAATTCGAGGGGAGAAGCGCTGCTCACGTACCGCGCACGTGGCGCGTGGCAGCACGTGCGCGTCTGGGGCGCGGTCAATGCCCGCCAGCCTCGAGCCGGGATTCCGCAGGTTCAGCTCGCGAAGGACTACTCCGGCCGGTACTGGCAGTCGTTCCGGAACCAGTGCCGTCCCTACGACGGCCCGCCGCTGGCTTTCTTCGTGACCGGGTGCAGGGCGCCGGATGGCTCGTACTGGGCCGTGCAGTCGTGGCAGAGGACGGTGCCGAACTTCGGGGCGCCGGCGCGGCTCCCGGTACAGCGTGCGTGGGAGCTCCATGTCTCGCACTGGACGGGGCCGATCGCGAAGCTCGAAGTCTGGACCGACTGGGTCTACGCGGGCCGCTATCACCATCTGTTCGGACGGCTGACCTACAACGGAGGGCCGGTGTACGGCTTTTCCTCGACGCGCCAGGGCGTGCCGCGCGACGGCTACGGGCGAAACATCTATCTCGACACGTTCAATTCGCGGTACGGCAAGGGCTGGCGTCGCGAGAACGGCTTCCTCGCCCACAGGCCGACGGGAGCCTTCTGTTACGGCTTCTATCCGTTCACCTCGCGCGGTTCCGGAAACGGTTCGCAGTACCGACTCACGGTGATCGGGCCAGGCGTGACGCCCGACGTCAGCGTCACGGTCGCGGGCCTGCACGACTACGACCGGAACAATGCCGCCGACCTCGCCTACGAACGACAGCAAAACGCACTGCAGGCTTCCATCGCCGGAGCGGACAAGCAGTGCAGCCTCCGCTAGCCGAGTAGCTCTAGGAGCCGCTGCGCGTACGCCGGCGCGGTCGGCTCGTCTTCGTGCCGGAAATACGCGAACACCGGCTCGTCGACGGCGCGTAGCCGCTCGGCCCACTTCTGCAGCTCGTCGTCGGAATAGGGCGGATCGCGGAACCGGACGTACCGGAACGGCGCCTCGTGCTCGAGATCGTTGACCCGCACGGCGCCGGCTGCCGCCAAACGCGGCTCGATTCCGTCCCACGACGGATGCTCGAGGTCGAACGCGAGCCGCACGCCGGGATCGAGCGAGCCGAGGATCAGCTCGACCATTCCCTCGTCGCGCTGGTTGATGAGCTGCACGCGCACCGGCCCCAGCCGGTCGCCGAGCCCGCCGACACGTTCCGCGAACTCCTGCAGCACGCGCGGCCTATTACCCGCGAGCTTCGGTGCAAAGCGAAAACCCTCGGGCGTCTGCTCGGCCCACTTCCGGAACTGCTCCGGCGCCGGGATCCGATAGCCGGTCGTGTTCAACTCCACGGTCGAAAAGCGCTCGGCGTAGAAGCGGAGGAACTCCCTCGCGTCGGTGCCTTCGGGATAGAACCCGGGCTTCCATGACGGATAGGACCAGCCGGAAGTGCCGACCTGAGCCCCGGCTAGACTCGAATTCGTGACCGTCACTCCTGAACTCATAGCCGAGAGCACGGTTCCAGTTCTCGATCACGGCTTTGTCGCCCTCGACGGCGCGCTCGCCTCGGACCTGGCAGTCGTGAACGGAGCCCGTGTCTCGTTCAACCAAGCCTCCGACGAGCTGACCGAACGCGACGGCGGATTGATTCGTTTCCTGATGCGCGAGCAGCATGGATCCCCGTTCGAGCATGGCTACTTCAGATTCGTCGTCAAGGCGCCGCTCTTCGTCGTTCGAGAGCACCACCGCCACCGCGCGGGCCACTCATACAACGAGTGGAGCGGCCGTTACTCGAAGATGGAGCCCGAGTTCTATGTGCCCGACTACGTCCGGACCCAGGTTGGAAAACCGGGCGCCTACTCGTTCGAGCCGGTCGACGAAGTGACGCGTGATGCGGCCCGAAAGGAGATCGAGGAGAACGCGACCCGCGCCTTCCAGGCCTACGAGCGGATGCTCGAGCAGGGCGTGGCGAAAGAAGTCGCACGTACCGTGCTACCGCTCTCCACGTACACGAAGTACTACTGGAGCTGCAATCCGCGCAGCCTGATGCATTTCTGCTCGCTGCGGAATCACGAAGCCGCTCAGTACGAGATCCGCGAGTACGCGGCGGCGGCGGAATCGTTCCTCGAGCGTCTGATGCCGGTCACGCACGCCGCGTTCGTCGAGCGCGGCCGCGTCGCGCCCTAGTTGAGACCTCAGGCAGGTCGCAGGACGATCTGATCCGGCTTGAAGTGGCCGGCGGGTTGCCGCGTGATGACCCAGCCGTTCTTGTCGAAGTGCCCGAGGTCGTAGGCCGCGGTGAAGCGTACGGCCGTTTCGCCGTCGACGTTGAACGTCCCGCACAGGACGACAGGCTTCCCCTTCTTCGTCAGGTAGAGGTCGTAGTAGCCGCCCTCCGGGAGCTTCTTCAGGTTGCTGACGTGTAGCACCATCGGCCAGTTCCCGTGGTTGTCGGCCTTGCCGAGCTCGAGCTTGCCCGATGCGTCCTTCGCCAGGCCGGTTCCCTGCAGCGCGACAGTCTTCTGGACGTCGATGGAGTTCCCGTTGCTCGTTGCCTGGCCGAGGAAGAGGCCGATCACGAGCGCGGTCGCGAACGCAGCCGCGAGCACCAGCGGCCGTCGCGTCCAGTGCTTCTCCTTCTTCCGCCCGAAGAGCGGTTGCAGCGCGTCTTCCGGCCACGGCACCGCTTCGAGCTCGGGCGAGAGCTCCGGCGGAGGCCCGGCCTCGACCAGCAGATCGTGTACCCGACGCAGGCGGTCGCGCTCACCCGCGGGCAGCCCGGTGCCGACGAGCTCGTCGAAGTCCGGCGTCCGGGTCACTTCAACTCTCCTTCGAGCACGTCGGCGAGACGGCTGAGGCCCGAGCGCGTGCGCGTCTTCACCGTCCCGAGCGGGATGTTCAGGTAGTCCGCGACCTCGCTCTGCGAGAGGTTGCCGTAGTAGGCGAGCTCGATCACCTCGCGCTCGTTCTCCGGCAGGTCCTCGAGCGCGCGGTGCACGCGCCAGGAAACGTAGGAGGCCTCCGCACGCTCGTCCGGTCCCAGGTCCGGGCTGGGGGAGTCGGGAATCTCGTCGGGGACGTCGTTGCGACTGCGTGACCGGTCGACAATCGCGTTGCGCGCGACGGCATAGAGCCACGCCGCGCCCGCGCCGCGGTCGGGCTTGTAGGTGCGTGCCGAGCGCCAGATTGCGGCGAAGGTCTCCTGCACCGCGTCCTCGGCGCGCATCCGGTCGCCGAGCCGACGAAGGGCGAGCCCGAACACCGGCCGCGCGTATCTGCGGTACAGCGCCTCGAACGCATTCGCGTCCCGGCGCGCGACACGGCGAATGAGCTCGCCGTCGCTGGCGCCGCGCGCTTGCTCCAGCGCGTCCGCTGATGTCGAGTCCGGTTGAGCACCATATGAGGGGGCGCCGGGGAGAGCTATAGAAACGCCCATTTCCTCTGGATCTCTACGGAATTCCACGTCTACCGGATTGCAGCACAAAACACTTACGAACCTTTAACCGTACGGAAGCGTCGCACTTGTGGGGAGGAGGGTAGACAACCCCGAAGAATGCTTCGCAAAGGGGGTTCGAGAATGCGCAGGCTCATCCCGTTTGTGGTCATAGGAGTCGCCCTGGTGCTGGTGGCCTCGGCTGCGACCGCGACCACGAGCATCGAGATCAGGCGAGGAGGGTTCTCGACGAAAAGCGTGACCATCAACCTGAACGACGCGGTCACGTGGAAGAACGTCGACACGATCGACCATCAGGTCGTCGCGAACGGCGGCCAGTTCGCCTCGCCGATCCTGAACAGGAACCAGAGCTACACCTTCACGTTCCGCAACAGCGGGACCTTCCGCTACCACGACGGGCTGCACCCGTCGCTGACGGCAACGGTGGTGGTTCGCGGTGCGCCGCCCCAGGTCACGCTGGCGACGTCCGCACCGGTGGTCAAGGCCGGCGGCGCCGTCACGTTGACCGGCGCGGTCAACAACAGGCGGGCAGGGCAGACCGTGACCATCGTCCAGGTGCCGTTCGGGCAGACGACGAAGCAGGTGATCGCAACGCTCCAGACCGGGGCGAACGGCGCCTTCTCGTTCAACGTCACGCCTCAGACGAACACGACGTATCAGGCGCAGTGGCGGAGCGCGGAGAGCTCCGTGATCGTCCAGGTCCAGCCGCTGATCAAGCTGCCGTTCGTCTCCAAGAGCGGGTACTTCCACTTCTACGTCACTGCGGGACAGTCGTTCGCCGGCCGCTCTGTCTACCTGCAGCGCTTCACGCTGAACCACACGTGGGTGAACGTGGCCAAGCTCCAGCTCGGGCAGCAGTCCGGGCGGATCATCGGGATGCGGGCGGTCCGCAAGCTGATCCCGCGCGGTCGCTGGTCGATCCGGGTCTACATGCCGGCGACGGAGATGCCGGCCGGGTTCGTCGACAGCTGGAGCGGCACGCAGCCGGTCGTCAAGAAGCGGTAACGAGCTGAACAGGAAGAGGAGGGGAGCCGTCGAGGCTCCCCTCCGCGTCTGTCAGCGAACTCTGCTCGAGGCGCTGGGCGACGGCGTCCCAGTTGACGACGTTCCACCAGGCCGCGAGGTAGTCGGGCCGGCGGTTCTGGTACTTGAGGTAGTAGGCGTGCTCCCACACGTCGATGCCGAGCAGCGGCGTGTCGGAGCTCGAGATGGGTGAGTCCTGGTTCGCGGTCGAGTAGACGGCGAGGCCGGTGCCGTCGTGGACGAGCCACGTCCAGCCCGACCCGAAGCGCTTGACGCCCGTGTCGTTCACGAGCGACTTGAGGGCGTCGAAGCTGTCGAACGTGCTGTTGATCGCATCGGCGAGGGCGCCGCTCGGCTCGCCGCCACCGTCCGGGCTCATGGTCTCCCAGAAGAACGAGTGATTCGCATGTCCGCCGGCGTTGTTGCGCACGGCCGTCCGGATGTCCTCCGGCACGATCTCGATGTTGGCGAGCACGTGATCCACGGGCTGGTCGGCCCACTCAGTCCCCTCGAGCGCCTTGTTGGCGTTGTCGACGTAGGCCTGGTGGTGCTTGTCGTGGTGGACGCGCATGGTCTGCTCGTCGATGTGCGGCTCGAGCGCGCCGTAGTCGTACGGCAGGGGTGGGACCTCGTAGGGCATGTGTGGCTCCTTGGTCGCTTCGAAGCGAGGATATGCTCCGCGCGCCGATTCAGTCGAGGCAAACGAGAGGGGAAGGGATGGCGTCGCTCGCATTCAGGTTCGAGGAGATCACGGCCCGGGAGCTGAAGCCGGAGCTCTACGAGCTCGACGGCATCTCACGCGCCACCATCGAGGCCCACTACAAGCTGTACGAGGGCTACGTCAACAAGCGGAACGAGATCCTGGGAAAGCTCGACGGCGTCGACACGGAAAGTGCCAATCAGGTCTACTCCGAGATCCGCGCGCTCAAGGTCGACCTGACCTTCGCGATCGGCGGCATCAAGAACCACGAGATCTACTTCGAGCACCTCGGCGGCGGCGGAGGCGACCCGACCGGGCTGATCGGAGAGCTGATCGGGCGCGACTTCGGCTCCCACCAGGACTGGCGAACCGACCTGAAGGCGACCGGGATGGCGGGTCGCGGCTGGGCGTGGACGGCGTACGACTGGGACGAAGGGCGGCTCTTCAACTACGTCGGCGACGCCCAGAACTCCTATCCGATCTGGAACGCGACGCCGCTGATCGCGCTCGACGTCTACGAGCACGCCTACTTCCTCGACTATCAGACCGACCGCTCGTCCTACATCGACGCATTCTTCGACAACCTGGACTGGTCGACGATCGACGACTGGGCCTCGAAGTACCAGATCCCGAAGTAGTCATGACGTGACCACGGCGCTGATCGTCGTCGGCGGCTACCTCCTCGGCTCGATGCCGTGGGGCTACTGGCTCGTCCGCGTCGTGAAGGGTGACGACATCCGCCGGCACGGGAGCGGCAACATCGGCGGAACGAATGTCTGGCGCGTGTACGGCTGGCGCCTCGGCCTGCCGGTCGTGGTGCTCGACACGCTGAAGGGGTTCGTGCCGGCCTTCCTCGGTGCGCTCCTCGTCTCCGACCTCGTCGGCGTGCTCGCAGGAGGTGCGGCGATGCTCGGCCACGGCCGGCCGCTCTTCCTGCGCTTCCAGCGCGGGGGGAAGATGGTCGCGACGTGCGGCGGGGCCTTCCTCGGGGTTGCTCCTCTCGTCGGCGGAATCGGGGCCGTCGTCTGGGTGGCCGTCTTCGTGCTCTTCCGCTACGCCTCGCTGGCGTCGATCTGCGCCGCGGTCTCGATTCCGGTCGCGGCGGCGCTGCTGGACGAGTCATGGCCCGTCATCGTCTTCGCGGCGGTCGCCGCGGTGGCCGTGGTCTTCCTGCACAGGGCGAACATCGCGCGCCTGCTCGCGGGGACGGAGAATCGCTTCCGGTTCAGGCGCCCGGCGCGCGCCTAGGCAGAGAGCCAGTCCCGCAGCTCGGTATGGCGCTCGACCGGCGCCCCGTCGTGCAGCTCGCGGCGCAGTTCCCCGACGGTGCCGTGCCGCTCGGCGAGCACCTCGTGCGAGTGGATCGTCTCGAAGTTCACCTGTCGGGAGAGCAGGAAGTCGCCGTCGTCGAGCGCCGTGTAGCGGTCGAGCGTCGACTGCAGCGCGATGCGCACCGAGTCCTCGACGAAGCGCGGCTGAAGATGTGCGTGCTCGACGACGAAGAGCTCGTCCGGCCGCTTCAGGAGCTCGTAGATCGGCGAGCTCATCGACCCTTCGACGATCGCGGCGAGCTGCTCCGCATTCAGCGTCTGGTCGGTGCCGACGTAAAGCGTCCCGCGCCCTCGCTGGTTGTGGGTCGCGATCGGGACGAGCTCGAGGATCCGCTCGACGTCCGGCTCGCCGAAGCCTGCCTCGAGGAGCCGTTCCGACGCACGCCCGCGGACGAGCCCCTGCGCGCACGGGCAGGCGTTGATCCCGGTTGCCTCCACGCCGACCACGCGCCGCACCCGTGCCTCCGACGCCGCGGCGATGCCGATGATCGAGATCATCTCCTGCGTCGCGAGCCCGGTGACCGGCGTCCGCCGCTCGAGCGGGTAGTGCGCGACGATGCGCACCTCGGCGCGCCCTGCCGCCTGCCGGGCGACGATGTGGCGCGCGATGTGCTCCGCCAGCTCCTCGACGAGAAACGCTTCCTCGATGACCACCTCGTCGATCGCCTCCTCGAACAGCTCGGGGAAGCGGGACATGTGCACGCCTTTCTGGACCGGGTCGAGATCGACGGTGCAGTCGATCTCGGCGGAGATCAGCTTCTCGGCGCCGCCCCAGCGCAGGCGGATGGCTTTCGAGATGCCCTGAACGCCCGCGCGCGAAAGGCCCAGGCGAACTTCCGGGGCGGATGCCTGGAGATCGTCGAGGAGGTGGCGTGACTCTGCCATCGACGACAGGTTAGTGTCCGCCGCTCGAAGTGGACGCCGACCCGAGCTTTCCGCGACTCGTCTCACTCGCCGCACACGATCTGCGCACGCCGCTGGCGACGATCCACGGTTTCGCGCAGACGCTGGCCCGAATGGAGGACCTCGGCGAGCCGAAAGACCGTTACGTCGGGATGATCCGGGAGGCCGCGCGTCAGCTGGCGGAGCTGCTGGACGAGCTCGGGCTCGCGGCGCGCATCGAGGAAGGCCGCTACGAGCCCAACCTCCAGCCGGTGAACACGCGTAGAGCTGGCGCGAGGCGCGGTCGCCCAGTTGGGGGAGGACCGCGTCGTCGTCCTGGGTGAGGGGCAGGAGGTCGTGGTGGACGTCGAGGCGGCAAGGCGTGGAGTCGCGGCGCTTGCCCAGGCCGCATTGCGGCACGGCGGGCTCGAGCAGGTCGACGTTCGCGTGTCGGGTGCGACGCTCGCCATCTCGCCCGTGACGGCATCGTCGGGTCTCGTCCTCATCGGTGAGGAGCTGCGGGATCTCGGCGCCGCCGTCGCCGTCAGGCTCGTCCGCGCGCTCGGAGGGAGTGTCGAGCTCGACGGCGACAGCCTCCTCGTCCGGTTCGCGGAGTGACACGCGCGGCGCAGGTCAGCCTGCTGCGCTGGCTCCGCCGGCAGTTGCAGCAGCCGACACCCACGCGCGAGCATCTCGAGGCGGCCGTCGAGAACGACGACCCGACGGAGGTGCGCCGGCTCCTCGCGGACGTGCCCTTCACCGACGAGCAGCGCCGGCACGTCGAGGGCCTGCTGGATGCCTGGGAAGAGGGCCGGCCGGGCTAGGCGCTCGCGCCGCGCTCGAGCAGGAGCTGCTCGATCCGCTCGTCGCCGTTCAGCCTTGCTGCGTCGATCGCGCGGAAGCCGCCGCCTTGCGGCAGGTTCGGGTCCGCGCCGTGCTCGAGCGCCAGCTTCACCAGCTCGTAGCGAGTTGCCTCGTCCTTGGCTTCCGACGCGGCGGCGGCGTGGATCGCGGCCGTCTGAATCCGGTCGTTCCGCGACAGGGCGTTGACGTCGGCGCCTTGCTCGAGCAGGAGCCGAGCCGCGTCGACGTGGCCGAAGAAACAGGCGAGGCCGAGCGGGTGGAAGCCGTCCGCTCCGAAGCGCATTCGCGCGGGAGGGATCCTCGTCGAGGAGGTCGCGCAGGCGATCGGTCCGGCCGAGGGCCGCCGCCTCGAACACGTCGAGCGCGGGGTCGGCGGCGAGCAGCTCGTCGACGCGTCCGCGGTCGCCGCGGTAGAGGGCTTCGAGCAGGTCACTCATTCCGTCTTCCCTAGCGCAGAAGCCGGGAGAGCCGACGGTCCTTGAGGATTCGGCCGCCCGTCTGGCACTCCGGGCAGTAGTAGATCGTGTGCTCCTCGAAGTCGACGCGCGCGATCGGGGAGCCGCAGACGTAGCACGGCTCGCCGAGCTTGTCGTGCACGCGGTAGGTCCGCTTGTCGTTCGTGCCGCGCTCGCGCAGCTCGAGCCCTCGGCTCAGCTCCGAGTCGATCGCGTCGGCCAGCCGCTCGACCTCCTCCGTGCTCACATCCCGCGTGAGCTCGTACGGGGAGAGCTGCGCGTGGTGGAGGATCTCGTTCGCCCACGCCCGCCCGATTCCGGAGATCACGCGCTGGTCTCGCAGCATCGAGTGCAGCCGCCGCGATTCCTCCGAGCAGATCTCGGCGAGACGCTCGGCGCCGAGGCCGAGCGCGTCCGGGCCGAGGTGCGCGAGCTCCTGCTCCGCCTCCTCGGGGTTCAGCAGCCAGACCCCGGCGCGCTTCTTCGCGCCGGCCTCCGTGAGCACGAGCTGCGCTCCGCCTTCGAAGAGGAGGCGGAACGCCGGCGTCTTCGGGCCGCGCTCGCCGAACTGGAGGTACCTGAGCCGTCCCGCCGTCATCAGATGCACGAGCACGACGAGCTCACCGTCGTCGGTCGGGAAGAGCAGCCGCTTCGCTCGACGCTCGGCGCCCGCGAGCCGGCGGCCTTCGAGTGCCGACAGCGGCGGGTCGAAGGTCTTCAACGTCGCGACGTGTGCAGGCCCTGCCTTGACGATCGGGAACGCGGACACGGGATCGTCGAGCGCACGACGCCACGCTTCGACCTCGGGAAGTTCAGGCACTTAGGCTCCGGGACATGGAGCCGATCAGGGTATCCGTGCGTCGTGGCCCGGTCGTGGAGGCGATCCACCGCGTCCACGCGGTCGCCGTGCAGGACGGGCGCGGTCGTCGCCGAGGCAGGCGACCCGGCTCTCGTCGCGTTCATGCGCTCCTCCTCGAAGCCGCTCCAGGCCGTCCCGCTCGCGCGGGCGCGAGGCGACCTCGTCTATCGCGACCTCGCGATCGCGTCGGCCTCCCACCTCGCCGACGCCGCGCAGCTGGCTGCGGTCCGCGCTCTCCTCGCGAAGGCGCCGGCGTCCGAGGACGAGCTGGAGTGCGGCTCGGAGGGCAACCCTCCGTCGAAGCTCCAGCACAACTGCTCCGGAAAACACGCCGGAATGCTGGCCCTTTGCCGCGCCAAGGGCTGGCGGAGCGAGGGCTACCGGCTCGAGGGCCACAGGGTTCAGCGCGAGATGCTCGCCGTCCACGCGCAGGCGGCGGAGGTCGAGGAGGACGAGATCCCGACCGCAGTCGACGGCTGCGGCGTGCTGACGTTCGCGCTTCCGCTCGAACGCATGGCGCACGCGTTCTCGCGCCTCGCGCGGCTCGAAGGAGGGGATCGCATCGCCGACGCGATGCGCGCGCACCCCGACCTGATCCGCGGTCCGGCGGCGACGGACACGCGCCTCATGAAGGCGCTGCCGGGCTGGGTCGCGAAAGGAGGCGCGGAAGGATTGCTGTGCGCCGCCGGCGACGGGGTCGGCATCGCGCTCAAGGCCGAGGACGGAAACGGGCGAGCGCTCGGTCCAGCGGCGGCGGAGTTCGCTCGTCGGCTCGACCTCGACCTGTCGGACCTCGCCGTTGTCTCGCTCGAGAACAGCCGCGGCGAGAAAGTTGGCGAGATCACTATCTAGGAATCCCGCTGTTCCTATTGGTGCGATCGTCTGTAATATCCGGACGCCAGAGGTGAGCCGGCAGGCGTCGCGAGTCGGCTCTTTTGCGTTTAGAGGTAGATCGAGTCCCCGTCCACCCACGCGAAATAGCGGAGGTAAGCGCCGTTGCTCACCGTCGAAATCTCCCTTCCTGAGGTCGAGGAGCTACAGAAGCTCGTCCAGGAAGGGCTAGAGAAGGGCGTCCTCAACTACGACGAGATCGCCGCCGGGCTCGACGACGTCGAGCTCACGAAGGAGCAGGTCGAAGACTTCTACACGTACTTGATCGACCACGGCGTCGAGCTGATGGAAGGCGAGACGCACAAGCATCCTCCGCACGAGCAGCTACCTCCACCTGAAGAAGAGAAGGGCCCGAAGCTCGACCTGAGCGTCGAGCCGTCGCTCGACTCGCTGCGGCTCTACCTGCGCGAGATCGGCAAGGTGCCGCTGCTGACGGCGGACCAGGAGGTCTACCTCGCGAAGCGCATCGAGCGCGGCGACATGTTCGCGAAGACGCAGATGACCGAGGCGAACCTCCGCCTGGTCGTCTCGATCGCGAAGTCGTACCTCGGCCGCGGCCTGAGCTTCCTCGACCTGATTCAGGAGGGATCGCTCGGTCTGATCCGTGCCGTGGAGAAGTTCGACTACCGCAAGGGCTACAAGTTCTCGACCTATGCAACGTGGTGGATCCGGCAGGCCGTGACGAGGGCGATCGCGGACAAGGCGCGCACGATCCGGATCCCCGTCCACATGGTGGAGAAGCTCAACAAGGTCGTGCACATCGAGCGCCAGCTCGTCCAGCGCCTCGGCCGCGAGCCGCGGCCCGACGAGATCGCGGAGGAGCTGGAGATCACGACCGAAGAGGTGCGCGAGATCCTGCGCATGTCCCAGCTCCCTATCTCGCTCGAGAAGCCGATCGGCGAAGAGGAGGAGTCGGAGCTCGGCGATTTCGTCGAGGACGAGTCGGCCGAGTCGCCGTACGACACCGCGACGCTGTCGCTGCGCCGCGAGGACGTCGAGCATGCGTTGTCCGCGCTACCGGAGCGCGAGCGTCAGGTGATCGAGCTGCGCTTCGGCCTCTCGGGCGCACAACCGTGCACGCTGGAGGAGGTCGGGCGTGCCTTCGGGGTCACGCGCGAGCGCATACGTCAGATCGAGAACAACACGCTGAAGAAGCTCGAGTCGCTGCCGGAGGCGCAGGGCCTCAAAGACTGCGTCTAGCGGCCGGCTTATTTGCGGCTAGAATTGCGGCTGCAACGCGAGTGTTTAAGCGAAATTCTGGACGCGTTGTGCGTGGTTGCGGCTGAGCCACCCACTTTCATCCGCAGTTCGGCTCCGTGGCAACGTATGAGCCACGCAAAAGCCTTGGAACGGTCTTCGGCTCGGAGGCGCTGATCAGTTGGCCGCTTCCATCGAGGACTTGCTTCCGCCGATCTCATTGATGAGCGATTCGGGCTCAGAGCTCCGGACGTGGTGAAACCGGTGACGTTCCCCTCGCTGTCGGACGTGACAACGAACGGCCCCGACGTGACCAGAGGATCGCCGCCGAGCCGGGGCCGAAGTCGCACGGTTCTCCGAACTGCAGGCTCCGTCCCGACAGCGTGACCGTGTTCCCGTCGGCCGAGGCGAAGAACGCTCTGCTACGGCTGGTACTGCTGGTCGATCGAGCGGACGGTGTCGCCGTGGACGACGATCCAGACACCGCTTTCGAGCGGCTCGAACAACTTCAGCTTGCTCGTTCCGTTGACGATGGCGGCGAGCTGGGAGACGGTAATCGGCGTCCCGGTCGGCGCCTTGGTGATCACGGTGACGCGCCCGTCCGCCGGCACCTTGTAGGGGAACAGTCGGTGCCCCTCATCGACGCGGTAGTTATCGTTCGGCACCGGCTGGCCCGGCTCGACGGCCCCGTCCTCGGCAGCGGCAGCGTTCGCGGTGGAGCCGCTGAGGAACCACTCCGGGTCGAAGTGCAGCACGAAGCCGCGGCCTTTCTGTTGCAGCGACTTGATGTGTCCAAACAGGGTTTGCCGCCCAGGCGGTGTCTGCTCAGCTTTCGCGGTCGTGACGGTCACCGTCTTCGTGACCGTCTTCGTGCTTCCACAGCCGGCGGCGAACAGAACGGGTCCCGCGAGGGCGGCGGCGAGAACGAGCACCCGAGTCTCGGTGCGCATCGGGCCGGATCGTAGCCTCGAGTTGCCGACGCACGCCTGCCGTTCTGCTCGGACTCCGCGCGGAGCGTCGTCTGGACCGCGCAAACGCGCCGTAGCCGTGAACCGCGGAGTGATGCGGAAATCGAGCGGGACTTGCGCCAGCAAACCCGCGGTTAGAGCGGGATCGCGGGACGAACTCCTGCTAAAGCAGCAGACAGTCGGAAGGCTCGATCCGTCCGCCGCGCGTCTGTCAACCATGCGAGTGTTGGCTCGGCGAAATTGATCGCGCAAGGCCGCGCGCGGCCCGCGGACTTGTGATGACCTGTCGCCGACATGGCTCGCTACGCCTTCGAGAGTTCCGAAGCTCTGGTCGAGTCAATGCTTGGCCGACAACTGATCCCAGGTGAGGAAGTACGCGCTCGCTGATCTGCGGCCCGCGGGTTGCTGACTCAGAAGGGCTGCCCGACGAGCGCGCACGCTCGCGGTCGCGGCCGAGAATGTGGTACTCTCCGGAACTCGCGCAACGGTTCTCGACGGAGTGATGGCCGAAGATCAAACACGTAGCGTTCGACTACCGGTCGCGAGTCGTCATAGCTGCGTCCCAGCTCCGACAATGCGACCCGCTACGTCGTGGCAAGCGAGCGGCCTGGTCGATAGCGTCGGCGCGTGCCTCACGCGAACAACGCGCGGTGTGAGCCCGGCGCCGGCCACCGCGGTGAGCCGGTGTTGACGATCCGCAGCAATGGGCGTCAGCGTTCTTCCTCGCCGGCAAAGACGTGGAAAACCGGGGCTGGGCGACCGACTACCGCGGCCGGCTCTGGATCCATGCTGGCCGCTTCAGAGCCGGGACGAGCCAGACCGCTGGGCTAAGCGGCATCGCCTGTGGGTGCCCGAGGAGCCGCTTCCGCGCGGCGTGATCTCGGCAGCGTCGAACTCGTCGACGTCGTTGCCAATGTCGACTCGGCATGGGCAGTGCGCGGTCAGCTCCACTGGGCTGCTGCGCCGACCGCGACTGCTGCTACGACCCGGTGCCGTGGACGGGCTGGCTCGACACTCAAGCTGGATTCGCTCGACCTCAGGGAAAGACGGTGCCGCGCACGCCGCCGGCGACGGAAGAACACCTCAGGGGTGCTGAAACCGCCGCGAGGGACACCCCCGCGCAGCGTGGAGTCATGACCGCGTGCGGATTACCCGGGCGCCGCTCCTTGGCCTCAACCAGGGCGTGCGCGTATGTCCAGTTGGGCCGCGAGAGGGCCGCGCTTCGACCTGCGGGGGGAACATCGTCGGCTCACCCGACCTCGCCGGCACTACGATTGCGACGTGGAGCGCGGCGTGCACGATCGCGGGGGGTGGCCGACGGATGCGCCGATCGATCGAACCGAGCATGAGCTCGCCGACTGGGAGCTGCTGACGGACGCCGTCGTCGGCGCGCTCCGCGTCTCGGGGCACATGAATGTCGACGAGATGCGCCGCGGGATCGAGAGCATGCCGCCGGACGAGTACGAGCGCGCTTCCTACTACGAGCGCTGGCTGTTCGCGGCGGAGACGATCTTGACGGAGAAGGGCGTCCTCGCTCCCGGTGAGCTCGACGAGAGGGTTGACGCGTGACCTATCGGCCCGGCCGGCGGGTCCGGGTTTCGGCCCGGGCGCACGAGGGTCATCACCGGACGCCCGCGTACCTGAAGGGGAAGACCGGCCTCATCGAGCGCGTGCAGCCGTCGGGGACGAACCCGGAGACGCGCGCCTACGGCGACGACGGGCTCCCCGAGAAGAGTGTCTACCTCGTCGGCTTCTCGCAATGGGACGTCTGGCCCGCATACCGCGGCGGGGGCGACGACCGCATCTACGCCGACGTCTTCGAGCAGTGGCTGGAGGAAGCGGAATGAGCGAACACGAGCACGAGCACGACCACGACCACGCGCACGAGTCGATCACGAACGGCGACGAGCCCCGCGCCGCGAGGCGCGTGCGGGCGCTCGAGGACCTGCTCGTCGAGAAGGACGTGCTCACGCGCGAGGACGTCCGCCGGGGCATCGACTGGCTCGTATCCCGTTCGCCCGCGGACGGGGCGCGGCTCGTCGCGCACGCCTGGGTTGATCCGGACTTCAAGCAGCGCCTGCTCGCCGACGCGAGGGAGGCGGCGCTCGAGCTCGGCCTCGATCCGGGCCCGTCGCCCGTCCTCATCGCGCTCGAGAACACCGAGGCCGTCCACCACGTGGTCGTCTGCACCCTCTGCTCCTGCTATCCGAAGTCCCTGCTGGGCCCGCCGCCGGCCTGGTACAAGAGCCTGGGGTACCGGTCGCGGGCGGTCTCCGATCCACGCGGCGTGCTGAGCGAGTTCGGGCTCGAGCTCAACGACGAGCTGGAAGTGCGGGTCGTCGATTCGACCGCGGACCAACGCTACCTCGTGATTCCGCGGCGTCCCGCCGGCACCGAGGAGATGACGGAGGTCGAGCTCGCGGCGCTCGTGACGCGCGACTCGATGATCGGCGTCGCCCAGCCGGCCGCGGCCGCGCCCGTTCACTGAGCCGTATCGCCCGGCCGTCAGAGGTCGAGACGCGAGCCCATGATCACGGTGCGGTCGCGGGGAGACGAAACCCCTTCGGCGGCGCCGGCGGTGATTCGTGCGGTCGTCGACGGCGACGACCAGGGCTCCGGTTCGCGCGAAGTCTCTGCGAGCGGCAACATCCGGACCTTGTCGCCCGGCAGGCCGTGCTGCACGGTCACGCCGGCGAACGGCAGACGGTCGAAGGCTCGAATCGCGCCTGAGTCACCCGCGCCGCATCCACCGGGAGGGGACCCCAGCGCAGCTTGGAGTCCCGCGGCGTGCGGATTACCCGGATAGTGACCCTCGCGATTCCAGCAAGCCGCAGTAGCTCCGGACAACGGCTCGGGCCACGCTGGTCCCGTTCGCCATCAAGGCGACCGGAGGTCGACCGCACCCCGGCGGTGCAAGCTGCGATCATCTGGGCGAAAGTGGGCCGGCTGATTCCGATAGGCACCTTTGGGACGCGGGACGAGGCCGAGGTCGTTCAGGGTCTGCTTGCTTCGGCAGGAATCGAGGCATCGATTAGAGCCGACGATGCTGGCGGCGCCTATCCGTTCGTGCTTTCTGGAGGGGCGCAGGTGCTCGTCGACGAGAGCGATGCGACCGCGGCTTCGGAAATCCTCGCTAACACAGCCGACGAGGCCTGACGCCGTCCGCCGCCGAGCGTTCAAGGGGTCGTATGGCCACGTCGAACCTGCGCCGACTGCCGCGTCTTCGCGTCGACATAAACGTCGCGGCCGTGTTGCGCTGCGCGACCGGAGTCCCGCGCCCCGGCGGGGTGCCCCGACCGGGGACTTTCTGTTCACGCGCGAGGACCCGTGATCAGCTCGAGGACCGGCTCGTCGCCGGCCAGCGCGTGGTCGACCAGCGCCGCGAGGACGGTGTCGTCCAGCGACGCGAGCTTCACTAAGCCCGCGTGCAAAACGCTCCAGCTCGCGTTCCGACATCCAGTCGAGGTCGACACCCCCAACACGCTCCTCGGCACGAGGACGCTGCAACCAACGAAGAAGAATCTCGGCGGCGCGAGGGTCTGTGACCGCCTTTTCGCGCAGGTCACGCTCAATCTCTGCGTCAGACGGGGGCTCGCTCTTACGACGGGTTGCGCGGGAACCGTCTATCCAGGGCACCGCGCGTCGCGCGCGATCGCGGGGTACGGGGTGCGACGACGCAATTGGCGGTCGGCAATATTGTCGCTGTGGGTCCTGCGGCGGATGCGACTGGGAACGATCGAAGGCGCGTTCTCTGCTGCCTGGCGTGCGCCCGTGGATTTGCCGTGTTCGATCGCCGAAGAAGACGGGTTGGGACGTTTATCGAGCTCATCGGCGCGGAGGGGGAAGGGATCGCGATCCGTCACGAGGGTGTCTTTCTCTGGCGTCGGCGACTGCTGCCGATCACGACGGTGGGTGCCGTCGCTCCGGAGCACGGCGCCGTCGTGCTCAACGTCGACCGGCGCACACTCAAGGGCACGAATGCCGCAGGCACTCCCGTCGGCACCACCTCCTCTCCTGCGGAAGATGAATGCTCCGACGAAGATCGGGGCGCGCGCATTGCGCGCCCGGTCGCCGGCGGCGAGCGCGACAGGGAAGCGGCTGGAAGCGCAGAGGGCACGGCTCAGGCACACCTTCTGTTCGTTTCGACCTCGAACGGCTATCGGCTGCTCGAGCGGCGTGGGCCGGAGCCGGGCGCTTTCGAGTACGTCTCGGTGCCCGAGCACGGCGGGCTGTTTCAGGTCGGGAAGCTCGCCACCTCGCCACTTCCGAATGACAGGCGCCCGTGCGCCTATCTCGAGCGGACCAACTAGCCGAGCACGACGTGCGCGCCGAAACGCTTCCGGCCCACATACAGGGTCGGTCGACGAAAGCTCGCCGGTGCGCAGGTCGTGTGTACGACTCACTGGCACCGCTGCCTCGTTCTGCAAGTCAGACACAGCCGGCGTCCGTCGAGCGGCTGGCGAACCGACTGACCCCCGCGAAACCGACCGTTAGACCGTCGCCGCCGCAGCGACCTAAACGAAGCCCCTAGCACCCCAAGGGCCCCAACCCGATCGCGTCATGCCGCGCTGGACGCTAGACACGGGCGTGCTCCGCCAGTGCGTTCAGCCACTGCGTGACACGCGCCGCGCGTAGGTCGCCGCGGTGCATGTCCGGGTGGGCGAGCTTGATCAGCCAGAGCATGTCTTTGCGGTCGAGCGGCAGCTGGCCGTTGCTCGAAGGCAGCGGCTGTCCGGCCGCGAAGCCGTCTGCGTAGCCCTCCTCGTAGCGGTCGGGCGCCGTGCGAGTGCTCCAGGATCCCGAGGACGTCGCCGTCCGTTTCGCGCCGGGCGGCTTCGTCCCGGCGAGCAGCCGGTGGGCCTCGCGGATCGAGGTGCAGCCGGCCGCCTCGATGCCGGCTCGTTCGCGTGCGAGCTGCATGTAGAGGCGGGCGGTTGAGAGCGGAATCCCGGTTGGGGCGAGGCGCTCGCTCCATTTCGCTGCGAGAACCTGGGCCTCGGCGGGGATCAGCGCGTCGCCGGCCGCGAAAGCCCGCTCGAGCGCCGCGGTCGGCTCCGAGCCGATCGACTCGTGCGCGACACGGGCACGGTCGAGCAGTTCCTTCAGCGTTGAGAGCTTCGGTGTCAGAGGCTGTCAGTGCTACCGCATTAGCACTAAAGTGAGCGATGACCCTAACACGTGTAGGCATTCGGGATCTGCCCCGGGTAACCCGCACGCGGGGAGGACTCCGAGCTGCGCGGGGTGTGCCCTTCAACCGACGATTGAAGGAGTTTCCCCCATTGCCACGGCGCGGATGAAGAAGAACCATGGTCGCCGTCGGATCTCCTCGTAGAACGCACGGTCTGGAAATGCGTCTGGATCTGGCAGCGGCTCGGGAATGCGCTCAATGAGAAAGCCGGCGTCGGCGAGGGAGTCGACGATCGCGCTGATCGGGCGGTGGTAGAAGCGCACCTGAAATTCGCGACCGCCCTTGGACCAGGTGTCCGTCAGCAGTACCGTCTCGAAGTACGGGACGGGCGGGGTGGCGATCATGATGTCGTGTGTCGGGTGGTGCGTCGACAACACGAGCAGGCCGCCGGGCCGCAGGACACGCGCGAACTCCCCCAGCGGCGGTCCCCAGTCCGCGAGGTAGTGCAGGACGAGCGACGCCGCCACGACGTCGAACGAGCCCGATTCGATGAATGCCAGCGGCACCGAGATGTCGGCCACCCGAAACTCCGCCTTCGACCCGAAGCGCCCGCGCGCCCGCTCGATCAGGCGAGGGTTCAGATCGATCCCGACGACTCGCGCTCCACGCTCGACGAACGCCCCCGAAAGCTCACCGCTCGCACAGCCCACGTCGAGGACGCGCTTGCCCCAAACATCCCCCGCCATCGCGAGAATCGTGGGCCGCTCGTACGAGACCTTGATCGGGTCGACGGCCGCATCGTCCGCGTAGAGATCCGCCATCTGGTCGAAGTCAGCGAGGGCGCGGCGTCGATCCTCGGACACCCGACCGATCATGCCACCAGGAGGCGGCGCCCATTCGTCATTCGCCTTCGGGGTCCACTGCCGTGCCGCCTACCCGCGTGCTCGCCAGGATCCCGCGCGGCGCCGGAGTCCCGAGCTCGCGGGCGACTCTTCCCATGGTCGCTCGACGTCTCCCAGATAGGGGGTGCGGCGCGTTGTCAGAATAGGCCGCAGCTGCTTGGTCACATCGGTTGGCGCGGTGGC
Organism: uncultured Actinomycetes bacterium; assembly: GCA_963759365.1. Classification (GTDB taxonomy): domain Bacteria; phylum Actinomycetota; class Thermoleophilia; order Gaiellales; family Gaiellaceae; genus 3-1-20CM-4-69-9. Next base: position 35,870 of record CAVWYX010000004.1, read on the forward strand.
CTAGGGATCACGACGATCTCCGGCGGTAATGCGCCAGCAGACAGAGCAGCTCCCAGGCGAGATTGGCACCCGCGAGCGCAGTGATGCCAGAAGGATCGTACGGCGGCGAGACCTCCACGACGTCTCCTGCGACGACCCCCGTCTGTAGATCCGTGAGACCGCGCAGGAACCCGAGGAGCTCGCGCGTGGTCATCCCTCCTACTTCAGGCGTGCCCGTTCCAGGTGCGAACGCTGGATCGAGGACGTCGATGTCGAGGGTGACGTACGTTGGCAGTATGCAGTGCTCGTGCGCTAGCGAGAGCGCGCGGCCGATTCCGAGGTCCTCCAGCTCGCGCGCAAGCAGCGTCTTGAATCCGAGGTCGCGGTTGTCTCGGTAGTCATCGCCGGAGTAGAGGCCTCCGCGGAGACCTACCTGCACCGAGCGTTGTGGGTCGATCAGGTTCTCCTCGACCGCGCGCCGGAAGATCGTTCCGTTGGTCAGCTTGTGTCCGCCGAAGTAGGAGTCCCAGGTGTCGGTGTGCGAGTCGAGCTGCAGCAGTGAGAGGGTTCCGTGGCTTGCTGCCGCGGCCCGGAGCAGGGGAAGCGCGACGGAGTGGTCACCGCCGAGGCCGATGACCGTCGCCCCGCGCTCGTGGAGGTCGCTCGCGTGCCGTTCGATCGTCGCGTGCGCGTCGACGATATCTATCGGGCTTGCTGGAGCGTCTCCGGCGTCGACGACCTGCAGATCGTCGAAGGGGAAGACATCGTGGGTCTCGCTGTAGGGCTTGAGTAAGAGCGACGCCTCGCGGATGGCTCCGGGACCGAAGCGCGAGCCGCTGCGGAATGTGGAGCCAAGGTCGATTGGCGCGCCGAGAATGGCGGCGTCGGCGCCGTCGACGTCCTCGACCCGCGGCAAGCGGGCGAAGGTGCGAAGGCCGGCGAACCGCGGCACGTTCTGGGCGTCGACCTGTCCAATGTGCTGCGCGGGTCTCATCGTGCTCCTCCTAGTAGCTCATGGTCGTGGAGCCATGCGACGTAGTCAGGGATTCCTCGCTCGACGGGCCAGGTGGGCCGGTACGCGAGGTCGCGAGCGGCGGCGGAGACATGGAGTGGGCCGTGCTGGTCAAGCGCGAGCGGTTCGAACCACTCTTGGACGAGGTATCGGGTGACGTCAGGCGCCCCCTCGAGTGTTGCCGCCAACGACCCGGTCAGCCGATCCTCGGCCGCGTCGCGTCCCGGCCGCGGCCGGTAGAGACGGAGCCGTACGAACAGGGTCGGAGCCGACCGCATCGGGGTCAGCCTACGCTGCGCGTGCGCCGTGCTCCGGGTTACTTCCTCGGCGGCCGAATCTGAGGGGTTTCCAAACTAGGGTTGCCGTATGGGTCCGACCAGCGGCTCCCAAGCCAGGCTGTCCTGAGCCAGGCCAAATCGGGTGCGTTCAAGTTGTCAGGACGGTCAACGTCTGAGTTTCCGGCGCGAAACACCGGTTTCCGAGACCGGCAGATCCGGAGGGTCGTAGTCGCAGGCGATATGTAGCGGGCGGCGATCCGAACGCCGGCTTCGTCATGCAACCCGGGCCGCGGGGGAACCTAGGCGGGTTGGCGTGCTCGGTTCGGGGGTCACGCCGTCGCCCGGCCAGGACGAAGAGCACCGTTGCCGGATACCACTCGCGACGACCTGCCCAGTCAGCACACTCCGTCCGTGTTCAGCCTCGCCACGAGACACGCCAGACACGAGCCCGGACTCCCATGCGTTCCTTCGGCCGGAACCCTGATCCGAAGCCATTCCAGTCAAGGTGCAATCAACCCGCGGCGCGATCCGCCGGGACGAACAGCTTGCAGTGCGGGCACTTGAAGCCGCGGTGTCGCTCGGTGTCGCCGGCGATCAGCTCCGCGGTGAAGGTCTTCTTGCAATGCGGGCAGACGACTTCCTCCGGCGCGTGCTCTGCGGGGGCTTCGGCCACGAGTCCAAGGTACATCCGTCCCTCGGTCTAGGGAAGGAAGAACCGGTAGTCGTCGAGCGGCGCGCGCTCCGGCGCCGGCGGCGTCGTTCGCGGAGTGCCGAGGTGGATCAATCCGAGGAAGCGCTCCCCGTCCGGAAGACCGACCGCGTCACGGCCGGCCTTCGTCCGGAGTACTCGCGGCGTTCGCCAGTAGGCAGCGAGCCCGCGTGCATGCGCCGCCAGCAGCACGACGTAGATCGCGCACGCGGTTGCGCAGATGTCCTCCTCGTCCTGGACGAGGTCGCCCGACAGAACGGCGGACGCCAGCACGAGCGTCGGCGCGCGGTCGAGCTTCGGAGCCTCCACCGGCCCGGCCGCATCCTTCAGGCGTGCGAGCGTCTCCGGTCCGAGGATGCGAAAGCGCCAGGGATTCGTGCGGTGATGGTTGGGCGCCCAGCGTGCGAGCTCGAGCAGGGCGTCGAGCGTCTCGCGTCCGACGGGCTCGTCGCCGTAGGACTTGTGCGTCCGACGTGACCGGACCAGGTCGGCGAAGGCTTCGGGATCCAAGCGGCGGACACTAGCGGCGTCGTGCCAGGCCCTGAACCGTCAGGGCGTTTCGCGCGAATACGGCATGAACCGTCAAGCTCCAGGCCGCGATCGCCGGCCAGACAAGGGGGTCTCGGATGAAGCTTCAGCGGCGGACATTGGCGGCGTGTCGGTCGTGCCACCCGATTTCGTCGCGCCGAGGCCATGTCCCCATGCGACAGCCGGGGTCTGACCCCGGCCGGTGGCGGTTTCGGACGGGAAAACCGTGCCGACTCTGTGTCGTTCTCTTCCACACGCAACGCCGCGAGCCGGCGGGTTTGTGGAATCGCGGAGCCACCAGGTTTAATTCGAACCTCGTGGCGGCGGGGCGGACCTCAGGGGTGGTGGCTGAACCTGCACGCACGACGGCTCCCGTCGTGCGGCTCGAGAACGTCCGCAAGAGCTTCGGGGACAACGTCGTCCTCGACGGTGTCGACCTCACGGTCAACGCGGGCGAGGCGCTCGTCATCATCGGACCGAGCGGCAGCGGCAAGAGCACCTTGCTCCGCTGCGTGAACCTGCTCGAGCCGGTCGACAGCGGGCGCATCTTCTTCGAAGGCGAGGAGATCACGCGGAAAGGCGCGAAGGTCGACGCTGTCCGGCAGCGCATCGGCATCGTCTTTCAGCAGTTCAACCTCTTTCCGCACCTCCGCGTGATGGACAACCTGACGCTGGCCGCGCGCCGCGTCGGCAAGGTCCCGAAGAAGGAAGCGGAGCTGCGCGCACGCGAGCTGCTGGAGCGCGTCGGGCTGGTCGAGAAGGCGCGCAGCTACCCGCACCAGCTCTCGGGAGGCCAGCAGCAGCGCGTGGCGATCGCACGGGCGCTGATGATGAGCCCCCACGTGATGCTCTTCGACGAGGTCACCTCCGCGCTCGATCCGGAGCTCGTCGGCGAGGTGCTGGTGGTCATGCGCGATCTGGCACACGACGGCATGACCATGCTCGTCGTCACGCACGAGATGCAGTTCGCGCGGGACGTCGGCGACCACCTGATCTTCATGGACGACGGCAAGATCGTCGAGCAGGGCGATCCGGTCGAGGTGCTCGACCACCCGAAGGCGGAGCGGACACAGCGCTTCCTCCGCAGGACATTGCAGCTGGCGGACTCCCTCGAGGAGCTCACAATCGACGAAGGAGGGGTTGAATGAGACGAATCACGATCGTCCTCGCGGTGCTACTGCTGGCGGGGGCGGCCTTCACGGCCTGGGGCGCAGCGTCGCCCGGCGGCAACAGCGCCGCCGCAGGCCCTGCGGCCAAGGCGAAGAAGAAGAAACCCGCGGCGAAGCCGAAGCTGCCGCCGCTTCCCAGCGCGGTCAAGAACAGGAAGCGGTGGGAGATCGGCATCAAGTGCGACTTCCCGCCGTTCGGGTTCATCGACGTGCGCGGCAGGAACGACGGCTACGACGTGCAGGTCGCGCGCCGCTTCGCTCAGCTCGCGTTCGGCAACAAGACCAAGGTCAACCTGACGTGCGTCACCACGCCGAGCCGAATCCCGACGCTCATCTCGGGCCGCGTCGACATCATCGTCTCGACGCTCACGTGGACGCAGGCGAGAGCCGACCAGATCGACTTCTCGATTCCGTACTACTCCGCGACGGGACGGCTCCTCGTCCCGAACAACTCGTCGCTGACGATGAACAGCCTCGGCGGCAAGACCGTCGTCACGACGCGAGGCGCTCTGTACGCGACCTGGGTGCGGAACTGCTTCAAGAGCGCGAAGCTGCTGGAGGTCGACTCGCCGGCGCTGGCCACCTCCGCCGTGAAGGACGGTCGGGCGGACACGTTCATGTTCGACGACGCGTTCCTGCTCGGCGTGGCCACGCAGGACCGGGATGTCAGGCTCACCGGGCGACAAGTTCCTCAACGTCCCGTGGGGCATCGGCATCCGCAAGGGCGACGCTGCGACGGTCCGCTGGGTCAACGCAGCGCTGCGCTACATGAAGAAGCAGGACGAGTTCGTGAAGATCCTCCGGGCAAACGCGCCTCCGCGCCTGGTCGGGAGCTTCCTCGACAACGTTCCCCGGCCGAAGAACACCTTCGCGTATCCGGTCGGCAAGGACGTTACGTCGATCTGTCCCTGAGTTGACGGCTTGGAGCAGCCGCTGCTAAGGCGGCTGCTCCAGCGCCGATCGACAATCGTGTTGCTCGCAAGCCTCGACTGGCAGTTCATCTGGGATCACATCCCCGACTTCTGGGACGGGCTGAAAGCGACCCTCAAGGTCGCCGGGATCGGCATCGGCGGCTCGCTCGCGATCGGCATCGTCCTCGGGGCGGCCCGCGCGCACCGGATCCCGGTGGTCAGCCAGGTCGCGGCGGTTTACGTCGAGGTCATTCGCAACACGCCGATCCTCGTCCAGATCTTCTTCATCGCCGGCGGCCTGACGCAGATCCCCGGGCATCCGATCCGGCTCGAGCCGTTCACGATCGCCTGGCTCAGCGTGACGATCTGGGGCGGGGCGTATAACACCGAGAACTTCCGGGCGGGCTTCGAGGCCGTGCCGGGTCGTTATCGCGAGGCCGGCCGAGCGCTCGGGTTCGGCCGGCTCGCCACGTTCTTCAACGTCACGCTCCCGATCGGCGCCCGGATCGCGCTGCCGTCGTCGATCAACACGTACGTGTCGGTGCTCAAGAACACGTCGCTGCTCACCGCGGTCGGCTTCGCGGAGCTGACGAACACCGCGTACAGCCTCGAGAGCGTGTCGTTCAAGGCGACCGAGGTGTACTTCGCCCTCGGCGTCACCTACCTGATCACGGTCGGGCTGCTGTCTCTCGGTCGTTCGGCTCGTCGAGCGGCAGCTTGCGATTCCGGAGACGCTCTGATGCCCGACTGGGTCGAGCCGGTCGCGCACTACATGTTCCACGTGGGGCTTCCGATGACGCTCCGCATCGCGGCGTACGCGGTCATCGGCAGCGTCTCGATCGGGATCGTGCTCGGCACGCTGATGACGATCCGCTTCCGTCCTCTGCAGGGGCTGATCAGGGTCTACATCGAGATCTGGCGCGGGCTGCCGATCATCGTGACGATCTTCCTCGTCTACTACGCGCTGCCGACGGCGCCGGTGATTCACACCCGCTTCAACGCGGTCACCGGCGCTGCGCTCGGCCTCACGCTCTGGGGAAGCGCCCAGGTCGCGGAGGCGACGCGCGGAGCCGTGCAGTCGATCCCGCGCGAGCAACACGAGGCGGCGTCCGCGCTCGGCTTCGGCTGGATCGGCCGGCATCGCAGCGTGATCCTTCCGCAGGCCTCGCGGCGCCTGCTGCCGCCGCTCGTGAGCCTCGTCGCCAACATCATCCAGAACACGACGATCGCGTCGCTGATCGGCGTCACGGAGCTCCTCGCGACCGGCCAGCGCTCGATCGAGCGGCTCCAGCTAACGCCGCCGGGCGACCCGCACGCGTTTGCGATCTACGCCGCCCTGCTCGTGACGTTCTTCTGCATCTCGTTCCCGCTGACGCGGCTCGCGATCTACCTCGAGCGCCGACTGGTCTGACGAAGTTGGCGACAGGAGGTCCGACGGACCAGACTTCATTCAAATGACGTCCGCGGAACTGACCGGCGGCGGCGCGATCTCGTGCCCGAGCTGTGGCGAGCTCAACCCGCCGGGCTCGCGCTTCTGCAATCGCTGCGGCGCGCAACTGGGAGATCAGCCGGCGCCTCGTGAGGAGCGGAAGCTCGTCTCCATCCTGTTCGTGGATCTCGTCGGCTTCACGGCGCGATCCGATCGCGCCGACCCGGAGGATGTCCGCGACGCGCTGCAGCTCTACCACGCCGACGCGAAGCAGCGGATCGAGCAGTACGGCGGCGTGCTCGAGAAGTTCATCGGCGACGCCGTGATGGCGGTGTTCGGTGCGCCGGTCGCGCACGGCGACGACGCCGAGCGTGCGGTGCGTGCAGGGCTCCGCGTCCTCGAGGGGCTGGAGGAGCTCAACCAGCAGCATGGGCTCGACCTCGCGGCTCGCGCCGCAGTCAACACCGGTGAGGCGGTCGTCGCCATCGACGCCGCCAGAGACGGGAGCGCCCTCGCGACGGGCGATGTCGTCAACACCGCGTCCCGTCTGCAGTCCGCCGCCCCGCCGGGTCGGCTGATCGTCGGAAGCGAGACCTACCGCGCGACTCGACACGCCGTCCACTACGAAAGCTTCGAGAGCGTCGCCGCGAAGGGAAAGACCGACGCGCTCTCCGCGTGGCTCGCCGTCGAGGCGGCCGCCGAGCCAATGCAAGCGTCCGGTCGCCGCCGAGGCGCTCTTCGGCCGGACGCGTGAGGTCGACCTCATGCTCTCGCTTTGGCAGCACGCGCTCGTCGAGCATCGCCCGCACCTGGTCACGCTGCTCGGTCCGCCGGGAATCGGGAAGTCCCGCCTGTGCCGTGAGATCTCGGCCCGTGTCACCGACGACGGTGGCCGCATCCTCCGCGGCCGTTGTCTCCCGTACGAAGAGCAGGCCGGCTACCAGGCGTTCTCGCGGCTCGTGCACGAGGCGTGCGGCATCCTCGAGTCAGATCCGCCGGACGGTAGCGCGCGAGAAGCTCCAGCGCACCGTCTCGGAGCTCATGCCGGAGACCGAAGCGTCCGAGGCGCTTCGTCATCTGGCGCTCCTGCTCGGGCTCGCGCCTGACGACGCCGTCCCGCAGGTCCTTCTCCTGTATTTCGCAGCTCGTCGCTTCATCGAATGCGTCGGCGTCGCGCAGCCCACCGTCTTCGTCTTCGAGGACATCCACTGGGCGCAGAGCAGCGAGATCGCTCTGCTCGAGTACCTCGCACAGCACGTGCGCGAGTCGCCAGTGATGATCGTCGCCGCCGCGCGGCCGGAGCTGCTCGACACGCGCCCGACCTGGGGAAGCGGGCTCGTCGCGCAGACGACGATCCTGCTCGATCCGTTACCGCCGGCCGAGGCGGGTGCGCTGGCTGCGCAACTCTTGCAGTCGGCGGCGAGCGCTCCTTCGACCTCGACCGTCTCGTGGAGGTCGCGGGCGGCAATCCGCTCTTCCTCGAAGAGCTTGCGGCGTCAGTACTCGAGCTCGGGGAGAGCGGCGAGCTGCCCGTCACAGTCCGCGAGGCTATCGCGGCTCGGATCGACGCAATGCCCCCGAACGCGCGCAGCGCCGTTCTGGCCGCCGCGATCATCGGCAAGACCTTCTGGCGCGGCGTGCTCGACGCTGTCGCCGGAATCGACGACATCGACGACGCGCTCGGGATCCTCGAGGCGCGCGATTTGATCCGTCGTGATCCGGCGAGCCAGCTTGGCGGCGACGCGCAGTTCACGTTCAAGCACATGCTCATCCGCGAGGTCGCGTACGCGACGGTGCCGCGCGCGGGCAGGCGCGAGGGGCACGCGGCTGTAGCGCGGCACGTCGAGGAGACGCTCGGTGAGGCGACGGAAACGCTCTCCGCGATCCTGGCCTACCACTGGCGCGAGGCCGGCGAGCCTGCGCGCGCGATTCCGTACCTGCTTGCAGCCGCCGATTCTGCGCGGCGAGGCTGGGCGAAAGGCGCGGTGGTCGACCTGTATTCGCGCGCGCTGGAGCTGGCCGAGGACGATGACCTTCGACGTCGGATCCGCTTCCAGCGCGGCCTCGCCCTCGTCGAGCTCGCCGACTACCCGCGGGCGGACGAGGAGCTTGGCACTGCTCGTTCCCGAGCTCCAGGGGCAGGCACGCCTCGATGCGCTCATCGCCCGCGGTCATGCAACGCTGTGGACGGAACGCGATGCCGAGACGCTGGCGATCGCCGAGCAGGCGCTTCCGCTGGCCAGGGAGCTCGGCGACGAGACGGCCGTCGCGGCGGCGCTCGCCATGGAAAGCCAGGCGCTCGCGATGCGCGGCGGCGAGGGAGACCTCGACCGTGCGCTCGAGCTCGGTGACGAGGCGCTCGAGCGCTGGGTCCCGGGAACGCGGGCGCTCGATCTGCGCCATCACCTCCATCTGCATGCGGATGCGACCTACTGGACCGGGCAGTACGAGCGGTCGGTGGAACTGTCGCGGCGGACACGGGCGCTGGCGCACGACGTTCACAGCCCGGAGTCCCTTCTGCGCGGCGGTGGCCTGGAGGCGCTGGCGCTCGCCGGCCTCGGTCGCCACGAGGAGGCGATCGCCATCTGGGACGACCTCTTCGAGCTCGCGCGCGAGCTCGGGCAGAGCCCGCAGGTCGTCCTCAACTACTCGACGCTCGTCTACCGGGAGCTGTACGACCTCGACGAGGCGCGGAGGCGGAGCGAGGAGGCGCTCGAGCTCTCGGCGAGCGAGACCTTCGGCATGCCGAGGCAGTTCGCAGGATCCGATCTGCTGTTCACGCAGCTCCTCGCCGGCGATATCGGCGGGGCGCAGTCCGTCTGGCCCAGGCTCTGGGACGGCGCGGCGAATGCGACGGCGTGGACGACGTGGCTCGATCGCAGGGCGCCTTCTTGCCGCCCGGGCGGAGATCGCGCTCCACGCGGAGTCACCGGACGCCGCGGCCGAGTGGGCCGAGCGCGCGATCGAGGTCGCACGGCGCACACGGAGGCGCAAGTACGAGGGACAGGCGCTGGCGACGTTCGGCCAGGCTCTGGCGCGCCTCGACCGCTCGCGCCGAAGCGCTCGCGGCGCTCCGTCGAAGTGTCGCGATTGCCGATGAGCTCGTCGGCCCTCCCGCCCGCTGGCAAGCCCGAGCGTGCCCTCGGCAAGGTCGCGTACGCGCTCGGCGACGACGAGGCGGCGTCAGAGGCGTACACCACGGCTGCCGACCTGATCCGCAGCTTCGGCACGACCCTCGCGCCGGAGCGCAAAGAGCGTCTCCTCGCGGCCTCCGAGGTCGCCGAGATCGTCTCGCTCGCCGGCGGAGCGGCGTCCGTCTAGGCAAGGACATGTCCTAGGGACAGTCCCTCGGACGTGTCCCGGGAGGTCCCTCGTTAGTCGCGAATCGAAGGGAGCAAGCTCACGCCGAGACCGCCGCGGTATAGAGCGGGTCAGCGAACCCCGTGACGGCTCTCCGCCGCAGCGCCGGCGTCGCGACCAGGTGGTACAGGTGGCTGGTGCCGCCGAGGGCGCCCGCTCCGACGTACTCGTTGAAGTCCGGCTGGAGCCGCCGGATCGCGAAGCCGAGCGCGCCGATCTCCTGCTGTACCTGGAACGAGGCTCCCGGCCTCCGCGAGCCGAACGAGAAGAAGACGTTCCCGCCCGCGCCGCCCAGCGCCTCTGCCGCACGCGTCAAGAACAGCCGCGCACCTTCCACGGTGTACGGCGGATCGGTGAGGACGGTGTCGAACCGGTACTGCAGGTCCGCTGGAAGCGGGTCACGAAGATCGTGCTGCAGGCAGGCTGACCGGAAAGCGGGCGCCGGACAACCTAGCCCGGAGGAAATCGACCACCGCGTCGTCGACGTCGACCACCGCGAGCTCGCTCACGGTCTCGGCCGCGCCGAACTCGCGCACGACAAGAGCGATCGCGAGCGAGACGAGGTCGTCGTCGCCGAGCAGCAGGACGCGTCGTCCGACCAACGCATCGGCCTCGTGCGCGGCAAGCACCCGGCGCAGCTTCGTACCGATCGTGCAGTGGCACTGGTCGAGCTCGAGGTTCGGCGGCGGCGCGACCCTCGAGATCTTCGCGAGCTCGGCTGCCACGTGACTCAGCTCGCCCGGGACCATCGCGCCGAGCCCGCCGCACGTCGGGCAGCTCGCCCCGCCCGTCAGCCTGAGCCCACCGTGCGCGAAGAGCCGACGGCCCAGCTTCGTCAGCTGGGCGGGCCGCTCCACCGAGACGATCTCCCGCTTTCGCAGCTCGCCGCAGATCGAGGCGACGATCGGCACCGGCAGCTGAACCGCGCGGCTGAGCCGCCGGATCGACACCGGCTCCAGTCGCGCCAGTGCCGACAGCACCGCCTCCACGCCCAACGCACCCTCGGCGAGGCCGACGGCCGCGGCGACGTCCTCTGCGATCCGGCGTTGCTCAGTCAAAGGACCGTTCCACGCATGTGACCCTCGAACGCTCCACGTCGAGTGCTTCACGGATCGACGCCAGCACGACCTCGCCCTGGACCTCGCCGTACGAGAGCAGGTCGACGTTCGCGAGCGCGAACTCGGGCCAGGTGTGGATGCTCAGATGCGACTGGGCAAGCAGGAGCACCCCCGTCACCGCGCCGTTCGGGAACACGCAGAACTCATCGCCGACGACCGTTGCGCCTCCGGCGTCCGCAGCGTCGCGCAGGACCGCGTCCAACCGCGCGGCGTCCGTGAGAACCGCCGGGCTGCGCAGCCACGCGTCCATGGCGTAGAGGCGCATTGCCCGCCGGCTGAGCTTGTCGATGTGGAGCTCGTCGCTCCGGGTGTGGTCGATCTCGAGCACAGTCTCCTTCGGTCGGTCGGCAACGTGCCGCCCGACCGGGAAGCTCTGCGCGTCAGAGGGAGCTGCTAGCGGAGAACGTCAGGCGACACCAAGGCAGAGGGCGTAATCGCAATCATCGAGTCTCATCCCCTCCTTCCAGGTCGCTGACGAAACGAGGTTAGCCGCGCTCGGGCTCGCCCGTCAAGGTGCGGGACTACTCGGCGCTCGATCGCGCCCAGATGTTGATGTCGCTCTCGGTCGCGTAGCGGTCGATCTCCGCGAGCTCGTCGTCGCTGAACTCGAGGTTGTCGAGCGCGCCGACGTTCATCTCGAGCTGTTCGATGCTGCTGACGCCGACGAGGGCCGACGTCATGCGTGGATCCCTCAGCGTCCACGCGATCGCCATTTGCGCGAGCGTCTGACCACGCCGCGCCGCGATCTCCCCCAGGGCGCGAATCTTGGCGAGCGTCTGTTCGGTGAGCAGCTTCGGCGAGAGCGAGTCGTCGCGCGTCGCCCGCGAGCCGGCGGGGATGCCGTCGAGGTACTTGTCCGTGAGCATTCCCTGCGCGAGCGGCGAGAAGGCGATGCAACCGATTCCCTCCTCCCCGAGCGTGTCGAGCAGCTCGTCCTCGATCCACCGGTTCAGCATGGAGTAGGACGGCTGGTGGATCAGAAGCGGCGTTCCGAGATCTCGGAGGATCGCCGCTGCCTCGCGCGTGTGCTCGGCCGAGTACGACGAGATCCCGACGTAGAGGGCCTTGCCCTGCCGCACGGCCGAGTCGAGAGCCCCCATCGTCTCTGCCAGCGGCGTCTCGGGATCGAAGCGGTGCGAGTAGAAGATGTCGACGTAGTCGAGGCCCATTCGGCGGAGGCTCTGGTCGAGGCTCGCCAGGAGGTACTTCCGCGATCCCCACTCCCCATACGGGCCGGGCCACATGTCGTACCCGGCCTTGGTCGAGATGACGAGCTCGTCGCGGTACTGCCCGAGGTCCTTTCGCAGCAGCTGCCCGAACGTCCCCTCTGCGGATCCGTACGGCGGGCCGTAGTTGTTGGCGAGGTCGATGTGCGTGATGCCGAGATCGAACGCGCGCCGCACGATCGCCCGGCTCGTCTCGAGCGGACGCTCGCCGCCGAAGTTTTGCCAGAGGCCGAGCGAGATGGCAGGAAGCAGGAGGCCGCTCCGGCCCGTGCGGTTGTACGGCATGCGGTCGTAACGCTCGGCGGCCGCGGACGTACGTCACGTCCTACGCACCCCTTTCGAGGATTTCCTTCATCTTCGCCTGGCCTTCCGGCACCCGCTTGCGGGCCTGGTTGCGCGCGACCGGAAGGAGCAGCTTCCCGCCGATCCCGTGCCCCTCGAAGTCCATGGCGAACGTCACGCGCGACTTCGTTCCGTCGCCGGCAGGCTCGACGGAGATCGTTCCGACCGCTCGGATGGGGCCGTCGAGGACTCGGAAGGACGACCGGCGAGGCGGGTCGTGCTCGGTGACCTCGTAGGTCATGCTGCGATTGCCGCCGGGAACGTGCCGTGTCTCTCGCACGCGTGACCCCTCTGGAGCGGCCCCTCGGTCACACGCTCGACGCCGACGATGTCGTGCTGCCATTCGCCGTGCCGCTCGACGTCGTCGAGATACGCGAAGACCTCCTCCGGCGGCCTGTCGATCTCGACGCTTTCCTTGATCTCGGACATCGGCCCTCCTTTCAATCGAGCCACTGCTGGAACTCGGCAGGCCTGCCGAGGGCGGAGAAGTCGCCGTCGTCTCGGATCGCCTTCGCTGCATCGAACATCGCATTCACGGCCGTCCAGGTGAGCCCGCCGCCGACGCTCACCCGTTGTGCGCCGGCTTCAGTGATCATGTCGAGCGTCATGCCCCGCAGCGCGAGGACGTTGATCGGCTTCGACGTCGCCTCGACGACCGCACGGATCTCGTCGGCCGTCCGCAAGCCAGGTGCATAGAGGACGTCGGCGCCGGCGCGCTCGTACGCCTGCAGGCGCGCGATCGTGTCGTCGAGATCGGGATTGCCGCGAATGTGGTTCTCGGCCCGCCCAGCCAGCGTGAAGGGGAACGAGAGCCCGCGCGCGGCCTCGGCGGCCGCTGCGATCCGCTCCGCCGCGAAGCCGACCTCGTAGATCTCGCCCTCAGGGTCGTAGTCCTCGATCGAGCCGCCGACGGCGCCGGCCTCGGCCACCCGGACGATCGCGGTGGCAGCGTCGCCCGGCTCGCGGCCGTGCCCGTGCTCGAGGTCGACGGCGACAGGCACGGTCGTCGCTGCGACGATCGCCCTCGTGTGCTCGACGACCTCGTCGAGCGTGGCACCGGCCGTCGCGCCGGCCGAGCGTGAACGCGAAGCCCGAGCTCGTCGTCGCCAGCGCCTTGAAGCCGAGTCCCTCGAGCACCCTTGCCGAGCCTGCGTCCCAGGGGTTGGGGATGACGAAGGGCTCGCCCTCGTGGAGCGCGCGAAAGTCCGCGCCCTTCTGAGTCTGAGTTGGCATGGAGGCGCAACGGTACCGGTACCTTCCTCCGTAAGACGGCGGCGGCTCGGAATCCAAGGAGGACCCAAGATGGCATTGCAGCTCGGCGACACAGCACCCGACTTCGAGGCGGATACGACCGAAGGGCGCCTCCGCTTCCACGACTGGATCGGGGACTCATGGGGCGTTCTGTTCTCGCACCCGAAGGACTTCACGCCGGTCTGCACGACCGAGCTCGGCTACATGGCCAAGATCAAGCCGGAGTTCGACCGCCGGAACGTCAAGATCATCGGGCTCTCCGTCGACCCGGTCGACAGCCATACCAAGTGGTTCGCCGACATCGAGGAGACGCAGGGAACCGCGCCCAACTACCCGCTGGTCGGAGACCCCGACTTCAGCATCTCGAAGGCCTACGGCATGCTCCCGGCGGACACGACCGGCGACGCGGCCGACCGTACGCCGGCCGACAACCAGACCGTTCGGAACGTCTTCGTCATCGGGCCGGACAAGAAGATCAAGCTCATCCTCGTGTACCCGATGACGACGGGGCGGAACTTCGACGAGGTGCTCCGCGTGATCGACTCGCTCCAGCTCACCGCCACGCACAAGGTCTCGACGCCGGTCAACTGGAAGCAGGGCGAGGACGTGATCATCGCCGGCTCCGTCTCGAACGACGAGGCGAAGGAGCTCTTCGGCGAGTGGCAGGAGCCGAAGCCGTACATCCGGATCGTGCCCGAGCCCCACTGAGTCACCCCGCGGACGTATCGTCCGCGATGTGAGAGATCAGCCCCGGCCGACAATTCGGGACGTGGCAGCACGCGCGGGCGTGTCCGTCGCGACGGTGTCGCGCGTCATGAACGACAAGGAGGACGTGAGCGAGGACGCGCGTGACCGCGTGCGGGCGGCGGCGCGCGCGCTTGGTTACATGCGAGGTCCTGCCACACGTCCGGTCGCGGCTCGGCGGAACGGGCTGATCGGAGTCGTCGTCGGCGACAGCTTCGGGCATCCCGACCTGACCGTGATGTTCTTCGGGAAGGTGCTTGCGGCGATCTCGCGCCGGCTCGGTCGGTCCGGCTACGAGCCGGTTCTCCTGTCCGCCGTCGACGGCCGTGCAGGCCCACCGCACAGGGCAGGCGCAGCTAGCACGCCGCTTCGACGCGACCATCCTGATCGGGATGGACAGCGACGCACCGATCGTCCAGTGAGGTCATCGACGCGAAGCTGCCGTCCGTCGGAGTCGACGTGCGCTGCAACTCTCCGCGTGCCGGCTACGTCGGCTCCGATCACTTCGAAGGCATCCGCCTTGCCGTCCGCCATCTCTACGCACTCGGGCATCGACGGATCGCGCACATCGCCGGTGCGGAGAACACGGTTGCGGGGTCGGATCGGCTCGAGTCATTTCGGCGCGAGGCCGACGTATTCGGGCTCGAGCTTCCGGCGGGCTACATCGCGCCCGGCGACTTCTCGTCCGGCTCCGGTTATCGGGAGGCGTGTGCCCTGCTCGCCCTCCCGTCTCCGCCGACGGCAATCGTCGTCGCCTCGGATCTCATGGCGCTGGCAGCGGTGAGGGCGGCCTGGGAGTTCGGGTTGGAGCCCGGCCGCGACGTCGCAGTCGTCGGCTTCGACGATCTCGAGGCAGCCGCGCTGTCGCATCCGCCGCTGACGACGATCCGGCAGGATCGCGACGCGCTCGGCGAGCTCGCCGCCGACCACGTGATCGAGCTGGCGGAAGATCCCCAGGCGGTCGCCTCGCACGACCTTGCTGCCGGTCGAGCTCGTCGTGCGGGCGTCGTCCGGCGCGATTCAGTCCGCGGCGTAGGTCGAACTAGCCGAAAGTGCGTGGGATGCCCGCGGCGCCCGTTGCCAAGGTGGTTCCATGCGCGTCGCCGTCGCCCTTGTGGCCGTCGGAGTCCTCGCATGGCTTCTCATCGCCACGCGGGGCAAGGACTGCCACTACAACACTCACTTCTCGAAGCGGGTGGTCTGCGCCAAGCCGGATCGCTGACGTTCCGGCTCATCGCTTCTGCTGCCAGAACGCGAGCTCGCCGATCTGCGGGGGCCGACACGACGCTGCGCCAGCCCGCCGGGCCCTCGCGCGGCTCGAGCAGCACGCCGGCTCCGAGCTGTCGCGCCCGCCGCGTGGCTTCGACGATGTCGGGGACTCCCACATACGGCAGCCACAGCGGCTGGTCGGTCTCACACTCGACGATCCCGCCGCCGAGGCGGCGCCCGAGCTCGAGCGAGAGGTAGGAGGCAGATCCGGCTCTGATCCACTCGGCGCGCCAGCCGAGGACGCGCTCGATGGAATGCGTACGCGCGCGCCAGGTCTCCGGTGTGCAGCTCGAGATGCACAACGGGTTTGGGGGTCGGGTGGATCGTCCCCACGCCTCTTGGACCGCCGCTTGCGCCAGAACTCATCGGCCGAGCTTCGCGTAGACACCTTCGCCGTCTCTAGGCTCTCGGGGTGAGCCCCGAGACACCAGGCTCGACAGTTCAGGAGGACGAGCTGCTCGAGGCGGCGCGGGCCGGCGACGAGTCAGGATTCCAGAGGCTCGTCGAGGCCCATCGGCAAGAGCTGCACGCTCACTGCTACCGAATGCTCGGTTCGGTGCATGACGCCGAAGATGCGCTCCAGGAGGCGCTGCTCCGCGCCTGGCGCGGGCTCCCGCGGTTCGAGGGCCGTAGCTCGCTCCGCTCCTGGCTCTACCGGATCGCGACGAACACCTGCCTCGACGCGATCGCCCGCCGGCCGAAGCGTGTCCTGCCGATCGACTACGCGCCCGCCGATCCGCACAACGGCCCAGGCGAGCCGGTGGTCGAGTCGGTGTGGATCGAGCCGTATCCCGATGAGCAGCTGGGGGTCGAGGACGGGTTCGCCGCGCCGGAGGCGAGCTACGAGCGACGCGAAAGTGTGGAGCTCGCCTTCATCGCAGCCCTCCAGCACCTGCCCGCGTCTCAGCGCGCCGTCCTCATCCTGCGCGAGGTGCTGGGGTTCTCCGCCCGCGAGGTCGCGGAGACGCTCGAGACGACGGTCGCCGCCGTGAACAGCGCGCTGCAGCGGGCCCGCGCGGCCGTCGAGCGGCAATTGCCGGAGGAGAGCCAGCAAGCGACGCTGCGCACGCTCGGGGACGAGCGAGGTGCAGAGAGGTCGTGCGGAAGTACGTCGACGCGTGGGATCGGGACGACGTCGACGGCGTCGTCGCGATGCTGACCGAGGATGCCGCCTTTTCCATGCCGCCGCTTCGCACCTGGTTCCGCGGCCACGACGCGCTACGAATCTTCCTCGCCGGTTGGCCCCTCTCGGGTGCGTGGCGCTGGCGCCACGTCGAGACGCGTGCCAACGGTCAGCCGGCGCTTGCGTTCTACGCGTGGGATCCGGACGAGGACAGCTACCTGCCGTTCGCGCTCAACGTGTTCACGCTGCGCGGAGACCGCATCAGCGACGTCACGGCATTCGTGAATCGGTCGACCGAGCAGACGGAGCGCAAGGTGTACGAGCGCTGGCCGGACGAGCCTGCGGATCCCGTCAGGCTCGCCGCCACGTTCGAGAACTTCGACCTCCCCGAGCGGCTGGACTGAGGCGCCGATGAGTTTCGGAGCGGCAGGCGGTCGGTATTGGGGTGAACATGACCACTGATTCGAGGAGCCGTTGGCTCGCTCTCTACGTCCTGTGCCTGGGCGACCTCATGATCGTCCTGGACACGACGATCGTGAACGTCGCCCTGCCCTCGATCCGTACGGATCTCGGCTTCACGGAAGCCTCGCTGGCGTGGGTGGTCAACGCCTACCTGCTGACCTTCGGCGGTTTTCTCCTCCTCGCCGGCCGTTTCGGCGATCTCTACGGGCAGCGACGGCTGTTCCTGATCGGGCTCGTGATCTTCACGCTGGCATCGCTTGCCTGCGGCCTCGCGACCTCGAAGGGCATGCTCGTGGGCGCGCGCGCCGTGCAGGGAATTGGTGGCGCGATCGTCTCGGCGATCGTGCTCTCGCTCCTCATGATCCTGTTCACCGAGCCCGCAGAGCGGGCGAAAGCGATGGGAGTCGTCGGCTTCGTCCTCTCGGGCGGCGGCACTGCAGGCGTCCTTCTCGGCGGCATCCTGACCGACGTCCTCAGCTGGCACTGGATCTTCCTCGTGAACATTCCGGTCGGCATCGCCGTCTTCGCACTCTGCCGGCGCCTGCTCCCGTCCGACAGCCCGACGAAGGAGGGAGGCTTGGACGTCGCCGGCGCGGTGACAGTGACCGCATCGCTGATGCTCGCCGTCTACGCGATCGTGAACGGGAACCAGGAGGGATGGACCTCCGGCCAGACGCTCGGCATGCTGATCGGAGCCGCCGCGCTCCTCGTCCTCTTCGTCGCGATCGAGGCGCGCACGAGCAACCCACTGGTGCCGCTGAGCATCTTCAGGATCGGCAACGTCGCGAGCGCGAACGTGACGGGAGTGCTTCTCGCCGCCGCGATGTTCGCCTGGTTCTTCCTCTCGGCGCTCTACCTGCAGCAGGTGCTCGGTTACAGCGCGCTCGAGGTGGGGTTCGCGTTCCTGCCCGCCACGCTGCTCTGGGGCGCGTCCTCGCTCTTCCTGTCAGACAAGCTCGTCATGCGCTTCGGAATCAAGCCACCGCTGCTCGTGGGCCTGGCGCTGTACGCCGTCGCGCTCCTGTTCTTCGCGCGCGCACCCGTCGACGGGAACTTCTGGGTCGACGTCCTTCCCGGGATGCTGCTGCTGGGCATCGGCGGCGGCATCACCTTCAACCCGATCCTCCTCGCGGCGATGGGCAGCGTGAAGCCGACGGAGGCAGGGCTTGCGTCGGGCGTCGTCAATACCTCGTTCATGATGGGCGGGGCGCTTGGGCCTCGCCATCCTCGCGAGCGCCGCTGCGTCTCGGACGGACACCCTGACCGCGTCCGGCGACGGGCCTCTGGTCGCGCTCAACGGTGGCTACCACCTCGCATTCATGATCGGCGCCGCGTTCGCCGTGATCGCGGGCGCGGTGGCTGCCGCCTTCATCCACGCCGAGGCCCCGGCGATGGCGCACGAGGGCGGAAGGGGTTCCGGCGGCCGCCGAGGCCGAGTGAGGTGCCGATCCGGGTTCGGAGGTTGGGGCCCGGCGACGAGGCGGTCCTAGAACAGCTGGCCGCGGACGAGCCGGACTTCGACGTTTCAGGACGCTCGGAGCCGGCGGAGCCGGTCTCTCGCGCAGACGCCGCCGCGTACCTGGCGGATCCCGCCGTCCTGCACTGGGTCGCCGAAGACGGTGATCTCGTCGTCGGCGATCTCCTCTGCTACGTCGAGCGCCGCAGCACGGGCAGGCCGCGCGACCTCCTGCTGTACGAGATCGGCGTCCGGGAGCGCTACCGCCGTCAGGGCGTCGGCACGAGGTTGCTCGAGGCGATGCGGAAATGGATGGAGGACGAATCCGTTGATGAGGTGTGGGTGCTGGCCGACAATCCTGAAGCCGAGAAGTTCTACGCGTCGTTCGGCTTCGCGCGCGACGAGGAGCAAGCCAGTGCAGATGACGTTGTCCCGAGAGGCCGAGTAGTGGCGTACGCTCATCCAGCGCGGCATCTGCTGCGAGCGAAGGACCTGGTCGACGCGCGCTACCGCGAGCCGCTCGACGTGCGCTCGCTCGCTCGCGCCGCGCGGCTGTCGCCCGCGCACTTCAGCCGCGAGTTCCGGCGGGCGTTCGGCGAGCCTCCGCACAAGTACCTGCTCATGCGGCGGATGGAGCGCGCTGCCGCTCTGCTCCGCAACACGGATCGGTCGGTCGTGGACATCTGCCTCGCGGTCGGTCTGCGCAGCGTCGGCTCCTTCACCACGAGCTTCCGGCGGACGTTCGGCGTCTCACCGACCGCCTACCGCGCTGCACATCCGCCGGCGTCGAGGCGCGCGCGGGTTCCGACGTGCGTCCTCCTCGCCTGGACGCGGCCGCAATACAGCACGTTTGGAGAAGACAGCCGCGCGCAGTCCGGCTAACGTCGCCGCTCTAGCGTTCGACAAGACACGGAGGACAAAATGCTCAAGCAACTCACTCACGTCAACGTTTGGGTCCACGACCAGGACGAGGCTCTGGCCTTCTATACGGAGAAGCTCGGACTGGAGCTTCGCGAGGACGCCACGCTCCCGGAGATGGGCGACTTCCGCTGGCTCACGGTCGGTGTGCCGGGCCAGGAGGACGTAGCGATCGTGCTCATGGCAGTCCCGGGCGCGCCCGTCTTCGACGAGGAGACGCAGAACCAGTTGAAGGCTCTGGTGGCGAAGGGGGCCGCGGGCGGCCTCTTCTTCTCCAGCGAGGACGTCACGCAAGAGCTACGACGACCTCAAGAGCCGCGGTGTCGAGTTTTCGCAGGAGCCGACGGAGCAGCCGTACGGCATCGACGCCGGCTTCCGTGACCCGTCCGGCAACCAGATGCGGCTGGCGCAGCTGAACCAGACGTAACGCCCTCAGGCGAGCGGGCGGCGGCGACGGCTTGCATCGATCCGCGTCGCGGAGCATGCTCAACCCCGATGCCGCCGCCCGCTCGTCAGATCGTCTTCCTCAGCGACTTCGGGCTCGGCAACGAGTGGGTCGGGATCTGTCATGCAGTCCTGAGCCGGATCTCGCCGCAGAGCCCGATCGTCGACCTCTCGCACCTGATCCGGCCGCTGGAGGTGGGCTCCGGGGCATTGCTTCTCGCCGATTCGTTGCCGTACCTGGCGGAGGATGCAGTCGTCCTGGCGATCGTGGATCCGAATGTCGGCAAGGACCGCGAGGTCGCGATCGAGACGGAGAGCGGGCGGATCCTGGTCGGTCCGGACAACGGCCTGCTGTCGCCGGCGTGGGACGCGGGCGGGGGAGTGCGCAAGGCGGTGGAGATCACGTCGGACGATGTGATCGAGCAGCCGATCGCGGACTCGTTCCGTGCGCGCGACACGCTCTGTCCGGCGGCGGCGCACCTTGCTGCCGGGATGCCGATCGAGCAGCTCGGCGGCGAGGTCGATCCCGCAACCCTGGCGGGCTGACGGTGGCGGAACCGGAGGTCGAGCCGGGCAAGATCCGCTGCACCGTTCTGGACTTCAACCGCTTCGGCAACGTCCAGCTCAACGTGCGGGAAGCCCAGCTCGCCGCGGCGGGTCTCGAGGACGCGCCGGTACTTGCGCTCGGAGCGGTGTCGGGCTCGGCGGACGCGCGCCGCGGCAAGACCTACGCGGACTTCGAGGCCGGCGAGTACGGCGTGATCTTCGACCCGCGCGGGTGGTTCACGATCGTCCGGGGGAATCCGGGGAGTGCGTTGGAAGGACTCGGCCTGGCGCTCGGCGATCCGGTGTGGATCAGCCGACCGGGCGCGGGCGCCGCGGGCTGAGAGCTACGGCGCTGAGATCAGCAGGATCGCGATCGCGCCGAACGCGAGGAACGGCCCGAACGGGATAGCGCGGCGGCGCGCCTCGGCGCCGTTGCGGACGAGGAGAACGATCCCGGCGGCGCCACCGGCGAGCGTTCCGACGACGAGCGCCGGCAAGACGGCTCCACCGAGCGCGAACCCGAGCAGAAGGGCCAGCTTGACGTCACCCATCCCAAGCCCGGCGGGGTAGATCAGCGCGAAGACGAGAAAGAAGGCGAACGCGCCGAGACCCGCGCCAAGCCATGCCTGCCAGTGCTCGGGCGCGCTCGCCAGCCGCGCGACCAGCACGACGGCGGCAGAGGGAAGGACGATGTTGTTCGGCAGGCGGTGCGACTCGAAGTCGATCACGGAGAGGACGACGAGGACGCCGCATATGAACGCGGCGATGAGCCCGTCGGCGCTGAGGCCGTAGCGGGCGAGCGCAGCAGCCGCGAGTCCCGCCGCGAGGAGCGAGCCAAGCGGCCGAGCGCGAGTCCAGGCGAGCGCTTCGGTCATCGTTCCGCCTCGAGCGATCCCCAGGCAAGCCGGTCGCCAACCTGGAGCCGAAGCCGAGCGCATTCGCCGGCGGGAAGCTCGAGCGCCGAGTGAGCACGCCAGCGAGCCGCCAGCACGCCAGGGTCGGATCTGCTGCTTGATCTTGAGCACGCGGAGCTCGCGGTCGAGGAAGACGACGTCGATCGCGAACCGCATGAACCAGGTGTGAATCGACCAGGTCGGCCGGATCAGCAGCCCCTGCCCACGCTCGAGCGACTTGCGCCCGAGCAGGCCGCGCATGCGCGTGAACGGGCCTTCCGCGATCTCACAGAGCTCGCAGACAACCTGACCTTCGGAACCGACGAGAACAATCTTGTGCACGAGCCCAGTATCGCCGCGGGTTCGCGCGGAACCGGATCTACCGATCGGGTAGTTCAAACCACCCGCACGTCAGCCCGGGTGGGCGAAGTCACGCGAGCCGCGGCGAGGTTCACTGACGACTGCAAATGCGGGGGCGACGGTCGTCCTTGCACAGACCCAGGAGGTACTACCTCAATGATGGATCGTTTCAACGCTCTGGGCGGCCGCTCGTCGCCCGCTCGAGGATCTGAAGAACGAGAGACGGCCAGACGTTCGTCGAGTACGCCCTCGTCCTCGCCGTCATCGTCGTCGGCGTCCTGCTCGCCGTCACGTGGACGCGGCCTCGACGCGGCGCCATCACAGGCCGCGATCGCGACGGTCACGACCGCGCTCGGCCTAAGGAGCGTACGACGACGTTCGTTGACGAGTCGGAGCTTCCGTCGCATCCGGCGGAGGCTCCGACCGCACTTCATTCAGATGAAGACACTCACACACACAAGATTTAGTCGAGTTGGCAGCGACAGCGGTCAGACGTTCGTCGAGTTCGCCATCGTCCTGCCGATCCTCGTGCTCCTGTCTTCGGGATCACGCAGTTCGGGCTCGCCTTCCACAACTACCTCTCGATCACCGACGCGGCGCGCGTCGGCGCGCGTGCGGCCGCGGTCAAGCGGACCAGCAGGCGCCTGCGCCTGCCGCAACGACCGCAATCCAGAACACGGTCTCGGCGAGGCAGTGGAGCGACGATCTCGAGCCGCATCACCTGCACCGCCGGCGCGAACGTCGGCGACCCGGTCACGATCACGATCAAGTATCCCGTATCGAATCGGCCTTCCGGGCTTCAGCGCCTCGGGCGATCTGACGGCGAACGCGACGGAGCGGATGGAATGAGGTCGCTCCTTACACGCATCCGCAGCGAATCCGGCCAGGCGTTCGTCTTCGTCGCTGTCATCCTCACCGTGCTCGTCGGAATGGCCGCGCTCGTCATTGACGTGCGGCTCGTGGTATCGAGCTGAGCGGCAAATCCAGACGGCGGCGGACGCCGCCGCGCTCGCGGGCGCCCAGGAGCTCCCGACCAAGCACGTCGACGGCGCAAGACCGTCGCGATGCGACTACGCGCAGCGCGAACTACTCCGGCATCCCGGCGCCCGACGGTCACGTTCCCCGAGCAGGCAACGATCGACGTCGTCGCGCGAGCGCAGAGACCCAGGAATCTTCGCTCCGCGTCCTCAACTCGGCCTTCAAGATCGTGACGGTGCACGCCGAGGCGGAGGCGCAGGTCGTTCGCGCCAGAGCAGCTGAAGAACGTCGCACCGATCGCGGTTCAAGAGCGACTGCGCGTGCATCGTCACGAACCCGAGCTGCTTCGGCCAGACGGTGACGATGGACTTCGACGACGACGATGACACTGATCCGACGAAGGGCAAGTTCGGTCTCCTCGACTCTGGACCGGTGACGGCCGCATCAGCGCCGCGCGACATGAAGGACTGGATCGACGAACGGCTACCCGGACTCCCTCCCGTCAACACGTATTACCCGCCCGCGAACGGGGAGAAGAACGGCATCAAGAAGCAGCTCGAAGATGCCGCCGACGCCCAGCGCGTGCTGCTGTTTCCGGTCTACGACACTGCCAGACGCCACGCGGTTACCACATCATCGGCTGGGCCGCGTTCGTCATCGACGACGTCGTCAAGTGGGCCGGCAAAGACCACGTGCTCGACGGGCCACTTCGTGACCTTCATCGCGACAGACCTCGCCGCCGGCAACCCGATCACCGATCCCGACCTCGACTTCGGCGTGCACGTGATCACGCTCACCAAATAGGACGAAAGGAAGCCCCAATGACCAAATCTCGAGTTCGAAGTCTCGCTCTGCCGCTGGGGCTTGCTGTGCTCGCAGCGGTTCTCGTCGGCGTCTACATCACCAGTTTCCGCCACAGCGTCACGCACGGCGCGGGCATGGTGAAGGTCCTCGTCGCCTCGCGTGACATTCCGGCCGGCACCGAAGGATCGTCCGTCGCCGGCGGCGGCTACCTGAAGACCCAGACGGTGCCTCGTCGTGCGGTCGTTCCCGGGCTCCATCACGAGCGGTGCGCCGCTGACGTCCCTGGTGACTGCCGGCCCGATCTACAAGGGCGAGCAGGTCACGCTTCGCCAGTTCAAGCCGATCGCGCAGGGCGGCATCTTCGCCAAGTTCTCGGGCAAGCAGCGCGCGGTGATCGTTCCCGGCGAGCCGCGACAGCTTCTCGCCGGCACGGTCTCCGACGGCGACCGCGTCGATGTCGTCGCAAACGCCAAGTACTCGCTTGGCTCGCTGAAGCGAGCGACGTCGCGCGTCGTCCTTCGCAACCTGCTCGTCCTGAAGGCGCCCGGACGCGCCCAGCTCGAGCGACATGCAAAGCAGTACGCCAACGGCCTCGGCAACCCTCGCGATGACCGACAAGGAGAGCCAGACGATGCTCTGGGCGATGTCGAACGCGAGCTGGTTCCTCGTGCTGCGGCCGACCGCGCATCCGCGCAACAGCCGCCCGAGCATCGACACGCTCCACTCGGTCCTCGGCCGCGGGCTCCCCGCTGGCACGCGCGCGCAAGCAGATCGCCGGCACGTTCCCGGAGAGCGTCGATGGCCAGTAACGGCCACAAGCCGACCTCGCAGCTCCGCGTCCTGTTGAGCGGGCCCGCGGCGGACGCCGTCGCGGGCACGCTCGAGCACCAGCCGACGATCTCGATGATCCGTGCCGGTGCCGAGGGCAACGGGGCATCTCCGGTGTCGGCAGACGTGACGCTGCATGTGCTCGAGTCCTCGTCGGCGACGGGTGTCGCAGAGGCCGTACGACGCCTGCGGGAGATCACCGACACGCCTCTCATCCTCGCGGCTTACGGCGAGCCGAACGGGATCGTCGAGACCGGGATCGCCGTCGGGGCAGCCGACGTCCTCATGCTCCCGCAGCCGGCGGAGACGCTGCTGTTCGCGATCCGAAAGGCCGCAATAGCTGCCAACGGAGCTGCGATCCGGAAAGGTCGTCACGGTGTTCTCGCCGAAGGGAGGCAGCGGCAAGACGGCGTTGGCGACGAACCTCGCGGCCGCGACGGCGCGTTCGGGAGTCGAGACGCTTCTCGTCGACCTCGACCTGCAGTTCGGCGACTCGGCGCTAACGCTTGCGGTTTCTCCGCGGGCGACGATCGCCGACCTCGCCGCTTCGGCGGGCGCCATCGACGTCGAGAAGTTGAAGGCGTTCGTCAGCACAGGACGCTCAGACAGGATTGGCCGTCCTTCCGGCGCCGCAGCGTCCCGAAGAGGCGGACGTCGTCGGACAGGCGGAGCTCTCGGCCGTCCTGGAGTCGGCGCGCAACGCGTACGGCGCAGTCGTCATCGACACAGGGCCGCTCTTCGACGGGGCCGATGCTCGCCGCACTCGATCACACCGACGAACTGCTCCTCGTCTGCAATCCGGAGGTGACGTCGCTCAAGAACGTCCGCATCGGTATGGAGACGATCGAGCGGCTCGGCTTCGATCGTGACGAAGGTCACTCTCGTCGCCAACCGCATCGGTGCCGCCGGCGGCATCGGCCGAAAGCGAGATCGAGGAGGCTCTCGAAGCTGAGGTCGCTTACGAGCTGCCGGACGATCGCGCCGTCCCGGTTGCGGTGAACCGCGCCGTTCCTGTCGTGGTCTCCGCCGAGAACAGTCCGTTCTCGCGCGCGGTCGCCAAGCTCGCGTCGTCGGTGTTCGCTGCCTCTCACGCGCGTGAGAAGGCACCTCGCGAGTCGTCGCAACGCCGCTTCCTTCTGAGAGGCCGACGATGAGCGCGCTCAATCGAAACGGACTCTCCCGCACCGGCGACGCATCGGTTCTCGCCGAGCGCCTCCAGGTCGATCGCGGACTCCATGCGACGTCGAGCCCGCGACCCGCACGCCGAGCTGAAGACGAAGATCCACAAGACGTGCATCGCTCGTCTCGGTAGCGCCTTCCTGAACCTCGAGGGCAGCGACGAGCTGGCACGCCGCGTGCGCGAGATCGTCGTCGAGGAGCTCAACGCGGAGGAGGCTCCCGCTCAGCCCGAGCGAGCGCTCGGAGCTCGAGCGGCAGATCGCCGACGACATCCTCGGGTACGGCCCACTCGAGCCATTCCTTCAGGATCCGACCGTCACCGAGGTGATGGTCAACGGTTCGGATCAGCTCTACATCGAGCGCGCCGGCAGGATCGAGGCGACCGACGCGTCGTTCCTCGACGACGCGCACCTGCTGCGGATCATCGACCGGATCGTGTCGCAAGTCGGTCGACGCATCGATGAAGCGTCGCCGATGGTCGATGCCCGGCTGCCCGACGGCAGCCGTGTCAACGCGATCATCCCGCCGCTCTCGCTTCGCGGCCCCTCGCTGACGATCCGGAAGTTCACGCGGGACGCGCTCTCGCTCGAGGACCTCATCGGGCTTGGGAAGCCTTAGCGAACACACGGCCGACTTTCTCGCGCACTGCGTTCGCGGGAAGCTCAACATCCTCATCTCCGGCGGTACGGGCACCGGAAAGACGACGCTCCTGAACGCTGTCTCGGCCCACGTGCCCGAGCGGCGGAGCGCATCGTCACGATCGAGGACGCAGCGGAGCTCAAGCTTCAACAGCCGCATGTCGTCTCGCTCGAGTCGCGTCCGCCGAACGTCGAGGGCGAAGGCGAGGTGCGCATCCGCGACCTCGTTCGCAATGCGCTCCGCATGCGGCCGGATCGGATCATCGTCGGTGAGGTCCGCGGCGCGGAGACGCTCGACATGCTCCAGGCGATGAACACCGGACACGACGGATCCCTGACCACGGTCCACGCGAACTCGGCCCGCGACGCCTTGCACCGCCTCGAGATGCTCGTGCTGATGGCCGGCATCGAGCTGCCGATCAAAGCCGTCCGGGAACAGATCGCCGGCGGCTTCGACCTGCTCGTGCACATCGCACGACTCGTCGACGGCTCACGCCGGGTCACGCAGATCACGGAGATCTCCGGCATGGAGGGCGACGTCGTCACCCTGCAGGATCTCTTCGTCGCTCGGACAAACACTCTCCGTGCGGTGGACGCGGCTGCTCCGCTGATCGAGCCGCTGCGCTCTACGGGGCTGCGGCCGGGCTTCCTGGCAAAGCTCGGAGCCAACGGCGTCGAGCTACCGCCCTCGGCCTGGCTGGGGGACGCATGAGAAGGGCTCGTCCTCTCACTTCTCGCAATGCTCGCGCTTGCGCTGCCTGTGGCAGCGCAAGCGTCGGCTCCCGTACAGATCCGCCGCGATCGACCCGGCAAAGTTCCCGCTCGTACGGGTGACCGCCGTCGTGCCCGAAGGGAGCCGGCCGACCCTCTCGGAGGGCGGCCAACCGGCCCGGTTCGTAAAGGCACGCGCTCTCGGCGCGGCACAGGCGATGCTGCTGGCGGTCGACAACTCGCAGTCGATGACGGGTCGGCCTCTCCGCGAGGCAAAGCGCGCCGCGGAGGAGTTCCTCATGGGACAGAGTCACGCCGGTGCGACGGGCCTGGTTGCGTTCGCGCACGAGGCCCTGGCCTTGACGCGACCGGATGAGGCGAAGTCGGACGTCGGCCGGGCGCTCACGGCGCTGGCTCCGGACGTCCAGACCGGTACGTCGCTGTACGACGCCGTGGAGTTGTCCGCCGCGCGCCTGCAGCGGATGTCGAACGGCACCCGCATCCTCGTCCTGTTGACGGATGGGCGCGACCTCGGTTCTCGGAGCTCCCTCTCAGAGGCGATCGCCGCGGCGCAACGAGCGAACGTCGTCGTCTACTCGATCGCGGCCGGCACGCGGGCTGACAGGCAACCGCTGGCAGCGCTCGCGACGCGCCACCGGCGGCAGGCTGTTCGATGCGGCAGACGCCACGAAGCTGAGTGCGACGTACCGCACGCTCAGCCGGGAGCTCGACCGTACGTGGCAGCTCTCGTACCTTTCGAACGCGCGACCCGGGGATCGGATCGGGTTGACGGTGCGATCAGCTGGAGCGTCCGCGACAAAGACGCTGCAGATTCCCGCAGGATGGCGATGACGGTGGTCTCATCCCCGCATCTATCGCGCGCAGCTCGGTCGCACCTGTGGTCATCATCGCGCTGGCTGCTCTCCTGTTCGGAGTTGCGGGTGCTGTCGTTTTGCGTCGGCGTCGCAAGTCGGAGCTCAGCCGGCTGCTCGAGGCGTACGTGAAGACCAATGACCCCGTCAACGACCGTGACGACGAGCGCTGGTCGCTTCGAGTCTCTGCTCGATTGGACGGAAAGCTCGATGGACGACCTTCCTGGCTCGAAACGTCTGGCAGGTGCGCTCGAGCGGTCCGGCTTGAAGCTCCGAATGGGCCATTTGCCCTATCTCGGAGGTCTCGCCTCACTCGTTTTCGGGATTCTCGGCACGATCTCGGCGTGCCGTCGGCTCTCGTTCTCCTGCTGATGCTGGTCGGCTTCCTCTCACCGCTCCCGGCGTTGCGGATCGCTGCGCACAAGCGCACGAAGGCGTTCGATCGGCAGCTTCCGGACGTGCTGGCGACCATCGCCTCGACGCTTCGGGCCGGGCACGGGCTTCGAATGGGGCTGAAGGCGATCGTCGACGACGGCGCGCCGCCTGCCTCGGAGGAATTCGCACGGGTGCTCGGAGAGGAGAAGCTCGGACGACCGCTCGACCAGGCGATCGATGCCATGTGCAATCGAATCGGCTCGCCCGACCTCGAGTACGTGGCGACCGCCGTCAACGTTCAGTCGCAGGCCGGCGGCTCGCTCGCGGGCCTATTCGACACGCTGTCGGAGACCGTTCGCGAACGGCAGCGCCACGCCCGGAAGGTGCGCGCCTTGACCTCGCTCGGACGAATGTCCGCGATCGTTCTCGTTCTGATGCCGATCGGGCTCGGGGCGCTCATGACTCTGATCAGCCCCTCGTACATGACGCCGCTCTACACGACGTCGGGTGGACACATCCTGATGGTGCTGTGTCTGACGTCGATCGCGATCGGCGCCCTGCTTCCTCAAGCGAATCGTCTCGGTGAGGTACTAACGATGATCATCCTTCTTGTCGCTAGGAATCGGTTGCCTCGCGCTCTGCGCGTTCCAATTGACGCGTCCACGCT
Source organism: uncultured Actinomycetes bacterium (assembly GCA_963759365.1). Taxonomy (GTDB): domain Bacteria; phylum Actinomycetota; class Thermoleophilia; order Gaiellales; family Gaiellaceae; genus 3-1-20CM-4-69-9. The sequence continues at coordinate 64,449 of CAVWYX010000004.1, forward strand.
TCGCCGCCGAACGCGACCGGCGAGCGGCGCTCGAGACGGTGCGTTCCGCAGCACAAGGTGAGAGCTCAGACCTCCGAGACGCAGCGAGAGTCGGTGCTGCTCAGGCGCCTGTCTGCATTGCTCGTGCGGGTGCACACGAAGATCTGGCGCAAGGAATCGCCGGACGACATCACGGCACAGCTCCTGCGTGCAGGAGCATCGCGCCGTCTGACGGCAGAGCTCTTCATGGCGGGACGGGTCGCCCTGACGGCTCTTCGGCATGTTGGCCGGGTTCGCCATCGCCAACGGCGGGCGTGGAATCGTGCTCGCGCTCTTCTTCGGCGGCGCCGCCGTCTACCTTCCCGGCTTCCTGCTCAAGAAGGCAGCTACGAATCGGGCCGACAAGATCGACGCCGAGCTGCCCCACTTCGTCGACCAGCTCGCGATCGCGATCGAGGCCGGCATGAGCTTCGACGCGGCCCTGAGCTACCTGATCGACGCCAGCGACGGACCGCTCACGGAGGAGCTCAGGCGCGTCATGACCGAGCTCCGTGTCGGGCAGTCGAGGAAGGCAGCGCTACGGAGCTTCGCCGACCGTGTCGGCACCGAGAGCACCGTCGCGTTCGCCAACGCCGTGCTCGCGTCGGAGCAGCTCGGATCGCCGCTTGCCAGCATCCTGCGCGCCCAGGCGGCGGACTTCAGGCATCAGCGGCAGATGCACGCAGAGGAGCGCGCGCAGAAGGCGCCGGTGAAGATGCTGTTCCCGATCGCCATCTTCATCCTGCCGGTGCTCTTCGTGATCATCCTCGCACCCGCGTTTCTCGGCGGAGGTCTCCTCAAGTAAGCGGACGGGCTGGCGCTGCGAGCTATCTGCGGAGCAGGCCCAGCGCGGCCCGTCCGACCCAGCCTCCGCTGAGGAAGGCATAGACGAAGAGCGGGAGGGCGACGCCGAAGAGCTCGACGTACGCGACCGCCGGGATGCCGCTGGCGCGGATCGCGTCCAGCGCAAACGGCAACAGCCGAAGCACGACGCAGGCGATGACGACATGCACGATGGCCCACCCGACGGAACGAGGCCCGAAGTTGGTGTAACGCGCCATGATCCAGAGCGCGAGCAGTGCCGCGCCGCAGGTCATAGTCAGGACGAAGCCGTGAACTCCCACCGGTTCCGGGTCACCTTCTCACATTCGAGGACTGCGGCGCTATACCCGAACGCGGGGGCGTGACTGCCGCCGCGCGTAGGCACGAAACTCCCGCTCGAACTCCGGCCACCATGGCGCAGGGCCGGGATCCGTCTCGTCACGGTCTTCGTCGTCGGCGCGGCCGCTGAGGACGAGCAGGGCGCCGAGTGCGAAGGCGAGGAGGCCGCCGACGAACGCGCTCTGACCGCCCAGAGGCGACGATGGCACGGACAGGCGGATTGCGACCACGAGGGGGAGCGGCACCGCGACCAGAAGCCAGCCAACCCATCGGCCGGGTGCCTGCGCCGCCAGCCGCGACCGCGTGGCGGCGAAGCCGATGGTCGCGAGGAGCGCGACACCGAGCACGAGGTCGAGGAGAGGAACCGATCCGGCCGCCACGAGTCCGCAGACCTTAACGCGCCCGATGCCGCCCCAAAAGGGTGGGGTCAATTGATCCAAACGGGGGATACACGGGTTGGGCCGTGCCAAGCAGACTAGACCTGTGGATCGCAACAAGAAGCGCGTCGTCATCGCGGACGATCATCCCCTGATCGTCGAGGCGATTGCGCAGGTCTTCAAGGACGAGGGCGAGTTCGAGGTCATCGGCACCGCCGCGTCGGGCGCTCAGGTTGCACCGCTCGTGGCGAGGACGAATCCCGACCTCGTTCTGCTCGATCTCCAGATGCCGGTTCTCGACGGCCTCAGCTGCCTCGCGCTGCTCCGTGAGAAGCATCCCGACGTGACGGTCGTGGTCTTTTCCGGGTCGGAACATCGGGGGCAGATCGAGCTCGCCCTGAGCACTGGGGCGGCTGCGTACATCGCGAAGTCCATCAATCCCCTCGACATCCCGGCGATGCTGCGGCAGGCACTCGCGGGGAACGTCTACTACTCGACTCCGCGCGTCGACCCTGGCGCCGTTTCGCAGCTGAAGCGCGAGAGCCGGCACGAGCAGGCTCGCGAGGAGACCGGTCTCACCGCGCGGGAGCTCGAGATCCTCACAGCAGTTTCCGAGGGCCTCTCAAACCGTGAGGTCGGGAAGAAGCTCTTCCTCTCCGACCAGACGGTCAAGTTCCACCTGCACAACATCTACGGCAAGCTCCGCGTCTCGAACCGCACCGAGGCGGCCGGAGTTGCCCACCAGCTCGGGCTCATTCGCAGCCTGGCGCCGGTCGCGAGCTAGGGCCGCAACAAGTAGAACCGCCAGGTGTCGGCCTCGATGGGCAGCACCTCGCAGCTCGAGAAGCCGGCCTCCTCTGCATAGCGTCTGAGCGTGTCGGCGCGCATGACGGTTCCCGTCCCCGCCGCGCCCTCGCCGACCATGCCCACCGGTAGGCAGTGGAAGACGCTGTAGCCGTAGAAGAGGCGCTCCCGGTTGCTCGCCGGGGCGGTGAACTCGTCTTCTGTGCGCTCGTCGGCGATCAGGACTAGACCTCCTTCGGCGAGTAGACCTCGCGCCGCGCGCAGCGCTTGGACTGGATACGACATGTCGTGCAGCGCTTCGAAGATCGTGACGAGGTCGTAGCGGCCGGCGAGCTCGGGGTCACCGGCATCGCGCTCCTGGAACGTCACGCGGTCCTCGACGCCACTACCCGCGAGATGCTCCCGCGCACGCTCGATCGACGCTGCGGTCCGCGTCGATTCCGTCGACACGCACCTTCGGGTACGCGCGCGCGATCGCGATGCTCGACCGACCTTGCCCACACGCGATGTCGGCAATGCGCGCGGGCGGATCGGCGAGCAGTCGCTCGTGGAGCTCCGGAACGGCCGGTAGCCACTCCTTCCCGAGGAGGTTCTCGAACAGTGGGCGCGTGCCCGCCGCCTGCGACTCGTGCATGTCGTCGCCGTAGTCGGCGTACGGAACGCCGCCGCCGGTTCTGAACGCCTCGAGCAACTTCTCGATCGGGCGGATCGAAGCCAGAACCGAATGTGCGGTCGGCGTCATGTAGTTGAGGCTCGACACGTCGAGCAACGCCTCGTCGTGCCCTGCGGGCAGACGGAAGCGCCGCACATCGTCGTCCTGATCGACGTCGAGGAGCGCACTCGCTGCCTGCTGTTCGAGCCACTCACGGGCGTAGCGCTCGTGGACTCCAGCCGCAGCCGCGAGCTCGGCCGACGTCAGCGGGCCCCTGTCGGCGAGCGCTCGGTACAGGCCGAGAACGTCGCCGAGGTACACCGAAAAGAGATCGAACGCCCCGATCGCATTCGCGGACAGGCGTTCTACGAGCGCATCGCGGCGCTCGGCGGCTTCCTTCACTTCGGTCATCGGCGAAACCTCCTCATTGCTCGTTCACCCCGTCAGGGTGGTGTGTAGCAACCGCACGACGTGGCAAGGTTCACCCCGCACGATCGAGTCCGCGACGGCTCGCCGGGGTCCATCTCGCCGAGAGATGTTCAGTTCGTGGGTCGAGCACCAAGCGCAAGGTGCCGAGCAGCCGTCGCAAAGCGCCAAGCAAGGAGGTTAAGCGTGCACCGCATCATCCGTCATCGCCCATCGCCCGCGATGGTCATTGCCTGCACAGCGTTGCTCATTGCCCTCACGGGGACGAGCATCGCTGCCGTGGAAGTGACGCTGCCGAGGAATAGCGTCGGCAGCCTCCAGTTGAAGACCAATGCCGTCACGTCCGCGAAGATCAAGAACGGGGCCGTCACCAACCCGAAGATCGCGAACAACGCCGTGAACAGCGCCAAGGTGCAGAACGGCACCCTCGCGACTGCTGACTTCGCGACCGGCGTGCTGCCCGCGTCAACCGATGCGTTGGTGCGCTTCCAGAACGGCCCAATCGCAATCCCGGCCGCTTCGACGACGCTTTCCACGCTCTCGATTCCCCAGGCGGGCAACTACTTGCTCCTGAGCAAGGCATACGTGGGCGGGCTCACGGGGGGGCTCGCGGCAACCGTTACGTGCAGGCTCACGGCAGGCACCGACTTCGACGAGAGCCAGGCCCGCCCTGGTGACACTGCCTCTCTGATCGTCGGTCACAACTTCACCGCCGCCGGCACCGCTGATTTTTCGTGCTCCGGCGGGCCGGCCGCGACCGCCAACTTCATCAAGATCAGCGCGATCAAGGTGGCCAACCTCACGAGCTCCGGCTAGCCGGAGAGCAGCGGCCCGCGCCCAACAAGGCGCGGGCCGCCAAGACCTTCAGCTGTCGGAGTTGCCGCGTTTGAGAACCGTCGTCGCGACCTTGACGCCGAAGCGTCCGGGCATGAGCACGACGTCCCACACCTGATTGACGACGCTCCCGCCGGGGAGATCCTCCGCAATTGACTTCCACGATGTCGTCGGACGCTTCGAGGAGGTTGTCTCCCGGCATCGACGACACCGCCTGCCATGCCTCCGGCCATGGGTATCGCCGCAGAGGCGATCTCCACACTGATCACGGGCGTGAGTCGCCCGAGTGTGTCGTACACAGCTTTTTCGGCCTCGTCACGCGCGCGCTCGAGGTCCTCCCGGGTTTCCTCGGGCCCTTCCTTGAACACTCGCCACCACTTCCAGCCGGTGACATGGCCGGCTCGAATCGTCAGCGCCACCAACAGCACTGTCCCGATGGCGATCCAGACGGCGGCGAGGACGAGCGCCGCCAGCCACCAGGACATGACTCGCGAAAGGCCGTAGAGGGCCGCGACATTGATGAACACGAACGCGGTCGCGAACGCGAGCGCGACCACCACTGCGGCCGCGATGTCGCGAGCCGCGCGGCGGACCTCGGCGCGTTGCGTGAGATCGCGAGCTGTCCCTCGAGGAAGGCCAGCACGCTCACGTCATGGCCGAGCTCGACGAGCAGCTCGGTCATGGACTGAGATTCGTCCTGTCTCCGCGGTCCGGCTGGGCTCTCCGGCTCGTCGGTGTCGCCCTCTGAGAGGGAGGCGGCAGCTTCGTCGACCGTCTCCGCCACGATTTCAGCTCCCCGCTCCTCTTTGCCGGTCAGCGCGACGCCCCGTCGCGCGAGTGTAACGCGCCGGTGGGCGATGCGACTGTGGCTGAGCCCGCTGTCCGAGTATCGGACGCGAAGTCCGGCGCCCGTGTTGGCGCCGTACATAGAGAGGTACGTCGGCTACCGGCTGCTCGGCTTTCCGGCAGGAGTCCACAGAGGGGTTCCTTGGCCGCTACATGACGCTGATCGTGAGCATCGGGCCCGAGATCGATGTGATTGCGCAAACCGACCCGGCGCAGGCGCCGATCGCTATCGATGCGTCGTCGGAGGTCTGCAAGCATCGACCGCGCTCATCGACCACGATGGGAATCAGGAAGGCGTTGCGGTCCTGCTCACGCCAGTCGGATGCTCGCGCGCTCTTCGGAATGCCCGCGCGCGAGCTGTGGGACATATCGGGCGAGCTCGAGGAGGTCGTTGGCGGGCCGGCAACGGAGCTCTGGGAGCGCGTGCAACTTGCACATGACTGGGAGGAGCGCTTCGCCGTCTGCGACGACGTCTTCTCGCGACTCCTCGGTGACGACGAGTTGGAGCCGGCGCTCAGGCGCTCATGGCAGTTACTCGTCGGCTCGTCGGGCAATGCGCCGGTCGCGCGAGCTCGCAGAGCACGATCGGCTGGACGCGCCAGCACTTCGCGCGGCGCTTCGCCGACGAGTTCGGGCTCTCACCGAAGCTCGCCGCCCGCGTCGTTCGATTCGACCGTGCGCGTCGCATGCTGGAGACACCGTTCCTGTCGATCGCCCAGGTCGCGTACGCGTGCGGCTACTACGACCAGGCCCACCTGACGCGGGAGTTCACGGACCTCGCCGGTGTTCCGCCCGGGCGTTTGCTCGCCGACGATCTTCCATCCGTCCAAGACACCGACGCCGCGCGCCCGGAACATTGGGCGCATGAACAACAACCAAACATCCGTCTGGCCGATCCTCACCTATCGTGACGGTCGCGCCGCCATCGCCTTCCTGACGAAGGCATTCGGGTTCGAGGAGCGGGCCGTCTATGCCCGCGAGGACGACCCGTCCGTCGTTGAGCACGCCGAGCTCGGCTGGCCGCTCGGCGGCGGGATCATGCTGGGGACCGCCGGCAAGGACGACTCACCGTTCGGCCGTCGTCAGCCGGGCAACGACTCGGTGTACGTCGTCTGCGACGAGCCCGACGCGCTGTTCGAGCGTGCCACGAAGAATGCGGCAGAGGTCGTCCGCGGCCTCAAGGACGAGGACTATGGCTCGCGTGGCTTCACCGTCCGGGATCCGGAGGGCAACCTCTGGAGCTTCGGCACCTACGCGGGCGCCGCGTAACGACACCCGTTCGGAGCCGGGCCGTCTGTCTGAGCTACGTGTAGGTCAGGTGGCGGCTCGGCTCCCAGCTCCTCGGCTTGCGACGACCCGGTCGTAGAGGAACAGCAGGATGACGGCCACGATGATCGAGCCGATCCAGGCGATGCCGTCGTTGCCGGAGAAGATGGCGTTCCAGAGGAAGCCTCCGATCAACGCTCCGACGACGCCGAGCACGATGGTGGCGATGATTCCCATGTGCTGCTTGCCAGGCAGGATCGCCCTGGCCAGGACCCCGATGACGAGGCCGGCGACGATGTACCAGACAACGTCGAGGAAACCGATGTCCGCGATCATTTGCGCCTCCTGACGGCTTGGTTGGGCGGGCGGCGGGCAAAGTATCAGTTGGCGCAAGCTCCTGACAAGCGCCGGCAAGGCTGCGAAGATCCTGGTGGTCGTTCGGCCGCATCAGGAGTCCGCGCCGTCGAGGGCTCCATCGACGGCGCGGGTCTCCTGATTTGAGGGTGGACCGGTTTATGCGCCTAGTACGGGTGAGATTGGCCTTCCGGGTAGTGCCATTTGCCTCGGACGCTGACATGCTGGTGTGCAGTGCGCGTCACCATCAGCATTGGAGCGTTGCTGCCCGAACTGGTCGACAGCCTGCGGAATGCAGGCTGTCTTGCTGCGCAGCTCAGCGACCACACCTGTGCGGTCCGGTATCCGCGCGCCTTCGACGAGCGCGAAGCGCGTTCGGAGGTCGAGTTCTTCGTGCGCGCGTGGCAGCTGACGCGACCGTCGGTCACGGTCGCGTTCGACTGAAAGCCCTCGCCCGGAAACCCGTCCCGGCGAGCCCCCTCCGAGCACCTCCTCGTCTCACATGCGTGACGCTGTTCCGTCGGTGACAGGCACCCGGACATGTCCCTGCGAAAAAGCTCGCAGCTCCAGGCACCAACGTGAGGTCGTCACACCCTGTTCACACTTACGTTGCACTCTCGTAACGGTGCCTGGCACCGGGGTTGGCACTCGGGGACGCGGCCCCGCGAGAAAGGGTGACACCGAATAGCTCTTTCGGGGCATGCGGAGGCTCTCCCGCGCTGGCAGGCTGGCCACGAGCCCCGAGAAGAACCGCGTAGCGGCTGACGCTCGGGGGAACGCAGCTCTAGGAAAGGGCCATATTGCGACGGCTGAAGGTCTTGATCGCGGACGACCACGAGCTGATGGTGGAAGCAGTGCGGATCGCTCTCTCCCAGCAGGAGGACGAGTTCGAGGTCGTCGCAGCGACGTCCCGCGGCACGCAGGTGCTGCCGCTGATCGCGCAGACGGAGCCGGACATCGTCCTGCTCGACCTCCGCATGCCTGGAATGGACGGTCTCGCCTGCCTCGAGCAGATCCGGAAGCGCCACCCGCAGGTCAAGACCATCGTCCTCTCCGGGCTCGAAGGGTCCGAGGTCATGCGTTCCGCTTTCAACCTCGGTGCTACTGCCTTCATCCACAAGCACATCGACCCCCGCGATCTGCCGTCGGCCCTGCGCCAGGCGGCACAGGGGACGGTTGTCCATCAGACGTTCGGCGCCGTCGAGGACGACGAGGATCTGGCGCGCAGTGCCGGCCTCAGCGAGAAGGAGATCGCGATCCTCAACGCCCTCTCAGAGGGTTTGTCGAACAGGGAGATCGCCCAGCGGTTCTGGCTCGCCGAGCAGACCGTCAAGTTCCACCTGACGAACATCTACCGCAAGCTCCAGGTCGGCAGCCGCACGGAAGCGGTTCGCGCGGCCTACGAGCGCGGCCTGATCGTCAATCCGGTCATCCGCCGCGCCGGTCACACCGAAGACCGCCTCAGCGCGACGACCGCCTAGAGCCAACCCTTCTCTTCGGCGATCCGCACCGCCTCGACGCGGTTGCGCGCGCCGAGCTTGCGCATCGCCGCACTCAGGTAGTTGCGGACGGTGCCTTCGGAGAGGTGGAGGTTGGCCGCGATCTCCGCCGCGGTCCCGTTTCGCGCGGCAGCCGCGAGCACGTCGTGCTCTCGCGCCGTCAGCGGGCTCGTCCCTTCGGTGATCGCCGCTGCCGCGAGCGAAGGATCGACCGCGCGTCCTCCCGCCGCGACTGTGCGGATCGCCGCCGCGAGCTCGCTCGCCTGCGCGTCCTTCAGCAGGAAACCGCTCGCGCCCTCCTCGAGCGCGCGACGCAGGTACCCGGGGCGGCCGAACGTCGTCAGGATCAGCGACCGGGTCTCCGGCAGCTCGCGCGCGAGCTCGCGTGCGGCGGAGATCCCGTCGAGCCCGGGCATCTCGATGTCCAACAGCGCGACGTCGGGACTGTGCGCCCGTGCGGCGGCGAGCACACGGTCTCCCCTCTCGACCTCGGCCACGACCTGGATGTCGTCTTCGAGCGAGAGCAGGCTCGCGAGCGCGCCGCGGACCATCGCCTGGTCCTCCGCGATGAGGATCCGGATCATGTCCCGCTGATCGGGACGGTCACGCGCAGGCGGAAGCCGCCCTCACGCCTGGAGCCCGCCTCGACCGTGCCCCTGACGGCCTCCGCCCGTTCGGCGAGGCCGATGAGCCCGCTGCCGCCGCTCGACCCGTTGCTTCGAGCGTTGCCGTCGTCCTCGATCTCGACCTCGGCGCTCTCTTGCCCGCGGTGAACGTGGATGCTGACACGCCCGGCATCGCTGTGGCGAACGACGTTCGTCGCGCCCTCGCGGACGGCCCACGCAAGGACAGCCTCGACCTCGGGTGGAACGGTGATGTCAGCCGTCGTCGACGTCGTAGGCGATCCCGGCGGCGGTGAACGCGGCCCGCGCGCCGTCGAGCGCGTCACTTAGAGGGACGTTCCTGTACCCCGCGACTGCCTCGCGCACCTCGGCGAGCGCCTGCCGGCTGACGGACTGGATGTCGGCGAGCTCGGACTCTGCTCGCCTCGGATCCTGCCCGACGAGCTTCGCTGCCAGCTCGCTCTTGAGGGCGATCACCGACAGGCTGTGACCGAGGAGGTCGTGGAGATCTCGCGCAATCCGGAGCCGTTCCTCGGAAACGGCGAGGTTCGCAAGCTCCTCACGCGCTTCGCGCAGCTCGCGGTTGCCGCGGATGATGCGTCCGAACGCCGCCATGATCGCGCCGATCGAGACGATCGTCAGCACCCACGTCGCCACCTCGCTGCTGTTGGCCCCGGTCACGGCCGTCCCGATGCCGACGCCGACCGCAGTCGCCAGGGTCACCCCGAGCGCCGGCCACGCTGGTAGCAGCACCCCGGCCGCCGCAACGACATAGACGAAAAGAGCCGTGAACGAGGACGGGGCTCCGGCGAGCAGCAGTGCGACCGCGATCACCGGCAGAACCGCCAGCCCACCGAGGATCCAGCGGTAGCCGCGGCGCGTGAGCCACTCGGCGGGCGGCAGCAGCGACCAGTAGAGCGCGACGAAGGCCGTGAGCCCGATCGAGATGCCGACGAGCTGTCCGGTGGTGACCGAGGCGTCCGCTAGGTCGGAAATTGGTCCGACCAGGTAAAGCAGGCCAAGAGCCACGCCGAGTCGGATCCGCATCCGGTGCAGGAGCGGACGCTCGGCCGGCGGCAGTCCGTTCGACGGTGTTCACAACGTCATGGTGCCGGACCAACGCGCGCGTGATCACGCACGCTGGGTGTCGCGCCGGTCGATCCCGCGGACCGCAGTGATCACGCCGCCAGCCGTCCGGGCCGGCAGCTGCGCCACAGTCCCGTTGTTCGTGTTCATGCCCTCATGCTGCAGCCGGACGCCGCCCCTGCGGTAGAGGCGAGCGTCACGACTTCGGCGTGACGAACGTCACACCGCGCGGTTCGGCTAACCGCCGTCTACGCGGTACGCGTTCAGCGCCACTTGCCCGACGCGGCGGCCGAGCGCCAGGCCGACGACGTTGTCGCTTGTGTAGTGGATGCCTCCGTAGAGCCGCGAGATCGCGGCCTCATCGGCCATGGCGGCGAGCTCCGAGGCCTTCTCCGGGAAGAAGCCGGCGAGCACCGTCGAAGCGGCGCCCGACGTCGTCGAGTGGCCGGAGACGTAGGACGGGAACGGCGGCGTCACGATGTAGGAGAGCCAGTTCGGATCGATCAGGCGACGGATCGCCGTAATCGGCCGAAGTGACCAATACGTGAACTTCGCGTCCCAGCAGGCGATGAAGGCGTCGGCCTGGGCCGTGTTCAGCACCGCGAACAGCTGGGCGGTGCGGAGCGTCGAGAAGCCGGCACCCTTGACGAGGTCGACGGCGATCGCGTTCCAGTGACCCGGCGGAGTCACGGTGCCTGCCCCGTCCGCCCAGAAGTCGGCGATCCGCTTCTGTTCGTCGGTGAGCGACTGCGAGACCGCGTACACCTCGTTCATCTCGGCCAGGAACTGTGGGCTGCCGTAGGCAAGCGGCGGGCCGGGGCGAAACTGCGATCCCGTTCTGAGGTTCCACGTCCGCCAGGTGCCGGCGAGCGGCTCGAGCGGCGGGTACACGAATCCCGGCGGAGTCGGGATCCAGAATGCGATCCCCCTTCGGCTCGGTCCCGACCGGCCACACCGCGTCGGCGCCGTCGTTCTGCGCGCGCTTCACGAGCAGGTTTCCGATCAGCCTTCCGCCGCGGAACGCAAGGCTCGTCCTGTCGGCGAGCTGAGCCAGCGAGCGCGTCGATGCGCGCGGCTTCGTCGGCGTGGAAGTAGGTCAGGACGGTGGCGGCTGCGCCGGCGACGGCGTCGTCGCGCGAGTTACCGCCGGCGAGAGCGGCGAGATACATCGCCCCGCTCAGATGCGCGAGCTCGCGCGAGGCACGCGGCGGGTTGACGCGGTGAGACGCGATCGTGCTCAGCTCGAGGTCGATCCACTCAGTGACGGCCGACGGCCCGGCGACCTGCGCCCGGGCCTGCGCGGGCGTGGTGATCGACAGCCCGAGGGCAACTACGAGGAACAGCAAGGCACGCTTCATCAGGAGACCCCCCTTTCCGCAGCGATTTGCGGCGCGGAGATTAACGGTTCGTCCTGTATTCGCAAGAAACGCTGCGACGGATCAGGGTGTCTCGAGATCGCGCCGGTCGACGACCGCTGCGCGCACCGGCGTGATACGGTCACCCGGTTCATGCAGGCAATACATAGGCAAAGACGAAGGTGAATTCACACGGGGAGCGCTCCTCTCCCGTGGGGCCAGGGCCGCAGGGGCCTTTGCTGTGGGCGGCGCCGCACTCGGTGGGCTCGTCCCGAGCGCGCGAGCCGACACGCTTCCGGACAACGACCTCGCCTATCTACGCCTAGTCATTGCCTCGGAACTGCTCGCGATCGACTTCTACACGACTGCTGCTCGCGCGCGAAGAAGTACAAGGCCGGCGGCGCTGCGGCGGGCCTTCGTAAGGCGCTGGGCGATGAAAAGGCCCACTACAGCGCGCTTGCGAGGGCACTGACGGCCGCGGGGCAGATCCCGGCGACCGCAGCGGACATCGACTTCGCCTACCCGCGAGGTTCATTCGCCTCGCGCGGCTCGATCGCGCGACTCGGCATCCGCCTGGAGCAGATCTTCGTCGGGCGTCGCCCTCGGCGCAACCGCGCGGTCTGCAGACGGCGTCGCTGCGACTCCAGGTCGCGCAGATCGCGGCGAGCGAGTCGCGACATCTCGCGACGTTCGCCGTCCTTACCGGCCGCAGTCCGGTCGGGCCCGCGTTTCCCGCTGCGCTCTCGCTCGACCGCGCAACGAGTGCGCTCGGCGCGTTCGAGAGCTAGCCGCCTAACGAAACAGAGAGGAGTTGCGATGCCGAGAGAGTCCTACAGCGCGAGTGAGGCGGCGAAGGCGCTCGGGATCAGCATCGACACCTTGCGTCGCTGGGATCGCCAGGGCCGCATCAAGACAGAGCGCGACCACGCGAACAGGCGCACGGTCCGCGCGAGCGAGATCGAGCGGCTGCGCGGGGACGCGAACGGTGCGCACCTCAGCGCGCGCAACCGGTTCAAAGGCGTCGTCACCGACGTGAAGGTGGACGGTCTGATCGCGCAGGTCGAGCTGGTCGTCAGCGATCCGGTCCGGCTGGTCGCGATCATCACCCGCGACGCGGTCGACGAGCTCGATCTCCGACCCGGGATGGCGACGACCGCTGTCGTCAAATCGACGTCCGTGATGATCCAGAGCTAGGAAGGAGTCTGCCCGTGCACTTCCAACTCCGACGACTCGCGCCCGCGACGGCGGCGCTCGCGCTTGCAGGCGTGTTTCTCGTGGGCGGCACCTCTGCAGCGCCCAGCGCACAGATCACCGTCTACGCCGCCGCCTCGCTCACGGACGTCTTCCCGAAGATCGACTCGTCGCAGAAGTATTCGTTCGGCGGCTCGAACACGCTGGCTGCGCAGATCCAGCAGGGCGCTCCGGCGGACGTCTTCGCGTCGGCGAACATGACACTGCCGCAGCAGGTCGCGCAAAAGGGGCTTTGCTCGAAGCCCGTCGTCTTCACGCGTAACACGCTCGTCCTGATCGTGCCGAAGTCGAACCCGGCCAGGATTCGAAGCGTCTACGACCTGCGCAGGTCCGGGATCAAGCTCGTGATCGCAGGCCCGGGCGTTCCTGTCGGCAGCTACACGCTTCAGATCCTCAAGAACATGAACCTCTCGAGCGTCCTCTCGAATGTCGTCAGCCGCGAGACCGATGTCCGGGAGGTGCTGGCGAAGGTTGCGCTGGGCGAGGCCGACGCCGGTTTCGTGTATTCGACCGATGCAAAGACCGTGCCCGGGCGAGTGAACGTCTTGAAGCTCCCGGCCTGGGCACAGCCCAAGGTCCAGTACGGGATCTGCATCGTCAACGCGAGCGAGCACAAGGCCGACGCGCGGGCGTTCGTCGCCAAAGTTCTGAGCAAGGCGGGACAGGCAAAGCTACGAGCAGCAGGCTTCTTGCCACGAGTCAAGACGCCGGTGAAGAAAAAGTAGGAAGCGACGCGAGCGATGCGTCGTGCGATCGTCGCAGCCGGGTTCTTCTTCGCAACGGCTGTCGCCCTCGGCTTCCTGGTGCTGCCGATCGTCGCGATCTTCGCCCACACGTCGCCCGGCAATCTCATCTCCCAGCTCTCGAATCCCGTCGTGACGGACGCGCTCGCTGTCACCCTGAAGACGAGCGCGATCGCGCAGACCCTTGTGCTCCTGTTCGGCACACCGACGGCGTACCTCCTCGCAACACGGCGTTTCGCGGGACGCTCGCTGCTCGTCACTCTTGTCGAGTTGCCGCTCGTCTTGCCGCCTGCCGTGGCGGGGCTCGGGCTCCTCGCCGCGTTCGGCCGGACCGGTCTGCTCGGCTCCAGCCTCGACGCGCTCGGGCTTTCGATTCCGTTTACCCAGACCGCAGTGACGCTCGCCGTCGCGTTCGTCGCGAGCCCGCTCTACGTGCGCCAGGGAATCGCAGCCTTCGAGGCGGTCGACCCGAACATGGTCGCCGCCTCACGCACGCTCGGCGCGGGCACGACGCGGACGTTCTTCCGTGTGGTGCTGCCGCTCGCACGCGGCGGCCTGGCGGCCGGCTTCGCGCTTGCGCTGGCGCGCGGCCTCGGCGAGTTCGGCGCCACGATCATGTTCGCCGGGAGCCTGCAGGGCGTGACCCAGACCTTGCCGCTCGCGATCTACGCTGAATTCGACCGCAACTTCGACGCGACGCTCGCGATGGGCGCCTTGCTCGTCGTCATCAGCGCCGCGCTGCTCCTGACCCTCAAGGTGAGCGCTCTGTGGCAAGCCTCTCGACAGACTTCACGCTACCGCTCCGGTCTTTTGAACTGGAGCTGACGCTCGACGTCGGCGGGACGGTCGCGCTCGTCGGGCCGTCCGGTGCCGGCAAGAGCTCGGTACTGCGCGCCGTCGCTGGATTGGTTCGCCCGCCGAACGGGCGGATCGCGCTCGGCGACGACGTCTGGCTCGACAGCGCACGTCGCATTTTCCTCAAGCCGGACGAGCGACCTGTGGGTCTCCTGTTTCAGGACTACGCACTGTTTCCGCACATGAGCGTGCGGCGGAACATCGAGTACTCCGGCCGCCATCGCGCGGACACCTACCTCGAACGCTTCGAGATCTCCCACCTCGCCGACGAGCGTCCGACCGAGCTTTCCGGCGGCGAGCGCCAGCGGGTTGCTCTCGCGCGCGCCCTTGCGCGCGATCCGGCAGTCCTGCTCCTCGACGAGCCGCTGTCGGCGCTCGACGCGCACACGAAGTCGGGAGTCCGCGCCGAGCTGCAACGGCTGCTGCGCGAGTTAGGGCTTCCGGTCATTCTCGTCACCCACGATTTCGAGGACGCTGCTGCGCTGGCCGATCGTGTCGGCGTGCTCGTAGACGGGAAGCTCCGCCAGGTTGCGTCGCCGCAAGAGCTCGTCTCCCGCCCGCGCGACGCCTTCGTCGCGTCGTTCACCGGGGCGAACCTCCTGCACGGTACGGCGCGCCCGCTCGGAGACGACCTCACCGGCGTGAGGCTCGACAGCGGCGAGACGGTGTATTCGACTGACCTGGCGGAGGGTGCAGTCGGCGTCGTTATCTACCCGTGGGACGTGTCGCTTGCCCGGCTGCGGCACGAAGACTCCGCGATGAACAGCATCCGGGGCGAGATCGGCTCGCTCGTCGGGATCGGCAATCGCGTCAGAGTCTCCGTCGGGCCGATCACCGCCGACGTCACGACGGCCTCGGCCGAGCGGCTCGAGCTCGCGCGCGGAGGTCAGGCGTTTGCGACGTTCAAGGCAACGGCGACGCGCCTGGTGCAACTGGCCTAGGTTCGGAACCCGATGCGGCGGTGGGTGCCGTCGCAGAACGGCTTGTTCGCCGATCCACCGCAGCGGCAAAGCGCTACGCGGGTGTCCTCGCGGACGACGCTGCCGTCGCCGTCGAGGACCCGGATGCGGCCTCGAAGGAAGAGCGGCCCGTTCGGACGCGGGTCGACGATTACGTCGTCGGTGCTCTCTTCCTGTTCGCCGCCGTCAAGGCGGCGGAAGTGGAGCGCACCGGTCGGACAGGTGACGACCGTTGCGGCGATCTCCGTCGGGATCCGCCGCGTCGACGTTCACCCAAGGGCGCGCATCCGGATCGAAGACGCGGTTCAGGCGGACGCAGTTCCTGACGTGGATGCAAAGTCTCGGCTCCCACGTCACCTCGATCTTGTCGTTCGCGTAGACCCGGTGAGGGCCGCGTTCGCGTTCCGGTGAGACCTCGCTCAACTCGGTTCGGCGGTGCTGTCGGCGACGAGATCGGCGTACTCGGGGTGGCGTCGGATGTACGCGGCGACGAACGGACACAGCGGAACCACGCGCAGCCCTCGCGCACGGATGTCGTCGAGCGCTCCGGCGACGAGGCGCGAGCCGACTCCGCCGCCCTCGGCGTACGGTAGGACCTCCGTGTGCAGGAGCACGATGCGGTCGCCCGGTCTCGTGCGGTAGAGAATCTCGCCGATCAGCCTTGCCGTCTTCGAGGGCCTCGTAGCGGAGCTCCGCCGCGTTGTCCCTGACCGTGAGGTCCCCGGTCACGCCCACAGCGTCACCATAGCCCGCCGCTTGTCGCCTCGGCCGAATACGCTGCGCCAGAGGCCATGGTTCTGCCCGACCGCCACCGTCGTCGGGAGCTACCCCCAGCCCGAGTGGCTCATCGACCGCGAGCGGCTGGGCGATCGGCTGCCGCCGCGCGTGCGGGCTCGCGAGCTCTGGCTGGTACCCGAGGAGCTCCTGGACGAGGCCCAGGACGACGCCACCCGGATCGCCGTGCAGGACATGGAGCGGGCGGGCGTCGACATCGTCACCGACGGGGAGATGCGGCGGGAGAGCTACTCCAACCGCTTCGCGACCGCGCTCGACGGTGTCGACCTCGACAACCCCGGCGCCGCCCTGGATCGAACCGGCCATGAGAATCCCGTTCCGAGAGTCGTCGGCCCGATCCGTCGCACGCGGCCGGTCGAGGTTCGCGACGTCGAGTTTCTCCGGTCGATCACCGACCGCCTGGTCAAGATCACCGTTCCGGGGCCGTTCACGATGACCCAGCAAGCTCAGAACGACCACTACTCGGACGAGCGGAGCCTCGCGCTCGCCTACGCGGAAGCCGTCAACGAGGAGCTGCGCGACCTCAAGGACGCGGGAGCCGACGTCGTCCAGATCGACGAGCCGTATCTTCAGGCACGTCCGGAGCCGGCACGCAAGTACGCGGTCGAGGCGATCAACCGGGCGCTTACGGGGATCGAGGGCGACACGGTTCTGCACACGTGCTTCGGCTACGCGCACATCGTCAAGAACCGGCTCAGCGGCTACCCGTTTCTCCGCGAGCTCGGCGACTGCAGCGCGACTCACCTATCGCTCGAGGCGGCGCAGCCGAACCTCGATCCCGAAGTGCTCCGCGACCTCGCCGGCAAGACGATCGTGCTCGGCGTCCTCGACCTCGGCTCCGACGAGGTGGAGAGCCCGGGCCTCGTCGCGGACCGGATCCGTCGCGCACTCGAGGTGCTCCCGCCGGAACGGCTCGTCGTCGCGCCCGATTGCGGCATGAAGTACCTCCCGCGCGAGCGCGCTTTCGGCAAGCTCGAGGCCATGGTTGCCGGGGCGCGCCTCGTGCGAGACGAGCTGTGACGGAAGCGCCGGTCAGTCGGATCGCTCAGGCCTACCCGGACCGGGTCGAAGTGCGCGGACACGACCTCGCCGCCGACGTGATGGGCCGGCTGAGCTTCACGGAGTACTTCCATCTGCTGCTCACCGGCCGCGAGGCGACGGAGGACCAGCGCTTCTTCCTCGACCTCGT
Organism: uncultured Actinomycetes bacterium; assembly: GCA_963759365.1. Lineage (GTDB taxonomy): Bacteria > Actinomycetota > Thermoleophilia > Gaiellales > Gaiellaceae > 3-1-20CM-4-69-9. The sequence goes on from CAVWYX010000004.1 coordinate 81,542, forward strand.
GCTCGTGTCGCTCGCCGAGCACGGGATGATGCCGACCAACGTCGCTGCGCGGATGACGCTCGCGGCCGACCCGGATTCGCTGCAGGGAGCCGTCGCGGCGGGGATACTCGGCTGCGGCCCGGTCATCCTCGGGACCGCCGAGTCGTGCGCCGAGCTGCTCGAGGCTGCGCAGGCGAAGGTCGCGGCGGGTGCGGCTCCGGCGACCGTTGCGGAGGAGACCGCGCGCGCGATCCATGCCGTCGGCGGCAAGGTTCCCGGGTTCGGTCATCCCGTTCATCGGCCGCACGATCCGCGGGCGGAGAAGATCCTCGAGCTCGCCGATTCGCGCGGCGTCAGCGGGCCACATGTCGCGCTCGCGCGCTCGATGCGCGACGCAGTTGCAGAGACGTGGGGAAGACCGTTGACGATGAACGTCTCCATGCCCATCGCCGCGGTGATGCTCGATCTCGGCTTTTCCTCCTCGGCGGTCGCGGCCGTTCCGATTCTCGCGCGTACGGCGGGGCTGCTCGCCCATCTCGAGGAGGAGCGACAGCGTCCTCTCGGCTTCGCGCTGGCGGTAAAGGCAGAGGAGGCGGTCGAGTACGAGCGCGACGACCGGTGACGATCCTCGCGCCGGAAGTCGAGACGCGGCCGTGGGCCGAGCAGCTCGCCCTCGACGAGGAGAGCTATCTCACGCAGCTCGCCTATCTCTACGGCCGGTCGGCCTTTTACCGCGAGAAGCTGACGGCTGCCGGTTTCGCCTCGCCCGAGGCTGTAGGCGGCCTCGCGGGCATCGCGCAGCTGCCACTCACGGAGAAGTCCGAGCTCAAGTCCACCTCCACGCCGGACAATCCGATCGGAGCGCACCTCGCTGCCGAGGCTTCCGAGATCGCGCGCATTTACTCGACGAGCGGCACAACGGGTACACCGAGCTACATCCCGCTCACGGCCGGCGACCTCGAGAACTGGGAGCAGGGGTCTGCGCGGAGCTACGCGGCATCCGGCGTCGAGGCCGGTCAACGCATCCTCTCGACCTACAACGCCGGGCCGTTCGTGGCGGGCGCCGCGCTCGCCGCATTCGACCGCATCGGCCTCTGTCACATCCCCGTCGGCACCGGGAACACCGACCGCCTGATGCTGGCGCTCGAGCAGCTCAGGCCCGACGCGGTCGTGCTCACGCCCTCGTACGCCGCCTATCTCACGGAATGGGCGGCCGAGCGCAACGTCGACCTGCGCCGGTCGAGCGTCGAGCGTGTCCTCGTTGCGGGTGAGCCCGGTGGGGGCGAGCCGGCTTTCCGCGCGCGGCTCGAAGAAGGTTGGGGCGCAAAGGTCACCGAGGCAATGGGCGTCGGCGACATCGGCCCGTCGCTCTTCGGCGAGTGCGAAGAGCAGAACGGCATGCACCTCGGCGCCCGCGGGTTCGTCCATGCCGAGCTGATCGACCCCGAGACCGGGGCGGCGATCGAGCTCGCGGACGGCGCGACGGGCGAGCTCGTGCTGACGCATCTCCGGCACCGAGCGGCGCCGCTCCTGCGGTTTCGCACGCGTGACCAGGTCGAGCTCTGGACGAGCCCGTGCGGGTGCGGTCGCACGAGCCCGCGACTGCGCTGCATCGGCCGAACCGACGACATGCTCATCGTCCGCGGCGTCAATGTCTTCCCTTCCGCGGTCCGTGAAGTCGTGAGCGAGTTCGCGCCGGAGGTGAGCGGCAATATCCTCGTCCGGCCGCGGACAGCTGGGCGTCAAGCAGGAGCCGCCGTTGCCGGTGAGCGTCGAGCTGGCGCGAGGCGCCGCATCCGACGCTGCGCTCGCCGCTGCGATCCGTGAGAGACTGCGCGCCGTGCTCGTCGTCCAGACGGACGTCGATCTCGTGCCGTGGGGGAGCTTGCGGCGTAGCGAGTACAAGTCGCAGCTCGTCGAGCGCTGAGCAAACGGAGGATCACATGGCTGCGAACACGATCAACATACTGACGCCGAGCGTCAACAATCTGACCGTTCGGATCTTCGTACGAGCCGCCGGGCTCGACTTCGAAGAGGTGGACGTCTGGGGCAAGACGACCAGTCCGGAGTTCATGGGGAAGTACCCGGCCCATCTCACGCCGATGCTCGAGGAAGACGGCCTGCCGAACGGCGCGCTCGGCGAGAGCTGCGCGATCATGCAGTACCTGTGCAACAAGCACGGGCTCGACCGCTTCTACCCCACCGACCCCGCCGAGCGCGCGATGGTCGACAACGCGATGTTCTATTTGATCGGCACGTTCTATCCGCTCCTGACGCGGGCCACGTATCCGACGCTCGGCTTTCCTCAGTACCCCGGCGAGGTCGGGACGTCGGACGCAGACGACGAGGCGAAGGCGCGGGCGCAAAAAGAGGCCGAGGCGGCGCTCGCCGAGCCGCTCGAGGTCTTCCACACGTTCTTCATGGACGGGAAGAAGTTCATCGGCGGCGACGAGCCGTCGATCGCCGACATCCGTCTCGCTGCGACGCTCGAGTTCCTCCGTGCGATCGACTACGAGTTCCCGGCGTGGAGCCGAGAAGTACATGGCCGACATGGAGACCACCCTCGGTGACGCCTACACCGAGCCTGCTGGTGACGTGCGGGGTTACATCGCGAGCGTGAAGTCGCAGAGCGACTGAGCTCCGCTCCGTGCGGACATGACGCTGCTGGCCGATGTCGTCGCGGCGTCGGACGACGTCGCCGGCACGAGCAAGCGCTCGGAGAAGGTCGCGATTCTCGCCGATCTGCTGCGCGAGCTCGATCCGGGTGAAGTCCCGATCGCGGTGGGGCTCCTCTCCGGGGTGCCGCGGCAGGGCCGGGTCGGCGTCGGCTACTCGACCATCTACGGGATCGAGCGGCAGCCGGCCGCCGACCCGTCCGTCACGGTCGACGACCTCGATCGGGCGATCGCCGAGGTTCAGGCGGCGACGGGACCGGGGTCGGCCGGCCGGCGCAAGGAGCTGCTCGGGACGTTGCTCGGCCGCGCGACGGAGCAGGAAGCCGGGTTCGTCAAGCGCCTGTTCACCGGCGAGCTGAGGCAAGGGCGCGCTCGCGGGAGTCATGGCGGATGCGGTTGCGAAGGCCGCAGGTGTGTCCTCGGATGTGACGCGCCGTGCGCTGATGCTGTCCGGCGACCTCACGCGCACCGCGGAGATCGCGATGACGGAAGGCGAGGAGGGGCTCGGGAGCGTCGGCTTCGAGATCTTCCGGCCGATCCTGCCGATGCTCGCTTCGACGGCAGAGACCGTCGCCGACGCCATGGCGGGCTTCGACCGCGCGTCGGTGGAGTGGAAGCTCGACGGGATCCGCATCCAGATCCATCGCCGCGGCGACGAGGTGCGCATCTACACGCGCAACCTGAACGAGATCACGCAGGCGTTGCCGGGGATCGTCGACGCCGTGCTCCGTCTCCCCGTGCAACAGGTGGTGCTCGACGGCGAGGCGTTGTGGATGGGTGACGACGGCCCCGCTGCGTTCCAGGAGACGGTGTCGCAGATCGACGGCAACGCGCCGCCGGAGGGGATCGTGACGTTCCTCTTCGACCTCCTCCACGTCGACGGCGACGACCTGCTCGACACGCCGCTCGAGCAGCGGGCCGCGAGGCTGGCGACGCTTGCGCCGGAGCTCAAGATCCCGGCGGTCCTCACTTCGGACGCGGAGGAGGGGCAGCGCGTGCTCGACGAGGCGCTCGGCGCCGGCCACGAAGGCGTCGTGGTGAAGGACGCCGCTTCGCTCTACGCGGCGGGCCGTCGAGGCAAGGCGTGGCGCAAGGTGAAGCCGGTTCGAACCTACGACCTCGTGGTGCTGGGGGCGGAGTGGGGACACGGCCGGCGGCAGGGCCGGCTCTCCAACCTCCACCTCGGTGCACGCGATCCGAGGACGGGAGAGTTCGTGATGGTGGGGAAGACCTTCAAGGGCATGACCGATGAGCTCTTGGAGTGGCAGACGAGGGAGCTCCTGGAGCGCGAGACCAGCCGGCAGGGCATCGCGGTGTTCGTCCGCCCGGACCTGGTTGTCGAGATAGCCCTCGACGGTGTGCAGTCCTCGACGCGCTATCCGGGCGGAGTCGCCCTCCGCTTCGCGCGCGTGAAGCGCTACCGCCCGGACAAGAACGCGGAGGAAGCGGACACGATCGACGACCTCCGCGCGCTCCTCCCAAAGCCTGCGTAACGCCATCTGCCCAGAGGGGCCATGTCCCATGCCAACAGCCGGTGTCTGACCCTAAACGCACGCCAAACCGTGTCGAAAGTGGAGCGGTTTTGCGACGTCGTTTCCACCGGGAAGGCTCAGGCGATGAGGCGGTAGCGCGGACGTTGTCGACGACGAAGCCCGCGTAACGCCATCTGCCCGGAGGGGCCATGTCCCATGCGAACAGCCGGGGTCTGACCCTAAACGCACGCCAAACCGTGTCGAAAGTGGAACGGTTTTGCGACGTCGTTTCCACAGGGAACGCTCAGGCGATGAGGCGGTAGCCGCGGACATAGTCGACGACGAATTCCTTCGGGTACGCCGCCGCCGGCTCGGCTCCCTCCGTCGCCGGGAACTCGTAGATGCCCAGCATGAGCTGCATCGGATACGCCGGGGACTGCGCCACCGTCTTGGCCTGGTCGCCGTCGACGAAGAACACGACGCCGTCCGGCGTCCACTCGGCGGCATAGACGTGAAAGTCACGGGCGTCGATCGGCACTGTCTCCTGCGAGAACTCGTCGACGATCTCCGGGTCGTCGAACGGGTGGACGCCCATCCCGACCGCAACATGGTCCTCTGCGACGTCGCGACCGAAGATCTCGCAGACGCAGATTTCCGCCGAGCGCTGCGGCTCGTCGCCGTAGCCGATCATCCACAGCGCCACCATCGCCCGCGGGTCGTCGCTCGCCTTGGCGCGAAGCTCGATCCGGCCGTAGTGCGGCAGGTAGAGCTGGTCGTTGGGCTGCTCCTCCCGCACGATCGCCGCCGGATTGAAGCGGTGCTGGCCCAACCCGCTGCCGACGGGCCCCGAGAAGACCGCAGTCTGCAGGGACGAGACGCGGATGTCGCCGTCGAGCTCCGGACACCACGGCGGCTGGTCGGCCTGGATCTGAAGCCGAAGAGCGCCGCCGCCGAGCTCGTATCGCGCCGCTGAGCGCTCCCTGCTGCTCCAGTGCGGGAGGTAGGAAGGGATCCACTTCGTCCCGATCGAGCTCCTCACCGTCGAACGTGTCTTCGAACTCCAGCTCGAACACCGTACGTGCGAGTCTGTCGAAAGGAGCGACGCCGCGCCGCCGCTAGGCCGATGTGTTTTCGGCTGCAACACGGTCTAAAAGACGAAAGGTTCTCGATCGCAACCACGGAAGGAGACAACACGATGCGCTTGACGCTGACCACATTCGTGAGCTTGGACGGGGTCATGCAGGCTCCGGGCGGGCCGGATGAGGATCGGAGCGACGGCTTCGAGCAGGGCGGATGGCTCGTGCCGTACGCAGACGACGACATGGGCCAGGCGATGGCCGGCTTCTTCGAAGAGGCAGATGCCTTCCTGCTCGGACGGCGCACCTACGAGATCTTCGCCGGCTTCTGGCCGAAGGTCACCGATCCGAACGATCCGATCGCGAGCAAGCTCAACAACCTCCCGAAATACGTGCCTACGCGGACACTCGACGAAGCTTCGTGGACGGGGACGACGCTGCTCAAGGGCGACCTCGCCGAGGAGGTCGCGGAGCTCAAGGCCAAGCCCGGACGCGAGCTGCAGGTGCACGGCAGCGGCAACCTCGCGCAGGCGCTGATGCAGCACGGCCTCATCGACGAGTACCGCCTCTTGACCTATCCGGTCATCCTCGGCGCGGGCAGGCGCTTGTTCGCCGAGGGGGCGAAGCCCGCAGCCCTGCGCTTCGTCGATCACCGAACGACGAGCACCGGCGTGAGCATCGACGTCTACCAGCCGGTCGGCGACCCGACCTACGGCGAGTTCGAGCTGGACGACGAGCAACAGTTGATTCGCGGCAACGTGTAGCTCGCCGACCGACCGGCAACTAGAACAGGCTGGCGAAGCTCGGCCAGGACGTCAGCATCCACATGTGGCCGCCGTCGAGCTCGAGCTCGCGGTACTCGGCGCCGAGCAGATCCGCGGCGACGCGGCACTGAGCGGGCGTCACCAGCGTGTCGGTTGCGCACGCGACGACCTCGGCCTCAATGCCGCTTGCCCGGATCGCGCGCATGTCGCGGCTGAGGTCGAGCTCGCGTAGCGACCGGGCAAGACGAAGCGCTGCGCGCGGAGCACGCACGGCCTGGCCGACTTCGCGGCCGATCTCGCCGAGCTCGTAGCGTCCGCGGGCCACCTGCCCTGGCTCGACCAGCACCTCGGAGACATGCGCTGACCGATCAGATCGTCGGGATCGACCTTCTGGCCGATCCCGACAAGCTTCGCGACATTCGCTAGATCGAGCGCTGGTAGGAGCGGAACGCTCTCGTCGCGAGCGCCCAGCTGGCGATCAGGAGCGCTGACAAGAGCGCAATGCGCGACCCGATCAGACTCCAGTCGGCGTGTTGCGTGGTGCCCGACCGGCCCGCTTCGACGGCCCAGTTCACCGGGTTGAAGCGCGCAACCGAATCCACCCAGTCCGGAACGAGGCTCGCCTGCATGAACGTCGTCGAGAGGAACGTGATCGGCAGCGTGATGAACGTCACGGCCCCGATCAGCGTCTCTCGTTCCTTCGCCACGAGCGCGAGCCCATTCGAGAGCGCGGCGATGGATCCGCCGAGCAGGCAGGCGACGAGCAGCAGAGTCGCCACCCCGACGACGCCGTTCTCGAACGAGGCGCCGGCCGCGAGGCCGATGCCGATGATGATCAGCACCTGCAACGCGATCGTGATGATCGCGTACAGCAAGCTGCCCGCATTGAGGGCGCCTCGCCAGAGCGGCGCGACGAGCACGCGGTCGAGCACACCGCGGTGCATGTCCTCGATGAAGCCCATGCCGTTCCAGCCGGCGGACATCACCGCCGTCATAACGGCGACGCCGGGCATGAGGAACGCGATGTACGAGCCACCCTGGAAGCCTGGGATCTCGACGACGCTCTTGAACAGCTGGCCGAACAGAAGCAGCCAGATGATCGGCTGCACGAGCGCGATCGCGACCCACGCAGGCTGGCGGACGAACGCTCTGATGTACCGCAGATTGATCTGCCAGGTCTGTTGAATTGCGGTGCTCACGCTGCCTCCTTCAAATCGGCCTCGCGGAACGTGCGCCCCGCGTGGCGCAGATAGACGTCGTCGAGTGACGGACGAGCGGTCGTCACGGAGGCGACCTTGATGCCGGCCGACTCGAGGGCTGCGAGCACCTCGGGGACGGCAGCCGCACCGTGATCCGCGCGCGCGTGGACGAGTCGCCCGTCGCACCACCACCTCACCTAGTGACGCAACCCGGGCGAGGACGGCCTGGACCCGCAGATCCGGCTCGCCGTCGGCGAGCTCGACGTGAACGGCATCGCCTTTCAACTCCCTCTTGAGCTCGTCGGGAGTGCCCATGGCGACAACGCGGCCGCGGTCCACGATCGCGAGCTCGGACGCGAGCCGGTCGGCCTCGTCCAGGTAGTGCGTCGTTAGGAGGATGGTTATCTGCTCGTCGCGTGCGAGCCGTTCGATCTCGGCCCACAAGGCCGTGCGCATCTCCGGATCGAGCCCGGTCGTCGGCTCGTCGAGAAAGAGCACGCGTGGCCGGTGCAAGAGGCCCATGGCGACATCGAGCCGCCGCTGCATCCCTCCCGAGTACGTTCGGACCGGCCGGTCGGCGGCTTCGACGAGCCCGAACCGCTCCAGCAGCTCGTCGACGCGCTGTTTCAGCTCCGAGCCGCTGACTCCGTACAGCGCGCCCTGGAGAACGAGGTTCTCACGGCCGGTCGCCTCTTCTGCGGATCCGTGGCGCTGGCCGACGACTCCGATGGCGTGCCGGACGCGTTGCGGTGCTTCGAGGACGTCGAACCCCGCGACCCGAGCTTCACCCGCGTCGGGGCGAGACAGCGTCGTGAGGATCTTGACCGTGGTCGACTTGCCGGCGCCATTCGGGCCGAGGAGGCCGAAGATCGTTCCTGCGCGGACGCGGAGGGTGAGGTCGTCCAGCGCTCGAACCTTTCCGTATGCCTTTCGAAGGTTGGTTGCCTGAATCGCTTCTTCCATTGCTACTCCATCCGCGTTAGACTGTCTTGACGATTAAGTCTTTTATCAAATGAGAGATTCGACTGTCAAGAGAAAATCACCGAGCCGCGCAAGGCGCGAGCTGCTCCAGCGGCTCTCGCTCGCGATCCGCTCTTCCCAGAACGTCTCGGAGGCTTTCGACGAATACGTCGCCGCAGCGATAGGGATCAACCGGACCGACATGCGGTGCCTCGACATCCTCAGCCAGCGGGGATCGATCACCGCCGGGCAGCTGGCGAAAGCGATGCACCTCTCGAGCGGGGCGATCACCACACTCGTCGACCGGCTCGAGCGGGCGGGTTACGCTCGGCGACGCCGCGACACCGAGGACCGACGGCGCGTGCTCGTGGAGCTCGTCCCGGGAATGGTCGAGCGCGCGCTTCCGTACTACGAGCCGCTGTATCACGGGACGGTGCGGTTGCTCGAGAACCACTCCGACGAGGAGATCGAGCTCATGATCGATTTCCTCGAGAAGGGTCGCGAGATGGTCGAGCGAGAGCTCGAGCGGCTCGAGCAGGCCGAGCCGAAGCCCGACGTCGCCTAGGTCTCGCCGTTCAGCTCTGCGCTTCCTGCACGAGCAGCGCGACCTGGACCCGGTTTTCGACGCCGAGCTTGAGTAGCAGCCGTGAGACGTACGCCTTCACCGTCGCCAGGCTCATGTAGAGCTCCGCTGCGATCTCGGCGTTCGCGAGCCCACGACCGACTGCGAGCGCGACCTCGTGCTCGCGGACGCTGAGAGTTGCGAGCTTCTCCCGCGCTCGTTCGTGGCGCTCGTCCGCGTCGGAGCCGCCCGCGACGAGCTCGACGAGCGTTCGCGTCACTGTGGGTGAGAGGACGCTGTCACCGGCCTGAACCGCTTCGATTGCCCGGACGAGCTCGGCCGGAGGCGTGTCCTTCAGCAAGAACCCCGAGGCGCCGGCCCGCAATGCGCTGAGTACGAGCTCGTCGGCCTGGAAGGTGGTGAGCACGAGCACGGCCGGCGGTTGTGGTTGACCGCGGAGTAGCCGCGTGGCGGCGATGCCGTCGAGCTGCGGCATGCGGATGTCCATCAGCACGACGTCGGGGTGATGGCTGTCGACAGCAGCCAGCACGCCTCGTCCGTCGTCGACCTCGCCGACGATCTCGATGCGCTCGGCGCCGGTGAGCATCATCCTCAGGCCCGAGCGAACGAGCGGGTCGTCGTCCACGAGCAAGACGCGCACCGTGCCGCTCATGACGGCCATGGCAGCCCTGCCACCAGAACGAAGTCGCCGGTTTCGTCGGTGCCGAACTTGAGCTCCCCGCCCGCCAGCTCGACGCGCTCGGCGAGGCCGACGAGCCCGCTGCCCGTCCCTGGCTGCCTCACCTCCGGGCGCGCCGCGACGCCGACCGCCGGTCGGCTGGCGATCCTGACCACCAGCGCCGAAGGAGCCATGCGTGAAATGGTGACGTCGACGGCGGCCCCCGGCGCATGCTTGCGCGCGTTCGTGAGGCCTTCCCGAACGACTCGGTAAGCGGTGCGTCCCAGCCCGACCGGGACCTCCTCGCCCGTTTCCTCCCGCAGACGCACGTTCATCCCGGCGGCACGCGATTCCTCGATGAGAGCCGGGATCTGCGCGAACGTCGGCTGCGGCTGCTGGGGAGCATCCGCGTCCACGTCGTCGCGAAGCACCCCGATCACCTCGCGCAGCTCCTCGAGCGCTGCGCGGGCGGTTGCACGGATGACTCCGGCGGCCTCCGATACTTCCTCCGGCGACGCGTCGGGGCGGAATTCCAGGGCGCCGGCGTGCACGCTGAGCCCGGAACCGTCACGGGCTTCCTCGGCCCGAACGGCGCCGGCAAGACGACGACTCTCCGGATCATCACCGGCTTGTCCGATCCCGACGCCGGACAGGCAACGGTCCTCGGCAAAAGCTTTCGGGAGCTGCCCAACCCGGGCAGGCGTGTCGGGATCCTTCTCGACGCCGCCGCACAGCACGGCGGCCGCCGCGGGCGCGAAGCGCTCGCAGTCTCCGCCCAGATGATGGGAGTGGACGGGCAACGAATCGAACGACTGCTGGACTTCGTCGGCCTCGACCACTCGGCCGCGCGGAAGCGGGTGCGTCACTACTCGCTCGGCATGCGTCAGCGGCTCGGGATCGCACACGCACTTCTCGGCGACCCCGAGGTCCTGATCCTCGACGAGCCCGCGAACGGTCTCGATCCCCCCGGAATGCGCTGGATGCGCGAGCTGCTTCGCGACTTCGCCGACCGCGGCGGCACGGTGCTCCTCTCGTCGCACCTGCTGCTCGAGGTCGAGGCGCTCGCGGATCGGCTCGTGATCATCGACCGCGGCCGCATCGTCGCGCAAGGCACGCGAGGCGAGCTTCTGTCCGGCACGGGCACGCTCGTACGGGCCGATGACATGGGCGCTCTGCGTCGGGCGATGTCGACCGCCGGTCTTGCTGCCGGCGAGGCGCCGGACGGCGGGATGCTCGTCGACGCATTGCCCGAAGACGTCGGCCGCGCGGCCTTTGCGGGTGGTGTCGCGCTGACGCGCCTCGGCCCCGCCGGAGGCAGCGGGCTCGAGCAACTGTTCTTCAACCTCACCGCCGGCGATGAGCCGGACGCCGGCCCGGATCTCGAGGAGGCCGCCTGATGAGCACCGCCACCGTCACACTCGAGCCTCGGCTCGCAGATCGTTCCGTCGACGCGCGACCGAGCCTTGTAAGGCTCACAGCCGTCGAGCTGCGCAAGGCGGTCGACACGCGGGCGGGCTTCTGGCTGCAGCTCGGCATCGTCGGTCTCGCGATGACCTTCGCGATCCTCCAGGCGGTGCTGGGGCACGCGTCCGATCACACGCTGCGAAACATCCTGGCGTCGGCGCTGTTTCCCTCGTACGTGCTTCTGCCGATCGTCGGGATCCTGCTCGTCAGCTCGGAGTGGTCGCAGCGAACAACGCTGATCACGTTCACGCTCGTCCCCAAGCGGACGCGCGTGCTTGCCGCCAAGCTCGCCGGCGGGATCCTGCTCGCATGCGCGGCCGTTGGCCTGTCGCTCGCGTTCGCGCTGGTAGCGACGGCGTTCGCCGACCCGGGCCTGCCTGGAACGTGGTCACTTTCCGCGACGGTCCTGGGTCAGGAATTGATCCTGATGGTTACGTCGATGATCACGGGTCTCGCTTATGGAGCGGTGTTTCTCTCTTCCGCACCGGCGATCGTTGCCTCGTTCGCGCTGCCGCTCGCCTGGACGGCGCTGGGCTCGATCTCCGCGCTTACAGGTACTGCCAGATGGCTCGACGGAGGACGTTCCTTCGGACCGATGACCGAGCACGTCATGAACGGTACGGAGTGGGCACGTGTCGGCACGACGCTCGCCGTCTGGATGGTGCTGCCCGTCCTGATCGGGCTCTGGCGGATCTTGCGCAGCGAGCTCACCTGACAGCTCGCACCGCGGTGCGGCTAGCCGTAAGAAAGAGGTCGGCTGGCCCTACTGCGGTGCACGTGCGACGGCGGCCAACCTGGAAGGACGATGACTCCAGAGCCGCAGTCGCAGGAGCGGAGCGACCGCGATCGGTGGATCGCGTTGATCGTTCTGTGCGCGGGATTCCTGATGATCGTCCTCGATCAGACGGTCGTGAACGTCGCGCTGCCGTCGATCCAGGATGATCTGAACTTCTCGCAGGCGAACCTGGCCTGGGTCGTCAACGCGTACCTGATCGCGTTCGGCGGGCTGCTGCTCCTCGCCGGGCGTCTCGGCGACCTGATCGGTCGGAAGCGGATGTTCATGATCGGCCTGGCGGTCTTCACAACAGCCTCCGCGCTCTGCGGCCTGGCGCAGAGCCAGGCGCTTCTGATCGCGGCGCGATTCGTCCAGGGAGCCGGAGGCGCCATGACCGCCGCGGTGATCCTCGGGATCATCGTGACGATGTTCCCGGAGCCGGGCGAGAGAACGAAGGCGCTCGGCGTCTATACGTTCGTTGCTGCCGGCGGCGGCTCGATCGGTCTCCTCGCAGGCGGTGTCCTCACACAGCTCATCAGCTGGCACTGGATCTTCTACATCAACCTCCCCATCGGTCTCGCGACCGCGATCCTCACATCGAGGCTGCTCGACCGCGACGAGGGGATCGGGCTCGAACGGGGGGCTGACGTACCAGGCGCGCTGCTCGTCGTCAGTGCGTTGATGATCGGGATCTACGCGATTCTCGAGGCCGGGGACCGCGGCTGGGCTTCTCTCCATACGCTCGGGCTCGGCGCACTTGCAATCGTCCTGCTCGGCGCGTTCGTCGTGCGTCAGAGTCGCGCGGCCAACCCGCTCGTGCCGCTCCGCATCTTCCGGTCGCGGGTCGTCTCGGCAGCGAACGGGATCCAGGCGCTCGCCGTCGCCGGGCTGTTCGGCATCTTCTTCCTAGGAGCGCTGTACCTGCAGCGCGTGCTCGGGTACGACGCGATCGAGGTCGGCCTCTCCTTCCTCCCGGTGGCGCTCATCATCGGGACGCTGTCCGTCGGCCTTTCGGCTCGGCTGATCATGCGGTTCGGCGCCGCCGCGACGCTGTTGCCGGGGCTCGGCATGATTGCCATCGGGCTCGCGCTGTTCGTCCGCGTGCCGGTCGAAGGCCACTATGTGCGCGACGTCCTCCCCGCGATGATCCTGATCGGTGTGGGCGGAGGGCTCGTCTTCCCGTCGCTCTTCACGCTCGCGCTCTCGAGCGCCGGCCCGAGCGACTCGGGTCTCGCTTCAGGCCTGGTCAACACCTCCCAGCAGGTCGGCGGCGCCCTTGGGCTCGCCGTGCTCGCGAGCCTCTCCACGACACGGACCGACAGCCTGCTGAACGGCGGCGACTCCACCGCGTCGGCGCTAACGGGCGGCTACCAGCTCGCATTTGCCGTCGGTGCCGGCCTCGTGATTCTCGCGATCGTGGTCGCCGCGATCTTCCTGCGCTCTCCCGAGCAAGCGGTCGAAGTCGAGGCGGTGGAAGCCGAAGCCGCCCTGGCGCAGGAAGAAGCGGCCTGACCGCGCGATCAGGCCGCGGATTCCTTGACGACGTCCGCGAGCTCGGCTCTCAGTCGCTCGATCTCCGCGGTGTGTGCCGCAATCTCGATCACGGAGCCGCCGTCTTCCCGAAGGAGAGCGCGAGCGCGCACCAGCCGCTTGATACGCGCGACGAGATGGTCGACCAGCCGTCGTTTTGGATCCCGGCCGTTGATCTGTCCCGGCTCGACGCCTCGGTTCCTCGCGGCCTCATGCACGGCAGGAATGAACTCGACGAGATCCCGCTCACGAAGCCATCCCTCGAAGTCGAGGATCTGCGGCGTGGGCCAGTCCGCCAAGCGGCGGCGCACCCACTCGTCGAAATCAGTTTCGCTCATGCGGCCTCGCAGACGAGAGCTGAAGGCGGTAGCTTGCCGAACTTCGCCCGGCCTGCCAGTGTGCGTAACCGGTCTTCTGAGGTACGGGTAGCCGTACTTCGGCGGCGACGGCTCAGGGGTGGAAGCGAAGCCGGTCCACGATCTTGTCGACCGTCTTGCGTTCCGCACGGAAGGCGATACCCACCAGGTCGAGGTCCTCGGCTGCGACGGGAGCGACGGCGGCTCGGTTCGCTTCGTCGTGATTCGTCGTGAAGAGCTCACGTGTGTAGATCGCGGGGGTGACGCCACGATCCATTGCCCGGTCGTATGCGCGGCGCAGGCCGGCGGAGTCCGCCTCGTACACGAGTACCGGCTGAACGAACATCGGGAGGTAGTCGTTGCCCGACGCATCCCGGTAGGGCTCGCCGACGATCCCGTCCACGGTTCCGGCGATCCCGCTGACGAGAAACGCCGTCACGTTCGTCTTCTGCCAGACGGCCAGGTCGGCGAGCAGGACAACCGCGATCTTCGTGTCGAACTGCTGGGCGGGGTCAGGCCGCGACGTCACGGGCCGATTCTTCCGTTCGACGGCGAGTTACCGTCGGATCAAGCGCCGTCGAAGTGGCCGCGTCGCCAGAAGGGCCCAGGGTGGGTTCATCCAGGTATCCGCGCCACCATCTCGATCGACAGCAGCGGGATCCTCGCGCTGATCGTCGTTCCCTCGCCCGGCGGGCTGTGGACGGAAAGCGTTCCCTCGAGGGCCTCGATTCGGTCGTACAGGCCGCGCAGCCCCGATCCCTGTTGCGGATCTGCGCCGCCGATGCCGTCGTCGGTGACCTCGACCAGCGCGAAGCCGTCCTCGCGCGCAACGCAGATCTCTACGCCGGTGGCGTCGGCGTACTTGGTGACGTTGGTGAGCGCCTCCGACACCAGGTAGTAGGCAGCAGCCTCGACTCGCGCGGGCAGGCGCTCGCCCGTCGGGACGTCGAGTTGAACCGGCAGCGACGCGCGATCGGCCAGGGCAAGCAACGCGGGTGCCAGGCCTCGATCCGTGAGGACGGCGGGATGGATTCCTCTCGCGAGCTCCCGAAGCTCCTCGAGGGCGACCTCCAGCTCCCTGCTTGCCGCCTCAAGCAGGTCGTCGGTACGATCCGGATCAGAGGCGAGCTTGCGCCGCGCGTGTCGAAGGGACAGCGAGAGGGAGACGAGCCGCTGCTGGGCGCCGTCGTGGAGATTGCGTTCGAGCCGGCGCCGCTCGTCGTCTGCGGTCGACACGAGGCGGGCACGAGACGCAGCGAGCTGCTCGCGAGCCTCCTCGTTCGCGAGCGCGACCGAGACGAGGCGAGCGAAGCCGTTGAGGCGCTCCTCAGCGCCTTCGGGGAAGATGCTCGGAGGAGTCAGGCGGGCTGTGATCATCCCCCAGAGACGGCCCGTGACAGTGATCGGCGCCGCAACGATCGAGTTGGCGCCGATTTTTCGTAGGTAATAGGCAAACCCCGGCTCGACGCCGTCGTCGAGCCCGAGGCGAACCGGGCGGCCGGTGGTGTAGACGATCTGTGTCGACGAGCCCGCCTTGACCGGGGAGCGCTCGCCCACCGGCCCCGTGTACACGCCGGGCTCGCTCCAGCGGCCGACGATCACGGATACGCCGCCCTCCTCGTAGCGCAGCAGATTCGCCGAGTGGGCTCCGAGCACCCGGCCGACCTCTTCGGTCACGACGTCGAAGATCCGCTCGGGGCGACGCTCGCCGGCGACGGCCAGGGCAACGCGGTGGAGTGCCTGCTGCTCGACCTCGTGGCGCTTTCGCTCGGTCACGTCGCGAATGACCGCCAGGAACTCGTCGTCGCCGCTCGCGCTGAAGCGGCCCTCCATGTGGCGCAGATCGCCTTCGACTCCGACATCGAACTCGATCGTCTGCAGCTCGCCGGTGTCGAGCGCCAGTCTCCCGGCGGCCATGAGACGGTCGGTGGTTTCGCGCGGGTTCGGCGTGTCGTAGACGCTCTTGCCGACCTTGACCTGAGTCGGGGTCGTGGACAGCGCTTCGTTCTCCTGGATATCCAGAATGATCCCGTCGCGGCTGACGCGGAACATCTTGTCGGGCATCGCGTCGAGCAGTGCACGGCTGCGTCGCTCCGTCGCCTCCAGCTCGAACAGAAAACGGTCCCGCTCGACCTCGAGCGCGACCTCGGCCGCCACCTGTGCGACGAGCTCCGCCTCTTGCAAAAGGGCGGCGTCGTGCACGATCGCGGCCAGCGGACGCCCGTCGCGCTCGATCGGAGTCACGGCGCGGCCAGGCTCGACGTCCTCGAGCCTCTCGGCGTCTCCCGGCGACGTCGGTGTACGCCCACACGGGTTTACCGCACCAGATCAGAAAGTCGGCGTTGGGGTCTTGGAGCAGGCGTCGGACGCGTGCCTGCAGCTCGGCCGGCAGGCCCTGGTCGCCCTCGATGCTCAAGGGCGTCGCACAGAAAAAAGCGTCACGAAGTGAATGTTCGCATGCCGGCCCGGTCTCGGAGGTACGGTTGCCCGCACTTCCGCCGGGCTGCAGGCTCAGGCTCGGCTCACAAATCCGCAACCTCTCTCGTTGCACGTACGGTGAGGGGCATGACGGGCACCTCGTCTGACCGCGCGGTCTCGCAGCGTGCCTGGCTCCTGTTCGGTGCGATGTGCGTCATCTGGGGCATCCCCTACCTGCTGATCCGGGTCGCGGTCCGCGAGGTCTCACCCGAGTTCCTCGTGCTTGCTCGCACGGGTCTGGCCGCGCTGTTGCTCGTGCCGATCGCGGCGTTCCGCGGGGAGCTTCGGCCGCTGCTTCGCCACAGAACGGCTCTTCTCGTCTTCACTGCTGTGGAGATCGCGATTCCGTGGTTCTTCCTGTCATCGGCCGAGCAGCATCTGTCCAGTTCGCTCGCCGGTCTGTTGATCGCCGCGGTGCCGCTCGTCGGAGCCGTCATCGTGTGGGCGATGGGATGGGACCGGTTGGGCCGGGTCGCGGTCGTCGGCCTGCTCGTCGGATTTGCCGGCGTCGCCGCGATCGTGGGCGTGGATGTCGTCGGCGCGGGCGTGCGACCGCTCCTCGAGATGGCCGTGGTCGTGGTCGGTTACGCCGTTGGCCCGATCCTGCTCGTACGCTACCTGGCCGACGCACCGGGTCTCGGCGTGATTGCCGCATCACTCGCCCTGACGACGGTCGTCTACGTGCCGATAGCAGCGTTTTCGTTCCCGTCGACGATGCCGGCCGGTCGTGTCGTGGCATCCGTGGTTGCGCTCGCGCTTGTCTGCACTGCGCTCGCGTTCCTGCTCTTCTTCGCCCTCATCGGGGAGATCGGCCCGGTTCGAGCGACCGTCATCACGTACGTGAACCCGGCTGTCGCAGCCGTGCTCGGCGTGACGATCCTCAACGAGCACTTCACCGTCTCGATGGGGGTCGGTTTCGCGCTCGTCCTGATCGGGTCCGTGCTTGCGACGCATCGCGGCGCCGCGGCGGGTCGCACGGTGCAGCCGGCGACGGAAGCGGGAGGCGCCGCCACCGCGCTCGCCGATCGGTAGACCTTTGAGGCCAGGCGGCATGGTAGAACGCGCGGAGTGCCGATGTTCCTCGTGATCCTCCACCGCTCCGGCCCGCAATGGGATGCGTCGCGTCCTTTGGAGGAGCAGTCGGGCTGGGACGGGCACGCGTCGTTCATGGACGGCCTCGTCGACGAGGGCTTCCTCGTGCTCGGCGGCCCGCTCGCCGACGAGCACCGCGTCGCGCACGCCGTCGAGGCCGAGTCGGAGGAAGCCGTTCGCGCCACCTTCGCCCGCGACCCGTGGAGCGAGACACATCTCGTCGTCGGCACGATCGAGCCGTGGACGATCCGCCTCGACGCCCGTCGCCGCGCCTGACTACAGCGTCACGCGTACGCGCTCGTCGCGCTCGCCGAGGATGTAGTGCTCCGTGGCCGTCGCCTGGTACAGGCGGAGCTCGGCCGGCGGTTGGACGTCCTTGGCCGTCCACTCGGACTCGCCGTGGTCCAGCGAGCGGCGAGAAAAGACGGCGAGGCCTTCGACGGTCTCGTCGTCGCGGAGCTGTCGAGCGACCGCCGACATGTAGACCCCCCGACCGGTGCCTGCGGGGACAGTGGAGTCGAAGATGACGATCGCGATCGCCTGGCCGGGGCGGGCGGCGATGTTGCGGGAATGTCTCGCCTCGGGTCTCGAGGCCCAGAAGAAGTCGCGGTACTCGTCAGGCGCGTAGTAGACGGGCGACGCCCAAGGGTTGCCGTCCTCGTCGGCCGTCGCGAGCACCATGTACAGGTTGGCGTCGATGATGGCTTTCGCGGCTGTGGCGTCGTTCTCTTCAGCCATTGTGCTTCGACTGTAACTCGGTGAGGAATGCCGCCGGCCGTCGAATCGGAATTCCACGCCAGACACCTAACGACAGCAGGTGCTGATCACCAGAGACGATCACAGCAGCGTTGCTTGCGGCAGCAGCCTCCAGGACTCGATTGTCAGCCGGATCAGCTTCGATGTCTGTGACGGCCTTGCCGGGATAGACGATCTCGCAAAGGCGAATCAACTGCTCCAGCGCCTCGTCAGCCTGATCTCGCTGCCAGCCGAACTTCTCAGTCAGAACGCGTCCGAGCTCCGCTAACAAAGGTGGCGATGTCACGAGCGTGATACGTCCCTCGAGCCCGAGGCGATAGAAAGCCTCCGGTGCACCTCCTGGAAAGATCAGCGCCGACACCAGGACGTTGGTGTCGGCGACGACCTTCACCTTCGCCGAACCTCGTCGATCAGGCGCTCGACGTCTCGCTCGTCACGGATCCCGAGTTGGCGAGCACGGGCGGCCCCGTACCGCTGAAGCGACTCAAAGCGCCCGGTCTCGCGATAGGCGCCGTAGACCCGCAGCATTTCCCGGAAGAGCTCGCTCTTGTTGCGGCCTTCGACGTCGGCAAGCCGCTGGAACTCATCGGCGGCCTCAGGAGGAACAGAGACGGCAAGTACTTTCGAGCGTCTCGACGTCATTGTCATACTGAGTATAACAACAGCCGCGAGGTCAGGCGCCTATATTTCGGAGCACAGGCTGTTTCGCGCGCGTACTACGCCGCCGAGCAGGCGCTCAACTCGCTCGGCGAGACTCGATCGAAGCATTCGGGCGTGATCGACGCCTTCGGCAAGGCTGTCTCACGTCAGGATGCCGAGATCCCAATCCGAGGTGCGGAGTGCGTCGTCGATGCGGTCGAGTCGTGGTTAGCGCGTTCCTGAAGAACGTCGCCGCCTGGGCCGGCGAGCAGCTTGATGTTCACGCTGTCGTCTTGATCGGCTCACAGGCTCGCGTGGACACACCGGCCGACGAGGTTTCGGACGTGGACCTTGCGCTCTTCGTCGAAGAGCCCGCGCGGTACCTGTGCGATGGGGACTGGTTGCGGCGGTTTGGGCAGCCGCTTCTCACCTTCCGCGAGCCGACGGCCGTGGGCAGTTTCGAGGAGCGTCGCGTTCTCTACCGAGACGGCCTCGAGGTCGACTTCGCGATCTTGCCCGCCGGCGTAGCTGCGGCGCTGCCTCGGGAAGCGGGCGCTGTGCTCGCACGTGGCTTCCGCGTCCTGTACGACGACGGCATCGGGACCGACACGCTGCGGCCTTCGAGCCTCGAACCGGAAGCTCCCACGCAGGCGGAATTCGATCAGCTCGCAAACGATTTCTGGTACCACGTGCTGTGGGCTGCCAAGAAACTGTGGCGTGGAGAGGTGCTGGTCGCCAAACAGGTGTGCGACTGCCGGCTCACCGCTCAGGTGGTCGAGCTCGCCCGGTGGCGCTCACACGGACGCGACACCTGGCACGGCGACCGATTCTTCGAGCGTGGGGCCGACGCGGAGCTCGTCGAGGCACTGCGACCACGCGCTGCGTTCTAAAGGCGAGCTCTTCGGACAGCTCGAGGACGAGGTTGCACAGGGCCTCGGGCTCACATTGCCGGTGGATCGGCGAGAGATCTTTAGGCGCTTCGACGACTTACTCTGACCTGTGACGCCCGCCCTGAGGGGTCTCCACCCACGATTCGACAATGAGGCGCGCACCACGCCCGCGAGTGGCAAAACTGAACGCCCAACGGATGAAGACCAGGATCCGGTTCTGGAAACCGACGAGATAGAAGAGGTGCACGAGCAACCACGTGAGCCACGCGACGAATCCGCTCAGCTTCAGCCCCTTGATGTCGGCGACCGCGGCGGCGCGGCCGATGGTTGCGAGGTTTCCCTTGTCCCGGTAGCGGAACGGCGACGCCGGCTGCGAGCGCAGCCGTGCCCGGACGACGCTCCCCGCGTAGCGACCCTGTTGCATGGCAACCGGGGCTACTCCAGGAAGAACGACCGACGTGCCGTCGGGGCCGCGCACGCGGACCATGTCGCCGAGGGCGAAGACCTCGGGATGCCCCGGAAGCGTGAGATCCGGCTCGACGGTCACACGCCCGGCGTTATCCCGCTCGGCCCTGGTCAGCTCGGCGAGCCTTCCGGCGAGCCCCGACGCGGTGACGCCTGCCGCCCAGACGACGGTCCAGGGTCGCGATCCGCTCCGACTCGCCGTTTCCGTCGATCATGACGCTGTCACCATCGATCCCGACGACCATCCGCCCGACGAGCACGGTCACGCCGAGCTTCTCGAGTGATCGTGTCGCCTTCGCCGAGAGCGACGGCGGAAACGTTGCGAGGATGCGATCTCCCGCCTCGACCAGCAGAATGCGACCGCTGCGTGGGTCGATTGCGCTGAATTCGCGTCGGAGCGTGTCGCGTGCGAGCTCGGCGATCTGCCCGGCCATCTCGACGCCGGTCGGGCCGGCGCCGACGACGACGAAGGTGAGCCACGCCGCGCGACGGTCCGGGTCGGCCTCTCCTTCGGCGGCTTCGAAGGCGCTAAGCAGGCGCGTGCGGACGACGAGCGCGCTCTCGAGCGACTTCACCTCGGCGGCATGCTCGCGCCATTCGTCGTGGCCGAAGTACGAGTAGCGCGACCCTCCGGCGACGATGAGCGTGTCGTACGGGAGCCTCGCTGGTGCCGGGATCCCGAATACCGGACGAAGCTCGAGCTCGCGCGCGTCGAGATCGAAGTCGGCCACCTCGGCCATCAGCACGTGAACGTTCGGATGGCGCTTGAAGATCGCCCGCAACGGATAGGCGATCTCGCCGGCGGAGAGGGCTCCCGTAGCGACCTGGTAGGTCAGCGGCTGGAAGAGATGGAAGTTCCGCCGATCGATGAGGGTAATGTCGACCGGCGCTCGGCGAAGCTTGCGGACGGCCTGGAGCCCGCCAAAGCCGCCGCCGACCACGACCACATGGTGGGCTTTGCGCGCAGATTGCTGCATGTCTATTGCACTCATGACCGAAGGCTACGAGCTGTGGTCGATCGCGGCTCCGACCAGGATGTAGCCGGCGGCCGCACGATGATCGTCGGCCGGAAGCTCGGCGGCTGCGCTTTTCGAGGTCGGCCCGACACGATCTGTCGCGGTTCCGGAGTGTGTCCCCTGCGATCTCGCTTCTACTTCGACCATCCCTCGATGCGCGGCAGCGAGCGAGAGCGGAACTGCTCGGAGACGTTGGAGACCGCCCGGATCCGCCGGGGGCCTTCCGCCCGCACGAAGACCCACTGATCCGCGGTCGGCCACCCGACAACGAGCCAGCGGCCATCCGGCGACCAAGCAAGTCCGTCGAAGGCGCCTGTCCCGTTGAAGAGAGTCGGACCGCTCAAGAGGTAGGCGCTCGATTGCGACCCGTGGAGCCGCGCGACCGTCGCTTCGCGTGTGTGGGGCCGGAAAATCGCGGCCACATCGGGCCATCCCTCGGATGGATCCTCCTGGCCGACCAAGCGCCCGTGGTCGTCGTAGAGACGCAGGTGGTGCGGCGAGAGGACGAGGAGCCGTCGCCCGTCCGCCGACCACTCGATTCCCGTCACGCTCCCTTGCGGGAGCCGTACCGACCAAAGCGTGCGGGCGGACGTTGCGTCGACGACTCGGACGCTCCCCGACATTGAGTACGCGAGCACAAAACGTGGGCCTGGACGCCAGGCAAGAGGTCCACTGCCGGCGCGCACGAGGAGTCGATCGCCAGTCCCATCGCCGGCGACGACGCGTATTCCTGTGCGGTCAACGTACGCGATGCGTGTGTCGGCGTCGGTTCCCGTCCAGCGGGGTGAGCTGACATTGCGACGTGCCAACGTCCAGCGGATGTTGCCGTCAGGTTCGAGTGCGGCGAGCTCGTTCTCTCGGGCGACGACGACGAAGCGACCGAACGGGGACCAGCTCCCCTCTCGGTAGCGGCCTAAGAGTCGCTTGGAGCCGTCATGCTGCACGACCCAAACGCCCGCACCCGAGGTGACGAGCAGGCGTCCCTTGGTCGGCAGCGAGAAGAGGGCCGGCTCGGCGTGTTCGACGCCGACCACCGCGCGGATGTCGTCGAGCACCGCGCGACCAGGGGGACTCACGACGGCGAGCACCGCGGCAGTCGCAACCGCGACGCTGAGCGCGACGCGCCATGTGCGAGGCCGCCGCTCCACGCCCTCACGCTCGACGAAGGCCGCTTCCGCCACTCGCCACGCACGCTCGCGCACCTCGTGCTCGCCGGGGATCGCGATGCGTTCGAGGTCGCGCTTCACAGCTCCTCACGCATCGCGTCGAGACCACGGCGGAGACGCGAATTGACGGTTCCGCGGGGAAGAACGAGCGCCTTCGCAATCTCTCCCGGCGTCATGTCGAGCAGGTAGCGCATCACGATCACGGCCCGCTGCTCGGGCGACAGCCGACGGAGCGCGCGAAACGTGTCGTTGTTCGGGACAGCGGGCGCATCGGGGGAACTGCCGGCGTGCCCAAGCTCGACTTCTGCGCGTAGCTTCCGTGCCCGCGCCCAGTCGATCGCGCGGTTGACGGTAATCCGGTGGAGCCACGGCCCGAAGGGCCGCCGGCTGTCGAAGCGATCAAGGGCGCGGATCGCTGCCAGGAACGCCTCCTGGGCGATGTCCTCGGCAGCTGCGGCGTCATGTGTGACGAGGTAGGCGGCGCGGAAAGCTCGGGGCCAGTGCATTCGGAAGAGCGCCTCGAGATCCGAGGTCGACCCTCGCTGCGCACCGCGCACGCGGGCGCGCTCATCTCGACCCGCGAGCATGCCGTGCCCACAGTACGACGGAACCTGCTCGAGAGGTCCATGCCCGAGATACGAGGAAGGTGAGCCGAGAGGTCCGGGCCACCGCGCGGCCGGGACCTCCCGAGCGGCACTTGGCGTAATAGGAGAATGGACAGACGGACGTTCCTCGCGAACGCCGCAGCACTGCCTCTTTCGCTCGATCTCCGCTCCTGGACGGAAGCGGCGCCCCAGAGCGAGGGCGCTTGTGCGCTTGTGACTGCGGACCTTGAGGCGCGCGTCGTCTTCGTCGACACGACGAGCGGGCGCATGACCGGGTCGATTCCGACACCCTCCGGCCCGCGCAGCATCGAGTACGTCGGCGGTGTGACTGCAGTGGTCGCCCATACGGCGGGCGGCCGTATCTCGCTCGTCGACGCCAGTGAGCGCCGAGTGCAAGCGGTCGTCGACGGCTTCTCGGCGCCGCGCTACACGGCCGCTCGCGCCCCGCTCGCGCACATCACCGACTCAACGCGGCAGCAGGTCGTCACCGTCGATGTCGATCGGGGTCGCGTCCTCGCGCGCGTCGACGTTCCCGGCCCGGCGCGACACGTGACGCTTACACCCGATGGCGAAGAGATCTGGACCTCACTCGGGTCGAAGGCCCAGCTCGTCGCCGTCCTAGACGCACGGAAGGCGCGGCGACCCCGGCTTGTCGGGACATTCAAGCCCCCCTTCCTGGCCCACGACGTCGTCGCCGCTCCCGACGGCGAGCACATATGGGTGACGTCGGGAAGTTCGCACCGCCTCGCCGTCTACGAGCGCAGGCGCCGGCGCCCAGTTGCCGTCCTTCCCGCGGCGACGCCACCTCAGCACATCGCCTTCGTCGGCCGGCTCGCGTTCGTCGCGAGCGGTCACGATGGGACCGTGCGCATCCATCGACTCAACGGGGATCTCGTCCGGCAGGCGAAGGTTCCGCTCGGGTCATACAACGTCACCTACGGCGCAGGTGCGGCCGTAACTCCCTCGCTCGCGCGCGGCACCGTCGCTGTCCTCGACCGCCAAGGGCACGTAATTACCGTCCGCACAATCGCGCGAGCTGCCCACGACGCATGCGTCGTCCTCAACTGAGAGGAGGAAAGATGAAGGGGTTCGTCACGTTCGTCGCTGTCGCGGCCTCGACGGCTCTCCTTGCAACCGCAGCCCGCGGGGACGGTTCGCCGTTCGCGCCGGGACTTGTCTACGGTGCGAGCGGAGTGCGCGCTCCGCACGGCTCGCTTCGCTACGTCACCCTCGTGACGCAACGCTCGACGCTCGTGGCGGCGATCAGCGTCCGCAACGGTCGAGTCGTCAGGAGCAGCGTGCTGCGCGGCTTCTACGGGATCCCTCTCGTTGCGTTCGACAACTCGACGGGCGGCGTCTCAGGCAATCAGCAAGCGCTCGTCGTTGCTTCCTATGAACCGTATCCCGGCGCGCCCGGCTCGACCTCCTTTGTGGTGTTGGCGACGCGCACGCTGAAGACACTCCACAAGATCGATCTCCGGGGTTCCTGGGCCTTCGACGCAATCTCTCCCGACGGTTCGCGGCTGTACCTGATCGAATACCTCTCGGTCAGGCCGACGCCGCACTATCGCGTGCGTCTCTTCGACGTTGCACGAGGAAAGCTCGATCCCAGGCCGGTCGTCGACAGGCGCGAAGCAGAGGTCGAGATGCGCGGCCAGCCGGTGACGAGAAAGGCGAGTGGCGACGGGCGCTGGGCCTACACGCTCTACGCACGCTCTGGTCAGCCGCCGTTCGTGCACGCGCTCGATACCGTGAACGTTAAGGCCTACTGCATCGACCTTCCCCTGAAGCTGCAGCAGCTCGAGCAGATGAGCCTGCGGCTTGCGATCGATCGTCACGGCACGCTGCGCGTAGGGAACGGCACTAGGACAGTGGCGATCGTCGACACGGAGGAGCTCGAAGCCCACAAAGCCTGAGGCGCAGCCCGACCCTTCAGCACCCTGGCGACCGTCTTCGTAAGCGGCCCGCGTACCTCCGAGTGACCGAGCCTACGCCGCCGCTGTCAGCCGTCCTGCCGGCTCCACGAGGGCGCGACGGAAGCCGTTGCGTGCAGCGCGGCATCACCCAGCACGAGCCCGCGAACCCGGCCGACCGAAGCTGAGCCAGGTTCGCGGGCTGAGTGGAGTTCAGTTATTGGCCGTGATCGAGCCGAACAGGCCGTCTGCCTCGTCGTTCGGCCCGGCCGCGAAGTACAGCGTCGTCGAAAGCCCGGCAAGACCGTTGTTGCCGAACCCGATGCCCCACAAGCCGTCGATCGAGATCCTCCGACCGGATGAGTCCCGGAGCCCTCCGGCTCGCTCCCACGATCCGTTGGGCTGCTGGGCGTAGGCGTTGATCCGCCCATCGCCGAAGTTCCCGATCAGCAGGTCGCCGCTGAATGGACCGAACTTTGCCGGCGCCAGGGCAATTCCCCACGGCGCGTTGAGCTGGCCGTGCGTCGCGATCCGCGAGATCAGGTTGCCGTCGGTGTCGAACGCGTCGACGACACCGAAGCCCTGGTGGTGAAGCTCGTCTTCGCTACCGGGCTGTTGCTTCGCGAATGTGACGACGAGCATCCCGTTCACCGTTGCGATTCCGAAGGGTGCGTAGCCACTCGGAAGCTTCGGATCGACGAACCCTCCAGTAGCGACGCCGGGACCGAAAGTCGAATTGAACACGTCGACGTGGCCCCCGACGAAGTCGGTCGCGTACAGCTGAGGCCCGCTGGCGGCGTTGGCGAGAGCGAGGCCCTTGTAGACGGCGCCCGGCTTCGCAACGGCGACGACGGAGTGGGTGCCGTCGACCGCCGGGTTCCACCCGCTGATCGTTCCGCTCTCGCTGGCGAAGATGAACACCGCCGGGCCCGATTTGCCGCCTGCGCTGACGGTGAATCCAGAGCCACCGCTGTTGAAGACGGTCCCCGTCGGCGCGCCATTTGCGATCTCGACGACAAGGCCCAGCTTCGTGCCGTCGGCCGTATACAGCGTCGACTTGTCGGTGCCGTTGTCGGCAACCCACCATGGGCCGGTCGTCGGTTCAGTGATCCCCCAGCCGTTCTGCAGGTCGGGGTCCGTGTGCGCCGCCAGGCCGGGCACGTTCGAGCTCAGGTTGTGAACGGTGTACGTCTCTGGGACGTCACTGCGCGCGGACGTTGCCCCTAGTACGAGTGCGACTCCGGCGAGGAGCAGCGCCCCCACGCCGATGCGGACGCTACGGGAAGAGTGTTCCCACATGCTGCCCCCTTTCCTTGGGGTATGGGCAGGTACAACCAACCCACTACGAGGCTCGGCGCGAACTGGTTTGCGGGAACCGACGCGGCGGCAGCTCCGCCGGGTCGGGCGCCCTCTCTGGCCGTTGATGTAAGCATCTGATGTAGAAAGCGGAGTGACCACTCCGCTTTCTGGCATACTGCCCGGATGACAGCCCGGGCAACGTCGACGAAGCCGCTGCGCCGAGACGCGCAGGCGAACCGCGACCGTATTGTGGCCGCCGCCCGCGCCGCGTTTGCGACCGACGGCATCGAGGTGTCGGTCGAAGAAATCGCCCGCCGGGCAGCCGTCGGGATGGGAACGCTCTACCGGCACTTCCCGACCAAGGAGGATCTCGTCGACGCTGTCCTCGAGGAAACGTTCGACCAGATCGTCGGCGCCGCCGAACAGGCACTGACCGAGGAGGATGCCTGGCGCGGCCTTTGCGGTTTCCTCGAGCAGTTCTTCGGCTTGCACGTGAAGAACCGCGTGCTCAAGGACATGCTTGCAACGCAGGCGCACGGACGCGACCGCGCCGATGCAATGCGCGCCCGGATGCGACCGTTGATCCGGCGGCTGGTCGAGCGTGCACAGGAGCAAGGAGCGCTGCGCGCGGACTTCGCGCCGGAAGACATGCCGTTCGTGATCTGGAGCGTCGGCCGGGTGATCGAAGAGACGAGGGCGGTGGCGCCCGAACTGTGGCGCCGGCACCTCGGCTTCCTCCTCGACGGGCTGCGGGCCGACGCGGCGACCCCGATGCCCTATCCGCCGCTCACGCGGGCGCAGCTGGATCGCGTGACCGAGAGGCGACACAGGTGAGAGACACGCAGACGACCGAACGGCTTACCGGCCGCGCGCTCTGGACGGTGTTCGGGGCGCTGATGCTGGGCATGTTCCTGGCCGCCCTCGATCAGACGATCGTCTCGACCGCGCTGCCGACGATCGTCGGCGACCTCGGGGGGCTCAGCCACCTCTCCTGGGTCGTGACGTCCTATCTGCTCGCCGCAACCGTTTCGACCCCCATCTACGGAAAGCTCGGCGACATGCACGGGCGGAAGCCCGTGTTTCAGGCGGCGATCCTGATCTTCCTGGCCGGTTCGATGCTGGCGGGGCTGAGTCAGACGATGGGCGAGCTGATCGGCTTCCGCGCCCTGCAGGGCATCGGCGCGGGCGGGCTCATGGTGGGTGCACAGGCGATCATCGCGGACATCGTTCCGCCGCGGGAACGCGGCCGTTACATGGGCCTGATCGGCTCGGTCTTCGCGGTCGCCTCAATCGCCGGACCGCTGCTCGGGGGCTTCCTCGTCGACAGCCTGTCCTGGCGGTGGGTCTTCTACGTGAACCTGCCGGTCGGCGTGCTCGCCGTAGCGATCGTCGCGTTGCGGCTGCATCTTCCTTCAGCACGGAGCAAGCACCGGATCGACTACGTGGGCGCAGCCCTGCTCGCGGCGGGCGTTGGGTTGCTCGTCCTGGTCACGACCTGGGGCGGTACCCAGTACGCCTGGGGCTCCGACACGATCATCAGCCTCGCCGTAGCCGGTGTCCTCCTGCTGGCGCTGTTCGTCTGGCAGGAGAATCGTGCCGTCGAGCCGCTCCTCCCGCTGGCGCTGTTCCGCTCGCGCGTCTTCGACGTCGCGAACGCGATGGGCTTCACGATCGGGATGGCGATGTTCGGAGCGATCATCTTCATCCCGCTGTTCCTGCAGCTCGTCTACGGGGCGAGCCCGACGAGCTCCGGACTACGGATGCTGCCGCTGATGGGCGGCCTGCTCGTCGCCGCGATCGCCTCGGGCCGGGCGATCAGTCGCATCGGTCGCTACAAGATCTTCCCCATTGCGGGTACGGCGACTCTCGTCGTCGGCATGTACCTCCTCTCGCGCCTCGGGGTCGACACCGCTCCCTGGCTCGCGTCCGTCTACATGGCGGTTGTCGGCGTCGGCATCGGTCTCGTCATGCAGGTGCTGGTGCTCGTCGTCCAGAACGACGCGCGGCCCGAGCAGATCGGCGTCGCGACGTCGACGGCGACGTTTTTCCGCTCCGTCGGCGGCTCGTTCGGTGTCGCCATCTTCGGCGCGATCTTCGCCTCGCGACTCGCCGACCAGATCAAGGCGTTTCCGGCGAACATCGCCGGCCGTCTCACCGGCGGCGTTCATCTGACACCCGAGCAGGCGAAAGCGCTCCCGGCCGCGGTGCACGACGACTTCCTCCAGGCGTTCGCTCATGCTCTGCACGGCGTCTTCCTGTTCGGGATGGTCCTCGCGATCGTGCCCTTCGTGCTGTCGTTGTTCCTGAAGGAGGTGCCTCTGCGCACGACGCTGGGGCCCGCACAGGAGCTGGCTACCGAGGAAGCCGCCGCCGGCGCCACCGGCGCCGAGGCGATCATCGAGCCGGTCGCCGATGCGGCCGCCTCGCGCTGACGCTCGCAGCGCTTACCGTAGAGCGCACACTGTGGTCGGCCGAACGCCACTGGTCGGCGCTCTCCCCGGGTCTCCGGTGAGGACGCCATGAACCTCCTCTGGGCGGGACTCGTCGTCCTGGGCGTCACTGCTCTTGCGATCACGGCGATGCTGCTCGTCCGCCGACGAGCTCCTGACGGAAGCTACTTCGAGGACGGCGACCGGGCTGCCGGAGTCTTCGGGGTGCTCGCGACGGGGTTGGCCATACTCCTCGGCTTCGTCGTCTTCCTGGCGTTCGAGAGCTTCGACACGTCGCGGAGCGGCGCCGAGACGGAGGCGCGGCTTGTCAGACAGCAGTTCGAGACAGCGCAGTTCTTCCCCCGCGCCGTTCGGGCCTCCCTCTCAGGCGACCTCGTCTGCTACGCGCGGGGGGTGATCCACCAGGAGTGGCCGCAGATGGAGGCCGGCACCCTCGGGGACACCCTCAATCCCTGGGTCTTCGCCATGTTCCGCACGCTCATGACCGTCGAGCCGAAATCTGCCTCCGAGCAGACAGCGTACGCCAAGTGGTTCGATCAGCGTTCCGACCGGGAGGATGCGCGGGCGGACCGAGTCCACGGCGCCGAGGGGGTGATCCCGGTGCAGCTGTGGATCGTGCTGGTGCTCAGTGCGGTGATCATCCTCGTGTTCATGCTGTTCTTCGCCGACAGCGGCGAGCGCGTCGTCGTACAGGCGACGATGATCGCGGGCGTCGCGATCGTGATTTCGTCGACGCTGCTGTTGGTCCTGTTTCTCAACAATCCGTACCACGGCGGTGTCGGCGGAATCCGGCCCGTAGCGATGGAGCGCACAATCCGGATCCTCGACCAGGAGGCGGCAGCCATCGGTGTGAAGCTCGCGATTCCCTGCGACGAGCGAGGGAACCCGCGCGGCGGCTGAGCCGTGCCCGGATGCTTGCCGGTGAGTGGCTACTCGAGAGCGCGTTCGTAGCTGACTCGACGGCGCAGGTTGCCCTCGTCGGCGGGGTCGAACCAGATGGAGACCATCACCGCCCCCCGCGCCGTCGGCGACTCCACAAGGTCCGCATATTCCAGCGCAGCCGCGACGCCCCGATCCGCGATCGCAGCAAGTGCTTCGGTGTTTGCTGCTCCTTCGGCAGCTACCTGCGCCTTGTTCCAGCAGCGAACCTCGGCGTGGAGCTCCTCGCCGTCTTCGCGCCGGATCCGGTAGGCGACGGCCCAGCCATCCTGCGAGGGGTCCGTGAGGTCGTGTGTTTCGACCACTTCGGCCATCGGCGTCACCGTAACGAGAATCCGGGTCGGGGGCGAATCCAGTCTCGGGCAGGAGTCTCGGAACCGGCGACGCACATTAGGACAGTCGTCAACACGACAGGAGGGCGAAGGTGTTCTTTCGGCTCAGTAGTTGGGAGCTCGTGCTCGTCCTGTTCGCGATCGTCTTCGGCACGACCACGCTCGGTCTCCTCCTCGGCCGCTACCTTCGTCACCGCTCGGAGCATCTCCGCGAGCCCCTGGGAGTCCTGCAGGCCGCACTGCTCGGGCTCGTCGGGCTCGTCCTGGCGTTCGGCCTCGCATTAGCGGTCGGACGTTACGAGACTCGTCGAGCCGCCGTTGTCGACGACGCCAATGCCATCGGCACGACCTACCTGCGCGCCCAGACTCTCAACGAACCGATCCGAACTCGATCGCTCCAGCTTCTCACGCGCTACACGGATACCAGCCTCCGTCTCTCGCACTCGGTACCCACCACCAGCAAGGCGAGCCACGCGGTTGCCGACGGGGACAAGCTGCAGCGCCAGCTGTGGCGACTCGGGGGACAAGCGCTCGCCGACGCACCGCTGGCGAGCGCGCCGCGCCTGTACGTCGAGACTCTCAACGAGATGATCGACATGCAGACGGTCCGGGTCGCCGCCCTGAACAATCGAGTGCCCGGCCCCGTGTTGGCCGTAGAGGTGGTGTCCGCGGCCGTCGCGCTCGGTCTACTTGCCTTCTATCTTGCGATCCTCGGCCGCGGCGTGCTTCCGGTCCTGCTTGCCGCGGCCCTGATCTGCTTACTGCTCTGGGTCACGTTCGACCTCGATAGGCCAGAGCGCGGCGTCATCCGCATCCCCGACACGCCGCTCACCAGCCTCCGTGCATCGATGGAGCTGCCTCCGGCGGCTGCCGCACCGTCCAGGCACTGACGGCGCCGGCGCTCGGCTCAGCTCGCCGCGGACGAGAGCGCGACCACCTCGCCGCCGCTGAGAATCACACCGTCCTCGCAGCGCGCCTCGACGAGTCCGCCGGCGAATTGCTGCTGATACAGCTCCGCATAGAGGCCGCCGGCTGCCAGGAGCTCCGCGTGCGTTCCCGACTCGACGAGCCGGCCGCGCTCGAGCACGAAGATCACGTCCGCGGAGATGACCGTCGACAACCGGTGCGCGATCGCGATCGTCGTCCGATCTCGCATCAGCGGCTCGAGCGCTGCCTGGACGAGGCGCTCGCTCGTGGTGTCCAGCGCCGACGTCGCCTCGTCGAGGATGAGCACGCGAGGGTCCTTGAGGATGACCCGGGCGATGGCGAGGCGCTGCTTCTCCCCGCCTGACATCCGGTAGCCGCGCTCGCCGACGACGGTGTCGTAGCCGTCGGACAATTCCGTGATCCGATCGTGGATCTGTGCTGCAGTGGCCGCTCGCTCCAGGTCCTCCTGAGACGCGTCCGGCCTGGCGTAGAGGAGATTCTCGCGGACGCTCGCGTGGAAGAGATAGGTCTCCTGCGTGACCATTCCGATGGCTCCGGCGAGTGTCGCCTGCGTCAGCTCGCGCACGTCGTAGTCGTCGAGCTCTACCCGTCCGCGGGTCGCCTCGTAGAGCCGCGGGATCAGATAGGAGATCGTCGTCTTCCCCGCGCCGGTCGGTCCGACGATTGCCGCAAGCTGACCCGGCTCGACGGCGAGGGAGACGTCCTCGAGCGTCCACTCTCGCCGACGGGCGCCGTCGAGTCGCCGCGATCGCTCCATCGCCGTCGACGGCAGCGGCGTCGAAGATGGGCTCGGCCGGCTCTTCGTATCGGAACCAGACGTCTCGCAGCGCGACCTCGCCGCGGATCTCGTCGGCCGGGATCGTCCGGGCGTCCTTGCGGTCGACGATGTCGTGGGGAAGATCCAGGTACTGGAAGATGCGCTCGAAGAGCGCCAGTGAGGCCTGCACTTCGACGGCGGTCTGCAGCGTCTGTCCGATCGGAAAGA
Organism: uncultured Actinomycetes bacterium; assembly: GCA_963759365.1. GTDB lineage: Bacteria > Actinomycetota > Thermoleophilia > Gaiellales > Gaiellaceae > 3-1-20CM-4-69-9. The sequence goes on from CAVWYX010000004.1 coordinate 113,006, forward strand.
GCAGACGAGTCTGCAGCGCCGTAAATGCGACGATCGTGCCGGAGCTCAGGTCGGCGTGCCCGGCGACGAGATAGACGAGCGCGGGGGCAACCGAGAAGAACGTCTGGACGACCGCGAAGAAGGAGCGACCCACCATCGACTGCCGGACCTGAAGACCCGCAAGGCGTCGGTTCTCGCCGCGGTAGCGCTCGATCACGTCGCCGCGGCGGTCGAACACCTTCGTCAGCAGGACGCCGGAGACCGAGAGGGTTTCTTCGGTCAGCGCGGACAGGTCGGCCAGCGACTCCTGGGTCTGCCCGGTGATGCGCCGCCGAACGCGCCCGACGCGGTACGTCAAGTACACGAAGAGCGGCACGATGCCGAGGGCGAGCAGCGTCAGCTGCCACGAGAGGATCAGCATCGCGACGAGCGTGCTCAGGATCGTGACGACGTTCGAGAGCACCGACGGGGCCGTGTTCGTGACCACGTTCTGAACGCCGCCGACGTCGTTCTGCAGCCTCGACTGAAGCTCGCCGGTGCGAGTGGCCGTGAAGAAGCGAAGCGACATCGACTGCAGATGCTCGAAGAGCCTGTTGCGAAGGTCCTGCATCACCCGCTGGCCGACGACGGTGGTGAAGTACGTCTGCACCACGCCGATCGCCGCCGCGACGATGGGCACGAGGATCATCACCCCGACGAGCACGTAGAGCAGGCCCAAGTTCGGCCCGCCGTTCCCCGGCGGGAACAACGCCTTGTCGAAGACCTGCTTGGTGAGCAGCGGGTTGACGACCCCAAGCCCGGAGGTGATCAGGATCAGGGACAAGATGAGCGCGACCCGGCCGCGATACGGCCGGAACAGGCGGGCGACGCGCCGAAGGAGGTGCTTCGAAGAGGAGGCCATTCTCGTCAAGGGTACGTCCGCCCCTAGGCTGTAGGCCATGGCTCGCCTGTACGCCGCCACCGGCGACTCGATCGTCCGGCTCGACGAAGCCACGAACGGATGGCGTCTCGAGACGTTCCTCGCGGGAAGCGGAGCGCAGTGCCTGGCGGTCGATCCAGGCGATCCCGAGACGGTGTACGCCGGGCTGCGCGAGGGCGGAGTGCGTCGCACGAGCGACGGCGGCCGGACCTGGGTCGATTGCGCGCTTCCCGAGCCGGGCGTGTTCTCGCTTGCCGTCAGTGCCGTGGACGGCGCCGTCTATGCCGGTACCGAGCCGAGCCGCTTGTTCCGCAGCGACGATCGCGGCGAGACCTGGCGCGAGCTCGAGGCGTTGCTCGAGCTGCCCTCGCGGCCGACCTGGCGCTTTCCCCCGCGTCCCTGGACGTCACACGTGCGCTGGATCGCCCCGAGCCCCCACGTTGCCTCGCTCATCCTCGTCGGGATCGAGCTCGGCGGGCTGATGCGATCACCGGATGGGGGCGAGAGCTGGCAGGACCACCGCCCGGGCGCGCAGCGGGACGTGCACTCGCTCGCCTGGCACCCGAGCCGTCCGGGGTGGGCCTACGAAGCCGGCGGCGGAGGTGCGGCGTTCAGTGACGACGCGGGCGAGACCTGGCACGCGGCGGACGAGGGGCGCGACCGTCACTACACGTGGTCCGTCGCGGTCGACCCGGACGACCCGGAGCTGTGGTACGTGTCGGCGAGCACGGGGCCGTTCGCCGCACACGGGCGCGGCGACCCGCAGGCCCGGATCTACAGGCGTCGTGGAGAGGAAGCCTGGAGCGCACTCGACGGTGGCCTGCCCGAACCGCTGCCGGCGATGCCTTACGCATTGGTCGCCGTGGACGGCCGCGTGTTCGCCGGCCTGTCCGACGGTCAGATCTGGGAAAGCAGAGATCGCGGCGACAGCTGGCGAGCCCTGCAGATGGACGGATCGCTCCCCGCGCTCAACGCGCTCGCCTTCGCGGCCACCGAGTGAAAGCCGGCCCGCGACCCTAGGCGGCGGGCAGCGTGAACGACACGCGGGCACCCCCGGTCCGGCGGTTCTCCGCCCAGATCCGGCCGCCCTGAGCTTCGACGAGCCCACGAGCGATAGCGAGCCCGAGCCCCGAGTTGCCGGGCGATCGCGCGGGGTCGGCGCGCCAGAAACGGTCGAACGCCCGCTCCAAGGCGTCCTGCGCGATGCCGTCGCCGGAGTCCTCGACGCTGACACGCACCTCGTTCCTGATGGGCTCGACCACCACCGCGATCGAGCCGTCGGACGGCGTGTGGCGGAGTGCGTTCGTCACCAGGTTGAGGAGGACGCGCTCGACCTTTTTCGGCTCGCACCGGACCGGCGGCGCCCCGTCGAGGCGAGTCTCGAGACGGACGTGCCGCCGCCCTGCCTCAGCCTCCAGGCCACGCAGGCACGAATCGACGAGGCCGGTGAGGGATGCATCTTCGAGCTCGAGCGTCAGCACGCCGGCGTCGATTCGGGCGAGCTCGAAGAGGTCGTCAACGAGTGACCTGAGCGTCCTCACCTGCCCTGACAGAGCCTCGATGTATTGCTCGGGCGTTGCGATTCCATCCTCGACGGCCTCGATCATCGCCTGGATCGCCGTGAGCGGCGTGCGCAGATCGTGGCTGGCCCAGGCGACGAGCTCCCGGCGCGCGTCGAACAGTTGCTCGAGCCGAATCGCCATCGCGTTGATTGCGGCGCCGAGCTCGACTATTTCTGTGGGCCCCTGCTCGGACGCCCGCGCCGAGAGGTTTCCGTCCGCGAGCGTGCCCGAAACGGCGCGGAGCCGATCGACCGGATCCGTGATCGACCTGCCGATCACGAGCGCGGCAGCGATGGCGACCGTCGAGGAGGCGGCCGCGACGGCGAGGATGACCACGTCGGCACCCATGTGAAACATCGCCACGCCCGATAGGAGCACGGCGGCGAGCGGAAGTCCGACGGCGAGCAATGACAGACCTGCAAGCCGTGCACTCACGCTTGGCAAGAGCCGAAGAACGAAGGCGCCGGCAAGGCCGGCGGCGAGCGTCGAGGCAGCGACGACGAGCGCGAGCTCGATCACGGCGAAAAGCGATAGCCGACGCCCCACACCGTCTCGACGTGACGCGGGCGGGCGGGATCGTCCTCGATCTTCTCGCGCAGGCGACGTACGTGCACGGTGATCGTGCCGCTGTCGAAAGCGGGCTCGTAGCCCCAGACGCGGCTCATCAGCTGATCGCGGGAGAAGACGCGGCGCGGATGGCGAGCGAGGAACAACAGCAGGTCGAACTCACGCGCCGTGAGTTTGAGCGCGCGTCCACGTTTACGAACCTCGCGGGCCGAGGCGTCGATGTCGACGTCCCCGAAGCCAAGACGCTCGTCCTGCCGCTCCTCGGCGGCGGTACCGCGGCGCAAAACGGTACGTACCCGGGCGACCAGCTCGCGCGGGGAGAACGGCTTCGTCACGTAGTCGTCGGCGCCGAGCTCGAGCCCGACGATGCGGTCCGCCTCCTCACCGCGAGCGGTCAGCATGATCACCGGCAACTCCGAGCGGCGACGAATCCAGCGGCAAAGCGCCAGCCCGTCCGTGCCGGGCAGCATCAGATCGAGGACGACGAGACTGGGCGTTTGCCGCTCCAGCAGCTCACGCGCTGCGTCCCCGTTCTCCGCCTCGAGCGTCGAATAGCCCTCACGGTGGAGGTACTGGACGACGACCTCTCTGATCATCGGTTCGTCGTCGACGACCAGGACAGTCTCCATCCGCTCATTCTGCCCGCAAGTTCTTACAGGACTCTGAAATCGCCTCGCGGCCGCGGGTGTAACCGACATTTAAGACCTGGCTAATCGCGGTGAAAGATGTCGTGCGTAGCGTCCGGCCGAGTGAACCACCGATCGAGGAGGACAGCCATGCGCGCCTTAGTCGCAACCTTGCTCGCCGCAGTCACGGCACTGCTCGTGGCCCTGCCGGCGACAGCAACCACCGGGAAGGGTCAGCTCTTCCACGACGGCGACGTTGTCGGAACCGTCGTTACGCCGGCGCCGATCGCGGCCGGCAGCGGAACCGATCCGTTCTACAACGTCACCAACGGCACCTCGGGCCAGCTCGGAATCGCCGGGGTTGCGCCTGGTGACGGCCCTTACCACGGAGGAAGCTGGCAGGTCTATCTCGTCACGTTCAAACCCGGCCTCACGCCGTATCTGCTCACTTCCGACGACGCGGTGTTCGCTGCTCGCGACGCGGGCGACGTCACGGTAAGCCGCGCGGGAGACGCGGACTTCCGTTGTCCCGTCGTGCGCTCGCATGGGGGCTGAGCGAGCATGAAGCGGATCGGGAAGACGCGAAGCGGAGTTGCCGCTCTGTTCGTGGCGGCGTTCATGGTTGCCGGAGCCGCCGAGCTCGCGGGCTCGATCGGCGCGGCCACCGCGTCTCACGCGGCCGCGACCGACGCCACGACACTGACCGCTCGCGCCTCACGCTACGGCACCATCCTGTTCGACAGTCGCGGCCGGGTCCTCTACCTGTTCGCGCGAGATCGGAGCGGCCACAGCAGCTGCTCGGGCGCCTGTGCCAAGGCCTGGCCGCCGTTCCTCGCCAGGGGCGCTCCGAAGCCGGGACACGGCGTGAACGGCAAGCTCCTCGGTACCACGAAGCGTGGGGACGGAACACTCCAGATCACGTACGCGAAGCACCCGCTCTACTACTTCAAGGACGACAAGAAACCGGGCCAGATCAAGTGCCAGAAGGTCTCGAACTTCGGCGGCCTCTGGCTCGTCGTCGCGCCGAGCGGCAGGCCGGTTCGCTAGGAGTCGTCGTGGCCGCCCGGAGCTAGCGCAACCGGGCGGCCGCCGCCACGCTACGCTCGGCGCATCGCGACGCGGATCACCCGGCAACAGGCGCTCGCGTGGCGCATGCAGCGACAGTTACTGGAGCCGGTCGGCACGCTGTCGGTGCCGCGCGTCGTGAGTCGTCTCTGCGGTGTGCAGACCCAAGTGGCATCGTCGGCCGAGCTCGCAATCCGCGTCCGGCGTAAGACGTCGCGGGCGGGGGAGGTCCGTCGTGCGCTCGCCGAGGGGCGACTCATCAAGACGTGGGCGATGCGTGGTGCGCTCCACCTTCTGACACCTGATGAGGCGGGCGTCTTCCTGTCGCTGATCGCAGCGGGACGGTCGTGGGAACGGCCGAGCTGGCAGCGCTACTTCGGCGTGACGACGAAGCAGCTCGACGTGCTTCGGCAGACGGCCCGGGAGGCCCTTGACGGGGCCGTCCTCACCCGCGAAGAGCTCGTGGCCGCGGTCACAGCTCGGCGTGGGCTGCGACACGTAGGAGAGGCGCTTCGCTCGGGTTGGGGGACGCTCCTGAAGCCGCTCGCATGGCAAGGCGACCTCTGCTTCGGGCCGAGCCGGGGAAATCGCGACGACCTTCATGCGCCCGGAGGACGCGAGCTCGCGCTGGGCCGGCGTGCCTGAGCCGGACGAGGCGGCCCCGGCCGCGATGGCCGCGTACTTCGGCGCCTACGGGCCGACGACCGTCGACGCCTTCGGCAACTGGCTCGCGGGCGGCTGGTTCGGGAAGCGACAGCTTCGGGCCTGGTTCGAGGAGCTCCGCGAACAGCTGGCCGAGGTGGAGGTCGACGGTGACCGCGAGTACGTCCTCGCCGACCATGTCGACGAGCTTGCTTCGACGAGGCCGTCGACGGCCGTACGGCTGCTGCCTGGTTTCGACCAGTACCTGCTCGGTCCCGGCACTGCGGACGGTCGCGTCGTGCCGACGGCACGGCGGACAGCGGTCAGTCGCCAGGCCGGCTGGATCTCGCCGGTCGTGGTCGTAGGCGGCGTCGTGTCGGGCACGTGGGAGCTGGACGGCGACAGTGTGCGAATCGGGTGGTTCCGGGAAGCCGGGAGGGTGTCTCGGAGTGCAGTCCAGGCCGAGGTCACGCGGCTCTCCTCGATTGTCGGTCGCGAGCTCCGGCCGGCGATCAGCCGCGCGTAGGAATCCGCTACCGGACTTCGCCTTCCCGTCAGTCGCGCTTGAGGATGGGTTTCACATCGAGGATCGGCGTCCCGTTCAACGCCTCGAGGTTCCGGACTCGAATTCTCCGACCGTCGATCGCGGCGATCTCGACCTCGTGCAAGCCGATCGGGTTCGGGCGGTCGGAAGAGCGAGTGTTGAACACGCCCTGCTTCGGATTGCTCACGTCGTCGCGGGGATGCACCCGAAGCACATCGCGGCGGGCGCGATCGAGCCACGTGAGCACGATGACCCGATCCCCCGGCCGTATCCCTTCGAGACCCTGCAACAGCGCTGGGTCGAACACGAGACACGCGTCGGGCGCTCCCTCGTTGCCCTGCTTCGGGGCCGACGCCCTGTCGGTTAGAGGAGACTCGACCGTCCCGATCGGCATCAGCTCGAGCTGGTGTCCGGCCATCTCAGCCTCCGAGCTCCGCCAAGCGCTGTTCGAGGAAACGCCGCTCGGCGTCGGAGTGAACGAGCTCGAGCGCGTGGCCGTACGCCGCGCGGGCGTCGTCGACGCGATCGAGCCGGCGGAGCAGCTCCGCGCGCGTCGCGTGCAGGTAGTGGTAGCGGTCGAGGTCGAGTCCTTCCGCGAGCTCGAGCGCCGCGTCGACCTCGCCCGCTTCGGCGAGCGCGGCGGCCCGGTTGAGCTCTACGACCGACGAGCCGGTAACCCGTGCGAGCTCGCCGTACAGGCCGGCGATCTGACGCCAGTCCGGCGGCTCTTCGACGTGAAGGACTGCGATGAACGCTTGCAGGACGTATGGACCCCGGCCGCCCAGGGCCAGCGCGCGCTCGAGCGCTGCGCGCCCGGCCGCGATCTGATCGAAATCCCAGAGTGAGCGATCCTGATCGCGGAGCAGGACGACCGTCCCTTCGGCGAATCGCGCCTCGCGGCGGGCGTCGTTCACGAGCATCAGCGCCAGCAGGCCGTGCACCTCGGGCTCGTCGGGCATCAGCTCGGCGAGCGCACGCCCGAGGCGGATCGCCTCGGCCGCAAGGTCGCCGCGGCCGCCGTAACCCTCGTTGAAGATCAGGTAGACGACGGCTAGCACGGCTTCGATGCGGTCGGGGAGGAGATGGGCCGGCGGCACGCGAAACGGGATGCCCGCGGCCTTGATCTTGCGCTTGGCGCGGACGAGACGCTTGGCCATCGCCTGTTCGGGAACGAGGAAGGCGCGAGCGATCTCCTCTGTCGTCAGCCCGCCCAGAGTACGAAGCGTCAGCGCGACCTGGGCATCGAGTGCGAGCGCTGGGTGGCAACACGTGAAGACGAGCTCGAGCCGCTCGTCAGGGATGGTGGTCTCGTCCACCTCGTCCTCCAGGGCTTCCGGCACGTCGAGCAAACGTGTCTTCGCGGCGAGCGTGCGATCGCGGCGGATCCGGTCGATCGCACGATTGCGCGCGGTGGTCATGAGCCAGGCGCGCGGGTTGTCCGGGATCCCGTCGCGGGGCCAGCGTTCCGCGGCGACCGCGAAGGCGTCCTGGGCGGCTTCCTCGGCGAGATCGAAGTCGCCGAGGAAGCCGATCAGGCCTGCGAGCACGCGGCCCCATTCGTCGCGAAAGACCTGGTCGAGGGTCGTTACTGCTCCACGACCGGCCGGACCTCCACCGCCCCGCCCATGCTTGCAGCCGGGATCCGTGACGCGAGCTCGATCGCCGCGTCGAGGTCGTCGGCCTCGAACACGAGGTATCCGCCGAGGGCCTCCTTGACGGAGACGAACGGCCCGTCGGTCGTCAGCGTCTTGCCGTCCTCGGCGCGGACCGTGGTCGCGGCCTCGGGCGGCTGGAGCCAGGGGCCGGGGGTGACACCGGGGTTCTGGTTGATCGACTGGTAAGCGCCGTAGACCGCATTCTGTTCGTCCTCGGAGAGGCGCTCCCACTCCTCCGATCCCGGCGTCGGGGTGTCGCCCTGGTGAATCAACAACAGGTACTTCATCGTGTCCTCCCTTCGAGGAGTTGGTCGCGTCTAAGACGAACGGCGGACGGGGAAAAGGACACCTCTGCTGGACCTAGCGTTGATTCGCACGATGATCGACGAGCGACGCGTTCAGCTCCGCGGACCCGACGACCAGCCGGCCGACGAGGACCAGAGAGAAGAGCAAGGCGGCCGCGATCCCGAGGGCGCCGTACGTGTCGGCTCGGCCCTGGACCAGGCGTGTCGTGACGTAGACGTTGAAAACGTTGATGAACAGCAACCCAACTCCGAACATCAGCGCGCCGGGAACGAGCGCGGTCCAGCGAACGTCGCGGTGCGGGAGCTGCGTGGAGACTGCGAGCCACGCGCCGCCTCCGAGCACGACGAAGACGATCAACGCGGCGATGCCGCCGAACTGGTCTCCGCGGCGAATCCAACCGACGATCTCGACCGCGAGGAGCTGGAGCAGCAGCGCCGCCGCGAACAGCGACACGCCAGCCGGAGAGATACGGACACCCCGACCCGAGCCCTGCCAGACGATCGCATGGACCTTCGCGGTCGCGCGGTAGAGCGTGATGGTCGCGTAGAGCACAACCGGAACCATCACGATGAAGACGATCGACCGGGCGCGGCCCGAGGCAGTCGAGGCCACCTCCGAGGCGATCAGGCCGTGTAAGCCCGCGTCCTTGACAGCTTCAGTCGGGCTCTTGTCGACGGCGTCGGCGTACAACCCGAGGCCGGAGACGAACAGGAGCGATGACGGGAGGAGCAAGACGAAGAGCCTGTAGGCGAGCGCACCGGCAAGCAGGCCGCCTCCGATCGACGCATCCCGTTCGACGACGTCGAATCCGACGTCGATGTACGCGTGGCGGGCGCGCGAAGCTTCGATGCGTGTTCTGAGGATCCGCGCTCGTTCCAGCCAACGCGCGAGGCGACCCGCGAGGGTGGGTTCGACCTCGATCTCGAGCTTTGCGGGCTCATGTGGCTCGGGGATCTCGGGCCTGCTCATTTCCGGTCAGCCTGCGAGTTCGATCTCTGCCGGTAGCTTGGCAGGCTCGAGCTCACCACCGAGCTCGACGTCGACCCTCCGGTCGCAGTAGACGTACGTCGTCGTAATGGCGACGAGGGGCATGGTCAGTGAGTAGACAACACCTGCGACGACGTTGACGAGCCACAGCGGTGCATCGGTCCCGAGGATCAGGAGGGCACCGATGATCGGGCCGATCGCGACCGCGAGTGCCGCGCCGACCACGATCAGCGACGTGACCTTCAGCCACTTGCCTCGGACGAGGCGTCCGCTCCGTCGGAGGCCTCCGAGGGCAGACAACTCTTCGAGCTCGATGCTGGGTGCGATCAGAGCCCACCGACCCGCCAGCCAGATGGCCAGCGGGATGAGGTAGAGGGAGCCGGCGAGCAGCGAGATGACGACCGAAGCGACGACGAGAGCGCCGAGGAGCGGTCGAATGCTGTCGGCTGCCAGCCGATAGGCCCGTAGCGGACCGACGGCCCGGCCCTGGTCGATCTCGACGAGCGCCCGCGCCGTCGCCGCCTGGACGACGCCGAGGCCGAGCAGCGTCAGGGCCGTTCCGATGGCGAGCACGACGAAGGCGAGGAGCCCGTTGCCCTCGGCGCCCGTCTCGACGCCGAGGATGCTGGTTCCGTGGAGGAGGGCGGTCTGCAGGAGCGACACGAGCAACGCGATCGGGATGAACAGGACGCCGATCCCGATCGCTAACCGCCAGTTCGTCGACGTACATGCGCGCCGACGCCGCGAGCGTCTGGCCCCACGCGCGGCGGCGCGCGAGGCGGAGCGTGGCCGCGGGGCGCCAGCGAGGTCCTCGAGAGCGCGTAGATGAGCGAGCAGGACGAGCGACCGCGAGCACGGCGGTGAACTGGAGCGGACGGCTGACCAGCTGCACCAACGCCCTCGAGCCGTTGCCGATCGCACGGCAGAAGAAGTCGGTGGCCGTCGTCCCGAACACGCTTCCCGCCGGCACCGCGAAGCTCCGGTCGCGCCAGTCTTCCGACCATCGGATCGGCTCGGTCCACTGCGTCTTGAGGTTCGGTCCGGTCGGGCCGTTGAAGAACGCGGGCCGCAGCTCTCCCCAACGGCCCTGGAAGGCGATCCAGGGGAAACTCGTGCGAGCCTCGTTCGCGTCGCTCGGGATCGTGTCGACGGCCGGGCGAAGGTCGTGGTGCGGGCCCGTCGTGTCGTCGCAGCCGACGCCTTGCTCGGCGGAGCTGCCGAGGAACAGCCCTTCGTCGAAGAAGTTCGCGTGCGAGCCGGCGGCCGGATACACGACCGGATGGGTGCCGCCGACGAGCTCGAGCTTGTCGGCGCCCCAGTCGGCGCGTTCTGCCCCTTCGTGCTGGCTGTAGCCGACCATCGTCGGTCGGCTGCGCGAGCGCCTCGCGCGCAGTCACCGGCGTCGAAGACGAGCTGGATCATCTCCCAGTCGCCTTCGTGCAGGTTGTTCCAGTCGTTGAAGGCGTAGAAGAGCCAGTACTGCAGCGCGAGCCGGCCCGGGTGGTCGGGATCGGTCGCGACGTGCGCGTACACCGTCGGCTCGTGCCCTCGTGTGATGCGCCGCGCCCAACGTTCGTAGTCGCAGCCCGGGTCGAGCGCGTTCCCGGGGAAGTCGAGGTGGTATTCGTAGAGCCGGCGCGAGAGATCCTTCGCCGTCGGCGCGATCTTGACCAGGTCGTTCGGATTCCACGGCCCTCGAAGCGCGACCGTTGGCTCTCCGAAGAACGCGTCGACGTCCATCGGCTCGTAGGGCTCGCCCGGGCCGCACTCCTCCTCCTGCTTGACGAGCCTGACGACCGGCGCGTAGCGCTCGGCGAGCGCCTTCTCGTCGGCGACACTCGCCGGAGCTGCCGCAGCGACGGCGAGCGCGGCGAGCGCCGGGAGCAGGACGAGCGCGAGGCGACTCGCGGGGCTCAGCGGCCTCGACCTCCGGCCGGGCTCGGACACGAACAGATCGAGGCCGAGGCGGCGAGAGAGAGGTCGCTCACCCCGAGCGGGTGAAATCCGACGCTTCTCCTGCGTCGGTCTCAGGTCGATGTGGACGCCGGTGCGGCCGCCCAGCTCGGCTCTTGCTTCTCGGCGAGCCGGAACAAGAGCGCGTGCAGATTCGCGCGCTCCTGGTCATTGAGGGGAGCCAGGAACTCGTGGTCGAGCTGTTGTGCCAAGACCCGCAATTGCCCGAGCGTACGCTTCCCATCCGCCGTGAGTCGAACAACGTGCCGGCGGCGATCCTTGGGATCCCGGCGGCGTTCGATGAGCCCGCGCTCCTCGAGCTCGTCCAGCAATCCCACGAGCTGGCCGCGGTCGTAGCCGAGGGCGTCGGCGATCGAGCCCTGCGTCTCGCGGGACCCCTCTGCGAGCACGAGGAGGATCCCGTAGTGGTGGGGGTGGAGACCGGTCGCCTCGAACGCCTTGATCGCCCGCTCCTTGGCGGCGAAGCCGAGCCGTTTCAGGAGGAACGTCGAGGAGGCGACGAGCTCCTCGGGTAGGCCCGACACGTGG
>CAVWYX010000005.1:0-284076 GCA_963759365.1 uncultured Actinomycetes bacterium
TGTTATGTCGTACCTCGTTCAGTTACGTCTGCGCATCCAGCCTTCGTAGCCGCGGTTCCAGGCGCGAAAGCTCCATAAACCGCTCCATTCCAGGCCCCCCGTGACTGCCGACCTTCGGCCCAGGTCGGCGGCGCGCTCGACCGCCTCGCTTCGCGACGAGGCACCCAGCGAGTGTCGGCGGTTACCTCGTCAACGATCTGGTCCTGCTGCTGGGCGCCGCGGCGCCGCAGATGCCTTGGCCGATCGGGATGCGCACGTGCTCGGTCGCCTGCGGACCTCGCAGGGTCCGAGCACCAGCTCGACCGAAGAAACGACGTAGATGCCGACCCACGAGTAATGGTCGAACTGCTCGGAGAGGATGTCCACGACGCGCTGCGGGTCGGGCTTGTCTTGCTCGGCGGCGTGTCGGATGCTGTCCAGGGCGGACGCAATCCGTCGTTCTTGTCGAGCGAGACCTGCATCGTTTGCAGCCTAGCGGCCATCCGGCGAAGAAAGGGGAGCGAAGGATGTCAACCGATCTTGGAGGCTTGATCGAGCGTCACGACGCCGCGTGGAATGCCCAGGACCTCGATGCGGTCATGGCCTCGTACACGGATGAGATCGTGTTCCAGAACCACACGGCCGGAGAGCCGGCTGTCGTCGGTCGAGCAGCCGTCCGGGAGCACATCGGCGGGATCTTCGAGCGGTGGCCCGACCTGCGCTTCTCGTCGCGGCGCCTCTACCTATCGGCCGAGTTCTGTGTCAGCGAGTGGACGGCGCGTGCGACAGGCCCAGACAACCGCCTGCTCGAGTGGGACGGTGTCGATGTCCTCCCGATCCGCGACGGCTTGATCGCTCGCAAGGACGTCTACTCGTCCTCGCACATCCCACGTGTGCTGACGGACTAGAGTCGACCGCGCCGAAAGTCGGCGCGATGTCGAGTATGACGTCACTGACGAGCCGGACTGAGGTTTGCTCCATGAGTTCGAGGTAACGGCCCGGGTTGAGGGTGTTCCTGGTGACGTAGCCGCTGATCTCACGCTGCTCGTGCGTAGTGGTCGAAGCGCCCGGAACGGACGCGCCGATGGTCCGTCGTCTTCGGCGCGCGCGTCGACTTTCGACCTGAGCTCCATAAGGGCTCCGTACCTGCCGCATGTTCGAGGACCTGCAAATCGATCCGAAACAAAAGCCCCCGGCGCGGGGCTTCTTGCAGAGCCCTCTTGCGGACTCGAACGGAGACCCCTCCTTACCATGCGCTCCGAGCGGCAACTGTGGCGGCTGGTAGCGAAGGTTTTCGGCTTGTTCAAGCCACTTTCGGCGCCTCCACGAGCCGAGCGTTTGCGGCGGGTTGCGCCCTCCTCTGTTCCAGACCTGTTCCATCCCGATCGGGCTAAAAACGGCCGATAACTCCCATCGACCCAGGTCGCTTGACGGTCGCCGGGCGGCCCTGTCAGAGTCGTCGAGTCAAGTCCTGTGGGCCTTCGGGCAGAGACGACGGAGCCTCGATGAGGGAGATGCTCACCTCGGGTGACCTCGGGCGGCCAAAACCGACTCGATGCGGCTCCGCGGGAATGTCGAGAGCGGACTTGATCAACTCAGCTGTGCCTCGACGTATCGGTGTTCGACCAATCGCGCAGTGATTTACGCATTCGCTGAACAAACCAGGGCTAGACCGCCGTGACTTGGAAGGCCGAGCACTGGCGTTCCCGCGCCACGAGGGGCAGATCAATGATGCGAATTCGAGGGAGGATGCCATGACGCAAACGCTGAAAGGCGCATGCTTGTGTGGTCGTGTGGAGTACGAGGTTCAGGACCCTGAAGCCATGGGTTACTGCCACTGCACTCGATGCCAGCGGTGGACGGGATCGAGTCTGGCTGGGGTGGTTGTAGACAAGAACAACTTCCGGTTCACCAAGGGCGACGATCTCGTCAGGCGCTATGAGAGCGAGTTTGCGCCTCGTCATTTCTGTGGCAACTGCGGGTCGAGCCTGTATGACGACCTCGGCGAGAAGTACTACGTGGCGGCTGGGCTGATGCGTGAACTCGACCTTCAACCCAGCTTCCACCTTCAGGTCGCGTACAAGGCAGGCTGGGAGACGATCGGCGACGACGCGCCGCAGTTTGCCGAGAACGCTCCCGCGTAGGCGGCAGCAAGACGATTAATTCCTAGGTTTAGGGGCCGGCGGAAGCCGCTGAATTCGGCGGTGCTAAGGCGAAATCGTCCCCAGAATCTGTCCCCACGCTGAAGCCTCGGCAACTTCGTCGGTCGGATCGGCTCATCGACCGTTTGTTCACGCGGTTTCTCCGTCGAGACGACGGCGAGTCCATCGCTGACCCCCTCCCTATCAAGGAGGTGCTCTTCGATATCAGATTAGGCAACAGAAGTACCTGATTTGCATTTCAAGCCCTCTGACGGACTCGAACCGTCGACCCCCTCCTTACCATCGAGCGACGAGGCGGGAACGGCGGGCAAGCGCGGGCCATAGTGACCACGGAAATCCCGCAAACCCAAGGAATCAGTCGAAGAGAAGTGACCCGGCGTGGACGCGGATGCCCGCGGTGTTGTTCCCTCAGTGTTCCCTCCACGAGGCGCCTGCTCCTTTCGGTCTGTGCGGACAGTCTTCGGGGAGGATGCCGTAACCGATCTCAGGTCTCTCTTCCACACGGTCGACGAGGCCGTGCGCGCGCTCGGGCCGTGAGCGGGATCGCCTGCGGAATAGGCTTGGAGGTTCTGGTAGACAAGCGACTGACTCGACAGTTGCGACCTGACAAAGGGGGCTCGGTGATGGGGCAGCAGCCGTTCAAGGGCACGATCAACGTCGACATCCGGGACTCGGAGCCCGACTGGGCGCCGTTCGAGCCGCCGCAGGCGCCCGACGGGCGCGCCGAGCGTCGTCTACATCGTCCTCGACGACGTCGGCTTCTCGGCGATGAGCTGCTACGGCGGTCCGATCGAGACGCCGAACATCGACCGGATCGCCGCCGAAGGGCGTGCGCTACACGCAGTTGCACACGACCGCGCTGTGCTCGCCGACGCGCTCGTGCCTGCTGACCGGCCGCAACCACACCCGCAACAGCATGGCCTGCATCACCGAGGCGGCGATCGGCTTCCCGAACGCGAGCGGCACGATCCCGCCGGAGAACGGGATGCTGTCCGAGATCCTCGGCGAGCGCGGCTGGAACACCTACATGGTCGGCAAGTGGCACCTCTGCCCGACCGACGAGATGAACCTCGCCTCGACGCGACGCAACTGGCCGAGCGGCCGCGGCTTCGAGCGCTGGTACGGGTTCCTCGGCGCCGAGACGAACCAGTGGTATCCGGACCTCGTCTACGACAACCACCCGGTCGACCAGCCGCGGACGCCCGAGGAGGGCTACCACCTCACCGACGACCTCACCGACAAGGCGATCGAGTTCATCCGCGACGCGAAGGCGATCGCGCCGGAGAAGCCGTTCTTCCTCTACTACGCGCCCGGCGCCTGCCACGCGCCGCACCACGCCCCGAAGGAGTGGATCGACAAGTTCAAGGGCCGGTTCGACATGGGCTACGAGGCGATGCGCGAGCAGACCCTCGCCCGCCAGAAGGAGCTCGGGCATCGTCCCGCCGACACCGAGCTGCCGCCGATCAACCCGATCGGCACGACCGAGACGCGCACAGGGCCCGACGGCAAGCCGTTCCCGGCGCTCGACGTCACCCGGCCGTGGGACTCGCTGAACGACGACGAGAAGCGGCTGTTCGCCCGGATGGCCGAGGTGTACGCCGGGTTCCTCGCCCACGCCGACTACCACATCGGCCGCCTGCTCGACTACCTCGAGGCAGAACGGCTAGCTCGAGAACACGATGGTCGTCGTCGTCTCCGACAACGGCGCCAGCGGCGAGGGCGGGCCCGAACGGCTCGGTCAACGAGATGAAGTTCGCCAACGGCATCCCCGACGACCTCGGCGCAGAACCTGCCGATGCTCGACGAGCTCGGCGGCCCGAAGACCTACAACCACTACCCGAACGGCTGGGCGATGGCGTTCAACACGCCGTTCAAGATGTGGAAGCGCTACGAGTTCAACGGCGGCACCTGCGACCCGTGCATCATCTCCTGGCCGGCCGGGATGAAGGCGCGCGGCGAGATCCGCGACCAGTACCACCACGCGATCGACCTCGTGCCGACGATCCTCGACGTGCTCGGCGTCGAGGCGCCGGAGACGATCAAGGGCCACACCCAGACGCCGATCGACGGCGTCAGCATGCGCGACAGCTTCGACGACGCGATCGCGCCGACTCGGAGCGGAAGACGCAGTTCTACTCGATGCTCGGCTCGCGGTCGATCTGGCACGAGGGCTGGAAGGCCGTCACGACCCACCCGACGCATCGCCGGCTGGGGCCACTTCAACGACGACGAGTGGGAGCTGTACCACACCGACGTCGACCGGTCCGAGCTCCACAACCTCGCCGCCGAGCAGCCCGACAAGGTGCGCGAGCTCGTCAACATCTGGTTCTCCGAGGCCGGCGCCAACGGCGCGTTCCCGCTCGACGACCGCTCGGCGGTCGAGATCATGCACGACGCCCGGCCCGCAGCTGACCGCGCCGCGCGACCGGTACGTCTACTTCCCGGACGCGGCCGCCGGTGCCCGAGTGGCAGGCGGTCAACACCGCGGAACCGGTCGTTCATGATCGGCGCGCTCGTCGACATCCCGGCGCCCGGCGCCCAGGGCGTGCTGTTCGCGCATCGGCTCGCGCTTCGGCGGCCACGCCCTCTACGTCAAGGACAACCGGCTCCACTACGTCAACAACTTCGTCGGCGCCGAGGAGCAGATGATCGTCGGCACCGAGGACATCCCGACCGGCGAGAACCTGATCCTGTCGGCCTCGTTCGAGAAGGAAGGGCATGGAGCCCGACGTCGCGACCGGGATGCTGTCGCTCTACCACGGCGACACGAAGGTCGGCGAGGGCAAGATCAAGACCCAGCTCGGGGCGTTCGCGATCGCCGGCGCGGGGCTCTACGTCGGACGCGCACGGCGGCGAGCCGGTCACCGACGACTACCCGGGCGAGTCCCCGTACGCCTTCACCGGCGGGACGATCGACCGGGTCGCGGTCGACGTCAGCGGCGAGCCGTACGTCGACCTCGAGCGCGAGGCCGCCGCGATGCTGATGCGCGAGTACGCAGTAGGACGCGCGATCGAGCGAGCGACCTGACGCGTCCTGGCACGACACGGCCGACGCGCCAGGCGATCGTCGACTTCGTCGAGCGGGTCACGACGGAGGGCGGCGCCGGACTACGTCCCGCCCGCCGAGCGGATCGCGGTGTTCGACAACGACGGCACGCTGTGGTGCGAGAAGCCGATGCCGATCGAGCTCGGCTTCATCCTGCATGCGGCTCGCCGAGATGGCCGAGGCGGACCCGTCGCTGCGCGACGCGCCAGCCGTGGAAGGCCGCCTACGAGAAGGACTACGCGCTGGCTCGGCGAGGTCGATCACCAAGCACTACCACGGCGACGACAGCGACGTGAAGGTGCTGATGGGCGGCATCCTGCAGGCCTTCGCCGGGCAGAGCGTCGAGCGACTACTCGGCGCGCCGCCGACGCGTTCCTGCGCGAGCGGCACGCACCCGACGCTCGGCCGCGGCTTCCACGAGTGCGGCTACGTCCCGATGATCGAGCTGCTGCGCTACCTCGAGGCCAACGGGTTCACCAACTACATCGCCTCCGGCGGCGACCGCGACTTCATGCGGCCCGTCACCGAGGAGCATCTACGGCATCCCGCCCGAGCGCGTCATCGGCAGCGCGAACGCGCTCGCGCTACGCCGACGACGAGCACGGCGGCACGGTCTCTACCAGGCGGCGCCGGACGTCTTCGACGACGGGCCCGAGAAGCCGGTGCGGATCTGGAGCCGGATCGGTCGGCGCCCGATCCTCGCCGGCGGCAACTCGAACGGCGACATCCCGATGCTCCACTACGCCGGCGGGAAGGACCGCCCGGCGCTCCGGCTGCTCGTCCTGCACGACGACGCGGAGCGTGAGTTCGCCTACACGGCCGGGCGCCGAGAAGTCGCTCGACCAGGCCGCGCGACCAGGGCTGGACGGTCGTCAGCATCAAGAACGACTGGGCGACGGTCTTCAGCAGCTAGGCAGCCTGCGAGCGTTCCGTCGCCACTCCAGCGGTATCTCGCGACGGCCTATAGCGACGCGCGGCTTACGCGCCGTTGATCTGGCGATCGACCTTCTACCTCGCAGAGAAGGGTCAGCAGAGGCTCAAAGGGCTTGCCTTAGCCAAGTCGACGCGCTTGTTCGAGCGCTGAGGGAACCCAGAGAGTGCCCGCGAGTGCCCGCGTGTGACAGCCGTTTTACGAGTTAGACAAAGCGAATAGGCTATTTGCAGCGGCTTTCTCGAAGCCCTCTGATGGACTCGAACCGTCGACCCCCTCCTTACCATGGAACTTCGCAGGCAACGGGTCGCAGCCGGCGGCAACGGATTTCGCTTGTTTTCGCCGCTTCCGAGCGAAGTTGATTTGCCGCTGATTGCTACCGGTTGCAACCACGGGGCTCCATAAAGGCTCCATCCTCTGTTGTCGGATTTGGCTATGAAGCCGTTGCTCGGCCGAGATCTTCGCGCCCACGTAGGTCGGTGGCCACGCTCCCAGAGGCACGCCGATCTCCCACTCGTGGCCGAATGGGTCGATGATCCGGCCGAGCCGCCAGCCGTGTTCGTCGTTCCACGGGGGATGATTCCGTCGCGCCGGCGGCGACTGCCTGCCGGACGACGCTGTCGGGGTCTTCGATGACGAGCAGCGTTCGGCTAGTGGCGCCATCGATTGCGCGGGGGCTGAGCCGCTTCATGCTCACGGACGTTGCCGCCACCCAGAACGCTGCGTCGCCGAGGTCCGAGTTGCGCGACGATGTCGTCCCCCTCACCGACGCGATGAAGCACAGTTGCGCCGAATGCGGCTTGGTAGAAAGCCACCGCTTCACCCGGAATCTCGACCCATAGCTCGGGCTGGATACTCGTCAAAGCACCTCCCATCGGTCGACCACCTACTCACCCGATCTTTGTACAGCGGGGCGGCGACCTTTCCCGTCGGGTCGCTGAGGAACTCGATGGCCCCGGCTAGTTACCTCGGTGAGTAGCTCGCGGAAGGGCGGCGGTTAGTCCGCCTGTGAACCGCTATTGACCTGCGAGGGCAGCACGCCCCTGGCATCACCACGATCCTGACGATTCTTTCGTCGTCGAGCGTCAAGCGCACTGCAAGGTCACGCTCAAACGCTATTTCGCCAGTTTCACGCCAGCGAGCAATCTTATGCGTCCGGGCGATGACGTCGCCCTCAATATCCTCGGACTCAGACTCCGCCTGTTCAATGGCGAATTGCTTGTCTCCGCTCGCCTTCTGAAGCACTTGCCGGCACGCTGCGATGCCACGAAGGTGCCGCGCGGCGTCACGGTTTCGACATCGGGATCGAGTAACTCTTCCGCCGCCTCAAAATCATGCGCCGCGACCGCCCCGACGAACTGACGTGCGGGGGCGAACTTCACCGGCGCCCGCACCGTCATACGAAAGAACCAGATGGCTCCCAGTGCTGCGCTGGACGCGATCGCCGCCCCGGCCCAGACGCCCTTTCCTGCATCACGCAGCACGCTTGAGAGCGCCGCTCCGAACCAGAGCAGCTCCAGGAAGGAAAAAGCAGAAAACGACGGTCGCGATCAGAATCCGAGTGCGGTCGCCGTGGAAGAACGAGAGGAGCTCGGCGGGTGACGCGCCGAGCTCCGGCTGGCTGCCATAAATGAAGAACGCGACGATGGTCAAGACGACGAACACGGCGCCGCTGCCGCGCCACATGCGGTCCCAATTGGTCACGGAACACCACCCGCTTTCCCTACCGGGGGGTCAGCCCATCGCGAGTCTCCTGCCGCAGCAGGCGCGGGTCAAACTGAACGTTGGCACAGCGTGCGGGAGCGTCACCCGACGGCGGCGAGTGTCGTTCTGGTGACACCCGTTGCCTGGCTCTATCGGTAGGCGTAGGGTCGAGGAGGTCCCCGCCAGAAAAGAGTCATTCGGAAACGCACCCACCAACCACGGAGGTCGTCATGAGCACCACGGTCGAGGCCGCCACCGAGATACGGCCATTCCACGTCGAGATTCCAGAGAAGCAGAGCGCCGACTTGCGTCGGCGCATCGCCGCCACGCGATGGCCGAGCAAGGAGCTCGTCGACGATCGGTCGCAGGGGGTGCAGCTGGCGACGATTCAGGAGCTGGCGCGCTACTGGACGACGGACTACGACTTCGGCGCGGGTCGAGGCGAGGCTGAACGCGTTGCCGCAGTTCGTCACCGAGATCGACGGCGTGGCCATCCACTTCATCCACGTCCGGTCGGAGCACGATCACGCTCTGCCGCTGATCATGACGCACGGCTGGCCCGGCTCCGTCATCGAGATGATCGACTCCGTCGGCCCACTGACGGACCCGACCGCCCACGGCGGCAGCGCCGAGGACGCCTTCCACCTCGTGCTGCCCTCCCTACCGGGATACGGCTTCTCGAGCGAGCCGGTCGAGGTCGGCTGGGACCTGGGCCGGACGGCACGGGCCTGGGCCGAGCTCATGCGCCGCCTCGGCTACACCCGCTACGTGGCCCAGGGCGGCGACGTGGGCGCCGGCGTCACCGACGCGATGAGCCGCCAGTCACCCGAAGGACTGGTCGGGATCCACACGAACCTGCTCGTGCCGGCGCTGGGCGGCACCATGCCGACGGACACCGACGAGGAACGCGCCGCGGCCGCGCAGATCGCCACCTTCCAGAAGTCCGGAAACGGCTACTTCGTCGAGATGGCCACCCGACCGCAGACGATCGGCTACGCACTGCTCGACTCCCCCGTCGCCCTGGCCGCCTGGATGGCCGACCACGACACCGACGCCTACTACAAGATCGCCCGCGCCTTCGTCGACGGGCAGCCCTCGGGCAACCTCACCCGCGACCACATCCTCGACAACATCACGCTCTACTGGCTGACGGGCACCGGCGCCTCCGCGGCCCGGTCGTACTGGGAGGCCTACGGGCCGGACGCGCCGGCCGCGGGCCAGAAGCCTCTGCCGCCGCCGACGATCCCGTTCGGCTTCACGACGTTCCCCGGCGAGATCTGGCGGACTCCGCGCAGCTGGGTCGAGGCGAGCTACCCCAACGTCATCTATTTCAACGAGGTCGACAAGGGCGGCCACTTCGCGGCCTGGGAGGAGCCGGAGCTCTTCTCGACCGAGATGCGCGCCGCGTTCAGGTCGCTGCGGAACGGGAGCTCGTCATGAGCACCGCCGTAACCAGCTCTACCGAGATCCGGCAATTCCACGTCGAGTTCCCTGACGAGCAGATCGACGACTTGCGGCGGCGCATCGCCGCGACGCGCTGGCCGAGCATGGAGCTCGTCGACGACCGGTCGCAGGGTGTTCAGCTCGCGACGCTGCAGGAGCTCGCGCGCTACTGGTCGACCGACTACGACTTCGGGCGGATCGAGGAGAGGCTGAACGGGCTCCCGCAGTTCACGACCGAGATCGACGGCGTGGACATCCACTTCATCCACGTGCGCTCGCAGCACGAGGACGCGTTGCCGCTGATCATGACCCACGGCTGGCCGGGCTCCGTCATCGAGCTGCTCGAGACCATCGGCCCGCTCACCGACCCGACCGCGCACGGCGGCAGCGCCGGCGACGCGTTTCACCTGGTGCTTCCGTCCCTTCCCGGCTACGGCTTCTCCAGCGAGCCGACCGAGCTCGGCTGGTACACCGGCCGCGTCGCCCAGTCATGGGCGGAGCTGATGCACCGCCTCGGCTATACCCGCTACGTCGCCCAGGGCGGCGACCAGGGCGCCGCCGTCACCGATGACATGGCCCACCAGGCACCCGAAGGGCTGATCGGCGTCCACATGAACCTGCTCAGGACCGCGCTCGGTAGCGTCACCGGCCTGCCGGGGGAGTCCGAGCAGGAACGTGCGGCGCTCGACGCCGTCGCCACGTTCAAGTCGAGCGCCTTCGGCTACTTCCTCGAGCAGTCAACACGGCCGCAGACGATCGGCTACGCCCTGCTGGACTCCCCGGTTGCCCTGGCGGGGTGGATGCTCGACCACGACACCGACAGCTACCACAAGATCTCCGGTGCCTTCATCGACGGACGACCCACGGGCGGTCTCACCCGAGACCACATCCTGGACAACGTCACGCTCTACTGGCTGACGGCCACCGGCGCCTCGGCGGCGCGGTCGTACTGGGAGGGCGGACGGGCCGCGGCACTCGCCGCCGGCAAGGCTCCTCCTGCGGTCTCGATCCCGGTCGGATTCACCACCTTCCCCGGCGAGATCTTCCGGGCGCCATGCAGCTGGGCGGAGAAGGTCTACCCGAACCTCAGCTACTTCAACGAGGCCGAGCGGGGCGGCCACTTCGCCGCCTGGGAGGAGCCTGAGCTCTTCTCGCAGGAGCTTCGGGCCGCGTTCGCGTCCCTTCGAAACGGGAGTTCCTCATGAGCACGACCGTCGAGACCACGACCGAGATCCGTCCGTTTCAGGCCGAGATCCCTCAGGAAGAGATCGACGACCTTCGCCGACGTCTCGCCTCGACGCGCTGGCCGGACAAGGAGACGGTCGGCGACGTCTCCCAGGGCGTGCAGCTCGCGAAGCTGAAGGAGCTCGTCGACTACTGGGCGACCGGACTACGACTGGCGCAAGGCGGAGGCGAAGCTCAACGTCCTGCCGCAGTTCATCACGGAGATCGACGGGCTGGACATCCACTTCATCCACGTGCGCTCGAAGCACGAGGACGCCCTGCCGGTGATCATCACCCACGGCTGGCCGGGATCGATCTTCGAGCTGCTGAAGATCGTCGAGCCGCTGACCGACCGCCGCGGAGGGCCGAGGACGCGTTCCACGTCGTGATCCCGTCGCTCCCCGGCTACGGCTTCTCGGGGCGGCCGGAGGAGCCGGGCTGGAACCCGGACCGGATCGCCCGCGCCTGGGACGAGCTGATGAAACGCCTCGGCTACGACGAGTACGTCGCGCAGGGCGGCGACTGGGGCGCGGTCGTCACCGAGACGATGGGGAGGCAGGCGCCTCCAGGACTCCGCGCAATCCACGTCAACCTGCCGGCGAGCGTACCGGCCGACGTGGAAGCGGCACTCAACGGCACCGGGCCGGTGCCGCGAGCTGACCGAGGAGGAGCGCGCCGCCTTCGACGGGCTCGCGGCCTCCCGCAAGAGCGGCTACCTCGGCTACTTCGTGGCGCTGACCGCCCGCCCGCAGGCGGTCGGCTACGGCGTCACCGACTCGCCGGCCGGCCTCGCCGCCTTGTTCTTCTGGCACCCGGGCTTCGCCGAGCTGGTCGTTCGGGAGCGATCCGAACGACCCGAAGTCGAAGGACGAGGTGCTCGACGACATCTCGCTGTACTGGCTGACGAACACCGCGGCCTCGTCCGGTCGCCTCTACTGGGAGCACGGCGGGGCGTTCCCGACCAGCGCGGCCGCGTTGAAGGTTGCGGACATCACGGTGCCCGTCGGCGTGACCGTCTTCGGAGAGGACGGCTTCCGCCCGCCCGAGTCGTGGACGCGGCGCGCGTACCCGACCCTCACCTACGTCAACACGACCGACAAGGGCGGCCACTTCGCCGCCTGGGAGCAGCCCGAGCTCTTCAGCGA
This sequence comes from uncultured Actinomycetes bacterium, assembly GCA_963759365.1. Lineage (GTDB taxonomy): Bacteria > Actinomycetota > Thermoleophilia > Gaiellales > Gaiellaceae > 3-1-20CM-4-69-9. Next base: position 11,635 of record CAVWYX010000005.1, read on the forward strand.
GGAGATCCGCGCCGCGTTCAAGGAGGTGCGCTAGCGATGGCCACGCAGCAGGTACCCGGGCTCACGCGGACGGATCTCCAGCAGCACGACCTGAGCGTGCCGGGCAAGCGAGGTGATCCAGAACCGTGTCGAGATCGAGCCCGACGCGCCGGCGATCAGGCATTGGCACCCCGGCGAGGAGGTCATCTACGTTCTCTCGAGGGAGGCTCGAGTACGAGATCGACGGCGACCCGGGCGGATCGTCAACGCCGGAGAAGCCTTGACCGTGCCCGCCGAGCGCGTACACTCCGTCCGGAACTCGGGGACGGCAACGCCGTGGAGCTCGCGACGTACATCGTCGAGAAGGACCAGCCACTCTTCAACCTCGCCCAGGAGGGAAACGACGTCCGAAACCAAGAATCCCACCGTCGTGCTGGTGCACGGCGCATTCGCCGACGCATCGAGCTGGAACGGCGTGATCGAGCTGCTGCAGGCAAGGAGTGAGGTCACCGCCCCGGCGAACCCGCTGCGCGGGATCGAGATCGACTCCGCGTACATCGCCGGGGTGCTCGAGGAAATACCCGGCCCGGTGCTTCTCGTCGGCCACTCCTACGGCGGCGCAGTGATCTCCAACGCTGCGACAGATGCGAAGAACGTTGTCGGCCTCGTCTTCGTCGCCGCCTTCGCCCCCGACGAGGGCGAGGCACTCGGCGAGGTCACGCCGACCTCGAAGGACAGCGTCCTGAACAGCGCGCTCGTCACGCACCACTTCCCGTCGAACGGCGGCGAGTCAGTGGAGTTCGCGATCGACCCAGCGAAGTTCAAGGACGCCTTCGCGGCCGACCTGCCCGCCGACCAGACGGCGTTAATGGCCGCAACCCAGCGGCCGATCGCCGAGGCGGCGTTCTCGGAGCGCACGGGACCGCCCGCCTGGAAGGACCGCTCGTCCTGGGCGGTTGTCGCAACGGGTGACAAGGCGGCCGGCGCCGACCTCGTGCGCTCGATGGCCGAGCGGGCGAACGCGACGATCACCGAAGTCGAGGGCTCGCACGTGATCATGGTCTCGCAGCCGCAGGAAGTGGCCGAACGTGATCCTTGAGGCGGTCGAGGCCGTGGCGTCCTGACGTTGCCGCCGGCCATCACTCGGCGCCGTCACACGCGTCGACATCGCCATCCACAACTAGCCCTGGCGGGATAAAGCTTGCCAAGGCGAGCCGCAGCAGGACGAGCTCGCATGCGCACCGCGTAGGGTTCGCAAACTCAGGCGGCCTCGTATTCGTGGATGAGTCCGCCGAGCAGATCGCGACGGCGAAGGTCGGCAGGCGCGTTCAGCGGCGTTGGGTCGCGGCCGCCGTCTCGGGTGGCAGGAGGCGGAGCGCGCGGTGTGGCCTGTGCTCGTTGTAGTGCCGGCGGTAGACGCGGAGCACGTGCTCGAGATGGCGGCGGCCGAGGATGAGGATCCGGTCGAGGCAGTCGGCGCGAAGGGTGCGCACCCAGCGCTCGGCGTAGGCGTTCGCGTTCGGCGCCTGGACAGGCGTGCGGATCACCTTGATGCCCTCGGTCCGGAAGATCTCGTCGAAGGCGGGGCTGAACTTCGTGTCGCGATCGTGGATGAGGAACCGGAACGGCTGCTCGTCGCCGAACTGCATGACGAGGTTGCGCGCCTGCTGGGTGACCCAGCGTCCGTCCGGGTTCGAGCTGCAGGCGACGTACTCGATCCGCCGGGTCGCGAGCGAGATGAAGAAGAGGACGTAGATCCGCTGCAGGAAGGCGGTCTCGACCGTGAGGAAGTCGCAGGCAAGCATGCTCGCCGCCTGCGCTCGCAAGAAGGCTCGCCACGATGAGCGCGTTCGCTGTGGCGCCGGCTGGAGACCTGCCTCGAGCAGCACCTTGCGCACCGAAGTCGCCGAAACCGCGATGCCGAGACCCTTGAGCTCGCCGACGATCCGCTTGTATCCCCAGTGCGGGTTCTCGCCGGGCGAGACGAAGGATCAGCTCGCGGAGCGAGCGCTCGAGCCGCGGTCGCCCGGCGCTCCGGTGCGAGTATGTCCACCGGCGGGCGACCAGCTGGCGGTGCCAGCGAAGCAGCGTCTCCGGCTTGAACGGGAAGGCCGCCCAGGCCGTCCGCGGCAGCGAGCGGCTCAGCGCCGCCAGCAGCGCGCGATCCGCCCGGGTCAGCCTCGGCCGCGAGGCCTGCCGGCGGAGGATCGCCAGCTCATGGCGGAGGACGAGGATCTCCAGCTCCTTCGAGCGACGCGGCCGCCCCAGCAGCCACACCAGCGCGAACAGGTTCCGAACGACGAGATACACGAACGACCAGAGCAAGCAGCCCTCCCTCGACCGACGGCAAGAGCGCCGAACCTAGCCAGATGGACGGCAGAGAGCCGCGGACGAGTTTGCGAACCCTACGGGGCGAGTGAACCCGAGCGATCGACCTCATGCCCTGCCCGGCTCCGGGTGACCTGCACCTCTCAGGTGTGTTCGCCTAGTTTCGCTAGCCGGACGGATTACACGACAATCTTGAGTCATGACCGCTATCCCGGAGGTTCGGTACGCCCGCAGCGGCGACGTGGCGATCGCGTATCAGGTTGTTGGCGACGGGCCCGGTGACCTCGTTTTCGTGCCGTTTTTCGGCAACATTCGCTGGGCCTGGGAGCAGCCACTCTTCGCCCGCTTCCTCGAGCGGCTCGCGTCGTGCTCGCGCCTGATCCTGTTCGACAAGCGCGGAACAGGCCTCTCCGACCGGCCACGCACGTTGACGCTCGAGACGCAGATGGACGACATCCGCGCCGTGCTCGACGCAGTCAATTCGGAGCGCGCGGCACTGCTTGGCGCCATCCAGGGCAGCCAACTCTGCGCGCTCTTTGCCGCGACCTATCCCGAACGCACTCGGGCGCTCGTCCTCTATCACCCACATGCTGCGCCTTCCGACGTGCCGCTGGTGCCACCGCGATCGGCCGATGAGGCGCGTGAACGCTGGGGCAGCCGCGAGCTCGCCGATGAGATCACGCGATTGATCCTTCCCTCGCTGGCCGGCGACGACGGCGTGCGGCGCTGGTTCGCCGACTACCAGCGCTTCGCGGCGAGCCCTGGTGCCGCAACGGAGTTCTTCCGAATGTTGGGCGACACTGACATCTCCGAAGTGCTGCCGACGATTCGTGTGCCCACGCTCGTCGTTCACCGCGCACGGATGCGCGACGCCGCGCTGCGGGTGGCGGCACTGATTCCCGGCGCGAGGGCCCTCCAGCTCCCCGGCGAAAACACTCCGATCTGGGTCGATGACGAGGTTGCGCCCCAGGTCGAGCGCTTCCTGGCCGGCAGGGAAGAGGCGCCGGTCCCAGACAGCGTCCTGACGACCATCCTCTTCACCGACATCGTCGGCTCGACTGAGCGCGCGGCTGCCCTAGGCGACCGGGGCTGGCGCGATCTGCTCGCGCGTCACCACGCGGCGGTGCGGCGCGAGCTGGCCCGCTTCCGCGGGCAGGAACTCGACACCGCAGGGGACGGCTTTTTCGCAACCTTCGACGGGCCGGCGCGGGCGATCCGCTGCGCGCAGGCGATCATCGCCGATGTCGGCGAGCTCGGCCTCGACCTGCGTGCCGGGCTGCACACCGGAGAGTGCGAGCTGCACGACGGCAAGCTCGCAGGAATCGCGGTCAGCGTTGGCTCTCGTGTGGCCGGCGAGGCCGGGCCGGGCCAGGTGGTCGTCTCAGGCACGGTGAGGGATCTCGTGGCGGGCTCCGGTATCGAGTTCGAGGACCTCGGCACACGTGCGCTCAAGGGCGTTCCGGGCCAGTGGAGGCTCTACGCGGTCCGTGCCTGACGCGCATGACTCGGGGGCCGCGACCGAGCACCGCCTACAAGTGATCGGTGAGAGCGACTCTGCCTGCGCGGTGAGGGGTTTCAACATGCGGGCTCGGCGCCTACTGCTTAGCCGTTGCTCCGTCCTCACTGGCAGCGCCGTTTACGGTAGCCCCATTCCAGGTTCATGCGCGCGCGATTACCAGATCGCGCAGGCCCTCGCAACGGACTGGCTGCCGGCCCAGACCAACGGTCCAACACTTGCTGTCCTCGGTGGCGGGCGTTGGGAACATCGGCGCACGCTCCTTTCGTTCGCCTTGAAGGGTGTCAAAACTAGGTTCACTCAGGCTGCGGCTCTGAAGTACTCGTGCAAGAGACCACGAGGCGGTCGCGGCGGTCGACGTCGCCGCCGGGCGGTGGCTTGAGTTGTCGTGGCTCGGGCGCAGTCCGAGTCCGCGGTGGGGGCGCTCGCGGGTGTAGTGCTGGATGTAGATGCGCAGGACTCGTTCGAGATGGCGGCTGCCGAGGATCAGCAGGTGGTCGAGACACTCCGTTCTGACGGTGCGGACGAAGCGCTCGGCGTAGGCGTTCGCTGTGGCGCGCGGACCGGTGTAGCAATTCATCGCCGCGACCTGCTCGGCGGACTGTTCACGAAACCCTGTCATGCCGCCCAATTGCGCTGATTTGCCGGGGGATTGAGCTTGCGAACCCTACGGGCTCCCCGCATGCTGAGTCACCTGTAACGGCAGTCCGTTGGTTTCACGCCAAGCCGTCTCTGCTCAACGCAGCTATCGGATGAGTACGAGACCTCCGGCTTCTTCGCCGGAGGTCTCGATCCGTCGGGTCGGGCTTAGTCGCCCGATGTCTCCGGCTCGATGTTCTGGTTCAGTCGGAAGACGTTCGTCGGGTCGTAATCGTTCTTCAACGCGACTAGGCGGTTGTACGTTCTGGCACCGTAGGACGTGCGCGCTGCGTCGGTATCGCCGAGGAAGTTGACGTACGCGCGACCGGTGGAAGCGTCCGAGGCCGCAGCGATCACGCCACGCGCCCACTGCTTGTGCGACGGTCCCGCATCCGGAACATGCCAGCCGGTGACGGCGTTGAGCACAAACGGCATCGAACGCTCGGCGAACGCCGTGGCATCGTCGCCGGTGCGGCCGACGGCTCCTCCCATCTGGTGTACGTGGATCTCGCACTGTGCTCCTGGGGCCGCCAGGTGGAGGTCGCACAGCCGGTCGACGAGGTCGTCGTCGAGCCTGGAGAGGTTGGTTGCTTTGAAGTACGCCTGGATTCCTTTGCCCCACAAGGGATCGATGAGCGTCTGGATCGCGTGGTATGGCATCGGGCCGAGCAGGTCTGCGATCGGCTCGGCGACGGTACGGAATTCCTGCACGAGCGCGTCGCCGTCGTCGAGCGGACCGGCCGAGACGGCGATAAACGCAGCCACCTTCTTGCCGTGCCACTCCTCCGGGATCACCGGCAGCGGCGGTGCGGTGGTGAGGTCGATCAGCGCAGTGATCTCGTCGGGCGCGTCTGCGGCCCACTCGCGGAATGTCCGCAGCAGGTCGCGGGCGGCGTCGGCCGGGTAGAACACCGGACCGGCGTAGACCATTGGGCCGACGGGATGCAGCTCCAACTCGAACTGCGTGACGATGCCGAAGTTTCCTCCGCCTCCGCGAAGGCCCCAGAGCAGGTCGGTGTTTTCGGCCGCGGTCGCCTGGACGAGGCGGCCATCTGCGGTGACGACGTCGGCGGCGACGAGGTTGTCGCAGGCGAGGCCGTGCTTGCGCATCAACCAGCCGATGCCGCCGCCGAGCGTGAAGCCGCCAACTCCGGTGGACGAGACGAGGCCACCAGTCGTTGCGAGCCCGTGTGCCTGCGTCTCGTGATCGACATCGGCCCAAACTGCGCCGCCGCCGATTGTCGCGCGGCGGCTATCCGCGTCGACCCGGACGCCCCTCAACAGTGACAGATCGATGATGATGCCGCCGTCGCACGTCGAGAAGCCCGCGATGCTGTGGCCCCCGCCGCGTACCGAGATCCTGAGGTCGTTGCTGCGCGCGAAACCGACCGCCGCGATCACGTCGGCGGCCCCTGTGCAGCGGGCGATGAGCGCGGGGCGCTGGCCGTCGTGAGCGCCGTTCCAGATCCGGGTGGCCTCGATGTAGCCCTCGTCGCTCGCGGTCAAGATCTCTCCACGCACAGCCTCCCGCAGCTCTTGAATCGTTGCTTCCCCGAGAACCGGGGCGATGGTCTGGCTCATGTCGTTCCTCTCCTGGACGTAGTTGGTCGAGGAGTAGTTGTACTGGGCGCCTCTTTGCCGGCGCTTAGCGGCCCCTTAGCAAGGCTGGCGAGGCGTTCGTCAATGTTTGCCAGGCCGACCGCGTCGTCGCCGGCGGCATAGCGCGTACGCGCATCCGTCAACAACTCGACCGCACGGTCGGAATCGCCGCGCAGCGAGGAAACCTCAGCGAGCCCCGCGATCGTGCTCGCGATCCAACGCTCCCGCTGAGTGGCAGCAAGAACGGTACGCGCCTCTTGGAGAGCAGCCTCGGCCTCGTCCAGGCGTCCGCGCTCGACGGCGAGGTCGGCGATCCGCCACAGCGTGCTCGCGAGCCCCCAGCGGTCGCCCGCACGCCGGAAGATGTCGCGCGCCTCGGACAAAAGCCGATCGGCGCCGCTGTGATCGCCGGCGGTGATCGCGACGAGCCCGAGCCCGGAGAGGACGAGGCCTCGGCCGCGGCGGTCGCTGAGTCGGGTGCGCAGCTCGAGCGCGTGCTCGAGCTGACTGTGCGCCTCTCCCAGGTCGCCCTCGCTCAGCGAGATGTACGCCTGACGGACAAGAACCGTCGCGAGCCCCGCGTCGTCTCGTGCCGCCTCGAAACGGGCAGTGCTTTCGTCGAGCAGCGCCTTCGCTCGGTCGAGATCACTGCGAACACGTGCGATACCGGCCTGATTCGCCAGCGCGTAGCTGACCGCTGCTCGGCATGAAATCTCGAGCAGAGGGTGGAGACTGTCCTCGAAGATATGCCGCAGGCCAGGCCGGCCGCCCGGGTGAATCATCCTGACCTCGGCGATGTTGAGCGGCGAAGGAATGGTGTCTGGCGTGTCTTCGCGCGCCCGAAACAGCGCGATGCTCTGCGCCACGAGGCTCTCTGCGGCGGCAAGATCCCCGAGGATCCACTGCGCAACGCCGAGCGAGTGGACGCCGATCGCCTCAGCTGCGTCGAAGCCCTCAATTCGTGCCAGCGCGAGGGCGCGCTCGAGCCAAACTACCGCCTCGTCGACAGAGTCGCTCGCGATCCCGAACTCGCCGAGTGTCTGCAGCGCCCGCCATTCACGATGCGTGTCGCCGATCTCGGACGCAACGGCATTGCTCCTTTCTGCGAGTGTGAAGCCCCGGGCGAGCGCGCCGCTGCGGAACTCGATCGACGCGGCGGCAAGCAGCGCCTCGGCTCGAAGCGCGGTCTTCTCGGGCGCCGCTTCGATGACTGCCGCAAAGCTCCGCCTCGCCTCCTCTAGGTCGATCCGACGCAACCAGAACGGCAGCAGCCAAATCGCCAGGACGACAGCGTCGCCGGATCCTTGCTGAAGCAGATAGCCAAGCGCGGCGCGCAGGTTGGCCGCGTCGCGGTCGAGCCGAGGGGAGCCCTGCTCGCGCTCGACAAGCGCGAGCGCCCAACGCGCGTGCCGCTCCGCGAGCGCAGGCCACTCCCGGGCCTCATCGAGGCGTTCGCGCGCGTACATGCGAACCGTCTCCAACAGACGATAACGGCGCCCGCGTCCCGCCGCCCCGACCGCGACGAGCGACTTCTCAGCGAGTCGCGCGAGGAGGTCGGCAATGCGCGAAGTCTCGAGATCGTCGTCAGCCGCGCCCACTTCCTCGGCCGCCTCAAGTTCGAAGCTGCCGGCAAAAATAGCGAGCCGGCGGAAGAGGATTCTCTCGTCGGCGTCGAGGAGGTCGTGGCTCCACTGCAGCGTCGCGCTGAGAGTCTGCTGGCGCGTCGGGCCAGCAAGGCCGCCAGCACGGAGAAGGCGGAAGCGGTCGTCGAGCCGCTCCGCGATCGCCGCCGGGCTGAGGGCTCCGACCCGACCCGCTGCGAGCTCAAGCGCGAGCGGCAGCCCGTCCAGGCGAAGACAGATCCGCGCGACATCATCCGCGTTCTCGGCGTCGAGAACGAACCCCGGTGAGGCTGCGGCCGCACGCTCGATGAAGAGCGACACGGCCTCGTACTGGCCCAGCAGGGGCGGCGGGAGATCCTGTTCCGGGTCCGGAATCTCCAGCGACGGAACGCGAAAGACGACCTCGCCGGGCACGCGCAGAGGCTCGCGGCTCGTCGCCACGATCGCGACCTGCGGTGCAGCACGCAGCAGCGCGTCGACGACCGAAGCCGTCGCGGCCAGCACGTGCTCACAGTTGTCGAGGACAAGGAGCAGCCTGCGCGGCGCGAGGAACCCAATCACGGCGTCGATGAGCTCCTGCCCGGGCAGCGCACGCAAATCAAGCGAGGCGGCAACCGCGTCCGGGATCAACCGCGGATCGGTCAGCTCGGCGAGCTCGACCAACGCCGCCCCCGCCTCAAAGCCGGGCTCCTCGCCTCGCGCGAGCTCCAGGGCAAGCCGCGTCTTCCCAGTGCCGCCCGTCCCGCAAAGCGTAAGCAGCCGTGTCCGCGCGTGCAGCGACTGGAGCTCGGCAAGCTCCCGCTCACGACCGACGAACGAGCTGGTGTTCGCCGGCAGCCCGAACCGCATCGATGGGCCGAACGCGGAGAACTCCTGCTCGAGCTCGACGACGAGTGTCGCGAGCTCTTCGCGCCGTGCCTCCGCCCAGTCGTCGTACCTGTTCTCGGGCAGTAGCCCACCTGAATACAGCGCGAGGGCGGCACGGTAGGCCGCCGGCGTCTTGACTAGGCGTGCATCCGCCGCTGCAAGCTCGAACCGATCGACGTCAATCGTCGCCACCAGCGAGAGCACCTCGTTTCGCGACTCGATCGCCCCCGGGTCGAGCGCCCGACGCGCGACGTGCACTGCCTGATGGAGATTGTTGGCAGCCGCCGCCGCCCCGCGGTCGCGCCAGAGCACGTCCATCACCTGCTCGCGATGGAGACGGTGGCCCGGCGCGAGAGCCAGCAGCTTCACAAGCTCGCGCGCCTTCTTCAACCGCCAAGCGCCATCCGGCACGACCTCGCCGTCGACCGCTGCCTCGAATCCGCCGAGAAGTTTGAGGCTGACATCGCCCACCCCGGCGACAGCCTAACCAGCGGCGTTCCTCGGCCCGGTGAACCGGACCGCGCTTCTCGCGAGCAGCGTCACGTCGCTAAGGCCACGCAAAGGCTCTGCGAAGACGTGCCTCCTAGCCTGTTACCCGACACAGCGACCAATACCTGAGAAGGGGAAGAAATGATGAGCATCAAGCTACTCGGAGTTGCCTTCGTCTGCGTCCTCGCCACGGCCGCGCCGTCACTCGGGAGCGACGCACCGGTCTTCGCCAAGGCCCTTGCGGTCGGGACGATGAAGCCGACGACGATCCATGCGCGGGGTGGAGCAATGGTTCTCGACGCGATCACGATCAAGCACGGAGGGAGCTTCGGTTGGCATACGCACAGCTCGCCGGTGGCCGTCGTGGTGACGGGTGGCACATTGACCGTCTTCGATCCCTCCGTCGCCAACTGCGCGCCGTTCAAGGTCTCGAAGGGACAGTCGTTCGTCGAACCCGCGAACCACGTCCACCTTGCACGGAACGAGGGCAGCACCCCCGTCACGCTGTACGCGCTCTACCTCGGCGTGCCGAAGGGGAAAGCCGCGAACGTCCAAGCTCAGACGCCGGCTTCGTGCAAGGCCTGACGTGATCGCAGGTCGGGGGCGAGCCGCGCCGCGGCTCGCCCCGACCCGGCAGCCGTCTCCTCAGAACCCCAAACCCAAAAAGCGACACGCCCACACGCGTCATGGACGACGCACGTCAAGGATCGAACAGTGCTTGCTCGTTGCTGGAGAAGCTCGGTCTTCAGCGCGGAAGCGGTGCGTGGCTCGCCGTTCTGTGCGTTCCGTTGTGCCTCGTCTGCCGCGAGGAGGTTGGCGAAGCGTTCCTGTTCGGTCATGCGACGTCCTCCACGTCGAGGGGCCCGTCAGACAATGTCAGGTGGAACGAAGTGTGCCACCCGTCTCCGACGGTTCTCGGCGCCGTCAGCCTCGAGTGCGCGAGAGTGGCATTGCACGGGTCGATTCGCGAATTCTCGCGCCGCGGGAACTAACGTTTCCAACCGGCTTTCTGGAGCGCCGCTCGCGTCTTCGCGTTACCCGACCGCTGCCGCACGAAGCGACGATCCTAAGACGTCAGCCAGACACGAATGCCCGGCTGCCCCAGGACTCGGGACGACTGCAGCCAAAATCGCGGTTTCTGCAGCCAACACTCCGTCGCCGCGCCCTCCCGGCCCAACAAAAAGCCCTGCATGAGCGGGGCTTTTGCAGAAGCCCTCTGACGGACTCGAACCGTCGACCCCCTCCTTACCATGGAGGTGCTCTACCGACTGAGCTAAGAGGGCAGGTGCGAGGATGGTAGCCGCCTTGAAGGCACGGGAGGGATACGTCGACTTCCGCGGGTACCGCACGTGGTACCGCTTCGTCGGCGACCTGAATTCGCCCAAGACGCCGCTCCTCGCGCTCCACGGCGGGCCCGGGTCGACACACAACTACTTCGCGCCGCTCGAGCGGCTCGGGAGCTCGCGGCCCGTCGTGCTCTACGACCAGATCGGCTGCGGGAAGTCGGATCACCCGACTGACATCGAGTGGAGCCTCGACGTCTTCCGCGACGAGGTCGCAGCCGTGCGCGACCATCTCGGGCTCGAACGCATTCACCTCCTCGGAACGTCGTGGGGAGGGATGCTCGCCCAGGAGCATGTCCTCTCGGGTGCGACGGGGATCGTCAGCCTCGTGCTCAGCTCGACGCTCGCGAGCATCGACCAGTGGGCGGAGGAGCAGCTCGAGTTGCGGGCGGAGCTTCCGACCGAGGTGGTCGAGGTGATGGACCGCCACGAACGAGCGGGCACATACGACGATCCCGAGTACGAGCGCGCAATGGACGTGTACTTCGACCGGCACTTCTACCGCGGCCCGAAGCCGCGCGCGGAGCTCGAGCGGATGGCGAAGCAGAAGGCGACGGACGTCTACCGCGCGATGCAGGGGCCGAACGAGTGGACGATCACCGGCGCGCTCAAGGGCTGGGACATCCGTGACCGTCTCCACGAGATCGACACGCCGACGCTCGTCGTCCGCGGTCGCTACGACATGTGCACCGACCCAATCGCGGCGACGCTGGTCGAAGGCATCCCAGGCGCGCGCGAGGTCGTGCTCGAGCACAGCTCACACACGCCGGTGCTGGAGGAAACAGATCGCTATCTAGAAGTCGTAAGCACATTCCAGCGCGAGGCGGAGAAAGCTCAGAGCCGGTAGCACTCCCAATCGCCGACGCGTCGGGCTTAGCCCGATGCGTCCGCTGCGGCAACGAATCGAAACCGATCGCTCGAACAGTCATCATGCGCGCGAAGCGGGCGGACTTGCGGGATGGGGGCGGGAGGATTCGAACCTCCGTAGGCTGAGCCGACGGGTTTACAGCCCGTTCCCTTTGGCCGCTCGGGCACACCCCCGAGAGCCAGATTGTAGCTTTGCGCAGTTTCGCCGCCGCGCGGGCTTGCCCAGTGCGGCCGCATGCGCTTGAGCTCAAAGAGCGCCGAAGATCATCATGCGCCGCAGGCACCGGACTCTTCGGGCACACCCCCGGAGCAGGCAGCGCATTGTAGCTTTGGGCTCGTGGAACGCTTCGACGTCGCCGTAGTGGGAGCGGGTCCCGCCGGATCCACGACCGCCTACCGCCTCGCGCGCGCACGCGCGCGCGTGTTACTAGTGGACAAAGCCCGCTTCCCCCGCGACAAGCCCTGCGGCGGCGGGCTGACGACCCGGGCGGTGAAGCAACTGCCGTTCTCGGTGGAGCCCGTTGTCGAGGACCGGATCACCCGCGCGCGCTGCCGCCTGCGCTACGGGCCGGTGATCGAACGCTCCTCCGACCGTGTCCTCTGCCTGATGACGCAGCGGCGTCGCCTCGATGAATTCCTCGTCCAGAACGCCGTGGAAGCCGGCGCCGAGTTTCGGGACGGTGTCCGCGTCGCCGTCGAGTCCGACACGCGCCTGACCGTCGGCGGAGAGCCCGTAGAGGTCGCTGCCGTGATCGGCGCCGACGGCGCGAACGGGATCACCGCGAAGACGCTGGGCCTCGCCGGCGGGATCGTCAACGGGGTCGCGCTCGAAGGAAACCTTCCGTACGAACGCCTCCCCGAGAACGGCTGGCGGGGCATGCTCGTCCTCGAGCTCGCAACTGTTCCGGGCGGCTACGGCTGGATCTTCCCGAAGGGCGATCACGTGAACGTGGGGGTGGGGGGTTGGGGCGAGGAAGGGCCGCGGCTGCGTCGGCACCTTCAGGTTCTGTGTCAGCACTACGGGATCGAAGCGGACGAGCTGAGCAACGTGCGCGGTCACCGTCTGCCGATGCGACGGCGGGAGACCGTGCTCGCGCGCGGCCGCGCGCTGCTCGTCGGCGATGCGGCCGGCGTGCTCGACCCGGTGTCGGGTGACGGGATCTACGAAGCGTTCGTCACGGGACGGCTCGCCGCAGACCACACGCTCGCTCTTCTGGAAGGCAAGGTCGACAGCCTCGACGCGTACCACGACTCGGTGCGCAGGCGAGCTGGACCCGCTCTCGTCAGCCGGTTGGGGGGCAAAGAAGGCGCTCGACCGCTTCCCGCGAGCGGTCTTCGCGATCATGCGCCTTCACGTCACCTGGCGGGTGCTCGAGAAGCTGATGCTCGGAGACGTCGCCCATCCCGGCGAGGCGCGCGGCGCCGGGCGAGCTGCGATGAAGGTCATCGAGGCGCTCGCGCGCGCCGCATAACGCCCGGCCGAGATGGAGACGAACACGCCTCGGCGCGACGGACCTCGAACTGACTCCGGTCGGTGTCGGAACCGCGCCCATCGGCTCGGGACGCGACTGGCCGGTGTGGTGGGGGCCGCAGCCTGTCGCCGATTCGATCGCAGCGATTCACCGCGCACTCGATCTCGGCGTGAACTGGATCGACACGGCGCCGTTCTACGGCTGGGGCCGCGCGGAGGAGATCGTCGCCCAGGCCCTCGAGGGTCGCGATGACGACGTCCTGGTGTTCACGAAGTGCGGGACGTTCCCCGACGCCGAAGGCTCGCGAGAGGACCTCCGGCCGGAGAGCGTGCGTGCAGAGGTCGAAGCGAGCCTGAGGCGCCTGCGAAGAGATCGACTCGACCTCGTGCAGTTCCACGATGTCGACCCGGCGACGCCGATCGAAGAGTCATGGGGAGAGCTCCAGACCTTGATCGGCGAGGGAAAAGTGCGGCACGGCGGAATCTCGAACCACCCCGCCGAGGCGGTCGAGCGCGCACTCGAGGTCGGCCCGGTCGCAGCGCTGCAGTACCAGTACAGCCTGCTGCATCGAGAGCACGACAACGACATCCTGCCGCTGGCGGAACGCCACGACATCGGCGTGCTGGCGTGGTCGCCGCTGGCCTCGGGCTTCCTCGCGGACGACTTCGATCTCGATGCCCTCGAGCCGGACGACTTCCGTCACCGCCATCCGTTCGCGCAGCTCGACCTGCGCCGGCTTGCGCGAGACCCTTCGCTCGATCGGTGAGCGACGCCAGCGCCGCGCGGCGCAGGTGGCGCTTGCCTGGGTGTTGTCCCGGCGCCGCGATCGCCGGGGCGATCGTGGGAATCAGGAACACGCGCGAGGCAGAGCAACTGGTCGGCGCCGCGAACCTCGAGCTCGATGTCGAAGAGCTCCGCGAGATCGAGTCGAGCGACTCCGACAGCTGCAACCGAGCGGCGCTAAAATCAGGAGGCTTGGCGGCGTAGCTCAGTTGGTTAGAGCAGCGGAATCATAATCCGCGTGTCGCAGGTTCGAGTCCTGCCGCCGCTACTGGAAGAACCGTCTATTGACTCACGGCGGCTCGCGTGGGAAGCTCCGCCGCGCCGTCAGGAGTGGTGTAGACCACTCGAAATTCGCCGCTAGGAGGACTTCACATGAAGGCCCCAGGACGCCTCGTCGCAGCGTTGGCAACCCTGACCATGCTCGCAATGGCCACACCACTTGCCGCAGCAGGTCCATCGACGAACGCCGCGCACTCGCGGCAGCCAGGTCGTGGGGTACTTCATCGAGTGGGGGATCTACGGCCGGAACTTCAAGGTCAAGGACGTGAAGACCAGCGGCTCCGCCGACAAGCTCACGGTCATCAACTATGCGTTCGGCAACGTCGCGCCGGACAGTTCGGGCAACGTGGTCTGTCAGATCGCCGATCCGTGGGCCGATTATCAGAAACCATGGGATGCCCCGGACTCGGTCACCGATCAAGCCGTCACGTCAGGGCCGCTCCTTGGGAACTTCCAGCAGCTGCAGGCGCTCAAAGAGCAGTACCCGCACCTGAAGGTGCTCATCTCGATCGGCGGGTGGACGTTCTCGAAGTACTTCTCGGACGCCGCGCTGACGAAGCAGTCACGCGAGCGCTTCGTGTCGTCTTGCGTCGACCTGTTCATCAAGGGCAACCTCCCGAGCTCGGGCGAGCAAGGCGGCCCCGGAGCGGCCGCCGGCGTCTTCGACGGGATCGACATCGACTGGGAATGGCCGGGCTCCGAAGGGAATGTGGGCAACATCATCCGTCCGCAGGACAAGCAGAACTACACGCGCCTGCTCCAGGAGTTCCGCAAGCAGCTCCGCGCTTACGGAAAGACGACGCACAAGGACTACCTGTTGACGGCATTCCTGCCGGCGGCCGCCGACAAGATCAGGGCCGGCTTCGAGGTCCCCGACATCTTCGGCCCCCTCGACTTCGGGAACGTGCAGGGGTACGACTTCCACGGCACGTGGGAGCCGACCACGAATCACCAGTCGAACCTCAGCACGTCATCGAGCGACCCCTCGAGCCCGCGCTACTCCGACGACGCGGTCGTGCGTGAATACCTTCGCCGCGATGCGCCTCCCAAGAGGATCGTCGTCGGCGTGCCCTTCTACTCCCGCGGTTGGACCGGCGTCGCAGCAGCCAACAGCGGCCTCTACCAGCAGGCGACGGGCGCGGCTCCAGGCACGTGGGAGCCAGGCGTCGAGGACTACAAGGTCGCGAAGCAGTTTCTGTCGAACGGAATTCACGAGGTACCAGGACGACCAGGCCGGAGCCGCGTGGCTCTTCGACGGAACGACCTTCTGGACGTTCGACGATCCACCGGTCATGGCGGCCAAGGCGGACTACGTCCGGCGGAATCGGCTCGGCGGGATCATGTTCTGGGAGCTGAGCGGCGACACGCCGGACGGCGAGCTCGTCTCCGCGATCGCGGGCGGCCTCCCGTAAGGCAAGCCTCGGCGCGTTACACGGCGTTGCGAAGAGTTCACCCTTTCTTCAAATCGCCGTGCTCTCATCTCGGCTCACATCGATTCGGGAGGATGAAATGAGATTGGGTTCACGTAGAGCGCTGGCTGTCCTGGTCGCGGCCGTCGTCTGTGCAGGTGCGGCCTTCGCCGGTTCGGCGGACGCCGCGAAGCGACACCAGGGAGCGCTGCTGCGGGCGGCAACCCAGTACATCGGCGTGTCGAGAGGGGAGCTCGTCAAGGAAGCGCGGAGCGGCCAGACGCTCGCGCAGATCGCGACCGCTCACGGCAAGAGCGTGGACGGCCTGAAGTCGGCGATGCTCAACGCCTTGAAGGCGCGTTTCGACGCTGCAGTCTCCGCCAAGAGGCTGACCCCCGCGCAGGCACAGGCGAGGCTCGCGCGCGCCGAGAAGCTCGTCGACCGGATCGTGAACGCCCACTTGGGCAAGGCGGCTCTCCGCCCGGTGAAGACCCGCCTCCTGAACCGCTCGGCCCGGTACATCGGCGTGACGCCGAAGGCGCTCCGCGCAGAGCTCAAGGCCGGCAAGTCGCTGGCCCAGGTCGCCTCAACCCATGGCAAGACAGCGGCGGGCCTGAAGGACGCCCTCCTGAAGCCGTTCGAGCAGAGGCTCGCCAAGGCGCAGACAGCAGGACGGATCAGCGCAACAGACGTCCAGACGAGGCTCGCCAAGATCTCAGCGCGCCTCGACAAGATCATCAACCGAACTAGGTAGAACAACCAATCTGCCGCCGATGCGGGCTTCGCCCGCGTCGGCCGCCGAGGCCCGAATCGAGACCCCGATCAAGATCATCATGCCCCGCGTAGCGGGGGCGGATCTTGATCGGTACCATGGGGTGTCCGCGCAGGCTGGGGTTGTCTCGGCGTGCGCCTTCCTCTAACACCTAAGAAGACATGGCCACCGGAGTACGAGACAAGATCACGCTTGCCTGTAACGAGTGCAAGCGGCGGAACTACATGAGCACGAAGTCGAAGCGCAACACGCCTGACCGGGTCGAGCTCAAGAAGTTCTGCCGCTGGTGCGGCCGCCACACGGCCCACCGGGAGACGCGCTGATGGCGCGGCAGACCCGTGCTCAGCGACGCGCGCGCCGGGCGCAGATGACGCCCGCGAACGAGGCCGCCCTTCCGGGCGGTCCGCCCGCGCCGCCTCGCAGCCGGCCGACCGCCCGCGCGCGGGCGCACGTCCCGAGCCCGCGAGCGAGCCGCGCGCCGTTCCCGGCTCCGGCGCCCGACGCTTCATCGGGGAGTCATGGGCGGAGCTGAAGAAGGTCGAGTGGCCGACGCAGAACCAGCTCATCCAGGGCGTCGTGGTCGTCCTGATCGCGTGCCTCATCGTCGGCATCTTCCTCTGGGGAGCGGACCTCGTCTTCAAGCGCCTCGTCCAGGACGTGCTCCTCTAAGAAGCAACTTCATGTTCCGCTGGTACGTCATCAACACCTACTCGGGGCACGAGAACAAGGTCAAGGCCAATCTCGAGCACCGGATCCTGTCCATGAACCAGGCGCCGCGTTTCCGCCGGGTCGTCGTCCCGACCGAGCAGGTCATCGAGACGAAGGAGGGCCAGAAGGTCCAGACCGAGAAGCGCGTGCTGCCGGGCTACGTCCTCGTCAACATGGACATGACGGACGAGGCCTGGACGGTCGTCAAGAACACACCCGGCGTCACGGGATTCGTCGGTGCGGGCGCCAAGCCCGTCCCGCTCGCCCAGAGCGAGGTCGACCGCATCCTCCATACCGGCCGGGGCGACGGCGAGCGCCCGCGGGCGCAGGTCGAGTACGCGCTCGGCGAGTCCGTCAAGGTCACGTCGGGCCCGCTGTCCGACTTCGACGGCGAGGTCGTCGACGTCAATGCCGATCAGCAGAAGCTCAAGGTGCTCGTCGACATCTTCGAGAGGCAGGTCCCCGTCGAGCTCACCTTCGACCAGGTGAAGAAACTGGACTGACATGGCAAAGAAAGTTCTGACACTCATCAAGTTGCAGATCCCCGGCGGTCAGGCCAACCCGGCGCCGCCGGTCGGGCCTGCGCTCGGCCAGCACGGCGTCAACATCATGGAGTTCTGCAAGGCGTTCAACGCGCAGACGCAACAGGAGAACGGCCGGATCATCCCGGTGGAGATCACGGTCTACGAGGACCGCTCCTTCGACTTCATCACGAAGACGCCGCCGGCGGCCGTGCTGATCAAGGAGGCGCTCCGGATCGAGAAAGGATCCGGCGAGCCGAACCGGGAGAAGGTCGGCCGCCTCACGCGAGATCAGGTACGGCAGATCGCCGAGGCGAAGATGCCCGACCTGAACGCGCGCGACGTCGATCAGGCGATGCGGATCATCGCCGGGACCGCCCAGTCGATGGGCGTCGAAACGGACGTGCTGGCATGAGCAATCACGGCAAGCAGTACCGCAGCGCGCGTGCCGCCTTCGACCGGGAGCACGAGTACTCCCCCGTCGAGGCGATCAGGCTCCTGAAGGAGATGCAGACGGCGAAGTTCGACGAGACCGTCGAGGTGCATTTCCGTCTCGGTCTCAACGTCCGGCACGCCGACGAGCAGCTCCGCGGCACGCTGATGCTGCCGCACGGCACCGGCAAGGAGGCACGCGTCGCAGTGTTCGCCGAGGGCGAGAAGGCGAAGGAGGCGCAGGACGCCGGGGCCGACATCGTCGGCTCGGCCGATCTGGCGAAGCGTGTCGAGGAGGGCTTCACCGACTTCGACGTCGCCGTGGCGACGCCCGACCAGATGGGCAACGTCGGCAAGCTCGGCCGGATCCTCGGCCCGCGCGGCCTGATGCCGAACCCGAAGACCGGCACGGTCACGATGGACGTCGGCAAGGCCGTCCGCGACGCGAAGGCCGGCAAGCTCGAGTACCGCACCGACCGGGGCGCCAATGTCCACGTGGCGATCGGCAAGAAGAGCTTCGGCGAGCGTCAGCTCGCCGAGAACTACGCCGCGCTGGTCGACGAGATCGTCCGGGCCAAGCCCGCTGCGGCCAAGGGCCGCTACATCCAGCAGATCACGCTCGCGAGTACCATGGGGCCCGGAATCCACGTCGATCCGCAGCGAACGCGCGGCATCGTCGAAGAGTTGGAGGAGTCGCAGGAAGCAGTTCCGGCTTAGTCGAGAAAGCCCGACGCCAAAGACAGCTGGCAGGCGCGCGAGCGCCGGAAGCCCAGCCGAGGCGGAATCGGTGAAGAGGTTTTTCGCCTCCTTCAGCGAGCCCGCCTGTGTGCGGGCTCGAATCGTTTCGAGGAGGTGAATGGATGAAGAAGAGCGACAAGGAGCGAGTGGTCGGTGAGCTCGCCGAGCGGCTCAAGTCGTCGCCGACGCTGATCGTCGCGGACTACCGCGGCCTGACCATGCCGCAGATCGACGCCCTGCGGGGCGAGCTGCTCCAGCACGGTGCGAGGTTTGCCGTCGTCAAGAACACGTTGACGCGGCGAGCCGCGGAGGAGGCCGGTGTCGACCCGTTGCTCGCCATGCTCGAGGGCCCGACCGCCATCGCGTTCCTCGAATCCGACGGCGATCCGGTCGCCGTGGCGAAGGCGATCGCAGCGGCGGCCCGCCAGACGCAGGTGCTCGTCGTCCGCGGCGGGATCATGGAGGGACGCGCCCTCACCGAGGGCGACGTCGAGAGCCTCGCGAAGCTGCCGCCGGCGGACGTCCTGCGCGGCCAGCTCGTTGGTGCGCTGGCAGCACCGATGGCGACGGTCGTCGGCTTGTTCAACGCCCCGCTGCGCGATCTCGTCGGCGTGCTCCAGGCCCGGATCGAGCAGCTCGAGGCCGAAGGCCCGGCGGCACCGACTCCAGAAGCGGCCGCCGCAGAAAC
This sequence comes from uncultured Actinomycetes bacterium, assembly GCA_963759365.1. GTDB lineage: Bacteria > Actinomycetota > Thermoleophilia > Gaiellales > Gaiellaceae > 3-1-20CM-4-69-9. The sequence continues at coordinate 30,686 of CAVWYX010000005.1, forward strand.
GAAACGGAAACGGAACCACAACAGAACCGCAACCAGAACCAGCACCAGCTCAGGCTGAAGAAGGAGGAGAAAGCTAGATGGCAACCGATACAGCGAAGCTCGTCGAGTCGCTCGGCAAGATGACCGTGCTCGAGCTCGTCGAGCTCAAGAACGCACTCGAGGAGGAATGGGGCGTCACCGCCGCAGCTCCCGTCGCGGTGGCGGCGCCGGGTGCGGCGCCGGCCGGCGACGGCGGAGCCCCGGAGGAGGAGAAGACGTCCTTCGACGTCGTCCTGAACGCGGCCGGCGGCCAGAAGATCCAGGTGATCAAGGTCGTTCGCGCGATCACGGGGCTCGGGCTCAGGGAGGCGAAGGAGCTCGTCGACTCGGCGCCGAAGCCCGTCAAGGAAGGCGTCGCGCAGGAGGAGGCCGACTCGATCAAGACGCAGCTCGAGGAAGTCGGAGCCACGGTCGAGGTCAAGTAGACCCCGCCGCCGGCTCTACCACCTGAGGGTCGCCGAGAGGCGGCCCTCGGTCGTTTAGGAGGTCGCGGGGCAGATTTTCCGCTTGCAGAGAGCTATTCTCGGCAGAGCGCAGGCTTTTTGGGTGCCGAAGCGTCTTCCAGACGACCACTCCTCAGGAGGGATGCCCAGATGAAACGACTCGCCGTGCTCCTCATCCTCTTCGGCGCGGGGTTCCTCGTCGCGTCCTTCGCGCTGGCGGACAACGGCGGCCGGGACAGGGACAAGGACAAGTCGACTTCCACGGCCAAGACCTCGACGAAGGCGACGACCACCGTCCAGGACGACCACCACGACGACGACGACTCCCAGGAAGAAGTGCAAGAACGTGTCCCTGAAGGGCACGGCCGGGGCCACGACCTTCACGATCACCGTGGACAAGTCGAGCCGGTCCGCCCGCTCGCTCAAGGGCACGACCGCCACGTTGACGTTCTCGGGGAAGGTCAGCGTCAGCGCCAAGATGTGCTCGACGGGCTCTGCCGCCGCGACCTTCGAGCTCCGAAATCTCCACGTCAGGTCGGGTCACGACGAGGACGACGACGACGATTAGGCCGCCGGCCCACTGGGCCCGCCGGGACTAGCCCAGAACGGCGCCCCGGGCGCCGTTCTGGCGATTTCTGCCGGGGTGCGCTACCATGACCTCGAACCTTCGGCGGATTCCGCAGGGGTACCCTTGCGCAGACGCGGGACTATCGGGTACCCTGCTGGGTTGCGCCGCTGTTCCGCTTGTCCACGCCCGTCTGCCCGCCGTTTTCTGCACCACCATTTCTAAGGGAGGCTTCATCACTTGACCAGCAAGGTCGCTGCGCCTAGCGCGCGCACCAGTTTCTCTCGCCTCAAGCACGTTCTCGACCTTCCCAACCTGATCGACATCCAGAAGGCCTCGTTCCAGTGGTTCTTGGAGGAGGGCCTTCGCGAGACGATCGACGACATCTCGCCGATCGAGGATTACACCGGGACCCTTGCCGTCGAGTTCGGTGCCTACAAGTTCGGCGAGCCGCAGTTCTCGATCAAGGAGTGCCGTGAGAAGGACCTGACCTACCAGGCGCCTCTCTCGATGACCGTCCGCTTCGTCAACAAGGAGACGGGCGAGATCCGTGAGCAGACGGTCTTCATGGGGGACTTCCCGATGATGACCGACTGGGGCACTTTCATCATCAACGGAACCGAGCGCGTCATCGTGACGCAGCTCGTCCGGAGCCCGGGCGCCTACCTGATGGAGCCGAAGGACGCCACGAAGCAGGTCTTCACGGCCAACCTGATGCCGTCGCGCGGCTCGTGGCTCGAGCTCGAGATCGACAAGAAGGGCATCGTCTACGCCCGCATCGACCGGAAGCGCAAGCTGCCGATCACGACGCTGCTGCGGGCGCTCCCGCAGGAGGACCCGTCGACCGGCTTCGAGCTCGACACCTCGTCGAACGAGGCGATCCTGAAGCTGTTCGACAACTCGATCTACATCGTCAACACGCTCGAGAAGGACCCGTCCACGCGTGAAGAGGAAGCGCTCATCGAGGTGTTCAAGAAGCAGCGCCCCGGCGAGCCGCCGACGCTCGACAACGCTCGGAATCTGCTCAAGGCGCTCTTCTTCGACCCCAAGCGCTACGACCTGACGAAGGTCGGCCGCTACAAGCTCAACCAGCGGCTCGGCGTGAACGTGCCCGAGGACACGCGCGTCCTGACGACGGAGGACATCCTTGCTCTCGTCAAGAAGCTCGTCGAGCTTCCGGCGACGCTCGGAGTGCCCGAGGACTCGAAGGACTACGCCGCCGACGCGATCGTGCTCAGCCGCGACCCGATCCGCGGCGAGCTCGACGAGTACGAGCACTTCGGCAACCGGCGGCTGCGCACCGTCGGCGAACTGATCCAGGAGGCGTTCCGGGTCGGTCTCTACCGAATGGAGCGCGTCGTCCGCGAGCGGATGACCACGGAGGACGTGGACACGATCACGCCGCAGACGATCATCAACATCCGTCCGGTCGTCGCGGCGCTGAAGGAGTTCTTCGGCTCCTCCCAGCTGTCGCAGTTCATGGACCAGACCAACTCACTGGCCGGGCTCACGCACCGTCGGCGCCTCTCGGCGCTCGGCGCTGGTGGGCTCACGCGGGAGCGCGCACCGATCGAGGTGCGCGACGTGCACCCGACCCACTACGGCCGGATGTGCCCGATCGAGACGCCCGAGGGCCCGAACATCGGCCTGATGGGCTCGCTCGCCTCGATGGCGACGGTCTCCGAGTTCGGCTTCATCCAGACGCCCTACCGCAAGGTCGTGAACGGCAAGGTCACCGACGAGATCGTCTATCTCGACGCGGCCGAGGAGGCGCAGTTCACGATCGCGCAGGCGTCGGAGCCGGTCGACGACAAGACCGGGAAGTTCCTGCACTCCTCGGTGCTCTGCCGCTCTCGCGAGGGCGAGGCAGTCACCGCTGAGCCGAAGGACATCCAGTTCATGGACGTCGCGCCGGCCCAGATCGTCTCGGTCGGAACGGCGCTGATCCCGTTCCTGGAGCACAACGACGCCAACCGCGCGCTGATGGGCGCGAACATGCAGCGGCAGGCCGTGCCGCTGATGATCACGCAGGCGCCGATCGTCGGCACGGGCCTCGAGTACCGCGCTGCGATCGACACGGGCGACGTCGTCCTCTCTCAGCGGGCGGGCACGGTCGTCGACGTCGACGCCGGGCACATCACGGTCGAGACGAAGGACGGGAACGACGAGTACCCGCTGACGAAGTTCATGCGCTCGAACCAGGGCACGCTGATCCATCACAAGCCGATCGTGTCGCTCGGCGACAAGGTCAAGGCGGAGCAGGTGCTCGCGGACGGCAGCTCGACGGACCAGGGCGAGCTCGCGCTCGGCGCGAACCTGCTCGTGGCCTTCATGCCGTTCGAGGGCTACAACTTCGAGGACGCGATCGTCATCTCGGAGCGGCTCGTCAAGGAGGACGTGCTCTCCTCGATCCACATCCACGAGTACGAGATCGACGCGCGGTCGACGAAGCTCGGTGACGAGGAGATCACACGCGACATCCCGAACCGCTCGGAGGAGTCCCTCAAGGACCTCGACGACCGCGGCGTCGTCCGCATCGGAGCCGAGGTCGGCTCCGGCGACCTGCTCGTCGGCAAGGTCACGCCGAAGGGCGAGACCGAGCTGACGGCTGAGGAGAAGCTGATCCGCGCGATCTTCAAGGAGAAGGCGCGTGAGGTCCGCGACACGTCGCTGAAGGTCCCGCACGGCGAGGGCGGCAAGGTGATCGACGTCAAGACGTTCTCGCGCGAGGCGGGTGACGACCTTTCACCGGGCGTCAACGAGCTCGTCCGCGTCTACGTCGCGAAGAAGCGCAAGATCGCGGAGGGCGACAAGCTCGCCGGCCGCCACGGGAACAAGGGCGTGATCGCGAAGATCGTCCCGGAAGAGGACATGCCGTTCCTCGAGGACGGCCGCCCGGTCGACGTCCTGCTGAACCCGCTCGGCGTCCCGAGCCGAATGAACATCGGGCAGATCCTGGAGACCCACCTCGGCTGGGCCGCGGCTCACGGCGTCTTCACCGAGGACGGCCAGGAGCCCAACGGCAAGCCGACGCCGATTGCGACTCCCGTCTTCGACGGCGCCAGCGAGAAGGACGTCGACGAGGCGCTGATCAAGTGGGTCGAGCAGAACCCGGATTCGCCGATCAAGATGTCCGTCAACAAGGAGAAGCGCCGGACATCGGGCAAGGTCCGCCTGTTCAACGGCAAGACCGGGCAGCCCTACGACCAGAAGATCACGGTCGGCTACGCCTACATCCTGAAGCTGCTCCACCTCGTGGACGACAAGATCCACGCGCGCTCGACGGGACCGTACTCGCTCGTCACGCAGCAGCCGCTGGGCGGCAAGGCGCAGTTCGGCGGCCAGCGCTTCGGCGAGATGGAGGTCTGGGCGCTCGAGGCCTACGGCGCCGCGTACACGCTGCAGGAGATGCTCACGATCAAGTCCGACGACACCGTCGGGCGCGTGAAGGCGTACGAGGCGATCGTCAAGGGCGAGAACATCGCCGAGCCGTCCATCCCCGAGAGCTTCAAGGTGCTGCTGAAGGAGATGCAGTCGCTCGCGCTCGACGTCAACGTCCTCTCCGACGAGGGGACTACCGTCGAGGTGCGCGAGGAAGACGACGAGCTCCTGCGCGCAGCGGAGGAGCTCGGCATCGACCTGTCACCCGGGTCGCTGCGGGCGACGGCACGCCCGCCCACGGCCGAAGAGGTCGAGGAAGGGCAGGAGCGGGTCGACCAGGACGGCGAGATGGCTCTCCCGAACGACGAAGAGCTCGGTGACCTGAGCGACGTCGAGGTCACGGACGGAGAAGAGACTGAAGCCCCGGCGCTCGCCGAGGGCGAAGTGGAAGTAGAGGACTAAGGAAGAGCTAGCGCTCTAAGGATCATGAGAAGCCACCGAGGGCAGCAACCAAGAATTCAAGGGAGAAACGCTTGATCGATATCAACGATTTCGACGCCATTCGCATCGGGCTTGCCTCCAGCAAGCAGATTCGCGACTGGTCCTCCGGCGAGGTAACGAAGCCGGAGACGATCAACTACCGCACGCTCAAGCCGGAGCGCGACGGTCTCTTCTGCGAGCGCATCTTCGGTCCGACAAAGGACTGGGAGTGCTACTGCGGCAAGTACAAGCGCGTCCGCTACAAGGGAATCATCTGCGAGCGCTGCGGCGTCGAGGTGACGCGGCAGAAGGTTCGGCGCGAGCGCATGGGTCACATCGACCTGGCCGCGCCCGTCTCGCACATCTGGTTCTTCAAGGGCGTTCCGAGCCGGATCGGCTATCTGCTCGACATCGCTCCGCGAGAGCTCGAGAAGGTTCTCTACTTCGCAGCCTCGATCGTCACGGCGGTCGACGTCGCTGCGCGGAAGAAGGACGTCAACGATCTCGAGGACAAGGTCCGGGCGGAGGGAGAGCGCATCGAGGTCGATCGCGAGGAGGCTCTCGCCGCCCTCGAGGATCGCCTCAAGCGGCGCCGCGACTACTTCGCCAAGGGCAAGGAGACGAAGTTCGACGAGGACGACGACTTCTGGGCCCGCGGTCTGTCCAACTGGGCCGAAGAGCAGGCCGTCCCGCCGCTCGAGGAGGCACGCACGTCTCGCCGGCGGCATGTTCCCGGACCTCGTCGGCCAGATCTCGACCGAGGACTCGAAGAAGATCCGCGAGCTCGTACGGAACGCTGCGATCCGCGACGACCGGAAGCTCACACCGCGCGAGCTCGAGAACGTCGCCGTCGCGGCCGAGCAGATCCTGAGCGGGCTCGAGCCGCTCTTCAAGCAGCAGGCGAAGGCGACCGGCTCGAAGAAGGGCGCGATCTCGAAACACATCAACCGCATCCTCGACGCTCTCCTCGAGGGCGACGAGATCGCCGAGGAGGACGCGAAGCTCGTCGCGGGCATCGACATGAAGAACCTCGACCGGGCTCGCGACCTCGGCAACGGTCTGCTCGCGGACGTCGTCGACACGTGGGACGGCGAGCAGGACATCCGCGAGCTCACGAACGACCTCTGCCTCCGGACGGACGGGAAGATCCAGAAGGAAGACCTCGACGCGCTCATCCAGTGGGCCCTGAAGGTCCGCGAGATGTACCTCGACATCGAGTCGCGCCGGCAGGACGCGCGCGACGCGGCGGTCGACTCGGTCAACCGTCTCGAGCAGACCTGGTTGCTCTTCAAGGACCTCGAGCCGAAGATGATCGTCAACGACGAGCAGCTCTTCCGCGAGCTCAAGGACCGGTTCGGCTCCCCATACGGCTTCGGCGTCTACTTCCGGGGCGGCATGGGTGCGGAGGCGATCCGCGACCTGCTCAAGGACCTCGACCTGAAGGCCGAGGCCGGGTCGCTCCGCGAGACGATCCGCACGTCCAAGGGACAGAAGCAGCAGCGCGCAATCAAGCGGCTGAAGGTCATGAACGCGTTCATCACCTCGGAAAACCGTCCCGAGTGGATGGTCCTGGAGGCCGTGCCGGTGATCCCGCCGGAGCTCCGGCCGATGGTGCAGCTCGACGGTGGCCGCTTCGCCACGAGCGACCTCAACGACCTCTACAGGCGTGTGATCAACCGCAACAACCGCCTCAAGAGGCTGCTCGACCTCGGCGCGCCCGAGATCATCGTCAACAACGAGAAGCGGATGCTCCAGGAGGCCGTCGACGCGCTGTTCGACAACGGCCGCCGCGGACGCTCCGTGACGGGGCCGGGTAACCGCCCGCTCAAGTCACTCTCCGACATGCTCAAGGGAAAGCAGGGCCGGTTCCGCCAGAACCTGCTCGGGAAGCGCGTCGACTACTCCGGACGGTCGGTGATCGTCTCCGGGCCGAACATGAAGCTGCACCAGTGCGGGCTTCCGAAGCTGATGGCGCTCGAGCTCTTCAAGCCGTTCATCATGAGCCGGCTGGTCGAGCGGAAGTCCGTCCAGAACATCAAGGCGGCGAAGAAGTACGTCGACTCGATGACCGAGGAAGTCTGGGACGTCCTCGAGGAGGTCATCGCGGAGCATCCGGTGCTGCTGAACCGGGCGCCGACGCTGCACCGCCTCGGTATCCAGGCGTTCGAGCCGGTCCTCGTCGAGGGCAAGGCGATCCAGGTCCATCCGCTCGTCTGCCACGCGTTCAACGCGGACTTCGACGGTGACCAGATGGCCGTCCACCTCCCGCTGTCCGCCGAGGCACAGGCGGAGGCGCGGATTCTCATGCTCTCTTCGAACAACATCCTCTCGCCGGCGAGCGGCCGTCCGCTGGCCACGCCGACGAAGGACATGGTGCTCGGGACGTACTACCTGACGTACTGCGAAAGCGATCTTTCGTCAGGCTCACGGCGGAAGATCTCGATCCGCGGCCGAAGCGGTTCGCAGTCCGAGGTAGAGGTCGAGCATGCGCTCGAGGCCGATCAGGTTCAGCTGCAGCAGCCGATCGAGTTCCGCTGGAACGGCGACCTGCTGCTGACGACGCCCGGCCGCGTGATCTTCAACGCCGAGGTCGAGCGGGCACTGGACGGATGCGGTCGAGGAGACCGACGGCGGCGAGCCGCTCCAGGGGTACATCAACCGCACGCTCACGAAGCGTGAGCTCGACGCATTCATCATCGAGCTCGTCGACAACTTCGGCGCTCACTCGATCGCGGCCGTCCTCGACATGATCAAGGACCTCGGCTTCAGCTATGCGACCCAGGCCGGCGTGACGATCTCGAAGAACGACATCGTCATTCCGCCGGACAAGGAAGAGATCCTCGCGGAGTACGAGGGGCGCGTCGCGCAGGTGGAGGCGCAGTACGAGCGCGGCCTCATCACCGACGAGGAGCGCCACGAGTCGATCGTGAACATCTGGACGGAGGCCACCGACACCGTCGCCGACGCGATGGAGCGGACCTTCTACGAGCTGAACCCGATCTACATGATGGCCAACTCCGGCGCGCGGGGCTCCTCCAAGCAGATCCGCCAGCTCGCCGGTATGCGCGGTCTGATGGCGAATCCGAAGGGCGAGATCATCGAGCGTCCGATCAAGGCCAACTTCATGGAGGGCCTCTCGGTGCTCGAGTACTTCATCTCGACGCACGGAGCCCGCAAGGGTCTCGCTGACACCGCTCTGCGAACGGCGGACTCGGGCTACCTGACACGCCGCCTCGTCGACGTGTCGCAGGACGTGATCATCCGCGAGGACGACTGCAAGACGAAGGACTTCATCGAGCTGCCGATCTTCGCGGCGGAAGGCATCAACAAGAGCGTCCTCGGCCGCACGCTCGCGGAGGACGTGCACAAGCCGCTCGCGAGCGGGAGGCCCGGTAAGACCGTCGTCGCCGAGAAGGGCGAGGAGGTCACGCTGCCGCTGCTCGAGGCGATCATCGAAGGGCTCGGTGACGCCGCTCGGGAGGTCAAGCTGCCGGTTCGGTCGGTGCTGAAGTGCCGGAGCGAGTTCGGCGTGTGCCGCACGTGCTACGGAACCTTCCTCGCCACCGGCTCGATCGCCGAGATCGGCGATGCGGTGGGCATCATCGCCGCGCAGTCGATCGGCGAGCCGGGTACGCAGCTGACGATGCGGACGTTCCACACAGGCGGTGTGGCCGGCGCGGACATCACGCACGGTCTGCCGCGTGTCGTCGAGATCTTCGAGGCACGCAATCCGAAGGGTGCGGCCACGCTCGCCGAGGTGGGCGGCAAGGTCGACATCGAGGACACAGACCGCGGTCCGAAGATCACGATCGTTCCGTTTGAGCAGCCCGACGACGAGGAGCCGAAGCCGTTGCAGCTTCCGCGCCGGACGCGTCTGCTCGTGACCAAGGGCCAGGACGTCCAGCCCGGTGACGCGCTCCACGAGGGCTCGCTGAACCCGGCCGACCTGCTGCGCCTCAAGGGCTACACGGACACCGAGCTGTACCTCGTCGGCGAGGTGCAGAAGGTCTACAAGTCACAGGGCGTCGAGATCCACGACAAGCACATCGAGCTGATCGTTCGGCAGATGCTCAAGAAGGTGCGGGTCGAGAACGCCGGCGACACCGACCTCCTGCCGGGGCAGCTCGTCGACAAGACCGTCCTCGAGCGTGAGAACACGCGCGCCAGGAAGGAGAAGAAGGAGCAGGCGACGTTCGAGCCGCTGATCCTCGGGATCACGAAGGCGTCGCTCGCGACCGAGTCCTTCCTCTCGGCGGCGTCGTTCCAGGAGACGACGAAGGTCCTCACGGACGCGTCGATCGAGGGCAAGGTCGACCGGCTGGTGGGGCTGAAGGAAAACGTGATCATCGGGAAGCTCATCCCGGCGGCCACGGGCCTGAAGCGCTACCGGACGATCGAGATCGGGCCTTCGGACAAGGTGCCCGCCTCGGCGTACATGCGACCGGCGACCGAGGAGCAGCTGCTGGCGGCGCTGGAGGAGATCGACTCCGACGGCGGCAACGGCATCGACCTCGAGTCGCTCGGGATCGACTTCGGCGGCCAGCCGGGAGTCGACGAGGGCGGCACCTAGCGGCCGGAGCGACCTCGAAGCCGAGGAAATCCCGGAAGTGGATTCTCCCCTCGACGAATAGCACGAGAATCCGGCGCCGCGCCCTCCGGGCGCGGCGCCATGATGATTCCCGTGCTCCGAAGAGCGTTTGCGGGTGAGGCCGGGCAAAGCCCGGCCTCACGGCTTTCGGAAACCGCTCCAGCAGCGAGCGACCGTAAAGGGTTTGTGAGGCGGGTAGGGGCTTTCTGCGCGGTTGTTTAGTCTTGCGGAAGCGTGAAGCGGCTAGGGCTCCTCGTCGTTGTCGCGCTCGCGCTGGCGCTGACCGGGGGCAAGGGCGCGCCGGCGAAAGAGCTCGCGGCCAACTGCAATCTGCCTTCGCGGACACCCGTGTGGCTCGACTTCGCCGACGGCTCGGTTCCGTTCTGGAACATGTTCGCGAAGCCCGGGATCGTCGCGATGGCGTCGAACTACATCTATCCGCCGAAGCTCCGGGCGGCCGGCGCGCGGACCGTCTACTTCGACCTCTACCTGAACCGGCGGGTCGGGATGCCCACCAAGCCCGCGGATCCGGAGACGATCGTCGCGAAGGCGGACAAGTTCTACGAGTACGCGGCGGGCGCGATGGATTGCTCTAACCCGGTCATCGCCGAGAACGAGCTCTTCGGCGCGTGGCTCGCAACGCCGTGGTCGCCGACGAACGCGCAGTACCGCGCGAACGTCCTGCGGTTCCTGCAGAGGCTGCGGGAACGTGGCGCACAGCCGTGGCTCCTCGTCAATAGTCGGCCGTACACCGCCGAGGGCCCGGCGCTCGACTGGTGGCGTGCCGTCCGCGACGTAGCCGGGATCGTCCGGGAGGTGTACTTCCCTGCCCCGCTCATCTACAAGCAGGGCCCCATCCAGGGCAGCCGCTACCTGCGCCAGGCGTTCCGGACCGGGATCCTCGACTTCACGAAGATCGGCGTCCCCGTTTCGAAGCTCGGGATCTTCCTCGGGTTCCAGACCACAAGGGGCAACGGTGGGCGCGAAGGGTTAGACCTAGAGCCGTGGCTTCGGACGGTGAAGTGGCAGGTGCTCGCCGCTCGCTACGTGGCGCGGGAGATGAAGTTCAACTCCATCTGGTCGTGGGGCTGGGCGCAATGGTCGACGACGCCCGGTGAGCACGACGCGCAGAAGCCGCTGGCGGCGTGCGTCTATCTCTGGACGCGCGATCCGAATCTGTGCAACGGCCCTCGAGCCGGGGGGAAGGCCTTCAATGCATCGAAGACCGAGGGGCAGCCGATCCTCACGGCCGGCATCCGCTGCCGGATCGGGACTGCGCCACGGTGCGATGGTCGGCGATCAACCCGCTCCTTCGGCTGACCGGAGATCCCGAGCTCGCATTCTCGAACGCGTTTGCGCGGGCGGTGCAGCAGCGGACGGTCGAGGTTTCGACCGTCGGACGTCCTGGCGGCGGAGCGCTCGATCATCTCTGCCCGCTTCGGCGGCTCTCGCGGGGCGTACATCGCGGCGATCGCGGACGCCCGTGCGAGCCTGTCGGTTGCTCGGGGCGTCATCGGCGACGAGCTCCGACGAGCCCGCATCGAGAGCCGCTTCAGCGTCTCTGCGCCGACTGCCCGGCAGATCGCTGACTTCCACGAGACGTATGCGGAGCTCCAGGTACGGCCGGTGCAGGCGAAGGAAAACGCACAGTGGCTCGGTGGCCGCCGGACGGGATATGCCGTCGAATCCGCCGCGCCACCGCGGCTGATGGGGCTCGCGTCGGGGCGATGGTCCGCGCTGTGGTCACCGCTCGGGTCGGTTCGGGTCCGCCCACTCGGGCCGCCGGTGCCGCTCGGGTCGGTCCCGATCGGCGACGTCAGTCAGGGCAATCCGCGTCGCGCTGGCGGCGCAGGCGCGCGAGGATCGCTACCCGACTTGGCTGACCGCGGCGCAAAGGGCGGCGTTCCCGCAGGCAATCTGCTGGCGCGACCAGCTGCCCGAGCTGGGCGAGGTCGACCTCACGAACTACATGCCCTTCCTCGCGCTTACTTCTTAGCGCGAAGCAGGAAGCCGCTCCTGCCCGGGCGGATCTCGACGGACGAAAAGCCGGCGAAGAGCGCGGTCAGCCCCTCTCGCGTGTAGTCGAAGATCGGGCAGTTGTTGATCACCTCGTAGCGCAGCTTCCTGATCGGGCCTTTCGTCCACGTCCACCGCGGGAAGCTCGCGACGACGCTGCCGCCGGGCGCGAGCAGCTCGGAGATGCGCTGGACGTGCGCCGGCGCGTTCGCGATGTAGTCGAAGTAGCCGAGCGCGAGCGCCACGTCGAACGAGCCGGAGATCGCGGTCTCGAGGAAGTCGCCCTGAACGAAGCGTGACGCTGTCTCCGAAGCGAGACAGGCGGTTCCGGGCAAGGTCGAGCATCGAGTCCGACAGATCGACGTCGACGTAGCGGGAGGCACCTTGTTCGAGGAGGGGCTCGCCGATCCGGCCCGATCCGCCGCCGACGTCGAGGACGCGCGGCGTTTCGTACGAGCGCGCTACCTCGAGCGCGAACTCACGCCGGTTGAAGAGCCCCGGCCGGAGGGTGCGCTGGAGCGCATGCTCTTCGTCGTAGAGGTGGTCAAACGAGAACGCCTTCTTGCGAAAGTGCTCGCGAACGCGCCCCGTAGAGTCGGTGGATGTCGTCATATGCCTGTTCGTAGCTTAGGAGCCGGTACCGATGCGCAACCTCCTGCAGCCTCTGCGCGATCACTGCTCGTCCCGTGTTCCTCCAAAGGCTGCGGGTCGTGGCAGTGAGTCGCTGGTGCGCAGATGGTGAGCTCGGAAGTGCCGCCTCGAGCGGCTCCGGATCGAATTCGTAGGGATGAAAATACAGAACCGGGTACGCGGTTCGCCCGCGCAGGCGGTCGAGGCCACGGTCGAGGAGCGGACGCGGGAGCAGGCGCCAGTAGGCCCCGCCGCCCACGGGCAGCCGGCCGGCGACGGCCACGGGCAACTCCCAGAGATCTTCGCCGTTCCGGAGCTCGAGCCGATAGGGCGCAGACGGGATGCCCCCGATCCGTTCACGGACGCGCGGTGAGTCGTGCTGGCTCGAGTCGTAGCGAAAACCGCGCGCCGCGAGCACGTCGTAGGCCCACGGCGTCTTGCGGTTGATCGAGAACGCGGGGGCCCGGTAGGCAATGGGGCGCCTTCCCGCAACCTCCTCGATCGTCGTGAGCGCCCGCTCGAGGTCGGCGGCGAACTCGTCCTCGGTCTGCTGGTGGACGAGCGTGTGCGCGTAGCCGTGACAGGCCGGCTCATGGCCGCGGCGGACGATCTCGGCGACGAGGTCGCGATGGTTCTCGACCGTCATGCCGAGCAGGAAGAACGTCGCGCGTGCCTGCAGCCGATCGAGGAGGTCGAGCAGGACCGTCGTCTGCCGTTCGAGCGCGCGGTGAGGCCGGTCCCAGTCGGCCAGGCCGAGGCGCCGATGGACGAGCTGGTGCCAGTCCTCGAAGTCGATGCTCAGCAGGAGCGCGGGGCGAGAATCCACGGCGAGGACTCTAGGCCGATCGAGATCCGGCCTGCTTCGCAGGCCATGATGATCTCGATCGGGTGCTGTTTCGATCCCGGCCGCAGCGGCCGACGCCGGCAAAGCCGGCATCGGCGTCGAAAAGTGAAGTGAGAAACGCCGCCAAAAAGGGCGCCAGGCCCCGATTTCGGCTCCAGTAGGCCGATTGCGCGTTTGCGGGCGCCTCCCCCTTTCGGTACCATGGCTCGTCCGGTTGGCAGGGCCTGCGGCCCAGCCGACCGTTGTTGTGTGAAAAGGGACTTTCCCGGAGGTTCAGTGCCCACTGTCAATCAACTCGTCCGCAAGGGTCGCGCGCTGCAGAAAGGCGAGGACGAAGACCCCTGCCCTCGGTGGAGCGCCGCAGAGGCGAGGCGTCTGCACGCGCGTATTCACGCACACTCCGAAGAAGCCGAACTCGGCTCTGCGGAAGGTCGCGCGCGTCCGCCTGACCAATCAGCAGGAGGTCACGACCTACATCCCCGGCGAGGGCCACAATCTGCAGGAGCACTCGGTCGTGCTCGTCCGCGGCGGCCGCGTCCGGGATCTCCCGGGTGTCCGCTACAAGGTCATTCGCGCGGCACTCGACACTGCCGGCGTCTCCGACCGCAAGCAGGCCCGCTCGAAGTACGGCGCCAAGAAAGGTTCTTAATGCCACGCCGTGCAGAGATCCAGGTCCGCCCGATCGAGGCGGACCCCGTCTACAACTCGCCGCTCGTCACGCAGGTGATCAACAAGGTGATGAGCCGCGGCAAGAAGTCCACCGCCGAGAAGATCGTGTACGACGTGCTGGACCGCATCGGCGAGCGGACCGGGAAGCCTCCCGTCGAGGTGCTCGAGCAGGCGGTGAAGACGGTCACGCCGGTGCTCGAGGTGAAGAGCCGCCGCGTGGGCGGCGCGAACTACCAGGTGCCCGTCGAGGTGCCGCAGCGCCGAGCGCGCACGCTCGCCGTGCGCTGGATCGTCGACTACGCGCGCGAGCGCCGCGAGAAGGGCATGGTCGACAAGCTCGCGAACGAGATCCTCGACGCGCTCAACCAGCAGGGCGGCGCCTTCAAGCGCAAGGACGACGTCTACCGGATGGCGCAGGCGAACAAGGCCTTCGCCCACTACAGGTGGTAGGCCAGATGGCCGTCGACACCAAGAGCAAGGTCGCGCTCGAGCGCGTCCGCAACATCGGGATCATGGCCCACATCGACGCGGGCAAGACCACGACAACGGAGCGGATCCTCTACTACACCGGCCGCACCCACAAGATGGGCGAGGTGCACGAAGGCGCGGCGACGATGGACTGGATGGCGCAGGAGCAGGAGCGCGGCATCACCATCACGTCTGCCGCCACGACGGCGTTTTGGCGCGATTTTCGCATCAACATTATCGATACGCCCGGCCACGTGGACTTCACGGTCGAGGTGGAGCGAAGCCTGCGCGTCCTCGACGGCGCAATCGCAGTTTTCGACGCAGTCGCGGGCGTCCAGCCGCAGTCGGAGACCGTCTGGCGCCAGGCGGAGCGCTACCGCGTCCCGCGGATCGCCTTCATCAACAAGATGGACCGAACCGGCGCCGACTTCTTCGCCTCCGTGCAGTCGATGGTCGACCGCCTGGGCGCGCACCCGGTGCCGATCCAGCTGCCGATCGGACAGGAGGAGCACCACCGCGGCGTCATCGACCTCGTCGAGATGAAGTCCGTGACCTGGGCCGACGACCTCGGCACCAAGATGGAGGTCGGTGAGATTCCAGCCGAGCTGCATCGAGCAGGCGCAGGAGTACCACCACCAGCTGATCGACTCGATCGCCGAGTTCGACGAGGAGCTGACCGAGACCTACCTGCATGGACGAGGAGTCCGTGACTCCGGAGATGATCAGGCGGGCGCTCCGAACGGGCACGCTCCAGAACAAGATCACGCCGGTCCTGCTCGGCTCCGCCTTCAAGAACAAGGGCGTGCAGCCGCTGCTCGACGCGGTCATCGACTACCTGCCGAGCCCGCTCGACGTCCCGCCGGTGCACGGAATCGATCCGCGCACCGACCACGAGCTGTCGCGTCGGCCCGAGGTCGACGAACCGTTCTCGGCCCTCGCCTTCAAGGTCATGTCCGATCCGTACGTCGGCAAGCTGACGTACTTCCGCGTCTACTCCGGCCAGGTCAAGTCGGGCGACCGGGTGCTGAACACGACCACGGGCCGCACCGAGCGGATCGGCCGCATCCTCCAGATGCATGCGAACCACCGTGAGGAACGCGAATCAATCGGCGCCGGCGAGATCGCCGCAGGCGTCGGCTTGAAGAACACGACCACCGGCGACACGCTCGCCACGGACACGGCGCCGATCCGGCTCGAGTCGATGACGTTCCCGGATCCGGTGATCTCCGTTGCCGTGGAGCCGAAGTCGAAGGCCGACCAGGACAAGCTCGGCACCGGGTTGCAGCGCCTGGCGGAGGAGGACCCGACGTTCCGCGTCCAGAGCGACGAGGAGACCGGACAGACCCTGATCGCCGGCATGGGCGAGCTGCACCTCGAGATCATCGTCGACCGCCTCAAGCGCGAGTTCAACGTCGACGCGAACGTCGGTCGGCCGCAGGTCGCCTACCGCGAGACGATCGGTCGGCCGGTGGAGAAGGTCCAGGGCCGTTTCGTCCGCCAGACCGGCGGCCGAGGCCAGTACGGACACGCTGTCATCAACGCCGAGCCGATGAGCCCGGGCGAGGGCTACGAGTTCGTGGACAAGATCGTCGGCGGGAAGATCCCGAAGGAGTACATCCCGGCAGTCGACCTGGGCATCCAGGAAGCGATGGAGTCCGGGGTGCTCGCGGGGTATCCCGTTGTCGACATCCGTGTCGAGCTCGTGGATGGGTCGTACCACGACGTCGACTCGAGCGAGATCGCATTCAAGGTCGCCGGTTCGATGGCGATCAAGGACGCCCTGAAGCGCGGCAAGCCGAAGCTCCTCGAGCCGGTCATGGCCGTCGAGGTGATCACGCCCGAGGACTATCTGGGCGACGTGATGGGGAACCTCAACTCTCGGCGCGGGCGGGTCGAGAGCCTCGAGCCCGTCGGGAATGCCCAGGTGATCAAGGCCGTCGTCCCGCTTGCCGAGATGTTCGGCTACGCGACCGACCTGCGCTCGATGACGCAGGGTCGCGCCGAGTTCACGATGCAGTTCGACCGTTACGAAGAAGTTCCGCAGTCGATCGCGACCGAGCTGGTCTCGAGCGACGCGTAAGTCAAGGAAGGAGAAGCATGGCCAAGCAGAAGTTCGAGCGCACGAAGCCGCACCTCAACGTCGGCACCATCGGTCACATCGACCATGGCAAGACGACGCTGACGGCTGCGATCACCAAGGTGCTCTCCGAGCAGGGGACGTCGAACACCGGTATCAAGAGCTTCGAGGAGATCGACAACGCGCCGGAGGAGAAGGCGCGCGGCATCACGATCAACACGTCGCACGTCGAGTACGAGACCGAGAAGCGCCACTACGCGCACGTCGACTGCCCGGGGCACGCCGACTACATCAAGAACATGATCACCGGCGCCGCCCAGATGGACGGTGCGATCCTCGTCGTGTCGGCCGCCGACGGCCCCATGCCGCAGACGCGCGAGCACATCCTGCTCGCGAGGCAGGTCGAGGTGCCGGCGATGGTCGTCGCGCTCAACAAGGCCGACATGGTCGACGATCCCGAGCTGCTCGAGCTCGTCGAGATGGAAGTGCGCGAGCTGCTCTCGAGGTACGAGTTCCCGGGCGACGACATCCCGGTCGTGCAGGTGTCCGCGCTGAAGGCGCTCGAGGGCGACGGCGAGTGGGTGCCGAAGATCCTCGAGCTCATGACCGCGGTGGACGAGTACATCCCGGAGCCCGAGCGGGACGTCGACAAGCCGTTCCTGATGCCGATCGAGGACGTCTTCACGATCACCGGCCGCGGCACCGTCGTGACCGGGCGCATCGAGCAGGGCAAGATCGAGACCGGCAACGACGTCGAGATCGTCGGGATCCATCCCCAGACCGAGAAGACGGTCGTCACCGGGCTCGAGATGTTCCAGAAGACGCTCGACTACGCCCAGGCGGGCGACAACGCCGGCGCGCTCCTGCGCGGGATCAAGCGCGAGGACATCGAGCGCGGCCAGGTGCTCGCGAAGCCCGGCTCGATCACCCCGCACACGCACTTCAAGGCTGAGGTGTACGTCCTGTCCAAGGACGAGGGCGGCCGCCACACGCCGTTCTTCAACGGCTACCGGCCGCAGTTCTACTTCCGGACGACGGACGTGACCGGCTCGATCAAGCTCCCGGAGGGCCAGGAGATGGTCATGCCGGGCGACAACACGAACATGGAGGTCGAGCTCATCCAGCCGATCGCCATGGATCAGGGTCTGCGCTTCGCCGTCCGCGAGGGTGGCCGCACCGTCGGCGCAGGCGTCGTCACCGACATCATCAAGTAAGGAAGGGGCGCCGGTTCGCACATGGCTCAGAAGATTCGCATCCGGCTCAAGGGCTACGACCACCAGCAGCTCGACAAGTCGGCTCAGTCGATCGTCGAGACGGCCCAGCGAACCGGCGCCACCATCACCGGCCCTGTGCCCCTGCCGACCGAGAAGAACGTCTACTGCGTGATCCGCTCACCGTTCAAGGACAAGGACTCGCGTGAGCACTTCGAGGTCCGTACGCACAAGCGCCTGATCGACATCCACTCCCCGACGCCGAAGACGGTCGACTCGCTGATGCGGCTCGACCTCCCGGCCGGAGTCGACATCGAGATCAAGCTATGACGGCTAACCTTGCATCGCTTGGTGCTCGCGACCCAGGCATCCACCAATGTCACCGGCAGGACCGTCCGTGAAAGGGATCGTCGGCAAGAAGCTGGGCATGACCCGCGTCTTCGACCCGGAGACCGGCGTCGTCACGCCCGTGACCGTGATCGAGGCGGAGCCGTGCCCTGTGGTCCAGGTCAAGACCGCCGACACGGACGGCTACGACGCGGTCCAGATCGCCTACGACAACGTCCCCGACCGCAAGCTGACGAAGCCGGAGCTCGGCCATCTGAAGAAGAACGACGTGGAGGGCGCATATCGGCATCTGCTCGAGCTGCGCGGCCAGAGCGAGCTCGTCGTGGGCGAGAACGTCACGGTCGAGGCGTTCGAGCCGGGCGAGAAGGTGAAGGTCAGCGGCGTCTCACACGGCAAGGGCTTTGCCGGAACGATCAAGCGGCACAAGTTCCATCGCGGCCCGGCCTCGCACGGCTCGCACAACGTCCGCAAGCCGGGGTCGATCGGTGCATCGGCAACGCCCTCGCGCGTGTTCAAGGGCATCCGTATGGCCGGTCGGATGGGCGGCAAGCGTGTGACCCAGGTTGGGCTCGTCGTCCACGACGTCGACGCGGAGCGCAATCTGCTGCTTGTCAAGGGCGCCGTTCCCGGCCCGAAGAACGCGTTCGTCGAGGTGCGGGAGGAGGCGCGCTAGCGTGGCTGCCCCGAAGGCACCGCTGCTCGATGCCGCCGGCACGAAGGCGAAGGACGTCACGCTCGAGGAGTCGATCTTCGGCGCCGAGGTGAAGCCTCATGTCGTCCACGAGACCGTGCGTGCCGAGATGAACGCCCATCGCGCCGGCACGCGCAGCGCGAAGAGCCGCGGCCGAGTGGCCGGCGGGCGCTCGAAGCCTTGGCGCCAGAAGGGAACGGGTCGCGCCCGTGCCGGCACCACCCGCGCACCGCACTGGACCGGCGGCGGCGTCGCCTTCCCGCCCACCCCACGTGACTTCGCGATCAAAGTGAACCGGAAGGCGCGCCGCTCGGCGCTCCGCGGCGCGCTGACACAGCACGCGTCCGGTGGAACGTTCGGCGTCCTCGACGGCTCCGGCTTTTCGGAGCCGTCGACACGTAGGGCCGCCGAGCTGCTTGGCGCGTGGGGCAAGGAGCTCCCGCTCGTCGTCGTCGCGAACGACGAGGAGAACGTCGCCAAGTCGTTCCGGAACCTCGAGAAGGTCGTCGTCGTTGACCCCTGGTGAGCTCGAGGTCGCGGCGCTCGTCTGGGCCCGGTCGGTGCTCGTCACCCAGGACGCGCTCGATCCCGTTCAGGAGCGCGCCACATGAGTCTTCATCCGAACGAAGTCTTGCTCGCTCCCGTCGTGTCGGAAAAGAGCTACGCCCAGATCGAGGACAGCAACACGTACTCGTTCCGCATCCACCCGAACGCGCACAAGACGCAGGTCCGGCAGGCCGTCGAGGAGCTGTTCGGCGTGAAGGTCGTCCGCGTGAACATCGCCAAGGTGCAGCCGAAGCCGAAGCGCCGCGGCCTTCAGCGCGGCACGAAGCCGGGTTGGAAGAAGGCAATCGTCCAGCTCCGCCAGGGAGACACCATCGAGATCTTCCAGGGGGCTCAGGTTTAGCCATGCCTATTCGCCGTTACAAGCCGACGAGCCCCGGCCGCCGCTTCATGACCGTCTCGACGTTCGAGGAGATCACGAAGTCGAAGCCCGAGAAGGCGCTCACGGAGAAACTGACGAAGAAGGGCGGCCGCAACAACAAAGGTCGGATCACCACCCGGCACCAGGGCGGCGGCCACAAGCGCCGCTACCGCACGATCGACTTCAAGCGTCAGAAGGACGGCGTGCCGGCCAAGGTCGCCGCGATCGAGTACGACCCGAATCGCTCGGCGAGGATCGCCCTCCTGCACTACGCGGACGGCGCGAAGAGCTACATCCTCGCCCCTGCGCGACTGCGGGTCGGTGCGACCGTCGAATCGGGGCCGGGTGCCGACATCAAGCCCGGAAACGCTCTGCCGCTCGTGAACATCCCGACCGGGACGCTCATCCACAACGTCGAGCTGAAGCCCGGCAGAGGCGGCCAGATGGCGCGCAGTGCCGGCTCGGGCGTCCAGCTCGTCGCCAAGGACGAGGGCTTCGGCGTCCTGCGCCTGCCCTCGGGCGAGATGCGCCGCGTTCCCCTCAAGTGCCGCGCTACCGTGGGACAGGTCGGGAACGTCGACCACGAGAACGTGACCGTCGGCAAGGCGGGACGGGCTCGGTGGAAGGGCAAGCGGCCGACGGTGCGCGGCTCGGCGATGAACCCGGTCGACCACCCGCACGGCGGTGGCGAAGGCAAGTCGAAGGGCGGCCGCCATCCTGTGACGCCGTGGGGTGTGCCGACGCTCGGGAAGCGCACGAGGAACAAGCACAAGGATTCGAACAAGCTGATCGTCCGGAGCCGCCGTCGCGGCAAGGAAAAACGATGAAAATGCTGCGCATTTTCATCATGAGCGAAGTCAGAACTTCGCTTCGCTCGTCGGAAATGAGGAGAACCATTGAGTAGATCGAGCAAGAAGGGGCCTTTCGTGGAGGAACGGCTGATGAGCCGCATCGAGGGGATGAACGAGAGAAACGAGAAGCGCATGATCCGCACGTGGTCGCGCACCTCGACCGTCTTCCCGGAGATGGTCGGCCACACCATCGCCGTCCACGACGGCCGCAAGCACGTGCCTGTGTTCATCTCGGAGCAGATGGTCGGCCACAAGCTGGGTGAGTTCGCGCCGACTCGAACCTTCCGCGGCCACTCCGGCGATCGCAGGACCGAGGTGAAGAGGAAGACTTGAGCGTCACAGAAGCACCACAGGTAGTGCGCGCGGAGGCGAAGTGGGTGCGCATCTCGCCGCGGAAGGCGCGGCTCGTCGCGGAGCACATCCGCGGCCGCAGCGTGCCCGAAGCGCGCGCCGTCCTGGCCTTCACCTCTCGCGAGGCTGCCCGCGCGATCGAGAAGGTGCTGCACTCGGCCGTCTCCAACGCCGAGTCGAATCACGGCCTCTCGGAGGACGGTCTCTACATCAAAGAGGCGTACGTCAACGCCGGACCGATGCTCAAGCGCTGGCGACCGCGGGCACGCGGCCGCGTCGCGCGGATCCACAAGCGGACGTGCCACATCACCGTTCTCCTGGCATCGGTAGCCCCTGAGGAGGCGCCGAGCCAGAACCGAACACGGGCGAACAGAAAGAAGACGACGAGCGCGCCGCCGCCCGAGACGACGACCGCGCCGCCGCCCGAGACGTCGACCGCAAATACGGAGGAGGCCGCGAACTAATGGGCCAAAAAGTTCATCCCGGCGGGATGCGCGTCGGCGTCATCCACGACTGGAAGTCCAACTGGTACACGGGCAAGAAGGAGTTCCCGGAGTACCTGATCGAGGACATCAAGATCCGGGAGCACATCATCAACAAGCTCTCGCACGCGGGGCTGTCGGACATCCTGATCCGCAAGGACAAGCAGCGGATCACGGTGGACATCTACACGGCCCGGCCCGGGATCGTGATCGGCAAGTCCGGTGTCGAAGTGGACGCGCTGCGCAAAGAGCTGCACGCGATCACCAAGAAGAACGTGCACATCAACATCAACGAGATCAAGCGGCCCGAGCTCGATGCCAAGCTCGTCGCGCAGTCGATCGCCGAGCAGCTGCAGAACCGCGTCAGCTTCCGCCGTGCGATGAAGCGCGCGCTCGCGTCGGGTATCCGCTCCGGCGCGAAGGGCGTGCGCATCCAGTGCGGCGGCCGGCTCGGCGGAACCGAGATGAGCCGCTCCGAGGCCTACTCGGAGGGGCGGGTGCCGCTGCACACGATCCGCGCCGACATCGACTACGGCTTCGTCGAGGCGAAGACGACCTTCGGGCGCATCGGCGTCAAGGTCTGGATCAACAAGGGCGAGATCATGCCGGAGGGTTACGGCGGCCTCGACACCGAAAAGGACGTGCGGCTCGGCGAGCAGGATCAGGCTCGTCGTCGACGCGCGACCGTCGAAGGTCTCGGTGCCTCGCGCGAAGGTGGGCGTGATCGTCAGCGCGATCGCGAGGGCCTGGGGCCGGTTCGGCCGTCGCGCAAGCGGAGCGGTGCCGGACGAGGCGGCGGGCGTGGACAGGGCCGGGGCGCAAGACCCGCACCGCGCAACCGCGGCGCACAGCAGGACAACGTCGAGCGGCCGCGCACCGACGAGTCAGCGAAGTCCGCCGAGGGTCGCGAACAACCGCCGGTCGAGCCGCAGGTCGAGACGACGCCGGCTCCCGTCGAAGACGCGCCCGACGCGACGACCCCCAAGCAGCAGACCGAGGACCCGACGAAACAGGAAAAGGCTGACGAGTAGTGCTGCTCCCGAAGAAGACGAAGTTCCGCAAGTACCAGCGCGGCCGCAGGCGCGGCTACGCAAAGGGCCAGACCACCGTGCAGTTCGGCGACTACGGCCTGAAGGCGCTCGAGAACGGCTGGGTCACCAACCGTCAAATCGAGGCTGCGCGAATCGCGATGACGCGCAAGATCAAGCGCGGCGGCAAGGTGTGGATCAACGTCTTCCCCGACAAGCCCACGACGCAGAAGCCCGCCGAGACGCGGATGGGCTCCGGGAAGGGATCACCCGAGCACTGGGTCGCGGTCGTCAAGCCCGGGCGCGTGATGTTCGAGCTCGCCGGCGTCCCGGAACCGCTCGCAAAGGAAGCGCTCCGACTCGCCGGCACGAAGCTCTCCGTGAAGACGAAGTTCGTGAAAAGAGAGGCTGATCTCTTTGAGAGCTAGAGACCTGAGGGACATGACAGACGAAGAGCTGGAGAACGCGTTGCACGACCGGCGCCAGGAGTTGTTCAACCTGCGCTTCCAGTCGGCGACCGGCGCGCTCGAGAACAGCGCGCGGCTCAAGCTCGCGAAGCGTGAGATCGCGCGCATCCTCACCGTGCGCGTCGAGCGGGAGAGGGCGCCTCGCTGATGGCCGACGAGCAGACGACCAACCCCGAGGAGACCCCGGAGGAGCCTGTGACGGAGGCTGCGGAGCAGCCTGTCCGCGACAGCGGACCAGGGGAGGGGGCTCCCGGGGAACCGGGAGGTTCCCCCGGCTCCGAGCAGGCCGCGGAGGAGGCGACGCCCGAGGCTCCGGCAAGCGACGCACCGGCCGAGGAGACAGCGCCTGCGGCGACGGCCGGAGGCGGAAGAGACTCCCGCCTGCGGCGCAGCCTGCTCCGAAGGAGAAGAAGAAGCGCAAGCACGTCCCTCGTTCCGAGCGCCGTCAGCGTCCGAAGACCCGGCGCGAGCGTCCGGCCGAGCGGAAGACGATCACACGGCTGCCGAAGCCCGAATCCGAACGCGGCCGCCGTCAGGAGCGCCGCGGGGTCGTCGTGTCGAGCGCAATGGACAAGACGATCATCGTGAAGGTCGACACCATCAAGTCGCACCCGCGCTACAAGAAGGTCGTCCGGCGGAGCGTCAAGTTCAATGCGCACGACGAGCACAACACCGCGAACGTCGGCGACATCGTCCGCATCGTCGAGACGAGGCCGCTGTCGAAGTCCAAGTACTGGCGACTCGTGGAGATCGTGGAGGCTGCCCGGTGATCCAGCAGGAGTCCAGACTGCGCGTCGCCGACAACACCGGCGCGCGTGAGCTTCTGTGCATCCGTGTCAAGGGCGGCACGGGGCGTCGCTACGCACGCGTCGGCGACATCATCGTCGGCACGGTCAAGCAGGCTTCGCCGCAGGGCGCAGTCAAGAAGGGCGAGGTCGTGCAGGCGGTCGTCGTACGTACGCGCAAGCCCTTCGGCCGGGACGACGGCACGTCGATCGCCTTCGACGAGAACGCCGCAGTGATCATCGACAACCAGCGGAATCCGCGCGGCACGCGCATCTTCGGCCCGGTCGCGCGCGAGCTCCGCGAGAAGAACTTCATGAAGATCGTCTCGCTTGCACCGGAGGTGCTCTAAGCAATGGCCCAGACAATGCGTATCCGAAAAGGTGACCTCGTCCACATCCTCAGCGGCAAGGACCGCGGCAAGGAAGGCCGCGTCATCGCGGCGCGCCCCAAGGAGGGCAAGGTCATCGTCGAGAACCTGAACCTCGTCAAGCGGCACACGAAGCCGCGCCCGATCCAGAACGCCAGTCGCATGGGCACGGCCGGCATGACGCCCGGCGGCGTGATCGAGAAGCCGGCGCCCCTCCCGGTCGGCAACGTCATGGTCGTCTGCCCGGTCTGCAACCGGCCGACGCGCGTCGGAGTCAGGGAGAAGGACTCGCACGGCCAGCACGTCAAGGTTCGCGTCTGCAAGCGCGCCGATTGCGGCGAGGAGATCGACCGGTGAGCACCACCAGAGTCAGGGAAGTCCGCAAGGAGGCCGCGCGTGCGTCCTACACGCCCCGCCTGAAGGCGCTCTACGAGGAGGAGCTCCGGCCGCGCCTGAAGGACGATCTCGACCTCTCGTCGCGTGATGCAAGTCCCGCGCCTCGAGAAGATCACGCTGAACATGGGCGTCGGGGAGGCGAAGACCGACGCGAAGCAGCTCGACTCCGCGCTCGACGAGCTCACCGTGATCGCCGGCCAGCGCGCGCAGGTTCGACGTGCTCGGAAGTCGATCGCGCAGTTCAAGATCCGCGAAGGAATGCCGATCGGGGCGAAGGTCACGCTGCGCGGCGACCGTATGTACGAGTTCCTCGACCGGCTGATCTCCATCGCGTTGCCGCGCATCCGCGACTTCCGCGGCCTCAGCCCGCGCTCGTTCGACGGCCGCGGCAACTACTCGCTCGGCATTCGCGAGCAGATCATCTTCCCCGAGATCAACTACGACGACATCCAGCAGGTGCGCGGCCTCGACGTCGCGCTCACCACCTCCGCGAAGACGGACGAGCAGGCCCTCGAGCTCCTGCGCGGGCTCGGGATGCCCTTCGCGGCGGACGGAAGGGAGCAGTAATTGGCCAAGAAATCACTCCGGATCAAGCAGCAGCGGCCGCAGAGGTACGCGGTGCGGAACTACTCGCGCTGCAACCGCTGCGGACGCCCTCGGGCCGTCTACCGCAAGTTCGGCCTCTGCCGGATCTGCCTGCGGGAGCTCGCCCACCAGGGCGTCATCCCGGGCATGACGAAATCGAGCTGGTGAGCCGTGGAAAATGCTTTGCATTTTCCACGGGTAGGAGTTAGTCCCATCGCTTCGCTCGGGAGACTAGGAAAAAATGCTTACTGATCCCGTCGCCGACATGCTCGCCCGCATCCGCAACGCCAACAAGGCGCTGCACGAGACGGTGGAGATGCCGACCTCCCGTCTGAAGGAGGGCATCGCCCGCATCCTCAAGGAGGAGGGCTACATCTCGGATTTCCACGTTCGAAAGGGCGAGAGCTTCGATACCCTGGTCATCCAGCTCAAGTACGGCCGGAGCCGCGAGAGGATCATCACCGACCTCAAGCGGGTGTCCAAGCCCGGTCGTCGTGTCTACGCGGGCAAGGACCGGCTGCCGCGCGTGCTCGGCGGCATGGGGGTGGCGATCCTGTCGACGTCGAACGGGCTGGTGACGTCACGAACCGCGGAGGAGAAGGGAATCGGCGGCGAGGTCGTGTGCTTCGTCTGGTAGCGGATGAGTCGAATCGGAAAACAGCCAATCGAACTGCCGAGCGGCGTGAACGTCTCGCTGTCGCCCGGCCGGGTCATGGTCAACGGGCCGCTCGGCGAGCTCGTCGCAGGACGTGCCGACGCGCATGAAGATCGAGCAGTCGAACAGCGTGATCACGGTCGCGCGACCCACCGAGCGCGGTGAGGATCGTGCGCTGCACGGCCTGACGCGTTCGTTGATCGCGAACATGGTCGAGGGCGTCACGAAAGGTTTCGAGAAGCGCCTCGAGCTTCAGGGCGTCGGCTACCGCGCCGCGCTGCAGGGCGCCGATCTCCGCCTCGACGTCGGCTACTCCCATCCAGTCGTCATGAAGGCGCCGCAGGGAATCACGTTCGAGGTCCCGAGGGCAACGGAGATCGTCGTCAAGGGCGTCGACAAGCAGCAGGTCGGCCAGGTCGCAGCCGAGATCCGAAAGGTCCGGCCGCCCGAGCCATACAAGGGCAAGGGCATCCGCTACGCCGGCGAGTACGTCCGGCGAAAGGTCGGGAAGCGCGCTTCGTGGCGAGCTGCGCCGCATCGCTCTGACCAGTCAGACGAGCGCTGCGCGGCAGCGGCGTCACAAGCGCGTCCGCGGCAAGGTGTTCGGCACTCGCGAACGTCCCCGCGTCGTCGTCAGTCGTTCGAACAAGGGCATCTACGCCCAGGTCGTCGACGACACGGAAGGACGGACGATCGCTTCGGCAAACTGGCTCCAGGTCGAGCCGCTCCACAAGGGCAACAAGACGGACCAGGCGGCCGAGGTCGGCCGGATGCTGGCGCGAAATGCGCGGAGAGAAGGGGTCGAGGAGGTCATCTTCGACCGCAGCGGCTACCTGTACCACGGACGCGTGAAGGCGCTCGCTGAAGCGCTGCGCGATGGAGGACTGAAGTTTTGAGCACCACTCCCGAATTCACGAGCGTCGAGCGCCAGGTGATCGCGCGCGAGGAGACGCGCGAGCTCAAGGAGCGCGTCGTCGAGATCAACCGCGTCGCGAAGGTCGTGAAAGGCGGCCGCCGGTTCTCGTTCACCGCGCTCGTCGTGATCGGCGACGAGGTCGACCGCGTCGGCGTCGGCTACGGCAAGGCGCGCGAGGTGCCGCTGGCGATCACGAAGGCGGTCGACGATGCGAAGAAGAACCTCTTCACGGTGCCGAAGCACGGGACGACGATCACCCACGAGATCCTCGGACGCGTCGGATGCCGCCCGCGTCCTGCTTCGGCCCGCGAGCGAGGGGACGGGCGTCATCGCCGGTGGCGGTGTCCGCGCCGTGCTCGAGCTGGCGGGCATCCGCGACATCCTCGCGAAAAGCCTCGGCACGACGAACCCGATCAACATGGCGAAGGCGACGGTCAACGGGCTGAAGCGGCTTCGCCGGCCGGAGGACGTGGCCAAGATGCGCGGCCTCCTCATCAGCGAAGTTCTTCCGTACAAGCATCCCGAGCCGACCGAAGAGCCGGCGGCCGAGCCCGCAGGGGAGCCAGCGGCACAGGCCCCGGCCGAGGCGCCGGCAGCCCAGGCGGAGACGAGCAATGGCGAAGGGTCGGAGGCGGCGCAGCCGCCTGTCCGCGAAGCGGACCAGGGGAGGGGCTCCGGGGAACCGGGAGGTTCCCCGGCAAGTGGGTAATGGCAAAGGTTCGAATCACGCAAACCCGTAGCGAGATCGGCCAGAGCCAGAAGCATCGCGGCACGCTCCGCGCGCTCGGGCTCGGGAAGATCGGCAAGACCGTCGAGCACGACGAGAGCCCGGTCCTGGCAGGCATGCTTCGGAAGGTTCGCCACCTGGTCGAGGTCGAGAATGGCTGAGCAGCTCAACCTGTCGTCGCTGAAGCCCGCGCAGGGGCGGAAGTCCCGAAAGCGCGTCGGCCGCGGCATGGGCTCGGGCAAGGGCCGCTACTCCGGCCGCGGGATCAAAGGCCAGAAGGCGCGATCCGGCTCACACAAGATGCGCGCAGGCTTCGAGGGCGGGCAGATGCCGATCTACATGCGGCTCGGCAAGCAGCCCGGACCGACCTCGAAGGACGCGATGCCGATCGGCCCGTTCCGGACCTCGACGGTCCCGGTGAACGTCTCGGCGCTCGACCGTTTCGAGGACGGCGCCGAGGTCACGCCGGAGACGCTTGTCGAGAACGGCGTGATCAAGAACACGAAGACCGACGTGAAGCTGCTCGGGAGCGGTGAGCTCACGAAGCAGCTGACCGTGCGCGTGCACGCGATCTCCGCGACTGCGCAGAAGAAGGTCGAGAAGGCCGGGGGAACCGTGTCGCTGCTGAAGGATCCCAAGGCGAAGAAACGGAAGAGAAGCTAGATGTTCTCTTGGCTCGCCAACGCGTGGCGCGTTCCAGAGCTGCGCAAGCGCGTCCTCTTCACCTTCGGCATTCTCGCGCTCTATCGGCTCGGCTCCTGGATCCCGGCGCCGGGTGTCGACTCGGAGACGATCAAGCAGTACTTCCAGGGCCGCGGCGGCACCATTCTCGGGCTTCTGAACGTTTTTTCCGGCGGCGCGCTCTCCCAGTTCTCGCTCTTCGCGCTCGGGATCATGCCGTACGTCACGGCCTCGATCATCCTGCAGCTGATGACCGTCGTCGTCCCGAAGCTCGAGCAGCTCCAGAAAGAGGGCGAGTCCGGCTATGCCAAGATCAACCAGTACACGCGCTACCTGACGGTCGCACTCGCCGCGGCACAATCCACGGGCTACGCGTATCTCTTCAAGCGGGCCGGCAACCTCGAGGCGAACACCGGACGAATCGTCATCATCGTCATCACGCTGACGGCGGGCACGACGCTGCTGATGTGGCTGGGCGAGCTGATCACGAAGCGCGGCGTCGGCAACGGGATCTCCCTCTTGATCTTCGCCTCGATCCTGGTGTCGGCGCCGACAGGAATCGCCGCCTGGTACAACGGCGGCACGATGGAGCGGCTGTTCTTCCCGCTCATCGCGCTGGGGATCATCGCCGCCGTCGTCTTCGTCCAGGAGGGCCAGCGCCGGATCCCGATCCAGTACGCAAAGCGGATGGTCGGGCGACGTCAGACCGCAGGCGGCTCGACCTATATGCCCCTGCGCGTGAACATGGCCGGTGTCATCCCGGTGATTTTCGCCGCCGCAGTGATGGCATTCCCGCCGACGATCGCCCAGTTCTTCCCGTCGACGCAGAGCTTCATCAACGCGCACTTCCAGTTCTCGTCGCTGCCGTATCTGCTGACGGAAGGCCTGCTGATCATCGTTTTCACCTACTTCTACACGGCGGTCCAGTTCAATCCCGTCGACCAGGCCGAGAACCTGCGCAAATACGGTGGGTACATCCCCGGCATCCGCCCGGGCGCGCCGACTGCGCAGTACCTCGATCGCGTGATGACGCGCCTCACGCTGCCCGGGTCGCTCTACCTCGCGGCCGTCGCCGTGCTGCCGAGCCTCTTCATCAGATACGGCGGCTTCTCCCAGGCAACCTCTCGCGCGCTCGGTGGCACCTCCGTGCTCATCGTCGTCGGCGTGGCGCTCGACACGATGCGCCAGATGGAGTCGCAGATGATGATGCGGAACTACGAGGGCTTCCTCAAATAATGCCGCTCAACGTCCTCCTTCTCGGCCCACAGGGGGCCGGAAAGGGCACGCAGGCGGACGCGGGTCGCGGCCGAGTACGGCATCCCGCACATCGCCAGCGGCGAGATTCTTCGGGCCGAGATGGCAGCCGGCACCGACCTCGGAAACAAGGTCCGCGACGTCATCGATCGAGGCGACCTCGTCTCGGACGACCTGATGATCGAGCTGATCCGGAACCGGCTGGAACAGCCGGACACCGAGGCGGGCTTCGTGCTCGACGGCTTCCCACGAACGCTCGTGCAGGCCGAGGCGATGGATTCGATCCTCTCGGACATCGGCCGCTCGTTCAGCGTCGTCTTCGCCCTGCAGATCCCGGACGAGCTTGCCTTCGAGCGCCTGCGGCGCCGCGCGCAGCTGGAAGCGACGTGCCGACGATACCGACGAGGCGATCCAGCGCCGGCTCGACATCTACCACCATGAGACCGAGCCGCTGATCGAGCACTACCGGACGCGTGGGAGTCTCGTTCCCATTCACGGCGACCGGACCGAGAACGAGGTCTTTGCCGAAATCCAACAAGCACTGGAACAGGTGCCCGCATGATCATTCGAAAGTCAGCTCAAGAGATCGACGGCATGGCTCGCGCCGGCGAGCTCGTCGCCGACACGATCGCCCTCATGGGCGAGCACATCCAGCCCGGGATCACGACGGCGGAGCTCGACCGGCTCGCCGAGGAGTACATCCGCGAGCACGGGGGCGTTCCAACCTCGAAGGGCTATCGCGGGTTCCCGGCGGCGACGTGCATCTCGCCGAACTCGATGGTCGTCCACGGGATCCCGGGAGAGCACGTCGTGCAGGAGGGCGACCTCATCTCGGTCGACGTGGGCATCACGCTCGACGGCCTCGTCGCCGACAGCGCGTACACCTTCCCCGTCGGTCATGTCGACCCCGACACGCAGCGTCTGCTCGAGGTGGGCAAGGAGGCGCTTGACGGCCGGAATCGACCAGGCGCGGGCGGACAACCGAGTCGGCGACATCTCCCATGCGATCCAGGAGGTCGTCGAGGAAGCCGGGTTCTCGGTCGTGCGCTCCCTCGTGGGGCACGGCGTCGGCCGCTCCTATCACGAGGAGCCGCAGATCCCGAACTTCGGCGAGCCGGGCCGCGGGCCTCTGCTCCGCCCCGGGATGACGCTCGCGATCGAGCCGATGATCACCGCCGGAGGCGCCGACGTGTACCTCCACGACGACGAGTGGTCGATCTCGACCCAGGACGGCTCGATGGCCGCACACTTCGAGCACACGGTCGCCGTGGCGGAGGAGGGCCCGCCGCGAATCCTGACTGCCGCGAAGTCGCGAGAAAAGGCCGGTTTGCTACCATAATCGGTTCGCGGCGGGCTGTCCCGCCGTCTTTTCATGCGCTAACAAGAAAGGACGATGGCCAACAAGGAAGAGAAGATCGAGATGGAGGGTGAGATCACCGAGGCGCTCCCGAGCACGATGTTCCGGGTGCAGCTCGAGGGTGGTCACTCCGTCCTTGCCACGATCTCCGGGAAGATGCGCAAGCACTACATCCGCATCCTCCCCGGCGACAAGGTCAAGGTCGAGCTCTCTCCATACGACCTCACCCGCGGCCGAATTACCTACAGACACCGATGAAAGTCAGAGCATCAGTCAAACCAATGTGTGAACGCTGCCGCGTGATCAAGCGGCACGGCAAGACCATGGTCATCTGCAGCAACCCCCGACACAAGCAGAGGCAGGGTTAGGCCCATGGCACGCATCGCCGGAGTCAATCTCCCCAACCAGAAGCGGCTCGAGATCGGGCTCACGTACATCTACGGAATCGGCCAGCCGACCGCGCAGAAGATCGCCGCGGAGCTCGGCCTGAGCCCCGACACGAAGGTTCGTGACCTCACCGACGACGAGGTTACGAAGCTGCGCCAGTACATCGACGAGAACCTCCAGGTCGAGGGAGATCTCCGCCGCGAGCGCTCACAGGCGATCAAGCGCCTCGGTGAGATCGGCTCGTACCGCGGAATCCGTCATCGTCGCGGCCTGCCCGTGAACGGGCAGCGGACGCGGACGAACGCCCGTTCGCGCAAGGGCCCGGCGAAGACCGTGAGCCGCGGCAAGAAGTCGACGGCGAAGACGTAGTGCTCCTCCCAGCAATACTTGTCGGCCTCTGGCCCGCGATCACGCTGCGCCAGAGTGCACCCTCGCCCTTGCCAAGGCATTCAGCCTTGGCTGCGGACGAGTGCGCCCTCTGGCTTGGTGCTCGCGACCGAGACTCACAGATCACGGAAGGAGCACATGGCTCCTCCTAGGAAGACAGCGGCGCGAGGCCGTCAGCGGCGTCGCGTGCGGAAGAACATCGCCGTCGGTCAGGCGCACATCAAGACGTCGTTCAACAACACGATCGTCGCCCTGACGGACGTGGACGGCAATGTGATCGCGTGGGAGTCGGCCGGCTCGGCCGGTTTCAAGGGCTCGCGCAAGTCGACGCCTTTCGCGGCGCAGGTCACTGCCGACTCGTGCGCCCGCAAGGGGATGGAGCACGGGCTCCAGAAGGTCGAGGTCTACGTCAAGGGCCCCGGCTCGGGCCGCGAGACGGCGATCCGCTCGCTGCAGGCGGCCGGGCTGGAGATCCTCGGCGTGAAGGACGTGACGCCGCAGGCCCACAACGGCGTCCGGCCGAGGAAGCGGAGGCGCGTTAGTGGCTCCCCGGCAACATTCGGCGGCGCCTGGCCCGCGATCACGCTGCGCGCTGCCGCGTCCTCAGTCGCGCTCGGGCTTACTAGCCCGAGCACTCCCTGCGTCCTTGCATCGCTTGGTGCTCGCGACCCAGGCATCCACCAATGTCACCGGGAGAACCACTAATGGCGCGCGACCGTTCGCCGAAGTGCAAGCAGTGCCGCCGCGAGGGCATGAAGCTCTTCCTCAAGGGCGAGCGCTGCCTGACCGAGAAGTGCGCGATCGAACGTCGCTCGTATCCGCCGGGTGAGCACGGTCGTGGCCGGATCAAGCAGTCCGAGTACCTGCTGCAGCTGCGCGAGAAGCAGAAGGCGCGCCGGTACTACGGCCTGCTGGAGAAGCAGTTCCGCACCTACTACAACAAGGCGGCGAAAGGCACGGGCGTCACGGGCGAGAACCTGCTGCGGATGCTCGAGACGCGCCTCGACAACGTCGTCTACCGGCTCGGGTTCGCGGCCTCTCGCGCGCAGGCGCGGCAGCTCGTCCGCCATGGACATTTCCAGGTCAACGGGCGGCGCGTGAACATCCCGAGCTACCAGGTCAAGCCGGACGACGTGATCACGATCATGTCCGGATCTTCGGCCGAGCAGGTCGTCCGCGACGCCACCGACCTGACGGCATCGGTCGCGCCGTGGCTCCAGGCCGACCACGACGGCCTGACCGGAAAGATCCTCAAGTGGCCGGAGCGTGACGAGATCGACACCCCGGTCCAGGAATCACTCATCGTCGAGCTTTACTCGAAGTAAGAGAAAGAAAGGAACGCCTTGGCAACAGCAACACGTACATCGCTCATGGAATTCCAGATCCCGAAGATCGTCCACGAAGAGGTCGACGAGCAGCGTGGAGTCTTCGAGATCGAGCCGCTCGACCGTGGCTTCGGCTACACGTTCGGCAACTCGCTGCGCCGTGTGCTGCTCTCCTCGCTGGAGGGCGCCGCTGTCACCTCGGTGAAGATCGAGGGGATCTCGCACGAGTTCACGACCCTCCCGGGCGTGCGAGAGGACGTCACGGACATCATCCTCAACCTCAAGAACCTCGTCTGCCGGCTCCACGGCGAATCGCCCGAGATCGAGGTCCACGTCGCGAAGCGCGGCTCGGGCCCGGTCAAGGCGTCGGACATCGAGGCGCCGGCCGAGCTGGAGATCTTGAACCCCGACC
This sequence comes from uncultured Actinomycetes bacterium, assembly GCA_963759365.1. Classification (GTDB taxonomy): domain Bacteria; phylum Actinomycetota; class Thermoleophilia; order Gaiellales; family Gaiellaceae; genus 3-1-20CM-4-69-9. Next base: position 63,475 of record CAVWYX010000005.1, read on the forward strand.
TCGAGCTCGCGCACCTATCCGACAAGGGCAAGCTCGAGATGACGCTCACGATCGGCCGTGGGCGCGGGTACGTGCCCGCCGAGCTCAACCGCGGCCCGGAGCACACGATCGGCGTCATTCCGATCGACTCGATGTTCTCGCCTGTACGGAGAGTCTCGTACGACGTCGAAGCTGCGCGTGTCGGTCAGCGGACCGACTACGACAAGCTCCGCCTGGACGTGACGACGGACGGCTCGCTGAGCCCGAAGGACGCGATCGCGCAGGCCTCGGAGATCCTGATCAAGCAGCTGGCGATCTTCACCGACCTCGACCGCATCGAGGGCTTCGGGGAGGCCGCCGCGGCCGGCGACGGAGCGCAGCCCGAGGTGCCGCTGGCGCACGGGATGGAGAACTTCCCGATCGAGGAGCTCGAGCTCGGTGTCCGCTCGTACAACTGCCTCAAGCGCGTCGGCATCGAGACGATCGGCGATCTCGTCGTGAAGACGGAGAACGAGCTTGCCGCGATCCCGAACTTCGGCAAGAAGTCCGTCGAAGAGGTCAAGGAGACGCTGGCCGCTCACGGCCTGACACTCCGCGGCGACGGCGACGAAGGCGGAACGGCGCGCCGTCTCAACCGCTAATGCGCCACCGCCGAGCCGGCAAGAAGCTGGGGCGCGACTCGGCGCACCGAAAGGCGCTGTACTCGAACCTCGCGGGCGCGCTGATCGAGCACGGCCGCATCAAGACGACCGAGGCAAAAGCGAAGGCCGTCAAGCCCTTCGCGGAGCAGATGATCACGCTCGGTAAGCGCGGCGACCTCCACGCACGGAGGCTCGCGCTTGCCGAGCTGCGGTCACAGGATGTCGTGCACCAGCTCTTCGCGGACGTCGCGCCGCGGTTCGCCGACCGACCCGGCGGCTACACGCGCATCGTGAGGCTCGGGCCGCGAAACGGCGATGCTGCCGAGATGGTGTACCTCGAGCTCGTCGACTACGTGCCGGCCGGCTCGGCGTCCTCCTAGCCCTGGGCAATGCTCCTGCTGGGAGCGATCCTCCTGGCGATCTTCATCGTTCCATGGCCGTGGGGGCTCGTCGTCGTCATCGTCGGCGGGACGATCGATATCGCGGAGTCGCTGGCCCTGCTGCGGTGGTCGCGGCGCCGGCGCGCTGTGACCGGGGCCGAAGCACTGATCGGGCAACGGGCGATCGTGGCCACGCCGACGCAGGTGCGCATCGCAGGGGAGCTCTGGGAAGCGCGCTCCTCCCACGTCCTCGTTCGCGGTGAGGAGGTCGTCGTGCGGGCAGTGGAAGGATTGACGCTGCTCGTAGACTGACTCGGGGAATGCTGGCCGAGCTGCTGACGGCGGCAGGGATGCTCGCGGGGTCGTGGTCAAGCGGCCCGCCGCTACCCGTTCCGAGAACCGAGGTTGCCGGAGCCGCAGTGCGCGGAGAGATCTACGTCGTCGGCGGGTATCTCGCCGACGGGCAGTCGTCGTCACGCGTCGACGTGTACTCGCCGAGCAAGCGAACCTGGCGACGTGGTCCGGACCTTCCCGTCGGCGTCAACCACGCGATGGCCGCGGCGTATCGCGGCCGGCTGTACGTGGTGGGCGGCTACGGCGCCGCAGGAACCCTGCGCTCCACGTTCGTCCTGTCCGGGCGGCGTTGGCGCAGGCTCGCACCGTTGCCGGGTCCCCGAGCGGCTGCCGGCATCGCCGTGGCGTCCGGCCGGTTGTACGTCGTCGGCGGCGTCAGCCGTCCCGGAACACTTGCGCGCGCTGCGTACGCATTCGACCTCCGCCGCTCGCGGTGGACGACGCTCCCCGGCCCGACACCGCGTGAGCACCTCGCGGCCGCCGCGCTCCGCGGCAGGGTCTACGCCGTTGCGGGGCGTCTGGGCGGCATCGACACGAACCAGACGGTTGTGGAATCGCTCGTTCCAGGCACGAGGAAGTGGACCGCAGTCACCCCGCTGCCGGAGGCGCGGGGAGGAACCGGCGCGACGGCCGCCGGCGGCCGGCTGATCTCTGTCGGCGGCGAGGCTCCCGCAGGCACGATCGCGAGCGTCTTCGCCTACGCCCCGTCCGCCCGGAGGTGGGAGCGGCTCGAAGACCTGCCGACGCCGAGGCACGGGCTTGCGGTCGTCGGCATCGGCTCGCGCGTGTACGTCATCGGCGGCGGGCCGCGTCCCGGCCTGTTCGTAAGCGGCGCGAACGAGTCGCTCGACGTGCGCGGCTAGCTGACGGCTAGCCGCCGGCGCCGAGGGCTGCGCTCACCGCGGCGATGACGACGCCCGCCAGGGTCACAGTCGCCAAGGCCTTGACGAAGCCGACGTCGAAGAACCGCCACCGCAACCAGGCGAGGACGAGCAGCTCGAGCGCCACCACTGCGATTGCCGACACCAATGCCGCCTCGTAGTGCGGGATCAGGAACGGCAGCGTGTGCAGGATTCCGCCGATGAACGTCCCGACGCCGGTGATCGCGCCGCGCACAACCGGATTGCCGCGGCCGGTCAGCTCGCCGGTGTCGGAGAGCCCCTCCGAGAACGCCATCGAGATCCCGGCGCCGATCGCGGTTGCCACACCTGCGATGAACGCGTAGTGGGGCTTGTGCGTGACGATCGCGACCGAAAAGATCGGCGCGAGCGTCGAGAGCGAGCCGTCGATGAGGCCGATCATCGCCGGCTGAACACGCTGGAGAAGAAAGGTGTGCTCGTCCGACATCAAGTAGAGTGTATCAACGGTTTCGCAAACGAGTAGAGCATAAGGCAAACCTGACAATCAAGCTCAGGGAGCCCTGACATGCGGCTGAAGCTAACGCTCGAGTACGACGGAACCGGGTTCCGCGGGTGGGCGGCACAGCCCGGGCTACGCACGGTCGAGGGCGTCGTTCGCGAAGCGCTCGGTTCGACGTTTCCCCGCTTCGACGGCGTCGCGGTTGCGGGACGCACGGACACGGGCGTGCACGCGCTCGCAAACGTCGTCAGCGTCGACGTCGAGGGAGGCCCGCCGCCTCACGCCGCGGCCGAGGCGATGAACACGGCTCTGCCCGATGACGTGGCGGTCACGTCGGCGGAGGAGGTCGGCTCCGACTTCCATGCCCGTCACTCGGCGCGGTCACGCAGCTATCGCTATCGCATCTGGCGCCGTCGCCAACCTTCGCCTTTCGAGGCCAAGCGCGCCTGGTGGTATCCACGGCCACTCGAGGAGGAGCGACTCGCCGACGCAGCAGACCTCCTGCTCGGCGAGCACGACTTCCGCGCCTTCACTCCGACGGAGACCCAGCACACGGTCTTCCGGCGCAACGTCCTTGCTGCTTCGTGGCATCGCCGCGGCGACGCGCTCGAGTTCGAGATCACGGCGGACAGCTTTCTGCGGCACATGGTCCGGACGCTCGTCGGAACGATGCTCGAGCTTCCGCCCGAGCAGATTGCGCCGCTCCTGGAGGGACGCCCGCGCAGCGAGGCGGGCACGACGGCGCCGCCGTGGGGCCTGTATCTCACGTCCGTCGCATACGACTGACTAGCATCGTTGTCATGCGTCATCCGGTCGTTCTCTTCGACCTCGACGGCACGGTGATCGACTCCGGCGCGATCATTCTTGCCTCGATGCGGCATGCCGCGAAGGAAGTGCTCGGCACCGAGGTGCCGGACGAGGCGCTGATGGCCGCCGTCGGCGGGCCCGGCCTCGAGGCCCAGATGCGTGCGCTCGCTCCCGATCGCGTGGACGAGCTCGTGAGCGTCTACCGCGCGCACAACGAGCCCTTGCACGACGGCCTCGTCTGCTGTGAGGGGATCGACGATCTCCTCGTGCGGCTCTCAGACGAAGGCCGCCGGCTCGGCATCGTCACCGCGAAGCGGCGCGCAACGGTGGACCTCGCATTTGCGCAGGTTCCGATCGCGCACCTGTTCGAGACGGTCGTCGGAGGCGACGAGACGAAGCGACACAAGCCCGATCCCGAGCCGCTGCTGCTTGCGCTGGAGCGGCTGGGGGCTCGTCCCGAAGAGGCTGCGTACGTCGGCGACGCGCCGTTCGACATCAAGGCCGCGAAGTCGGCTGGGCTCTTCTCCGTGGCCGTGACCTGGGGAGGGATCCATGCGCGCGAGCGGCTCGAGGCGGAGGCGCCGGATGCGATCGTGGACACCCCCGAAGAGCTGTATGGCGTCCTCTAGGACACGAGCGCCGGAGCAGCGTGCGGCGGAGCTGCGCGAGGCCCTCGACTACCACCTCTATCGCTACCACGTTCTCGACGACCCGGAGATCTCCGACGCGGAGTTCGACCGTCTCTACGACGAGCTCGTCGCGCTCGAGGAAGCCGACCCTGGTCTCGTCACGCCCGACTCGCCGACGCAGCGTGTCGGAGCGCCGCCCTCGGAGAAGTTTCAGAAGGTCGAGCACCCGACGGCGATGGGATCACTCGAGAAGGTCACGACCGCCGAGGCGCTCGAGAAGTGGCACGACGACGTGTGCAAGCGGCTCGGCACGAGCGACGTGGTCTACGTGACGGAGCCGAAGATCGACGGGCTCTCCATCAACCTGATCTACGAGGACGGCGCGTTCCTGCGCGGCGCCACGCGTGGCGACGGTCGGCGCGGAGAGGATGTGACTCCGAACCTGAGGACGATCAGGGCGATCTCGATGCGAATGCAGCTCACCGACGGAGAGACGCCGCCGCCGCTGCTCGAGGTGCGTGGCGAGGTCTATCTGCCGATCAGCGGCTTCAACGCGCTGAACGAGCGCCTGATCGCGGAAGGCAAGAAGCCGACGCCGAACCCGCGGAACGCAGCCGCGGGCTCCCTTCGCCAGAAGGACTCCTCGATCACCGCGCAGCGGCCGCTGTCGATCTGGATCCACGGTCTCGGGGTACGCGACGGCCTTCCGGTCGACGGGCACTGGGACGCGCTGCAGTGGCTGCGCGGCCACGGCTTCCGGACGAATCCGTACGCGGAGCGGCACGAGACGGTCGCCTCCGTCGCCGAGGCGTGCCGCGCGTGGGAGAAGCGCCGCATCGAGCTCGACTACGAGATCGACGGGATCGTGATCAAGGTCGATTCGTTCGAACAGCAGCGGCGTTTGGGCGCGTTGCACGAGCGACCGCGCTGGGCGCGTGCGTACAAGTGGGCGCCGATGACAGCGCAGACGAGGCTGAACCAGATTCTCATCCGGGTGGGGCGGACGGGCGCGCTGAACCCATGGGCCATGCTCGAGCCGGTCGAGGTCGGTGGCGTCACGGTTTCGCGCGCGACGCTCCACAACGAGGAAGACATCAACCGCAAGGACATTCGCGAAGGGGACATCGTCATCGTCCAGCGGGCAGGGGATGTGATTCCGCAGATCGTCGGCCCTGCCGGGGAGCATGAGCCCGGGACGAAGCGGTTCCGAATGCCGAAGAAGTGCCCGCTCTGCGGCGCGGGCATCGTCAAGCCCGAGGGCGAGGCGATGCACCGTTGTCCGAACAAAGCATGTCCGTCGCGCGGTCTCGAGTCGCTCATCAACTGGGTCCAGGCAGCCGCCGACATCGAGGGCGTCGGCGAGCAGTCGATGCGCCGGCTCTGGGACCTCGGTCTCGTCCGGTCCCTGCCGGATCTCTATCGCTTGACCAAAGAGCAGTTGATGGAGCTCGACGGTTACGGCGAGATCTCGGCGACCAACGCGATCGAGTCGATCGAGGCCTCCAAGCAGGTGCCGTTCCACCGCGTCCTCTTCGGGCTCAATATCCCGGACGTCGGCTGGGTGACGGCGCAGAACCTCGCACGTCACTTCGAGAACGTCGACCGTCTGATGGGCGCGAGCCAGGAGGAGATCGTCGAGGTCGAGGGGATCGGGCCCGAGCGCGCCGAGGCGATCGCCGAGTGGTTCGCCGACGACGCGAACCGTCAGCTCGTCGACGAGCTCCGCTCGCTCGGGCTGCGCTTCGAGATCGGCGACGAGCTCAAGCCCGTGGAGGGGCCGTTGACCGGGAAGACCTACGTGATCACGGGGACGCTGGAACGCCTTACGCGCGACGACGCGGCGGCGGCGCTCGAGGCACGCGGGGCGAAGGTCGTGAACTCCGTCTCCGGCAAGACAACAGGCCTGGTCGTCGGCGAGGAGCCGGGCAACTCGAAGCTCTCGAAGGCGCGGAAGCTCGAGGTGCCGCTGCTCACCGAGCAAGATCTCGAGCAGCTGCTGGCAGGCTGACGTCGCGCTACTGCGACGCGAGAACCTGCACGAAGCGGTCCTGCGCGCGCCGCGCCCACCAGTACGACACCGGATAGCCGTTCTGGACGACGGCGAACGCGTAGCGATCGGCGACGTAACCGGAGAGAGCAGAGGCTTCGCTCGTCGTCCCCGTCTTCGCCAGAACACGCCCGCGAGTCGGCGCTCGTCCCAGACGTGACCGCAGCGTGCCGTTCATGCCGGCGACCGGCAGCGCCGCCACGAGGTAGGTGCGGATGACCGGGTCGTCCCACGCGGCCTGCAACAGGGCGCCGAGCGCATTCGTCGTCAGCCGGTCGAGCCGCGAGAGCCCGGAGCCGTCGACGATCCGCACGCCTGTCGTCGGGATACCGGCCTCGGAGAGCGCCTCCATCACGACCGAGGCTCCTGCGGCGCTCGTGCCTCGGCCGAGCTCGGCCAGGCCGAGCTGCTTCAGCAGCATCTCCGCTGTGAAGTTGTCGCTCTCGCGATCCATGAAGCGGATCATCGTGGCGAGGGTCGGCGATGACACCGTCGCGATCGGCTCGAGCCAGTCCTGGGCCCTGCCGACGCGGACGGTGCCCGCGACGGAGATCCCGGCGGTGCGTAGCGCCGTGCGGAAGGCCGTTGCGGCCGACAGCGCCGGGTTGCGCGTCGTGTAGCTGCCGACGCGGGCTCGATCCACCACGAGCGCGGAGATCGGCGCGGACTCTCCGATGTAGAAGCTGGGCTTCCACCCGGCCACCGTGCGACGAGTGTCGTACGAGCTCTCGTCACCCACGACGCCTCCGGTGATGCGGCGAACGCCCGTTGCGCGAACCTGCAACGCGAGCGACCGAAGATCAGCCCGCGACAAGGTGGGATCGCCGTTGCCTTTCAGGACGAGCGCTCCGCTCCACGTCGTGCCGCTCTGCGCGCCCTGTCCCAGCACCTCGGTGTCGATCCGGAACGTGGGCCCGAGGCGAGCGAGCGCAGCGTAGGTGAGCGGCAGCTTCTCGTTCGACGCGGGCGCGAGCGAACGAGAGCCGTTCTGGGCGAACAGGAGCTCACCTGTGGAGAGATCGAGCGCTACCGCCGCCGATCGTCCAACGGGGACGTGCGGGACGACGAGCGCTCGCGCCAGGCGACGTTGAAGCGGTGTTTCCTGGGAGGGCCCGGCGACGCCGGCAGCGGGGGCGGCAAGGGCGAGGAAGCCGAGGAGGGCGGCGAGGTGGCGACGCACGCGGGCTCCATTCTTCGAAAGACGGTCGTTCGGAGTCAAGACAATAGGCCCGGCATCGGTCGAAGATGGGCCGGGCGGCCCATGAAGACACAGGTGCGAAGGTCGATACTGGTCCCTAGCTGGGTGCCGCCTGCATGACTCCCTCTGACCCAATGATCGACGACGCGATCCGCAGCCTGCTGCACGCTCCCCGATGCGGAGCGGAGGCACCTACGCTCGACGACATCGAGGACAAGCTGACCGCCGGCTACGCCCGCGCGCTCGCGCTCGATGCCGAGCGTCGACGGCTCGAACGGCGACTTGCGGAAACCGCGGCCAAGATGAACGAGCGGGCATCGCAGGAATCGGAGGAATCGGAGGAATCGGCGGTCGCGGAGCTCGGGCGCCGCCTCTCCGCAACCGACGGAGATCTTGCGGAGCTGCGCCACCTGCTCTCGTCCTTGCGTGCACGCGCGGACGAGGTGCGAACCGCGGCCTAGGGCGGCCGCAGCCCTCAGACGATGCCGCTGCGAACGGCGTAGACCGCAGCCTGGATGCGGTTGTCGATCTGCAGCTTCATGAGGATGTTCGAGATGTGATTCTTGACGGTCTTCGGGCTGATGTGCAGCTCGGCGGCGATCATCGAGTTGTCCTTGCCGTTTGCGATCAGCTTGAGCACCTCGATCTCACGATCCGAGAGCTCGGCGCGAATCGTGCTCTCGATCTCCGGCTGCTTGTTGGAGGCCCGGACACGCTGGAGCACCTTGGATGCGATCGTCGGTGAGATCAGCGACTCGCCGTTCGACGCAGCGAGGATGCCGGCGATCAGGTCGTGGATCGAGGAGTCCTTGAGCAGGTAACCGCACGCGCCGGCGAGGATCGCGTCGATGACGTCGTTGTCCTGGTCCGAGATCGTGAGCATCACGACCCGGGTCAGCGGAGCGATCGTCGAGATATGACGTGTCGCCTCGACTCCGCCCATACCGGGCATGTTCAGATCCATGACGACCACGTCCGGCGCGACTTCGCGGACGATGTCGAGTGCCTCCTGGCCGGCCGCGGCTTCGCCGATGATCTGCACGCCCTCCTCTTCCAGCAGGTTGCGCAGCCCGCTGCGGAAGAGATCGTGGTCGTCCACGATCACCACGCGAACATCGGTCAACGACCGCTCGTCCGCTCTGACGGATTGACTCATTCCCAGTTCCCTTTTCCCGACCCGAAACGGAAACTTTAGTGCAGCGTGATCGTAACCGTGCGCCGGCCCCAGGCGAGCGCGTCTGCCATCGTCGGGAACCAGATGTCGATTGCATTGCCCTGGACGCCGCTTCCGGTGTCAGCGGCGACGCCCTCGCCGTAGCCCGGAATCGAGATCCTCGTTCCGAGGGGAATCACCGTGGGGTCGACGGCGACGACCCCTGGGCCGACCGGAAGGCCCGTCGAGGTCTGGCCGGCGAGTGAATACCCGGTGGCGGTCACGGTCAGCGTGCCCGGGGCGGCGGGAGCGGAGGCGGGCTCCGCGGCGGCAGGAGTCGCGGCCTGAGCCTCGACAACTTGCGCGTGCTCGACGACGCGACGCGCACGCGCCTCGAGCGTCGCGATCTGGCGCTCCGTGAACCGGCGCTCTCGCTCGAGCGAGGCGATGTAGGCGACGCGCTGCGCCCGCGCGCCGGCGAGCGCCTCCGCCGTCCGTCCGCGCCCGGGCTTCGAGCTCCTGGGCCCGCCCTACGCGCTCCGCGAGCACCAGCGCCAGACGTCCTAGCCGGGCCCGGCCGGTCTCGGCCTCTTGGGCCGCGCGGGCGCCCTGGTTTGCGCTCTGCTCGAGCTCCTCGAGCCGGGTCAGCGCCTCGTCCAGCGAGCTCGCGCCCAGCATCACGGCGATGGCATCCGGCTCACCCTCCTCGTAGAGCAGGCGGAGGTGGTCGGCGAGACGCTGCTGCGACGTCAGCATGTTCCCGCGGACGATCACGGCCTCACGCTGGATGACACGCTGTTCCCGCCGGAGAGCGTCGACACGGCTGCGCAGGACCTCCAGCCTGCTGCGGGCTGCCGCGAGCTGCGAGTCGAGCGCGTAGAGCCCGAGGAGGGCGTCGTGCGATCGCGCGGAGAGACCGGCCGCGCGGCGTTGCAGCTCGCCTGCGTTCTCCTTCGGCCCCGCGCCTCGGGCTCCGGTCAGTGAGGCCAGCAGAACGCCGACAACAACCAACAGCCCAAGCGCGAGGCGGCTCTCCCGACGCCACCGCACAGCCGCGGGACAGTAACAGAGCGTCGGGTTCGTGCGGTCCGTTCCATGGGGCGATCGTGGGGTTTTACGCTTCGAAAGCGGTTGCAACCGTCCGGTTGCCTTGCTAGGGTGCCGCGCTTGTGACGTACCGGCCCCCTCCGGTGCGCCCGTCCAGGTTGCTGCTGCGGCTCACGCCCAGGAGTCGGAAGCGACAGGCGCAGGCGTTCGTCGTCGCCATTGCCGCGATCGTGCTCTCGGCGGCGTCAGCGTCGGCGGACCCCGGCAGCATCGCTGCGAAGCAGGCGCAGGCGCAGCAGGTGCTGGGCCAGATCTCGCAGATCGACCGGAATCTCGAGGGCGCGGTCGAGGCCTACAACCTGGCCAACGTGAAGCTGCGGAAGATCGAGGGCGACCTCCAGGAGAACCGGAAGCAGCTCAACGTGGCGCAGTCGAACCTGACCGTCGCGCAGAAGTCCCTCGCAAATCGGCTCGTCGCCGCCTACACCTCGACGCAGGACAACTCGACTCTCGCGGTGCTCCTCGGCTCGACGAGCTTCGAGGATCTGCTGAACCGGGTCGAGGCTGTCGACTCGACCTCGCAGCAGGACGCGAGCATCCTGCACCAGGTCGCCGACTTCAGGGCCGCGGTCAAGCGCCACCGCCTCGAGCTGCGAGACGCTCATGCGCGCGCAGCAGCAGGTCGTCGCGGAGAAGGCCGCCCAGCGCCAGCACATCGAGTCGCAGCTTGCCTCACGGCGGCAGCTGCTCTCGTCGATTCGCGGCGAGATCGAGCGGATGAAGGCTGCTGAGGCCGCCGAGCAGCGCCGGCTCGCCGCGGCGGCACAGGCGCGGCTTGCGGCTGCGCGTAGCACCGCTTCGAGCTCGTCGAGCTCCGGCTCGAGCTCCTCTTCGTCCGCTCAGCCGACCGTCGGGCGTAGCCGCGTCGACGCCCGAAGGCACGACCGTCGCTCCGCCGAGCACGCACGGCGGCGTCGTCGGGATCGCGATGCAGTACCTCGGCGTCCCCTACCGCTGGGGCGGCTCGAGCCCGTCGGGCTTCGACTGCTCAGGCTTGGTGTCGTACGCTTTCGCACAGATCGGCGTCTCGCTCCCGCATAGCTCGTATGCGCAGTTCAACATGGGCACGCCGGTCTCCATCGGCCAGCTGCAACCGGGCGACCTCGTCTTCTTCTCCGGCGCCAGCCATGTCGGCATCTACATCGGCGGCGGGTCGTTCATCCACGCGCCGCACACCGGTGACGTGGTGAAGATCTCGTCGCTGTCCGGGTACTACTCCTCCGCCTTCATCGGCGGTCGGCGGATCTAACTCCGCGCAGAGCGCGGAGCAGCGAAGACCACAGCACCGTCGCGACCGCGAGCGGTAGCAACCACCAGGCCGGCACCGACGTCGTCGCGAGCAGCGCCGTCAGACCGAACGCGAGCAGCACCCCTGCAGCGACGCGCCAGTCGTCGCCGACGATGAAGTCCCACCAGAACCTGGCGAAACGTTTCACGCCGGCACGAGCCTCCGCCGGCGAAGGGCGGTGACGAATCCGAACGAGAAGACGGCGACAAACACGAGCACTCCCGGCAACGACGCTTCGTCGCCGGGCCAGCTGACGCCGGCGCCTTCCGCGCCCCAGAAGATTCCGAAGGTGGTCAGCATCACGCCGACCGCGAAAGCGAGCGTGTTCTCGGGGACGCGGCTGAGCGGTCCGCGAACGACGACGCCGGCGACGATCACGAGAATCGCCGCGGCGGCCGCCCCGACTACCGCAAGGGGAATGCTCCCCTGTGCGCTGCCGAACGTCAGGACGATGAACGCCACCTCGAGCCCTTCGAGCAAGACGCCTTTGAACGAGATCGTGAACGCGTACCAGTCGAGGCCGGCACGCTCCTCGTGCGACGCGCTCCGCGCTGCATCCCTCTCACGCGCGAAGACGGCATCTTCGTCTCGGATCGCACGCCACCCGCTCGCGCGCAGGATCGCCTTGCGGAGCCATTGCAGCCCGAAGACGAGGAGCAACGCGCCGACGACGAGCCGAAGCGTCTCGATCGGGATCACGGTAAGCGCGGGGCCGAGCACGGCGACGATCGCCGCGAGCGCCGACAGTGCGACGGCTGTGCCCACGAGCGTCGCCCTCCACCCGCGTGTCACGCCCATGGCGAGGACGATGGTGAGCGCCTCGACCATCTCGACGGCGCTCGCCAGGAACGACGAGAGGACGAGAAAGACGTCGGTCAGGAGTAGAGGCTCTCGATCTCGGCCGCGAAGTGCTCCTCGCAGACGCGGCGCTTGAGCTTGAGCGTGGGCGTCACTTCGCCGTCCTCAGTGGTGAAGTCACGCGGGAGGATCACGAACCGCTTGATCTGCTCGAAGCGCGAGAGGTCGTGGTTCACCTCGTCGACGATCTGCTGGACTCGCTCGCGGGCACCCTCCTTGGAGGCGTCTTCGCTGAGCGTGATCAACGCAGCGACGTAGGGTCGCCGGTCGCCGACGATGAGCGCCTGCGAGATGATCGAGTGTGTCTTGAGGGCGTTCTCGAGGTTCTGCGGCGCCACGTTCTTCCCGCCCGCGGTGACGAGGATGTCCTTCTTCCGGTCGGTGACGGTCAGGAAGCCGTCGGCGTCGACAGCGCCGAGGTCGCCGGAGCGCAGCCACCCGTCGCCCGGGAGCACCTCCGCGGTCGCCTGTGGGTCCTTGTAGTAGCCCTGGAAGATCGTGTCCGTCTTGATCAGGATCTCGCCGTCGTCCGCGATTCGCAGCTCGACGCCCGGGAGCACGGTCCCGACCGTTCCGAAGCGGAAGCGCGTCGGCCGGTTGACCGTCGCGGCCGTCGTGCACTCGGTGAGGCCGTAGCCCTCGAGGACGAGGATGTCGAGCGTGTGGAAGAACTCGATGATCTCCTTGGCGAGCGGAGCGCCGCCGGAGAGGCAGACTCGGATCCGGCCGCCGAGGCGGTCCTTCACCTTCGAGTAGACGAGACGGTCGGCGAGCCTGTGCTTCGCCGCGAGGAGCGGCGGCAGCTCCTGACCGTCCTGGCGCAGCCGGCTCGCTTCGCGGCCGACGCCGCAGCGCCCACGCGATCAGTCGTCGTTTGACGCCGGAGGCCTCCGCGAACTTGGCGGTGACGCCCGTGTGGATCTTCTCGTAGACGCGTGGAACGCTCGGGAGGATCGTCGGCCGCACCTGCGGAAGCGCCTCGACGACCGCATAAGGGTCGGGACAGAAGGCGAGCGTGTAGCCGACGTGCGGGCTGAGCAGATGCATGAGGCGACCGAAGTTGTGTGCGAGTGGCAGGTACAGCAGCATCACGTCGTCCGTGACGGTGAAGTCCTCGACCTGCCGAGCCTTGTCCGCCATCTCGTAGTAGTTGCGGTGGCTGATCATGCAGGCCTTCGGAGGACCGGTCGTTCCCGACGTGTAGATGAACGTGAAGAGGTCGTCCTCCTGGATCGCAGCGGCAGCTTCGACGACGGCGGCGGGATGCAGCGCCGCGTGTTCGCGGCCGCGTGCTCGCAGATCTTCGAGGTCGGCGAACGTGAGGACGTGTGCGAGCTCGACTCCCTCCACCTTCGCCCGCTGCTCGTCGTCTTCGCAGAGCACGCCGACGGCATCCGAGTGCTCGAGCACGTACGCGCAGTCCTTGGGGGAGCTGTTCATGTAGATCGGCGCGCCGACCGCGCCGATGAGCCCGAGGGCGAAGTCGAAGAGCGCCCATTCGAGGCGCGTCGAGGCGAGGATCGCGAACGCGTCGCCTTTACGAATGCCTAGCGCCAGCAGGCCATGGGCCAGCTCGTCGACCGTAGTCGCAGCTTCCGCCCCTGAGACCTCGCGCCACTCGGCGCCTTCGTCCACGAGGTAGGCGGGCCCGGACCAGCCGCGCGCCGTCGCGTCCTGCCAGAGGCGCGCGATTGTCCGCTTGGCGGCCGCAGGCTCAGCCTCTGAGGGAAGAGTTCGGGTCTCGGTCGCCACGCGCCGAAAGTCTAGTTCGGTTGCCCGAACGCGAGGACGCGGGGTTGCCGCAGCAAAGACACGGGTTCTCCTCGCTTATGCGAGCTCGCTGTCTCGCGCAGGCTGAGTGCCATCACTCATGCCAATCAGCAAGGAGCTCAAATGATCCGTACCGGCCAAACCGTCGAGAACCCGCTCACAGGCGAGCGGCTCACCTTCCTCGAGACCTCGCATGACACGAAGGGCGAGTACGTCGTCGTCGAGACGCTGCTCCAGCCCGGCGCACGCGTTGCTGCCGCGCACGTCCATCCATACCAGACGGAGCGCTTCGAGGTAGTCGAGGGCACAGTGGGGATCAAGGTCGGACGGAAGAAGATCGAGGCGCGCGCCGGCGAGGTCGTGACCGTCGAGCCCGGCGTCGCGCACAAGTTCAACAACGCAGGCGACGGCCCCGCACGCTTCCTCTGCAAGGTCAGCCCGGCACTCGACTTCGAGCAGCTGATCGAGACGATGTTCGGCCTCGCGGCCGACGGCAAGACCTCGACGAGCGGCATGCCGAGCCCGCTGAGGCTCGCCGTCATCGCCAAGCACCATTTCGACGACGTCCGTCTCCCCGTCATCCCACACAGCCTGCAGCGCGCGGCGCTTGCCATGGGCGCGCCTCTCGGAAGGGCACTCGGGTTCCGGCCCGTGTACGAGCCTGCCGGTGAGGCCGAGGCCGCCGTAGCCTGAGCAGGAAACTCCGCAGATCGCGGCGAATGGGGCCGGTCCCACTACACTTTTGGGAGCGGCCCCATGCGCACAATCTGGAACGGATCAATCAGCTTCGGCCTCGTCAACATCCCGGTTGGCCTCGCTCTCGCGACGACGCCGAAGGCGAAGCAGTCGGACGTCAGCTTCCGCACGCTCCATCGTGAGTGCAAGACGCCGATCCGTCAGAAGCGCTGGTGCCCGACGCACGAGCGTGAGGTCGGCCCGGACGAGATCGTCAAGGGCTGGGAGGTCGACGAAGGGCGAGTTCGTGATCGTCGAGGACGCGGATCTCGAGGCGATCCAGCAGCACGACGACTCGCGCTCGATCGACATCACCCGTTTCGTGCCGCTCGACGAGGTCGATCCCGTCTATCTCGACCGCACGTACTTTCTGGCGCCGTCATCGACGCCGGCTCAACGACGCCCGTACGTGCTCTTGCTCGAGGCGATGAAGCAAGCCAACATGGGTGCGATCGGGCGCTTCGTGCTCCGCGGGGCCGAATACTTTGCGTTCATACGGCCGAAGGGAGACGCGCTCGTGCTCGAGACGCTCTTCCTCGCCGAGGACGTTCGCTCGCAGGCGGAGATCGACGAGGCCGTCGTCGGCACCGAGGTCAAGGAGGCGGAGCTCGAGCTCGCCCGCCAGGTCATGGACAGCCTCGTCGGCGACTTCGAGCCTGAAGAGCTGCACAGCCAGTATCGAAGCGACCTCCGCCAGATGCTCGAGGCGAAGCTCGACGGCCAGGAGATCACGAAGCCCGAGCCGGCTCCCGAGACGCCGGTCGTCGACCTGATGGAGGCGCTGAAGCGCAGTGTCGCCGAAGCGCAGGATCGCAAGGCGACCGCCGCAACCGGGTCGAGGAAGACGAAAGCCGCCTCGAAGAGCGGCTCTCGAAGCCGGCGTCAGCCGGCACGCAAGTCGGCTTAGTCCGTCTTACCTACTCAGTGCTGCTTCTGCAATGCACCCAGCGCCTCGAGCTGCGCCTGGAACAGGGTCTTGTCGATCTTCCCCTGGTAGATGGGGACGCCTTCCTCGACGCAGACCCGGATGATCTCCTGGCGGTCGATCCCGAGTTCCTTGGACAGCTCTTCGGGCGTGAGGTGGTTCGCCATCGACGCTCCTCTCCTGGATAACGAAAAACCCGCCGGCGCAATGCGCTCAGCGGGCTAGAACAAGCCTCCAAATGTCGGTGCCGGATTCAAGGGGCCGGCGCTCCCAGAACACTCATCGCCTCAACAGGATAATCAGCGTCTGTGACGTACGCAAAGCTCGCCGGCCTCGAGGAGCGCGTCGCCGAGGTCAAGGGCGTCCGGATGCGCTATTTCGTCGGCGGCGAGGGGCCGCCGCTCCTCCTGATCCACGGCCTCGGCGGAGCGGCTGCCAACTGGACGGAGCTCGTCTCGCCCCTGTCAGAGAGGCATCGTCTGCTCGTTCCCGACCTCCCGGGACACGGTGGCTCGTCGGCTCTGCCCGCCGTTTCCGGTCTCGAGCCGTTTGCCGACCGCGTCGCCTTCGTTGCCGAACGCGAGGACATGCTGCCTGCGCCGGTCGTCGGCCATTCGCTCGGCGGCATGGTCGTCCTCCGCCTCGCCCTGCGCCGGCCCGGCGCCGTCTCTGCTCTGGTCCTTGCCGCCGCCGCGGGGCTCAGCATCGGGAACGTGTGGGGGCGCGAGCTGCTCTCGATCTTCACCGTCGTTCGACCGGGGCGGTTGGCCGGATACTCGCGGAGCTGGGTCGCTCGGTCGCGCGCTCTCCGCCGGATCGTCTTCGGCGTCGTCTCGGTCGCCGATCCGACGGCCCTGACGAATGAGGCCGTGGAGGGTTTCCTGGCGGCCCACCTGCTGCACACGGATGTCGACGGCGCCTGGCAGGCACTCCGCGTAGACGATCCCCGTCAGGAGCTCGAAGGCATCGATTGCCCGGTGCTGGTGCTGTGGGGCGCCGAGGACGTGCAGTTGCCGCTCGACGACGCGTTCGAGTACACGCGACGGTTGCGGGCTCGCCTCCGCGTGATACCCGACTGCGGGCACCTGCTCATCGGCGAGCGACCGGACGCCTGCGCTCGCGCGATCGAGGATTTCCTCGACTCAGGCGACGGCGGCCTCGAACGGCACCACCTCCCTGCGGTTGAGGTCGAGGTCGGCGAAGGAAGGAACTCGACTCGTCGCGCGACGACCTCGACGCGGCTGCGCTTCTCGCCGTTGTCTTCCCAGGAGCTCGTTCTCAGCCGCCCTTCGACTGCGACCTTGCGCCCTTTCGCGAGATAGTCGGCGCATGTCTGCGCCTGGCGGTCCCAGACCGAGATCCTGAAGAAGTCGGCCTCGTCGTCCTTGCCGCCGCGATCGACGGCGAGCCGGAACGTCGCCAGCCGCTTCTCTTCGCCGAATTCGCGTAGCTCCACATCGGTGGCCAAGTTGCCGATCAGCATCACGAGATTCATCTTCACTCCTCCGTTGTCGATGAAGACAACATAGCCGCAAAACTGTGTACGGTCTGTGTCGAGAGCGGCTACCCTGTGTGCCGTTTCGGGGTGTGGCGCAGCCTGGTAGCGCGCTCCGTTCGGGTCGGAGAGGTCCCCAGTTCAAATCTGGGCACCCCGATTTAGGCACGGGGGAAACCATGTTTCCCCCGTGGGGCCCCTTCTTCTTGGCTGACGGCGACGCGTTTGGTGAGTAGCGCTCCGGCGTGAGCGCGGTCACGCCTCCGCGCGGCGACGCGTTGCTCGCCCTAGAGAGTTGTCACTGCACGCTTCGGATTCGCGGATCTGCGAGGCCGAGCAAGAAACAAGAAGAGGGAGAACGCCATGGCCGCGGCGAGGAGCGTGCCCGGCGAGCCGAGGCCGGACAGCACCGCCCACAGGCCTAGGCCGGCTGGGAGTAGGCCTAGTGAGCCGAACCAGTCCATGCTGATCACGCGCGAGAGCATGTGCGCCGGCACGCGCTGCATCACCATCGTGTCCCACAAGGTGATGCCGAAGCCGATGCAGAAGCCGCGTCCCACTTGCGCCAGTGCTGCGCCGGCCAGCGACGGCGAGAGCCCGAGCAGGATGCCGAGCGCGGCGTTGACGGCGAACAAGCCGTAGATCAGCACGCCGCGGCGACGACCAGGCGCAGCCTGGGCGAGGACGACGGAGCCCATCACCATGCCGACTCCTTGCAGCGTGAAGAGCAGGCCGTAGGCTCCGACGCCGCCGTTCCATTCCTGCTCGACGAGCTTGGGCAGGAGGACCTGCATGGCGGCGAAGCCGGTCATGAGCACGAGCGTGAACGTCGCGATCGTCCGCCAGAGCCAATGGACCCGCACGACGTACTCGAAGCCCGTCGTCAATTCGCGCCATAACCCTTTCGTCGCTTCCGGCTCGAATACCCGAGGCCGCGCCGGCGCGAGGACCGCCGCCGAGATCGCGAAGGAGGCGGCGTCCACCGCAAAGATCGCACTCGACCCTGCGGCGCCGTAGATCAGCCCGGCAAGCGCCGGCCCGACGACGAACGCGGTCTGACGGGACATGCCGATCAAGGCATTCGCCGAGCCGAGAGTCGATTCCTCGACGAGCAGCGGCAGGATGCCGCCGAACGCGGGCTGGAAGAGGCCGCTGGCGAGCCCGTGCAATGCGACGAAAGCGATCAGCACGCCGAACTGGAGATGCCCGGCCGCATCCACCACGGCGAGGCCTGCGATCAGAACCGCGCGTGCGAGGTCGGAGCCGATCATGAGCAGACGGCGCGAGTAACGATCGGCGAGCACGCCGCCGATCAAGAGGGTCGCAATGAGGCCGAGCGCTTCGACCGCCAACACGATCCCGAGGGAGCTCGCCTTTCCGGTCAGCGTGAATGCACGCCATCCGAGGGCGACGACGAATGCCGCGTCGCCGATTTGCGAAACCGTTTGCCCGATCCAGAGGAGCCGGAAGTCGCGGTGGCGGAGCGGCTCCAGGACGCGCAGTCGCGGTGGGGCGCTCACCGGAGCAAGGCTATTCTGGCTCCATGCCGGATCGGATTCGGGTGGCGTGCGTGCAGATGACGAGTCGCGCCGACAAGGCGGCAAACCTTGAATCGGCGGAGCGGCTCGTCGCGCAAGCTGCGGCGACGGGTGCCGACGTCGTCGTCCTGCCCGAGAAGTGGAACGCAATCGGCGACGCTGCGCTCTACCACGCCGCAGCAGAGCCGCTCGAAGGTGGCGAATCCGTTGCGGCCATGTCCGACTGGGCTCACACGCACGGGATCACGCTCGTCGGCGGCTCGATCGTCGAGCGGCGTGAGGGGCGCGAGAAGGTCTCGAACACGTGCCTCGTGTTCGATCCCGAGGGACAGCGTCACGGCCGTGTATCGCAAGATCCACCTCTTCGACGTCGAGGTCGGCGGCGTCGTCTATCGCGAGTCGGAAGCAGAGGAGCCGGGCGAGGATGCCGTGGTCGTCGACGGCGAAGACTGGAAGATCGGCCTGTCGGTTTGCTACGACGTTCGCTTCCCCGAGCTCTACCGAATCCTCGCGCTCTCCGGCGCGGAGCTCGTGACCGTCCCGGCGCACTTCACGACGCCGACCGGGAAGGACCACTGGCACGTGCTCCTCCGGGCCCGGGCGATCGAGAACCAGCTCTTCGTCGCCGCGGCCGCTCAGGTCGGCGAGACGCTGCCCGGAAAGCCCGCCTACGGCCGCTCGCTGATCGCCGACCCGTGGGGAATCGTCGTCGCACAGGCCCCGGACGAGGAGACGGTCATCTCGGCCGAGCTCGACCGCGCCCACCTCGAAGACATCCGTGTGAAGCTGCCGTCGCTCGCCAACAGGCAGTCGAACGCGTACCGGTGGCCGACGCCGGTCTGACGCACGAAGCCTGGCTCGAGCGCGTTCCGGAACTCGTCGACGAATGCGTCGATGCCTGGAATTTGCGTCTCGGCGACCCCTACCCTGCGGGAGCCGCCGGGTACACGGTGCGCGCCGACCTCGCAGACGGGACGCCGGCGGTGTTGAAGGTGATCTTTCCGCACCGCGAGGCCGAGCACGAGGCGGCGGCCCTTCGCGTGTGGGACGGCGACGGTGCGGTGCGTCTCCTGGACTACGACGAGAGACGATGGGCGATGTTGCTCGAGCGGTGCGAGCCGGGGACGCTTCTCGCGGAGGCCGAGCCGGAAACTGCGCTCGACGTCTTCATCGAGCTCTTGCCGCGGCTGTGGACGACCGGGCGTGCTCCGTTTCGGCCGCTTGCCGACGAGGCAGCTTGGTGGATCGAGTCTCTTCCCGGCGATTGGGAGCGTGCCGGCAGGCCGTTCGACCGTCGTCTCGTCGACACGGCGATCGGACTGTTGCGCGAGCTGTCTGATTCGCAGGGGGACCAGGTACTGCTGCACCAGGATCTCCACGCCGACAACGTCCTGGCCGCGGAGCGTGAGCCGTGGCTCGTGATCGATCCGAAGCCGCTCGTCGGGGAGCGCGAGTTCGGCATCGCGCCGATCGTCCGGGACGTCGAGCTCGGCCGCGGCCGCCGGGATCTGCAACGACGTTTCGACCGCCTGACGTCCGAGCTCGGTCTCGACCGCGAGCGCGCACGCGGCTGGACGATCGGACAGACGATCGCGTGGTCGTTCGACACGAGCTACCTGCCGCAGCACGTCCAGCTGGTGGAGTGGCTGCTGGAATCGAGCTGATGACGCGCGCGGTTCTCTTCGACGTCGACTTCACGCTCTGCCGGCCGGGGCCCGAGCTCTCGGCCGACCGGTATGCACGCATAGCTGCTCGCCACGGCGTCACGCTCGACATCGCGCGTTACGACGACGCGCGCGAGGCAGCAGTGCTCAATCTCAAGAGGCATCCCGAGCTGCTGCACGACGAGTCGATCTGGCATCGCTTCACGGAGGAGATCTTCGTCCGTATGGGCGGCCCGGAAACGATCGCGAACGAGTGTGCCACCGAGATCGAGGCTGCCTGGGGCGTGTCGGAGAACTTCGAGCTCTACGAGGACGTGCTCCCGGTCTTCGACGACTTGCGCCGGTCGCAGCTCCGGATCGCCGTGGTGTCGAACGGCATCCGCGACCTGACCGCGTTCGTCGCGCACCATCGGCTGGACGTCGACGCAATCGTCGACTCACGCTCGCACGGCCGCGTCAAGCCGCATCCGACCATCTTCCAGTCGGCCCTCGTGCGCCTCGACGTCCGTGCGGAGGACGCGGTCATGGTCGGCGACTCGATCGAGGAGGACATCGAAGGTGCCCGCGCTCTCGGCATGCGTGCGATCCTGATCGACCGCGAGGACCGGCACCCGGAGATCGAGGAGCGGCTCACCGATCTGTACGGACTCCCAGCCGCGCTCGGGCTCGTGCGGCCCGGCGACTAACGGGACTACGAGTTAGCGGCCCTCCATCGCGGCGAGATCGGAGCGCCATCGTTCCGTGTGCTCGCCGAGCGCCGGCGGCGGGCTCGCCCGAGGCGACTCACCGAAGCGTGCCGCTGCCTCAGTAAGGGTCCAGACCGGCCCGGCCATGACGTGCTCGCCTTCGAAGAGGTCGAGCCACTCGTCCAGCGGTCTTGCTCGAAAGACCCCGGCGAGCTCGGCAGCGAGCCCCACCTGATCCGCGTCGTAGTGGCGCTCGATCAGATCGGCTCGGCCGATCACCTCGCAGAGTCGAGTCCAGAACTTCGCTTCGACGGGAGTGATCGTCAGGAAGCGCCCATCCCTCGTCTCGTAGATGCCGTAGCAGGCGAGCCCGCCGGTCAGGATCCGCTCCGGTTCACCCCGAAGGCGGTGCGCAGCAAAGCGATGCGCGTTGTGCGTCATGGAGATGGTCAGCCGCGCTCCTCGGCCCGTCTGCTGTCGGTCCAGCAACGCCGTGAGGATGTCGATCACCGCGTACAGTGAGCCGCCGGCGAGGTCGGCGATCTGAACCGGCGGCAGAGTCGGCGCCGTCTCGGCAAGGAGCCCGGCCCAGCCGAGGTAGTTCAAGTCGTGTCCCGGGCGTAGGTCGTCCGCGCCGAAGCCCGTCACCGAGCAGTAGACGACCGACGAAGGAGCGTCGGCGGGGCCGATGCCGAGACGGCCCGCCACGCCCGGCCGAAAGCCTTCGAGCACGACGTCTGCTCGGCGACAGAGAGCGCGACCGAGCTCGGGGTCGCGCTCGAGATCCCAGACGACCGACTCTTTGCCGGCGTTGATCGCGGCATCCCAGCCCGGAGCCACGGTCCGGAGCGGGTCACCGTCCGGCGTCTCGACCCGCACGACCCGCGCGCCGCGCTGCAGGAGCTCGCGGCTGGCGAACGGGCCCGGCAGGTACCTCGTGAAATCGACGACGAGGACGTCGCGCAGCACCACCTACCGACCGTAACACTAGACTCGTTTTCTTGAGCGGTCGTTCGACGAGACAGGTCGTCAACGGTGGGTTGAGCGCCGATCGCGAGGGTACGCGGCTCTAGCGAGTGGCACAACTCACCGCAGCAACAGCAAGACGATCGCCCGGCGTCACACGAAGCCTGTTCTGGCTCCTCGGCTTCGGCGCTTTCGGACTGGCGTTCTCGATCACGACGACGGCGGCTTATCTCCCGCCGCTCCTCAATCGCTTCACCGAGTCGGGGACGCTGATCGGCCTCGTCCTCGGCGCCGAGGGTGTCTTCGCGCTCCTGCTGTCGCCGGTGATCGGTCCGTGGAGCGACACGTTCCACACTCCGCTCGGACGGCGCCGTCCATTCATGCTCGCGGCAATCGGGCCGATGGGCTTCTGCCTCTTGCTGCTGCCGTTCATGCCGAACCTCTGGACGACGACGCTGATCGTGCTCGCGTTCTTCTTCGCGTACTACGTGTACGAGCCGCCGTACCGCGGTCTGTACCCCGATCTGCTTCCGCCCTCGACGTACGGCCGTGCGCAGGGAATCCAGCACGTGCTGCGCGGGATCGCGCTCGGGGCCGCCCTCGTCGGCGGCGGCTTCCTGCTGAAGGCCTGGCATGCGGCGCCGTTCGTCCTTGCCGCGTTCGTAACGGTAGGAGCATGCGCGGTCCCGATCATCTTCGTCCGCGAGGACGGTGGTCACGGTCGGGTTTTCGAAGGAGTCAGCGCCTACTTCAAGCGGAGCTGGGCCATCCTCCGCGAGGAGACGGAAGTACGCCGCTTCCTGATCGCGAACGCCGCGTGGGAGGGGACGTTCGCAGCAGCCGGACGTTCGTCGTTCTCTACGTGATCGACGGTCTGAACGAGTCGAAGGCGATCTCGTCGGCGGTGCTCGGTGCAGTCGCGACGGGATACGTGATCGCTGCTCTGATCGCGGGGCGCCTCGGCGACCAGTTCGGGATCGCCCGCGTGATCTTCTTCGCGTCGTTCGTGTACGGCGGCGGTTACCTCGTCGCCGGATTCGCGACGACGTGGCACGACTGGTACTTCGGTCTGATCGTCCCCGTCGCCATCGCGGGTGGGATGGTCATGACCCTGGCGTGGGGTTTGCTGTTCAAGCTGATGCCGCACGAGCATCGCGGGGCCGTGTCCGGCCTCGCTACGACGACGAAGGGCCTCGGGCTGCTCCTCGGCGCACCGATTGCGGGAGCGGCCATCGACCTTGCGCGCCCGTACCTCGGCGCCACCGACGGGTACCAGATCCTCTGGCCGGTGTGCGGCATCCCGATTCTCGCGGCGATTCCGCTCGTCTACCGCTTGATCCGTGTCGAGCCGATGGGCACACCCGAACCAACTCTCGGCTGACGCATGGCTTTCTGGGATCTTCTCAGCCCGCTCGACGCTCGTCGTCGAGGACGTGAGGACAGAGCGGCGTTCGGTCGACGTGTCCAGCGAGTTCACGCGGGTCACGACGACGGTCGTCCTGGCCGGCGCGGGCGCCGAAGGCCGCGGCGAGGACGTCACCTACAACGAGGAGGATCACGAGTGGTTCCCGGAGCTGCAGCCGGGCGGTAGCTCGACTGTCGGCCGGTTCTCCGCGGGTCTCGAGAACATGCAGCTGTTCGCGGGCGAGCCGAAGATGGAAGCGTCTCTCCAGTACCGCCGCTGGGCATTCGAGAGCGCCGCCCTCGACCTTGCGCTGCGCCAGTCCGGCCTCGCGTTGGGAGCGGCGATCGGCCGCGAGTATCGACCCGTGCGCTTCGTCGTCTCGACGCGCGAGGACGCGTTCGAGTGGTTGCGCCACGCGCCCGACCTCGAGCTCAAGCTCGATCCGAACAATGAGTGGGACCGGGCGTTCATGGTGCGGCTTGCTGCGACCGGACGTGTCCGTGTGCTCGACCTCAAGTCGTACTACCACGGCACTGCGGTCGACGTCGCGCCCGATCCGGACCTCTACAGAGCGGTCGTCGAGGTGTTTCCGGACGTTGTGATCGAGGACGCGTCGCTCGAAGGCGAGTGCGGCGAGGTGCTGCGTGGAGAGGAGGGGCGGCTGAGCTTCGACGCGCCGATCCATTCAGTCGAGGATGTGCGTGCACTGCCGGTCGAGCCGGGCTGGCTCAACATCAAGCCGTCCCGCTTCGGAACGATCGAGCGGCTCTTGGCATGCATCGAGTTCTGCGACGCGAGCGGCATCCGGATGTACGGCGGTGGCCAGTTCGAGCTCGGCGTCGGCCGCCGGCAGATTCAAGCCCTGGCGTCTCTCTTCTATGCCGACAATCCGAACGACGTCGCGCCGAGCGAGTACAACACCGGCGGTCCGCGCCCCGGGCTGCCGCGGAGCCCCCTTCCGCCGCCGGAAGGTCCCGGCCTCTAGGGGCACGTCCGAGGGACAGTCCCTCCGCCGTGTCCGAGGGACTGTCCCTGGAACACGTCTCGGGGACAGTCCCTGAGCCAGGTCCGGGGGACTGTCCCCCGGACACGCTCGCTGTGTTGTGAGTGTGTCGCTCGTGCCTCGAGTTGCACACAAAGGCGTTCCTGTCGCCGCAGCCGCTCTAGGCTCGCGTCATGCCGCGTATTCCTCGTGAACAACTCCCGGACGGCATCTACCACGTCACGCAGCGCGGGACCGGCCGGATCGCAATCGTGCACGACGACATCGACAGGCGGTTCTTCGTCCGGCAGCTCCTAGACGTCGTCCGCCGTTTTGGCTGGCTCTGTTACGTCTACTGCTTGATGGACAATCACTTCCACCTCGTCGTCGAAACCGAACGGCCGTGGTTGTCGGGCGGCATGCACCGGCTCGACTTCCTGCATGCGCAAAGGTTCAACCGTCGCTACGAGCGCGTCGGCCACCTCTTTCAGAACCGCTTCGGTGTCCGCGTCATCGAGGATGACGACGACCTCGCTGCGGTCTGCCTTTACGTGCTCTCCAACCCGGTCCGAGCGGGCCTGTGCGAGCGCATCGAGGATTGGCCCTGGAGCGGCGGTCTCTTCTTAGAGGCAGGAACGTACGGCTAGGCGCCGGTAGGAACTGCGCCGCGCTGCACCGGCGCCAACGCCGGCGCCCAGGAGCAGAGCGGTGACACCTCGCCGTCACGGCCGTTGAGGCGTCGGAGCCCGAGCGCATGCTCGGCCTGCATCATCTTGTGGATCTGCGTCGTCCCCTCGTAGATGATCGGCGCGCGCGCATTCCGGAAATAGCGCTCGATGCCGTACTCGGCCGAGTAGCCGTAGGCGCCGTGCACCTGGATCGCCAGGTGCGCGGCTCGGAACGCCGACTCCGTTGCATGCCACTTCGCCAGTGAGGTCTCGCGGGTGTTGCGGAGGCCCTGGTCCTTCATCCACGCCGCCTGCATGACCAGCAGCTTCGACGTCTCGTAACCGAGCACCATCTCGGCGATCATGTCCTGGACGAACTGGTACTTGCCGATCGGCTGCCCGAACGTCTCTCGCTCGCGCGCGTACTCGGCCGACCTCTCGAGACACGCGCGGACGACGCCGCACGCCCCGGCGGCGACGGTGAAGCGGCCCTGGTCGAGGCCGTACATCGCGATCTCGAAGCCCTGGCCTTCCTCGCCGACGAGGTTCTCGGCCGGAACCTCGACGTTCTGGAAGAAGAGCTCGCCGGTCGATCCCGCCCAGATCCCGAGCTTGTTCTCCGTGTCCGCCGTCGTGAATCCCGGCATGCCGCGCTCGAGGACGAAGGCCGAGATGCCCTTGTGCTTCGCGGCCGGGTCCGTCTTCGCGAACACGAGCGCGTGGTCTGCGACGTTCGCATAGGAGATCCAGTTCTTCGAGCCGTTGAGGACGTACACGTCTCCCTCACGGCGCGCGGTGGTCTTCATCGCCGCGACGTCGGAGCCGGCTGCGGGCTCGGTGAGACCGAAGCACGCGAGCTTCTCGCCGCGCGCCTGCGGGACGAGCCACCGCTGCTTCTGCTCCTCCGATCCGTACTTGAGGAGCGCGAGTGAGTTGAGCCCGACGTGAACGGAGATCAGCGTCCGAAACGCCGCCTCGCCGCGCTCGATCTCCTCGCACGCGAGCGCCTCGCAGACGAAGTCGAGCCCTGCGCCGCCGTACTCCTCCGGGATCACGATGCCGAGGAGACCGAGCTCGGCCATTCCTTCGATCGCCTCCAGGTCCAATCGGTGCGCGATGTCGTTCTCGATCGCGTTCGGCAGGATGCGGTCGTCGACGAAGCTGCGAACCGTGTCCTGTAGCAGCCGCTGTTCGTCGCTGAGCTCGAAGTCCATGTCGGCTTAGTCTACGGAGGCGTTGAGCATCGCCGCGCTCATCACGGCTGCAACGCTGATGGGCCTTACGCCGCAGCAGAAGGCTGCGCTGGTCGTCGTCTCCGGGCTGCCGGCTCCTCGCGGAGTCGCGGGCGTGCTCGTGCGCCGGTGGGACCGGACGGAACCTCGTCCGCAGGGCGCGCTGGTGTTCGTCGACCAGGAGGGCGGAGACGTGCGCGCCTATCCGGACCTGCCGCCGCAGCACGCGGCACGCACGATTCGAAGCAAGAGGGAGGCCTTCCTGGCGGGCGCGGCAACAGGTGCCTCGCTCCGGCGCTCGGGTGTCGACGTCGACCTCGCGCCGGTCCTCGATCTGCCCGACGGCCCGCTCGGATCACGCCAGTTCCGCTCGCCGTTCTTCGGCGTCGCGTTCGGGCGCGGGCTCGCCTCCGCACGCGCGGGCACGTGCGCGAAGCACTTCCCCGGTCTCGGCTCGCTTCCGGTCTCGACCGACGATCGGCCGTACGTGAGAGGTCGCCTTCGCGACCGGGACCTGTCGCCGTATCGCGCCGCCGTCGAAGGCGGGATCGACTGCGTCATGGTCGGCCACGGCGTGTATCCGACCCTGGGCCCGCGCCGTGCGGTCCTCGAGCCCGCGACCTACATGTTGCTCCGCAGCCTCAGCTTCCACGGCGTCGCGATCACGGACTCATTGAGCGTCGTGCGTGGACACGCCGCCGAGTGGGCCGTCGCAGCGGCTCGTGCGGGCGCCGACCTGCTGCTCTTCACGAGCGCCGCAGACGCAGCCCGTGCGATTCGGGCGCTCCTTCCGCTTGCACGGGCGGGTGAGCTCGACGACCACGTGCGACGCGTTCTGGCCTTCCGCGCCGGTCTACGGTGAGCCGGCGCGCGTCGCGACGAACGCGGCGACGTCGCGAATCTGCTGCGCGCTGAGCCGGTCGCCGAAGGACGGCATGCCGCCGCCTCCCTGCTCGACCTTGGCGCGCACCTGGTCGTAGCCCGGGCGCAGCGTGTCGAGGTTCGGGCCGATCTGGCCGCTCGCTCGTGCGGCGCCGAGCGTGTGGCAGTCGCCGCAGCCGTTGTCCGCGAAGACGCGCGCGCCGGCGGAGGCGTGTGCGTTGGCGGGCACGACAACAGCGCCTCCTCCACTCGAAGTGGCCGCGGGGCTCTCGCGTGTGTAGAGCCAGAGTGCGCTCGTGTACCAGACGCCGATCAGGAAGGCGAACAGCAGGCCCCCGGCGATTGGCAGCACCGGGACGGGAAACCGCCGCAGCCGGACGATCGTGATCTTGGCTGCATAGCCGCCGTAGACCGCGCAGCCGAAGAGGGAATGCACGACGACACGCGTGTCTGTGATGGCGGAAGCCGAGCTTGAAGATGCAGTGGTAGGCGACCGGCAGCGTGCACACGAAGGCGAGGCGTCCGGACCACCTGTGCGCCGGATTCACCCAGGCCGGCTTCCGCCACGGCAGCTTTCCGTAGATCCACGCCGCCGAGAAGATCTGAAAGCACGCGAGCGCCGCCGCGGCACTGGCGAACGCCGCCTTGAGATGGAGCGGATCCTCGAAGAAGAGTTGGAAGTAGCCCTTCGAGCGCGGGTCGTGCGCCGCGAGCAGGCCCGCGGTCAGCGAGAACAGCGCGAACATCAAGCAGGGGGAGCGCAACCCAGCGCCAGGAACGACGCTGGGTCGACGGCGGGGACGGAGCCGCAGAGACGGCCGTCTCGGTCACCGGCTCATCCAACCGCAACGACCTCTGTCAGGCAACTGACCGACGAGGCCGTCGGGCTACCCTTCGGCCGATGGCAACCTTGGAGGAAAGGACGGTCGCCGGCGTCTCGTTCGGCCTGACGGACGAGCAGAAGGCGTTGCGCGACCTCGCGCACGAGTTCGCCGAACGCGAGATCCGGCCGAAGGAGCGCGAGTACGACGAGCACTCGACGCACCCGGCCGACCTCATCGAGAAGGCGCACGAGCTGGGTCTCATGAACGTCCATATCCCGGAGGCCTACGGCGGTCTCGGGCTTGGTGCCTTCGAGGGGATGATCATCGGCGAGGAGCTCTGCTGGGGTTGCTCCGGCATCGGCACCGCCATCGCGGCGAACGGGCTCGGCCACGGCCCGGTCATCATGGCCGGAACGGAGGAGCAGAAGCGCGAATGGCTGCCGCCGCTCGTGGACGAGGTTCTGCTCACGTCGTTCGCGCTCACCGAGCCGAATGCCGGCTCCGACGTCTCCGGGATCCAGACGACCGCGGTACGCGATGGCGACGATTACATCGTCAACGGCTCGAAGATGTTCATCACGAACGCGGGCCATGCGGCGTGGTTCACGGTGTTCGCGTCGACGGACAAGTCGAAGGGCCACCGCGGCCTCACGGCCTTCGTCGTCCCGTCGGACCTCGACGGTGTCGTCGTCGACAAGCACCTGGACAAGATGGGGCAGCGGGCGACGGATACCTCTGCGCTCTCGTTTCAGGACGTTCGCATTCCGGCTGCGAACCGTCTCGGCGAAGAGGGCGAGGGCTTCAAGATCGCGATGAAGACGCTCGACTTCACTCGCCCTGGGACGGCGATCGGAGCGGTCGGCGTCGCGCGGGCGGCCTTCGACTACGCAGCGCGGTACTCCAAGGAGCGCGTGCAGTTCGGCATGCCGATCGCGATGAACCAGGGAGTCAACTTCCTCATCGCCGACATGGCGACGAAGATCGAAGCGGCGCGCCTGCTCTGCTGGCAGGCGGCCTGGATGATCGACAAGGGCATGCGTGCGACGCTGCAGTCGTCGTACGCGAAGCGCTTCGCCGCCGACATCTGCATGGAGGTCACGACCGACGCGGTCCAGGTCTTCGGCGGCTACGGGTACATGAAGGAGTATCCGGTCGAGAAGCTGATGCGCGATGCCAAGCTGTTCCAGATCTACGAAGGCACCTCACAGATCCAGCGCCTCGTCATCGCCCGAGAATTGTTGATGCCGCGCGACTAGAGCGTGGCGCTCGAGATCGATCTCAGCGGCCGCGTCGCGCTCGTCACGGGAGGGTCACGAGGGCTCGGACGAGCCGATGCCTTGACCCTCGCCCGCGCAGGGGCGGACGTCGTCATCGCCGACATCCAGCTCGAATCCGACTCGGGCGAGGATGCAGAGCGCTACGGACCGATGGCGCAGGCGGCTCGTGCCCAGGGGCTCGTCTACTCGGAGGCGACGGCACAAGAGATCACGGACCTCGGGCGCCGGTCGGCTGCCGTCAAGTGCGACGTCACCGATCGCGCGCAGGTCGCCGAGACGGTGAAGCGCGTCGTGGACGAGTTCGGTTCTCTCGACATCCTCGTGAACAACGCGGGCACGCTCGACCATCTCGGCCAACTCCCGGATCAGGTTCCGGATCTCTGGGAGCGCGACCTCCGAGTGAACCTCACCGGCTCCTTCAACTGCGCCCAGGCGGTCTGGCCGCACATGAAGGAACGTGGCTGGGGGCGAATCGTGAACATGGCTTCCGTCGCCGGGACGCTCGGCGGCTTCGGGCAGGCGAGCTACTCGGCGACGAAGGCCGGCCTGCTCGGCCTCACACGGACGCTCGCGCTCGAAGGGGCTCGCCACGGGATCACGTGCAACGCGATCGTCCCCGGGGTGATCGGAACCGAGGCCTTCGGCTTCGGGAATCCGGAGATGAACGAGCGCATGATCCGGCGCACCGCGATGCGCCGGGCGGGCGAGCCGGAGGACATCGCGAATGCGATCGCGTTCCTCTGCTCCGATCTTGCCTCGTACATCACCGGCGTCGGCCTCAACGTGAGCGGCGGGATCGAGCTCTTTACGTTCTGAAGACCGCACGTCCACGGGTGTCGTTTCGCCGGAAACCAGGACGACAGGATCCGAAGCTAGAATGGCTCGCTTGCCAAGGGGCCGCAGACTCTTCCTGGGCCAACCTCGGCCGACGTCGTCGTACGCGCGCCCAGCGACGTGTGCTCCTTCAGCGGGTCGGCGCAGTCGCCGTGCTCGCGGCCGTGGCGGCGCTCGTGGTCGGGCTCGTCTTCGCCGGCTCGTCGAATCGGCTCGCCGAGGGCGTCTCGATCGCAGGCGTCGACGTCGGGGGGAAGACGCCGCGTGACGCTCGCCGGATCCTCGCGGAGAAGGCGGACGCGCTCGCGTCGGTGCCGGTCACCTTTCGAGTCGGCTCCCATTCCTGGCGTCTCGAGCCCCGGCACCTCGGGATCCGCGTGGACTGGGGCGCCGCGGTCGACACGGTTCGCAGACGTGGCGAGGGATTCGCGCCCCTCCGCGGCTTCCGCCGGCTCGACCTCCGCTTCTTCGGTGCAGACGTCGCCCCGCCGACCGAGTACTACAACGCCGCTCTCCAGTACGAGCTCAACAAGATCAGCGCCGCGATCGACTTTCCGCGTCGCGATGCCGCGATCGCTCTGCACGGCCTCAGGCCCGACATCGTTCCCGGCCGCGCCGGCCTGAGCCTCGACCGACAGGCCGCATCAGCCACGATCGTGCGAGCACTCGCAAGTCTTCGGCGCGAACCGGTCGGTCTGCCCATGCAGGTCGAGGAGCCGAAGGTCAGCGCCGACGATCTCACGGTCGCGCGGGCGCAAGTGCGCACCGCACTGTCCGCCCCGCTCAAGCTCACGCTCGGGCCCACGCGCTGGAATCTCCGTCCGAGGCGGATCGCGAAGCTCCTGATGCTGCCTGGGGACGGCAGGCGTCGAGCTCGCCGTCGGCGGTCCCGGAGCGACCCGGTGGTTCAACGCACTGGGCACACGCGTCGACCAGGAGCCGATGGACGCGGACTGGGCGATCAGCTCGAAAGGCATCCGCGTGCTTCCCGATCGGCCCGGCTACCTGCTCCAGGTACCGCAGAGCGCCAAGATCTTGCTGCGGGCAGCACTCGTCACGACGCCGGAGCTGCGCTCCGCGAAGCTCGTGGTCAAGCGGTCGGAGGCCGAGCGGACGACCGACGAGGCTCGGGCAATGCGCATCCAGGGCCTCGTCGCCGCGTATCAGACGTTCTACGGCGGCGACCCGAACCGCATCCACAACGTCCAGCTCGTCTCGCACCTTGTCGACAAGCACGTGATCGCGCCCGGCGAGACGTTCTCCTTCAACGGCGCCACCGGCGCCCGCACCGCCGACAAGGGCTTCAGGGAAGCTCCGGTGATCATCAACGGCGAGCTCCAGACAGGGCTCGGGGGCGGCGTCTGCCAGGTGTCGACGACCGTCTTCAACGCCGCGTACGAGGCAGGTCTCCCGATCGCGTCGCGGACGAACCACGCGCTCTACATCAGCCATTACCCGCAGGGCCGCGACGCGACCGTCAACTACCCCGATGTCGACCTGAAGTTCGTCAACGACACGGCGGCACTGGCTGCTCCTCCGGACCTGGGTCGGCCCGTCGTCGCTCACCGTTGCGCTGTACGGCACGCCGGTACACCGGCGTGTCGTCAGCGAGACGCGGCCACTGGTCGAGACCGGGCCGGCTCCCGTCGAGAGGGTTCCGGACTCGTCGATGCTGGTAGGCCAGCAGGTCACAGAAGAAAGCGGCGAGCCGTCACGTTCCACCAGCGTCCGCCGCAAGGTCTACGACGCGAAGGGAAAGCTTCTCTCCGATGCGACCTTCTACTCGTCCTACCGCGGCGAGCCAGAGGTGATCCGGTACGGGACCAAGCCGCGGCCGAAACCGAAGCCGGCCGAGCCCACCACGACGACGAGCACGACGACCACGACCACCACGACCCCGACTACGACGACGACTCCGAAACCGCCGAAGACGACGACCTCTTCGACGACGACCCCTCGGCCTTAGCGATCGCGGCCGCGAGCCCGGCGGGTATCCGCGTGGGCCGGAGCGTCTTCGCATCCACACAGGCGTGTGACGTCCAGCCCTCGGCAATCATCTCGCCGTCCCGCTCGACCCGGTAGTCGAAGCGGAAGCGCGCTCCCTTCAGCTCGCCGATCCGCGCGTGGACTCGCAGCCGGTCGTCGAACTGCGCCGGCGCACGGAAGCGCACGTACGACTCGAGCACGAACGATTCGACGCCTTGCTCGCGGAGGGCGGGATAGCCGCCGGTGAACCTCTCGAGATACTCGACGCGCGCGACCTCGAACCAGATGAAGTAGTTCGAGTTGTGAGCCACGCCCTGCGCGTCTGTTTCAGCGAACCGGACACGGATGTCCGTGCTGGAGCGGAAGCCGTCCACGCGCGGCACTCTACGGCGATGCGCAGCGAGATCGAAGCGCTGGCCACCCTTCTGCTCGAGCGACAACAGTCCGTCGTCCTGACGGGCGCCGGGATCTCGACCGAGAGCGGCATTCCCGACTTTCGCTCGCCGACCGGTATCTGGGCCGAGTACGACCCGATGGAGTACGCGACCATCGACGCCTTTCGGCGCGATCCGGTCAAGGTCTGGGAGTTCTACGCGCTGAGGTTCGACGTCCTGACGCAGGCACAGCCGAATGCAGGGCATCTCGCCCTCGCGGAGCTCGAACGGCGCGGCCTCGTCGAGGCGCTCGTGACGCAGAACATCGACGGCCTCCACGAGCGGGCGGGGTCACGGGATGTGATCGAGGTGCACGGCTCGATCCGCACCGCGAGCTGTCTCGCGTGCGGCGAGCGCATGCCGCTCGCGGATGTCGTGGCGGCCTTGCGTGACGCTCCCGCCCCGCCGTGTCCGCGCTGCGGGGCGATCGTGAAGCCGGACGTCGTGATGTTCGGCGAGCTCCTTCCGGCCGCGGCGATCGACCGTGCCGTCGACCTCGCGGAGCGGGCCGGCCTGCTTCTCGTGGTCGGCTCGTCGCTCGAGGTCTACCCGGTGGCAGGGCTACCGGAGGCGACCGTCTCGGCCGGGGGCAGCCTCGCGATCGTGAACCGCGGCCCGACGCCGTTCGACGGGCTCGCAGAGGTCCGAATCGACGGAGCCGCGGGAGATGTCCTGTCGGCGCTGGTCGAGGAAGTCGATTCGTTGGATCGCGACGATTGAGGAATTGGACGGCCAGGCGAGCCGTCCTTTCGAGCCCGGCCCTCGGCGGGCTCGGTCGCGACCTCAGGCGGCGGCGCGGCGAATCGTCTTCTCGTCGAGCAGCCTGCTGCAGTTCCTGCAGACCTTCCGCTCGACGTGATACGGGACGCCGCCTCGTTGCCGGATGGCGTGGATCGTGACTGCGGTGTGCTTGTGCGGACGCTTCAGCGTCATGTCCCTATTCACATTAGTGAGACGTTCGGCCGCGCTTGATTGTTGTCTGCAGAAATTCACCAGATCTGCACCGTCTCTTTACGAGTCGTCTGCGCGGCGTAGCTTCCGGCGTCGCGGATCGGAACATGGCAGGCTTAGAAGGACGACGGCACTGAGAAGGAGGTTGAACCGCCGATGGCTGAAACCAGGCAGAAGAACTTCGTGGAGCGGCTCGCCGACGTCGGCGAGGGTGCGATCCAGCGGCTCGGAAGTGCGCCGGGCGGCGACAAGGTCGTGTCGACCCTCGGCGGGATGCGCGAGCGGATGGACGACCTCCAGCGCCGGGTGCGGGGGCTGGAGGACGTCGAGAAGCGAGTCGCCGCACTCGAAAAACGCGTTAACAAGCTCGAAGGGAAGCCCGAGCAGCCGGATACGCCCACGGCCGAAAAGGCCAAGGAGGCCGGATCGACCGCGGCTTCGACTGCGCCCAAGCAGCCGAAGGCGGCCGAGGCGAAACCGAGCTCGAAGCCCAAGCCGAGCTAGTTAGCGAGGCCTGTGCGAAATTCGGCCGGGCCGGATGGCGCCCAGACCTCTAGCGAACTCTCACCCGAAGCGCGTTCCGCACGAGCTCGAAGCGCACCGGCGTTGTCCCGGGCTGCTCGCCGTCGAGCTCCAGCGGCAGGGGCTCCGGCGCTTCGACGGTCACGCGGCTGCCGCGGAGGAGCTCCGCCTTCGGATGCGGAAGGTGGGTGCCGCGGAACGTCTTCGGAAGCGTAAGGAGCAAGTCTCCTTTGGTCAGGTCTCCGATGGTGAGGACGTCGAAGAGGCCGTCGTCGGGCTCGGCGGCCGGGCAGAGCTTCATGCCGCCGGCGATGCAGTGCCCGTTGGCCACGATCACGTCGTGCATGCGGGCTCGGCGCGTCTCGTCGTCCACCGTCACCTCGATCTCGCTGTTGCTCCAGCTCGAGAAGACGGCGAAGGTCGCCCAGACGTAGGAGGCCTTGCCGCCGAGCGCCTTGGTCGTGTCGTTGGCGCGCTGCGCGATCGCTCCGCTCATTCCGACGCTGCCGACGTTGGCGAACCATGCGCGGGCCTCGCCGCCGCCCCAGGCGTGATAGCTCGCCCTCCCGAGGTCGATCGTCCTCGTCTTCCCTGCGAGTGCCACGCGGACCGCATCGTCGAGTCGGCGGGGGAGGGCGAGCGAGCGGGCGAAGTCCCAGCCCGTGCCGCGGGGAATCACGGCGACCTCGATCTCGTCTCGCTGCGCGACGCCGTTCACGACTTCGTGCATGGAGCCGTCGCCCCCGACGACGACGAGGAGATTTGCTCCATCGTCTGCAGCGCGGCGGGCAAGCTCGGTCAGCTCGCCGGGTGCGCCTGAGAGAAGCGCATCGCCGGTCAAACCCATCGCGGCGGCGCGGTGAGCGATCTCGGCCCACCGCTTCCCCGTCGACCCGTTCGCCGACGCCGGATTGACGAGGAAGACGGTCTCTGTCAGTGCTTCTCGTCGGCCGTGACGGTCGCCAGCCCGACCCGCGTCATGCGGTCGACCGCCGCCCGCAGCTCGTCGTCGGTGATGCGCTTGAACTCCCCCTCGACGACGATGTCGCTCACCGTCAGGAGGCAGCCTGCCTGGACGCCGCGCAGTGCACCGACCGTGAAGAGCGCCGACGCTTCCATTTCCACCGCGAGGACGCCACGCTTCGACCAGCGTTCGTACTGCCCTTCATCGGGGTTGTAGAAGACGTCGCTGGAGACGATCGGGCCCACGTGCATCGGCTGTCCCATCTCCTTCGCCGCGTGCACCGCGCCGTGGATGAGCTCCCAGTGGGCGGTGGGGCAGTGCGGCTCGCCGCCGACGAGATGATCGGCGGTGCGATCGTCGGCGACTGCCGAGAGCGCGACGATGAGGTCGCCGAGCTCGTGGTGAGGCTGGAGGCCGCCGCAGGTGCCGACTCGGAGGAGCTTCTTGACTCCGAGCTGGATCAGTTCCTCGAAGACGATCGTCGCGCCTGGACAACCCATGCCGGTTCCCTGGACCGACACGGGCTTCCCTTCCCACGTGCCCGTGTAGCCGAGCAGCCCGCGCTCGGAGTTCCGCTGCTCCACGTCGTCGAAATAGGTCTCGGCGATGTACTTCGCACGCAGTGGGTCACCCGGCAGGAGGCAGGCCTCGGCATAGTCACCCGGCTCGGCGCGAATGTGGATCGGCATGGAGGCGCAACCCTATCCCGTGACACGATTCAGGCATGGAGGATGCGACCGAGCCGAGGCTCGATCAGATTCTCGAGTTCTGCGGCGAGGACCCCGTCGAGCGCGTGTTCCTCGAGGACGTCGCCCGGCGCAACCTCGGGCGCTTCACCGCCTTCGCCGAGAACGGGCGGCTCACTGCCCTCTGCCACGTCGGCGCGAACGTGGTCCCCGCCGGACGCGACTGCGGCCGGTTCGCAGCCGCGGCCGCGCGCGGGCGCGCGCGCATGATCATCGGTGACGAGCAAGCCGTCGACGACCTGTGGGAGCGGCTCGCCGACCGGATGCCGCCCCCGCGCGACGACCGTCCGGGGCAGCCGGTCTATGCGATCTCGCAGGCACCGGCCTCCGGAGATACAGGCCTTCGTCCCGCGCGCGCCTCGGATTTCGAGCTGCTGCTGCCCGCCTGCGCCGCCGCCCACGAGGAGGAGATCGGCGTCGACCCGCTCGCCCGCGACCCGGACGGCTTCCGCTGGCGCACGCGGGCTCAGATCGAGGAAGGCAGGTCCTGGCTCTGGGTGGAAGGTGACACCATCCTCTTCAAGGCCGAAGCGTCGGCCTGGACGCCTTCGGCGGTACAGGTGCAGCAGGTCTGGGTCGATCCGCCCGTCCGGAACAGGCAGTACGCGCAACGCGGGATGCGGGATCTCTGTCGGCTCCTGCTCGAGCGGGTGCCGACCGTTTGTCTCTTCGTCAGGCCGGAGAACACCGCGGCGATCCGGGTCTACGAGGCGATCGGAATGCAGCGGCACGGCGCGTATCGGAGCCTGATCTTCTGAGGCGGCTCGTCCTGCTGGCGGCTGCGGTCTGGATCGGCCGCTGGGCGGCGATCGAGCTCGCTGCCTACCTCGTGCGCCATCGGCGGGGGGCACAATTCCGGCGTGAAGGTCGATGATCTGCTGGATCGCGTCGACGAGTACGTTCGCCGGCATGAGCTGATCCCCCCGGGAGGTGAGGTGACGTGCCTGGTCTCGGGCGGCCCCGACTCGACGTGCCTGTGGCACGCCCTCCGCGAGCTCGGCTACCAGGTCTCTGCGCTGCACGTGAACCACGGGCTCCGCGGTAGCGAATCCGATGAGGACGCACGATTCTGCGTCGAGCACTTTGCGGCCGAGGTCGTCGACGGGCGCGGCGGGACGACCGAGGACGAGCTACGCAGGATTCGCTACTCGTTCGCGACCGACCGTCTCCGCGCCACCGGTCACACCGCCTCGGACCAGGTCGAGACGGTCCTGTATCGAGTCGTCGCGAGCGGCTCTACGAGTGGCATCAAGTCGAAGCGCGAGGACGGCGTCGTCCGGCCGTTGCTGGAGGTCTGGCGTGACGAGACCGAGGCCTATTGCCGCGCCGTGGGTCTCGACTTTCGGATCGACACCTCGAACCGCGACACGAAGCGGGGCCTGATCCGCTCGGAGATCCTGCCGCGCTTGCGCCAGCTCCATCCGGGCGCCGACCGCAACCTGCTTCGGCTTGTGAGCACCGAGCCGTCCGCGCTCGAGCGCCTGCTGGGGTCGTCGACCGGATCAGAGCGGCTGGACATCGGCGGCGGCCTCACCGTCGCGCGTGAGTACGAGGACGTCTGGGTCGAGGCCACCCCGGTTGCGCTCGACGGAGAGGTCAGCTGGGGCGATTGGCGCATCGCGTCGGATCTGCCAGGGCTTAAGGTACGGGCCTGGCGCGCCGGCGACCGGCTCGTCGGAAGATCGAAGAAGATCCAGGACGTGTTCGTGGACGCAAAGATTCCCCGTTCGGCACGCGAGACGTGGCCCCTCGTCGTGCGCGGGGAGGAGGTCGTCGCAGTGCCGGGAATCGTCGAAGCCGAGGGGGTCCGGGCCGAGCGTGTCCCAAGCTGAGCTCGAGCTCGGCGTACGCGAGATCCTCATCGACGAGGAGAGGTTGCGGTCGCGCGTCGTCGAGCTCGGCGAGGAGATCTCGGCCGATTACACCGGCCGCGACCTGCTACTGATCGGGGTCCTCAAAGGAGCGGTCTTCTTCATGGCCGACCTGATGCGCACCCTCACGATTCCCTGCGAGATCGATTTCATGGCGATCTCGAGCTATGGCGCTCAGACGGATTCGTCCGGCGTCGTGCGGATTCTGAAGGACCTGGACATCAACATCGAGGGCCGCGACGTCCTCGTCGTCGAGGACATCATCGACTCGGGCCTGACCCTCTCGTACCTGATTCGAAACCTGGAATCACGCGAGCCGGCGAGCCTCGAGGTCTGCGCCCTGATGACCAAGCCGGAACGGCGCGAGATCGACGTCCCTGTCCGTTACATCGGATTCGAGATCCCGAACAGGTTCGTCATCGGTTACGGCCTCGACTTCGCCGAGCGCTACAGGAACCTGCCCTACGTGGGCGTATTGGACCCGGACCTCCTTCCGGAAGGCGGCCCCGAGAGGGTTTGATCCCCCGTCCGGGGGCGTAGGAGGGCAAACCGAGGCTGGTACCCTGCCGAAAGAGGTTTAGTGAACCGTTTTTTCCGAAGCGCGCTCTTCCCGCTCGTCATCATCGCGGCCCTCGTTTGGCTGGCGCTACAGACCCTGAGCGGGCACGGCGCAAAGTCCGAGAAGATCACCTACTCCCAGGCGATCGCGGCGATTCAGTCCTGCAACACCGATACCTGCGCGCTCGACGAGGTCGTCTTCAACCCGGGCAAGCACGAGCTGAAGCTCAGCTACAAGGGCCGGAGAAGAAGACGGCAACCGTCCATTACCCGAGCGACCAGTCCGTGCCGGGCCTGCAGAGGACCATGCAGGAGCACGACGTGAAGTTCGACTCCAAGGGAACGGGCTCGTCGCCGTGGTGGTCGATCCTCACCTCGCTGCTGCCGTTCGTCCTGCTGTTCGGCTTCTGGATCTTCCTGATGAACCAGGTGCAGGGCGGCGGCTCGAAGGTCATGTCCTTCGGCAAGTCCC
This sequence comes from uncultured Actinomycetes bacterium, assembly GCA_963759365.1. Taxonomy (GTDB): domain Bacteria; phylum Actinomycetota; class Thermoleophilia; order Gaiellales; family Gaiellaceae; genus 3-1-20CM-4-69-9. The sequence goes on from CAVWYX010000005.1 coordinate 101,662, forward strand.
GTGCGAAGCGGATGACGCCCGACTCGCCGAAGATCGGCTTCAAGGACGTCGCCGGAGTGGACGAGGCGGTCGAGGAGCTGCAGGAGATCAAGGAGTTCCTCGAGAACCCGAAGAAGTTCCAGGCGCTCGGCGCGCGGATTCCCAAGGGCGTGCTCCTGTACGGGCCGCCCGGGTACCGGTAAGACCTTGCTCGCGCGCGCAGTCGCCGGCGAGGCCGGCGTGCCCTTCTTCTCCATCTCGGGCTCCGACTTCGTCGAGATGTTCGTCGGCGTCGGCGCCTCCCGCGTGCGCGACCTGTTCGAGCAGGCGAAGCAAGCATCGCCGTGCATCGTGTTCATGGACGAGATCGACGCCGTCGGCCGACATCGCGGCGCGGGCCTGGGCGGCGGCCACGACGAGCGCGAGCAGACGCTGAACCAGCTGCTCGTCGAGATGGACGGGTTCGAGCTGAAGGACAACATCATCCTGATCGCGGCGACGAACCGTCCCGACATCCTCGACCCGGCGCTGCTTCGTCCGGGACGCTTCGACCGGCAGATCGTCGTCGACCGTCCGGACCGGAACGGTCGCCGAAAGATCCTCGAGGTGCATTCGAAGGGCAAGCCGCTCGCGTCCGAGATCGATCTCGACACGTTGGCCGCCGGCACACCAGGCTTTACCGGCGCCGATCTCGCGAACCTCGTGAACGAAGCGGCGCTCCTCGCTGCGCGCCGCGGCAAGAAGGTGATCGAGCAGGAGGAGCTCGAGGAAGGGATCATGCGCGTGATCGCAGGGCCGGAGAAGAAGACACGGCTCTTCTCCGAGCAGGAGCGGAAGATCACCGCGTATCACGAGCTCGGCCACGCGATCGTCGGCCACTACCTCGACCAGGAGTCCGAGGTCCACAAGATCTCGATCATCGGCCGCGGGCAGGCGCTCGGATACACGATCTCGCTGCCCCGTGAGGATCGCTATCTGACGACGAAGACGAACCTGATGGCGAGTCTCGCGATGACCCTCGGCGGTCGTGCGGCGGAGGAGATCGTCTTCAACGAGGTCACGACCGGCGCCGCCAACGACCTGGAGAAGGTCACGAGCACCGCGAAGCAGATGATCATGCGCTTCGGGATGAGCGAGAAGCTCGGCCCGCGCGTTCTCGGCCGCAATCACGACATGCCGTTCCTCGGCCGCGAGATGGGCGCCGAGCCCGACTACTCGGAGGAGATCGCGCGCGAGATCGACGACGAGATTCGGCGCGTGATCGAGGAAGCCCACGAGACCGCGACGCGCGTGCTCAAGGAGCACATCGACGAGTTGCACACGATCTCGGCGATCCTGATCGAGCGCGAGACGATCGACAAGGAGCAGTTCGAGCGGCTGCTCGCCGGCGAGAACCAGGAAGAGGTCTTCGCGGAGAAGCCGGCTGCTGCGCCGTCGGAGCCCTCACCGGCCGACGAGAAGAAGCGCAAGCCCGAGCCGAAGCCGCGCGCGTTCCCGATTCCGGGCGCGACGATGCAGCCTCCCCCCCCGAAAAAGCGTAAACGTCCGGCCCCGCGCTTCGCGCGGCGCCATGATGACGTTTCCGCTCGGTTGATCTCCGAGTAGCGGTCTCGGCGACGACGGGCGAAGCCCGCCGTCGCGGCGTTAGCGCGTGAACATCCGGCTTCGCGAGCCTGATGATGTTCCCGCGAGGGTGGTCTCCGGTTAGCGGTGTCGGCGACGACGGGCAAAGCCCGCCGTCGCGGCGGATGGCGTCTGAGACGTCATACCGCGGAGGGGGTATACGTCCGATAGTGGCCGTCGACGCTCCCAGTCGCATTCAGCTCCAGATCGGCGGCATGTCGTGTGCCTCTTGCGCTGCGCGCGTCGAGAAGAAGCTCAACCGGCTCGACGGCGTCGACGCAACCGTCAACTACGCCACCGAGCTCGCGTCCGTCGACTTCGATCCGCGCCGGCAGCGGCTCGAGGACCTCATCGAGACGGTTGAAGCCACGGGCTACTCGGCCGCGCTACCGGCGGATGACGGAACGTCGGTCGATCTCGTCAAGCCGCTGCGCATACGCCTGCTCGCTTCCGTCGCACTGACGATCCCGCTCGTTCTGCTCGCAGCCGTCCCGCCGCTTCAGTTCAGCGGTTGGGAGTGGCTCGCGTTTGCGTTGGCGACGCCGATTGTGCTGCTGGGCCGGCTTCTCGTTCCACCGCGCGGCGTTACTCAACGCGCGCCATTTCACGGCGACCATGGACACCCTGATCTCGATCGGGACGCTTGCCGCGTGGGGCTGGTCCGCGGTCGTCCTCCTCGCGAGGATCAACGCCGACGTGTACTTCGAAGTTGCCGGCGTGACCACGACGCTGATCCTGCTCGGTCGCTTATTTCGAGGCGAGCGCCCGCGGCCGTTCGGGCGCGGCTGTCCGCGCGCTGCTAGAGCACGGCGCGAAGGAGGCCCGTGTCCTGCGGGACGGCGAGCGAGGTTCTCATACCGATCGAAGAGGTTCGTGTCGGCGACCGCTTCGTCGTTCGACCCGGTGAGAAGGTCGCAACCGACGGCGTCGTCGAGGAAGGCGCGTCCGCGATCGACCGCTCCCTGTTGACCGGCGAGTCGCTGCCGGTGGAGGTCGAGCCCGGCGCGGAAGTCGTCGGTGGCGACGATCAACACGTACGGGCGCCTCGTTGTACGGGCCGCGAAAGTCGGTGCCGACACAGCGCTTGCACAGATCGCGCGGCTCGTCGCCGAGGCGCAGGCCGGAAAGGCGCCGATTCAGCGGATCGTCGACAGGGTCTCCGGCGTTTTCGTGCCCTTCGTCCTCGTCATCGCGCCGGAACGCTCGCCGGCTGGCTCGCGCTCACGGGTGACGCCGGCGCCGCCTTCACCGCCGCAGTTGCAGTTCTGATCATCGCGTGTCCTTGTGCGCTCGGCCTCGCCACTCCGACGGCGTTGCTGGTTGGCACCGGCCGCGGAGCGCAGCTCGGGATCCTCATCAAGGGGCCCGAGATCCTCGAGCAGACTCGGCGCATCGACACTGTCGTCCTCGACAAGACCGGCACGGTCACCGAGGGAAAGATGGAGCTCGTCGACGTTGCACCGTTGAACGGCGCGACCCGCGCGGAGGTACTTCGTCTTGCGGGTTCGGTGGAGTCGGCGAGTGAGCATCCGATCGCACAGGCGGTCGCCGCTGCGGCGCGGAACGAGGTCGGCGCGCTTTCGGCCGTCGCCCATTTCAGAAACGTTCCTGGGGTTGGCGTGCAAGGAGTCGTCGACGGACACGAGGTGGACGTGTCACGCCGCGACGGCGCGATCACCGTCTCGTGGGGTGGAGCGCCTCGGGCGAAGCTCATCGTCCGCGACACGGTCAAGCCGACGAGCGCGGGCGCCGTCGCGCAGCTGAAGGCGCTTAGGCTCATGCCGGTCCTGCTCACCGGCGACAGCACGGAGAGCGCGCGTCGCGTCGCTGATGAGGTCGGCATCGCCAACGTCGTCGCCGAGGTCCTCCCGCACGAAAAGGAGGCCGAGGTGCGCCGTCTGCAAGAGGCCGGCCGTGTCGTGGCGATGGTCGGCGACGGCGTCAATGACACGCCCGCCCTCGCACAGGCCGACCTCGGGATCGCGATCGGGACCGGCACGGATGTCGCGATCCAGGCTTCCGATCTGACGCTCGTCTCCGGCGACCTCCGGGGAGCACCTGATGCGATCCGGCTCGCGCGTCAGACGCTGCGGACGATCAAGGGCAACCTCTTCTGGGCGTTCGCCTACAACGTGGCCGCGATCCCGTTGGCCGTCGCCGGACTGCTCAATCCGATCATCGCCGCCGCCGCGATGGCCGCGTCGTCGCTGTTCGTCGTGACGAACAGCTTGCGGTTGCGGCGCTTCCACAGCACGAGGGAGGTGACATGAAACACGGATACGACAAGCGGGCCCTGAGCAAGCGCCTGCATCGAATCGAAGGACAGGTTCGAGGAATCGAGCGGATGGTCGAGGACGATCGCTACTGCATCGACATCCTCACGCAGATCTCCGCGGTCAACACCGCGCTCGAGAGCCTGGCGTTCAAGGTGCTGGACGACCACGTCAACCACTGTGTTGCCGATGCGCTCTCCTCGGGCGATCCCAACGCAGCCGCGAAGAAGAGTCAAGAGCTCCTGGACGCCGTCCAGCGCTTTGCACGCACACGCTGAGCAGGATCTGAACCGTGCCGCGCTCCAGGCGACGACCCACTGCCTGATCGGATGTGCCACCGGCGAGGTCGTTGGGATGGCGATCGGGACCGCGGCCGGCTGGGGCAATCTCGCAACGATCCTGCTAGCCGTCGTCCTCGCCTTCGTGTTCGGCTACGCGCTCACTGTGTGGCCGGTTCTCCGGGCCGGGCTCTCCTTCCGGCAGGCGACCGGAGTGGCGCTTGCTTCCGACACGGTTTCGATCGCGATCATGGAGCTCGTCGACAACGGCTTCGTCCTGCTCGTGCCGGGCGCCATCGACGCCGGCCTCGGCGACGCGAAGTTCTGGTGGAGCATCGCGCTCGGTTTCGCCATCGCCTTCGGGCCGGCGTGGGCCGCGAACCGCTGGTTGATCGCGCGCGGCCGCGGCCATGCCCTCGTGCATCAGTACCACGACTAGGATCGCCTCGTCACGACCGAGCACGTCCCGATCGAGCGCCGCTTTCCTCGTCCTTCGGTGATGGGTGTGGTCAACGTGACGCCCGACTCGTTCTCCGACGGCGGCGTCCACCTGCAGCCTGCGGCAGCGGTAGCCGCAGGATGGAGGATGGTGGACGAAGGTGCTGCGATCGTCGACGTCGGCGGCGAGTCGACTCGTCCGGGCGCGGAAGGGATCTCGCTCGACGAAGAGCTGCGCCGTGTCGTTCCGGTTCTGGAAGGGCTGCACGGTGCGCCGATTTCGATCGACACCGCGAAGGCCGAGGTTGCACGGCGTGCAATCGAGCTCGGCGCCGAGCTCGTGAACGACGTCACGGCGCTACGCGGTGACGAGGAGCTCGCGGAAGTCGTCGCTTCCGCCGGCTCATACGTCTGCCTCATGCACATGCAAGGCGATCCGCGGACGATGCAGGTCGAGCCGACCTACGACGACGTGGTCTCCGACGTTGCCGCTTTTCTGGAGGAGCGACTGCGCTTCGCGGTCGACGCCGGCATTGGCGAAGAGCGCATCTGCCTCGATCCGGGGATCGGATTCGGCAAGACCGTTCAGCAGAACTTCGAGCTCGTGCGACGGTTGGACGTCTTGGTGGCGATCGGACGGCCGGTGGTGATCGGCTTCTCGCGCAAGAGCTCGCTTGGCCGGATCCTCGGCGATCCGGGCGCGAAGACGGGACCGCTCTCGGCAAGCCTCGCGGTCGCAGTCGCCGCCTTCGAGCGGGGGGCGACGATCATTCGCGCCCACGACGTCCGCGAGCACGTCGAAGCGCTCACCGTCGCGGCGGCTGTGGAGACCGGATGATCGTCGTCGAGGTGGAGGGGCTCGAGCTCTTCGGGCATCACGGTGCCGACGAGGAAGAGCGGGCGCGCGGACAGACGTTTCTCTACGACGTGCGCCTCGAGGTTGCCGATACAGCGCGCTCGGATCGGCTCGCGGACACCGTGGACTACGTCGTTGTTGCCGAGCTCGTGAAGGACGTTTCGAACGGCAGGCGGTACCACCTGTTGGAGGCGCTCTCCTCGGCAATCGCCGACGCGATCATCGAGCGCTTCTCCGTCGAACGAGTACGCGTACGCGTTCGCAAGCCGGCGGCTCGACCGGCCGGGCTAAGGGTCGCATGGACGGCCGCTACCGCCGAGCGGCCGTAAGCCGAAGCGTGTACTCCGCCGTGCGTACGGTCGGCCGAACCTCAACGTAGACGTACGCGCCGCGCCGACCCTTGTTCGCGTAGCGCGCGAGGCCGCGCTTTCCGATGCCGAGCGGCGCCGTTCTCTTCTCCTTCGAGAACCGCGGCAGGATCCGCACGGTCACCGGGCCGCTCACTCGTGCCCGAAGCATCATTTGTGCGGGTGCCCAGGCGCGGTAGAGGTCGAGTGGATCTTCGCTTCGCTCGACACGTGCGCTCAGGACCGCATTCCGGTGACCCGGGCGGGTGAGCGGTGGAGTGCCTGTAGGGAACGCGCCGTTCGGCTCGATCTCGTTCGGCTTCTCGTTCGGCTCCTGGGGATCACGCCTCGGCGTTTTCAGCCCGAGCGCCGCCGGAATGCTGAGCTGCCCTGCACCCGAGGCGTTGTCGTAGCCCGGCGCTCCGATGTCGGTTGCGGAGCGACGCATCAGCTCGAACAGCTGGGTGTTGTCGAGATCGGGACGCTTCGTCCAGATCCACGCCGCGGCGCCCGCGACGAGCGGTGCCGAGAAGCTGGTCCCGGACGCGAGCCCATAACCGGACGGCTCCTGCGAGAACGGCTCGGCGACGGGTATCCGAGCACCGGGAGCGACGAGATCGACGAACGCTGAGATCGACGAGAAGCCGGCGACGTTTCCGTCGTCGTTCGTCGCGCCTGCCGTGAGAACGTGCGGGTAGAACCCCGGAAAGTTCGGTGGGCTCCCTTCGAAACCCTCGTTGCCGGCGGCGGCGACGACGAGCGAGCCCGAGCGGAATGCGAGCGAGACGGCATCCGCCAGCATTGGGTCGTTGTCCTCGCCGCCGAAGCTCAGGTTGATCACGCCGGGACCGCGGCGCGCCGCTTCCACGATTCCCTGGATCGCCTCGCCCTCGCTCAAGAACCCGAAGGGGCTTGCGTCCCAGATGTGCAACGCGGCCTGCGGATAGACCCCGACGATGCCGACGCCGTTGTCCGGCGCGGCGAGCACGGATGCGACCTCGGTTCCGTGGTCCTCGTCCTCGTCGGTCGTGGTCTGCTCGTTGAGCATGGACGTGTTCGGCCGACCGGCGAATTCGGGGTGCGTTGCGTCGACGCCCGAGTCGACGATCGTCACCGGCTTCCCTGGCCCGGGCGGTTGCTGGCGGTCGGCTCCGATCACCGATCGCCACCATTCCGTAGGCACGAGAGGGTCGGTTGCGGTCTCGAGGAAGCCGTTCGCCGCGAACAGGCGCTCGGGCCGAGCGCGGCGCAGGACGCCCGCAGCGCGGAGGTCGTGAACAGCGTAGCTCGGAACGCGCCAGATGCGAAGCTCGGACGCGAGCTGCTTACCGCCGGCCGCGAGCGCAAGCCGAGGGCCCTGAGGTGAAGGACTGAGCTGCACGAGCTCGGCGCGGGCAGGTCCGGCGATGATCAGTGCAAGCGCTACACCGGTCAGCAACCTGAGGGCCAAGTCAGCAGAGTAACCTGCTGAGATCACGCGCGCTTTCGTCGCCCTCGGCTCCAATCTCGGCGATCGCGAGTCGACGTTGCGACGGGCAGTCGACAAGCTACGGGAGCTGCCCGACACAACTGTGGTCTGCGTCTCGACTCTACGCGACACCGATCCAGTTGGATTTCTCGACCAACCGCAGTTCCTGAACGGGGTCGTGGAGCTCGAGACAGCTCTCACGCCACGCTCACTGCTCGAGACGCTCCTCGAGCTGGAGCGTGACTTCGGCCGAGACCGAAGTACTTCCCCGCCGCAGGGACCGCGGACGCTCGACCTCGACCTGCTGGTCTACGGCGACGAGACCATCTCGGAGCCCGGGCTCGAAGTCCCGCATCCGCGGCTACGCGAGCGGCGGTTCGTTCTGGAGCCTCTGGCGGAGCTCGATCCAACGCTGGAGGTGCCGGGGATGGGGAGGGTCGAGACTCTTCTCGCGGAGCTAGACTCGTAACCGTGATTCGCCGGTGAGCCACATCGACGAGCTCGACGAATTCGAGGCAGACCTCGAGCTGCGGCTGAAGCGTGAGTACACGGCCGTCTTCGGGCTGTTCCGGTACTGCGTTCTCACGCAGGATGCGACGTACCTGTGCAACAAGCTCGACCTGGCACAGGTCTCTCAGGCCAACTACCCCTTCTTCCACCTACGCATGGAAGACGTGTGGGTGTGGGACAAGAACCGTCCGACGCGGATCATTCCACGGGCGGAGGTCTGGACGTCCAGCGACGTTACGGTCGAGGAGCTGCGAAACGACGGTGATGAGCCGAGCCTGACCGCCGAGGCGCTCGCCGAGCGGATCGGGGAGAGCCTGACCTCGGACGACGATCTCTAAGGCTCGACCGCTCTAGTAGCGCGGGCGGGGCCGTCTGGGATCATGGCCGCATGCTGCTGGCCGTCGACGTCGGCAACACGCAAACCGTGTTCGGCCTGTTCGCCGGTGCCGACCTGACCGAGCACTGGCGAATCGCGACCGAGCGGAATCGCAGCGGGGACGAGCTGTGGGCGCTCTACCGCAGCTTCGTAGACCTCGAGAGCGTCGCCGGCATCTGCCTTTCCTCGACGGTGCCTCAACTCATCCGGCCCTACCACGAGTTCGCCGAGCGGTACACACGCGCAGAGGTACTAGAGCTTGGACCGGGTGTGAAGACGGGCATCCCCGTGCGATACGACGATCCGCGCGAGGTCGGGCCGGACCGCATCGCGAACGCGGTCGCGGCCGCCGACCGCTACGGCGCTCCGTGCATCGTGGTCGACTTCGGCACGTCTACGAACTTCGACGTCGTGTCCGCGGACGGGGAGTATGTCGGCGGGGTCCTCGCTCCCGGCATCGAGATCTCGATGGACGCATTGTTCGAGCGGGCGGCGAGGCTCCGGAAGATCGACTTCGTCGAACCTGCCACCGTCATCGGCAAGACGACGGTGGCAGCGCTGCAGTCGGGTGTGCTCTACGGGTTCGCCGGCCAGGTCGACGGGATCGTCGGCCGCATTCGCGAGCGAGCTCGGCGTCGAGTCGCGGGCCGTCGCCACGGGCGGGCTGGCCGACCTGATCGCGCCGCATGCCCGGACGATCGGCACGGTCGATCCCTTCCTGACGCTCGAAGGTCTGCGCCTCGTCTGGGAGCGGAACCACTGACGATGGTCGTCGCGCCCTAGCCGCCGCCGTAGATCGAGATCGGCATCGAGTCGAGCAGGATCTCGTCGGCCGGGTCCGGCAGGTCCGCCTCGAGTCGCTCCACGATCTCGACAGCCTCCGGCGTTGCCGCGAACAACCGCGTCACGACCTCGTCCGTGGTTTCGAGCCGCACGAGCTCCTGTTTGAACTGCTTTGGGAACCGGCCACGGCCGAGATACCAGCCGTAGAACTTCTTCAGGAACCCGGCGGCGCGTCGCTCGCCGAGCTCTCGAGCCGTCTCCCGGACGAACAGGATCAGCTCCGCCGCGACCTCCTCGCGCGAGGGCTCGGCCGCATCGCCGTCCACGATCTCACGCAACGCCCATGGGTTTCCCTGCGCGCCGCGACCGACCATCACTGCCTCGGCGCCGGTAGCGGCCAGGACGGCCCTGGCTCGACTTCGCGACGTGATGTCTCCTGATGCGATCACGGGGACTTCCACGAGCTGGACGAGCTCGGCGGTCAGGCTGTGATCCGCCTCCCCCGTATACATCTGGCGCGCCGACCGGGGATGGAGCGTCAGCGAATCGGCCCCGGCCTCGACCAGCCGGGGTCCGACCGTCAGGCACGCCCGTGAGCCGTCCTCGAGACCGCGGCGCATCTTGACGGAGACGGGCGCGTCGACCGCGGACGCAACGGCGCCGACAATCTCGGCCGCCCGGTGCGGATCCTCGAGCAGGGTTGCCCCCGCCCCCGTTTTCGTGACCTTCCGTACCGGGCAGCCGAAGTTGATGTCCACGATGTCGGCGCCGGCGGCCGTGACCATCCTCGCGGCCTCCGCCATGGTCGACGGCTCGGAGCCGAAGATCTGGATCGCCAGGGGATGCTCGTCCCGGGCGACCCGAAGGTAGCCGAGCGTCCGCTCGTTCCGGTGCTCGAGGCCGGCGCAGCTCACCATCTCGGAGCAGACGAGGCCTGCGCCGTATCGCCGCCCCTGGCGGCGGAACGCCTGGACGCTCACACCGGCCATCGGGGCGAGGACGAGACGGGTCGGGATCCGGATGTCCCCGAGCTGCCAGGCCTGGCGAAGATCTACCTGCATAGGGCGGAAAATGGTACCGGCAGCGCCTATTGACGACCCCTCCCGGGATCGCTACCATTCCCGCCCGCGACGGCGCCTCTGCGCCGCGCTTTTTTCATAAGAAGAGGTGTATCAAGCCGTGAAGGAAGTCATCCTCACATCTGAGGGGTACGAGAGGCTCAAGAAGGAGATCGAGGAGCTCTCGACCGTCAAGCGCCGCGAGGTGGCCGAGCGGATCCGTGTTGCGCGCGAGTTCGGCGACATCGCCGAGAACGCCGAGTACGACGACGCGAAGAACGAGCAGATGCTCCTGGAGCACCGGATCGCGACGCTGGAGGAGCGCCTCCGAGATGCCCGCGTCATCTCGAAGAAGGACGTCGCCAAGGACGTTGTCTCGATCGGGTCGAAGGTGAAGCTGCGGGACGTCGCCGCTAGGGAGACCGTCGAGTACCACATCGTCGGCTCTGCGGAGGCCAACCCCGGGCAGAACAAGCTGTCGAACGAGTCGCCGGTCGGCAAAGCGATCATCGGCAAGAAGAAGGGCGAGACCGTCGAGGTCTCGGCCCCGCGCGGCACGCTCAAGTACAAGATCCTCGAAATCAAAGCCGCGTAGAGTCCGGCGCGCTTCGCGCGCCATGATGACTCTACGCGGGTAGCTGAACAGGCCTCCTGCTGGTCTGCGTCACGCAGTCTCCTTTCGCTGATCTCCGACGGCCGTTGAGGCCGACGCGAGCGAAGCTCGCATCGGCGGCGGATCGCTCTGAAGACCGTTCACGGGCGCACGGCGTGCGTGTCTTGGCGCCGTCGCGTTACAGACTTGTATGAACCAGGGTCAGACCCTTGTTCTTTGGGACACGGCTCGGTTCGGGTTTAGGTTCTTCTCGTGGCGCCGCTCGTTCTCTGTTACCACGCCGTGTCGCCGAGCTGGGAGCACCGGCTTTCGATTCACCCGGAGCTGTTGCTGCGGCAGGTGCGCAGCGCTCTCGCGGTTTTGGCGCTTGCGCATCTCCTTCGATGACGCTTTTCGTAGTGCCGCGACCGTCTTCGGAGAGCTCCAGCGGCTCGGGTTGCCGATCACCGTCTTCGTGTGCACCGCTCTTGCGCGCGACGGATCGCCGCTTTCGATTCCGGAGCTCGCCGGGGACGATCCCGACGAGCTCGCGACGATGGACTGGGACGAGCTGCGCGCGCTTGCTGACCGCGGCATCGAAGTCCAGTCGCACGGCATCTCTCACGCACACCTGACGCACTTGTCGGACGACGAGCTTCGAGCTGAGCTCGTCGACTCGAGGGTCGAGATCGAGGACCGGATCGGCCGGCCGTGCGAGGAGCTCGCGTACCCCTACGGGGAGCAGGACGAGCGCGTGCGCGACGCTGCACGGGCGGCCGGCTACGCGCGCGCATTTGCTCTCTGGGACGTGCCCAAGGACGACCAGTACGCGAAAAGGCGGCTCGACCTCTACCGCCGGCACACTCCGGCGCGGGCCTTGTTGATGTCGACGCCTCTGCATCGCTTCGCTGCATGACCGGACACGTCCTAGGCTCTCCTCTGTGACGCCGAAGCGGTTCCCCGACGTAGTGCCCATCAGCGCCGTCCGCGCCGAAGCCGAGAAGCTCGAGCCCGGCGAGGAAGCGGACGCCACCGTTCGGGTCGCAGGCCGCGTGCTCGGTCGGCGTGAGCTCGGCAAGCTCGTCTTCCTCGACCTCGTCGATCGCAGCGGCCGGATCCAGCTCCTCTGCGACACCGCCCGCACCGGGAACGTCGACGTCGACCTCGGCGACGTCGTCGGCGTCGCCGGAAAGCCTGCGAAGGCGCGCCGCGGCGAACCGTCGATCGCCGTGGACGAGCTCGTCCTGCTCGGAAAGATCCGTGCGCCGCTCCCGGACACATTCCATGGCCTCACGGACACGGAGCTCCGTTACCGCAAGCGCTACCTCGACCTCCTGATGAACGAGGAGTCGCGGCGTGACGCGATCGTGCGCTCCAGGATGATCACGGCGATCCGCGCCTATCTCGACGAGGAGGGTTTCATCGAGGTCGAGACGCCGATCTTGCAGCCGCAGTACGGCGGCGCCTTCGCCGAGCCTTTCGTCACGCACTCGGACTACCTCGACCAGGACGTCTATCTCCGGATCGCGGACGAGCTCTATCTCAAGCGCCTGATCGTCGGCGGTCTCGAGAAGGTGTACGAGATCTCGAAGGACTTCAGGAACGAGAGCGTCTCGTACAAGCACTCTCCGGAGTTCACGCAGCTCGAGTGGTACGAGGCATATGCCGACTACAACGACACGATGGAGCGCACCGAGACGCTCGTCGAACGCGCGGCCCTCGCTGCGATCGGGACGACCAAGGTGACGTTCCGCGGACACGACGTCGACCTCGCCAGACCGTGGCGCCGCGTCGGCTTCGTGACGGCACTGGAGGAGAAGGGCGCCTGGTCACAGGACCCCGACGAGCTGAGAGCGAAGCTCACGGCCGCAGGCGTCGACACGAGCCAGGACAAGACGTGGGCCCAGCTCGCCGACCACGCCTACTCTCACTTCGTCGAGCCGGAGCTGATTCAGCCAACCTTCGTCGTCGACTGGCCGATCGAGATGTCTCCGTTTGCCCGGACGACCGACCACGATCCCGCTCTCGTGGAGCGGTTCGAGGCCGTCGTCGGCGGGATGGAGTTCGCCAACGCCTTCAGCGAGCTCAACGACAGCCTGGAGCAGGCCGAGCGGTTCGAGATGCAGGCTGCCGAGAAGGCCGCGGGAGACGCGACCGCGGAGGCAGGCGATCCGGATTTCGTCGAGGCGCTCTCCTACGGGATGCCGCCAACCGGCGGCTGCGGCGTCGGGATGGACCGGCTCGCCATGGTCTTGACGGGCAGCGACACCATCCGGGACGTGATCCTCTTTCCGGCCCTGCGCCGGCGGGAGCGCTAGGAGGCCGGACGCTGGGAGGCCCGGCGACCCGCTGAACCCGCTTCCGAAGCCGCCCAGGGCTTTCGCAGGGTCGCCGGCGAACCGAGTAAACAAGCCGTAAAGGGGCTGACACAGGCTCCGGCGGCTGGGCTACGATGAGCCTTCGCCAGCCAGGAAAGGAACGATTTGTTCGAACGCTTCACGGAACGGGCCCGACAAGTCGTCGTCCTTGCTCAAGACGAGGCGAGGGCGCTCAAGCACAACTACATCGGCACGGAGCACATCCTGCTCGGACTGTTGCGCGAAGAGGAGGGCTTGGCGGCTCGCGTGCTGGAGTCGCTCGACATCACGGTGGAGGAAGTGCGCGCACAGGTGGCGCGCATCGTCGGCCAGGGCGACGAGGTCACGACCGGCCAGATCCCGTTCACTCCGCGCGCGAAGAAGGTCCTCGAGCTCGCGCTCCGCGAAGCGCTGAGCCTCGGACACAACTACATCGGCACCGAGCACATCCTGCTCGGGCTCGTGCGCGAGAACGAGGGCGTGGCGGCCCGCATCCTGCTCGACTTCGACGCGGATGCGGACAAGATTCGCAACGAGATCATCCGGATGCTGTCCGGACCGGGCCGCAGACAGCAAGGGTGGCGGCGCCGCTCCCGGCGAGAAGACGAAGAGCTCCAAGCTCCTCGACCAGTTCGGCCGCAACCTGACGAAGCAGGCTTCCGAAGGGAAGCTCGATCCGGTCGTCGGCCGGCAGACGGAGATCGAGCGCGTGATGCAGATCCTGTCGCGCCGCACGAAGAACAACCCCGTGCTGATCGGCGAGCCCGGCGTCGGCAAGACCGCCGTCGTCGAAGGTCTGGCCGCGCGCATCTCCTCGAACCAGGTGCCGGAGCTGCTGAAGGGGAAGCAGATCTACACGCTCGACCTCGCCGCGCTCGTCGCCGGCTCGAAGTACCGCGGTGAGTTCGAGGAGCGCCTGAAGAAGGTGATGAAGGAGATCACCCAGCGCGGCGACATCATCCTGTTCATCGACGAGCTCCACAATCTCGTCGGCGCCGGCGCGGCCGAAGGCGCGATCGACGCGGCGTCGATCCTCAAGCCTGCACTCGCCCGCGGCGAGCTGCAGACGATCGGCGCGACGACCCTCGACGAGTACCGCAAGTACCTCGAGCGCGATGCCGCCCTCGAGCGCCGCTTCCAGCAGATCCGCGTCGACGAGCCGTCGGTCGACGACACCGTCCAGATCCTGCGCGGCCTGCGCGATCGCTACGAGGCGCACCACCGCTGCAAGATCTCGGACGACGCGCTGCACGCCGCCGCGTCGCTGGCCGATCGCTACATCCAGGACCGGCATCTGCCGGACAAGGCGATCGACCTGATCGACGAGGCCGGCTCGCGCATGCGCATCCGCTCGATGAGCGCGCCGCCGCGCTACCGCGAGCTCGAGGAGGAGATCGAGAAGGTTCGCAAGGACAAGGAAGACGCGATCGAGAACCAGGAGTTCGAGAAGGCCGCGTCGCTCCGCGACAAGGAGCGCAAGCTCTCGCAGAAGAAGCGCGAGCTCGAGGAGAACTGGCGCCAGAACGAGGCCGAGGCCGAGCAGCCCGAGGTCGGCGAGGAGGAGATCGCCGACATCGTCTCGATGTGGACGGGCATCCCGGTCTTCAAGCTCACGGAGGCCGAGTCCGCGCGGCTCACGCGCATGGAGGACGAGCTGCACAAGCGCGTCATCGGCCAGGAAGAGGCGATCGAGGCCGTGTCCCGCTCGATCCGACGCGCGCGCGCCGGCATCAAGGACCCGAAGCGCCCGACCGGATCGTTCATCTTCCTCGGCCCTTCAGGCGTGGGGAAGACGGAGCTGGCCCGCACGCTCGCCGAGTTCCTGTTCGGCGACGAGGACGCGATGATCCAGGTCGACATGTCGGAGTACATGGAGAAGCACTCCGTGTCCCGGCTCGTCGGCTCGCCTCCGGGCTACATCGGCTACGACGAGGGCGGACAGCTCACCGAGGCAGTGCGCCGCAAGCCGTACTCCGTGTTGCTCCTCGACGAGATCGAGAAGGCGCATCCGGACGTGTTCAACATCCTCCTCCAGATCCTGGAGGAAGGGAAGCTGACCGACGCGCAAGGCCGCCGCGTCGACTTCCGCAACACGATCATCGTCATGACGTCGAACATCGGCGCCGGCCAGATCTCGAAGAACCAGTCGCTCGGCTTCACGATGGGTGACGACACCGGCATGACCTACGAGGACATGAAGAACAAGGTCATGGGCGAGCTGAAGAAGGTGTTCCGGCCCGAGCTCCTCAACCGGATCGACGAGGTGATCGTCTTCCACAAGCTGTCGAAGGAAGAGATCCTCACGATCGTCGACATCCAGATGAAGCGCGTGCGCGAGCAGATGGCGACGCACGACGTCGCGCTCGAGCTGACCGACGAGGCGAAGGAGCTGCTCGTCGAGAAGGGCTACGACCCGGCGATGGGCGCCCGCCCGCTGCGCCGTGCGATCCAGCGCGTGATCGAGGACCCGCTCGCCGACTTCGTGCTCGGGCGCTCGCTCGAGCCCGCCTCGACGATCCTCGTCGCACGCAAGGGCGACACGGACGAGGTCGACATGACGATCATCCCCGGGGAGGTCACCCCGGAGAAGGTCACCGTCCCGCCCGACGAGCCGATGGCCGCCGGCGAGGACGAGCCCGAGCCGATCGAGGGCTAGAGCACCGCTAGGTTCGGGCGACCGGCCGCAGGCTTTCCAGCCGCGTCTTGATCGCGCGTCGCGCTTCGTCGAAGACGGCGGGATCGCGGAACAGCTGATACTGCGCATTCGCAGCTTGCGCGAATGCGTCGAGCTGAAAGGCGATCTCGCGCGCGCTCACATCTTGATCGAGCTCGCCGGCCTCCTGAGCCTGCTCGACGGCATGCTCGAGGTACGAGAGCCAGGACCGGATGTTCTCCTCGATCCGGTCGCGCACGGGCCCAGGGCGGTTGTTGAACTCGAACGACGTGGCGGCGAAGAAACACCCACCGGGGAAGACCTGGCGCTCCGCGTAATCGATCATGTGGTCGCAGAGGGCCCAGACGCGGGCAAGGCCCCGAGGAGCGCTTCGGGCGGGGTCGATCACCTCCGCGACGAACAGCTTCGCCGCATGCCCGACGGTCGCCAGCTGGAGCTCCTCCTTCGACCCGAAGTGGGCGAAGAGGCCGCTCTTGCTCATCCCGGTCGCCTCCGCCAGCCGGCCGATCGACAGCGGCTCCAGCCCTTCCTCGGTGGCGAGCGCGGCCGCCGCCTCGAGGATGGCGCTCCGCGTCCGTTGGCCTTTGGTTTCCAGCACGGTCGTTCGGATTCTAGACGGCTTCACGGTCGGATTCCACGTTCGGGCCATTGACAGAAAAGCACGATCGTTCTATTCTTGGCGACATCGTCGTCGACCACGTCACCCTGCCGGTCCGTGATTACGCCGTGAGCAGGCGCTTCTACGAGGACGCGCTTCGCCCCCTCGGCGTCGTTCTGCTGCTCGACTGGCCCGACGGGCGCAAAGCCTGGTTCGGGGTCGAAGGAGCAGCGAGCTCGCTCTGGCTCTGCGAATCGGAGGCAGCGGGCACGCTCGAGCTGGCTCTCGCGGCGGACGGGACCGAGGCGGTCGAGGCCTTCCACTCCGCAGCCGTGAAGGCAGGCGCTCGCACGGATTCGGCGCCGAGTGTCAGGCCGGAGTTCAACCGCCACTACTTCGCGGCCCGCGTGCGGGATCCGGACGGCAACTCGATCGAGGCCGTTCATCGAGGTGCAGTCTCGGCGACCGCGAGCCCGCACTCCGCGGCGGCGTAAGACACAGGATCGACCCAGAGCCGGCACGGTCCGTCATCAGGACCGGCTCCTAGACTGGCCTCGTGGCGAAGCCTGCGGTCACCTACGCGTGTACCGAGTGCGGTTACTCGGCGGGCCGCTGGTTCGGCAAGTGCCCGGGATGTAGCGCCTTCGGGACGCTGGTCGAGGACGTCGTCGGAAGTCCGTCGGCGAAGGTGCCGCCGCAGCCGCTGCTCCGGCTCGTCGACGTCGAGGTATCCGAGGCGAAGAGGATCGCCACCGGCGTGCCCGAGCTCGATCGCGTGCTCGGCGGCGGCCTCGTGCCGGCCTCGCTCGTGCTCGTCGGCGGTGAGCCCGGGGTGGGCAAGTCGACGTTGCTGCTCACTGCGCTCGCTTCGATGTCGAAGGAGCGCCGGGCCCTTCTCGTCACCGGCGAGGAGTCGGTCGCACAGGTGAAGCTTCGCGCCGAGCGGCTCGGCGGTGCCGAGCGAGTCGAGATCCTGGCCGAGACCGAGCTGGACACGGTGTGTGCGACGCTCGAGGCCGAGCGGCCGGACGTCTGCGTGATCGACTCGGTGCAGACGCTGCACTCCGCCGAGGTCGGTTCCGCACCCGGCTCCGTCGCACAGGTGCGCGAGGCTGCGGCGAGGTTGATGCGCACTGCGAAGGAGCTCGGCGTCGCGACGATCCTCGTCGGCCACGTGACGAAGGACGGGACCGTCGCCGGGCCGCGCGTCCTCGAGCATCTCGTCGACTGCGTGCTGCAGTTCGAAGGCGACCGATACCACGCGCACCGGGTTCTCCGTTCGACGAAGAATCGCTTCGGTTCCACGAACGAGCTCGGCGTCTTCGAGATGACCGGAACGGGGCTCGCCGGCGTCCCGGATCCGTCCGAGCTGTTCGGACGTTCGAGCGGGCAGGAGGTGGGCTCCGCCGTCACCTGCGCGTTGGAGGGGACGCGGCCGATTCTCCTCGAGATCCAGGCCCTCGTTGCTCCGACCGATCTCGCGATGCCGCGGCGTGTCGCCACCGGCGTCGATCCGAAACGACTTGCGATGATCGTCGCCGTCCTGGGCCGTCACGCCCGTGTCGCGCTCGGCACTGCCGACGTCTTCGTCAATGTTGCGGGCGGAGTGCGAATCGACGAGCCGGGCGCGGATCTCGGCGTCGCGCTTGCGATCGCGTCCGCTGCCAAAGGCATCCCGACGCAGCAGAGCCTTGCAGCATTCGGGGAGATCGGGCTTACGGGACGGCTCCGCGCTGCCGCGCAGGCCGAGCGCCGGCTCGACGAATGCGTGAAGCTGGGCCTCACCACAGCTGTGGCGCCGGCAGGCACGCCGGCGGCAAGCAGCAAGTTGCGGTTGCTCGAGGCCGACACGCTGCCGAAGGCGATCGCAGCGGCGCTCGACGGCAAGTAGCGAACGTCTGCCGAAGCCGGAACCAGCTGCCGGAACTGGCAGACTGGGCTCGATGCAGGAGCCTCAAGCCACACTCGGCTTCACCCGCACTCCCTCCGAAGACGACCCGCGCCGCGATCCCCAGCTCCTGGTCGCCATCGAGCGCGTCGCTCCGGGTACGGAGCTCCGTCAGGCGATCGACGACATCATCCGCTCCCGCGAGGGTGCCCTCATCGTCGTCGGCGACCCGAATGAGCTGTCGTTCCTGTTCTCCGGCGGCATGCGGCTCGACCAACCGTTCACACCGCAGTTCCTCTACGAGCTCGCGAAGATGGACGGCGCGATCATCGTGACCCCGGCGCTCACGAAGATCGCGCACGCGAACGTGCAGCTGATGCCGGATCCGACGATCCCGTCGAACGAGACCGGTACCCGGCATCGCACCGCCGAGCGGGTCGCCAAGCAGACGGGAGCACTGGCGATCTCGGTCTCCCAGCAGCGCTCGACCATCTCCCTCTATGTAGGCGCGGCTAGGTACACCCTCGATTCCGTGCCCAATGTCCTCGCGAAGACGAACCAGGCGCTGGCTACGCTCGAGACGTACGCCCAGCGGATGGATCAGGTCCTCACGCGGCTGACGGCGCTCGAGTTTCAGAACGCGGTCGTGCTCGACGACGTGCTCGTCGTCCTGCAACGCGCGGAGATGACGAAGAGGATGGCCGCCGAGATCGACCGCGACTGCATCGAGCTCGGCGCCGAGGCGCGGCTGATCCGGATGCAGCTCAACGAGCTGGTCGGAGACGTGCCCGCCGAGCGCGCGGCAGTTGTCCGCGATTACCACGCCGAGGGCTCCGGCGCGCGGGCAGAGCTCGCGATCGAAGGGCTGCGCTCGCTGCCCTACCGACAGCTGCTCGAGTCCGAGCGTCTCGCCGAGCTCCTCGGCTATCCGCGTGACGTGAACCCGGTCGACTATTCGGTCGCGCCGCGGGGCTTCCGGATCCTGTCGCACATCCGGCGGCTGCCCGAAGGCGTGATCAGGAAGGTCGTCACGCAGATGGGCGATCTCGAGTCGATCGTTCGAGCGTCGCAGCGCGACCTCGAGGCAATCACCGGGGTCGGGACCGTGCGCGCCCGCGAGATCCGCGAGGGCCTCCGGCGCCTGCAAGAGCACAACCTCGTCGACCGCTACTTGCAGCTATAGCGCTGCTGATCCTTCAACGGCGCACTGACAAGCAGTGCCTCAGAGCTCTGAGCCACGCCAGAGGTCTGGCCGCGGCCTTCGCGGCCTTCGGGCTCTTCTGGGGCGGCTGGGCAGCTTGTCTGCCTGCCGTGCAGCGGTCGACCGGCGCGACCGAGGCCGAGCTCGGGCTCGCTCTGCTCGCCGTCGCGCTCGCCGCATTGCCGGCGATGCTGGCTGCGGGCCGGCTTGCTGATCTCCTCGGCGGCCGGCTCGTCCCGATCGCGCTCATCGCATTCGGCGTAGCCGCGTGCTTACCGGGTCTCGCGCGCTCGGTGCCTGTCCTCGTCCTGCTCCTCCTGCCCCTCGGTGTCACCACCGGCACCCTGGATGTCGCCGTCAACGCCGACGCGTCGAGAATCGAAGCCGCCTTTCGCGTACGGGTCATGGACGGCTTGCACGCCGCATTCTCGCTCGGCGTGCTGCGTCGGCGGGGTAAGCGCAGGGCTCCTGCGTAAGGCGGGCGCACACCCGTCCTGGATCCTCGCCGGCATCGGCGTGATCCTCATGCTCTCGGCCCTGGCCAACCGAGGCGGCGCAGCGGCTGCCGTCTACCGGCGTCGCGCCCGCATCGGTCGCGGGCTTCTCGTCGTCGGCGGCGTGCTCGCCCTCGCATTCCTCGTCGAGAATGGGCTCGAGGCCTGGAGCGCGCTCTTCCTCGAGCGGACGTTCGACTCGAGCCCCGCGGTCAGCGGGCTCGGCCCGGGCCTCTTCGCCGCATCGATGGCGTCGGGGCGGCTGCTCGCGCAGCGGGCGCCGCGCACGCCGGTCGTCGTGCGCATGATCTTCGCCGGCAGCTCGGCGGCTGCGGGTCTCGTCCTGGCCGCGGCTGCCCCGCACGCGACCGTTGCCCTTGCGGGGTTCGTGGTCGCCGGGCTGGGGCTCGCATTGTCGGCGCCGACGCTGTTCGGCGAAGCGGGGAGAGTGGGAGGGGAGGGCGGCCGCGGCGCCGCCGTCTCGACGGTCGCGATCCTCGGGTACCTCGGGTTTCTCGCCGGACCGCCGCTCATCGGCGGGGTCGCCGGAGCGACGAGCCTCAGAGGGAGCTTCGTCTTCCTGGCGGCGATAGCGCTCCTGCTGGCCGCCTCCGCGCCTCTGCTCCGCCGACCCGGCGGCGAATTCGTCGGTTAGCAGGCACTTTGGTTAAAAAGTGGCCATTTCCAGCGCCTTTTGGTAGACTGTCCATCTCGGCCGGCGGCATCTACCCGCCGGTTTTCGCGGTCATCATAAGGACGGAAAGGGGCGGGCTTGTACAGAGTCGGCGACAAGGTGGTGTATCCACACCACGGAGCAGGGTCGATTGTGAAGAAGGAGAAGCGTGAGGTGCTGGGCGAGAAGCGCGAGTACCTGACGATCAAGATCCTGCACAACGACATGACGGTGAACGTCCCCTCCGAGAACGCCGAGGCGGTCGGGCTTCGGAAGGTCATCGGCGAGGACATGGTGAAAGTCGTCGTCAAGGCTTTGACCGGTGGCGGCACGCAGATGCCGAAGAACTGGAACCGGCGGTTCAAGCACAACCGCGACAAGATGAAGACCGGCGACATCCTCGAACTGGCGGAGGTCGTCCGGAATCTCTCGCTCCGCGACCGGGAGAAGGGACTCTCCACCGGCGAGAAGCAGATGTTCGTCAAGGCCAAGAAGATCCTGTCCAGCGAGCTCATGTACGCGAAGGACATGGACGAGGAAGAGGCTGCCGAGTGGCTCGACGGCGTCCTCGTCGGCGCTACGACGAACGGGTCGGGGGCCTCCGACGATCCCAAGAAGACGGCGGCGAAGCCGACGAAGGTCGCCTCGAAGAACGCCAAGGCCTCGAAGCCGGCGGCGGCGCGCAAGACGGCGGCCAAGTCGACTACGAAGGCCGCCGCCCCGAAGGCGAAGCCGACCACGAAGGCGCGCGCGACGGCTCGGTGAGCGTCTGGGCCGTCCTCGCTGCGGCGGGTAGCGGGGAGCGGCTGGGGGCCGACCGGCCCAAGGCATTCGCACGGCTGGGCGACCAACCCCTGCTGGGGGAGAGTCTGGCGCGGCTCGACGATTCCGACTGGATCGACGCGATCGTCGTCGCGGCTCCACGCGGCTGGGAGGAGCCGGCGATCCTCCTCGCCGAGGAGCTCGGTTGCAGCAAGGTCAGCTCCTGCGTGACCGGGGGCGAGACACGAGCGGAGTCGGTACGGCTGGCCCTGGCGGAAGTCCCAGCGGAGGCAGCCGTCGTGCTCGTGCACGATGCGGCCCGTCCGTTTGTCGACGACGCGGTTATCGAGCGAGTCCTGACGGCGTTGAACGAAGGCTGGGACGGCGCCGTGGCGGCCGTGCCCGTGCCGGACACGGTCAAGCGCGTCGACGGCGATCACGTCGTCGAGACGATCGACCGTGCCGCGCTCCGTCTTGCTCAGACTCCGCAGGCGTTTCCGGCGGACGTGCTTCGGCGCGCCTTCGGAGACAGCGAAACGCGGGACGCGAGCGATTGCGCTTCGCTCGTCGAGGCCGACGGCGGCCGCGTGAAGGTCGTCCCGGGCGACCTGCGCCTGATGAAGATCACTGACGCGCAGGATCTGGAACGCGCCGCCGCGCTCCTGTGATCGCCGACTACCACCTGCACCTCCGGAACGGACGTGAGGAGGTTGCCCACGACACGTCGTCGATCGAGCCGTTCGTCGACGCGGCACGCAAAGCCGGAGTGGACGAGATCGGATTCGCCGAGCACGTCTACTACTTCACGCAGACGCGCCCGCTTTGGACGGTTCCGTACCAGACCGAGCGCTGCATCTACGACCTCGACGCCTACGTCGAGGCGGTGGTGCACGCGAAGCAGCGCGGCCTACCCGTCAAGCTCGCGCTCGAGGTCGACTACGTGCCTGGGCGGGAGGACGAGACGCGCGCGATCCTCGAGCCCTATCCGTGGGACTACCTGCTGGGTTCCGTCCACTTCATCGACGGGCTCGGGGTCGACGGTGAGCCGCGGTTGCTGGATGCAGTCGGCGTCGACGAGGCGTGGCGCCGGTACTTCGAGACCCTCGCCGCCGCCGCGCGAAGCGGTCTGTTCGACTCGCTCTCCCATCCAGACCTGGTCAAGATCTTCGACGAGCGGGTCGACCGCTTTGACTACGGCGAAGTCATCGCAGCGATCGCAGAGTCGGGCGTTGCCGTCGAGGTCTCGACCTCCGGGCTGCGGAAACCAGTCCGTGAGCTCTATCCGCATCCCGACTTCCTGTCCAAGTGCAGGGAGCGCGGCGTTCCCGTCACGCTTGCGTCGGATGCCCACACGCCCGACCTCGTCGGACGGGACTTCGACCGTGCCCGTGAG
The DNA here is from genome assembly GCA_963759365.1 of uncultured Actinomycetes bacterium. Taxonomy (GTDB): domain Bacteria; phylum Actinomycetota; class Thermoleophilia; order Gaiellales; family Gaiellaceae; genus 3-1-20CM-4-69-9. The sequence continues at coordinate 124,283 of CAVWYX010000005.1, forward strand.
CTGCTGCGCTCCGTTGGCTACGAGACGATCACGGTGTTCGACGGCCGCCGCGCGCGGCAGGAGCCGCTCGGATGAGCCTTCGTGTCGGCATCGGGGTCGACGCGCATGCGTTCGAGGACGGCGCGCCGCTCGTGCTCGGGGGTGTTCGCTTCGAGTCGCAGCGAGGCCTGGCTGGTCACTCGGACGGCGACGTGATCACGCATGCTCTGATCGACGCAGTGCTCGGCGCGGCCGGGCTGGGCGACATCGGGACGCTTTTCCCATCCGACGGTTCGACGCCCGAGGGAGTGTCGTCGCTCGAGCTCCTACGAGAAGCGCTGGAGCAGGTGCGTGACCGGGGTTACTGCGGTGTCGAATGCGGACTGCGTGCTCGTCGGGCAGGAGCCGCGCATCGCCGAGCGGCGCACCGAGCTCGAGGGAACGCTCTCGGACGTTGTGGGTGCGGCCGTCACGGTCCGTGCGACCACGACCGACGGGCTTGGGTTCACCGGTCGCCGAGAGGGCTTGGCCGCGTACGCGGTCGCGTTGCTCGAATCGGCCTGACTAGCGCCGACGGCCCTTGCGCGCGCGCTCGAGCTGGCGCCGCATCTGCCGATTCTGGGCGATGTTCTGCGTCTGATCCGCGGTCGCGTCCAGATACGCCTGTCGCTCCTCTGCCGACAGCCGCGAGAGCGCCTGCTGGGCGCGCTGCGGATCCTTTGCCACGCCCGACCGCTCGAGCTTCTTGACTGCGCTTGCGAGCTCCGGGTTCTGCCGCTCGAGCGCCGCCTGTGAGGCCTTCTTCATCCAGCCGCCGATCAGCGGCAGCTTGATCAGGAAGTTGACGATCGGCTTGAGGTAGCGGCCGCCTTGGATCCGCCCGAGTAGCGCAAATGTCCCCAGCAGCAACAGCAGCGCTAGCAGGATGAAGACGGGGCAGCAGGTAGAACCAGATGTCCGCGACGATCACCGGCGGATCGTAGCCAAGGCGGCGCGGGCGGTGTCAGCGCGGGAGGGCGACGATGTCCCGGTCGACATGCACGAGCCCGTCGCGGGCGAGAGAGCGGACGGCGTCGGCGTCGAGGCCGGCGAGCGACCGCTCGCCGTCGGCGACGAGCTTCAACGTTCGCCCGCGGCGTTGCCGGAACGATCCTTCGAAGCGGGGCTGCTTTCGCTGCGGTTCGTAGCGCTTGCCATACGAGGGACAACTGGATGCGAGCGGGCAGCTTCCGCATCGCGGGACGCGGGCGAGGCAGATCGTCGCGCCGAGGTCCATCAGCGCCTGCGCAGCACGGGCGCTGAACGTGCCTGCGGTCCGGTCCTGCACGCGCCGGATGTTGGTGTCGACGGGCAAGACTGCCCGGCCGAACGCGAAGTTGCCAACGGCTGCTGCCGTGTAGGGCCCGACGCCGGGAAGCTCGGTCAGATCCTCGGGCCACCCGCCGGCAGCGACCCGTCGCGCGGCGCGATGGAGATTCAGGCCGCGCCGGTTGTAGCCGAGCCCTTGCCACGCGAGGATCACGTCGGCGGGCGTCGCTGCCGCGAGCGACTCGACGGTCGGCCACCGCTCGAGCCAGGCGAGATAGCGGGGAATGACGCGCTCGACCTGAGTCTGCTGCAGCATCACCTCCGAGACGAGGATCGCGTACGGGTCGCGTGTCCGTCGCCAGGGGAGATCGCGACGATGAACGTCGAACCAGGCGAGTAGTAGATCCTCCACGGCGCCGAGCGTACAGCGGGTCGCGGCTCGAGCGGCCATGACGGTCAAGCGACAACCCAGCGGGCTCCCACTCGAGATCCTGGTGGTGTGGGCTCTCTTCGCCTTCGTGGCGATCGAGATCGTCGTGACGTACAGCCGACTCCCGGCACGCGACCTCTACCACGTGTCGGGGAGCGGAATCGAAGGCGGGCTGAGCCGGGCCCTCGTCTTCGTCAACTTCCCGGTCGCGCTGGCGGCAATTGCGGTTCTGGCGATGCTCTACGAACGGGTCTCCCACCGGATCCTCGTTGTCCTCGCCGCGCTTCTCTGCGCAGTGGTCGTGTGGCCAGGAGTTGTGCGCGAGTCGAACCTCGACGCGCGGCCAGTCAACGCGCTGCCGGCTCTCGGTGTCCTGCTCGCGCTCCTGCTGACGTTCGAGGTCGCCCACCGGGGCGGTGTCTCGAGACGGACCTGGCGAACACCCGACTGGGTACGGCTTGCCCTCGCGCTCATCCTGCTCTTCCTCGCCATTCCCTGGCTCGCTGCCGATCTGGGCTTCTACTCGAACGGCATCCCGCTCGTCGGGCGGCTCTTCCAGAGCGGAGAGATCTTGCCGAAGCGTCCGGGGCTGCCGTCGTTCGCACCGGCGGTGCATCACGGGCAGCACCACGGGCTGGAAGGCGTCTTGCTAGTGCTGACCGCGTTGCTGCTCTCGCGGCGCCTTGCCGACATGCGCAGTCACGGCCTTCGCAATGCTGTCGCTGCCTACCTGGCGCTCATGTTCTGCTACGGCATCGGCAACATCGCCAACGACTTCTGGATCGAGCAGGTGGTGAAGCGCGGGTGGACGACCTGGGAGATCCCGAACGTGCTCCAGCCGCGCCTGACGATCGCCTGGAGCCTGATTGTGATCGCCGCCGTCGTGCTGTGGGCGGCGTGGGCGCGGCTCGTAGACTGGAACGGAGATGAAGAGAGTCCGCTTCGCACCCAGCCCGACCGGGTCTCTACACGTCGGTAACGCCCTCAGCGCGGTCGCCAACCGCAAGCTCGGCGACTGGATGCTGCTGCGCATCGACGACACCGACCCGCAGCGAAACGTCCCCGGTGGGGAGGAGGCGATCATCCGCGACCTCGAGTGGCTCGGGCTGGCATGGGACGAAGGGCCGGTGCGCCAGAGCGAACGTCAGGAGCGGTACGGCGAGGCCGGTGCCGATCTGGGTGAGCGCTTCGACGGGATCACGCTTCTCCGCGAGGACGGCACCGCGACGTATCACCTCGCGAGCGTCGTCGACGACATCGACTTCGGGATCACCCACATCGTCCGAGGCTTCGACCACCGCCCCAACGAGGCTCTGCACCGGCGTCTGTTCGAGGCGCTCGGCGCGAAGCCGCCGGAGTTCGTGCATCACGGCCTCATCCTCGGACCGGACGGAAAGAAGCTCGCGAAGCGCGCGCCCGGCGCGACCGTTGCCTCCCTCCGCGAGGCGGGCATCCCCGGCGAGGCGGTGCGTCGGTATCTCGAGGAGCTCGGCGTGCCCCAGCATGACGTTCACTACGACCTGCCGCGGATCCGGCGCCTGGCAATCGAGGCAATCGAGGCGATGAGCGACGAGGAGCTGGCGCAGCGCGCCGGCGTGCCCGTGGAGGTCGTCCCCGTCCTGCGCGGTGCGCGAGACCTGAACGAAGCGCGGGAGTACGCGCAGACGATCCTCACGCCGCCCGCCGCCGGTCAAGGCCGACTCGCCCGAGACGCTGGAACGCTTTCGCGAGCTGCTCGAGCGTTCGAACGGAAGCGTGGACGCCCGCGCGCTCGTTCGAGAGCTGAAAGCGGTGGGCGGTGACCTGCGTTCGCTTCGCGTCGCGCTGACCGGGCGTGAGCGCGGCCCCGAGCTGTGGGCCGTGATCGCCGCGCTGCCCCGCGAAGAGACGCTCCGGAGGATCGATGCGGCTCTTTGACACGCTGACGAAGACGAAGGTCGAGCTCCCCGATCCACCCGCACGGATCGGCATGTACACCTGCGGCCCCACCGTCTACCAGCGCATCCACATCGGGAACGCGCGTCCGTTCGTGCTCTCGATGTGGCTCGAAGCGCTGGCTCGAGGCGAGTGGCTACGACGCCACGCTCGTGGAGAACATCACGGACGTCAACGACTCGATCTACGAAGCGGCGCCGAACCACAGTGCGGAGCTCGCCGCGAATGCCACCCAGTGGTACATCGAGGACACCGACGCGCTCGGACTCGGCCGTCCTGACCAGGAGCCGAGGGCGACGCAGACGATCGCGGAGATCATTGCGCTGATCGAGGAGCTCATCGCCGGCGGTCACGCTTACGAGGCAAGCGGGGATGTCTACTTTCGCGTCGCCAGCTTTGCCGACTACGGCAGGCTTTCCGGCCAGCGTCCCGATCAGGTCGAAGAGCAGGAGCCGAATCCGCTCAAGGAGGACCCGCGGGACTTCTCGCTCTGGAAGGCGAACAAGGAGGGCGAGGACACGTGGTGGGAGTCGCCGTGGGGACGCGGACGTCCGGGCTGGCACATCGAGTGCTCCGCGATGGCGGAGAAGTATCTCGGGCGCGCGTTCGAGCTTCACCTCGGCGGTCTCGATCTCGTCTTCCCGCATCACGAGAACGAGCGCGCGCAGTCGCAGTCGGCAGGCCGAGAGTTCGCGCGCATCTGGATGCACAACGGCCTGCTTCGACTCGACCGCGAGAAGATGTCGAAGTCGGTCGGGAACATCGCGTCACTGAAGGACGTGCTCGAGCGGTGGGGGCGCGAGACTGTTCTCGTCTACTTCCTCACGGGCCACTGGTCGAAGCCGATCGACTTCTCCGACGACACGATGGCCGCTGCCGCTGCGCGCGTGGAGCGGTTCCGCGACGTCTTCCGCGGGCCTTCCGAGGCCGCGGGAGCCGGCGAGTGGGAGCGCTTCGCAGCGGCGCTCGAGGATGACTTCAACACGCCGGAGGCTCTCGCGGTCATGCACGGGTGGCGCGACCATGACCTCTTGCGACGTGCGCTCGGAGTGTTCGGGCTGAGCTCGCTCGCCGATGAAAAGGAAGCCCCGTCCGAGGTCGTCGAGCTCGCCGAGCGGCGACGGCAGGCTCGCGAGGCGCGCGACTTCGACGAAGCCGATCGGCTGCGGGCCGAGATCGAAGCTGCCGGCTGGGAGGCACGCGACGTGGCCGAAGGCTTCCAGCTCGTTCCGAAGTGACCCGCGACCAGGTCTACGGGAGGCGCCCGGTGCGGGAAGCACTGCGCGGCCCCCGCGAAGTGCTCGAGCTCTGGGCCACGGAGCGGGCGCTCAAGGCGGAGCCGTGGCTGCGTGAGGTCGAACGGCCGCGGTTGCAGGTGAAGCTCGAGCGGGAGCTCAACGAGGCAGCCGGCACGCGTGACCACCAGGGCGTGCTGGCGTGGTGTGAGCCGTACAAGTACGCGGATGCGTGGGAGCTCGCGGTGGCGGAGGAACCGCTCCTTGCCTGTCTCGACCAGGTCACCGATCCGCGCAACCTCGGTGCGGTGATCCGGAGCGCCGAGGGCGCCGGCGCAACTGGAGTCGTTGTCCCTGCCCACGGCGCCGCCACGGTGACACCGGCAGTTGCCCGCGCGTCGGCGGGCGCGGTCGAACACATGGCGGTCGCCGTCGTCCCGAACCTGGCCCGCTATCTCGACGAGGTCAAGCGTGGCGACCTTTGGGTCTACGCGGCGACCAGCGAGGCGGAGCAGCCGATGTGGGAGGCGGATCTGAGCGGCGGGATCGCGCTCGTCTTCGGCGCGGAGGGGAAGGGCATCCGTCCCCTCGTGCGGCGCATGTGCGACGGCGCGGTCTCCATCCCGCTGGCCGGCCAGGTCGAATCGCTGAACGTCAGCGTCGCCGCCGCGCTGCTCCTGTACGAGGCGGCGCGCCAGCGTTCTGTGGACAAGTCGTCACAGTCTCTACGCACCTAGGGTCAGACCCTGGAATTTCGGCCATGGCGGATCCGACCCTGTACCTGTTCGATGGACACAACCTGTTCCACGCGGGCAACTACCGAGACCTACGTCAACTGCGGGACGAGCTGGCGAGCTTCGTCGCGCTGAAGGGGGCGCGCGGCTACCTCGTCTTCGACGGGGCAGCCCCCGACGAGTCGCACGGGCCGCTCGAGGTGCGTTACGCGAAGAGCGCCGACACGCTACTCGAGCGTCTCGCGGCGGAGAACCGCGACCGCGAGGTCGTCTGCCTCGTCTCTTCGGACATCGCCGTCCGCGGCACGTCCGGTCAGGAGGTGCAGAAGCGCTCGTCGGCGACCTTCCTCGGCGACATGGAAGCGGTCGTCCACCGTGAAGAGCGGCCGCACCATCTCCGGGACACGCTGGATCCGGAGACGCGGGAAAAGCTCGAGCGGATGCGCCGCGGCGGTTAGGCGGCCGAGCACTCGGAGTCGACCGGCTCGGCGTCGAGGGGAAGCCTGTCGAGCAGCCCGACCAGCTGGTCCAGCTCGTCCGAGCTGAAGCGGCTCTCGAAGAAGGACCGGATGTCGGCGACGTGTGACTTCGAGGCCTCCCTCAGCTTCGCCAGGCCCGCGTCCGTCAGAACGGCATAGGTGACCCGGCGGTCGCTCGCACACGAGTCGCGATCGACGTATCCGGCCTGCTCGAGCCCATCCAGAAGTCGTGTGACGCCCGAGGCGGTCAGGATCAGCCGCTCGGCGAGGTCGATCCGCCGCATCCGGCGTTCCTCGGCCCGTGCAAGGTGGAGGAGGGCCTCGTAGTCGTTGATCGTCAGCCCGTGATCGGCCACCAGCTGGGCGTTCATCTCGCGGGTCACGGCGGCATGGCCGCGCATGAGGCGGACGAAGACCTCGACCGCTGAAGCTTGCTCTCTCAATACTTGACTAGGCAATGTTCACTCGCTATAGTTGTTTGCGTAGTCAAGTATACAGCACTCAAGGAGGAGTGGAAATGGCAGTTTTGACCGAGGCCCAGCGGCAGCTTCCGACCGGCACCTGGACGCTCGATCCCGTTCATTCGACGATCGGCTTCGAGCTGCCCGTACCTCGCCGGAATCTTCCGGGGCCAGTTCAGGGACGTTGAGGCCAAGCTGACCGCCGACAGCCTGTCCGGCTCGGCGCGGGTCGCGAGCATCGACGTCAAGGACGAGAACCTCGTCGCCCATCTGCAGTCGCCCGAGTTCTTCGACGTGGAGCGCCATCCGGAGCTCAGGTTCGTCTCCAACTCGATCGAGCGCTCGGGGGACGACGTCACCGTTCGCGGTGACATCACGATCCGCGGAACGACCAGGCCCGTTGAGCTGACGGGCACGATCGCGGGCCCGTTCACCGACGCGTTCGAGCGCGAGCGGCTGAACCTCAAGCTCGAGACGACGGTCGATCGCACCGAGTTCGGCCTCAACTGGAACATGCCGCTGCCGAACGGCGAGCCGGCGCTCCAGCACGAGGTCACTCTCGTCGCCGAGCTGTACTTCGTGAGGGAGGCGTAAGGAGCTTGAAGATTCTCGGCATCTCCGGCAGTCTCCGCCCGGAGTCGCACAACACGAAGCTCCTCCGCAATGCGGGGGAGCTTCTGCCGGCCGAGGTCGAGTTCGAGCTCTGGCAGAACCTAAAGGCGGTGCCGCCGTACGACGAGGAAGACGACGTCGAGCCGGCGCCGGCCGCGGTCGTCGCTCTCAAGGAGGCAATCGCCGAGGCGGACGGCATCCTGTTCGCGACGCCCGAATACAACTCGTCGGTGCCGGGCCAGCTGAAGAACGCCCTCGACTGGGCCTCGCGACCCCCGGCCGCGTCGCCGCTGCGGAACAAGCCGGTCGCCGTCGTCGGCGCGAGCACCGGCGCTTTCGGCGCCGTCTGGGCACAGGCGGAGCTGAGGAAGGTGCTCGCCGCGACCGGTGCGCGCGTGGTCGACGCCGAAGTGGCCGTGGGACACGCCGACTCGCGCTTCGACGAGGACGGCCGGCTCGTCGACGGGGCCTTCCGGGAGGAGCTCGCCGAGACCGTCGATACCCTCGTGGAGGGGATCGGCGCCAGGTCGTTAGCGGCGGCCGCGGTCGCCTAGCGAACATACGTTCGTAGCATCCTGGGTCCGTTGCAAGGGGCTTGTAAAGACCAGCGGTCCTTGCTATGGTCTCCCTCAACCTTAGGGTGAGACTTGCCCTCTCGCCCGTCCAAAACAGGGGGAGCCTGGATGGCCGTACGGCCCGCAACCGCCGCACAGAAGGCACAGAGGGAGCTCGAAGACCTCCAGCTCGTGCTGCGTGCGCGGAACGGCGACGGCGAGGCGCTCGACGTGCTGATCCGGCGCTACACCGGCTTCGTCCGCCTGAAGGCGAGCTCGTACTTCCTCGCCGGTGGCGACTCCGAGGACCTCGTCCAGGAAGGGCTGATCGGCCTCTACAAGGCCGTTCGCGACTTCCGCTCGGACAAGGAGACGTCGTTCCGGAGCTTCGCGGAGCTCTGCGTCACCCGCCAGATCATCACGGCGATCAAGACCGCGACCCGCTTCAAACACGCCCCTCTGAACACCTACGTCTCCTTCAGCCATACCCCGGCGGGACAGGAGTCGGACGGGGAGTGCAGCCTCGGCGACGCCCTCCCCGGCCCGAGCGTGAACGACCCCTCGGTCTGCGTGATCTCGACCGAGGAGCTCCAGAGCCTCGTCTTCACCCTCGGAACCGGCCTCTCCCGGCTCGAGGCGGATGCCCTCCGGCTCTACCTCGAGGGCTGTTCCTACGAGGAGATGGCCGAGGAGCTGGGCTGCGACACGAAGACGATCGACAACGCGCTCCAGCGGGTCAAGAGGAAGATCCTGACTCACCAGAAGTCCAGGCAAGTTCTCCTGTAAAATTCTTGCCGGGATCCAGGGAATTCTCGGCGTCCGGCGGTCGTTTTTACAGAGTGCGGGGCAGCCGGCGAGGACCGCGCCGAGCGCCCGACCACTACAGAAATGGAGAGGAGTACCACTGATCAACCTTGCTGAACTTGACCCTCGCTCGTTCATAGACGAGGTCGAAGAGCTGGGCGCCGTCGACGAGGCGACGCTCGAGGCTTTTGCCTTGGCGAACGAGATCGAGGACGAAGAGCTTTCCGCCCTGCGGGCTGAGCTCGAGGAGAACGGCGTCGAGATCGTCCCGGTGGAGATCGAGGACGAGGCGCCGGCACCTCGCGTGCAGGCCGCCCACGAGATCTCCGGCACGACCGACAGCCTGACGCTGTTCATGAACGACGCCGGCCGCTATCCGCTGCTCACGGCTGCGGACGAGGTCGCGTTGGCGAAGCGCATCGAGCGCGGCGACCGGGAGGCGAAGGAGCGGATGATCAATTCGAACCTGCGCCTGGTCGTCTCGATCGCGAAGCGCTACCAGGGCAGCGGCATGGCCCTCGGCGATCTGATCCAGGAGGGCGTGATCGGACTGAACCGCGCGGTCGAGAAGTTCGACTGGCGGCGCGGCTTCAAGTTCTCGACCTACGCCACCTGGTGGATCCGTCAGGCGTGTCAGCGCGCGGTGTCCAACCAGTCCGCGACGATTCGCGTGCCGACGCACGTCCACGAGCGGCGCGTGAAGCTTGCGCGGGCGCGGCAGCGCCTCCAGACGGCGGGTATCGCAGACCCGACGCCGGAGGAGCTCGCCAAGGCCACCGGCCTCGAGCTGAACTACGTCGAGGAGGCCCTCGGCGCCGTCGAGGCGAACGTCTCGCTCAACCAGACGATCGGCTCCGACGGTGACGGTGAGTTCGGCGACCTGTTCGCCGACGAGAGCGTCGCCGATCCGCTGGAGGAGGCCGCCGACGCGTACCGGCGCCAGTCCGTCCGCAACGCACTGGGTCGTCTTCCCGAGCGCGAGCGCCGTGTGCTCGAGCTGCGCTTCGGGTTCGACGGCGAGTCCACGTCGCTCGAGAACATCGGCCGCGAGCTCGGCATGAGCCGGGAGCGTGTGCGCCAGGTCGAGCGGGACGCGCTCGCACGTCTTCGCGACGAGCTGGCAGGCGTCGTCTCCGTCTCCGGGGACGAGCTCGTCAACGCTGCATAGTCGAGGCGCCCGCTCGGGCGCCTCGACCGTTCTGGCGTTCGCCTACGATGAGGCCGCGCCGGAGTAGCTCAGCTGGCAGAGCACAGGTTTTGTAAACCTGGTGTCGCGGGTTCGAGTCCCGCCTCCGGCTTGTAGCCGCCCGCGCTGGGAACCACCAAGGTTTCTGGGCCGACGATTAGCGATTCGGGCTTGGCGGGAAGGATTCCCGGGTTGGACGCGCTTGCCGTCATCTACGAGCTCCACACCCGTTCGCTCGAGGAGTGGGAGTATCCGGACGCTGGAGTCTTTGCGGATGAAAGAGGCCGAGGTGACCCCTGAGCCGTAAGGCGCGCCACCGTGCCGAGCCCTCTGACTCGCCGCTCCGGGAAGAGCTGGAAGCGCTCGCCCGGCGCTACCACCACGTCCACAACGAGATCGAGCGCAGCAAGCCCGAATCGTCGACGCGGCGGAAGCTCGAGGACGAGATTCTCGACGTGCGCGAGCGGTTCGATCGTCGTGCTCGAAGAATGGGTGCCAGACGAGAGCCTTCGCGAGGAGTGGCGGGAGTACCTGCACAATCACGTCCCGGAGCCCGCGGAGCCCGAAGGAATCGAGCCGCTTGTCTTTCGCGGGCGCAACGAGGCCGGGTCGATCGTCGAGGTTCGGGGTGCCAGAGACGACTTCGGGGTCTGGGTCGACGGAACGCTCCAGGAGCGAATCGGTGCCGAGAAGGACCTGTCGGTCTCGAGCCCCGCTCTCCGTTTCCGTTGGAATGGCCAGGAGATCGAAGAGACGTTCACCGCGTCGCCGGAAGCGTTGCGCGCCCTGGCCGACTACCGCGCCGACCCCGAGCGCGTCCCCCCGCCCTGGGACTACGCCTCGGAGCTGCTTGCGGACGGCCTCATCGAAGTCCACTTCGATCTGACACCACGCGGACGTCGAGCCGTGGAACGAGAAGCGCCCCGGTAGCGACCGGGGCGCTTCTCGTTGCGAAGGAGTGGGACGCTCTGGGCTAAGCGGCCCGTTCGAGCGCCGGAGCGGCCTCCGGTGCCTCCTCCTTCGCAACCTCGTCGCCGTGCTCGAGGCGCGGTAGCCACTCGAGCCACCTCGGCAGAGTACCAGTTCCAGTCGCCGAGCAGCTTCATCGTCGCGGGCAGCAGCACGGCCCGGACGATGGTGGCGTCGATCAACACCGCCGCGGCGAGGCCGACGCCCATCTCCTTCATGTCCAGGATCGGCATCGTCGCGAAGATCGCGAACGCGCCGACCATCACGACCGCCGCGCTGGTCACGACGCCGGCCGTCGTCTTGATGCCGTGCGCGACGGCGTCTTCGGTCTTCAGGCCGCGGTCGTAGGCCTCGCGGATCCGGCTCAGGATGAAGACGTGGTAGTCCATCGAGAGGCCGAAGAGGATCACGAACATGAACAGCGGCAGCCACGACGCGATGCCGCCGTTCGACCTGAAGTTCAGGAGACCCTCGCCCCAGCCGTGCTGGAAGACCAGGACGAGCACACCGTACGCGGCGGCGACCGACAGGAGATTCAGGACGATTGCTTTCGCCGCGATCACGATCGAACGGAACGACACCAACAGGAGCAGGAACGCGAACAGGAGCACGAAGCCGAACACGTACGGAAGCGCGCTCTTCATCTTGCTGTTGAAGTCGTGCGACGCTGCGGTGATGCCCGGTGACGGCGTACTCAGCGCCGTCGACCTTGCCGACGGTCGACGGCAGGACCCGCTCGCGAAGCGTTGCGAGAGCAGCATTCGATTTGTTGTCCGTGCCCTCGCCGACGAGCGGGATCGTCACCCGGGCCACCGAGTTGTCGGAGCTCTTCGTGACCTCGATCGGCGTCAGCATCTGACCCGAGCTCAACGCCTCTTGCTTCAGCCGTGCGATCGCGTTCTGGACCGGGGCGGTACGGACGTCCTTGGCCTTGATCACCACGACGGCTGGCTGAGGCCCGCCCGGGAAAGCGTCCTGGACGGCATGAATCGCCCGGACTTCCTTCGTGCTGTTCGGCAGGGAGTCGAGGCCGGAGATCGCCGTGTGCACGCCGAGCACCGGGAACGCCAGGGCGAGCAGGACCGCAGCGGCAAGCACGACCGACGCGAGCGGACGGCGCAGCGCCGGCGTGAGAATGGCGCTCCAGACGCGATTCTCGCCGCCGTCCTGACGGCGGAGGCGATGCAGGAACGGGATGCGGCCCTTCTCGACCTTGTCCCCGAGCTTCGAGAGGACGGCCGGGAGCACCGTCAGCGAGCCGATCATCGCGATCGCGACGACCAGCATCGTCGAGACGGCGAAGGACCACCAGGTCCGGTCGCCGGCGAAGAACATGCCGGCCATCGCGATCATCACGGTGAAGCCCGAGATCAGGACCGAGCGGCCCGACGTCGCCGCCGCTGCCTCGAGCGCGGCTTCCGCGTTTCGGCCTGCCGCGCGCTCCTCACGCTCGCGTTTGAGATAGAAGAGCGAGTAGTCGACGCCGACCGCGAGCCCGACGAGCAGTACGACCGCCGAGACGTTCGGGTCCATGGCGATCAGGTGGCTCGGGAGGGCCAGCAGGCCGATGGTGGCGAAGACGGCCGTGAGCGCAAGCAGCAGCGGGATTCCCGCCGCGATGAGCGCGCCGAAGACGAGGACGAGGACGATGAGCGTCAGCGGGATCGACCGCTCGCCCGCTTTCGCGAGCTGAGAGTTGAACAGCTTGTCGAGCGCCTTACCCGTGGAGATCGAGCCGGCCTGTGCGACGTAGAAGTCCGGATGCGAGCTCTGGACGGCCTCCGTCGAGGCCAGCACCGGGTCGATCACCTTCTTCGCCTGGTCGTCGGTTCCCTTCATCGTGAACTCGACGAGAGCGGTGTGCCCGTCCTTGGAGATCTGGTCGGGATGACCGACGAGAGGCGATTTGAGGTCGGTGAAGACGCGGTGATGCGGCTGGACCGCCGCGATCGTGTCGCGGACGACTGCCTTGAAGCGCGGGTCGCTGATCGTCTGCGTCTTGCTCTGGATGAGTACGAACTCGGTTTGCGGGTCGACCTGGAAGCCCGCGTCCAGCAGCATCTGGTCGGCTCGGTGGGCCTCGCCGACGTTGGAGTTGTTCTGATCGATCTGCTTCGTCCCCACGGCCGCGCCGATGGCGATCGACACGACGACGAACGCGAGCCACCCGAAGATCGCCTTCTTGCGGTGACGCGCGCTCCAACGGCCCATCCTGGCCGCGAGGTTGTTGGAACGCTCGAGGGGCGACATTTCGAAATCTCTCCTTCGTGTTGGCGGTCTAGCCAGAGTCGCACCGGGCTCGCGGGCTCCGTAATCCGGCAGGCAGGCGTCTTCACGTTCGGAGATCCGAACGTCGGCAGGCGAACGGCCGCCCGTTGGGGCGGCGTTCGCGGGGAGGGAGGGTGGAGCTAGGCCGCTCGGTCGAACTCGTCCGGCCGTGGATGGAGCTCGATGAGGGCGTACGTCAACCGGCGCTGACTGCGAACGATCTCGAGGCGGTTGCGCTCGAGCTCGTCCGCAGCGGCTCCACGCTCGCGAAGCGACTGACGCTCCATGACGAGCCACTGAAGCCTCTGCTGCAATTGGTTGACGCTCATGAGTAGAGAATGGCCCTCCGGCGTCTGCCGGGCTAGACGGCGTGCTGGCGTCTCGCGGTGCGGTTTTCCGAACGCCGGCAGTTCGCAGCGGAGACGACCGGCGACGGTCAGTCGGAGCGGAGGTACGTGAGCACGGCGAGGACGCGCCGGTGGTCCTCGGCCGTTGCGGGCAGCCTGAGCTTCCCGAAGATGCTGGTTACGTGCTTCTCGACAGCACGAAGGGTGATCACGAGCCGCTCGGCGATCGCCTGGTTCGACTTGCCTTCGGCCATCAGCTCGAGCACTTGGCGCTCGCGTGGCGTCAGCTCTTCCAGCGGATCGTCGCGACGGCGCCTGCCGACGAGCTGCGACACGACCGCCGGGTCGAGGGCGGAGCCGCCCTCGCCGACGCGCCTGACCGCCGCGGCGAACTCGTCCACATCGGAGACCCGGTCCTTCAGGAGATATCCCACGCCCTCGGCGTTCTCGCCGAGCAGCTCCATCGCGTATGCGGGCTCGACGTATTGCGACAGGACGAGCACTCCCGTCGTCGGGCCAGCGCTCGCGGATCTCCTGCGCGGCCTTCAGGCCCTCGTCCGTCTGCGTCGGCGGCATGCGGATGTCGACGAGGGCGACGTCCGGCTTGTGCATCCCCACATGGCGGAGCAGGTCGTCGGCGGTTCCGCTCTGGGCGACGACCTCGAAGCCGGCGTCCTCGAGCAGCCGCGCAATGCCCTCACGCAGGAGAACCGAGTCGTCGGAGAGGACTACGCGCATGCCGCGAAAACCTCTACGCGCGGTGCTGAGCGGCGGAAACCGGGAGGCAAGGCCCGGAACGCTGAGCTGGAACAGCCGCTCGGGCTCGTCGATGCCGGGCAGCTCGTGCTCGCCGAGGTCGTCCACTTCGTGTGTGGAGTCGAGCGCGTCGCGCGTCCGCTCGGAGACGAGGATCTGACCGCCGCTTCCCGCCTGCGCGATTCGCGCGGCGCGGTGGACGTCGAGGCCGAAGTACGCATCGTCACGGAAATTCGGCTCGCCCGTGTGCAGGCCCATGCGGACTCGCAGGTCGACGCCGTCGGGCCAGTCGTGCTGGGCGAAGGCACGCTGTGCCGCCATCGCCGCGTCGGCGGCGCCGGCGGCGTTCTGGAACACGATGAAGAACTCGTCGCCTCGGTGATCGACGACGTGGCCGTCGCGGGACTCGACGCACTCGCGCAGGAGCTTGCGGTGATCGCCGAGCACCTGGGCGTACCGGTCGCCGAGGCGTTGCAGCAGCTGCGTCGAGCCTTCGACATCGGTGAAGAAAAAAGTGACGGTGCCATGAGGTAGTTTGGGCATGTCAGCCTACTTCAGCGGGATCTCGGCACGGACGCGAGTCCCCACGCCGGGAGGGCTCTCCACCTCGAGCCTACCGCTCAACGAGGCGACGCGATCCGCGAGCCCGCTCAGCCCCGATCCACGCACGGGATCGGCGCCGCCGACGCCGTCGTCGGTCACCTCCACGAGGGCATACCCGTTGTTGGCGCCGACTCTGACGGTCACCGACGAAGCCTCTGCGTACTTCGTCACGTTTGCAAGTGCCTCCGAGACCACGTAGTACGCGGCGGCTTCGACGGGCGGCGGAAGCGCGGCCGCGGGCGGCTCGATCTCGACCGGAAGCGGCGCGCGCGAGGCGAGCGCTTCCAGCGCCGCCTCCAGGCCTCGATCCGTGAGGACGGCCGGGTGGATCCCGCGCGCGAGCTCCCGTAGCTCTTCGAGCGCCTGTGCGAGCTCCTCCCTGGCGGCCTCCATGAGTGCCTCCGCACCCTGCGGATCTCTCTCCAGCCTGGTCTGGATGAGGCGAAGCGCGAGCGACAGCGATACGAGACGTTGTTGGGCACCGTCGTGGAGGTTCCGCTCGAGCCTCCGGCGTGCCTCGTCGCCGGCCGCCACGATTCGCGCGCGGGAAGCTTCGAGCTCGCTCTGCTGACGGTTCCGCTCGCTCACGTCGATGCCGCAGATCAAGTACCAGTTGCTGTAGACGCCGGCGAGCGGCCTGCTCGACCAGGAAACGGGAATCCGTCGTCCGTCACGGGAGACCCACTCTCCGTCGTACCAGACCGATGTATCGCCTGGCCGAGGCTTCGTCATCGCGTCGCACGCCTTCGCTCGATCCTCCTCCGGAAAGATCAGTTCGGCGAGCGACCGGCCGCGCGCTGCTTCGTCGTCATAGCCGAGTACGTCGGCGAAGGCGAAGTTGACACCGCGCTCGGTGATCCGACCCTCGCTGTCGATCGCGCAGAGAAGGCTCGGCGTCGCGTTGGCGATCATGCTGAGGAAGTCGCGCTCGCTCTGCAGCTCTTCCTGCTGCCGCTTCCGCTCGCTGATCTCCCGGACGATCATCAGGAACTCGTCGTCACCGCTCGATGCGAATCGGCCTTCGTAGTGCCGTGTGTCGCCGTCGAAGTCGAGCTCGTATTCGAGCACCTGCGGCTTGCCGCTCGCGATCGCCAGCCGGCCCGCCCAGAGAATCCGCTCTGCGAGATCGTGCGGGAGCCGGTCCCAGAGTGAGAGCCCGACGACGTCCTTCGAATAGAGGTCGCGCTCGGTCGGGGCGTTGTACGAGAGGTAGCGCCCGTCCCGCGAGATCCGGAACATCAGGTCCGGCATCGCCTGCAGGAGCCCGCGGTAGCGCTCTGCGCGAGCCCTGACCTCGACGAGGAGCTTGTCTCGCTCGAGCGCGATCCGGGCTGCGCTCGCGATTGCCTCCAGGAGCTCCGGCTCCTCGCGGAGAGCGGCGTCGTGCACGATCGCCGCGACGGGCGTGTCCGAATACTCCAGCCGTGTCACCACTCTCCGGCGGGTGTCCGAAGGAAGCTCGAATCGATTTCCCTCGACGTCGACGTAGTGCCCGCCCTCGTCGTACCAGTAGGCGACGACGGCGGTGGGATCGCGGAGCGCAACCCGCAGGCCCGCCTGGACCTCGGCTGGGCTCGCGCGCTCCGGAATCGCCCCCAAGACCGCGTCCATGCCTGCGCTTCGTGCGAGCTTCGTTCCCAGCAGACCCGCGAGGAAGAGGAAGGGCACTGCCGTGAACGTCGCGATCAACGCGATCGCGACCACGGTGCTGACGGTGCCCGAGAAGGGCGAGAGGATGTTGGCGACCGTGAACAAGAGAAGAGCTCAGGGCGCCGGCGATGTAGACCGGGCGCAGGATCCGTCGCAACGTCGGCGTTGCCCGGCGCCAGCGGCCGACGAGCAACCAGAAGGCAGCTGCGAAGAGCAAGACGGCGACCGAGGTCCAGAACACCGTCTGCGCGACGTGCGCGCTGTGGTCGCTGGAGACCTGCACGAGGTTGTCGGGACACGCGTGCGGCTTACACGGCTCGCGGTGCCCGGGGAACATCTCGTTGAAGAGCGGCGCCAGCACCGAGGTCGCATAGCCGGCTCCGACGAGCGTGAGCGCGTAGCGGCTGATCAGGTTCCCGGCGGGGTAAGCCAGCAGCAGGTGGACGAACGCAGCGATGAAGACGCTGCCGAAGATGGTCCCGAGCGTGTAGGGGAGGGGCTCGTTCGCCTCCACCAAGCTGGCGACGAGGACGCCGAAGCCGACGCCGACCATCAGCATCCCCGTGCGGTTCTGCGGACGCCGCGTCCAGCCGATCAGGCCCGCGAGAATGAATGACCAGCTGACGAAGAGCCCCAGGGCCGTCGCGAGGGCCGGATGCTCCTCGTGGTCGCTGGTGATCGTAAGCGCGACTGCGAGTCCGCCTGCAGCGAGTGCAGCCGGCCCGAAATAGAGCCAGGGCCGCCGGATCGCGGTCACGACGTCACGAGAAGAGCCGCAATCGCGGCTCCGGACAGCTCGGCCTTCGGGACGAAGCCGTTGGCGCCCGAGTTTCGGATGCAGCATCCGTAGTCGGCGCCGTCCCGGCTCGACGTGAGGACGACCGCAGGCGGGTCCTCGAGCTTGCGCAGACGCTCGGCGACTTGGAAGCCGTCGAGATCCGGCAGCTGAACGTCGAGGAGAACGAGGTCCGGGTGAAGCTCCCGGGCGGCCTGCACAGCCGTCTCCCCGTTCTCGGCCTCGCCGACGACCTCGTATCCCTCTGCCTGGAGCAGCGTCCGGGCGCTGGCCCGGAAGCTGGGATGGTCGTCGACGATTAGCACTGTCATATGCATAGTTTCGCCAGCTTTGTCCCCGGTCCGTATACGGCTATCCACACTCTTGTCTAGGCGCGGGCCTCAGCCGCCTCGCGCGGGTGTCCCCCCTCGAGGGGGGCGGGGGCGGTCGGGACCTCGACGAAGAAGATGGAGCCGCGGTCTCCATTCGGCTCCACCCAGATCCGGCCCTTAATCCGCTTGACGAGCTCTCGCGAGATGTAGAGGCCGAGGCCGGTCCCGCCTATTCCCCGGGTCATCTGCGGATCGAGGCGATAGAACTTCTCGAAGATCCGGGCCTGCTCCGAGGGCGGGACACCGAGCCCTTCGTCTGCGACCTCGAATCTGACGTGGGCTTCGCCCTGGTCGAGCCTGACGCGGATCGCACCGCCGTCCGGCGAGTACTTGATCGCGTTGTCGACCAGGTTGGCCAGCACTTGCCGCAGCTCGCCGGCGTCGGCCGCGACGGCAGGCAGGTCGTCCAGCGGTGCTTCGAAGTCGACGGTCACGTTGTCGGGGAGATGGGTACGCGCGGCATCGATGACGGCCTCCGTCAGCTCGCGGACGTCGCAACGTTCGATCTGTAGCTCGAGGGTACCCGAGTCGAGCTGGCTAGCCAGCAGGAGGTCGTTGACGATGTCCGCCAGCCTCGCCGACTCCGCCACGATGACCTCGAGCAGCTTCGAGTGCAGGTCCTGCTCGAGGTCGAGATCCTCTCGCGTGAGCGTGAGCGCCGAGCCGTAGATGGCTGCGAGCGGCGTGCGAACCTCGTGCGAAACGGTCGCAACGAGGTCCTGGCGGATCTCCTCGAGGGCACGCTCCTCCGTCAGA
This sequence comes from uncultured Actinomycetes bacterium, assembly GCA_963759365.1. Taxonomy (GTDB): domain Bacteria; phylum Actinomycetota; class Thermoleophilia; order Gaiellales; family Gaiellaceae; genus 3-1-20CM-4-69-9. Next base: position 142,516 of record CAVWYX010000005.1, read on the forward strand.
TCGCGGAAGGCGTACACCGTTCCCTCGTCGAAGCCGACCCCGGAGATCGAGATCCAGCGCTCACCTCCCGTGAGCTCGAGCGGCACCGTCTCGGCTGCGGCCGGGCCCGGGGCTCCGGCGACGCGGACGCGGTTCGAGAGCGCGAGCCAACCGGGAAGCACGTCTTCCGCGCGCCGCCGACGACGTCTGCGCGCCGTAGCGCGGTGATCGCCTCTGCCGCCCGGTTCCAGAGCCGGATGACCCCGGCCTGGTCGACGAGGAACACGCCGTCGCCGACGGTCTCGAGCACGCGCGCCGCCTGCGCACGCTCTTCCACCTCGCGGTAGAGCTGCGCGTTCTCGATCGCCGTCCCCGCACGCCGGGCGAGCTCCTCCGCGAGCGCCAGATCCTGCGGACCGTAACGGCGGCCAGACTCGGCGGAGACGAACGACATCACGCCGAAGACGCGGCCGCGCGCGAAGAGCGGCACGCACATGTAGCTCTGAAAGCCGAGCTCGCGCGCGAGGCCGAGGTGGAGCTCGTCGACGGCCCGCTCCGTGAGCATCTCCTCGGTGATCTCCGGCACGAGCTCGCTCCGTTCGGCCCGCAGCACGTGTGGCGGGCCGTGAGGAGCGTCGCGACCCTCCGGGTACCTGCGCGCAAGCTCGAGTGCGACGTCGATCTTCTGCGGGTCGACATGCTCGACGGCCAGCGTTCTCAGGTTGTCCCGTTCGAGCACGTCGACTCGCGTCCAGTCGGCGATGCGGGGAACCGCGAGGCTCGCCACGGCCGCGAGCGTGCTGCGGTAGTCGAGCGAGCCGGCGAGCACTTCGCCCGCTTCGACGAGAAAGCGCTGCGCTTCCTCCGCGCGCTTCTGGTCGTCGATGTCCGTATGGGACCCGAACCACTTGACCACCTGACCGCGACGGTTGTGCATCGGGAGGGCGCGGGCCAGGTGCCAGCGATAGGCGCCGTCGCCGGCGCGTCGAAGACGGACCTCGTTCTCGTATGGATGGCCTGTGTCGAGCGCCTGTTGCCACCGCTCGAGCAGGCGCGGGAGGTCGTCCGGATGGACGACGGACGGCCATCCGCCCGCGACCATGTCGGCAAAGGATGTGTCGAAGTAGTCGAGGACCCGCTGGTTCACGTAGTCCAGCCGGCCGTTCGGCATGGCGGTCCAGATCTGGTCGGGCTGTGACTCCGCGAGAAAGCGGTAGCGCTCCTCGCTTTCCCGGCGCAGCTCGGCCAGCTCCTGCTCCTTCAGCTGCTCGGCTTGGCGCCGCAGCTGCTCGTTCTTCTCGTGGAGCTCGATGAAGACCGCGACCTTGGAACGCAGGACGTTCGGGTCGAACGGCTTGAAGACGTAGTCGACGGCGCCCGCCGAGTAGCCGCGAAAGACGTGCTCCTCGTCCTTCGAGATCGCGGTCACGAAGATGATGGGAATGTGTTTCGTCCGCTCGCGCTGCTTGATCAGCGCGGCGGTCTCGAAGCCGTCGAGGTCCGGCATGCGGGCGTCGAGGAGAATGACTGCCACCTCGTGGTGCAGGAGCTGCCGCAGCGCGTCTTCGCCGGAGCCGGCATGGAGAAGGTTCTGCCCGAGCGGCTCGAGGATCGCGTCGAGCGCGACCAGGTTCTCGGGCCGGTCGTCGACCAGCAGGACGTTTGCCACTAGGCCCCCGTCCTCTCCGCCGGTCGGACGCAAAGCCCGTAGATGAACGGCCCCGATCTCATCGAGCGGAAGCACGGCGTCCGCGACGGTGGCTGCGATCGCCGCGTCCGGCATCGCGCGGCGTGCCGCGCCGGCGGGGTCCTGGATGATCGCAACTCCGCCTCGCTCCTTGATCTCGGCGAGCCCGGCCGCACCGTCCTCGTTGGCGCCCGTGAGGATGACGCCGATCACTCCTGCGCCGTAGGCGTCGGCCGCCGAGTGGAACAGGACGTCGATCGAAGGCCGGGCGAACTTGACGCGCTCGTCGACCGAAAGGGCGAACGAGCCGCGCTCCACGAGCAGGTGATAGTCGGGAGGCGCCAGGTAGACGCGGCCGGCCTCGATCGGCAGCTTGTCTTCGACGTCGACCACCGGCCTGCCGATTTCGCTGCCCAGGAGCCCGCGGAGCGTGGCATCAAGAGAGTCGGGATGACGGTGCTGGGCCACCACGATCGGCAGATCGACCTCGTCGGGAACGCCGGCGAGCACGCGGCCGACTGCGTGGAGACCGCCCCACGAAGCGCCGATGACGACCAGGTCGTACATCATGGAGGGGCACTAGGCGACCTTCCGATACAGCTTCTCGGTCGGCTCGAGCTCTTCGTAGCGGTCCTCGTACGGGCTCTGCCGGATCGACTCCCTGTGACCGAGGCCGAGGACACCGAAAGTGACGAGGCTGTCGTAGAACAGCCTGTGCACTCGCTCCTGGAGCCTGCGGTCGAAATAGATCATCACGTTCCGGCAGACGATCACGTTGAACTCGTTGAAGGAACGGTCGGAGACCAGGTTGTGCTGCGCGAAGACCACGTTGTCGACGAGGGTGCGCTGGAACTGCGCTCCGTCGTACTTCGCGAGGTAGTACTCGGAGAAGGCCCGCGAACCGCCGGCGTTGATGTAGTTCTTCGTGTACTCCCGCATCTTGTCGAGCGGAAAGACACCTCCTCGCGCACGTTCGAGCACCGCTTCGTTGATGTCCGTCGCGTAGATCCGTGTCCGGTCGTACAGGTCCTCTTCCTGTAACAGGATCGCGAGGGAGTACACCTCTTCGCCGGTCGAGCAGCCCGCGATCCAGATCCGTGTGAACGGATACGTCCGCAGCATGGGGACGACCTTCCGCCGAAAGGCGGCGTAGAAGCCCGGATCGCGAAACATGGCCGTGACGTTGATCGACAGGTCGAGGAGAAGCCGCTCCATGCAGGCCGGGTCGTGCAGAAGCCGGTCCTGCAGCGCCGAGATCGACGACAGACCCTCTGCGTGGGCGCGTCGCCAGACGCGGCGGCGAAGCGATGCGGGTGCGTACTCGCGGAAGTCGAAGCCGTACTGGCGGAAGATCCCCTCGAGGAGGAGGGAGAGCTCGATGTCCTCGAGGTCGTCCTGTCTCGGCGGACGCTCGTCCGAGCCCGCTGCCTCCCGAGCTGCGTCGAGCCGAGCCATGGCCTAGCTGTAGAGCCAGACTCGCATCAGCGACAGGAGCTGGTCGGTGTCGACGGGCTTCGCGATGTAGTCGGACGCACCGGCGGCGATCGCCTTCTCCCGGTCGCCCTTCATCGCTTTCGCCGTCAGCGCGATGATCGGCAGCTGTCGGAATCGCTCCTCACTGCGGATTGCGCGCGTCGTCTCGTAGCCGTCGAGCTCCGGCATCATGATGTCGAGGAGCATGAGGTTGACGCCGGAGTCGCCCCGTAGCGCGTCGATCGCTTCTTTGCCGTTCTCCGCGTAGACCACCTCCATGCCGTGCGCTTCGAGGACGCTGGTCAGCGCGAAAACGTTCCGGACGTCGTCGTCCACGATCAGAATCCGCTTGTCCTTGAAGACCTCCTCGGCGGAGTGCAGCTGCTCGAGCATCCGGCGCTTTGCCGCGGGCAGCTTCCGCTCGACTCGGTGAAGGAAGAGGGACGTCTCGTCGAGCAGCCGCTCGGGCGAGCTCGCGTCCTTGATCACGATCGCGTCGGAGAACTTCCGGAGCTTGGTCTCCTCTCTCCGCGTCAGCTGCTTCCCGGTGTAGACGATCACCGGAATCGACGAGAAGCGATCGTCCTCCTTGATCCGTTCGAGGAAGTCGAACCCTCCCATCTCCGGCAGCTTGAGGTCGAGCACGATGCAGTCGTAGCGCCTGTGCGCGAGCGCGTCGAGGGCCTCCTCGCCCGAGGCCACTCCCGTGGCCTCCACGTCGTCGCCGCTCCCGATGAGCTCGACGACCGAGTTTCTCTGCGACTCGTCGTCCTCGACCAACAGCAACCGTCTGACGTCGCGGTCGATGAAGCTGCGAATCTCGCCGAACGTTTCTTCCAGGCCCTCCTTCGAGATGGGCTTCTCGAGAAAGGCGACGGCGCCGGCCTTGAGTGCGTTGTTCCTTCCGTCCCCGGCCGAGACGATGTGCACCGGAATGTGACGCGTCTCCGGGTGGTGCTTCAGATGGTCGAGGACGGTCCAGCCGTCCATGACCGGCAGCTTCATGTCGAGGATGATCGCGTCCGGCTTGAACTCGTGCGCGAGCGCGAGCCCGGAGTCGCCGCGAAGTGCCACGAGGCCCTTGAAGCCGCGGTCGCGCGCGATGTCCAGCTCGGTGCGCGCGAGCTCGGGATCGTCTTCGACGATGAGAACGACGCGATCGCCGGCCTGAATCTCGTCGCGGTCGTCGCCGACGTCGCTCGGTAGCAGAAGCGCGGGATCGAGCTCGGGCAACGGCGGGGGAGTGCCCGTGCCGGGTGCGGCAGGCTCCTCGATGTCCACGACCTCGTCCGGGAAGACGACGGCGTCTCGCGGAGCCTCCTCACGAGGGGCGTGCTCGAGGGGCTGGTACCTCGCCGGGAGGAAGAGCGTGAACGTGCTGCCTTCTCCGACCGCGCTCTCGACATGGATCTCGCCGCCGAGCAGCCGCGCGATCTCGCGGCTGATCGAGAGGCCGAGCCCCGTCCCGCCATAGCGCCGGCTCGTCGTCCCATCGGCTTGCTGGAATGCCTCGAAGATCAGGCGCAGCTTGTCGCCCGGGGATGCCAACACCGGTGTCCTCGACAGCGAGCTCGATCACCGATTCGGCCCTCGCGAGTGCCTCGCTCGCGAATTGCCGTCCCTCAGCGATGCCGACCCGAAGCTTGACGGCACCTTGCTCCGTGAACTTGAACGCGTTCGACAGCAGGTTCTTCAAGACTTGCTGGAGCCGCTGCTCATCCGTCTCGATCGTCGGCGGTACGTTGGCGCCGTGAACGTCGATCTCGAAGTCGAGGCCCTTGTCATCGGCGACAGGCCGGAACGAGCGCTCGACGAAGTCGCGCAGGTCGGCCAGCTTGACGTCCTCGACATTGACGCCCATCCGGCCGGCTTCCACCTTCGAGAGGTCGAGGATGTCGTTGATCAGGTCGAGCAGGTCGGAGCCGGCGCTGTGGATCGTGTTCGCGAACTCGATCTGCTTCTCGTTCAGGTTGCTGTCCGGATTGTCCGCGAGCAGCTTCGCGAGGATCAGCAGCGAGTTGAGCGGCGTGCGCAGCTCGTGCGACATGTTCGCGAGGAACTCCGACTTGTAGCGTGACGAGAGCGCGAGCTGTTCGGCCTTCTCCTCCAGCGCCGCGCGCGCGAGCTCGATCTCGCGGTTCTTGATCTCGATGCGGTGGTTCTGCTCCTCGAGCAGCTGCGCCTTCTCCTCGAGCTCCTCGTTCGTCTGCTGCAGCTCCTCCTGCTGCGTCTGCAGGAGCTCCTCCGAGGCCTTGAGCGAGGCGGCTTGCTGCCTCGAGCTCCTTGTTCGTCTGCTGGAGCTCTTCCTGCTGCGTCTGCAGCTCCTCGGATTGGCTCTGCAGCTCCTGCGTCAGCTGCTGCGACTGCCCGAGGAGCTCCTCGGTCCGCATGTTCGCCTGGATCGTGTTCAGGACCACGCCGAACGATTCGGCCAGCTGCTCGAGAAACGCCTGCTGTACGGGTGTAAAGCGCTGGAACGAACCGAGCTCGATCACGGCCAGGACCTGGTCCTCGAACAGCACCGGCAGAACGATCAGGTTGACCGGCGCGGACTCGCCGAGACCCGACGTGATCCGGACGTAGTCGTCCGGCGCCTGCGTGATGAGGATCGGCTTCAGCTCGAGCGCGGACTGGCCGACGAGGCCTTCGCCGATCGCGAAGCGCGTCGGGACGTTCTTGCGCTGCTTGTAGCCGTACGTCGCTAGCAGGCGGAGCTGGAACTCGTCCCCTTCGCCGCCCGGCGACTCCATCATGAAGAAGGCGCCGTGCTGAGCGCCGACGAGCGGCGTGAGCTCCGACATGATCAGCCGCGAGACCGTCTCGAGGTCGCGCTCTCCCTGGAGCATCCCCGTGAAGCGCGCCATGTTGGAGTTGAGCCAGTCCTGCTCCTGGTTCGCGCGGGTCGTCTCCGCGAGGTTGCCGATCATCTGGTTGATCGTGTCCTTCAGCTCGGCGACCTCGCCCTCGGCCTCGACCGCGATCGAGCGGGTCAGGTCTCCCTTCGTCACCGCCTGAGAGACCTCGGAGATCGCCCGGAGCTGTGTCGTGAGCGTGCCGGCGAGCTGGTTCACGTTGTCCGTGAGGCCCTTCCACACGCCGCTGACATCGCCGACCTGCGCCTGGCCGCCGAGCTTGCCCTCGGTCCCGACCTCCTTGGCGACGCGCGTCACCTCGGCCGCGAAGCTCGAGAGCTGGTCGACCATCGTGTTGACCGTGTTCTTGAGCTCGAGGATCTCGCCGCGCGCGTCGACCGTGATCTGCTTGCTCAGGTCGCCGAGGGCGACGGCCGTCGTGACGTCGGCGATGTTGCGCACCTGGTTCGTGAGGTTGTCGGCCATTGCGTTGACGTTGTCGGTGAGGTCCTTCCACGTGCCGGAGACGCCCTTCACGTTGGCCTGGCCGCCGAGCTTGCCCTCGGTGCCCACCTCTCGCGCGACCCGCGTGACCTCGTCCGCGAAGGACGACAGCTGGTCGACCATGGTGTTGATCGTGTCCTTGAGCTGGAGGACTTCGCCCTTGACGTCGACGGTGATCTTCTTCGTCAGGTCGCCGTTCGCGACCGCAGTCGTGACGTCGGCGATGTTGCGCACCTGGCTCGTGAGGTTGTCCGCGAGCGTGTTGACGTTGTCCGTCAGCGCCTTCCACGTCCCGCTGACACCCTCCACGTTCGCCTGGCCGCCGAGACGCCCGTCGGTGCCGACCTCCTTGGCGACGCGCGTCACCTCCGCTGCGAAGGTGCGGAGCTGGTCGACCATCGTGTTGACGGTTTCCTTGAGCTCGAGCACCTCGCCGCGCGCGTCGACCGTGATCTTCTTCGAGAGGTCGCCGGTCGCGACCGCGGTCGTGACCTCGGCGATGTTGCGGACCTGGCCGGTGAGGTTGCCGGCCATGGCGTTGACGTTGTCCGTCAACGCCTTCCAGGTGCCCGAGACGCCCTCGACGTTCGCCTGACCGCCGAGACGGCCCTCGGTGCCGACCTCGCGGGCGACGCGGGTGACCTCGTCGGCGAACGAGGAGAGCTGGTCGACCATCGTGTTGATGGTCTCCTTGAGCTCGAGCACTTCGCCTCGGGCGTCGACGGTGATCTTCTTGGAGAGGTCGCCCGTCGCGACGGCGGTCGTGACATCGGCGATGTTCCGCACCTGGTCGGTCAGGTTCGAGGCCATGCCGTTCACGCTCTGTGTCAGCTGCCGCCACGTTCCGGAGACTCCCTCGACCTCTGCCTGGCCGCCCAATCGTCCTTCGGTGCCCACCTCGGTCGCGACCCGCGTGACCTCGTCCGCGAACGCGGAGAGCTGGTCGACCATGGTGTTGATCGTGTTCTTGAGCTCGAGGATCTCGCCGCGGGCATCGACGGTGATCGTTCGCGACAGGTCGCCGTTCGCGACGGCGGTCGTCACGTCCGCGATGTTCCGCACCTGGTTCGTGAGGTTGTCGGCGAGCTGGTTGACGTTCCCTGTCAGCTCACGCCACGTCCCGCTGACACCCTTCACCTCGGCCTGCCCGCCGAGACGTCCTTCCGTGCCGACCTCCTTTGCGACGCGGGTCACCTCGTCCGCGAACGCGGACAGCTGGTCGACCATCGTGTTGATCGTGTTCTTGAGGCGGAGGACCTCGCCCTTCGCGTCGACCGTGATCTTTCGTGACAGGTCGCCCTTCGCGACCGCGGTCGTGACGTCGGCGATGTTGCGAACCTGGTCGGTCAGGTTGGCCGCCATCCCGTTGACGCTGTCGGTGAGAGCCTTCCACGTCCCGGCGACCCCCGGCACGTCGGCCTGTCCGCCGAGCTTGCCCTGCGTACCGACCTGGCGTGCGACGGTGGTGACCTGCTCCGCGAAGACGCGGAGCGTGTCGATCATGGAGTTGATCGTGTCCGCGAGCGCCGCGACCTCGCCCTTCGCCTCGATCGTGAACTTCTGCGCCAGGTCCCCGTCCGCGACCGCGGTGACGACCTTGGCGATGCCGCGCACCTGCGTCGTGAGGTTGCCCGCCATGAAGTTGACGTTGTCCGTCAGGTCCTTCCAGGTGCCGGAGACGCCTTTGACGTTCGCCTGCCCGCCGAGCTTGCCCTCGGTGCCGACCTCGCGCGCGACTCGCGTGACTTCGTCGGCGAATGAGGAGAGCTGGTCGACCATCGTGTTGATGGTGTCCTTCAGCTCGAGCACCTCGCCCTTGGCGTCGACGGTGATCTTCTTGCTCAGGTCGCCGTTTGCGACCGCCGTGGTGACGTCGGCGATGTTCCGCACCTGCGACGTCAGGTTCGACGCCATCCCGTTGACGTTGTCCGTGAGCTCGCGCCAGATCCCCGACAGGCCCTTGACGCGTGCCTGTCCGCCGAGGACGCCCTCGGTGCCGACCTCGCGTGCGACGCGGCTGACCTCGGCCGCGAACGAGCTCAGCTGGTCGAGCATCGTGTTCACGGTCGTGCCGATGCGGAGGAACTCGCCCCGCAGCGGGCGTCCCTCGATCTTGAGGGACATCTTCTGCGAGAGGTCGCCCTCGTGCCACGGCGTCGAGCACGCGCGAGACCTCGATCGTCGGCCGCACGAGATCGTCGATCAGCGTGTTCACCGAGTCGACCGCCTCGGCCCAGTTGCCCTTTGCGCCCTTGACCTTCGCGCGCTCGGTCATCCGGCCCTCGCGCCCGATGAGCCTGCCGATGCGGCTGAGCTCCCCCGCGAGCCCTTCCTGCCGGCCGACCATCTGGTTGAACGCCTTCGCCAGGTCACCCATGACCCCGCTCTTCCGTGCAGACAGCCGCACGCCGGTCTCTCCGTCCCTCGCCGAGCGGAGAGCGTCGAGCAGATCCTGCAGGTCCTGCCGTCTGACCTCGACCGTGCCGTTACCTCCGGCGCGGTCGCTGGAGGAGGGCGCGCGACGGGCCGCCCTCCGGGTTCCGCTCTGAGTCTCTCGTACAGCCACAGCTGACTCCTTTTGTGCGAGGGATGGGTCCGCGTCCGCCGGTGGACCTTCGGGCGGCGGGTGTGCCGGCTATGCGTGAGGGACTTCGTCCCAGGGGCGCAAATCTTACTCCCGTGCGGGAAAAGAGCCTGGAAATTCGAGGGCCTGCGCCAGGTCCTGCCAGAGGTCCTCGACCGGCTCCAGTCCTACGCTCAGGCGCAGCAAACCGGGTGGGACACGGTCTCCCTCCCAGCGGGCGCGCGACTCGAGGAGCGAGTCGACGCTGCCGAGGCTCGTTGCGTTCGTGATCAGGCGCAGGGAGGTCTCGACGTGCCGAGCTTCGTCGGCGCCCGCGACGTCGAAGGAGAGGAGGCCGCCGATGCCCGCGTAGCGGACGACGCGCACGTTTGGATGTGCCGCGAGCCTTTGCGCCAGCTCGCGCGCCGACTCGGTCTGATGCCGGACGCGCACCTCGAGCGTCTTCAGTCCCCGGAGCAGGAGGTAGCAGGCATCCGGGCCGGCGACGATCCCCGTCCGCGTCCGGAGCTCGACAAGACGGGCCGCGTCCTCCTCACGCTTGCACACGACGACGCCGAGCAGCGCGTCGTCGTGGCCCGCGAGGTACTTCGTGCCGCTGTGCAGGACGAAGTCGGCGCCGTGCTCCAGCGGGCGCAGGTGAATCGGTGTCGCGGCGGTGGCATCGACGACAACAGGCGCCGGATGTGCTGCCGCAGCCTCGAGATCGGGCATGGTCTGGAACGGGTTCGAAGGCGCCTCGAGCCAGACGAGGTCGACGCCTTCCGGAGGCGAGCCGGTCTGGTCGAACTCGACGTAGCGGAGACCCCAGCGCTCGAGCTCGCGGAACGTGACGCCGGTCCCGAAGTAGGCGCCCTCTGCGAGGGCGATCGTCTTGCCGGGAGCGAGCACCGAGAGCGCCAGCGCGGTCGTTGCCCCGGCGCCGGAGGAGAAGAGGAGCGCGTGGCCGCCGTCCAGCTCGCCGAGCCTGCGTTCGGCTTCCGCGCCGGTGGGATGGCCGTAGCGCTGGTAGATGAACTCGCCCGGCTCGCCTTCCCGGTAGGGCCAGATCGTCGAGCGGTCGAGCATGCGACGACCTTAACTGTCCCGTTTTGCCCGCGCTTTGCCGCGGCTTGGCCGGTATCGGCGATGCTCGGGCCACCCGACCGGAAGGACAACATGACCCGCCCCACGCTCCGCCTCGCTCTCGCCTTTGTCGTCCTGCTCCTGCCCGCGACCGCTCCGGCGGCCGCGGGGCAGGCGGAGACCTGGCGTCTTCTCCCGAGATCACCGATCACTCCGGAGTTCAACGCGCGAACGAGCGCCTGGACGGGCAAGGAGATGATCGTCTTCGGCCGCGATCAGCTCACGGCGCTCGATTCCCGCGGGAAGCCCTACGCCGCGGGAGCCGTCAACGTCGCGGCCGCCTACGACCCGCGTGCAAACGCCTGGCGCCGGCTCGAGCCGCCCCGCCGTACGGCGGGCTTCATGGGGCTCAGTGCCGCGTGGACCGGGAAGGAGATGCTCGTCTGGGGGCAGGGCACGCGCGAAGCCTTCGATCCGGCGACGAACGAGTGGCGACGGCTTCCCTCGTCGAGACTCCTGTCGCTGCACGACGGTTTCGCCGCCGTCGTCTGGACGGGGAGGGAGCTGATCGGCTGGGGCGGCGGTTGCTGCGGTGACGCGTTCTCCGACGGCGTTGCGTACAACCCCCTCACGAACAAGTGGCGTCCTTTGCCGCGCTCACCGCTGCCGGGCAGCCAGCGCCCGATCGGCGCGTGGACCGGCCGGGAGATGATCGTCCTCGTCGGCAGGCGAGCCGCCGCCTACAACCCGGTCCGGAACACGTGGCGCTCTCTCCGGCCACTGCCGGCCCGGCGCGACGGGGCAACGGCCGTCTGGGACGGGCATGAGCTCCTCCTCGTCGGCGGAGCGACCTTCGGGTTCGCATACGACGTCGCGACCAACCGCTGGACGCCGCTCCCGCCGCTGGCGTCCGCGCGAATGGGGAAAGTGGCAGTTTGGACGGGCAAGCGGCTCGTCGTCTGGGGCGGGCAGCGCGGCGGAGCCGCCTACGATCCTCGTTCGAAGCGCTGGGCGCCGCTCTCGCACGGCCCGCTTCCCGATCGGCTCGAAGCGACCGCTGTGTGGACTGGACGCTCGTTGCTCGTGTGGGGCGGAGTGCCGACCCACGCGTGGGGGAAGTACGCCGCCGTCGGCGCGGCCCTGACACTCCGTTAGAACTCGTCTGAGCGCCAAACGCGTCGGCCGAACTGTTTGGCCAGTGGATCGAAGGCGGCGAGGAACTGTTTCTTCAGTCTGGTCGCGCGCGCGTCGGCCGCGCGCGCTCGGGCCGGCAGGCGGCTGCCTCGCGGGCATGACGTTCGAGCCCGAAGCCAATCGCGGTAGATCCAGTCCGCCGCAATCGACGCATGACTCGCTCGCTGCAGGAGATCGGACGCGCGTAGCGCTGCGTCGCCCGCCGGCACTTGGAGCGCCGCGAGCTGCTCGAGAAGGCTCTGCCTGTTCCGTTGAACGTGATCGAGTTGCGCAGCGGCGACCTGTGTCGGGATGCTGCAGTCGAAAGCGCCGGCGATAGCCCGTTTGATTTCTCCTCGACCGTCCCGGGACTGCGCGAGGAAGTTCTCGACCTTGTAGACGAACGACCTCAGCTGTGGATTCTGCGGTGAATGCGTGCTGCCGCTGCTCGAGCCGCCGCCGTGGAGGAGCAGTGCGGTAACGAGCGCCGCGGCGATCAACGAGCCGGCGCCGGCCAGAAGCGCCAGCGTTCGTCGTCTTCGGGGGCGCGCACTCGACGGAGTCGGGGATGCCCCCGGCGGCGGGCTCTGGGCCTGCAGCGCCGGGTCCTGGCGCAACATCGCACGCTCGAGCTCGCGCAGAGATGGGCCCGGCTCGATGCCGAGATCCTTGACATACAGCTCGCGTGTTCGGCGAAAGAGCTCCAACGCGTCGGCCTGGCGGCCGGCACGATAGAGCGCGAGCATCAGCAGCTCGCGCGGACGCTCCCGCAGCGGCTCAGCGTCGACGAGCGCTTCGAGATCCGGGATGACGGCGGCGTCGCCGCCGGCTTCGAGCTCGGCGTACAGGCGATCCTCGAGTGCTGCCAGTCGCATGTCGTCCAGGCGATGCGCTGCCCCCTCGGCGAACGGCTCCGCTCGGAACTCGCGCAGCGCGGGTCCGCGCCAGAGCGCGAGCGCTTCGCGCAGACCTGCTGCGGCCGCGCCCGCGTTGCCGCGCGCGAGCTCGTCCCGCGCTGCAGCGGCCAGCGTCTCGAACCGATCGAGGTCGAGCTCGCCGTCGGCCACGCGCAGCTCGTAGCCCGGCGGTCGCGTGACCAACCGGTCGGCGCCGAGCTCCTTCCGAAGCTGCGAGACGTACACCTGAAGCGTCTTCGTTGCTCGTGCCGGCGCTTCGTCGCCCCAGAGGTCGTCGATCAGTCGCTCAGTCGGAACGACCTCGTTTCGGTGGAGCAGAAGAAGCGCGAGCAGCGCGCGAGGTTTCGCCGCGGCGAGCCGGACCGGCCTCCCGGCCACGACGGCCTCAACGGGGCCAAGGAGCCGGAACTCGTCCACGCGGTAGCCATACTAGGCTGCTCCCATGGCAACAACGGACGATCGCGCCGACTCGACTCAGGAGAAGCTCGAGCAGCTCCAGCAGCTAAGGGACGAGGCCGAGCACACCGGGACCGAGCGGGCCGTCGAGCGCCAACGCCAGCAGGGGAAACTGCTCGCGCGGGAGCGCCTCGTCGAGCTCCTCGACCCGGGCTCGTTCGTCGAGCTCGATCGCTACGTGCGCCACCGGGAGTCGAACTTCGGAATGCTCGAGCGCCGGCCGTACGGTGACGCGGTCGTCACGGGCTACGGGACGATCTTCGGCCGAAAGGTGTTCGTCTTTTCCCAGGACTTCACCGTCTTCGGCGGCTCGTTGAGCGAGGTCTTCGCCGAGAAGATCTGCAAGGTCATGGATATGGCCTTGAAGTTCGGCTGCCCGGTGATCGGGATCAACGACTCCGGCGGAGCGCGAATCCAGGAAGGCGTCGTCTCCCTGGCGGGCTACGCGGAGATCTTCTGGCGCAACGTCCAGGCCTCGGGGGTGATCCCCCAGATCTCGCTGATCATGGGCCCGTGCGCCGGCGGCGCCGTCTACTCGCCTGCGATTACGGACTTCGTCTTCATGGTCGAGGGAAGCTCCTACATGTTCATCACCGGCCCCGATGTCGTGAAGACCGTGACCGGCGAGGAAGTGACGTTCGAGGAGCTCGGCGGCGCCACGACTCATGCCTCGAAGTCCGGAGTCGCGCACTTCACCTCGCCCGACGAGAAGACGTGTCTCGAGGACGCGCGCTACCTGCTGTCCTTCCTGCCGCAGAACAACCTGGATCCGCCGCCGTTCGCCGAGCCATCCGACCCGCCCGACCGGGAGGAGCCGGAGCTCGACACCCTCGTGCCGGACAATCCGAACAAGCCGTACGACATGCACGAGGTGGTGCGGCGTGTCGTCGACGACGGCCACTTCCTCGAGGTGCACGAGCGCTGGGCGGAGAACGTCATTTGCGGGCTCGCACGGCTCGGCGGACAACCTGTCGGCGTCATCGGCAACCAGCCGCGCTCGCTTGCAGGCGTCCTCGACATCGATTCGTCCGTGAAGGCCGCTCGATTCGTCCGTTTCTGCGACGCCTTCAACATCCCGCTCGTGACGTTCGTCGACGTCCCGGGCTTCCTGCCGGGGACGCAGCAGGAGTGGGGCGGCATCATCCGGCACGGCGCGAAGCTCTTGTACGCCTATGCAGAGGCGACCGTGCCGAAGCTCACGGTGATCACGCGCAAGGCATACGGCGGCGCGTACGACGTCATGAGCTCCAAGCACATCCGCGCCGACTTCAACTTCGCGTGGCCGACCGCCGAGGTGGCCGTGATGGGCCCGGAGAGCGCGGTCAACATCATCTTCCGCAAGGAGCTGGAGGATGCGGACGATCCGGATACCCGCCGCGCAGAGCTCATCGCCGACTACCGCGAGCGCTTCGCGAATCCGTACTCCGCCGCCGAGCGCGGCTACGTCGACGAGGTGATCGAGCCGAGGCGCACCCGGCCGGTGCTCATCGACGCGCTCGAGACCGCGCTGGCGAAGCAGGAACCGCGCCCCCGACGGAAGCACGGCAACATCCCTCTCTGATCCGGGCCGCTACGAGGCGAGGGCCGGGACGAGCACCGCAGGCGCCGAAGGCGCTTCGAGCTCTTCGAGCTCCTCGAGCTCTTCCGCGAAGGCCGCGACGATCCGCGGCTCGAACTGCGTGCCGGCGCAGCGCCGCAGCTCCGCGAGTGCCGCTTTCGAGGAGCGTTTGGGCCGGTAGACGCGATCAGACGTCATCGCGTCGTACGCGTCGGCGACGAAGATGATTCGGGCGCCGAGCGGGATCTGATCGCCGATCAGGCGGTCTGGATAGCCCGTGCCGTCCCAGCGCTCGTGATGGTGGAGGACGATGTCGGCCACGGGGTCGACACCGAGGCTGTCCAGCATGCGGAAGCCGATCTGTGGGTGACGCTCGAGGACGAGCCGCTCGGAGTCGGTCAGGGTGCCGTCCTTGCGCAGGATCTCCTCCGGGATCGCCAGCTTGCCGAGGTCGTGCAGGCTGCCCGCGAGGCGGGTGAGCTCGACCTGCTCGAGATCGAGCCCGAGCCGGAGCGCGATTCGCGCGGCCAGTTCGCTGACTCGCTCCGAATGGCTCCCGGTGTACGTGTCGCGGGCGTCGACTGCTTTGGCAAGCGAGGCGGCGGCGCGATAGCGCGCGGCCTGATCGGGCCCTGCCGCGAGCCCCTTGAGCTCGGCGATCTCGACGAGGTCGGGCCGATAGAGGCGCACGCGGTTCTTCCCGTGCTCCTTGGCCCAGTAGAGGGCGCTGTCGGCGACCCGGATCAGCTCGTCGCGGCCGTGTCCCTGAACCGGAAACGTCGCGAGACCGGCACTGACGGTCACCTCGCCGATGCCGTCGAACTCGACGGCCCCGATGCGCTCGACGATCGAGTGTGCGGCGGCGAGCGCCGTCCGCTCGTCGTGGCCGGCCAGGAGGAGCGCGAACTCGTCGCCTCCGAGGCGAAATGCCTCGCCGCCCTGCCGCAACCTGCTCGAGACCTGCGATAGCACGCGGTCGCCCGCCGGGTGGCCGAAGCGGTCGTTGACCGTCTTGAAGTTGTCGACGTCCAGGAAGCAGAGCGTCAGCGGAGTCGTCTGCTCCTCGGCTGTACGGAGCTCACGCTGCAGACGCTCGTGGAAGTGCCGGTGGTTGCCGAGCCCGGTGAGCGGGTCCGTGAGCGCGAGCCGCATCGCGTTGAGCGCACGGTTGGTGGAGCGCTGATACAGGGAAATCGCGAGCAGCGGGCCGACCAGCGCGATAGAGATGGCGGGCGAGCGTTCCCACAGCACGACGAGCATCAGCGCTGCGGACGCCATGAATGCGAACGGGACGATCGTCGCGCGAACATGCGCTCTGACGAGGCCCGGGTACTTCTGGCCGGTGCTGAACGCGATCGCCGCCGAGATCAAGATCATGTTCACGCAGTAATCCGCTGTCGCGGCAACGGCTACGCGGGAGAACAGCGCACCCACGCTGTCGCCGTGGATAGGAGAGATCAGGACTCCGGCCGCGAGCGCAACCAGCGCGAGGACGGCGACGTTGAAGGCGATCCGCTGGAGCGGCCGATGCTCCCACAGCATGACGATGGAAGTCGCCGTGACGAGCAGAAGCGCTCCTGGGGCCCAGCCGAACAGCACGATCGCCGCGACGGCGAACACGAACGTCAGCGAGATCACGCCGCCGCCGGTCTCCGAGCTGATCGGGACCGGGAACCGCTCGGCGAGCGTGGCGGCGGCGATGAGCGCCGTGAGGCTGATCAGCGTGCCGCCGCTATGCGCGGTCGTCGCGAGGTCGTAGGCGGCCGCGGCGAGAACGCCGAGCCCGGCCAGACAAACGGTGAAGATAAGGGCGTTTAGCCTGCGGGGCGCGGCCCCCGGAGAGCTCACGTTAGGTCTCTAGAACCAGGTGAACTGGTCCCACCTGAACTGCCCAAGCGCGGCTGCGACGAGGACCAAGACGGCGATGAGACCAATCAGCTTGGGCTTCCACTGCAACATGCGTACCTCCAGAAAGACGTCAGACCGACGCGGATTGTCGCTTGGCGACGCAGTGGACGTATCCCCCGGCCGGGGGATTTGGCGGTTCGATACGGAACCCGGCGGAATCGCCTAAGGTGACGCTCGTGGATCTGGAAATCGTCCCCGAGCCCAGCCCGGAGGAGCGCCGCGCGATCGTGCTCGCCTTACGCCTCGAGGAAGTCGGGCACGTGGCGCCGACGCCGTGGAGGCGGGCCGGTCTCGGAGCCAGAGGAGGAAGATCAGGCCGCGGCGCCGGTCCGCCAGAGCCGCGGCGCGGCGCGCGCATAGTCCAGCCCCGAGATCCACGTCAGCACGAGGGCGATCAGCAGGGCCCACCAGGCGAAGTCGTCGCGCCACGCGCCGGCGGCGGCGAAGCCTCCGACCGCGGCGGCGATCGCCTGAGACCACGTCTTGAGCTTGCCGAGGTCGCGCGCGTGCAGCACGACTCCGCGCTCGACCGCCGCCAGACGGAGCGCCGTGACGAGGAACTCCCGTACGACTATGAGGGCGACCATCCATCCCGGGAAGACGCGCTGGTCGATGAGCATGATCATCACCGCGAGGACGAGGATCTTGTCCGCGGCGGGATCCAGCAAGGAGCCGAGCGGGGAGGTGTGACCGCGGCTGCGGGCGATCCGTCCGTCGAACCAATCCGTCGCCATCGCGGCCGCGAAGAGCGCCGTCGCCCAGTAGTTGTGCCCGTTGAAATCCCACGCATAGAGGAGGATCACGAACGGGACGGAAGCCGCGCGGGCGATCGTCAGGGCGTCGGGGAGGCTCACTCCCCGGAGAGAATACGAATGGCCGTGCCTCTTTTCAGCAAAGTGCTCGTCGCGAACCGCGGGGAGATCGCGATCCGCGTCTTCCGCACTCTCCGTGAGCTGGGGATCGGCTCGGTGGCCGTTTACTCCGCGACAGATCGTGCTGCGCTGCACGTCTCGTATGCCGACGAGGCGTATCTGATCGGCGGTGGGCCGGCTGCCGAGAGCTACCTCCGGCAGGACCGGATCATCGAGACGGCGCGACGCGCCGGCGCCGAGGCCGTCCATCCTGGTTACGGCTTTCTCGCCGAGAACGCGGCGTTCGCGCGCGCGTGCGCCGACAACGGGCTCGTCTGGGTCGGTCCGCCGCCTGAGGCGATCGAGGCGATGGGCTCCAAGATCGAGGCGCGCGAGCGGATGCGCGCGGCCGGGGTGCCGATCATCCCGGGGGTGACCGAGCCGGTGGAATCGGCGGCAGAGGCGCGCCGGCTCGGCGACGAGCTCGGCTGGCCGATTGCGATCAAGGCCTCGGCCGGAGGTGGGGGCAAGGGGCTAAAGGTCGTGCGCGGCGCCGACGAGGTCGAGCGCGCGTTCGAGTCGGCGCGGCGCGAAGGCGAGGCGTACTTCTCGAACGCTGCCGTCTACGTCGAGCGCTACCTCGAGGACCCGCGTCACGTCGAGGTGCAGGTCCTCGCCGACTCGAGCGGCAATGTCATCCATCTCGGAGAGCGCGACTGCACCATCCAGCGGCGACACCAGAAGCTCGTCGAGGAGACTCCGTCGCCGGCAGTCGACTCGGAGCTGCGAGCGCGAGTCGGCCGCATCGCCGTCGAGGCCGCGCGGGCGGTCGACTACCGGAGCGCGGGAACGATCGAGGGGCTTCTCACGCATGACGGCGAGTACTTCTTCCTCGAGATGAACACGCGCATCCAGGTCGAGCACACCGTGACGGAGATGGTCACGGGGCTCGACCTCGTCCGCGAACAGCTGCTGATAGCGGCGGGACGACCGCTGTCGGTACGGCAGGAAGACGTGCGGCTCGATGGGCACGCGCTCGAGTGCCGGATCAACGCGGAGGACGTATCGAACGGCTTTCTGCCGGCGCCCGGCACGATCGTGCGCTACCAGGAGCCGGCGGGACCGGGGGTGCGCGTCGACTCGGGCGTCGTCGCGGGCAGCGAGATCTCACCGCTGTACGACCCGATGATCGCCAAGCTGATCGTGCACGACGTCGATCGCGAGCACGCGCGCCGGCGCATGCTGCGCGCGCTCGACGAGTTTGCGGTCGACGGGGTCAAGACGCTGATCGGGTTTCACAAGGCGCTCCTCACGCATCCTTGCTTCATCGAGGGTGGGACGTGCCACGGCATCGTCGAATCGGAGCTGCTGGCGGCTCGGGCGGAAGAGCTCGAGAACGGGCGGCCGGTCGGGGCTGCCGCGATCGGGACGCCCGCTCTTCAGGAGTCGGTCCGCTCGGTCGAGGTCGACGGACGGCGATTCGAGGTGCGGGTCTTGCGGCCGGAGCCGGGCTTTGCGGAGCTGGCGCGGCGCCGTAGCGAGCGGTCGCGCGGGGCGGGCGCCGCGGGCGCAGGGCGCGATGCGGTCGTGAGCCCGATGCAGGGGACCGTGCTCGCCGTCGAGGTTGCGGAAGGTGATCACGTCGAGGCGGGCCAGGTGCTGTGCATCGTCGAGGCGATGAAGATGGAGAACGAAGTCCATGCGCATCGCAGCGGTCGCGTGACGGAGCTCTCGGTGACGGCAGGCCAACCGGTCACGACCGGCCAGGTGATCTGTGTCGTGACCGCCGACTGAAACTCGGCACACATCTGGCGCAGACACGTGCGGAGTTCGGTCGGTATCGTCGTTCCCAGTGGGTGGTGGGTGCCGAACCCCCACCCGGGTGGGGTCGTCGCGCGCGCACCCGCACGCGCGTGTAACAAGAAGGACGTTGCGCGGGTTCGAGGGGCGGCGCCGCGGCGATGCGGACATTGCCACGGTTCGGCGCCCGTCCTACGCGACTCGGGCGAAGGTGAGTGCGGCGAAACGCGGCGAGGCCCGGGTAGAGTCCGCCGCCGGTGGACCTCTACGAGTACCAGGGCAAACAGCTCTTCGCGCGCTTCGGCATTCCGGTGTCGGAGGGACGGCTCGCTACGAGCCCCGAGGAGGCGCGGGCGGCAGCCGACGATCTCGGCGGCCCCGTCGTCGTGAAGGCTCAGGTCCTGACGGGCGGTCGCGGGAAGGCAGGCGGGATCAAGCTCGCCGACGATCCGGCGGACGCCGAGGCGAAGGCGCGCGAGATCCTCGGTCTCGACATCCGCGGGCACATCGTCCGCAGGCTCTGGATCGAGAAGGCCTCCGACATCGCGAAGGAGTACTACCTCTCGGTCACGTTCGACCGCGGCGCAAAGAAGACGCTGTACATGCTCACGACCGAAGGCGGAGTGGAGATCGAGCAGGTCGCGGAGGAGAACCCCGATGCGCTGGCGCGTCTACACGTCGACCCCCTCGAGGGGTTCCAGCCCTATCAGGGCCGCCGTCTGATCTACGGGGCTGGGATCGACGATCCCAACGAGCAGAAGCAGATCCTCGCGATCATCCAGAAGCTCTACCGCTGCTTCGTGGAGTCCGACGCGATGCTCTGCGAGATCAACCCGTTGATCGTCACGCCCGAGGGCGAGGTGCGTGCGCTCGACTCGAAGTTCACCGTGGACGACAGCGCGCTCTTCCGTCACCCGGACATTGCCGAGATGCGCGACGTCGAGGCGGCCGATCCTCAGGAGCGCTTTGCGCGTGAAAAGGGCGTCACGTACGTGAAGCTCGACGGCGACGTCGGCATCCTCGGGAACGGGGCAGGGCTCTCGATGTCGACCGTCGATGTGGTCGTCACCGCAGGCGGCCGTCCGGCGAACTTCTGCGATCTCGGCGGCGGCGGTGACGCTCAGGGCGTCGTCGACGCACTGGAAGTGATCACGAGCGACCGGCAGGTGCGCTCGATCTTCTTCAACATCTTCGGCGGCATCACGCGCGGCGACGAGGTAGCGCGCGGAATCCTCGCCGCGCTCGAACAGATGCAGATCGACCTGCCGATCGTCGTGCGCCTCGACGGCACGAATGCAGAAGAAGGACGCAAGCTCCTCGCCGACGCGGCGCCGCCGAACCTCCGCGTCGAGCCGACGATGCTGGATGCAGCGCAGCGGGCAGTGGAGCTGGCGGCCGCATGACGGACGTCTGGTCTCGGCGCGCCCACGCCTATCGCGACAGCGCGACACACCGCGAAGGGCCCGATCTCGACCTGCTGGTCGAATGGTGCGAGCCGGGCGAAGGCGTCACGGTGCTCGACGTTGCGACCGGCGGTGGGCACGTCGCCCGAAGGCTCCGCGAGGAGGGCTGCACGGTGATCACCGTCGATCCTGCGCCGGGCATGTACCCGGACGTCGTCTCCCGTGCGGAGGAGCTGCCCTTCGCGGACGGCAGCTTCGACGTCGTCACGTGCCGGATTGCGGCTCACCACTTCGAGGACGTCGGGACCGCCGTGGCCGAGATGGCACGCGTCACGCGGCGTCTCGTCGTGATCGAGGACAACGTGTTCGTCGACGAACGAGTCGAAGAGGCCGAGCGGGTTCGCGATCCGACGCACGTGCGCTGCTACTCCGAGGAGGAGTGGAAGGAGCTACTCGCGGAGGCGGGTCTGGACGTGGAGCAGATCGAACACTTCGAGCGGCGCCCCGTGGTCGAGGCTTGGCTGGCGCGCGTCGAGACTCCTCCCGAGGACGCGAGGCGCGTTCGCGAGCTCCTCGTCGACAACATCGAGGACGGCGCGCTGAGACTGCAGATCCATTGTCGTCAGGGCGAGCAAAGAGCGCTGATGGCGATCATCGTCGACAGCGATACTCGTCTCGTCGTCCAGGGACTGACCGGCAGTGAAGGACGCTTCCACGGCCTCCGGAACCGCAACTACGGCACGCAGGTGGTCGCGGGGGTCACTCCGGGTAAGGCGGGTCAAGACGTCGAAGGAATTCCAGTGTTCAACACCGTGGCCGACGCGGTCGCAGAGACGGGGGCGAACACGACGCTGATCTTCGTCCCGGCCCGCTTCGCCACCGACGCGATCTACGAGGCCGTGGATGCCGGCATCAGGACGGTGATCTGCATCACAGAGCACATCCCGGCCCACGAGATGCTGCGTGTCTATGCCTACATCCAGGGCAAGGGCGTGACGATGATCGGCCCCAACTGCCCGGGTGTTCTGTCGCCGGGGAAGGCAAACGTGGGGATCATCCCGGCGGAGATCTTCGCCGAGGGCGTGATCGGGCTCGTCTCTCGCTCCGGCACGCTCACCTACCAGATCGGCCACGAGCTGACGCAGCTCGGCCTCGGCAACTCGACCATCGTCGGGATCGGCGGCGACCCGGTCGTCGGCTCGTCGTTCATCGACGTGCTCCAGCGCTTCGAGGCCGATCCCGAGACGGAGCTGATCGTCCTCGTCGGCGAGATCGGCGGCGACGAAGAGGAGAAGGCCGCACGCTTCGTCGAGGACCACGTCACGAAGCCGGTGCTGGCCTACATCGCGGGCTTCTCGGCCCCACCCGGGAAGACGATGGGCCACGCGGGAGCGATCATCTCCGGCTCGTCCGGAACGGCCCAGGCCAAGAAGGAGGCGCTGGAGGCCGTCGGGATCGAGGTGGGGACGACGCCGACCGAGGTCGCACAGCTCGTCGCCGAGCGCGTCGCCACCCGGACCTAGCTCTACACTCGGCTTTGGTGGACACGATCTCCTTTGCGCGGGGAGTCCCGGCGCCCGAGTGCATCCCGGTCGACGAGCTTGCGGATTGCGCACGGGCGACCGTCGAGCGGGACGGCACCACCGTGCTCTCGTACGGGTCGGCCGCCGGCTACCAGCCGCTGCGGGAGTGGATCGCGCAGCGTCACGGCGTCGAGCCACGGCGAGTTCTCGTCACGAACGGGTCGCTGCAAGGGCTCGTCTTCCTCGCCGAGCGCTTCGCCGGGCAACGAGTCCTCGTCGAAGCACCGACGTACGACCGCCCGCTCAAGATCCTCGCCGCGCGGGGGATCGAGACGACCGCGCTGCCGCTGGACGAGGAAGGGCTCGACCTCGACGCGCTCGAGCGTGTGCTCGCGACCGGCGACAAGCCGGCGTTCCTCTACACGATCCCGACGTTCCAGAACCCGAGCGGTCGGACGCTCTCGACGGAGCGGCGGCGAAAGCTCGTGGCGCTGGCACGCGAGCACGAGCTGCTCGTGATCGAAGACGATCCCTACGGGCTCGTGCGCTTCGAAGGCGAGCCTCCGCCGACCCTGTTCGAGCTGGACGGCGGTGAGCGTGTCGTCTACTCCTCGTCGTTCTCCAAGACCGTTGCGCCGGGGCTCCGCGTCGGCTACTTCGTCCTGCCCGAGCAGCTCGAGCACGACGTGGAGGCGCTCGCGGTCTCGACCTACATCACGCCCGTCCTGCTCGGCCAGGCGACGGTCTTCGAGTTCCTGCGCCGGGGCCGGCTCGAGCCGAACCTCCAGCGCGTGCGTGCGCTTCTCGGCGCGCGCCGCGACACAATGCTCGCCGCGCTCGAGCAACAGCTTCCGGACGCGCGCTGGAGCCGCCCCGAGGGCGGTTACTTCATCTGGCTCGAGCTCGCCGACGACGTTGAGGCGGCGGCGATGCTGGACCGCGCGGCCGCCGTGGGTGTGACCTTCGTGCCCGGCGTCGATTTCGGCGGGACGCGAAACAGCGCGCGGCTCGCGTTCAGCTTCGTCTCACCAGAGGAGATCGAGGAAGGGGTCCGGCGGCTCGCTCAACTCGTTCGCGAGCCGGCGCCGGTCTGAGCTACGCGCTCGCGGCCGGTGTGAAGTCCCCGAGTGGTCGCGGCACGAGCCGCGGCTGGCGCGGCGGCACGAGCGATCCGCGGCTATGGAGGCGGAACGTGGGACACGGCGAGTCGGTCGGAAGTGCACAGAGACCGGCACGGCGAAAGTAGCAGTCGTCGCACGTGAGTTCGTTCCGCTTGCTCAACACCCTCCTGCCCGGCGCTCGAGGTCGCGTGCCAAGCCGGGATACTACGAACGACCAGGTTGCGGACGAGGGTTGCCGCCGATGAAAACTAAGCATTTTCCGGCAGATTCGATCTGCCGGAAACGGCCGCTAATTACGCCTTTGGAGGCAGCGTTGCCAGCGCATGCAACGCCTGTTGAAAACTCTTAACAGGAATGATCCGCAGGCCATTCGCATAGCGCTTCGCCTGCCGCGCGTTGTCCCCATCCGTCGGGACGAGGAACACGTCGACATGCGCCTTACGGGCGCCGATCGTCTTCTGCTTGATACCTCCGATCCTCGTCACGCGCCCGTCGGGCTGCATTTCTCCGGTCGCGGCGACTCGGTAGCCGTGGTCGACGTCCCGCCCGCGCTTCTCGAGTAGCTCGAGCGCGAAGGCGAGCCCGGCCGACGGCCCACCGACGTCGCCCAGGTCGAAGCGAATCGGGAACGGAAAGTGCACGTTCAGCGCTTGCGAGGGGAGGATGCCGATGATCGGCCGCTTCGGGTCCGTCTCGTCCCTCGTCGTCTGCACCGTGATCACCCGGACGTCCTTGCCGCGGCGGACGCCGAGCTCGACTTCGTCGCCGGGCTTGTGACTGGACAGCACGATGCGGAGGTCATCGCGGGTCCGCACCGGCTTGCCGTCGGCCGAGACGATGACGTCGCCCGGCCTGATCAGCCCGCCCGCATGGGAATCGGATGTCACCGCCACGACGCGCAGTCCACCCGGCCGGATCGGAACTCGGTAGCCGAGCTCACGCAGGGCGACCGTCGAGGCGACGATCTGCGAGATCCTCATGTCGGCAAGCTCGAGCTTGAAGCGCTGCTTCTCCGAGATCCCGGGCTGCACGATCTCGGAGCGCGGGATCAAGTCGGACCCGTCCGGGCGGACCACCGGGAAGACCGACTCGAGCAGGCTCGCGCGCTTGAGCAGCACGTCGACGTAGTAGATGCCGCCCGCCGTCCGCGTCATCTTTCGCGTCTGGAACCTTCACGAGACCGCTCAGCGGATGCGCTCGGTCAGGGACCTCCAGGTAGTGGTCGCTGGTCCGCGTGATCAGGATCGCGACGGTAACGATGAGCAGGACGAGGCCCGCCGACGCAAGTCGGACTGGCGTCAGAAGCCGCGAGAGCACGGTCCGAGGATAGTCGCGCGGCGGAGCGACGCCGTCTAGAACAACCCTTGCGCCATACCGCCGTCGACGAGCAGCGTCGTCCCGCTGACGTAGCGGGCGCGGTCCGAGGCGAGGAAGCAGGCGACGTCGCCGAACTCCTGCGGCGTGCCCCAGCGGCCGAGGGGAATCGCCTCGAGGTCGGCCTCGCTCGGGCCCTCGGGATAGAGCTGGGCGAGGCGGGCGGTCTCGATCCGCCCCGGCGCCAGGCAGTTGACCGTGATGCCGCGGGGCCCGAGCTCCCGAGAGAGCGACTTGGCCCAACCGGTCAGGCCGGGACGGACCGCGTTCGTCAGGGCCAGGTGGTCGACCGGCTCCTTCACTGCGATCGAGGTGAACAAGAGGATGCGGCCGGCAGGGCTCTCCAGCAGATGCGGCAGACAGAGGTTCACCAGGCGGACGGCGGGCAGGAGCAGCAGGTCGACCGCTTCTTCCAGCGCTTGGGGCGTCAGCTCGAGCGCCGTCGCCGGCGGGGGGCCGCCGCCGTTCCAGACGAGGATGTCGATGCCCCCGAACGCCTCGAGCGTGCGTTCCACGACGGTTTCGAGATCCCGAGGGCTCCTGACGTCGCCGCGGACCGCGAGCGCTCCGATGCGGTCCGCCTCGCGACGGAGCAGCTCACGCCGCCGCGCGAACATCGTGACGTTGGCACCTTCCGCCGCCAGCGCCTCCGCGGTCGCGAGGCCGATGCCGGAGGACGCGCCGGTGACGATCGCCGTCCGGCCCTGGAGGCCGAAGTCCACTAGTGCACCGGATGCGGCACTACGTCGTGAGGACGCCGACGACCTCGCGAACGGCCTCGGCCGAGGCGCTCAGCATCGCCTGCTCCTCGTCCGTGAGGTCGAGCTCGACGATCTGCTCGATGCCGCGGCTGCCGAGCTTCACCGGGACGCCCATGTAGAGGCCGTCGATGCCGTACTCGCCCTCGAGGTAGGCGGTGCACGGGAGCACGCGCTTCTCGTCGAGCATGATCGAGTCGACCATTTGCGCCGCGGCGGCGCCGGGCGCGTACCACGCCGAGGTGCCTAGGAGCTCCACGATCTCGCCCCCGCCTTTCGCCGTGCGCTGCACCATCGCGTCGATCTCGTCTTCGTCGACGAGCCGGCGCAGCGGGATGCCGCCGACGGTCGTCGCGGAGACGACGGGCACCATCTGGTCGCCGTGACCGCCGAGCACCATCGCCTGGACGTCTTTGATCGACGACCCCGTGGCCCAGGCGATGAACGTCGAGAAGCGGGCCGTGTCGAGGATGCCGGCCATCCCGAACACGCGCTCCTTGGGCCAGCCCGAGACGTTCTTCGCGACATGGCACATCGCGTCGAGCGGGTTCGAGACGATGATCAGGATCGCGTCCGGGCTCCGTGCGATCGCCTCCTCGGTGACGGACCCGACGATCTTCTCGTTCGTCGTCACGAGGTCGTCTCGGCTCATGCCCGGCGAACGCGGCAGCCCGGCCGTGATGACGACGACGTCGGAGCCTTCTGTCTCCTCGTACGAGTTGGAGCCCTTGATGCTCGGCTCGTATCCGAGGACGGCGCCCATCTGGTCGATGTCGAGTGCCTTCCCCTGCGGGAGGCCCTCCTTGATGTCGACGAGGACAATGTCGGCGTAGTCGCGCATCGCCAGCACCTGGGCACACGTCGCGCCCACGTTCCCGGCGCCGACGACCGTGATCTTCCTACGCAACGCGCGCCCCGAGCTTGTCGATGATCGCGTCGGCGACCTCGCTCGTGCCGACCGCGGTCGGGTCGGTTCGAGTCGGCTTCATGTCGTAGGTGACGTTCTTGCCCTCGGCGATCACCGCAGCGATGGCCTGCTCCAGGTTGTCGGCGGCATCGCGCTCCTCGAGGTGCCGCAACATCAGCATCCCCGAGAGCATCTGCGCCATCGGGTTGACCTTGTTCTGCCCGGCGTACTTCGGGGCCGAGCCGTGCGTCGGCTCGAAGATGGCTATGCCCTCGCCGAAGTTCGCGCCGGGCGCGAGCCCGAGGCCGCCGATCATCCCGGCGCACAGATCGGAGACGACGTCCCCGTACAGGTTGGGGAGAACGAGCACGTCGTACTCCTCCGGTCGCTGCACGAGCTGCATACACATGTTGTCGACGATGCGCTCGTCGAACTCGATGTCGTCGTTCTCGGCGGCAACCTCGTGTGCGACGCGCAGATAGAGGCCGTCCGTGAACTTCATGATGTTCGCCTTGTGAACCGCGGTGACCTTGCGCCGGCCGTTCTTCCGCGCGTAGTCGAATGCGAACTGGACGATGCGGCGGGTTCCGGTGATCGAAATCGGCTTGATCGAGATGCCGGCGTCATCGTGGGCGAGGCGTCCGCCTTTCGACTTGATCCAGTCGATCAGCTCGCGCGCCTCCTCCGATCCCTCCTCGTACTCGATGCCCGCGTAGAGATCCTCGGTGTTCTCACGGACGACGATGAGGTCGACGTCTTCGAAGCGCGTGCGAACGCCCGGATACGTCTTGCAGGGGCGAACTTGTGCATAGAGATCGAGGCTCTTCCGCAGCGCGACGTTCACGGAGCGGAAGCCGCCGCCGACGGGCGTCGTGATCGGCCCCTTCAGCGCCACGCCGGTCTCGCGAACGGCTTCCAGCACGTCGTCCGGGAGCGGGTTACCGCCGTGCTTGTCCATCACGTCGGCGCCTGCCTCCCGGATGTCCCACTCGAAGTCGACTCCGGTCGCCTCGAGGACGCGCCTGGTCGCTTCGGTGAGCTCGGGGCCCGTTCCGTCGCCGGGGATGAGGATGACCCTGTGTGCCACGGCGCCGGACTCTAACCATGCGAGATAGAGTCCCGCGCCGCATGTCACTCGCCGAAGCAGCCGCCCAGGCCGACGAGCTCGCGCAGTCGGGCGCCGAGCGTGAGCTCGCGTCGCTGCGAAAGCAGTGGGACGACGAGCTCGAAGCGGCGACACGCAGCGCCGACTATCGGGAGCGGGCGGTCGCCTACCGAGCCATCGGCCAGTTCCGCTTCCGGCAGAAGCTGGAGCTCCTGAGGCGCGGGCTCGAGGACGAGAGCCCGGCCGCGCGAGGGTCGGCGCTCCTCTCGGTGCAGCTCCTGTCGAGGGACAGCCCGGGGGTCGTCAACGGCCTTCGGCCGTTGCTGCACTCCATTCTGTCCGGCGACCCGAACCAGGCCGTGCGCCGACTGGCGGTCGTGTGCCTGCGCAACGGCTCGCCCCAGCGCGAGACGATCGTGCTGCTCAGTGGTCTCGCCGACGACGAAGACCAGGACACGGAGCTGAGGAACGCCGCGAGGACGGTCGCGGCGGATCTGCAAGAAGCGGGCCGGGCCGCGCGGTTAGCCGCTAGGCTGCGAGGCTCGTGGCAATCGGGGTTAGGTTCTCCGGCGCGCATGCGGATGCGCCTGGAAGTACAGCTCCCGACGGCGCCGATCGGATACGTGGGTGTAGAGCTCGGTCGTTGCGAGGTCCGCGTGGCCGAGCATCTCCTGGACGGAACGGAGGTCGGCTCCTCCCTCCAGGAGATGAGTCGCGAAGGAATGTCGCAGCAGATGTGGATGGACGCGCTCCGGCTCGAGCCCAGCCTTGCCGGCGAGCCGCCGGAGGATGAGGAAGACGCCCGCGCGTGTCAGCCCGCCGCCCTTTGCGTTCAAGAAGAGCTCGGGGCGGTGACGTGAGTCGAGGAACGGCCGGCCGCGCGCGAGGTAGCGCCGGAGGGCCTGCACGGCCTGACGGCCGATCGGCACGATCCGTTCCTTCGATCCCTTCCCGACGCAGCGGACGAGCCGAGCGTCGAGGTCGACGCTCGACTTCTGCAGTCCGACCAGCTCGCTGACCCGGAGCCCCGCGCCGTAGAGGAGCTCGACGATGGCGCGATCCCGCAGCGCACGCGGCGTCGTTCCGTTTGCGGCTTCGACGAGCCGCTCCGCTTCCGCCGGCGACAGTGTGCGCGGGAGCGTCCGGTTGCGGCGTGGGAGGTCGAGCTCTGCGGCCGGGTTGTCAGTGCGCGTGCCGAGCAGCGCCTGGTGACGGAAGAAGGACCGGATCGCCGCGATGCGGCGTGCGATCGTCGCGGGCGCGAGGCCCGCCGCCCGCAGTTCGGCGAGGTAGTGCTCCAGCTCCTCGGTCGAGATGCGCCCGATCGGCTTGTTCGACCAGGCCGCGAGCGCCGCGAGGTCTCGTCGATACGCCTCGACGGTCTTCGGCGCGCGAGTCGTTGCGAGCAGCGCGAGGAAGCCCTCGACCTCGGGATCGTTCGCGCGAGCTGTCACGGCGGACGCTTTCGCGGTGAGCAGGGAATCGCCTCCCCTGGAACGCCGCGTCGCTTCAGGAACGCGGATGCGCGCGGTCGTAGACGCGACGCAGGCGTTTCCCGTCCACGTGGCTGTACAGCTGCGTGGTCGAGAGCGAGCTGTGGCCCAGGAGCTCCTGGATCGTGCGCAGGTCGGCGCCGCCTTCCAGGAGGTGCGTCGCGAAGGCATGCCGCAGCCGGTGGGGATTGGAGAACACGCGCCGGACGGTCGACGTGTCCAGCCGCTTCCCGCGCGCCGAGACAAAGAGCGCGTTCTCCGCGCTCGCGGACGAGCTCTGGTCGCGCCTCGTGGAGGTAATGCGCGAGGAGCAGCGCCGCTTCCTCACCGAGCGGGACGACACGCTCCTTCCCGCCCTTGCCCCGCACATGGAGCTGCTCGCGGTCGAAATCGACGTCGCCGAGCTCGAGCCCGACCGCTTCCGCGCTCCGAAGGCCGGCGGAGTAGACGAGCTCCACGAGCGCACGGTTGCGAAGCGCCAGCGGACCGTTCCCGTCCAGGCCGTCGACTGCGGCCTCGACCTCCGATGCTTTCGGAGTGTCGGGAAGACGCCGCGGCAGCCGCGGCCCGAGCGTCGCGTCGGGCACGTTCGCCGGACCGAGCGTGAACCGAAGGAAGCTCCGCACGGCCGCCAGCTTCCTCGCGATCGTCGCCGGCGCGAGCTTTCGTGGCCGCGCCTTGCCGAGGTTCGAGGCGTAGTCCGTCAGGACACGGACGTCGACGTCGCCTACTTTCAGGCTGCGTCGCGAGAGCCAGCGTCCGAACTCCTCGACGTCACCGCGATACGCACGTCGCGTCGACTCGCCGAGGCCCGGCGAGCGGAGGAACCGCTCGATCGCCCGTGCAGTGTCCACACGGTGCCATTCGCGCCGCCGCTAGCATCGCCTCCCTGTGAACGGCAACGTCCAGCGCCTCGCGGACCTGCTCGTGAATTTCGGCGCAAACGTACAGAGCGGCCAGATCCTCGACATCCGGTCGGCTCTCGGGAAGGAGGAGCTCACCCGCGCAATCACGGCGAGCGCCTACAAGCGCGGTGCGAAGTTCGTGGACGTCTGGTACTGGGATCCGCATCTCAAGCACGAGCGCGTGCAGTACGCGGCAGACGAGGTGCTCGGTTACGTACCTCCATGGTACGGCGCGCGCACGTTGCAGCTCGGCGAGGAGCGGGCGGCGGTCATCTCCCTCAGCGGTCCCACCGAGCCGCACCTCTTCGACGATGTCGATCCCGCTCGCCTGGGCCGTGACGTCTTTCCCCGCGTGAAGGAATGGACGACCGTGATCAACGAGCGGACGGTGAACTGGTGCATTGCACCGTGTCCGAACGCGAGCTGGGCCGAGCTCGTGCATCCGAACCTCGACGCTGACACGGCGCTCGCGAAGCTCTGGGAGCAGATCCTGTACATCTGCCGCCTCGACGAACCCGATCCCGAGGCTGCGTGGAAAGAGCGACGCGCGGCGCTGAAGGCTGCGGCCGAGCGCCTGACAGAGCGCGCCTTCGACGCCCTCCACCTCGAAGGGCCGGGGACGGATCTCACGATCGGCCTCCTGCCGTCCTCGCGGTGGATCGGCGGCGGCGACGCAACGGTCGACGGGATCGCCCACATGCCGAACCTTCCGACCGAGGAGGTCTTCACGGCGCCGGATCCCGAGCGCGTCGAGGGCGTCGTGCGTGGCGACGATGCCACTCTTCACGCAGGGGCGGATCATCGAGGGGCTGAGCGTCCGCTTCGAGGCCGGACGGGCCGTCGAGATCGATGCCGACTCCGGCGCCGAGACGCTTCGCGCCCTGGCTGAGCTAGACGACGGTGCCGCCCGGCTCGGCGAGATTGCGCTCGTGGACCGGGAGGGCCGGATCGGGCCGCTCGGGACTGTGTTCTACGACACGCTGCTGGACGAGAACGCGGCGAGCCACATGGCGCTCGGCTCGGCGTACGACGCGGCGGTCGACGATGCGGATCGCGATCGACTCAACCGATCCTCCATCCATGTCGACTTCATGGTCGGTTCACCCGAGGTGCAGGTGACGGCCATCACACGATGAAGGCGAGCGCGTCCCGGTGTTCCGCGACGCCGCCTGGCAGATCTAGCGAACTAGCGAACTGCGGCGACGATGTCGTCGGAAAGGCTCTCGAAGCCGGAGAGAAACTCCGCCCGCTCGGCCTTGAGCCGCTCGACGTGTGCGCGGTATTCATCGCTGCGGCCAGTCCGCTCGTAGAGCTTCCGCGGCTGCAGGATCTCTTCGTCGTCGATTCCGGGAACCGCCGTCGCAATCAGATAGCCGAAGTCGGGATCGCGCTCCCACTCGATCGTGCCTTCGGCAATTCCCTTGACGATCGCCGACGAATGCTTGATCCGAACCTTCTTCGAACGCTCGTCCTCGTCGGGACCGCCGATGCGGCCCGTGTTCAACAAGTAGACCTCGAGCGGGTGCTCGTCGAGCAGCTCGAGGAAGCGATTCCCCTGCAGGTCGTGCAGCATCGGGAAGAACGGGTTCGTTCCGGGGACGCGAAGTGACTTGCCCGCCTCGTCGGCGCCGCCCGCCGCCGTCCCTTTCGTCTCGCCGAGCATGAAGAAGGCCGCTGCCTGCGGCCCTTCGAGCTTTGCCACTGCGGGAATGACGTTCTCGTTGCGGTTGAGGATGAGCAGGAAGTCGGCACCTTCGATCTCGCGATCCGCCGCCGACTCGATCACGTCGAACGGGAACGTTGCGCGCCCGTTCTGCGTGTAGCTCTCGTCGTAGAAGTCCACGTCGTCGCCGTGCTGCGAGACGTTCTCGAGATACGAGTCCGGCTGAGTGACGGCGCCGTAGATCGTCGGCTCGTCCTCGGGATTGAGCCCGTACGTCTTCGCGAAGCAGCCGTTCTCCGTGACATAGATGCGACCGTCGGGCATCCAGGCCACGAAGTCGTCCTGCACGGGGAGAGAGCCGTTCTGCCGCGTGAACGTGGTGGTCGTCTTGCCGGTGCCGGAGAGACCGACGGTCAGGCAGACCTTGTCGCCGTCGTCGGTCGGGATGATCTTGCACCCCGCGTGTAGCGGGAGGCCGCCCCGGTCGTAGACGAGCTTGTTCCACATCCGCAGGCCGCCCTTCTTCGACTCGCCGAAGTAGTCCGAGTTGAAGACGCGCGTCACACCCTGTTCGAGGTCGACCATGATCAGCCGATCGTCGGGGAAGCCGCCTGCCTCGAGGTTGGGGGTGTAGACGACCGTCAGCTCGGGCTCGAAGTCGTCCTCAGGCGGCCCGAAGTAGAGCTGCTGCTGCATGCCTGCGATGTTCGCGTTCGCGGCCTCCACGTACAGACGGGTGGGCGTGCGGAACTCCGGATCGTTGCCGATATAGCCGTCGATGACGACCATCTCGCGGCCGGCGATGTACTCGTCCTGCCGGGCGGCCCACGTCGCGGCAGCTTCGATGCTGATCGCCTGGTTCTGTCCGTCTGGCTCGTCGGTGACGAGGTACGTGGACCCCTTCGACCGCGCAAGCACCTCGGTCTGCACGTTGAGGTTCCCGTACTTCGTCCACCGCGCGGTCGGCATCTTCGCGGCGAGCTCCTTCACCTCCGCGCGGGTCGGGTTCTCGTTGACCCGTTTTGCCTCGGGAAGGTGGAACAGCATCTTCGCCACAGGTTGTCAGCTCCTCTCGTTGGACAGGACTCGGGGATCTTACCCAGGCGCATCGAGACTCCTCGCGGTCCGAAAGCACGTCCCTCACGAGGCGGCAGGCGCCCGCCATTCGATAGCTTCCTTCGTAGTGGAGGCCAAGCACGACGTCCTCATCGTCGGCGCCGGCTGCGCGGGCATGCGGGCGGCGATCGAGGCGCACGACGCGGGCGCCGACGTCGCGCTTCTCTCGAAGATCCACCCCGTCCGGAGCCACTCCGGAGCCGCTGAAGGCGGCATCAACGCGGCGCTCGGCAACGCCTCCGAGGACGACCCGGAGACGCACGCTTACGACACCGTCAAGGGCTCCGACTACCTCGGCGACCAGGACGCCATCGAGATCCTCTGCAACGAGGCTCCGGACGACGTCTACCAGCTCGAGCACTGGGGCGCCGTCTTCTCGCGCACAGAGGACGGGCGGATCGCGCAGCGACCGTTCGGCGCCGCCGGGGCTCCGCGGACCGCCTACGCAGCGGACATCACCGGCCACGTGCTCGTCCACGTCCTCTACGAGCAGGTGATGAAGCGCGAGATCCCCGCCTACGAGGAGTACTTCGCCTGGAGGCTCGTGTTGAACGACGACCGCTGCCAGGGCGTGATCGCATGGGATCTGCTCAACGGCGGCCTGAAGTCGATCGGCGCGAAGACGGTCATCCTCGCGACGGGCGGCGCAGGACGCCTCTACGTCGGTACGACGAACGCCTACGCGTGCACCGGCGACGGCATGGCGCAGGCGCTCCGCGTCGGCGTCCCGCTGAAGGACATGGAGATGATGCAGTTCCATCCGACGACGCTGGCGCCCACCGGCGTGCTGATCACCGAGGGCGCCCGCGGCGAGGGGGCCTACCTGCTGAACGCGGAGGGCGAGCGCTTCCTGAAGCGCTACGCGCCGAACGCGATGGAGCTTGCCTCCCGGGACGTGATCTCGCGCGCGGAGCAGACGGAGATCGACGAGGGCCGCGGCGTCGACGGCAACGTGCTGCTCGACCTACGCCACCTCGGCGCCGACAAGATCCTCGAGCGACTGCACGGCACGCGCGAGCTCTCGATGACTTTCGCCGGCGTCGACCCGATCTACGAGCTGATTCCGGTGCGTCCGGGGTCGCACTACCACATGGGCGGCGTCGACACGGACGTCTGGGGTCAGACGGGGCTCGAGGGCCTCTACGCCGCCGGCGAGTGCGCGTGCGTCTCCGTCCACGGCGCGAATCGCCTCGGTGGCAACGCGTTGATGGAGACGATCACCTACGGCAAGCGCGCCGGCCGACACGCTGCCGACTGGGCGCTCTCGCACACGACCGTCGAGGTGCCGCCGTCGACGGAAAACGATGCCGAGCGTGAGCTTCACGCGACTGCTCGACCGGGACGAGGGCGAGCGACCGTGGAGCATCCGCGACGAGCTCGCGCAGACGATGCACGAGAACTTCGGCGTCTTCCGGCGCGAGGACCAGATGCGGCGGCAGGGCGAGATCGTGGCGTCCCTGCGCGAGCGGTACGAGCGAGTCGTCGTGGAGGACAAGGGCGACGGTCTTCAACAACGACCTGACACAGGCGCTCGAGCTCGGCTTCCTCCTCGAGCTCGCCGAGTGCATGGTGGTCTGTGGTCTCGCGCGCAAGGAGAGCCGCGGCGCGCACGCGCGGCCATACGACTATCCGGACCGCGACGACGAGAACTACCTGAAGCACACGCTCGTCAGCGTCCGCGATGGGCGGCTCGAGCTGGAGTGGAAGCCGGTGACGATGACCAAGTGGCAGCCACAGGAGAGGACCTACTGAGGATGGCCCACTCAGAACTGGCCCCGGCGCCCGGCTCGACGACGATCGACATCGCGCTCAAGATCTGGCGCTACGACGCGAAGACCGGGCGAGCGAGAGCTCGAGCGCTACGAGGTCGAAGCGCCCGACTGGGTGACGCTGCTCGACGTCCTGGACCTGATCAAGGACCAGCAGGACGGCACGCTCGCCTACCGCAAGAGCTGCCGCATGATGATCTGCGGCTCGTGCGGCATGCGGATGGACGGCGCCGCAGTCCTCGCCTGCAAGACGCGCATGTACGACATCGCGAAGGCGGGCCACGAGCCCGTGATCTCGCCGATGGGGAACCTGCCGGTGGTCAAGGACCTCGTCGTCGACATGGGCCCGTTCTGGCAGAAGATCCGAGCCGTCAAGCCGTGGCTCGATCCCGGCTACGACGAGATTGCGGAGAAGGAGCGCATCGTCTCGCAGCAGCAGATGAACGTCATCCACAAGGAAGCGCTCTGCATCATGTGCGGTTGCTGCGTCTCCGAGTGCAACTCGATGGAATCGGACCCTGAGTTCCTCGGGCCGGCGGCGCTCGCGAAAGGCATGCGCTTCGTCGGCGACGTGCGCGACGAGGCGGACATCGAGCGGCTGAACTCGTACAACGAAGAGCACGGCATCTGGGACTGCACGCGGTGCTACTTCTGCAACGAGCGCTGTCCGAAGGGAGTCGACCCGCGCGATGCCATCGCGAAGCTCGGCGCAGAGTCGATTCGGCACGGAATCGACCACGACATGGGCGCAAAGCATGCGAAGTGGTTCGTGACGTCTGCGAGGACCACCGGTTGGCTGCGCGAGACCGAGCTCGTGCCGAAGACGCAGGGCGTGGTCTCGGCGATCAAGCAGACGAAGTTTGCGCTGGGGCTGGCGAAGCGCGGCAAGGTGCCTACGCCGTTTCCGCCCCACGTCGCGGAACGCGTGGAGGAGGCGCGCGACCTCTACAGCCTGGTCAGGGAGCAGGGCCGCGACGGCGCGCTCGGCATCGTCCAGGGTGAGCATGCGCTCGAGCGAATCGAGTTCATCGAGGAGGCAAGCGCGCGAGCGGCCGCCGAGGAAACGCAATCCGGCATCGAGCCGCCGCCCGCCGAGGGATGAGACAGGTCGCGTACTACAAGGGCTGCCTCGCGTCGCTCTCGGCGAGGGAGCTCGATTCGTCCACTCAGGCGCTGGCGCCGATGGTCGGGCTCGAGCTCATCGACCTCGAGTCGGTGACGTGCTGCGGGGCGGGCGACATCCACGAGGCCGAGCCCGACTACTACCTGCACCTCAACGCGCGCATCCTCGCCTACGCGGAGGCAACCGGCTCGGACACGCTGCTGACGGTGTGCAACGTGTGCACGCTGAACCTGCGCCAGGCGAACTGGCAGCTCAGACTCGACGAGGCGCTCCGCGAGCGCGTCAGCGCGAATCTCCAGCGCGTAGGCGCGCCGCCGTACAACGGAACGGTCGAGGTGCGGCACCTGCTGTGGGAGATCGCGGAAGGAGAGGGCTACGAGCTCTTGAAGGCGTCCGCGCACAAGGGCCTGAAAGGGCTGAAGGTCGCGCCGTTCTACGGCTGCCAGATCCTGCGGCCGTCCAAGATCCTCGGGTTCGAGGACCCGGATCGACCGTGGTCGCTCGAGCGCATCATCGAGGCCTGCGGCGGCGAGGCGATCGACTACCCCGCGAAGGTCAAGTGCTGCGGCTTCCCGATCATCCAGGCGCGCGAGGAGACGGCGCTCGGTGAGCTGATCCAGCCGATCGAGCAGGCGAGCGACGCGGGCGCGGACGCGCTTGTCACGCCCTGTCCGCTCTGTCACCTGTCGCTGGACGCCTGGCAGTCCAAGCTGAAGGCGACGACCGGCAGGGACTTCAGGATGCCCATCCTGCACCTCTCGCAGCTGGTCGGCGTCGCTGCGGGGCTCGAGGAGTCGGAGCTCAAGTTCCGGCGCCACGTCGTGCCGGTCACGCCGGTGCTCGAGAAGCTCGAAGTCTGAGGCGGAAAATCCGGCGCAAGATTTCGGGCGGCTCGCGCGTCTACCAAGTATCGGAGGGGGCGGTTCCGGCGCGATGACCTCTAGGGGGTTCTCGCGCCGGAGCCATGTTGGCCGCGGCGGCGGGCGGGGCGCTCGCCTGGGGCTGGTTCGAGGCCGGCTGGGTGCGGTTGCGGACATTGGACGTCCAGCTGCCCGGGTTGCCGGAGGAGCTCGTCGGGCTGCGGGTCGCGCATCTCTCCGATTTCCATCTCGGCCTGCCCTCGCGCGGCGTGCATGCGGTCGAGGCCGCGGTCGACTGGGTCGCGGAGCGTCGCCCCGACCTCGTCGCGGTCACGGGCGACCTCGTTTCCCGTCCAGGCGCGGAACCGCGGCTGCGGGAGTTGCTCGGCCGCCTGGGCGTCTCCTTCGCCGTGCTCGGGAACCACGACGTGGAGCACACGCGTGATCCCTTTTCGCGGGCCGCAGGCCTGGGCGACCTGTCCCCGGCGCGCCTTCTCGTGGATGAGGCGGTGACCGTCGACGTCCGCGGCCGGCGAGTGCAGATCGTCGGCGTCGACCCGCGCGCCTACCGGCGCAAGCGCTCGCATCCCTGGAAGCTCGTCGACGAGTCGGCCGATCTCCGCATTCTGCTGTGTCACTTCCCGTACGTCCTCGACTTCCTCCCACGCGGCGCGTTCCACCTCGTGCTCGCCGGCCACATGCACGACGGGCAGATCTCGCTGCCGCTCGGACGGGACCGCAAGCTCCGGTTCGCCCATCCGAGGACGCGGTATGCGACGGGGCTGTACGGAGGCCCTCGCGGCACGATGCACGTGTCTCCGGGCCTCGGGACGACGTTCGTGCCCTTCAGGTTCTTCGCGCGGCCCGAAGCAACCGAGCTGGTGCTACAAGGCAGTCGTGGCGACGATCTCCGGTGACATCCTCGCCCGCTACGCGGCGGACGCGGCGCTCGAGATCCCGGGCGTGGCAGGCCTCGTGGAGAGCACCCTGCCTCGACACAAGGGAGTCCGCATCGCCGAGGAGGACGGTGGGGTGAGGGTCGAGCTGCACGTCCGTGTCGAGTGGGGCGCCTCCGTCCCGGACGTCGGCCGGGAGGTGCAGCAGCGGGTTGCTGCCTATCTAGGGCGAATGACGGAAACGAGGCTGCAGGCCGTCGACGTGGTCGTGGACGAGTTCGGGCCTATCCAACCGGCCGACTGAGACTCGAAATCCGGCCGATCGGCCAGTGATGCGGCAGGCTCGACCGCGGGACACTTTGGGCGAACCGTGCAGACCAAAGAACCATCGCGTGGATCTGTCGATGCCGTCAGGCAGGTGCTCGACTACCTCGTGCGGGAGCGCCGCCGCCTCCGTGCCAGCGGCGCCGAGTCGATCGAGCTGGAGGCCAACCGCAAGGCGATCGCGGCGATGGAGTCCCACCTGGGCCGTGCGGTGAGCCGGGCCCGCGCAGCCTCGAACTAGGCCAAGGACTACCAGCGTTGCCCGTCGAGCTCGACGTTGCCGAAGGACTGACGGGGATCGTCCGTCAACGGGCGAAGCAGGAAGCCGAGCTCGCTCGTTAGGTTCGTCTCGCGGTAACCGAGGCGGCCATAGAACGCAGATGAGCCGAACAGCGCCGCGAACGGGACGCGGTCATGAGCATCCTCGTGAGCTGCTTCGAGGAGCCACGTCGCCAGACCGCGGCCGCGGTACTCGGGCAGCGTGCAGACCTGTCCGATGGCGGCGACGTCGACGTTCTCCTCAGCGATGCGGATGGTCTTCCAGTAGACGTCGAGGTGGCTGACGATGATGCCGTCCGCTGAA
Organism: uncultured Actinomycetes bacterium; assembly: GCA_963759365.1. Taxonomy (GTDB): domain Bacteria; phylum Actinomycetota; class Thermoleophilia; order Gaiellales; family Gaiellaceae; genus 3-1-20CM-4-69-9. The sequence continues at coordinate 180,243 of CAVWYX010000005.1, forward strand.
ACGCCGTAGACGAGGTCGCCCGGCGGGGCCGTGAAGTCCTCGCCGAAGCAGGCTGAGACCACGTGACGACCGGCGTGGTCCGCGTCGGGAGACTCGAGCCGGAAGCGGTGCATAGGGGATGATTAACGCCGTGAGCCCGCCGAGGGTGACCGGCCTCACCGGGGTGACGTTGCAGGACGCGCCCGCCGTCTGCCGCGAGTGCATCTGGTGGCAGTCGCGTGCGGGCCGTCAAGTCGATAAGGACAAGTGGATCGAGAAGGCCGAGACGGAGTGGGGGCCGTGGGGGACGGTGTACTACGACGGCGACGGCCGCGTCCTGGGCTCGATGCAGTACGGGCCCGCTGAGCTTTTCCCGCGGGCGGAAGAGCTGCCCGCCGGCCCCCCGTCGAAGGACGCCGTCCTCGTGACGTGTGCGTATCTCGTGGAGAAGTCGAGCCCGTGGGTGATGCAGTCCCTGTTCCTGGCTGCGATCGGCGATTCGAGAGACCGTGGCGCCAACGCCCTCGAGACGTTCGCCTATAGGTACCCCGAGGGCGAGTCGCAGTACGAGCGCTTCCAGGTCCACAAGACGATCTTCCCGTCCGACTTCCTCGCCGACTTCGGCTTTCGAACGCTGCGGCGCGCGGGCCATGTGGAGCTGGCGCGCCTGGAGTTCGGCGGGCTTCAGCCGGTGGTGGAGGGGAGGCGCGAGCAGGTCTTGCGGGTGGTGAAGGAGGCCTTTACTCCGGCTCCGGTTCCGCAGCGGCCGTGAGGCGGAACGTCTCGTCGAACCAGTCGTCTCCGGCTGCGACGGGCTCCCACCCGGCCGCGATCAGCTCGGACCGCAACGCTTCGTAGGCTGCCTTGGCCGCGCTCGGTCGGCTCGGGCGTCCCGTTGCCCTGCGGCCTGAAGAACGGCGACTCTGCGACTGCTACGGCCTCGCCGGTCTCGTCGAAGGTGCGTCCGAAGAAAGCGGCCTTCCGATAGCCGCGCCAGAAGAGGATGTCGCACGTCTGCTCGCTTGGAGGGGGCGTTGGTGCCGGAGGCTCTGCCTGCAGCCCTTCGTCGATCGGCGCGGGTTCGGCGCTTCGGGAGTCGTCGACGGCCTCTGGCGGCCTTGGCCGGCACGTCCGGCGCAATCCCGCTTGCTGCGGCCTGCGGAATCGCCGCTTCGGGCGGCGGAGATTGAGCGGCTCGGGGTTTCTCGACAGGCGGCTGCTCGACCGACGCGCGGTTCGCCCCCGCCTGACGTCTTGTTTCGGTCGGCACGGTCTTCGTGAGCTTCAGTGTGTGTGCCCGCTGGGCACTCGGCGCAGGAGAGGATCTCCAGACGACACGACTCTTCGGCCGCGTCGTGGGGACAGGAGCTGGCTGCTCTTCGGTCGCTTCTTTGAAAGGCGGTGGTGCCGTGCTCTGTGGCTCCTCGGGCTCAGCCGTCTCGACTTCTGTGTCCGCCGTGGGCTCGGCGCTTTCTCGGATCGCCTCTTCGACCGGTGGAACTTCGGCGTTGAGGGGGTTGTCGGCGTCCGCCTCGACGGGCTCGGGCGTTTCCACCAGCATCGGCTCGCCCGCCAGGACCCTCATGAGTTTCGGCCCTGGTCTTTCCTGCGGTTCGGCAGGCGGCTCTTCGACCGGCTCGAGCCTCTCCGCCCCCGCGTCCGGCGCGGTTGCGCTCGCCTGGACCTCCGTGACCTGCCCGCGCGCGTCTTCGCCATCGGTCGGCCCGGGGCTTGTCAACCGGCTCTTCCGTGTGTTCCGCCAAGTCCGCCACGCTCTCGGTCGTAGGGGGCTCCGTCACGTTTTCGCCGCGTATCCGCTGGAGGGCAACCGCCAGAAGAGAGCTCAGAAACGGGTCGCCGTGAGTCGTCGGCGGCCGCTCCGCGGACGAGTCCGGTACGTCTCCACTGTTCAACGCCTCGCTGTTGCTATTGACGGGCGCGATCGCGGCGTCTCGGCGCGGCTCGACGACCTCGACGTCAACCTCGCGGATCTTGCGACGCTTGGCCGGAAACACGCCCAAATTGTACGGAGACGAACTCAAGACCGCACTCCTGCGCGGCGCGTCTCCAGCCCTCATGGCGGGAGTCGTCCTAGGAAGAGCAGTTCGAGATGGAGATCGTGATGCCCCAGGAGGTGAACCCGTCCGATCCACCGCCCTGCTTCTCCGAACCAGCAGCGGCCAAGCGTGAGCTCGGCAACCGTGCCGATTTCGATGAGCACGGGCGGCTCGTAAGCCGGCTCGGGCATGGCGGATTCGGCGAAAGTGACCATGGCCGGAGAGTAGTTGCGGGTCGCTCCGGTGCATCATCCGCCGAAAGTCGGGTTTTTCAATGGGACTCGGCGACCACGAAGGGCCCCTCTCAGGACCGCATGAAGTCGAGAGAGGGGCCTACCTTCGCGTGCGCGAAACCTACGCGGAGCTGCAGTGAATGGGCACTTGGTTGAAGGTGAATCCGTCGGATCCACCCCAGGCCTTGTCGCAACCCAGGGTCACTTCCGCGAACGCACCGAGCTCTACGAGTTCCGGAGCCTCGTAGATCTCAGTTGGCTCCCTTGGCGTGTCAGCCATGGTTGCTCCTCGGTTTCGAGGCTTCATCGTACGATTTGCAAATTAGTACGGCGCTCTTGCGCGAACAACTGGCCACTCGTCTAGAACCGGTGTTGAAAACGCTCGATTAGAGTTGTTCCCGTCGAATGTGCGCCGAATCCCGGCAGGCCACAGCGCCCGGTGAGGTCGGCGCCTACGGGCTGCGGCTGGAGAACGTCGAGCGTGCCAGGCCGCTCCTCGTCTCAGCTCAGCCCTCTTGGCCGCGGCTGACGGTCCGCCGCCGGCTCGGCACGGGTGAGGCCGAAGGCGAATGGCTCACCGAGCACGCCGCCGTCCTCAAGCTGCAAAAGGGCGAGATCGCGCTCGACCGCGGGCAGGGTACGGCGACGTTCGTCCTTCCTCATCGGGTCGGGACCGCCGAGTTGGTGCATCCACTGCTTGCACCCGCCGCGGCAGTCATGGCCTACTGGCTCGAACGCGAGAGCTTTCACGCCAGCGGATTCGTCGCGGGCGGCGGCGTCTGGGGGCTGATCGGCGCCCGCGGCTCTGGAAAGAGCACGACCGTCGCGCGCCTGGCGCTGGACGGCGTCGGGATCGCCTGCGACGACCTCCTCGTCGTCGAAGGTTCGTCTGCTCTTGCCGGGCCGCGCTCGGTCGATCTTCGCCGCGAAGCGGCCGAGCAGCTCGGCACAGGCGAGGCCCTCGGCGTCGTCGGCGCCCGCGAGCGCTGGCGTCTCAGGGTCGGCGCTGTGCCGAGCTCGCTTCCGCTCAAGGGATGGATCTTTCTCGCGTGGGGCGAGCGCGTCGAGGCCGTGCAAGTCGCTCCGCGTGAGCGGCTCACGCGGCTCCATGTCAACCGGGGCGTGAATCTGCCGCCTCGTGCGCCGGCCGTCCTTCTGGAGCTCGCCGCATTGCCCTCGTGGGAGCTCAGGCGACCCCGGGCCTGGGAGTCACTGCCGAGTGCTGTGGACTGCCTGCTCGACGCGGTTGCTTGACCGTCGCTCCTGCGCGAGCCACACGGACTGGGCGAGCAGGAACGATCGCGGGTCGGGCTCAGGCGACGCCCATTCGACCGCGAGCGCTTCCGACGTCGACCAGCTCTTCGTCGACTCCTCGGCCGTCCCAGCCGGCTGCGAACGCGCGGCTCGGCTTTCCCCAGAACGCCTCGTCGAATGCCGGTCTTCGAGGAGCGCTCGAGAATCTCCGTGGGCAGCAGCGTCGCCGAACAGCGCGTGCATCGCCGCCGTACGGCTCGAGAAGCGCTCCTGTCCGAGGCATCGCGGCGAGCGCGTTCGCGAAGACCCGGTCGAGGAAGGGGTGGCTGATCTGCACGTCGTCGTCGGCTGCGAGCAGGCGAAGGCTTCCGAGCCCGATCCGCAGATAGCGCAGCCGCCGTACCCAATCGATGTGAGTCAGTCCACGCCAAGGGCTCGGTCGCCGCCTGGGCTACCCAGGCGTTGGTGAACTGCGCGCCGCGCCGCAGGCTTGAGCCACGGGTACGCGGGGCCGAGCTGCACGCCGCCGCAGGATCCGACGGCGGACGACTCTGTGGTGACAGCGCGAACCCGACCCGGAGGATGTCTCGCGGCTGCGGCCGGACACGACGCTGAAGAACGTCCACGGCCCGGGACCAGCTCGAAGGCGACAGCGCCTCGTCACCGCCGATGCCCGTCAGGAGCGATCCGCCTGCCGCGAGCCGCAGCAGGGGGACGTGGAAGTGTGCGTTGAACGGGAACACGAGCCCGTGGCGCCGCAGGACATCAGTGGCGACCGGGCCGACGCAGTCGAGCTCATCGTCGTGCTCGAGACGAACCCAATCGTCGAGACCCAGATGTGACACGACGCGTTCCTGCCATTCGGACTCGTCGGTTGCCGCCGCGCGCGGGAAAGACGTTGGTGGCCGGGATCGGCAGCGGCAGGCCCTCTCGTCGCGCCGTCGCCGTTGCAACCGCGAGGACGGCAGACGAGTCGCGTCCTCCGGAGAAGCTGACGAGGCAGGGAGGGCGACGCAGCGCCGGCAGCACGGCGCTCTCAAATGCGCGCAGCGGCGAGTCGGTCGCAGTTGCGCTCCGGTCGAGGAGCTCCAGTTTCGGGTCGACTCCGAGCACGAGACCCGTCGCAACCTCCAGCGGAGCGAGTTGGTACGTCATCGCGGCGGCAGGCGGAGGAGCTCGGAGAAGGCGCCCGCTTCGCCGTCGGGCTCTCCGTCGAGCCAGGCGTGCGCGGCGAAGTCGATCGCCGGGCCCTTCACGGCGACGACAACGTCGCGCGGACGTCGCCCTGCGATTGATGCCAGCGCTGAAGGACGAGCGCCCGCTCGAGGCAGGTGCTCCTCTCTCGGCGCAGGACTGCGAAGACCCCTCGCTGGGCACTATGCGGAGAGCCGCGGCGGCGTCGGTGCCACCGAGTACTTGAGCCCTTTGGTCCGGAGCTCGCCCCGTACTCGGTGCAGCGCGCGGTGCGTCCACCACGCTGCCCGGAGCGTGCGGACGTTGAGCGAGCGGACGTTCACCTTGCGAGAAGCTCGCGGCCCTCGAGGCCCTGCAAGAAGGCGTCGACGTCTGACACGGCCACGATCGGACGAGATCCCGAAGCGGTCGACCAGCCGCTCCACGAGCTCCGCGTGCGTCGTTCCCGTCGGCGAGCATCTGCCAGAGGAGGGCGCCGCTCTGGTTCGCGCTCAGATAGGTCGACGAAGCCATGTCGACGGCGACGAGCTCGTTGTCGATCTCGCGCCAGACGAGCGCCTCGGGTCGCAGTCGCAGCTCGGCCATCAGTAGAGACCGAGCGTCCCGCGCCGGCGCTCGCGGCGCACGGCGAGGCGGAACGCGCCGAGGCCGACTGCAAGCGACAGCGCCGAGAACGGTAGGAGGAGACCGAACGTCGGTGCGACCTCGGAGAGGCCAGCGCCGCCCAAAAGCGCGTCGCGCATGCCTTGAATGGCGAGGGCGACGGGGTTGTCCTCGGCGATCCCGCTCAGCCAGCCCGGAAGCAGGTCGAGTGGGAAGTAGACGCCGGACAGGAGGCCGAGGATGACGGTGCCGAGCCCGATGAAGCCGGTGCCGCGCCGAAACGTGAGCAACAGGGCCGCAGTGAGGACGCCGAGGCCCCACACGAACGGGATGAACGCGAGCAGCAGGAGCAGGGCGGGAACGATGCCCTGCGCCGAGAAGTTCAGTCCGAAGGCGAGCGTGACACCGCCGAGGAACACGGCAGTTCGTAGCGGGATGTAGACGAGGTCGAAGGCGACCGAACCGAGCTGGATCGTCGCCGGGCGCGTCGGCGTCATCAATACCGACTCGAGCGTTCCCATCAACTGCTCTCCTCGCATCGCTGCGGAGACGCGGTCGAGTCCGAACTGGATGAAGACGCCACGCGCGATACCGACGGCCGCGAACTCGAGATACGTCACGGACGAGCCGTTGAAGGTCGGGAGGAGGCTCGGAGTCGACAAGCCGGCCGACGAAGTAGAAGACGAGGATCTGGCCGGCGAGGTTGACGAGGTCCGAGAAGAAGCTCATGCGGTAGCTCCACGACGACGAGGAAGTCCCGCCGCACGAACGCGGGAAGCTTGCGCAGCTCGCCAGGTGAGTGACTCCGCACGCGGCCGGCTTCGAGCTCGAGCACGCTCATTCGGACTCTCCGGCGAGAGCGAGGAACGCCTGCTCGATCTCGGAGCGCTCCTCTCTACACGTGATCACGTCGATGTCGGCCGACGACAGCGCGGCCAGGCATCGCCTAGAACGGCATCGTCGGCAAGCGCGAGAACGTAGTGCTCGGCGGACGTCTCGCCTGCCTGCTCCAGCCGGCCGAGGGGGCCGAGCGCGGAGCAGCCGGCGGCTTCGAGCGAGTACGGCGCCGGGCGTCCGTTCGTCAAGCGCAGGAGGTAGCGGCGCGGGACCGCGATCGCCATCATCTCCGCCACAGTCCCGGCGAACGCCGCGCGCCCTTCGGCGAGCAGTGTCACGCGGTCGGCGAAGCCGCGGATCTCGTCGAGTCGCTGCGTCGCCCAGACGACAGCGGCTCCGCGTTCTGCTGCGGCCGCGACGAGTTCGCGCACGCGACGTGCGCCGTCGGGATCGAGATCGTGGGTGGCCTCGTCGATCAGGAGAATCGGCGGCGCGGCGAGCAGCGCCCGCGCGACGGACAGGCGCTTCTGCATCCCGTGCGAGTAGAAGCCGACGCGGGTCGTCGCAGCGTCGGCCAGGCCGACTTCCTCGAGCACCTCGCGTGCACGGCTCAGGGCGGCGCGTCGCGACATTCCATGCAGGCGCGCAAAGAAGGCGAGGTTCTCGAGGCCCGAGATGCGGAGGTAGAAGCTTCGATCCCCTGACGGCACGAGGCCGATCAATCGCCGCGTCGCACGCGAGGAGTCGGCAGGCGTGCCGAAGATGCGGACTATTCCGTCGGTGGGCACCAAGAGGCCGGAGAGGATTCGGATCAACGTCGTCTTGCCGGCTCCGTTTGGTCCGAGCAGGGCGTGGATGCCGCCGGGCTGGACCTCGAACGACACGGAGCGGAGCACCTGCTTCCGTCCGAACCGCTGGCCCACGGCATGAGCCCCGATGGTCGGCGCGTCCGCGGGTAGGCGGACCGGCCCGCGGCTGCGCGGGAGGTCCCGAACAGGCGCGGAGACCGCAGACATGCAGCCATGATTCCGGCGACGGGAACCAGTCGCCACTGCCCAAGTGGCTAGTTTGGGAGGGGTTTCGCGCGCAGGCAGGCGGGATTCGCGGAAAGGGTGATGTCTTGGGCCGCGCGCGGCTGGCACGATGCGCAAAGTGCGGCTCGACGACGAATCCCAGCGGCGGGGATCTATGGGAGGCTGTCGACGCGCTGATCGACCGTGCGGCGACGGAAGACGACATCCGCGCGCACCGGCTCGAGGTGCTCGCCGCCCGCCGCTACCGCGTGGTCGGCCGCCCCGTCCCGCCGGACTTCGTCGCACAGGAGCGGCTTGCGGGTCATCGTTGCCCTGACGACGCCGCTCGTCCTGGAACAGAGTCCGCGCCGCGTACGACGGCCCGGCGATCGTGCTGAAGGGCCCGGAGGTCGCCGCGCGTTATCCCGATCCGGCGCTGCGGGTCTACGGCGACATCGACCTGCTCGTTCCCGATGCAAGGGCAGCTCATCGAGCGCTTGCTCGCTGGCGGGTTTCCAGCTCAGTCGGCGATCCCGAGCTGTACGTCGACATCCACCACTTGCGGCCGCTGCCTCGCACCTGGTGCTCCCGATCCACGTCGAAGTCCATTCGCGGCCCGAAGTGGCTGGATCGGAGCCACGCCGCCGGCGACTGAAGCTTCTGTTCGAGTCCGCCGAGCCCAGTGCCACCGGACGTCGCTGGGATCCTCGCGCTTCCGCCCGCGCAAGAGGCGCTGCTGCTCGCAGTCCATTCGTGGGCTCACGAGCCGCTCCGTCGGCTGCGCGACCTGATCGACGTCGCAGCGGTTGCTCGGTCAGCGGATCACGCCGAGATCGCCGCACTGGCTCGATCGTGGGGCGTCGAGAAGGTCTGGGCGAACGACGATCGCGACGCTCGATGCGCTGTTCGCGAGTCGGACGACTGCCGTGGGCGCTGAGGCTGTGGGCGCAGAACCTCGCGCGTGTCCGCGAGCGAACCGTGCTCGAGAGCTCACCTCCAGCGCTGGCTGAGCGACTTCTGGGCGATGTCACCGCTTGCGGCGGCGGCAGGTCTGCCGCGAACGTTCGTCGATGACGTCCGGCCTCGCGGTGGCGAGACATGGCCTCGAAAGCTGTCACGAACGGCGCTGGCAGTTCGGAACGCTTCTCGGCGCCGATCGCATCACCACCGCGCACTGGATGACCGGTTGCGGCGCTCGAGCTGAGGCTCGGCCGCGCTTCGACCTAGCCTGCTGCGCTGAGTCGGGGCTCGAAGCGACGCGGGGCGCGAGCGTGCGGCGCAGTCCCTCTTCGAGTTCGATCTTCGGTTCCCAGCGGAGCAACGTGCTCAGGTGCTAATCGTGCGGTTAGACGGGCACGCTTGCCGTCGACGCGAGCTCGATCCGCGAACCCTGCTGGTCGAGCGACGCGTCGACGGCTTCGATGATCCGAACGACCTCGAGACCAAGCTCGCGGCGAGGAGCGCGGTACCGTGCCGGTCCGGATCGCCGTGCAGAAATCGGTCAGCTCCAGAGAGAGCGGCTCGGCGACCTCGAGCCGCGGCGACACGATGTCGCCGGTTCGATAGGTGAGCTGGTACTCGCCGAACGTCGCCGGGTCCTTCAGCATCACGCCCGAGTCGAAGACACGGACGGGCTCGCTTGGGCTCGTGTCGTCGTAGAGGACCATCTTCCGGGAGCCGACGATCGTCGTCCGCCGCAGCTTCGTCGGCGCCAGCCACGAGAGCTCGAGGTGCGCAATGGTTCCAGACGGAAACTCGAGGTTGATGAAGGCGACGTCGGGCGTGTCCGGGATGATGCACCCGCGGCTGAGCGCAGCTCGCGTGCGTCGGTGTCTCGGCAAGCCAGTAGCGGAGGATCGAGAAGTCGTGCGGGCCGAGGTCCCACGCGACGCTCACGTCGCGCTGGTGGAGGCCTAGGTTGACCCGGCTCGTCGAAATGAAGTAGATCTCGCCGAGCTCCCCGGCGTCGATCATCTCTCGGATCAGGGTCACCGGCGGGCTATAGAGGAACGTGTGGCCTGGCATGAGCACCAGGCCGTAGAGGTCAGCGGCAGCGATCAGCTTCACGGATTCGTCGGCGGATGCGGCCAGCGGCTTCTCGACGAAGACGTGCTTGCCGGCCTCGAGGGCGGCCATCGCGAGGTCGAAGTGGGTCGACACAGGCGTTGCAATCGCGACGGCCTCGACAGATGGGTCGCGCGAGAACGTCGTCGAAGTTGGACGTCAGCCCGATCGCGGGGTAGCGTCGGCCGATCTTCTCGAGCGCCTCCGGTCGCGCATCGCAGGCCCAGACAACGTCGGCTTCGTCGATCTCCTGGAGGTTCCGAACGAGGTTCGGGCCCCAGTAGCCGAGGCCGACGACGGCCGTCCGCACGCGCGCGTCCTGAAAACCGTCGGAGAGGAGGGAAGCGGTCATGCGGCGGCTCGCATTCGGACGAGCGAGAACGGCGTCTTGAGCAGTAGCTGGAGGTCGAGGCGCGAGAGACCAGCCCCGGACATATGCGACGTCCATGTCGAGGGCTTCGCCGAAGGTAGAGCGAGACCGCGCCGTCACCTGCCACAGACCCGTTAGCCCGGGCGGCACGAGGAACCGGTCGAAGTGATGCTCGGCGAACCCTTCCGTCTCGTAGTCGAGGCACGGCCGAGGCCCAACGAGCGACATGTCGCCGCGGAGGATGTTGAAGAGCTGTGGCAACTCGTCGAGACTCGTCTTCCGCAGCACGCGGCCGACGCGCGTAATCGCTTCCGAGCGATCGAGCTTGTACAGGCCGTTCGTGTTCGGGGATGCGTCGTGCGTCATGGTGCGCTCGATGTAGCGACGATGCTCCGTCTCGTCCGTGTCCACTCGCATCGTCCGGAACTTCAGGACAGTGAACGGCCGCATCTCGTAGCCGAGGCGGCGCTGGCGAAAGAGGATCGGCCCGCGGAGTCGAGGCGAATGCAGATCGCGATCAGCGCCATCAGCGGCGCGAGGACGATGAGCATCACGCCGGCCACGACGCAGTCGACGAGCCGCTTGAGGAGCCGGGAGGAGCGGGAGAGCTTTGCAGGTGGCAGTCCAACGAGCGGGAGGCCTTCGAAGGGATGGACGCGGGCCTTCGGCCCGACGATCTCGAACAAGCCGCGGGACAACATCGATCTGCACGTCGAGCTGCCGGAGCTCACGAACCATCGCAAGCAACTCCTCGTCGCGCGGCATCCGAGAAGGCGACGATCACGCGCTCGACGTCGAGAAGCGTGACGAGCTCGGACAGCCGGTCGGTCGGACCGAGGAGTGCCAGGTGCTCCAGCTCCGGCCTCCGGGGCCTCGGATGCGTGTCGACGAAGCCGACCAGGTTGATCCGATACTCGGGGTGCTGGAGGAGCTTGCGCGCCGCAAGCTGGCCGATGTCGCCGGCACCGATGATGATCGTGTTCTGGAGGTAGAGCGGGCTCCTCCTCGCTGCAGCGCGAGCGATGCCCCTCCCGATCGTCACGAGCACGATCGCAAAGAGCCAGAAGGCGACAAGCCGCGAGACGTGATTCGGCGATCCCCACGGCCCATGTCGCGACGAAGTAGAACCACGCACCGAGCGTCACGAGATGAAAGACGCCGACAACCTCGTCGACCGTGGAGTGGTCGACGTGCTCTTCGTCGCGTTCGTAGAGGCCGTAGAGCTTGGCTGCCACGACCCAGATCGGGATCGTCAGCAGGAGCATCCGAACTCGAGGGCCGCGCTCGCGTCACCTGATCCCGGTTGGATCAGTCCGGCGAGCGCGTACGCGACGACGAGCGCAGTGACGTCCGCAGCCAGGAGCGCGCGCCGAACGAGCCAGCCGCGCCTCCGCGCGTCGATCCGACCGCGTGCATGTCTGCCTTCGCCGCCGACTGCCGCGCCGTTCCAGAAGCGAGGCAGTCAGGTCGTCGTCGACCAGCGTGTCGAGGTCGAGCCCTGTCACGGCCGCCTGCTGGAACGCGTTCATGAGCGCGCGCGCCTGGCCGAGGCCTGGCCAATAATCAGATTCGTTCGGACCAACTCCGTTGCCGCTCCCCTGGTTCCTCAGGACGATCCCCGCCGAGTTCGAGCCTAGGAGCCGCACGATGCTCAGGGCCAGACCAGGGTCGAAAGACCGTTCGACGGGTCGGGGACTAGACGTTCGGGTGGTCGGCTGCGGCGGGCTCGAGCCGACAGCAGCGCACGCGCGGGGACGCCCGCCACGGTTTCGCCGGCAGGGACATCGTGCGTCACGACGGCGCCCGCCCCGACGAGCGCCTGCGCGCCGATTCGTACACCCGCCATGATCACTGCGCCGGATCCGATCGAGGCGCCCCGCTCGACCAAAGTCGGTGATGAGCTCCCAGTCGTCGGACGACTGAAGTTGGCCGTTCTCTGTCGTCGAACGCGGGTCGCTTGTCGTTGATGAAGAGAACGCCGTGTCCGACGAAAACCTCGTCATGGATCTCGACGCCGTCGCAGATGAAGGTGTGGCTCTGGATCTTGCACCGCTCACCGACCGTGGCGCCTCGCTGGATCTCGACGAAAGGGCCGATCCGGCTCCCTGCCCCGATCGCGCATCCGTAGAGATTGGTGAAGGGACCGACCCGTACGTCCTCTCCGAACGAGACGTCGTCGGTCAGGCGATATGGCGCATCGTTTGCGGGCGCGTCAGCCATCGAAGAAGGCACGGACTCCGTTGACGACCGCCTCGAGCTGCGCGTCTGTAATGCCCGGGAAGATCGGCAGCGAGAGGCCTTGCCTCGCGAGGGCCTCGGCAACAGGAAAGTCGCCTGGCCCGTGGCCAAGCCAGGCGTAGGCATCGGTCAAGTGAACTGGATCGGGATAGTGCCGCCCGGTCGCGATGCCGCGCTCTCGGAGGAACCCGGCGAGCCGGTCCGGCTCGGCGGTCCGCACGACGTAGAGGTGCCAAACTGGAGCGCTGCCTGGTGCGACCGGGGGGAGAGCAAGGTCGCCCACGCCGTCGAGCCCGCTTGCATAGAAGTCCGCGGCCAGCTCGACGCTGCTCGTTCCAGTCGTCGAGCAGCGGCAGCTTGTGCGAGAGGACCACCGCCTGGAGTGCATCAAGGCGCGCCGTGAACCCCTCGTGCGCGTGAACGTACTTCGCCGTCTGACCGTGCTCGCGTAGGGCCCGCACGAGCGCGTCCGTCTCGGCGTCTGATGTGACCAGCGCGCCCGCGTCGCCGGCTGCGCCAAGGTTCTTGCCGGGATAGAAGCTGAACGCTGCAGTGTTGCCGACCGCGCCGGCGCGGAGCCCGTCGCGCTCAGCGCCGTGCGCCTGACAAGCATCCTCGACAAGCTCGATGCCACGATCGTCTGCCAACCGACGGAAGGCCCGCATGTCTGCCATCTGCCCGTAGAGGTGGACGGGCATCACGGCGCAGCGTTCTTGCGCCGATCGGCTCCGGCAGCCGCCGCTGGGTCGAGACAGTAGTCGTCCTCTGAGACATCGGCGACCACGGGCACGGCGCCGGCCTGTGTGACAGCCTCGAGCGTGGCGACGAACGTCATCGCGGGGACAACGACCTCGTGGCCCGGCTCTAGACCCTTCGCGAGCAGGGCCAGCCGAAGCGCGTCGAGGCCGCTGGAGAGTCCAACGCAGTGCTCAGTTCCGCAGTAGGCAGCGAACGCGCGCTCGAATTCCACGACCTTCGGGCCGTTCGTGAACGCGCCGGTATCGAGGAGCTCGCCGATCTCGGCGAGCAACGCCTCCTTCAGCGGCGCATGCGAATGTGAGAGGTCGAGAAAAGGCACGCCAACGGCGCCGGTCTCGACGGCTTGCTGTACCGACATGCCCGGACGGTAGCCAGCCGCGCTCCGTGCCACTACCGCCGTTGGTTCAGCTTTCACCGGCCTTTTTTCGCGATTCTCGAATCCCGCACGCGGCGTCTGATCGCGGAATTGGCGACGTGCACGCTTTTCTTCATCCAAAGTCGTAACGACTCGAAATGACAGAGGGCGGCTACGCATCAAGAAACACAAATGCCTATCCGTAGGCAATTGGGTGAACCTAGCCGAATGGTCTGTTAAAGTCGCGCGCTTGTTCTTGCTCGGGCCGCACCCACGGCCGCCCAGGCCGGGCCAGGAAAGAACCGCATCGCCCAGAACTCGTTCGACTGAACGAGTGATGCGTGCTGGTCTCGTGGATCCCGTGTTCCGCAGGTCGACCGCCGCCATCGAATCCGAAGGAGCGTGCAATGTTGGGAGCCGCACCCACGTGCAAGCTTTACCGAGGGGTCCTGTTTCTTCTCGCGATCGTCGCCGGGGGCATCGCGACGCTCTTCATCGGCTCGGCGAATGCACAGGCGGAGGTACAGAAGCCTAGGGCTCACGTCGCGCCAGTCTGGGGTGTCGCGCTCGACGGGCGGCAGGCCGACCAACCCAATCTCGAGTTGTTGGCTCAGGCGAAGGCGGCGGGTGTCAACGCGATAGTCACCGACCCCAAGCGGTGGTCGACTGAGCGGCACCGTCGGCTCGCCAGTTTGGCGCGGGGCCTGGGAATGTTCCTGATCGAGCCCCGACGGCCGTCGAAGGACGCCGGAAGCGCGACCGAACTAAGCGCACGATGTACGTCGGGACGTCGAGTTCACCGTCCGTGCGCGTTCGTCGCGACGTCTGCGCGCGAAGCAGTTGAGCTCGCGCGCCGAGGTACGGTCGACTATGTCGTCGTCCGACTCGGCTCGCCGGCGGATCTCGAAGCTGGTCAACGCGAAGCGGTCGACCCGGACGCAACTGATCACCGTGCTCACCGTCGGCGAATCAGCCAAGCTGGACTCGAGCTGGGATCAGGCGATCGACTCGGCTGCTACAGAATCCGAAGACGACTCTCGCGACCGGCCTCTCGGGCGCTTTTGCGGCGACGGCGATTCGGGACTACTTCGGGCTCCTGCAGAAGCACGACGCCGGTGCGGCCACCTTCGACCAGACTCAGGGCAACCGCGGCAGCGCAAGCAGTCGAGACCGCCTGCCGCCGACCGCGCCGCTCGCAGCCACTGTGGCAAGCACGAGCTCGACCAGCGTCGTTCTCAAATGGACGGCCTCGACCGACAACGTCGGTGTTGCCGGTTACGGGATCTACCTGGGTGGCACGAGCATCGGCTCTACGGCTGCGACTACTTTCACGGTGAACGGCCTTCAGTGCGGATCGATTTACACCTTTGCAATCGACGCTTACGACAAGAGCCGCAACCGATCGCAGAAGGTAGCCGTCACAGGAGCGACGGGCAGCTGTCCGCTTCCTCCTCCTGCTTCGCCACGCCGTCGACGCCCTCGTCGCCACCGTCCTCGCCGTCGGCGCCGCCGACCGCACCGACAGGAGCCGACCTTCCAGGCCCGACGGATTGGCGGCCAGTGGCGTGACGCAATCGAGCATGACGCTCACGTGGAATCCTTCCACCGACAATGTCGGTGTCGCCGGATACGAGATCTTCAACGGCAACCGAAGCGTCGGCACGACGGCGAGCACGTCGTATCTGGTGACCGGTCTCTCCTGCGGGACCACGTACCAACTGGCCGTGAGGGCTTATGACGCCGCCGGAAACAACTCGAGATCCGCAACGATCAGGGCGGCGACTGCAGCCGTGCTCGTCACCGTCGGCGGATACCCAGGCTCCGACCACTCCCGGGAACGTTCGCCTAGTCAGCACACCGTAAGCTCGATCACGCTCGCCTGGGGCGCGTCGACCGACAACGTCGGCGTAACCGGCTACGGCGTCTATCGCGACGGCAACCTGGCCGGGAGCACAAACTCAACCTCGTACACCGTCGCAGGACTTGCCTGCGGCACGAATTACACACTCGCCGTCGACGCGTACGACGCCGCCGGGAACCACTCGCAGCGCGCAACGATCACGACTTCAACGAGTTCGTGTCCACCTGCGGTTGACACGCAGGCGCCGTCCGTCCCGACGAACGTCCATGCAACGGGCGCAACTCCGACGTCGGTCACGGTCGCTTGGACGTGCGTCGACCGACAACGTCGGCGTTACCGGGTACACGCGTGTACAACGGCGCCGCTGCTGCCGGGAACACGACTTCGACGTCCTATGCCGTCGTGGGACTCTCGTGTGGAGCGACGTACACGCTTGCCGTAGACGCGTATGACGCTGCTGGGAACCGTTCGGCAAAGGCGAGCATCAGCGCGACGACGAGTGCGTGCTCACCCCCGCCGGCGCCGGGGGACACGCACGCCTCCGACAGTGTCGTGGGCGATCCGACTGACGGGAAGACCGTAAGCGGCTCGCTCGGGGACAGTAACTGTGACGCGCCCGCCTCTGACAATGTCGGTGTTGACCATGTGGACTTTTTCCCTGGACGGCGCATACCTGAACACCGAGCGCGACAGGCCTTACGCCTGCGTGGTGGACACAACCAAATACACGAACGGCACCACGTCCTGAAGGCGACGGCGTTTGACGCGGCCGGCAACAACGCTCGTCAACGGCAAGCATCACCGTCAACGTCCTGAACGGCAGCCCGCCGCCTCCGCCGCGGCGGATACACAGCCGCCGACGATGCCGGGCGGGTTGCGTGTGACCGGCGCGACGGCGACCTCGATCACGGTCGCCTGGACTGCGTCGACCGACAACGTCGGTGTGACGGGCTACGGCGTGTACAACGGGAGCACGAGCGTGGGCACGACGGCCTCGACCTCCTACACGGTCCCTGGTCTCTCGTGTGCGACTAGCTACACGCTGGCGGTAGATGCGTATGACGCCGCTGGGAACCGTTCGGCAAAGCGAGCATCAGCGCGACGACGAGCGCTTGTGCGCCACCCCCGCCGACGCCGGGGGACACAACGCCCCCGACAGTGTCGTGGGCGAACCCCACCAACGGGAAAACCGTAAGCGGCTCGCTTGGGGACAGTAACTGTGACGCGCCCGCCTCTGACAACGTCGGCGTTGACCATGTGGACTTTTTCCTGGACGGCGCATACCTGAACACCGAGCGCGACAGCGCCTTACGCCTGCGTGGTGGACACAACCAAATACACGAACGGCAACCACGTCTTGAAGGCGACGGCGTTTGACGCGGCCGGCAACAACGCCTCCGCAAGCATCACCGTCAACATCCTGAACGGCAGCCCGCCGCCTCCGCCGGCGCCGGATACGCAGCCGCCGACGGTGCCGGGCGGGTTGCGGGTGACCGGCGCGACGACGACCTCGATCACGGTCGCCTGGACGGCGTCGACCGACAACGTCGGTGTGACGGGCTACGGGCTGTACCGCGGCGGCACGTCGACCGGGACGACCACCTCGACGAGCGCGACTTTCAGCGGCCTTTCCTGTGGTACGGGCTACACGTTGCGGTGGATGCCTATGACGCTGCCGGCAATCGCTCCTCGCAGGCGAGCATCAGCGCGCCGACGAGCGCTTGCCCGCCGCCTCCGCCTAGCGCCGGATACACAGCCGCCGACGGTGCCGGGCGCGCTGCACGCGACCGGCGCGACCGCGAGCTCGATCACGGTCGCCTGGACGGCGTCGACCGACAACGTCGGCGTGACCGGATACGGGCTGTACCGGAACGGCGCCTCGACCGGGACGACCGCTTCGGTGAGCGCGACCTTTAGCGGTCTTTCCTGTGGCACCGGCTACACGTTGGCGGTGGATGCGTATGACGCTGCTGGGAACCGTTCGGCGAAGGCGAGCATTACCGCTTCGACGAGTGCGTGTCCGCCGCCGGCTGATACGCAGCCGCCGACGGTGCCGGGTGGGTTGCGCGTGACGGCGGCGACGGCGACCTCGATCACGGTCGCGTGGACGGCGTCGACCGACAACGTCGGCGTGACCGGCTACAGGCTTTACCTGAACGGGCACGCAAATCGGGACAACCGCCGCTGACGACGTCCGTCTTACAACAGTCTCACCTGTGGGACGAGCTACACGCTCGGCGTGGCCGCCGTCGACGCGGCGGGCAACGTGTCCGGCATCGCGACGATCAGCGCACCGACGGCAGCTTGTTCAGCCGGGACCTGCTCGGGAATGTCTACGTCGCGCAGACAGGCGACGGGCTCAGGTAACGGGAGTAGCTGTGCGAATGCGAATCCGGCAACGTTCTTCAACACGGCCTCGAACTGGGGGGCTGGGAAACCGATCGCCCCGGGAAGGTGGTTGGTCTGTGCGGCACGATCAGCTTCGACACTGACTGCGCAGGGTTCTGGCACTCCGGAAGCCCGATAACGATCCAGTTTCAGCCCGGAGCGAAGATCAGCCAGCCGGCCTGCGCGCCGTGCCTGAACCTCAACAACCGCAGCTTCATCATTGTCGACGGCGGCTGCAACGGGATCATCGAAGGCGAACAACAACGGCACCGCAATAGGGCTCCATCAGACAGCACCGGCATCAGTGGCGGAGCCCTGTAACAACTGCGAGATCAAGGACCTCGACGATCCAGAACATCTATGTTCACACCGGGTCTGGCGACGAGATCGACCGGACACAGGTGCGTTCGTCTGATTTCAGCGGGTCGAACTTCAGCATCCACGACAACGTGATCCACGACGCTGGTGGTCGGTCTACGTACGAGTAGCAACGGCGGAGATCGAAACGTCCGCATCTACAACAACGACATCTACAACGTCGATCACGGCTTCATCCAGTCCGGGAGGTTCGACCGGGCCAAACTTCGTTCTACGGCAACCACATCCACGACTTCGCGGAACTGGGACACGTCGAACAACGCCTACCACCACGACGGCATCCACTGTTACTCGGTGAACGGTGGTAGGGCGAAGCACATCACCGATTTCTACATCTACAACAACCGCTTCGACGGAACATCGGCGGCAACGCAACTGCCTGGATTTTCCTGGAGGGGGCAGCGGGGCGCGGTCGACGCCGTGCTCCGACTCCACGTCGAACATCTGGATCTTCAACAACTTCGTTACATCGAGACCAGGTGTCGGCAACGGTGATCTATCAACCTCTCGGCGGCATGACCGGCTAGGGTGACTGCTCGTCGACAACAACATTCGTCGGCGGGCAGCGCCAGGACGCGGAACGTTCTGGCTGCGACATTGACGAACAAGCACCACGATCTAGAACAACGTCCTGTCGGCGGCTGCGCGATCCTGATCGGTGGCCCAGCCGGGATGGGCCGTCGACAACAACGCCTACGCGAACAGCGCAGTAACAGTTCCAACTGTTTCTGCTCGGTAGCTGGACACTTCCAACTTCGCTCTGCATGGCGACGGTGACTCGACTCGCACTACGTGTCTGCGAACGCCGCTGCGGCCACGGGCTCCAATGCCGGCTCGGCGTCGGTAGGAACCTGACCACGATGTGTACCGGCAATCTCGGTCCCGCTCTGCTCGGACATCAACGGCAGTCCAAGGCCGTCCGCCGGGGCGGACGCTGGAGCGTCCTAGGCAGCGTGGGCTAACCGGACGCTACGAACTGCGAGGAGGGAACGGGCGACAGCCTCACTCACCAGCTTCAGTACGGGCCCGGTTATAAGGAGCAGTGGCCCGCTTACACTGGAGGCGACGCGGGCGCAACTGGCGCGCTGCAGTTGCCAGCGCCGAGATATGACCTAGCCGAGCGGCCCTCGTCGTGGCCTGGCAGCTCGTCTAGCCGTGGCGCTTGCCTCTCGAGCCCGGATGTTCAGGAACGCGGCCGATAAGCCGACCAGGATGAAGCAGAGGAAGACGTTCTGGACGAACGAGAAGGTGTCGTAGAAGAACATCGTCACGGCAAAGGCCGCTAAGCCCGCGGCGAATCCCGTCAGGAGCCAAGCGTCGTCAGTGTCGCCCTCCGCAGAGGCAGCGCGTGCTAGTCGCCGTATCGAGCGCACGAACAGCCAGATCCATGCGAGGAATCCGAAGTAGCCCACTTCGAGCAGCGTGTCGCCCCATTGGTTGTCCAGGAGTCGTGCGTTGGCGTTCGGCCCGGTAACGACTCGCGTGGCAAATCCCACTCCCAGCAGTGGCTTGTTCGACCATTCCCCGATTGTCGGGCCGACGTCTGTGAGTCGGCCACTCCCGTACGCGTCGTTTCCGACCGTTACAGCAGTCTGCTCTGCGATCATGCTCGCTCGGAGTTGATCGATTCGCGTATCGTGCCGAGCGCGCCCGGCGCCGCCACATGTACCGCCGCGAGCATCGGCAAAACGAGCGGCCACCGGCGGAGAACCGCGCGTGGCTGGAGGCAGAGATACACGATGCCGAGCATCAGCAGGCCGATGACGCCGGTGCGGGAGCCCGTCGTGAAGATCGCGATCACGTAGAGACCGGCAACGAACTAGCCAACGGCGCCCTTCACGGCGGGCTAGATAGATCACGAGTGGAAGCAGGACGACGAACAGCACACTAAGTGCGATCGGATGCTGCGAAGAGGCGAGCACGCGAAGACGGCCGCCACGGAACTGCTCGCCGGCGCCCTCGAAGTGAAGCACGGGAAAGACCGTGCTCAGATGGTTGAAAACGTTGTATCCCGTGCGCCGCTCGATGATGCCGAGTGCGGCGACCACGCCCCCACCGGTGGCCAGCAGTTTGACGAGAAAGCCAAGGTCCGTGTCGAGTTCGGACAAGGCTGACGACCAGGTAGAGGACGACGAAGAAGCTCACGAAGAACGTCTGTGCCTTGAGGACGTCGGAGCTCAGAGGGCGGACTCGGCCCGGATTGACGACGTCCGAGAGAAACATCGTGAGCAGGATGAGCATCAGGGGAGCATCGAAGACCGCTCCGACGCAGTCTCACCTGGCGATCCACGAGCATCGACGAGGATCCACACCAAGGCGAGCGCGGCGACGACGACGCGATACGGCTCGAGCTGAATGGGAGGTTGCCCGGGAGGACATACCGCCCGATCGGAATGAAGAGGATGACGAGGAGGAGACCCGCAAGGAGGTTCCTCCATCTAGTCAGAGGCTGCGCCCACGCAGCCAGCGCGACGATGCACGCAAGCAGCGGCAGCACTCGATGAAGGCCCCTTCCCTCGACGACGAGTAGGGCTGCGAGCGCGATCGTGCCGACTAGGACGGCGGACGCGGCCGCGGGCCCGCGTCGCTCGTGCGCCAGCAGGGCGCGCATTACTGAGGTCAGGCGGATCGTCGAGCGCTGTCCGGCCGCGGCTCGGCCTCGGTCCTGCCGACCACCCTCAGCGGCACTCTGCGGCCGCAGGTTCTCGAGCACGAAAGCGAGTCCGGTAACCGCGAGCATGACAGTGAGAAAGACGACGATGGGGAGGGTCTTCTTCGTGCCCTGTACGACGAAGGTCGTGCTAGGTCGCTGGAGTTCTTGGACGACCACGCGCTGCTTGTCGTCGATTCCGGCGGCACGCTGCTGCTGCTTTAGGTAGCCACTAAGGGCGTCGACCCCGGCCTGTGTGACTGCAAGCGCATTGGCGGGGCTCGTGCTGGTCCCCGTCATGGTGATGACCGGCAGCGCAGTGCTGTAGTAGGACGGCGACATCGAGTAGTTCTGCGTAGCCGAGACGGCTCCCGTCGAGGCCGCCGTCTTCCGCGCCACGACGCCGCTTGATGACGTCGCTGTTGGCGAGCTGAACATAGAGATTGGCCAGCGCTGTCAGGCGCGTCAGGTCGCCTGCCGGGACTGGGTCCTGGCCCTTACGACCTGGGAGCGCATACTGCTGGACCGCGCTGCCCCATGGGAAGCCCGACTGCGTGATCAGCAGCGTTGCGCTGCTTCCGTAGACAGTCGTTGTCCTCGGCTTGAAGCTGGGCAGCTTGGCGACCGTAAGCACAGCGAGTAGCAACGCGACGACGAATCCCCCAGCGACCACGTACTTGAAGCGCCAGAGGACACGTGCGAACAGCTCAAGATTCACGAGCTCAGACCGCCTGGATCTCGGAGTCAGCCCGAAGCGAATGCATGTACTTGACGACGGCCTCCGTTCGGTTTGTGACGCCGAGCTTCCTGTAGACCGCCGCGAGGTGGAACTTGATCGCATGGACGGAGAGCCCGAGGCGCTCGGCGATCTCGGCGTTGCGCAGGCCGAGCGACGCCATGTCCAGGACCTCGAGCTCTCGCGACGAGAGCCCGCCAGACCAACGCGTCTGTGGATCTTCAGCCATGCTCGTCATGCTAGGAGACACTCAGCGGCCGGCCTACCGTCGTTCGGGCGGATTTTTCGCCAGGCACAGATGGCGCGCTACCCGATCGGCTAGGTCCCTGCTGCGGAATGCCGCAAGACTCACCTGCAGCGGCACACCGCGCGAGGCTGTCACATTCGATCACCGTTGGTTTTCGAGCTCCGGCTCCAGACGAGTTCGAGCACTCGTCGTCGCGACGAGAGCGGAGGCGATGTACCCCGCGCGGCTCGCTGCCGCGTCACGATGACGGGAACGATCAGAAGGAGTGACACCAACAGTCCAAGGAGAACCAAGTCGGCGAGATGCTCGTTCTCGCCGGGGGACGGCGGTCGCGCTGAGTTCGTTGAACCACCTTCCTCGCCCAGAGCGTCGTCGCACAGTGGAGACTCGCACGACGGCGACGAAGTGTCAGCGGCGGGCCCCGGTGGCAGCGCATCTGCAGAGCTTGTAGCGGGCAGAGCCAACGCAATCGCAACGATGGCAAGAGCTGCGGCCCGCACCGTGACATCCTCTCGCCGCGCCCGTCGAGCGACAACCCACCGAAGGTCCAGGGCATCCTCGTAGCGCTCGCCCAGACCCGCCGGGGATCGCGATCAGCAAGTCAAGACATCTACTAACGCTACTAGTCTGTGGCCCTCAAGCCGTTCAAGCCGCGGACCCTCCGTCGCCTTCCGCGGCGTCGTCGTAGAGCTGAACGTAGTCGGGACGTTCTCTCGGTGGTTGAAACCAACTGTGCTTCGCATTGAGCGCACGGATGCGCGGGATGCGAAGTAGCGCACGTTTGACGGCGTTCTTCCGAGCCACAACGCGATTGTAGGAGCGCCAATACGCGAGCTTCTCGGGCGGAGTCCGCGAGTAGTGCGGGCCGCTGGCGTGGAGGACGCGAAGATCCTCGAGACAAGCAAAGTCGTAGCCAAACTTCCCGAGCTGCTCGAGGAACGAGCCTTCTTCCTGCCAGAAAGCTTCATCTCGCTCACTCCATCCTCCGACGCGGTCATGGATCTCGCGCGAGGTCAGGCTGCACCAGCCGCCGACAGGGCCCCCAACCTTCAGGCGCACACCATTGACCTCTTCAGTCCGGTAAAGGTGAGCATTGATCCCGTACATCACGCCCGAGGTGATGTCGTGCGGATTGTGCACGAGGTTTGCGGCGAGGTAGCCGATGTTCGGCACTTTGGCGAATGCATCGACCAGCGCCTTATCCCAACCCGGAGGGGCATCGATGACGTCGTCGTCGACCTCGATCAAGTAGTCGCCGGATGTGTTTGGAAACAATCGGGCGTAAGCGTTGACCCCGATGTTCGTTGGATTGTGAACGACCGTGACTCGTGGTTCGGTCAACCCATCGAGGTAGGCAGCTGTACCGTCGTTGGATGCGTTGTTCCAGATGATGATCTCGCTCGTGCGCATGGAGGTCCGCATGAGCACGTTCTCCACGCACTGCCGGAGCAGATCGCAGCGATTGTGTGTCAAGACGACGATCGAGGCCCGACCACGCGCCTCCATCGCGACACCGGGGTGTCTCTCGTGACTCATCTACTTGAAGGTTAGGCTGGGTCTCTCGTTGGTGGCTACTACTCGAGGGTCTAAGTCTCTGTCCCTCAAGGGCATAGCGTGTTCGCGGGGACGGATAGCGCGACAGAGACCACGCGTCCGCGCGTTACGCGAATAGCTGTGACGATCCCGGCTCGACGTCTCAGGAAGTTTGGGCCGCACGGGCGCCAGCCACTGGCAACCAGCTTCTTGCTACTGGCCGGGGAGCCAACACCGAACCCA
Organism: uncultured Actinomycetes bacterium; assembly: GCA_963759365.1. GTDB lineage: Bacteria > Actinomycetota > Thermoleophilia > Gaiellales > Gaiellaceae > 3-1-20CM-4-69-9. The sequence goes on from CAVWYX010000005.1 coordinate 203,235, forward strand.
CCCGTCGTCGTGTAGTAGCGGCTTGTCGTAGAAACTGCGGCGGCCTTGTTTCGCAGATAGCTCACCCTGAGCAGGCCTTTGTGCAGTCGGTAGGTCACGGCCATAGCATGGCGGAGATCGAAGATGCCGAAGACCGCTCGCTTTGACGACGCGGCCCGTCTCTGTCCGTAGAAGCGTTCAATCGCGGCTCGAGAATCTCCGATCCGGATGCGGCCGATCGACCTCGAAGCAATCGCTGCTGTCTCAACTTGAACGGCTCCCACATCAGGGCTCATTCGAACCGGGCGAAGGGCACCGTTGATGTCGAAGCAGAGTGGCTTGAGGTTTCCTTTGCAGAGTCTGTTCAGGTTCGTGCCAGCGCCGACGACCGGCGAGTTGCGTTGCGGTACGCCGGCCGAGTCGAGGCCGGCGGTGGCAGGCGCGATCGAGTGACGATCGCCGCCGACGCAGGCTCTGAAGAGACTGAACTGGCTGAAGCTCCAGAAGTGGATTGTGCCGTCGTAGCACACGAACGCGTTGCCACCGCCGTTCGCGTAGACGTTGAAGTCGGGGCTACCAGGAGCGAACGAGCCGCTGCTGGGCTTGCTCATTCCGACGATGTTGTTGCCAGTCGTGCAGATGTTGTTCTGGAACGCCACGCCGTCCACCGTGCCGATCTCACATACTGCCCCGTGCGCTGTTCCACGGCCGACGAGAGTGTTGTTGTAGACCTTGTTGATTCCCGAGAACAGGCCGAACGCGCCGTTGTTCAGGTCATGGTCGAGCGCCGCGAAGTTGTTGAACACCCAGATGTTCGAGGTCGAGTCAGCGCAGGGAGTGTCGTACTGGTCGTGCCGCGGAGCGCCTTCGATGAAGATCCATGCTGTCGCGTTGCCGCCGATGCTGCCGTCGAAGCGATTGTTGTAGATGTAGAAGTCGTTGATGTGCTGTCCCCTGCCTCCGGCGACGGTGTAACAGTGGATGCCGTCATGGTGGTAAGCATTGTTCGAGGTGTCCCAGTTTCCGAAGTCGTGGAAGTGGTTGCCATACACGTAGAACGGTCCCGCAGATCCACCAGCGCTGCCGAATGACGGGACGATTCCATGATCGACGTTGTAAATGTCGTTGTTGTAGACCCGATTGTTGCTGTCGCCGTTATTACCAAAGCCGATCGCCCAACCAGCATCGTGAACGTCGTTGTCGTGGAAACTGAAGTTGTCGCCGGTAAAGACGATCGCTCGCACCAGCGTCTGGTCAATCTCATCGTCTCTTCCACTGTGCACATAGATGTTCCGGATCGTCAGGTTCTTGACCTCGCAGTTGTCACAAGAGGAAGCGGTGATTCCGGTACTTGCGCTGCGTAGCCCCAAGTTTGTCCCGTTGTTGGTGCCCTCGATGATCCCGTTCGCGCCTCCGTCCACCGCGAGGAAGCTCCGATTCCTCAAGCTAAGGCACGGCCCGCATGCGGGTTGACTGATCTTGGCGCCGCGTAGGAACAGGATTGTCACGGGACTCCCGGCCGCGCCCGAGCCTTGTGCCGCCAGGGTGGACGTGATCGTGCCGCAAAGTCCTACGACCTTTCCGGGGGCAATGGGTCTGCTGGGGCCCCAGTTCGAAGGTGTGTTGAAGAACGTTGCCGGCTTGGCATTTGCACAGCTACTCCCGCCACCCGATCCCGTCGAGGCCTGCGCCACGTAGACGTCCACATTTCGAAGCGGCGCGGCAAAACGCGCCCCGTCAGACGGCTGAGCGCCGGCGCCGAACAGCACGAGCGCAATCCCGATTAACGTGACGGTGGAGGTCCTCATCAGGCGACCGTGTCTTGCAAGCAGCGCGTCTAACCGGGCGACGCTCGCTATCTCCTGGAGACGTGGGACTCCGCACAGGAGGTAGGCGCCTGCTCGAATTGGACCTTGGTTCGCTCGACCTTGATCATCCCGATCCCGAAGCGTCCGGAATCCCAGTCCTCGACGAACTCTGACACCTCGTTTGAGGAGCGGAGCTCGGCCCAGAACTCTGAGACCTCGCCTCCCTGGAGGGCATCACGGTTCCTCGGACGCGGGCCGTTCGGACTGGGCGGCACGATATCGTGGAATGCGACCACGCCTCCTTCTCGGACGAGCGACTTGTACATTTCGAAGTCGCGCTTGACACCGTCGTAGGTGTGGTCTCCGTCAATGAAGAGCACGTCGACCTTGCGCCCTTCCAATGCGCTGCACACCGCCCCCAATGTCCGTGAGTCATGAGAGTCGGCGCGAAGCAAACGGATTCGCTGCGCCGCCGTTGCGAATGACCGGTACAGGTGGCCACGCCAGCGTGGGTAGCCACCGCCGAACTCGCCATGAGGTAAATCGACGCTTACGATCAGCGCGTCGGGGCTAGCGACCCGCGCAAACAGGAAGAGTGTGCCGCCGTTGCTCGTGCCGATCTCGAGGATGGTCTTCGGCCGGATCTCCGCGATCGCGTTCAGCAGAGACCGAATTTCGGACCTTTCCTGCCATGGTCCGAAGACGATCCCGCCGAATGAAAAGCCGTAGGCGAGGTCGAGAGAATCATCGATCGACGAGACGGCTCGGATCCGTTCGCGAAGCGCCCGCGTCGCGAGGAGCATGAGCGGAACTCGAAAGGCCCGCTGAAACGCGCGAGTGATCGACTCGCGCATACCTCCCCGGCGCGTCCCTCCGCTCATCGTCCGCACGGACGGGAGGGAGCTCACGCCGCTCTCCCTTCGGTAAGTTCCACCCGCGCCGGTCCGATGCACTCCTCGATGTAAGAACGGAGCTCCTCCTCGATCGGGCTTCGGCTTGAGGTCGCAAGGAGACATCGGAGACATGAGCGGAGATCGCGGATGCGAGAACGTCGACATCGTCGACGAAGGTGACAAGTCCCAGCTCGTCTGCTCGCCGTGCGAACGACACCTGATGGTCGTCAACCGCCTCCCCGTACGAACACCGCCTGGGAACGACGATGGGCCGTTTGCCCTCAGCCAGAGCCGTCATGATCGAGCCGACCCCCGAGTGGGTGACCATCACTCGCGCATCACGGACCAGCCGGACGAACTCCTCGTAGTCAAGGAAGGCGACACAATCGGCGCCGCGGGGCCGGATCGTCGAGGCACCGTGCTGCGCGACAACGGCCTCGTCGATGTCAAACCCGTCGACCGCGCGGAGTAGGCGGTCGAACGGGATCGTGCTCGAGCCGACGGTCACGAAGATCATTGGCTCGGCAATACCGATCCGATGTAGATCGAGCCTCGCACTCGGCTCGCCAGGTCAGGCCACTGGACATAGACGCGGGTCGCGACCGGGCGCACGAGGCGGCAGGTGAGCGACGGCGAGTCGATGCGTGTAACGCTCTCGATGTAGAAAACCTTGATGCGGCGAAGCCGTGCGATCCAGACGAAAGGCACGCACATCGCTGCACCTGTCGAGACGACGATCTTCGGGTTCAGTTCTGCTATCAGCCTGCGCGCCAGCCGCAGGTTACGGATGAGATTGACCCCGCTCCGCGCTGCCGGGCCGAAGCCGTAGTACACACGCTCGCCCGCGAGGAGCGAGCGAGCGTCGCTGCTGTTGTCAGTGACCCAGGCCCTCGAGTAGCCATGCCACGCACGTCTGAGCGACCAGAGCTGAATGAGGTGACCCCCGGAGTGGCTGATCAGAAGGACGTCGATCAGGGCAGCATCGTCATCCCCACGAGACGGTGGGTTAGGCGCGGCTGGGTGGTTTGAGAGCATGTGCTCACTCATCCCTCTTGAAGATAGGCGGAGGGCCGTCGCCGCACCACGGCCAAACTGGCAGGGAACCTCCGGATGCGTCTAGCCGATCGGCTAGCTCCCTCGTGAGTGCCCTGCAGGAGAAGTCTCCGCAATCCAGACGCGACCGGGCTCCTCCCGACTCGACAGATGCGCGGTCGTGGCAGCCGTCGATGAACACGATGTCCACCCGTTCTGCAACAAAGCTCCATACGCGCTTGAAGTGGCGCTCGTTACTAGAGGAACGGCACCTGCATCGCAATCTCGATGGCCCGCGGGATGAGGCCGGCGAGGGCATCGAGGCCTTCTTCTGCAAACACTGCGATGACGGAGACGACTTTCCTGCCCCTGCGCCACGTGATGCGTAGTCCGCTTGTAACGAGATCGTCGACCGAGAACTCGAGCAGCTCCCCCTGCTTGTGGAGCTTCTCGGCAACTGGTCGAAGAGTTTCGGCGTCCGGCTGTACGACTCGAAGCGTGCTGTCGGGCATCACCTTCGCGATGAGCCGGCGCCACTCCGAGAGGGAGAGGCGGTTGAGATGTGCGCTCCCCTGCACGAGGTGTCTGTGCTGCGGCCGCAGGTGAGCCCAAGGAGGCAACTCCGTGCCTCCCCCACCCAGCACGCCGATGTCGAGAGACCCGGTTGGCCCGGTGTACGGCATGAGGTCTATGAATGCGACTCCCTCGGGAGCAAGCACCCTCGCAGCCTCCTCGATCGATGCCTCGGGTTCGTGGATGTGCATGAACGTGCGCAATGAATAGACGAAGTCGAACGACTCAGCCTGCAACCCGGTATCCCAGCCATTCCTCTGGTGGACAACTAGGTGAGGAATCGGTTCGCGAAGACCCAGCTGACGCTCGAGCTCCCTTCGATAGCTGCGATCGATCCCGAGAACCTTGCGACCAATCGTCTTGACGACCCGGCCGAGTCCATTCGACCGGCCCATCCGCCAATAACCGGCAAGATCCAAGCCTTGGACGATGGCGTCGCGGTCAACGCCGACAACGTCATGCTGCATCAGACGTTGGCCCGGTCCGATGTCGAGGATCCGGCAGTTCTCGATCCTCGTTCCCGTGTGGTCGAGCACCTCTTCCTCGATCCCCCGCAACTCCGCGACGACGGCCGCCACACGAGTGTCGAGGCCCTGCCGATGGAGCCGCGTGAGGTTCCGCCATTGTCCAAACGATGCCCACAGGCTCGACGAAGCGCTGTAGGAAGTCAGTGCCTCGTGCTCGCTCACACTGCCCGCAGTCGTCGGCTCTCGACGTAACGGCTCGCAAGTGCACGGAACGTCTGTCCACGACGCAGATGCGCCCTTACCTCGGCGTCGGAGTACCGCGCCTCGCGTCGTGCTGCAGCGCCGAGATAGCTGCCGACCATCGCCAGGGCGGCTCGGTCCTTCCGCGCGTGGTGAAGCGAGCGAAGAAGCAGGTACGAGAACCGGTAGCCCATGTACCACGCCGCGTTTCCCTGCGCCTCCCAGCGGGCGGCGCGCGCCCCGTCGCGCGCTCCCAGACGGCGGTGGTGGTAGAAGCTGACGTCCGGCAGCATCCTGGTCGACCACCCGAGAACGGCCGCCTTCAGCTCGTCGATACCGTCCCAGCCGACTCGCTCCTCGAGCGGCAGCACCTGCTCGAGACACTCACGGCGGTACGCGCGCGCCGCTCCCCGAACGTGGCCCTTCGTCACTCTGATCGGTTGCCAGGTTCCGTCCTCGGCGATCTCGAGGCACGTGCCGCTCGCGATGCCAAGATCCGAGTCTTCCGCGAATGATCCCGTGAGGCGCTCGAAGTGGTCGGGTTCCATCGACGTATCGGCGTCGAGCTTCACTACCACGTTCGGGAGCTCTGGGATCTCGTGTAGCCCAGCGTGGAAGGCGCGCACGATCGGGGCACCCGGAACCGGATGCTTCTCGCCGGGTACGGAGATCACCTTCACCCACTTGCGTGCCGCCGCGAGCTCATGGGCGACGGCGAGTGTGCCGTCCTCCGACCCGTTGTCGACGATCACCCAGTGAGTCGGGGAGAGCGTCTGCGAACCAATCGACGCGGCCAGACGCGCTAGGTTTTCCTCCTCGCTACGGACGGGTGTGACGAGCGCGTACGAGACCGACCCTGCGCTCACCGGGCCGCTCCTGCCGGTTCGCGTGAGCGAGTGGCGTTCCGAAGGTACGTGGAGAGCCAGAGTTCGAGCATCAGGACGGAGAGCAGGAGCTTGGACTTGCGGTAGGCGCCGCCGACGCGCACGAGTCGCTCCACTTCGTCGCGCTCGATGAACTCCGTGTAACGCGCTCCTGGATCTAGGAGCACGTCGCCGACCGATCCGGCGACCTGACGTTCGAACCACTGGTTGACTGCGCCGCTGAAAAACCCGACCTTCGGTCGATCGATGACTTGGTCCGGGACCAACCCCCGGGCGACCGACCGCAGAATCCGCTTCGTCGAACCGTTACTCAGCTTCAGCTTCGTGGGCATCCGTGAGCAGAGCTCGACGAGTCGGTGGTCGAGGTACGGCACGCGCACCTCGAGCGAGTGGGCCATCGAGGTCCGGTCGAAGTAGTGGAGCATGTCGTCGACGAGGTTCAGTTGCCCATCCAGCACGAGCGCCCGCTCGACCCCGCGGCCCGAAGAACCAGCCAGGCGATCGGACATGGCCTGCTCGAAGACACTGCTCGGGACAGAACGAAGGGCACCCCGTGCAGAGCGCGCGCGTCCGCCCTCGGCCCACTCGGATCTCGCTGCGACACCCGCAGCCACAGGGTCAGGCGAGGCGGCGATCGCCGTTGCGAGGCGCACGCGATCCGGCGCGTGACGGCCGATCGTGGCCGCGAGTCGCCGCATCGCGAGCGGCGCCGACGCGAGCCGGTCGATCAGCTCGATCTGCTGATACCGGCCGTAGCCGGCGAGAAGCTCATCCGCTCCCTGCCCCGACAGCGCCACCGTTACGTGCTCCGCTGTCAACGACGAGAGCGCCGAGAAGCCGAGGGAGGAGAGATCCGCCAGCGGCTCGTCGAGCGACCAAACGAGCGCCTCGAGATCGACAGGATCATCGAGTGACAGCTCGAGCTCATGGTGCTCCGCGCCGAGCGCCCGCGCTGTCGAGCGCGCGACCTCGAGCTCGTTGTCCGGAGTCCCCGCGAAGCCAACGGAAAAAGTTTTCACCGGCCGATCCATATGGCGTGCCATCAGTGCGACCACGAGGCTCGAGTCGATTCCACCGCTCAGCATTGCGCCCAACGGCACATCGCTCATCAGCTGGCGACGCACGGCGTCGTCGAGGAGGTCGAGGAGCGCCTCCCGCCACTCCTCGTCGGAGCGGTTCGCGATCGGCGCCGGATCCGGATACCGCCAGTACCGCTCGACCCGCACGTGCGGCGCCTCGACGATGATGCGGTGGCCTGGAAGGAGCTTTCTGACGTGCCGAAGCAGCGTCCGGGTCCCGGTACGAAACCGAGCGTCAGGAACAGATCGACGGCCTCGACGTCGATGTCAGTCGGCACCAGGCCGCTGGCGAGGATCGCCTTGAGCTCAGAGCCGAACAGGAACAGGCCGTCGACCTCGGCGAAGTAGAGCGGCTTGACTCCGAGCCGGTCGCGTGCCAGAAGCGCACGCCGCCGCTCCACATCCCAGATTACGAACGCGAAGATCCCGTTCAGGCGTTCTGGAGCTGCGTCGCCCACAAGGGTGTAGACGTGCGGGAGGATCTCGGTGTCGCAGGTCGTTCTGAAGACGAAGCCCGCCGCCTCGAGCTCTTCGCGGACGTCCTGCTGGTTGTAGAGCTCGCCGTTTTGAGCCGCGATGACGGTTCCCCGCTCGTTCGCAATCGGCTGGTGGCCTCCCTCGACATCGACGATGCTGAGCCGCCGGACGCCGATCGCGACACCGTCACCGATGTGGTAGCCGTCGTCGTCGGGGCCGCGATGGTGCATCGTTTCGGTCATCGCGCGGATGGTCTCGTCGTCGACCGGCGGTCCCGGAGCCCCGCGAAGTTCGATCGCGCCACAGATCCCGCACATATCCTCACGCTAGACGCCAGAGATGGTGGGCGACGACGCCGGAACGGCCAGACCTGAGCCGGGGGCGCTAGCCGAACGGTTAGGCCTGAATGCCGGGCCGAACGGCGGCGGCTAGGGCACGAGCGTGTCCGAGCCGTCCATGAACTCCGCGTCCCGCCAATACATGCGTCAGCGCGTTCAGAGCGACTCCGACCTGGTAAGTCGCCGCGCGAACAAGTCCGAAGTGCTTCCGGGCGTAGCGGATCCGACTTCGCGCGAGCACCTTCACCAGTTTCCAGCGTGGTGCCGAAGCGCCGCCGACATGGGTACAGACGACCGTGGGGGTGTAGACAACCGTCTGCCGCGCGTTCCACAGGCGACGACAGAGGTCGACGTCCTCGCAGTACATGAAGAATCCTTCGTCGAAACCGCCGGTTTGCTCGAGCAAGGCTCGTCGCACGAGCAGGCAGGCACCCGAGGCCCAATCACATGGGCCCTCGTGCTCGTATCGCCCAGGATCGCGAATGACCTCGTCGGTCCACTCGGCGTTCGGGAACACGCGGTGTGCAAAGACCGTTTGCCCGAAAATCGATCGAACCTTGGGAAAACGGCGGAGTGACCATTCGAGTGCTCCGGACGAGTCGACAATGCGTGGCGCAATCGCGCCTGCAGCAGTTCGCTCGAGGGTGTCGGCGAGCTGGAGCACGTTATCGGCCGTCATGTGCGTGTCGGGGTTCAGGAAAAGCACATACGGCGCGTCGGCCGCTCGCCAGCCGACGTTGCAGCCACCTCCAAAACCGAGGTTTTCACTGAGCGCAACGACAGTTACGGGCAGATCAGAGACAACGCTGACGCTGTCGTCCTCCGACGCATTGTCGACGAGTATGACGCGGAGAGACGGCTCCCTCGACAAGGGCTCGATGCAAGCGCTTAGCCGATCGCCGCTGTTGTAAGAGACGACGACCACGTCGACGCGCTCTCCCCCGGTTATGAGGTGCTCCTTGTGACTGCGAGCGACTTCAGGCGATAAGCGTCGACAACCTGTCGATAGACATCCGCGAGTTTTCGGCCGGCTTTGTGCCACGTCAGATCCTCTGCGGTTGCCAGAGCCCGGCCTCGCAAGCGCTCGAGGAGATCGCGATCTTTGTCGAGCAAGTTCAAGTGATCCGTCAGCGCTTCGACGTCGCCGACACGATGTACGAGAGCGTTGTCGAGATGCCGACAGACGCCGTCGCAGACGTCCGAGACGACTGGAACACATCCGCTTCCCAACGCCTCAGAACAGACGAGCGGGGATCCTTCCTCGAGCGTAGGCAGGAGAAGAATGTCCGCATTGCGCATGAGCTCAGGAATGTCATGCCGATGGCCAAGGGCCTCTATGCTCGGGTGCGCCAGCATCGGTGCGAGCTTGTCGCGGTACGCTGGGATGAAGTCCCCGACGATACGCAGTCGGCCGGAGCGTGAGGCCGATGACTTAAGCCAGGCCTCGAGTGCGAAGTGAGTTCCTTTCCGTACGGCCGAGACCCCGACGAACAGCGCCGACAGCCCGCTCTCGGGGCCGCGTTGCTGACTAGTCGGCCTGTAGACCGAATCATCGTAGCCATACATGTGTCGAACGAGCTTTTCGGTGGGGACTCCGGCGTCGATGAACGTCCTCACGACAAAGTCAGATGGGCAAAGCAGCCGAAAGGCGAGTGAGTACTCCTCCTCTTCGCGCTCGAGGATCTGTGCGTTGAACGTGTGCTCGTGCCCGGGCGGGAGCGCAACTCCGATGCGATCCGCTTCACGTTGCACGACCTCATACGCGAAACGGGTATGAGCATTTGGTCTCTCGAGCACCGTCGGCAACCCGAGACGTCCTGCGCTTGAAAGCGTGTGCTTGGCTCCTAGCGGCCATGTGTGCACGACGTCGATCTCGTCCTGCATCTCGAGGAGCCGACGCGCGACGACCCGGTCGTGGAGTTCGAAGGCGCGCATCCGACCAAGGGCCTTGTACGGGATCCGCCACCTACCTCGGGCAAGCGTCGATCTCACAGTCACTTCGGATGGGAGGGGACGATCTACAACTCCCGGAAAGACGGTTACCGCCGCTCCTGCATCCACAAGCCCGCTGACCTGCTGCCACGCCGTGAAATCGATGCGGTCGGCGCCGATCTTCCCAGGGAAGCTGTAGAGGACGCGGATCGTCCGGTGATCTCTGATGGAGGTTTTCTGCGACACGCTAAATACCCGTGCTCATGTAAGTCGAACTCCCGACGGACAGCAATCCCACCCCCGGCGAGAACCGTCTTTCGACCAGTGCTATCCACATCTCGTCTCCCATACCCTCCTTCGGATGGGATCGACATCGCCCGTGATTGCGTGGCTGCGTTCGACCGTGCCCGCGTGACGGGTCACCGAAGCTCGACGGTCGCCGCGCTCAGAGGAGCTTCGTATCGAGTGCGCAAGTCGCGCCCCGCCTTCCGGCTGAACCAGTGGCGGTTGCGGATTGAGGCGCGTCGCGGCATCCCGGGCGCCGCACCGCGGGCGGCTCGCGACCGTTCCGGCCGCGTGGTCGCCCTCTCGTATGACGACGGACCATCGCCCGCCAATACGCCGGAGCTACTCGAGATCTTCGCCGCGGCTGGAGCCCGCGCGACGTTCTTCGTCGTCGGTTCGGAGGTCGCTCGACACCCCGAGCTCGCCCTGCGAGTCGCTCAGTCGGGCCACGAGCTCGGCAACCATTCCTTCTCTCACGCAAACCCACGAGACCTCGACGAGGACGGGCTGCGGTCGGAGGTGGAGTATGGCGCGCGCGCAATCGCGGACGCCGCGGTTGCGCCGACGCTGTTCCGGCCGCCGTTTGGCAAGCGGCCACGCGCGTCGGCGAAGGTGTGCGCGAAGCTCGGCTTCACCAGTGTGCTGTGGTCGGTGGACTCCGGCGACACGATGCCGTTCTCGGCCGCTCGTATCGCCCGCGAGGTCGTGGGGCGGGTCAAGCCGGGCGACATCGTCCTGATGCACGACGGAGGAGAGCGGCGCGAGCGGACGCTCGACGCTACGCGTCAAATCCTCAGGGAGCTCAAAGAGCGCGGCTATGAGTTCGTGACAGTGTCGGGGCTGCTCTGGCGAAGGCGCGCGAGCAAGCTGACCCGATTCATCGTTTCATGGCCTCGATCGGGTGCACCGAAGCCACATTCGAGTCGGCTTTCGTGCGCGCCGGGCGGCTCGACGCCAGCTCACGTCGAGATGGCTTGAAGGTCCGAGCACCGTCGCCGACAACGCGTCACGCTCAGCTAGGTCTCGACGACCTCTGCTGAGGGATGCGGACGTTGTCAGCTCGGAGTTGTCTCCGCCTGGGGCTTTTCGGCGTCGGGTCCAACCGGACGCAACCAGGCCTCCCGCCACCACGGGTAGATCGCGCGCGGGCAGAACCAGCGCCCATCACTGCGGTAGCTCTCGCACACGACGTCGTCCAGGATGTAGCAGTCCGACGCGAGCTCGACGAGCCGGCCGCTGCCCTCGTCGATAAACCGCTCGACCTTCGCCTTTACGCGAGCTGTTTGGCCGCAGTACACCTTCATCTCCCGGTCGAACCAGAGGCCCCGATTCTTGCCGTTCGGTTCAGCGTCGCGCGGATCTCATCGCTTCGAGCGAATCTGGACGAGCTCGCCCGGCCGAAGCCCTCTGGGGCGGGCGCCGGCGAGGTCTGCCCGGTCATCTGGCTCGGCGGGAACGGAAGGCTCGAGAACGAGGCCGAGTCGCCGCGCCGATCTCCTCGACGACGATGCGCGTCATCACGCGCACGAACCGCCAAAGTCCGACGTTGCCCCCGGTGAGCTCGTGCACGAACGAGCGGACGCTCCACCAGCGGACGGGCTCGCTGGCCCGGAGTAGCTCGGTCGCTTGGCACCGGAACGTCGGCTCGTCGGCGTCGAGTCCGCGCCGTGGACTTCCCTTCCGCGAGGCGGCTTCGAGTTGAGCGAACGCATCGCCGTCGTGGCTCGCTCCTGGCTCGGCGCTCGAGGACGCCGGCCGGAGCCAAGCTTCCTTCCAGTACAGGCGGCATTGCGCTCCGCAACCGGCATGCCCACTGCCGTCACAACGAAGTCGTCCAGGATCACGGTGTTCGAGTCGGCGTACGCCCGAGTAGTGGATGGTGTCGCAGGCGCGCTCGACCTGGGCCCCGACCGTGAACATTCTGCCGAAGAAGCCGAGCATCTCGGGCATGAACGGAACGCCTTCCAGGCAGCCCTGCTCGTCCAGCGTCGCGAGAATCTCGGCTGGAGGTCGCAGCTCGACACGGTCGCCTGCCTTCACGAGGACGGCTCCGTTGGTCGGAACGTCGGGCAGCCGATCGACCACGAGGCGATGCGTAGACGCGCTTGCACCGAGGTGCACCGCCGCGCGTTCAGACCCTACCTAGCCAGCTGGCTAGGATTGCTCGGAAGGCGCGCACCGGCGCAAGGACAGCGGCAGCCGAGCTTCATGCGTCGCCGACGTCTCGTCGCCGTGACCGAGGGTCGCGTGAGCCGCTCCTCGGAGCAGCAGCACGCCGACTGCGCCCATCGCAGCGCCGACCTCGGGGTCGCCTTTCGCCTCGGCGAGGATCTGGGTCTCTTCGAGCCGTGGAACTCGAAGAACTCGGGATCTCGTAGGCGCGAGATACGCGGGGTCTGGCGAACGTGCCACCAGACGTAGCGTTTGAGGAGCCGCTCGAAGGCGTCTCCGATACGCAGCGTCGTCGAGAACCAATCGGCCGTACCGAAGGAGGAAGACGATGTCCTCCGCCTCATGGGCGTTCATCGCTGTTCGACCAGGTGATTCGCGACCCGGGCTGCCGCCGCGCGAAGCTCAGGACCTGATGCACGAACGCGAAGTCGTGCCGGCTGAGCATCCAGAGCACGGCCTCAGTGTCCTCGTGCCGGAAGCGATCTCCCAGAACGGCGTGCGCTCTCGAACGTATGACGAGCGAAGCATTGTCGCGGTGGGATTCCCGGTCACGTTGAACTCGCCGAGCAAGGTGCCGCGGAGGATGTCGCCGGCCGTGGTCGCGAAAGCGTGGTGTCTAGTAGGGCGAGGCCGTCGAGAAACGACCGCGGACGGCCCTCCAGAGCTGGTAGGAGCTGACGATCGCCGACGTCGTTCGCGATGACGCTTGCTGCGCTCGACCATGAGCGAGAGGCATTCGGGATAGATCCAGTCGTCGGCCTGGACGACCTTGCAGAACTCGCTCTCGGGGCTGATCGCGTCGAAGGCGCGGTTGTGGTTGGCGGTTGCGCCGACGAACTCGTCGAAACGCAGATGGCGGATGCGCGAGTCTCGTGCCGCGAATCGCTGCTGCGATCTCAGGGGTAGCGTCGCTGCTCGCGTTGTCCACGATCGTGTAGTCCCAGTTCTCGTAGGTCTGCGCGAGCACGCTCTCGATGCACTCCGTAAGGTAGTCGGCACCGTTGTAGACGGGCGTGACAACGCTGACGAGCGGGGCGTCCCTCATCTCCGCATGCCTTCTGCCAGGACTGAGGCTGTCGATGACGGCTAGAGTCGTGACGTCGCTCGAGCGGGTAACCCTCGGGTCGAATCTCCGGGGCGGAATTGTTGTGTCGCGATGGCTCCACGCAGGCTCGGTTCCACGAATCGTTGTTCCAGCTGCCTGGGCGGACAACGAGTACGCGTCCCACGCGATGTCCATCGTGTCCGAACTGGTCCGCCTATACGAAGTGTGGGTGCTGGCAGAGCGGCAGACCGAGCTAGGGTCAATGCGATCCAGTGTCGACGCCCACTGATAGACGAAACCGGTGACACCACGGGGAAGCCGATGACCGGCGCTGAAGCCGAGGGCCTCACGGGAATCCGAGGTATTCGACCTGCCCCGCTCCGAAGTTCGCCGCCGCTCTCTCGCCGGCGTCTTCTACCTGACGTCGTCAAGCGTCGGAAATCTCCTGATCGGGTTCTTCGCCGGTCTGGCTCTGGCGCGGATGCTGACGCCGAGCGACTTCGGTGTGGTCGCGATCGGTTTGACGGCGACTGCTCATCGCCGGCGCCTTGGCCGACGGGGGACTTGGTGCCGGGATGATCCGACGCGTCGCAGCCGCCGACGCGGTCCGAGTTGCGGACGATCAACGGGATCCAGCTCGCGTTGGCACTCGCGTTCTGCGTCCCTGCTGTAGCTCATCGCACTCGGCTTCGGTCGAACCGGGGCAGTCACGGCGATCATGATCATCTCGCTTCCGATCACGATTCTTCAGACCCCGGGGCGCATCATGCTCACCCGGGACATGAGGTACGACCGCCTGCTCGCGATCGATTTTGGCGCCCAAGTGAGCTTCCAGATCTTCTCCGTTGCAGCGGTCGCCCTCGGCGCCGGCGTCTGGGGGCTCGCCTCCGGGGCGATCGTCAAGGCCGTCGTCGGGACACTCTTGACCGCCGCGCTCAGCATCGGCTTCAGTGCGCCATCGCTGCGCGGCTGGCGGGAGTTCGGACCTCTGGTCCGATTTGGATTGAGTTTCCAGGCGAGCTGGTTCACGTTCGTCGCGCGTGAGCAAGGTCTCAACATCGTCGTCGGCGTTATCGCGGGCGTGGCGTCGCTCGGGATCTGGACGTTCACAAACCGCATCTTCCAGCTGCCGGCGCTTGCGTTCAGCTCGCTGTACGTTGTCGGTTTCCCGGCGATGTCGAACCTGCTCGCCCGAGGCGAAGATCCTGCGCCGATCATTCTGCGCACGGTTCGCCGTGCTGCGATCGCGGCGACTTTCATCTTCCCCGCGTTCGCCGCCGCCAGCCCCGAGCTCATCCCAGCGGTCTTTGGTGAGAAATGGAGTGACGCGGCCGACATCATGCCGTTCATCTGTCTCTCGACACTTATCCTGGGGTCGATCGCCGTAGCTTCGACGAGCTATCTCTCCGCCTCCGGTCGGCCAGGCATTGTGGCTTGGGCGTCGGGTTCCCTTGGCGTGATATGGATTGCGGTGACGGCGCCGCTTCTTCCCGTCATCGGAGTTGCGGCGATCGGCGTCGGAAATCTTGCCGGAGCATTGGTGGAAGCGATGATTCTCGACGCGGCGACACGGCGGGCGGCTGGGGTCGCTCCGCACCGACCGCTCCTGCGCCCGCTTGCAGTGGCGCTCGTCGCGGGCGGCGCGGGCTGGTTGCTCTGCACGAGCGGTCCGGTGGGCTCTGGATCGCGTTTGCATCGGGCGCGCTCACGCTCGCCCTCGGTTTCATCGGCTTTGGTTGGTCTGTCGCGAGGATCTAAACGGCACGATTCGTCTCGCCACGCGCACGTTTGGCAGTGCCGTCCCTCGTCTGCGGCGAGTATCCGCGGAGAGTGCTTGACCGTGCGCGGATCAAAATGCTGAGAAGACCAGTCCATCGTGCCGCAAGCCGACCTACTCGTCGTGGCGGATAGTCATCTGATCGAAGACGTTTAGGGTCCGCAGGTGCATGGGAAATCCGACATCCGGATCGAGGAGGACCGGTTCAGCCCAAGTCTGAGCGCCAGCGGAGGTCGGCATCCAGTGTCCCTGCGTCCAGTAACGACATCAACCTCCGGATCCGGACGTACCGGTTGCTGTCGAACGCCTCCTTGGTGAGACCAACTTCGCGGTATGCCTCTACCAACTCACGTGCTCCCCGATCAGCGTCCCACTCGAACGCGAGGCCCGGAGAAGGTGCGCGCGAGCTTCGAGAAGTCGACTCGGT
This sequence comes from uncultured Actinomycetes bacterium, assembly GCA_963759365.1. Taxonomy (GTDB): domain Bacteria; phylum Actinomycetota; class Thermoleophilia; order Gaiellales; family Gaiellaceae; genus 3-1-20CM-4-69-9. The sequence goes on from CAVWYX010000005.1 coordinate 218,643, forward strand.
AAGAGCGTTGGTCGGCTGAGGATCCCTTCGCTATCTCAATGGCGCAACCGGTGACCCCCGCGAGCACCTCGGCGAGCTGACGGACTAGGTAATTCTGCTCGTCGGTGCCCACGTTGAACGCCTCGCCTCGAATCTGCTCCTCCGGGGCGTCGAGAAGTGCGAGCGTCGCGCGTGCGACGTCTTCGACATGCACGAGCGGTCTCCAAGCCGTCCCGTCGCTCGAGCAGCCGAATCTGGCCCGTCGTGTGCGCCCAGGCGGCGAGGTTGTTGAGGACGATGTCGAGCCTCAAGCGCGGCGAGACGCCGAATACCGTCGCGTTGCGCATCGACACCGGCGCGAAATCCGCGCCGGCGAGCGCGAACAGGCCCTCCTCGGCTCTGACCTTGGACTCTGCGTATGGCGTGAGCGGCCGTAGCGGGGCCTGCTCGTCCAGGGCATCGTCCGTCCCGGAGGCGCCGTACATCGAGCACGACGAGGCAAAGACGAAGCGTCGAACGCCGGCGTCTCGCGCTGCCTGTGCGAGGCGCAGCGTCCCGTCGCGGTTGATGTCCTCCGTCAGGCTCGCGTCGAGGTCGCCGAGCGGGTCGTTCGACAGCGCTGCGTAGTGGACAACGGCATCGAATCCCTCCAGGTCGGCCGGCGCGACGTCGCGGATGATCTGCGACGCTGGCCCGAGATGGAGCTGTGATCCTCGACGAAGTCGCAGCCCCGGTAGAGCTGCGGTGTCGTAGCCGACGACGTCGTGGCCCGCCGCCGCCAGGAAGGGCGCGAGCACCGAGCCGATGTAGCCATGGTGGCCGGTGACGAGAACTCTCATGTCGCCTCAAACGCTAGTCGATGAGACGGCGATGTAGCCACGGCCGATCGGCGAGTATCGTCCGTGCGATCTTCGATGCCGATTGACTGGAAAGCAGTCCCCGACCCCTCGACGGTCGGCGAGGAGCTCATCGAGCTCATGCGCGAGCTGTTCCCGCTTCCACGCAGCCTGACCGGGAGCGGCGTCCGCGACACGCTCGCCGTTCTCTCGCGCGACGTTCCGCTCGAAATCGTCGAGACGCCTTCTGGGACGCCGATCTTCGACTGGACGGTTCCGCGCGAGTGGAACCTCCGCGGCGCCTGGATCGACGGGCCGAACGGTGATCGTGTTCTCGACGCTGCGAATTCCCCGCTTCAGGTTCTCGGCTACAGCACCCCCATCGATGCGGTCATGCCACTCGAGGAGTTGCGCAGTCACGTCTTCACGCACAGCGAGGATCCGGACCTCGTTCCGTACCGAACCTCCTACTGGGAGGAGCAGTGGGGCGTCTGCATGAGCCGCCGCCAGCTCGAGTCCCTCGCGGAAGGCGACTACCACGTCGTCATCGACACCACCCTCGAGGACGGCTCGCTGACGTCCGGCGAGGTGACGCTCGAGGGGGCGAGCGAGGCCGAGTTCCTGCTCAGCACCTACGTCTGCCATCCCGCGCTGGCGAACGACAACCTGTCGGGCATCGTGGTCCTCTGGGCGCTCGCACGCGCGCTCGCCGGACAGCGGCTCGAGCACACGTACCGACTGCTCTGGAGCCCCGGCACGCTCGGCCCGCTCTGCTGGCTCGATCGGAATCGCGAGCGGCTCGACCGCGTCCACCACGGCCTCGTCGTCTCGTGCGTCGGCGACCCGGGGCCGTTGCGCTACAAGCGCAGCCGACGCGGAGACGCTCCGATCGACCGCGCGGCCGCCTACGTCGTCGGACGCGAGCCAGACGGCATCGTCAGCGACTGGCAGCCGAGCGGGGGAGACGAGCGCCAGTACTGCTCGCCCGGATTCAACCTGCCGGTCGGGACGCTCTCCCGGACGCCGCACGGGCTCTTTCCGCAGTACCACTCCTCGGCCGACGACCTCACGCTCGTAACGCCTGAGGCGCTCGGAGACTCGTTCAGTGCCGCGCTCGACAATCATCGACCTCGTCGAGACGAACACGAGGTACCGGAACCTGTCGCCGTACGGCGAGCCGCAGCTCGGCCGGCGCGGCCTCTACCAGAGCGTCCCCGACGGGACGAATCCCGAGGCGGCATATCTGTGGCTGCTCAATCTCTCCGACGGCGACAACGATCTCCTCGCGATCGCCGAGCGGTCGGGTCTTCCGTTCGAGTCGGTCCGCGCCGCCGCGCAGACGCTCGAGCAGCACGACCTGCTCGAAGAGATCGCCTGAGGGTGCGTGCAGGTCGCGGTCGTCACCGGGGCAAGTCGCGGGATCGGTCGGGCGACCGCGCTTGCGCTGGCGGACTCGGGATTCGCCCTCGGCCTCGTCGCGCGATCGGCGGACGCCCTTGGCGAGACGCAAGCTCTGGTCGAGGCGGCGCGGTGTGCGCGCCGTCAGCGTCCCCGCCGACGTCACCGATCCGCATGCAGCCCACTCGGCCGTCGCAGCGATCGAAGAGCGCATCGGCCCCGTGACGGTCCTCGTGAACAACGCCGGCTCGCTACGGGCGATCGGGCCGCTCTGGGAGGTGGATCCCGACGACTGGTGGCTCGACGTGCAGACGAGCCTCGGCGGAGCGTTCAACTTCTGTCGGGAGGTCGTGCCGCGGATGATCGAGCGCCGCGAGGGGCGCATCGTGAACATCACGAGCTATGTCGCCGTCCGGCCGACCCCGTACCAGACCGGCTACGCCTGCGGGAAGGCCGCGGTAGGGAGCCTGACGGAGGCGCTCGCGGCGTCGCTCGGCGACTACGGGATCAAGGCCTTCGCCGTCGCTCCGGGCTTCACGCGAACGGAGATGACCGAACACCTCACGGAGTCCGCCGCGGGCCGGCGGTGGCTACCCGAGGTGGGGAAGGGCCGCGTCCTCGAGGCGGAGCAGTCGGCAAGGCTGATCGCGTTGCTCGCCGCCGGTGCGGCCGATGAGCTCAGCGGCGCCTCCTCCACGCTTTGGACGACGTCGAGCAGTTGCTCGAGAGGATCGACGAGATACGCCGCGACGACCTCTACGCTCCGCGACTACGCCGTTTGCCCGACGCCTGAGCGCCGGTAGTCCGGCCACGCCCGATCACGTTCGCTGATCGTCCGGGTCTCGGCGTGCGGGCCACTCGATGGCGAATGCCGGGTCGTCCCAACGCACTCCCGACGCTGCCTCCGGGACATAGGGATCCGAGATCATGTACAGGACGTCGGTCTCGTCGACCAGGGTCTGGAAGCCGTGCGCGAACCCCTTCGGGACGTAGAGCGCGTTTCCGCGCTCGGCCTCGAGCTCGACGCCGAGCCACTCGGTGTACGTCGGCGAGTCGGGGCGCAGGTCGACGATCACGTCGAAGATCGCCCCGGCGGTGCAGCGCACCAGCTTCGCCTCCTCGTGAGGCGCCGTCTGGAAGTGCATCCCACGCAACGTGCCGGCGCGCGAGTTCCGGGAGATGCTGGACTGCGAGAGCTCCGGGACCAGGCCGTGATCGGCGAACTCGTCGCGGCACCAGGCTCGCGCGAAGAAGCCTCGCTCGTCCTCGTGCCGCTCGAGCTCGAGGACGAATGCGTCTCGGAGCTTCGTGGCAACGAACTTCACGGCGCGACCACGAGCTTTCGGCACGTGAACGCCTCTGCGAGCCGCTCGGGCGCGACGGCCTCCATTCCGCGAAGGCGCATGAGGCCGAGGAACGTGTCGCGGTCGAACCAGTGCTTTCCAGACTGGCTCGGGAAGTGCTGCTCGAGCAGCGCGAGCTTCTCCTCGGCTATTGCCGCAGTCAGCGGCACGAAGACGTTCGGCCTCCCGAGGTCGCCGTCGACCTTCGGAATCTCGTATTCGAGGATCAGGTGGTTCCGGAACGTGTTCCACGTCAGCTCACACGCCAGGCGATGGTCCTGATGGAGGTCGTAGCTCGCATGCGTGAGGACGATCTGCGGGTCGACGCGGCCCTTCAGCTCCTCGAAGACGTCCTTGACCTCGCCGCCGACATAGGGGAGGAAGCCGTCGCGGAACTCGTGCACCTCGACGCGTGCCTGGGCGACTCCGGCGAGGAACGCTTCGGCACTCGCCTTGGCCTCCGCACCGCGCGCGCCGGGCGCGGCGAGGACGATCCAATGCACCTCGAGCTCCGGGTTCGACTCTCGCGAGCGTGAGCAGCGTCCCGCCGCAGCCGATCTCGATGTCGTCCGCGTGGCAGCCGATCGCGAGTACGCGACGAGGCGCCTCAGCTGCCGACAGGTTCAGCACGGAGTGCGGGGAACGCTATACGCGCGATGCCGTCGAGGCGGAGATGCTGCCACGGCGCCTGGCCCGACTCGTGCATCGTCTCGAGGCGCTGGCGATCCTTGATCGTGTCCATGACGCCGAAGAAGCCCTCGTACGGATACGCGACGAGCTCGCCGATCGGCGATCAGGCGCGCGAAGGTCTCCTCGACCAGCTCGTCGCCGGGCTCGATCAGGTCGAGGATCTCGCGCCGGAAGACGAAGAAGCCGCCGTTGATGCGGATGTCGGAGCGGCTCATGTCCTCCACGGCCATCACGTTCCCGTCGATGTCGGTCGAAACGAGATGGGCGTTGAACTGGGGTCGGACCGAGAGGAACTGCGCGATCTTCTGGCTCTCGTGGAAGGCGTCGATGACGTTCGGAAGCGGAGCGTCGGTCAGGCCGTCTCCGTACGTCGCGAGGAACGACGTCGTCCCCGTTGAGGTGCGGGCCAATAGCCTTCAGGCGCTCACCGACAGTCGCGTTGAGCCCGGTGTCGACGAACGTGATCCGCCACTCTTCGAGATCCCTCGAGAGGAGCTCGACCTTCGTGCCGTTCGCGCTGCGGTCGAGCACGAAGTCGTTGAGCATCGCTCCGTCGTAGGAGAGGAAGTAGCGCTTGACGACGTCGCCCTTGTAGCCGAGGCAGAGGATGAACTCGTCGTGGCCCCACGACGCGTAGTAGCGCATGATGTGCCAGAGGATCGGCCTGCCGCCGATCTCGATCATCGGCTTCGGGATGCTGCGGGTCTCCTCGCCCATGCGCACTCCGTAACCGCCACAGAAGATCACAACCTTCACGTTTCCACTCCCCGCCTCAGCCCTCTCCCGAGGGTCGCTTTCGCCTACAGGAAGTAAAGATTCAGCCTGCCGGCACCGTCAACTGGCGATCTGGTGAGGTCTCGAGGACCCGTGGCGGTCGGAATCGGGACGATGAGCTTGGCGCCCCACTCGTTCGTATAGGCGAGCTGCGCGGCGATCTCCTTCGCAAGGTTCCACGGCAGGATCACGATCGCGTCGGGCCGCGTCTCCGCGATGCGTTCTGGCGGCAGGATCGGGATATGCGTTCCCGGCGTGAACCTTCCGTGCTTGTAGGGGTTCCGGTCGACCGTGTAGTCGAGGAAGTCGGTCCTGATGCCGCAGTAGTTGAGCAGCGTGTTGCCCTTCCCCGGCGCTCCGTAGCCGACCACGTGCTTGCCCTTCGCGGCGGAGCTCGATCAGAAGGTCGAGAAGAGCACGCTTCGACTCCTCGACGTCGTGGGCGAAACGGTGATAGCGATCGGGTTCGAGCAGGCCTTCGGCCTCCTCTCGCGCGATGAGCTCCGCGACGGCGGGGGCCGGCTCGCGGCCCTCCGATGCGTGCGCGCCGTAGACGCGAAGCGAGCCGCCGTGGCTCGGCGAGCTCCTCGACGTCGACGACGGCGAGCCCGTGCGCGGCGAAGACCTTGCGGATCGTCGTCAGCGAGAAGTAGCCGAAGTGCTCGTGGTAGATCGTGTCGTACTGCAGGCCTTCGAGGAGTCGGGCGAGGTGAGGGAACTCGAACGTCGTCGTGCCGCCGGGCGCGAGCAGGATCGAGACGCCGGCGACGAAGTCGTTGAGATCGGGCACCTGGGCGAGCACGTTGTTTCCGAGCACGAGGTCGGCGTGTCCTCGCTCGTCGACGAGCCGCTCGGCCAGCTCGGCGCCGAAGAACTCGACGAGCGTCGGGACGCCGCGTTCCTCGGCCGCAGGCGCGACGTTCGCCGCGGGGTCGATGCCGAGCACGGGCACGCCTTTCGGCACGAAGTGCTGCAGCAGGTAGCCGTCGTTGGAGGCGAGCTCGACGACGAAGCTCTCCGAGCCCAGCGAGAGGCGGCTCGTGATCATGTCGACGTAGGCACGCGCATGCTCGACCCACGAGTCCGAATACGCGGAGAAGTACGCGTACTCGTGGAAGATCTCGTCCGGCGGGACGAACGACGGGAGCTGCGCGAGCCAGCACTCCGTGCAGACGCGCACGTGCAGCGGGTAGAACGGCTCCATCGTCTCGAGCCGATCCGCCGGAAGGAAGCTCTCGCAGAGCGGCGACTTCCCGAGATCGACCATCGTCAGCTCGAGCGGCGCCTCGCAGAAGCGGCAGTGCGTTCCGCCGTGCGTCACGGTCGTCGAAGCGCGGGCATGTATCAGCGGACGGGAGCATGTCCGGCACCCTAGCCAGGGTTTCGGCTCGCGCCAACCCTCTTCTGCGGTCACATCGTGGCACGAACGACCGCAGATGAGCTCGGCGACGACCAACAGTCGCGTTCATCGGGCGGTGAGCACCAGCACCCAGTCGCGGTCTCCGTCGGCATTCTTGCCCGGCGTCGTAAGATGGACGCTTCCGGAGTTTGGGAACGGCGAGCTGGACGACTCGAGAGTACCTCCCGTTCGCCGGGTCGTACCAGCGGGCCTGCACGCGGCCGGCGAAGCGCGCCATGTCGACCGTGACCGTGCCGCCGGTTGGAAGATAGGACACGGCCAGTGTTCCGTCTCGCGTAGCTGCAGTGGTCACATAATCGCTCGAGCCGACGTTGCCGCTCGTGGAAAACTTGCCGTAGCCCGAGCCGTGACGATCTTGTGGGCTTGATCGGGAACAAGCCGGAACCATCGTCGTCCCGCGAAGAGCGCACGAGATAGCCGATTTGGACGCTGCCCGGCGTATCGAGGTGATTCTTCCAGCCTTCGGCGAAGGGCCAGGTGTAACGGTTGCCGTAGAACTGGCCGGTAGCTCCGCTCAGGATGCTCCAGTACTCTTGCCGTCGAGGATCTGCGGGTCGCCTTCGAGATCCACGGAGCGTTCTGCTCGAACTCGTAACCAGCCTCGACCATGAAGACCGGCAGAAGGTCTTGCGGTTGTACTCCTTCAGCACCTGCGCGTAGGTCGGATAGTACGTGTACGCCGCGTTGAGCTTGATCACCGACCGCCAGCGCTCATCGTCGAGGGAGCCGCTGTTTAGAAGTTGAGCTCGACCGTCTGGATGTGCGCGGGTCTGACGGAGCGAATGCCCTTCGCGACGGCGAGCACAACTGGCGTCGTCGGACCTCCGGCTCCAGGTCTGAAAGTCGTTTCCGTTCAACCAGACGATGTTTCGGAAACTCTTGTATCGCCTGCCCGAGAAACCGTCCGTAGGCGCGATCCTTCGCAGCGCCATTGTTTCGTAGGACGTGAGCCAGCCTCCGGTCTCGATCGGATCCAGGAAGACGACCAGTCCCGCCTTCGCCGCAAGCCGGATCATCGCGTCGGCACGTTTCGCGAAGTAAGCCGGATTCGGCGTGGAGAGATCTCCCGGTTTCGTGAAAGGCTTGATGCCGTCGAAGGTCGTCCCGTCATCCCGGCAACCGGTGTATTTCACGCAGAGCAGATTCACCCAAAGAGCGTTGAATCCTGCGGCTCTGCGGTTCGCGATGTAGGCGGCAGCGTCCTTCACGCTCAGGTTGCCGATCAACGCTTGTGGAGAGTCGCCGACGATCAGGAAGGGCACGCCGCGCTGGTCGACAAGGTAGCGCCGGTTGCTCGACATCTTGAGCGGGTAGACGAATCGGTGCCCCGTCGGCAGCCGAGAAGGACTTCATCCGTTCGGGGACGACGGACGTCGTGTCATCACGTCCGCTGCTCGATGAGACGTGGATACGCCGCACAGTCAGCAGAGCCGCGGTTACCAACCCCAGGATGACCCGCCGCCACATTTCAACCCGCCGGCGCGAGCTGTTGCGGTTGTCTAAGTCGAAACACGTGTCTGCCTCCGCCTCTGTGAACGCATGCGGCTAAGGCAGAAGTCCGTACGCCGTCAACGTAGCTGAGCCTGCGGCGAAAACCTTCCCGTTCGCGATCAGCGGAACAGTGAACTTTGCTGCGACACCCATCGTGTCACGCGTCCCTGCTTGCGAACTGTTGTAGAGCTCTTTGAGGACCCCGCCCGTCGAGTTCGTGGGGTCGTAGGCGTACAGAACAGCCGGCGAGCTGCGTGCCGTTCCGTTGCACGGCCCAGAGGATCCCGTCCGACGAGCCGTTCGCAGAGATCGCCATCGCGGCGCCGCGGTCGGGGAACGTCGCGGTCGAGCGGAACGTCGCCTCGTCGAGAGGAGCCCGTTCGTCAGCTTGAATGCCTGGAGCTTGTCGCCGAGAGGGCCGAAGAAGACGTAGCCGTTGTTGTAACAGGAGGGTCTGAAGTTACCCGGCTCCGGAGAGCCGTTCGGGAAGATGTTCGGCAGCGTCTGCACGATGTTGTTCGTGGTCGTGCTGTAGTGGCCCATGTTGTCCCGGTCGACCAGGTAGATCGATCCGTCCTTGCCGGAGCTCACCATCTCGTGCGGATGCGCTCCCGGCTGGTCCGGGAGAAGCAGAGCTCCCCCGAGCCGAGATCGTGGTTGCCGGCATCGAGGGCGCCCTGGTTGAACGGCGTGAAGTAGTCGGTGACGACCCCGCCGTCGTCATCTTGATGTAGCTGTCGCCCCAAGACGACCCGCCGTTGTTTCCGTCGAATTCGCCGTCGCCGGTGATGTAGTAGAGCGAACCGGTCTGATCGGAAGCGATCCCGCCGCCGCTCATCCAAATGCCGGCGCCCTCGTCGTTGGGCGTCAGCGCAGAAGGCGAGCGTTGCTGGAGCGTCGAGGCGTCGTAGCCGAAGATCCAGCCGTGATACGGCTGGACGTCGCCATGGCTCGCAAAACCGAAATAGACGACGCCGTTGAGCAGCAGGAGGCCCGTGCGCTGGTTCTCGTGGAGAGGATCAAACGGCAGCTGTCCGTTGCTCGAGCCGATTCCGTTGCCCGGCACGCTCGCCTGGATGACGACTGGGCCGCCGAACTTCTCATTGCCGGTCGAGAGGTCGAGGGCATGAAGCCGCTGGAAATAGCGCGTCGTTCCGCCGAACCACTTCTTTTGTCTTCGCGACGACGTAGATCGTATTCGTTGCCTTGTCGATGACGGGAGTGCTCGTGATGCCGATCTCGGGAGCGATGTCACAGCACTCCCCGGTGTCGGTGGCGGGAACAGTCGTGATCCCATTGGCGGGATCGATGAAGCTCTTCTTCCAGAGCGGCGTCGGCGAGCCGTTGGCGTCGAAGGCGTAGACGCTGTCGTGCTCGGTCGAGACATAGACGACGTTGTGTGTGCCCTGGTTCGGGATCGACATGTCGACGACGTAGAGCGGCGAGGCGAGCGCGACGCCGTCGAGCGGAAGCGAGAACAACTTGCCGAATCTCGACGAGTTGACGTTCGACGGCTTGAGGACGATCTCGTCGAGGTTCTGACCCGTCCTCATGTTGTCGTTGTGGTAAGTGAACATGCCGGCGTAGTCGGAGATGTGTGCCGTCGCGTTGGCCGACAGGCTCTGATCCAGAGTGTCGCTGTGATCGTATGACTTGCGGCTGCCGCAGGCGCCGTGTAGAGCCCGTTGCCCGTGATCGTGCCGACGGTGTCGAGCCCCCGGTGAGGCCGTCCACTGACCAGGTCACACTCGGCGAGCCGCCACCGGGAACCGTGGCCGTGAATTGCTGCGTCTGACCCGGGGTGAGAGCGGCTTGCTGGGGCGTTACGACGAGCCCAGTGAAGCCGGTTGCTGTGGTCGAGTAGGGACCGAGTTTGCTTGCACTATCGATCGCGCGCACGCGATAGGAATAGCTCGTCCCCGCCGTGAGCCCTGTGTCGATGTACGTTGTCGTCGTCGGAGCGGCGATCTGCGCGAAGTTGGAGCAGCTGTCCCCCTGGCAGCGCTCGACGCGGTAGCCCCTGACACCGGCGGTGTCGGTGGACGCTCCCCAACTGAGGTCGATCTGCGTCGAGCTCGTCGACGGACGCAATGAGGTTGGTCGGCGCTGTCGGGACGCCGGCTCCGCCTGATCCATATCCGCCTGGATCTGAGCGGCGCTGATCGCGGAGTTGTAGATCCTGACGTCGTCGATCATGCCGTTGAAGTACTGGCCGTAGAGGCTGTCGCCGCCGATCTGCAACTGGTTAGTAGAGGTCGCGATTGCTCCGGTCTTCGCCTGGGTGCCGACGAGGATGCCGTTGACGTACAGGCGTAGGGCCGCGTCGTCGTAGGTCAGCGCAACGTGCGACCATGTGTTCGTCGGGAGCGCACCGGTGCCGAAGACGTCCGTCCCTGGCACCGCCGAGCGTGCCGCCGCCGGCTGGACCGCCGCCACTCGAAGTGGCCTCGAGGTAGTAGTTGTCGTTGCCCTTGTAGATCACGTCCCGCCAAGCGTTGTTGACCGTGGCCGGGTTCACCCATGCCTCCAACGTCATTCCAGAGGTGAGCTGCAGCGAGGACGAGTTCGGGATGTTCACCCGAGCGTTCGTCCCGTTGAACGACGAGCGCAGCGCCGTACTTGCCAGCGGCTGTCCACGTTGCGTTCGAGATCGTCCCGGTGTTGCCGTTGCCGGATGAGTCCGCAACTGTCGTCGCCGGCGCCTTCATCGAACGAATATGCCGCGACCACGCCCCAGCGTGCCCGTAGTCGCCGATGCGACGTTCGAAAACGGCCCGAGATTGCCTTCGGCGTCGACGGCTCTTACTTGGTAGCTGTACGTCGTGTTCGAGGACACCGGGGTGTCGCTGTAAGTCGTTCCCGTTCCGGTGAGCTGGGCGAGGTGCGAGAAGTCCGTGCAGCCGACGCCCTGGCAGCGATCGATCCGATAGCCGGCCACTGCGACGTTGTCGGTCGCGGGCCCCCAGGCAAGGTTGATCCGTGTCGAGCTGGTGGCGGTGGCGGTGAGAGCCCGGCGCGGACGGAGGTGTCGTGTCCGGGGTTGGCGTCGTAGTCGTTGCGGCATTCGAGATCGGCCCGAGGTTTCCGGCCGCGTCGACCGCGCGCACCTCGTAGCTGTAGCTCGCGCTCGGCGGTCAGGCCGGTGTCTTTGTACGTCGTACCAGTCCCGGGAGGTTGTGCGAGCACCGCGAAGTTGCTGCAAAGCGCTCCCTGGCAGCGCAGGATCTGGTAGCCCGTGACGGCGACGTTATCCGTCGCCGCCCCCAGCTCAGGTCGATCTCGCTCGAGCTCACTGGCGACAGGCTCAGCGGCCCCGGTGGCGACGGCGGCTGCGTATCCGAGGAGCCGCCTCCACTGACCGGTGTGGCCATGTCGACCTGGATAGCGGTCGCCGGCAGTGGGGCGTTGTACACGCGGACCTCGTCGATTAGGCCGTTGAAGTACTGGCCGTAGAGGCTGTCGCCGCCGATCTGCAGCTGGATGGTGGAACTCGCAGATCGTCCGGTCTTGGCGGTGCTCCCGACGAGAGTGCCATTCAGGTAGAGGCGCAAGGTCGCCCCGTCGTAGGTTGCGGCGAGATACGACCAGGTGTTCGTCGGAGCGTGCTCGGCCCGAACGCGTGGCGTCGCCACCGCCGAAGGTGCCGCCGGCGGCCGGGCACGCCCCGTGATCGCTCGAACCCTCAGGTAGTAGTTGTCGTTGCCTTGTAGATCACGTCGTGCCAGGCGCTGCGACCGCGCCGGGTTGCACCCAGGCCTCTAGCGTCATTCCGGTGCTCAGGTGGAAGAGACGCAGCGTCGGCGAACGTTGACGCGAGCGCTCGTGCCGTTGAACGACGAGCGCCCTGCCAAACTTGCCGTGGTCGTCCAGGTGGTGTTGGCGACGTGCCGGCGTTACCGTTGCCCGAGGCATCCGCCACCGTCGAGCCGGAACCCTCGTCGAAGGCATACGCGGCGACGCGGGCCGGCGCGTCGTCTGGCGTGGTGGCGCTGGCGGTGTTGGAGTAGGGGCCGAGGTTGGTGGCGGCGTCGGTCGGCGCGGACTTGGTAGGTGTAGTTGGTGCTGGCGGTAAGGCCGGTGTCGGTGTAGGTGGTGCCGGTGCCGGTGGTGCGGCGATCTGGGTGAAGTTGGTGCAGCCGGCGCCTTGGCAGCGCTCGATCCGGTAGCCGGCGACGCCGACGTTGTCGGTGGCGGCGCCCCAGGAGAGGTTGATCTGGCTCGAGCCGGTCGCGGTCGCGTCAGCGTGCCTGGCGCGGTCGGTGGCGTCGTGTCAGCGGCGTCGGTGTGGTGGCGCTGGCGTGTTGGAGTAGGGGCCGAGGTTGGTGGCGGCGTCGGTCGGCTCGGACCTGGTAGGTGTAGATGGTGCGGCGGTGAGGCCGGTGTCGTGTAGGTGGTGCCGGTGCTGGTGGTGCGGCGATCTGGGTGAAGTTGGTGCAGCCGGCGCCTTGGCAGCGCTCGATCCGGTAGCCGGTGACGCCGACGTTGTCGGTGGCAGCGCCCCAGGAGAGGTTGATCTGGGTGGAGCTGGTCGCGGTCGCGGTCAGCGTCCCCGGTGCCGTCGGGCGGCGTCGTGTCAGCGGCGGCCGTGTGTGGTGGCGCTGGCGGTGTTGGAGTAGGGGCCGAGGTTGGTGGCGGCGTCGGCGGCTCGGACTTGGTAGGTGTAGTTGGTGCTGGCGGTGAGGCCGGTGTCTGTAGGTGGTGCCGGTTCCTGGTGGTGCGGCGATCTGGGTGAAGTTGGTGCAGCCGGCGCCTTGGCAGCGCTCGATCCGGTAGCCGGTGACGCCGACGTTGTCGGTGGCAGCGCCCCAGGAGAGGTTGATCTGGGTGGAGCTGGTCGCGGCCGCAGTCAGCGTCCCTGGTGCGGTCGGCGGCTGCGTGTCCGGCGTGCTGCTGCCGATCGGAGTGGACATGTCGGTCTGGATCTCGGCTGGAGTGAGACCACGGTTGTAGACACGGACTTCATCGATCGTGCCCCTGAAGTACTGGCCGTAGATGCTGTCACTGCCGATCTGGAGCGGGTTCGTCGAGGTGCGGATCGTGCCGGTGCGAGCGGTGCTGGCGGCTTGCACTGCCGTTGATGTAGAGGCGCACATTGCTGCCGTCATAGGTGAGGGCAAGGTGCGTCCAGGTCGCCGCTGCGAGGGCGGTGCTACCCCGCGCCTCGGCGGTTCCGCTGCCGATGATCCCGCCACCGACAGGGCGCGAGCCGCCGGTCGAAGTCACCTCGAGGTAGTAGTTGTCATCGCCCTTGTAGATCGCGTCCCGCCACGCATTGCTGACGGTGGTGGGATTCACCCACGCCTCGAGGGTCATCCCCGTCGTCAGCTGGAGAGAGGCGGCATTCGGAACATTGACGCGAGAACTGGTCCCGTTGAAGGTGAGCGCCTTGCCGTATTTGCCGCTGTTCGTCCAAGTGGTGTTTGAGACTGTCCCCGCGTTTCCGGTCCCGGATGCGTCCGCCGCAGTCGTGCCCGTGCCCTCGTCGAACGAATACGCTGCGACAAGACCTCCGGGCGCAGCTCTGCCACCCGCGGCCGACAGTGCGAGCACAGTTACCGCCGTCGCACCAAGAACAAGCGCGCGGGCCAGAGTGCCCATGATCTGACGCATATGGAACGCAGCCCTCAAACTGTTAACTGCCTTTCACGCCGAGCAGATGAACGCTCCCCTGTCGTTACCAGAGTGCTCCGTTCCGGCCCGTCTGTCTATTTCACCCTCTTCGCATCCGTCGCGCCTACCGTCTCTTCGGCCAGGTTTCGCCGATGAGCCGCCTGCTTGCCGTCTCAACCAGCAAAGACGGTTAGTGCGCGCGAAACGACGTGCTCGGCGATTGCGAGTGAAGATGTAGCGGCCGGGGACGGCGCGTTGCGAACGTGGAGCACGCGCGCCGACTCGGCGAAGAGGAAGTCGTCGGCCAGAGTTCCGTCACGCACTAGCGCCTGCGCTCGGATTCCGGCGGGGGCAGGGAGGAGGTCGTCCGCTCGAAGCTCGGGAAGATAGCGTCGGGCTTGCGCGGCGTAAGCGTGCCTGAAGAGGTCGCGGTAGAGCTCGACGAGTCCAAGGCGCCAGTAGCGGCGGGCAAGCCGGAAAAAGCCCGGGTAGGTGAGAGTCCGCCAGGCGTCGCCGAGGTTCAGGTCGCGGCGGCGGTATCCCTCGCGGGCGAGGGCGACGACCGCGTTGGGGCCGGCCCAGACTTCGCCGTCAGGCCGACGGTTGACGTGCACGCCAAGAAAGGGGAACGCCGGATCGGGCACCGGATAGATGAGATTGCGGCAAAGCTGGCGCGCCTCCGGTCGCAGCGCGAAGTAGTCGCCGCGGAAGGGAACGATTCGGACGTCATCGCGTTCGCGATCGACGAGAGCGTCCGCATGGACGCCCGCGCATGCGAGGACGTGCTGTGCTTCCACTGCTCCCGCCGACGTCGCGACGACAACGGACTGCGGACCGCTCATGCAGCGCATCGACCCGGACCCCTAAGGCGATTCGCCCGCCGAGCTTCTCGAGCTGGCGCCTGAGTGCCGCTGCGACGAGGCTGTAGTCGACTAGGCCTGTGCCAGGAACGTGAAGCGCAGCGATCCCGGCGCAGTGGGGCTCGAGCTCGCGGAGTCGCTCAGGACCAACGCGCTCGACCTCGACGCCGTTCGCGATGGCTCGACGTTCGAGCTCGGCGAGTCTTCGAGCTCCTCCTCGTCCACGGCGACGATCACCTTGCCGCACACCTCATGTGGGATCCCCTCGTCGGCGCAGAAACGGAGCAAGAGCTCACGGCCGCGCGTGCACAGCTGCGCCTTCAGGGATCCCGGCGCGTAGTAGATGCCCGAGTGGATGACACCGCTGTTTCTGCCGGTCTGGTGCAGAGCAGGCGAAGGCTCCTTTTCCACGACGATCACGTCCCACGCTCGGCCGGCGGCGCGCGAGCTCGACCGCGCAGGAGAGGCCGAGGATGCCTGCGCCGATGACAACCGCATCGGCGCTGACCGGGTAGCGAGCTCGGTGGACACGCTCAGGTCGCGGAGGCTCGAGACGATGACGTTCGCAAACGGCACGACTCTCAATTAGACAGCCGCCGGCGCCGCGGAAGCTGCTATTGCGGGCTGCCAGTCCATTTGGCCAGTAGAGGAAGCTCGCCACGAGGTTCAGGCTCTCCGATGTGGACTCCGGCCGCAGACTCACGCTCCTCGACCCGCTCGACCGCGTGCAAGTGCCGCGGCATCGATGTCGTTCCACGGCCGCCGGTACGAGGATCGTCAAGGCCGGATGGTTGATCGCAGCGTCGCTGTGGGTCTGCAGACAGCCGCGCAATTGATAAATGCGTTTCGCGCTCGCTCATGCTCACCCGGGTCTCGATGCATCAGCCGACAGGAATGTCTTCGACTGGACGTCCTTTTCCGCGAGCCTCGATCGCTGCGCTCAGCCTGCTCTTCTGGCGATGGCGGCGAACCGCGCATCGTCGATCCGCCGACGTCCTCGCACTTCTCGTCGCATTCCTTGCGAGTCGACGATCGTCACGAATCTCCACGACCGGCTGGGCGGCGCATTCGCTCGGACGCTCCCCGCGCCGCTAGATCGGCTCGGCGACTGGTCGACCCGCTGCTCTACCTGCCCTTGCTGGCCGTGACGTTTGGATTGCTCTGGTCGCACGGTACGCGTTCGGCGCCGGCGCCTGCGCGCCAGGTCCGGGCCGCCCTCGCTCTCCTCGCGGCCGCCGTCGCGATGCGTGTCCTCGTAGGGATCCTCGAGATCCGCGGCTATCCACGCGTCGACGGAAACGGGCGATCGGCATTGCGTCCTCGAGGGGCGGAGCTGGGCGCCTGGATTCTCGTAGCTGCTGCTTTCGTCGCCGAGTGCGGCGATCGTTGGCGAAGGTGGAGCAGACTCGAAGCCGCGCGCAGCGTGCCGCGAGGCGAAGCGGGCCCTCCCGTGAGCCAGCGGGATTGCCCGCTTACCTAGTGTCGCGCCAGAGGCGCTCTTCTGCGAGCGTCCGTCGCGGCCGACGGTCGCCGACTGCGACCTTAACCTCACCTCCTACGCCGACTACTGGTCTCCCGGCCAGACGCGAGGTCGCTGCTGGAACGCGCCGAGGCTATCCACAGCGCTCAATGTAGTTTTCAGTAGGTTTAGGCCTAAAGTACGGAAAAAATCTCGACCTATTTACATAGCCCGCGAAATCGGGTAGAAAGTCTTCCACACGTAATTCGATCGAAAGGCGGCCCTTTCGATGAGGGACAGTTCGGAACGTACTGCGGTTGTCCTTGACGAGCAGCCACTCTGGCTCGAGGCGATGGAACAACTGCTCGGCAGGGTAGGCGTCACCATCGTCGGCAAGACGACGGATCCGGCGGAGGCACTGGAGCTGGTCGATGACCATCGGCCTGACATCCTCCTCGCCGACTACGGCGTCAGCGACGGCAACCTGGACGCCGTTGAATGTGTCCGGAAGGCGCAGGAGCGCCACCCGGAGCTCAAGACGGTCGTCCTGTCGGCGACCGCCGAGTCACAGCAGATCGCATCGGCGTTCGCTGCAGGAGCCTCGGTCTACTGTGTCAAGACGGCGGCCAAGGACGACCTGATGGCGGGGATCCGCCAGGCGTTCGAAGCCTCGATCTACCTTGCGCACTCGGCTACGGCGCCGGCGCCGCGGGAATCAGTTACTGCGCTGGAGGCGCCGGAGTTGACGCGCCGCGAGCTGGAGATCCTTCAGCTCGTCGCAGAAGGACACTCGAATTCGCAGCTCGCGCGGATGCTCTGGGTGACCGAGCAGACCGTGAAGTTCCACTTGTCGAACATCTATCGCAAGCTCAACGTTGCGAATCGCACGGAGGCAAGCCGCTGGGCACAGCTGCGGGGGCTGCTTCCGGAGGTCGCGACAGAAACGGCGGCCTAGCGGCCTAGCGTCGCCAAGAGGAACGGCGGCCGTCTCCGAGAATCGGCGACGGCCGCCTGCCTCGACATCTGGGTGACGAGCATCCCTGCTCCAGCGACTTACGGGCAGGGCACGCCATTCGATAGGCCGCGACGCCGTCGCGTCACCTAGACTCGCGCGTGCACCCGGGCTGGGCGCTTCCTCGCCGGCAATCGTGGCAGAGCGTAGATCCGAGCCGGGCGAGGCCGTCCTCGACTATGCCGCCGCAGACACAACAGGAGCCGGCTCCGAGAACGCCGGGTCCCGTCGTCACGAGCGGACCGGTCGGGGTTGGCGTGGAGAGATGGCGTGCCGCTCAGGCCTGTCAGTCTCGAGCGCATGGCCGCGATCGACCCCGTGAGGAAATGCAAGGACCGGATTCTCGACTCTGCGTCTTGTCGCAGGACCTTCAACCGGCAAAAGGCCAGATTCGCGCTACGTTACGGACCGCAAGAGGCTCACGCGACTGATACGGCGCGAACCCGCCGTTCGGCCAGTTGAGCAGGAGTGGTCTCGCGGAGTCAAATCTAGGCAATGCGCGCCTACCTGCCCGCGACGGAGGGCAACATGCGCCGCGCTTGCAGTCGTTGCGCTCCTCCTCGTGCTCGGCGGGAAGCCGTCGGTCGAGCGAGGCGGGCACGCTGCCGCCGCGAACTTCCAGGAGTCGACGGTCTTTTCCGGGCTGTCGACTCCGACAGTCGTCCGCTTCGCGAGCGACGGCCGTGTCTTCGTGGCAGAGAAGGGCGGCATGATCAAGGTGTTCGACAACCTCTCGGACACGACGCCGACGGTGTTCGCTGACCTGAACGTCAGCGTCTACAACTTCTGGGATCGCGGGCTGCTCGGTATGGCGCTGGATCCGAACTTCCCCACGCGCCCCTACGTCTACGTCCTCTACACGTACGACAAGGACCCTGCGAGCGCGCTGTTCCCACGTTGGGGTACGGGCGGCGTGTACTCGGATCCGTGTCCGACCCCGCCGGGCGCGACCGCAGACGGCTGCGTCGTGAGCGGGCGCGTGACGCGCTTGACCGCCTCGGGCAACGTCTCCACCGGCAGCGAGGACGTCTTGATCACGGACTGGTGCCAGCAGTACCCGAGCCATTCCATCGGCTCGCTCCAGTTCGGGGCCGACGGGATGCTGTACGTCAGCGGCGGGGACGGCGCAAGCTTCAACTTCGTCGACTACGGACAGGACGGGAGTCCTCTCAACCCCTGCGGGGATCCTCCGGCAGGGCGCGGCGGCACCGAGACGCCTCCGACGGCGGAGGGCGGCGCGCTGCGCAGCCAGGACCTGCGCACAACCGGCGACCCGACCAGTCTCGACGGGGCGATTCTCCGGATCGACCCGAACACCGGTGCGGCACCGCCGGACAACCCGAACAGCCTCAGTCCCGACCCCAACGCGCGGCGGATCATCGCCTACGGGACACGCAACCCGTTCCGGTTCACGATCCGGCCTGGGACGAACGAGCTCTGGGTCGGCGACGTCGGCTGGAACGACTGGGAGGAGATCAACCGCATTCAGAACCCGACGGCAGGGGTCATGAACTTCGGGTGGCCCTGCTACGAGGGCGTCGGGAGGCAGGGCGGGTACGACGGCGCGAACCTCAACATCTGCGAGCAGCTCTACGCGCAGTCCGGGGCGGTGACGCCGCCGTACTACACCTACAACCACGCGCAACAAGGTCGTGAACGGCGAGACGTGCCCAGTGGGAGGCTCGTCGATCTCGGGCCTCGCCTTCTACACGGCGGCAACTACCCCGCTGCCTACGCGCAGGCGCTTGTTCTTCGCGGACTACTCTCGCAAGTGCATCTGGGCGATGCTGAAGGGCGCAAACGGTCTTCCCGACCCGGCCTCGATCGTGACGTTCGACGCCGGCGCGGGCGGGCCGGTCCATCTTCGAGATTGGTCCGAACGGGGATCTCTTCTACGCCGACTTCGACAGCGGCACGATCCGGCGGATCCGCTACTTCGGCGCAAACCAGCCGCCGAACGCCGTCGCGACTGCGACGCCGACGACGGGAACCGCGCCACTGAGTGTCTCGTTCGACGGCACGCGGTTCGAGCGATCCCGAGGGCGGCCCACTGACCTACGCGTGGGATCTCGACGGAGACGGAGCGTTCGACGATTCCACAGCGGCAAGCCGACACGCACCTACGTGCCGGCACCTACACCGTGCGTCTTCAAGTGACAGACAACGCCGGCAACACGAGTGTCAGCCTGCCGCTGACGATCACGTCGAACAACACACCGCCGACGGCGACGTGTCGACACCCTCGTCGACGCTGAAGTGGCGTGTCGGCGACACGATCTCCTTCTCGGGCTCGGCCGCCGACACGCAAGGACGGCGCGATTCCGGCCTCTCGGCCTCAGTTGGAAGCTGAACTTGCAGCACTGCTCAGTGATCGATCCGACGTCGTGCCATACGCATCAGATCCAGACGTTTGACGGCGTCGCGAGCGGTTCGTTCTCAGCGCCTGACCACGAGTACCCGTCCTATCTCGAACTGACCCTGACGGCGACTGATTCCGGCGGTCTCACCGACTCGAAGACCGTTCGCCTCGATCCCGAGACCGTAAATCTCACCTTCCAGTCGAATCCAGCCGGTCTGCAGCTTGCGGTGGGAAGCACGTCGCAGGGACGCCGTTCACCCGCACGGTGATCATCGGGTCGACGAACTCGCTCAGCGCGACTTCTCCGCAGAGCCTGGGCGCACAGAGCTATCAGTTCACATCCTGGTCGGACAGCGGCGCGCAGACGCACAACGTCGTCGCCGGTACGACGGCGCGACGTACACCGCCACCTATACCGCGACAGGACAGTCGAGTCTGGTCGCTGCGTACTCGTTCGACGAGGGGGCGGCGGACCGTAGCGGCCGATGCCTCCGGAAGAGGTAACGCGGGGACAATCGCAAACGCGGCCTGGGTGACGGCCGGGCAAGTTCGGCAAGGCGCTCTCTTTCAACGGTAGCGAGCGCGCGTGTGAATGTGTCGAATTCGGCGTCGTTGCAGTTGAGTTCGGGAATGACGCTTGGAGGCGTGGGTGAATCCTGGCGGTAGTTCGGGTGGCTGGCGCGATGTGATCTTCAAGGGCGACGACAACTACTACCTGATGGCGAGCCAGTACCAACGGCAGCCGGCCGGTCGGTGGAGGGATCATCGGCGGCAGCTACGGTGAAACGTTCGGAACAGCGGCCGCTGACTGTGAACACGTGGGTCCATCTAGCAGCTACCTACGACGGCGCGACCTTGCGGCTGTACGTCAACGGCAGTCGGGTACCTCGACGCGGAGGCACAGGTCGGGATGGATCACGTGTCGGTGTTGCGGTACGCCGCCCGCCAGGCCGAGCACGCCGGAAGCATCGACCGCGCGTTGCAGTTCGCGGCGTCAGGCGTCGGTCGAGGTCGACGAAGCAGTGGATCCGGTGGTGGCGGGGCTCGTGCAGGAGCGAATCGGCCGCTACCAGTGGATGCTGAGGCGCGACACCGACGACGCGATCGTGCATGTGCGCAAGGCGGTGCAGCTCGTCCCCGCCGAACCGCCGACCGAGGCGCGCGCCCAGGTACTCGCGACACTCGGGCAACACCTGATGATCTCGGGCGCGAACCGAGAAGCCGTCGCGGTATGCGAGGAAGCGATCGCGGTGGCGCTCGTCGTCGGCGCGCCGACCATCGAGGGTCATGCCCGCAACTCGCTCGGGAGTGCGCTGGCGAACCTGGGAATGGTCGAGGCCGGCCTCGACGAGTTGGGTCGGGCCCGCGACCTCGCCGCGGCCAACCAGGCGTGGGGCGACCTCGCCCGGGCCGCGGTGAACGAAGGGGCTGTGCTCCACACCGCGGGTCGTCACGAAGAAGCCGTGACGCTCGCCGTGGCCGGGGCGCAGGACGCACGGGAACACGGCTTCGACCGCCTGTTCGGTACCTGGCTCCGCCTCGTTGCGGCGTCGTCGCTCTGGGAGCTCGGTCGGTGGGACGAGATGGAGGAGCAACTCCGCGAAGCCGAGGCGGTCGACCTCATGAACATCGACGTCGTGCGCTGCCATGAGGAATGGGCGCTTCTCCTCGCCGGGCGCGCCGCCTACGACGATGCGCGCGTTCGCGTTGCCCGCGGGCGAGCTGCACTGGGCAGCGTCTTCGAAGACGAACGGGCGCTGTCGCTGGCGTTGGTCGAGGCGCGCCTGCATTTGTGGTCGGGGAACACGTCTGCGGCAACGGATGCCGTCCTCGCCGCGGTCGACGAGCCGCGTCGGGGTCTCAGCGCGTGTTCGGATGTCGGGCCGCGGCTCCTGGCCGTTGCCGGCGCCGCGACGACGGACGCGAGCCTGCTGGCGGGTCTGCGCGCCCGGCTCGACGCCTGGATCGCCGCGCAACGATGGGACGGCGGCGAGCCGGCGGATGTCGTGCCGATCGTCGCGCAGCTCGCAGCGGAGGAGCGCCGAGATGACGCGGGTGCGTGGCGCGCCGTCGCGGAACTGTGGGAAGTCGGTTCACGGCTCCCGCATGTGGCGTACGCACGGTTCCGTGAAGCGGAAGCACACCTTCTCGACGGCCACGACACCGACGCCGCGGGGACGGCGGCGCGTGTGGCGTATGAGCTCGCACACAACATGGGCTTCGTGTGGCTGCGCGACAACGTCGCGGCGCTCGCGCGGCGGGGCCGGCTCGATCTCGGCATCGAGATCGCGCGCCCTTCGGCCCCGACGGCGCTGAGTCTCACGCCACGCGAGCTCGAAGTGCTCCGCCTCGTCGCCGAAGGCGCCACCAACCGCCAGATCGCAGAGCAGCTCTACATCTCGGCCAAGACGGCGAGCGTCCATGTCTCGAACATCCTCACCAAGCTCCAGGTGACCAACCGCGGCGAAGCCGCGGCCGCGGCCCGACGACTCGGCCTCGATCGCTGACGTAGATTCGGTCCGTGGCGCCGCGGATCGTGGTGATCGGGGGCGGGAGCTTCCAGTGGGTACCGAAGCTCGTCTGCGACCTGGTGAACACACCTGCGCTCGCGGAAGCCGAGTTGGTGCTCGAAGACATCGCCGCCGAGCCCCTCGCCGACATGGGCGACCTCGCCCGTCACCTCGTCGCGCGCGCCGGAGTGCCGATGCGCGTGACGACCACGACCGATCAGCGCGCCGCGCTCGAGGGTGCCGACTACGTGGTCGTGACGATCTCGACGGGCGGCTTCGACAGCATGCGCCACGATCTCGCCGTGCCCGAGAAGTACGGCATCAAGCAGTCGGTCGGCGACACCGTCGGGCCCGGGCGGCGTGATGCGGGCGCTGCGCAACGTCCCGGTGCTCCTCGGCATCGCGCGCGACATGGAAGCCGTTTGTCCGGACGCGTGGCTCCTCAACATCACCAACCCGATGACGGTGCTGTGCCGGGCCGTCACGCGCGAAACCTCGATCGCCACCGTCGGCCTCTGCCACGAGGTCACGATGGCGCAGTCGACGCTCGCCCAACTTCTCGACGTCGACTTCGACGCGATCGATCCGACCGTCACCGGCGTCAACCATCTGCCCCTCGTCACCGCGCTCGGTGTCGACGGGGCCGACGGATTCGAACTCCTGCGCGCGTTGCTGCGCCGACGATGCGCGGCGGGCAGAGAAGCATGACGTCCTGCGTCGCAATCGAGTGAAGGTCGCACTCTTCGAGCGCTTCGGGGTGTGGCCGGCGGCCGGCGACCGCCATCTCGTCGAGTTCTTCCCTGGCTTCCTGACCGAGGAGTCGGAGTGGGGCCGGCGCTGGGGCGTCCGGCTGACGACGATCGAGGAACGCGAGCAGTGGCTCGACTACTTCCGCGCCGAGTTCGCGACGCTGCGCGGCGCGACCGAGGTTCCGACGACGCCGTCGGGCGAGATGGTGGCTCCGCTCCTCGACGCCTTCCTGCGCGACGAACCGCGCGCCTTCCCGCTCAACCTCCCGAACACGGGGCAGTGCCCCGATATCGCGCCCGGTCCGGTGGTGGAGGCGATGTGCATCGCGGACGGTTCTGGCATCCGCGGGCGCGACGCCGCGACCGCGCCGCCGCTGCTCGCAGAATGGCTGCGGCGAATCGTCGCGAGTCAGGAAGCGACCGTCGACGCCGCACTGTCGGGCAACCGGGATCGCGTCGTCGACGCGATGCTGCTCGACCCGCTCGCGGGCCGGATCGACTTCGAACAGCTCGAGCAGATGACGGACGACATGCTCGCCACGACTGCGCCCTGGCTGCCGCAGTTCGCATGACCGCCGGCGCGGCCGTCTGCATCTTCGCCAGGCTGTCGGACCTCGCGCGCGCGGCTGCCGCCGATGCCGCGGCAGTGCTCCGAACCGCGATCGACGCGCGCGGGGAAGCGAACGTGCTGCTCGCGACCGGCAATTCGCAGCTCGTGTTCCTGGCCGACCTTGTCGAGGAGCCCGACATCGACTGGTCACGCGTGCGCGCGTTCCACATGGACGAGTACGTCGGTCTCGGTGTCGACCATCCCGCGAGCTTCCAGCGCTACATGCGTGAGCGCGTCGCCGCGGCGATCCCGCTACGCGAGTTCCACTACCTCCACGGAGACACCGGCGACCCCGAACTCGAAGCGGCACACTACGCGGTCTTGTTGCAAGCGCATCCGCTCGATCTCACGTGCTGCGGGTTCGGCGAGAACGGCCACCTCGCGTTCAACGACCCGCCCGTCGCCGACTTCGCCGACCCGCTCGACGTCAAGGTCGTCCCCCTCGACGTCGCTTCGCGCCGCCAACAGGTGGGGGAAGGGCACTTCGCAACGTTCGACGACGTCCCGACGCACGCGATCACGGTCACCATTCCGGCGCTCTTGCGGGCCGGCCGCGTCCTCGCGATCGTGCCCGAGTCCCGCAAGGCGGCCGCGGTGCGCGACCGCGGTCGAGGGGCCGATCAGTCCCGCGTGTCCGGCGTCGATCCTGCAGACGCAGCCGCAGGCGACGCTCTACCTCGACCGGGAATCGGCCGCGCTGTTGTCGCGCTGATCAGGCCAGCGCTTGGACGAACACGTTCGACCAGCCCGCACCGTGATGCCCAGTACGTCGAGTTGGCGGCGCGCGTCCGCCTGCACTTCTGCCGCGTCAGGTGCGCCGATTGCCGCGAGCACGTGCCCGCAGATCAACTGTGCGAGCGCGTGTTCGAGGGGCGCGTCCGTGGTCGACGGCGATTGCGTGCGCGGCGTCGGCAGCCGCGCGGGCGTCACCACCCGTCTGCACCAGCGCCGCAGCTTCGGCCCACAGCGTCAGCAACCGGTCGTGGAAGGTGCCGCCTGGCCGCTCGTGCAACTCCGCGACGACACGAAGCGCGTCTTCTGTCCGCTCGGCCGCGGCATACGCGAGCGCGAGCCGGCTGCCCAGGCTGAGCGCGGCGCCGTCGTACTGCGCGGCGGCGTACTCCGGTTCGAACATCGCGATCGCTTCGTCGGCCCGGCCGGTTTGCAGGAACATCAGCCCGATGTGCGGCGGCGAGATCGGCGTTCGACATGTCGTCGGCTGTGTCGTAGATGGGTTGGAGCACGCGTGCGGCTTCGTCGGCGTGCCCGTACTGCAGGAGGATGCAGCCCTCGACGATGCTCGGGATGTTGCTCGTGCCCTTCGACGGCAAGGTCCGCGCGATCTGGTACATGCGAGCAAGCGCCGACTCCGCTTCACTGCGGCGGCCGAGTTCGGCCAACGCCCGTACCACCGGTCCGCTCGCCGTCGTCTCACCCCATGTGTCGCCGATCTCGGCGAACAACTCGACGGCTTCTCGGCCCTCGCGCACCGCTTCCTCGGCGCGGCCCTCGCCACAACGCGACGCTTGCGAGGAGGACGCCCATCATTCCCGAGGCCCACCGGTTCCCGCTCTCGAGTCCTTCGACCGCGATCTGCTCACCGAGCTCGGCCGCTTCGTCGAGCCGGCCCTGCATGTAGCGCACGTAGGCGAGGAGCCCGAACGCCCAGCCGAGCCCACCCCAGTCGCCGAGCTCGCCGAACAGTTCGGCGCTCGCGTGCAGCCGGGCTTCGGCTGTCGCCCGCGTCGCCTTCGGAGAACGAGATCCACGCGAGGTTCTGCAACGCCCACGCTTCACCTTTGCGGTCGCCGTTCGACTGGTACGAGGCGAAGGCTTCGGAGATGAGCGCGTCGGCACGATTGTGCTCGCCGCGGAAGAGGTACGACATGCCGAGGCTGCGCAACGCGTTCGCGACGCCGGAGACGTCACCGACCTCGCGCCACTTCTGCACGGCTTCGGAGAGAATCGCCTCGGCCCGGTCGTAGTCGTTGTCGGCCGCGTACAGGTCGCCGAGCAGCGTGAGCGCGGCGGCCTCGTGGCGGAGGTCGTCGGCTTCGCGGGCTTCTTCGAGCACGATCAGCACGTCGTCTTCGGCATCGCGTAACTGGCGCGCTGGCGATCCGCGAGTTGGCCCTTCCGAGCAACGCGGGCCAGCGCGCCGACCCCGAGTCGGCGGGCAGTAGCCCCAGCGCCCGATCGTGGTAGCGGCCCGATGTGTTCCACGCCTCGATCTCCTCGGCCCGGTGCGCGGCACGTCCGAGTGCGATGATCGCTTGCTCGCGGATGTCGTCGGGGACGTCGCGCACGGCGCCGACCTCTTCGACCAGCTCGGCTGCGGTCGCGAGATGGTCGGCGACCTGACCGGCGAGCGGTTCGCCGCGTTGGGCGAGGATCGGTGCGACGAGCGCGTGCCGCCGTGCCCGCTCGGCCTTGGTGAGCGTGCCGTAGGCGATCTCGCGGATCAGTTCGGACTTGAAGTGGAACTCGTCGTCACCCTCGATCGTCACGAGATCGCGTTGCGTCAACTGCTCCATGAGGCGCGGCGCGTCCTCGCGGCCGGCGAGGGCGTACGCGACCGCGACGGGTCCGTTCCCGCCGACGACCGCGCAGTCTTCGAGGAGCGAGCGTTCGCGCCGGTTCGAGCGCGTCGAGGCGCGCCGAGACGAGGCCGTGCAACGTCGCGGGAAGATCGTGGACGAGTCCCTCGAACCGGGTTGCGCCGTCGGGACTCTCCGATGACTCCTGGACGTAGGCGACGAGTTCCTCGACGAAGAACGGATTGCCGCCGCTGCGGTCGAGCAACGTATTGACCGTCTCCTGGTCGGCGCAGCCGTCGAAGAGCAGCTGGACGAGCTCCGCCGTCGCGGCCCGGTCGAGCGGTTCGAGGTGCATCACGAGTGCGTTGTGGCGGCTCGACTCGGAGACCCACGGATGTTCGAAACCGGGTCGGGCGGTCGCGAGCACGAGCAAGCGGCAATGTGCGCATGCGGTCGAGCAGCCGTTCGCAGAGCTCGAGGACCGCGTCGTCGGCCCAGTGCAGGTCGGCGAGACCGAGCACGAGCGGACCTTGCGCAGCAATGGCTTCGAAGAACGCGAGGCAGGAGCGGATGCTTTCGTCGCGCGCTCGGATCGGGTCGACGCCGGGGCGCGACGAGCCGTCGATGACGAACATCAGACCTTCGACCAGCCGGTCGACTTCGTTCGTGTCGGTTGTGACGCCGAGTGTCGCCATCACGGTTTCGACGACTCGCAGGCGTGCGTCGCCCGCATCTGCGAGCAATTCGATGCCGCACACTTCACGCAGGATCTCGGCGACCGGACCGAACGCGTTGGCATCGCCGTAGGGGACGCAGTGCCCGACCAAGGTGCGGGCGCCGAACTCCTCGGTGGCGAGATCGCCGATGTGTTGCGCGAGCCGGCTCTTGCCGACGCCCGCGTCTCCGAACAGCAGCACGAGCTGCGCAGCGGCGCGCGCGTGTGCACGAGCTTGACCATGTGGCGCAGCGCGCCGACCTCGGCGTCGCGCCCGACCAGCGCGGTCCGACCGCGCTGGCGCCGGCGGCCGGGCGGCGCCAGCGCCCGCATGGCGCGGTAGGCCTCGACGGGTTCGTCGCGCCCGCGGATGCTCAACAGCCCGAGCGCCTCGTACGCGATCGTGTCGCGGGTGGCCGCGTACGTTGCCGCACCGACGATCACCTCGCCCGGGCCGGCCAGTGACTCGAGCCGGGAGGCGGTGTTCACGACGTCGCCCATCACGGTGGGGTCACCGCCCGTGCGCATGGCCCCGACGAGCACCTCGCCCGTGTTGATCCCGACACGCATCTGGACCGCGACGCCGATCTCGGTCGCAACCGCGGCCAGCGACTCCTGCATCCGCAGCGCGGCGCGGACGGCCCGTTCGGCGTCGTCCTCGTGCGCCACGGGGGCGCCGAAGAGCGCGACGAGCTCGTCGCCGACGATCTTGTCGAGCCGGCCCCCGAAGGTGGTGACGTCGACCGTAAGGCGCTCGAAACAGACGTCGACGACCCGCTTGACCTGCTCCGGGTCGACGGATTCGGAGTACGCGGTGAAGCCGACGAGGTCGGCCATCAGCACCGTGACCAGGCGACGCTCGTCGGGCGCGGCTACGAGCCGCTGGCCGCACTCGGGACAGAAACGGGCTGCTTCGGGTACCGCGGCGCCACAGGCCGGGCAGATCATTGGACCACCCTACCGGCCGCGTGTGCGCTCAATCGGCGTAAAGCAGGTGCGGACCGACGTTCAGATCGGCCCGCTCGATGCCGAAAAAGCCCACGGTTGCGCACGCTCTTCGCCTCATCCGGACTCGAGCGAGTCTCATGATCGAGATCGGCGAGTCGATCGTGGCCGCCGCTCGTACACCGCGCCGCTTCCGCTGGCGCGAACACTCCGCCGCCTAACGCCCCTGGTCGCGCCCATGCGTCGATAGACCCTAAGGATTAGGGCTTATCGACGCATCGTGCTGACCTGGGGTTACGACCAGGCGCGGAGCAGGCCCCACGAGTAGATGCCGGTTTGGTGGCCGTCGTTCCAGTGCAGGGTGACGCCCCAGCCGCCAACGAGTTCGGCGCCGGTCGCGGCGAGCGGTTGCGGTGATGACGGCTTGGGCCACACGGGGAGGTGCTGTTCCCGCAAACCCCGACATTCGGCGCACGGGCAGTTCACCCGGAGCTCCTCGAGGGTGAACGACACGACGGTGCCGTCGGGCCACGTCACCGTGAGGCCCTGATCCCGGTCGAGCTCGACATTGGTCGGCGCCGGGGCCTCGGGCAGATCTTCCATAGGGCGAGTCTGACGTACGGCGCCGGACGGAGTTGAATGGAGCCATGGCCCGGCCGTCGAAACTTGCCGACGCCGAGATCGCCGCCGCGCTGGCGGAACGACCGGAGTGGTCCCGCACCGGCGACGAGATCGCCCGCACCTTCGAGTGCGCGTCCTTCCCGGACGCGATCGCGTTCGTGGTGCGCATCGGCTTCCACGCCGAAGCGGCGAACCACCACCCCGACCTCGACATCCGGTGGCGCAAGGTCCGGGTCGCGCTCACCACTCACGACGCCGGCGGCCTCACCACCCTGGATTTCGAACTCGCGGCCGCGATCGACCTCGCGTTCGGGGACACGGAGAACGGATAGATGCCGCTGCTGATTGCGCTGCTCGTCGTCCTCGGTCTGCTCTTCGTTGTGTGGATCGGGTTCGGCATGGATCCCGGGCCCGGACCGGCCGACGTGGCGATCGCGTACGAGAACGCGTGGGACCGCCTCGACTTCGACTTGCTGTACGACCTCTCCGGGCACGAGCTGCGCGACGGCATGCCCCGCGGTCAGTTCGTCGCCGCGAAGCGCGCCGCGTTCGCCGCGAGCGAGCACGCCGCCAAGATGGGCGCGCATGTGGTCGTCGACGACGTCGTCGCCACCGGCCAGACCGCGGTGGTCGTCACGTCGGTCACAACGGCGGAAGGCAGCGTGCACAACCGGGTCCTGCTCGAGAAGCGGGCCCCTGGCTGGGCGGTCGTGGGCTACGCGCTCCGGGCCTGAGGTGCTTCCCGGCATCCTGCTCACCGGCGGCGCCAGCCGCCGCATGGGAACCGACAAGGCGACGATCGAGTGGCGTGGCGAGACCCTGGCGTCCGCGTGCCGCGCGCGTGCTCGGCGAGGTATGCGACCCCGTCGTCGAGGCCGGGCCGGGATTCACGACGCTGCGCACGATTCGCGAGGAACCGCCCGGGTCGGGCCCGCTGGCTGCACTCCTTGCAGGCGTCGATGCGTTGGACGCGACCAGCGTCCTGCTCCTCGCGTGCGACATGCCCTTCGTCGAGGCGCCACTGCTCCGAGCTGTTCGCGCACTGGCCCGGTGACGAGTCGGTCGCCGCAGTTGCCGATGGGCGGGCGCAGTACGGCTGTGCGCGGCTACGGTCGTTCCTGGCTGGGCGCGGCCCGGAACGCGCGCCGAGCGGGCACGACGTCGTTCCGGGCCGTGGGTGATGAGCACATCGAGCTGCTCCCCGAGTCGGTGTGGCAGCCCGTTGCCGGACGCCCCGACGCGCTCGTCGACATCGACACTCCCGAAGAGTGGACACGTACCCTGGGGTCATGAAGGCCCATAGGGTCATGAAGGGCGAGCGTTGACCGACCTCGGTGTGCCCGTACGTCGACCCGTGACGGCGGTGCAGGTGCGCGCGGTCGAAGGCGATACCGAAACGCGCCGCCCCGATCGGCTCGTGACCGAGGAACCGCTCGAGATCCGCGTGCACGGTCCGGCCGAGGACGCGGTGCCGCTCGCGGTCACCATGCGCACTCCCGGCAACGACTTCGAGCTCGCGGCGGGCTTTTGCCTCACCGAAGGCGTGGTGGCGCGCGCCGACGACATCGACACGGTTGCCTACTGCCTCGGCGGCGACGGTGAGCAGCAGTACAACGTCGTCACCGTGCGGTTGCGGTTGCCGATCGCGGCATCGGTCAGCACGCGGCGGTTCCTGGCCAACTCGTCGTGCGGGATCTGCGGGAAGGGCGCGCTCGAAGAGCTCGAGGTCCGCTGCGCGCCCGTCGGGGCGGGGCCGCAGGTCGCGGCGGCGACCGTGCGCAAGCTCCCCGATGTGCTGGCCGCGCACCAACGTCTGTTCGGCGAGACGGGCGGGTTGCACGCGGCCGCTCGCTTCGACGCGAGCGGTGCGCTCCACGCGGTGCGCGAAGACGTCGGCCGCCACAACGCGCTCGACAAGCTCGTCGGCCACGCACTGCTCGAACGGCAACTGCCGCTCGCCGACGAGATGTTGCTCGTCTCGGGACGCCTGTCGTTCGAACTCGTGCAGAAGGCCGCGGTCGCGGGCATCCCCGTGTTGTGCGCGGTATCGGCGCCGTCGAGCTTCGCGGTCGCGGCCGCGGAACGGTTCGGCCAGACGGTCGTCGGATTCCTGCGCGACGACCGCTTCAACGTGTACACGCATCCCGAACGCATCGACGTCGCCTGACATGAGGCGCCGCCGCAAGGGTCTCGTCCGCACGTCGAAGCGGCCGCGGCGCGACCTCTGGGTCGGGTGGAAGCCGAATGGCGCGGGAGAGCAGAAGCCGCATCACTACCGCGACATGGCCACGACCGTGTGGGACAACCGGCGCAACCTGCCGTTTGCGTGGCGCATCCTGCGCAAGGGCGTGTGCGACGGATGCGCGCTCGGCGTTGCCGGCTTCCACGACTGGACGATCACCGGCGTGCACCTGTGCACGACGCGCTTGGAACTGCTGAAGGTCAACACCGCGACCGCGATCGCCGACGAACGGCTCGCCGACGTCGCCGCGCTGTCGAAGTTGAACGGGCGCGAGCTGCGCGAGCTGGGCCGGCTCGGTACGCCGATGGTGCGTCACCGCGGCGACGCCGGGTTCCGGCCTCTCGCGTGGGACGACGCGCTCGATCTCGTGGCCGATCGCGTCCGCGTCGCCGAACCCGACCGCATCGGCATCTACCTGACCGCCCGCGGTATCACCAACGAGGTGTACTACGCCGCGCAGAAGGCGGCCCGGTTCATCGGCACCAACAACGTCGACAACGCGGCACGCGTGTGCCACGCGCCGTCGACGAACGCGTTGAAGGATGCGATCGGCGTCGCCGCGACGACGTGCTCCTACCGCGACGTGATCGACAGCGACCTCATCGTGCTGTTCGGGGCCGACGTCGCCAACGCCCAACCCGTGTTCATGAAGTACCTGTACCTCGCCAAGAAGCGGGGCGCGCGGGTCGCGGTCGTGAATCCGCTGCGCGAACCGGGGCTCGAGCGCTACTGGGTGCCGTCGAACGTCGAGAGCGCGATGTTCGGCACAAAGATCACCGACGAGTTCTTCGGCGTCCACACCGGCGGCGACGTCGCGTTCTGCAACGGCGTGCTCAAGGTGCTGCTCGCGGTGGGCGGCGATCGACAAGGAGTTCGTCACCGAGCACACCAACGGGTTCGACGGTCTGCTCGACCATCTCGAAGAAGCCCGGTTCGACGATCTCGAACGCTTGTCGGGCGTGTCGCGCGACGACATGGAGCGCTTCGCCCGCATGTACATGCAGGCCGAGTCGGCGGTGCTCGTATGGTCGATGGGCATCACGCAGCACGAGCACGGCGTCGACAACGTGCACGCGATCGTCAACCTCGCCCTCGCGCGCGGCAACGTCGGCCGCGCCCGGCGCCGGCCTCATGCCGATCCGCGGGCACTCGGGCGTGCAGGGCGGCGCCGAGATGGGCTGCTACGCCACCGCGTTTCCGGGTGGGTTGCCGATCACTGCCGACAACGCCGATGCGCTCGCCGGGCAATGGGGGTTTCCGGTGCCCTCGACGCCCGGCCTCGATGCCGCGTCGATGGTGGAGGCCGCGCGCCGCGGTGATCTCGACGTGCTCTGGTCGAGCGGCGGCAACTTCCTCGACGTGCTGCCCGCCCCCGATGTGACCCGAACCGCACTCGCGCGCACGCCGCTCCGCATCCACCAAGACATCGTCGTGACCCATCAGATGCTCGTCGAGCCGGGCGAGACTGTGCTGCTGTTGCCCGCGGCGACGCGCTACGAACAACGCGGCGGCGGCACGTCGACGACGACCGAACGGCGAGTCGCGTTCAGCCCCGAAGTGCCCGGCCCGCGCGTCGGCGAAGCGCGGGCCGAGTTCGACATCTTCCGCGAGGTCGCGCGGCGGGTGCACCCAGAACGCGCCGAGCGAGTTCGGCTGCGCCGACGCCGACGCGATCCGCGCCGAGATCGCACGCGTCGTGCCTGCATACGCGGGCATCGAGAAGCCTGCGCGACACCGGTGACGCGATCCAAGTCGGCGGGCCTCGCCTGTGCGAAGGCGGGAACTTCGGGACGCCCGACGGTCGCGCCCAGTTCCGAGTTGTCGTGCCGCACGAGGATGCCCGGGCGCCCGGGCGCTTCGTGCTGTCGACCCGGCGGGGCAAGCAGTTCAACTCGATGGTGTGGAACGAGGTCGATCCGCTTACCGGTGCGGCCCGGGACGCGCTCTTCGTGTCGGAAGCCGATGCCGCCGAACTCGGCGTTGCCTCGGGCGCGGCGGTGCTCGTGCGATCGCCGCACGGCGAGATGCGCGCCGCGCGTCCACCTCGCGCCGATCCGGCCCGGCAACGTGCAGGCGTTCTTTCCCGAAGCCAACGTGTTGCTGGCGCCAAGCGTCCGCGACCGCGTTGCCGGCGTGCCCGACTACAACGCGGTCGTCGAGGTGGTTCCGATCGCGTGACGCCCGAATCGCTGCTCGAATGCTTCCACGAGACCGCCGACGCCGTGCGCGACGCGGTCGCGACCCTCGAAGGCGCGGGGCGGCGCGGCCGCACGGAGCGCCCGGGTCAGTACGCGCTCGACGTCGTCGCCGACGAAGCTGCGCTCGAGGTGCTGCGTGCGAGCGGGTGTGCGAGTGGTCAGCGAGGAGTCGGCCGAGACCGGTGCCGACGAACCGATCACGGTCGTGATCGACCCGATCGACGGGTCGACGAACTGCGCGCGTGGCATCGCGTACTGGTGTACGTCGCTGTGCGCGATCGACGCCGACGGCGCGTTCGTCGCGCTCGTCGCCAACCACGCGACCGGGCAGCGCACTTCCGCGGTGCGCGGCGAAGGCGCGTTTCGTGACGGTGTGCAGCTGGAGGCGTCGTCCACGAAGAACATCGAGGAGAGCGTGATCGCGCTCGGCGGCTGGCCGCGCGTGATGCTGCGCGCGAAGCAGACGCGGATGCTCGGCTCGATCGCGCTGGAGTTGTGCGACGTCGCCGCCGGCGGCCTCGACGGACATGTCGACGGCGGCCGTTACATGGCGCCGTGGGACTATCTCGGCGGACTCCTCGTGTGCCGAGAAGCCGGGCGCGGTGGTGCTCGACGCACGCGGCGAGGAACTCGTCACCGACGACGTCGACGCGGCGCAGATCGTGCCGCGGGACCAGGAACTCGCGGACGCACTGCGACGGCGACCGCGAGCGAACTCGCGAGCGACGCGGCGCGCGTGGCGGCGACTCTCGACTGAGAGCGGAAGCGTGCGAGCCGTCTGACGCGCTGTTGCAGACGGCGTGCGCCGCGGCCGCAGCCGGCAGCGAGATCGTTGCCGCGCACTTCGGCGCGTTGAAGCAGTTGCGGTCCAAGGCACCGGGCGACTGGGTGAGCGAGGTCGACCTCGCGAGCGAAGCGGCGATCCGCGAGATCCTCGACGCTCGATTCGGGCCTGCCGGTGCACGGCGAGGAAGCCGGCGGGGCGCGGGCCGCCGTCGAGTGGCTCGTCGACCCGCTCGACGGCACCACGAACTTCGTGCACCGCTTCGATGCGGTCGGCGTGTCGATCGGCCTCGTTGCCGACGGCGTGCCGGTCGTCGGTGTGGTGGCTGCGCCGCTCCTCGGCCGCACCTACTGGGCCCGAGCCGGTGGGGGCGCCTTCCGCGACGGCGAGCCGATCTCGGTCAGCGTCCGCGCGCCCGAGCCTGCGATCGTCGCCACCGGCTTCCCGTTCCGGCACAAGGAACTGCTGCCGGGCTACGTCCCCGTGCTGGAGCGGGCGTTCTCCCGCTTCGAGGACATCCGCCGGGTCGGCGCGGCCAGCCTCGACCTGTGCTGGACCGCCGAGGGCGTCTTCGACGGGTATTTCGAGCTGCGCCTCGGGCCGTGGGACGTTGCGGCCGGCGGCCTGATCGTGCGGGAGGCCGGCGGGATCGTCACCGACTGGAGTGGCGGGTCCGATGCCTGGATTGAAACTGGCAACATCGTGGCCGGTCCACCGATCGTGCACGGAGTTCTGCTGGACTGCGTGCGCCCGGCCAAATAATCGCTTGACGCATTTTCGTCATCGTGGTCGGATAACCCTCCGGTCAAAGCGAGCGCCAGGTGGCGTTCGCCCCGAGCCGGAACCGCAAGCCGACCACCAAGAGCAAAGGACCCACCCGAATGATGTACGCCGCGTACGCACCCGAGGCCATGGCCATGGCCGGCGTGTCGCGTCCGCGCGTCAACGCCGTTCGGCCGTGCCTCTCGGGCTCGTTCTGGTCGCACATCGCGCTCGGCACGACGACCGACCAGAAGCACGGCCAGCCCCGCCGGACCGAGGATTCTCCGTAGCCCCTCAGCTACAAGAGAAGACCCACAGGCCGCCGGGGCACCACCCCCGAGCGGCCTTTTTGTTTGCCCGAATCCAACCGCTCAGGACCCTGACCAACACCACCACGAAACGCACATTCACGCAGAAAAGCTTCACTCAGGGGAGTGATCGGCGATGTTCGCCATGCAGGACCTCAACCGAATCCCGATCCCGGTCCGAGAGCCGGACTGGCAGGTCGACGCACTGTGCAACGACGGAACCGGCGCGCTCGCGGAGCTGTTCTTCTCGGAGCAGCTCGACGACATCGCCGCGGCCAAGGCGTTCTGCCAGGGCTGCCCGGTCAAGGACCAGTGCCTCGCGGGTGCCCTCGACCGGCGTGAGCCTTGGGGCGTCTGGGGCGGCGAGCTGTTCGTGAACGGCAAGGTCGTCGCCCAGAAGCGCAAGCGGGGCCGCCCCCGCAAGATCCGCCCGGAAGAGGCGGAGCAGATGACGGCCTGACAAGCCGAGATGCCGAGCCGACCGCCAAGAGCGGACAGGACGGCAACGCAACAGATCGACCCGCGAGTCATGGCGGGCCGGGGCAACGGAGTTCCCCCCGAAACCGACCCCCGGCCTGCCCGCAGGTCCGACACCACCGGCGTGGTCTCCCGAATCTCGGGGGCCACGCCGGTTGGCGTTCGTGCAAGGATCGCAGCACCCGCAGCCAGGTCCGGGGAGGCGCGATGACGTTCGACCGACTGAGCCCGCTCGACGCGACGTTCCTGCACATCGAAGACGGCGTCACCCACATGCACATCGCGTCGGTCCTCGTGCTCGACGGGCCGACACCTACCTACGAAGCAATGCTCGACATGATCCGCGGGCGCCTGCCGCTGTTGCCGCGCTACCGGCAAGTCGTGAAGTTCGTGCCGTTCCAACTCGGGCGGCCGGTGTGGGTCGACGACCCGCACTTCCACCTCGAGTACCACGTGCGGCACTCCGCGCTGCCGGCGCCGGGCGGCGAAGCCGAACTCCGCCGGCTCGTCGGCCGGGTGATGAGCCAACAACTCGACCGCACCAAGCCCCTGTGGGAGGTGTGGGCGGTCGACGGTCTCGATGACGGTCGCTGGGCGTTGCTGTCGAAGGTGCACCACTGCATGGTCGACGGCGTCTCCGGCACCGAACTGCTCACGGTGATGCTCGACTCGACACCCGAACCGACCGCGCCGTTGCCCGACAACTGGATGCCGCAGCCGCAACCGTCGTCAACCGACTTGATGCGCGACGCGGTGACGACCTTGCTGAGAAGCCCGTACGAACAGGTCCGTGCGGTGCGGGCTGCGACCCGCATGCCGCGCCATGCGCTCGCGCAGGCACGCGAGATCGGCCGCGGCATCGCTGCGATGGCCGGGCTCGTCCGTCCGACACCGTTGTCGAGTTTGAACGGCGCGATCGGTCCGCACCGGCGGTACGCGTGGGCGTCGGTGACGGTCGACGACATCAAGACGGTCCGCAAGGGCTTGGGCGGGACGTTCAACGACGTCGTGCTCGCGGTGATCACGTCGCGGCTTCCGCGACATTGCTCGAAGCGCGCGAGGAGCCGACCGATCGCGTCGTGCGCACGCTCGTGCCCGTGTCGGTGCGGCCGCGTGACGCGAGCGGCAAGGCTGTCGGCGACGGGACCTTCGAGAACAAGGTGTCGGCGATGTTCGCGGAGCTACCCGTCGGCATCGCCGATCCCGAAGCGCGGTTGCACGCGACTCGAGCGCACAGCTCGAAGGATTGAAGCGATCGAACCAGGCGGTCGCCGGGGAGGCGCTCACGTCGCTCTCCGGCTTCGCGCCGCCGATGTTGTTGTCGCTGGGGACACGGATCGCGACGAAGGTGTCGCAGCGCAACGTCAACACCGTCACGACGAACGTGCCCGGCCCGCAGACACCGCTCTATGTGCTCGGCCGCAAGGTGCAGCAGCGCGTTCCCGTACGTGCCGCTCGGCGGCCAGATCCGTGTCGGCGTCGCCATCTTCTCTTACAACGGCCAGGTGAACTTCGGTGTCACCGGCGACTTCGACGCCGCCCCCGACCTCGAACGTGCTCGCATCCGGCATCGAGTCCGGGATGGAGGAGCTCCTGGAGCGAGCGACGTAGTGAGCAGTCCGCGGGGTGTCATGTGGTGACGTTGGCGGACGCGTTGGAGCGCCTGCCCAAGGTCGAGTTGCACTGTCATGTCGAGGGGACGATGCGCCCCTCGACGCTCGTGGACTTGGCCGAAGCGTGCTGGCTCGACGAATCTGACAAGGCCGCGGCGCGGCGAGCAATCGAAACCGCAGCGGCCCCAACAGAGGTTGGGTGAATGAAGATCACACGACAGATCGTCGTCTTCGACGCAGCCGACCTGGCTAGCGAGAGCGCCTTCTGGGCCGGAATGCTCGACGGCCGCGTCGTCGCCGAGGACGA
Organism: uncultured Actinomycetes bacterium; assembly: GCA_963759365.1. Classification (GTDB taxonomy): domain Bacteria; phylum Actinomycetota; class Thermoleophilia; order Gaiellales; family Gaiellaceae; genus 3-1-20CM-4-69-9. Next base: position 255,252 of record CAVWYX010000005.1, read on the forward strand.
CTGGCACAGCGTCATCGACGGCGAAGGTGCGATGGCGGATCGGCATTCAACTCGCACCCGGCCACTCGCCGCCGGACTGGCCGGACGGAAACCCGCAGCAGGTCCACCTCGATCTGCACGTCGAAGACCCGGTGAGCGCGCACGCCGAGGTGATTGCGCTCGGTGGTCGCTTGTTGCAAGCAGCCGACGACCTCACCGCCGCCGAAGGCCACCAGGTCTATGCCGACCCCGCCGGCCACCCGTTCTGCATCGGCTGGGGTCACTGACGACCCGGTGGGCCGGAAAACTCCGCTTGCCGCGAAACTCATGCCCGCGGGGCTCGCGGTGCGACGAAGGATGTGTGAATGAAGATCACACGACAGATCGTCGTGTTCGACGCGGCCGACCTGGCAGCCGAGAGCGCCTTGTGGACAGGAATGCCCACGGATTCGTCGAGTGAGTAGGTAAGTAGGCCCGGCCGGGCTCGAACCGGCGACACCCGCCTTGTAAGGGCGGTGCTCTGACCAACTGAGCTACGGGCCTCAGCAGCGCTCCAGTGTCGCGGCGCGTCCGCGTCAGCGTCCGCCCCGTGGACGTTGGCTCCTTCGACGAGATCGCGGCCGAGTTCCGCCGCCGGATCGAACAGACCGTGTGGTGCACGCTGACAACCGTCGACCGGCGGGGCCGGCCGCGCGGGCGGCTGGTGCACCCCGTGTGGGAGGAGCCGACAGGCTGGCTGGCCACGTTCCGGCACTCGTTCAAGGAGAAGCACCTCGCGGTCAACCCGTACGTGTCGCTCGCGTTCTGGGACGCGAACCAAGAGCAGGTGTACGTCGAGTGCCGGGCCACCTGGGTCGACGACGCGGCCGAGAAGGATCGGCTGTGGGACCTCTACTCCGAGAAGCCCGAAGGCTACGGACTCTCGGGATTCTGGAAGGGCAAAGACGATCCCAACTACGGGTTGTTGCGCCTCGACCCGTGGCGCATCGAGCTGTGGTCGGTGACGGGACTGTTCGAACGCACGCCGCCGCAAGTGTGGCGTTCGGGCGACTAGGGACAAGGGAGCGACTCATGCGCGTGCCGTTGACGGTCAACGACTTCCTGGAGCGCGCCCAGCTCGTCTACGGCGATCGTGTCGGCTTCGTCGACGAGCCCGACCAGCCCGCCGAGTCGTGGGGCACCTCGACGTGGCACGAGATCGCGACGCGCGCTCGCGCGCAGGCCGCGGGCCTCGACGAGCTCGGCATCGGGCGCGGCGAGCGCGTCGCGATGGTGTCGCACAACTCGGCGCGCTTGTTGACGGCGTTCTACGGCATCAGCGGTTCCGGCCGCGTGCTCGTGCCGGTGAACTTCCGCCTCAACGCCGACGAGGTCGCCTACATCGTCGAACACTCGGGCGCGACGGTGTTGCTCGTCGATCCCGAACTCGATGACGCGTTGCGCGGCGTCGATGCCAAGCATCGGTTCGTGATCGGCGCGGAGTCCGATGCGGTGTTGTACCGCGATGGTGTCGAACCCGAGCCGTGGTCCGATCCCGACGAGAACGACACGGCAACGATCAATTACACGAGCGGCACGACCGCGCGCCCGAAGGGTGTGCAGCTGACGCACCGCAACATCTGGCTCAACGCGACCGTGTTCGGCTGGCAGACGACGGTGACCGACCGCGACGTCTACCTGCACACACTCCCGATGTTCCACTGCAATGGGTGGGGCATGACGTACGCGGTCACCGGCATGGGTGGCCGCCACATCGTGTTGCGCAAGGTCGACGGCGCGGAGATCCTGCGGCGCGTGCGCGACCACGGCGTCACATTGATGTGCGGTGCACCGGCGGTGGTCGCCGCGATCCTCGACGCCGCGGCGGAGTGGGACGGCGACATCCCCGGCCGCGGGCGGACGCGGATCGTCGTTGCGGGCGCACCGCCGCCGACGCGCACGATCGAACGGGTCGAGACCGAGCTCGGTTGGGAGTTCATCCAGATCTACGGGCTCACCGAGACGACGCCGGTGCTCACGATGAACCGCACGCGCGAGGAGTTCGACGCGCTCACGCCATCCGAGCGTGCGTCGCGGCTCGGTCGCGCAGGCGCGCCCGCGCTCGGGGTCCAGCTCCGGACCGACAGCGAGGACGAAGTACTCGCGCGCGGCAACCACGTGATGGAGGGTTACTGGCAGCAGCCGGACGAGACGGCGAAGGCGATCGCCGACGGTTGGTTCCACACGGGCGACGGCGGCCACATCGACGCCGACAACTATCTCTCCATCGCCGACCGTAAGAAGGACGTGATCATCAGCGGCGGTGAGAATGTGTCGTCGGTCGAGGTCGAAGACTGCATCTTCTCGCATCCCGCGATCGCCGAGGTGTGCGTGATCGGTGTCCCCGACGAGAAGTGGGGCGAAGCCGTGAAGGCGCTCGTCGTGGTTGCGCCCGGCGCGTCCGTCACCGAGGCCGAGATCATCGAGCACTGCCGCGAGCGGCTGGCGCACTACAAGTGCCCGAAGTCGGTCGAATTCCGTGACGTCCTGGCGCGAACCGCGACCGGGAAACTCCAGAAGTTCAAGCTGCGGGCTCCCTATTGGGAAGGCCGAGAGCGCCAGGTGAACTGACGCACGATTGAAGGACGACGTCGTGGAGTGAGCCGCCTTCACGCGCGAGTTTGAACGGGCGCACACTGCGGATCGTCCCACTCCCACCGGCTCGGGATCCTCGTCGACATGGACGGGTGTCGCGCTCCAGCAGAAACTGCTCCGCAACGTCGCCGCGTGGCGTTCACGAACACGCTCGAGCCGACGAGCACGGCGAACGTGGCCGAGAGCGCAGGCCGCTCGCGTTCAGCATGGCGTCGATCGCCGGCGCGGCGAGGTACACGACGTACGGAAGGATGTCGATCATGAGGCGCGGGCCGTATGACGAACCACCCGTGCCTCCGTACCACGCGACGGTGAGGAACTGACCGACCACGATCGCGCAGATCGCGACGTGCAATGCGGTGAACGCACGCCGCCGCACCAGCAACCAGACACCGATCCCGGCGAGGATCACGATTGGGTCGTAGATGAGCAAGCCACGTGATGGCGACACGACGTACATCGCCGCCGTCTCGAGCAGCGCGAAGTTGGCTTCCGCGCCCAGCCGATTGCCGGAGTAGTACGGGGGCAAGAAGCGTTTATAGCTCTCGAGGTAGAAGAGCACGAACGGCACGGCCACGAGCAGCGCGCCAGCGACGACAGGCCCGAGCCGTTGTCGTTCCTTCACGAGCACCCATACGCCGAAGACCCGACCGCAATCGCGTTCGTCGGGCGGACGATGTATGCACCGTGACGCACGTGCCGAACAGCACCGCCATCGACACGCCGGTCGGCGGATGCGTAGCGCGAGGAACAACGCGAGTGCCAAGAAGAACATCGACAGCGTCTGTTGCCACAGCGCGCAGACCCACTCGACCAGGCGCGGGTCGCGAACATGAACAGCAACCCCATCCCCATCGCGCATCAGCGCAGTCGCAAGACTCAACCGCTCCCGATCTCGAATGCCAGCAGCGCAATCACAACTGCGGTCGAGCACGATGAGGGCGCTCGCGGTCGGGATCTCGACCACCCACGTCTGTTTCGAGTCGCTCGGCCGCAGTTCGGCCGGATCCTTGCCCGCGACGTTGCCGCGAGCGCGCCGGGATCACGGCCAGCATCAGTGGTCACGGGAAGTAGGGCAGCAGCTTCCTTTCGTGATCGCGCACGTTGTAGGTGCTGTCGAGCATTGTCACGGCGTCGACATCACTCAGGTCGAGGCTCTGGTCACGGAGGACCTGGTTGGCGACCGCGACAGAAAGGCGCGAGTCGCCGACCTGCGCACTCGGCGAGAGCGTGTGCACGACGAACACGATGCCGAACACGAGCAGGCCCGCTCGAACGCCGAGACCGGTGGGGGACGTCTCCTCCCGTTGGCTGTTCGCCATGCCTGAACGGCTCCCCCCTGGCGAGTGGGCAGGACTGTACCTGGAGAGCCCGCTGGCGTCCCGTCACCGTCCTCGTGCCCACGAACTCGTTCGTGGTTGCAACCCGGCGCCTGCTGACCTCGGGCGCCTTGGGGCCGCGCCGCGGCGGCCGCGGAGGCCGCGGCCGAAGGCGTGCTCGGCCAGGAGGCGACGGTCGCGGCGCTCGCGGAGTCGGCGCGGACGAGCACGACGGTCCGGCGGGCGAGCACCCGGCCGCACTGGCGCGAAACCTACGTCGCGGTGCCCGTGGCGGGCATGACGCTCGAGGGCTACGTCGATCTCGTCTACCGCGGCGACACGGGCCTCGTCGTCGTCGACTACAAGACCGACGCGGTCGCCGACGCCGCCGAGCTGGCGCGCCGGCTCGACCACTACCGCATCCAGGGTGCCGCCTACGCCCTGGCGGTCGCGGCCGCGGTGGGCGAAGCGGTCGAGGCGTGTGTGTTCGTGTTCTTCGATCCCGCCGGCGCGACCGAGGTGGTCATCGACGGTGCCGACCTCGATCGGGCGATCGCCGACGTCCGGGCACTGGTTGAGGCCGAGCGGGAGACGCCCACGCCTTGGCCCCGGTGGTGTTCGCCGAACCCTGAATGCGAGTGGCTCGGTCTGCCACACTGGTAACACTCGTGAAGCTTGCTCGGTTCTTTGTCGCGTTCGTCCTGATTGTGGCGGTGGGGGGCGCAGCCCTGGCGGGCTGCCTCGCGCTCTTCATCCCGGCCGGCGCCGTGTTCTCCGATCGGTCGAGGTCGACGCGCTGCTCCCGGCGATGGACAGCCCGGCCGAGCGGTCGTACGTGCTCGACCGCAACGGCGGCCTGATGACCACGCTGTTCGCCGAGGAGGACCGCCAGCCGATCGTCCTCGCCGACGTGCCCCCGCACCTCATCGACGCGGTGCTCGCCATCGAGGACCGGCGCTTCTACGAGCACGACGGCATCGACTGGAACGGCACGGCGCCGCGCGCTCGTCGAGAACCTCGACGCGGGCGAGATCGAGCAGGGCGGCTCGACGATCACCCAGCAGCTCGTCAAGAACACGATGAGCGACACCGAGCGGCGCGACCTCAAGACGAAGGTCCGCGAGGCGGTGCTCGCGTACCGGCTCGAGCAGGAGATGACGAAGGACGAGATCCTCGAGCGGTATCTCAACGTCATCTACCTCGGGAACGGCGCGTACGGCGTCAAGGCCGCGGCCGAGCGCTACTTCGACAAGCGCGACCTGATGCAGCTGACGATCGGCGAGTCGGCGCTGCTCGCCGGGCTGATCCAGGCGCCGGAGGCGCTGAACCCGGTGACGCATCCCGACCGGCGCGGCGCGCCGGCGCGCGCGTCGTGCTCGACTCGATGGTCGAGGTCGGCGAGATCACCGAAGACGAAGCGACGCTCGCGCGCGAGGAGCCGCTGCCGACGACGGCCAAGAGCCCCGACCGGCGCCGCGACTACTTCACCGAGGAGGTGTTGCAGCAACTCCTCGACGACGATCCCGCCGTCGCGGGCGACGTCGCCGAGTAGCTCGGCCCGACGCAGTCGGCGCGCTACAACGCCGTGTTCCGCGGCGGCTTGCGCATCTACACGACCTACGATCCCGCGGTGCAGTGGCTGGCGGCTCCGCGGTGGCGAACACGCTGCCCGAGACCGAGTTCACCGCCGCGATCGTCGTCATCGACAACACCGACGGCTCGGTGCGCGGCATGTACACCGGCCAGGAGTTCGACGAGGCGCAGTTCAACCCGGTGACGCAGAAGCGGCCGCCAGACCGGTTCGGCGTTCAAGGCGATCACGCTCGCGACTGCGCTCGAAGCGCGGCTACTCGCCCGACGACCGCGTCAGCGGCGGCTCGCTCAGCGTCGACGCGGCCCGAAGGCGACGTGGAGACCTGACTGTCGCGGCGGGACGTTGACGCTCGCCGACGCCATCGCCGAGTCGAACAACTGCGCGTTCGTCCGCACGCTGCTGTCGCTCGGGCCCGGGCCACTACGGCGACGACGGCGCGCTGCCGATCATCGAGATGGCGGACCGGCTCGGCATCGACACGACGAAGCTCGAGCGGCGTGCCCGTCGATGACGCTCGGCACGTCCGACACCAACGTGCTCGACATGGCCGAGGCGTTCTCGGTGTTCGCCAACGACGGCATCCACCGCACGCCGCGCTTCATCACCAGATCGAAGACGCCGACGGCAAGGTGATCTACGAGGCCAAGCCGACCGGCAGCCGCGTGCCTCGAGCAGAACGTCGCCCGCACCGAGACCGAGATGCTCACGGGCGTCATCAAGAGACGGCACCGGCACCCGGGCCCGACTCGACCGTCCGGCCGCGGGCAAGACCGGCACGACCACGACAACAGCGACGCCTGGTTCGTCGGCTACACGCCGCAGTACACGGCCGCGGTGTGGATGGGTCACCCGGACGCGGCGATCGCCGATGAACAACGTCGGCGGCGTCCGCGTGCAGGGTGGCACCTACCCGGCCGAGATCTGGGCGGCGTTCATGAAGCCCGCGCCACGAGAACCTGCCGGTCGATCGACTTCACGCCGCCCGACGAGGAGCAGTGGCCGAAGCCGCGGGCGCATCACGAGGACGGCCGCAAGGACACGCGAGTCTCGGCGCACCCGACGCGCCGACGACCCGGACGCCCGCCGACCGACCGCGTCCGCCGACCGACGCGCCGACCGCCGGGCGCCGCCGACGGCGCCGGATCCGAACGCACCGCCGGTCCCACCCGTGCCGCGCCGCCGCAGCCCGCCGCGCCGGCCGGGGCCATGAGCTGAGCGCAGCGAGCTCGAAGCGTTGCTGGTCGTGCAGGAGCACGACCTCGCGCTCGACCGGCTCCGGCACCGGCGCGAGTCGCTTCCCGAGCGCGCCGAGCTCGAGGCCGCGCCGGCGCGAGCACTCGCGACGCTCGACGGCGCAGCTCGCCGAGCTCGCGCACGCAGCGCGACGGCGTGCTGCGCCGAGGAACGGCGGCTCGACGACGAAGCGCAAGCGCCTCGGCGCGCAAGGCCAACGAGGTCGACCAGAAGCTGTACTCCGGCACGGTCACGTCGCCGCGCGAGCTGCAGGCGATGCAGGCCGACATCGACATGCTGAAGCGCCACCGTTCCGACCTCGAAGACCGCGAGCTCGAGGTGATGGAGCAGCGCGAGACGCTCGACGCGCGAGATCGCGGCACGTCGAGCCGACGCTGGCGACGCTCGCAGCCGAGATGCGAGCGGCTGCGCGGCGTGATCGCGGCGGCCGAGGCGCGAGATCGACGCCGAGTCGCCGCCGAAGACGCGGCGCCGGCACCGCGGCCGCCGGCGGCTCGCCGACGCGCTGCTCGCGCGACTACGAGCGCCGCCGCGCAGCAGAACCGGGGCGCGGGCGCGGCCCGGCTCGTCGGCACGACGTGCCAGGCCTGCCACCTCTCCGATCCCGTCGACCGAGGCCGAGCGCATCCGGCGCGGCCGCGGGCGACGACGTCGCGTACTGCGACAACTGCGGCGCGATCCTCGTCCCGTGAACCAGCCGAGCTTGCCGTTCGATGCCGACCGACGCCGGCCGGCTCGACGAGGTGCTCGATCTACTGCGACGGCGGATCGCGCGGGAACCCGGGGCCGGCGGCGATCGGCGCGGTCGTGCTCGACCCGTCGACCGATCCGCCCACGCTGCTCGCGACCGTGAGCGAGCGCATCGGCGTGACGACGAACAACGTCGCCGAGTACCGAGGCGCTGCATCGCCGGGCTGCGCGCGGCGCAGCCGCTTCACGCCGCGGCGCGTGCGCGTGCGCGCCGACTCGCTGCTCGTGATCCGGCAGCTGCGCGGCGAGTACCGCGTGCGCCAGCCGCACCTCGAGCCGCTGCACGACGAAGCCGCGGCGGCTGCTGCACGCGCTACGACGAGGTCGACCTGCAGCACGTGCCGCGCGAGCAGAACACCGAGGCCGACGCGCTGGTGAACGCCGCGCTCGACGGCACGCGTCCTGATGATCCTCTGGCTCGCGTTCGGATCGATCTTCGGCGGTCTGGAACGTCTTCCAGAGCTCGGGCCTCGACTTCCGGCTCATCGCGCTCGGCGCGGTGCTGCCGCTCGCTGATCGACGCGCCGTTCGGCGACCAGTCGTACGCGCACACGCTGCTTCGCGCGGTCGTCGTGCTCGTCGTCGCGATGCTGGCGACGATCGGGCGCGGCCAGCGCTTGCGGCGCCGGCGCGCGCTCGAGCCTGGCGATCGGCTGGTTCGCCGGGCTCGTGCTCGAGCGGCGCGTGGGCGCACAAGGAGGTGTTCTGGTGGCCGGCGTTCGGCGTTCGAACGTCCGGACGCGCCGCTGCTGCCGCCGTGGCCGATCGTCGTCGTCGCTCGAGCTGCTCGGGCGTGGCCGCGGCCGTGGTGGATCTGGACCCGGTTCGGCCTCGCCGATCCGGCGCGCCGGCGCGGACGTTCGTGCGCACCGGCCGGCTGCGCATCGTCGACGACGTGGACGCAGACGGATGATCGCGTTCGTCCGGCACGGCCAGACCGCCGTCAACCGCGACGGGCCGCTTGCAGGGCCGCGCCGACCCGCCGCTGACCGACCTCGGGCGCGGCGCAAGCGGCGCGGCGTCGCGGCGCGCGTTCGCGACGGCGCCGGTGACCGCGCGTCGTCGCGAGCCCGCTGCGACGCGCGCGTCGAGACCGCGCGACGCGATCGCCGACGCGCACGGCCTCACGGTCGAGATCGACGACCGGCTCGTCGAGCTCGACTACGGCGAGTGGGACGAGCGCGGCGCTCGCGCGACATCACGCCCGGACGAATGGGCCGCGTGGCGCGCCGACCCGTCGTTCGCGCCGCCCGGCGGCGAGTCACTCGTCGCGGTGACACGCGCGCGTCGCCGAGTTCTGCGCGAGCGTGCGTCGCCGACGAGCTCGTCGTCGCGGTGAGCCACGTCTCGCCGATCAAGGCCGCGGTGTGCTGGGCGCTCGGCGTCGACGAGCGCGGCGACCTGGCACATGCACCTCGACCTCGCGTCGGTGACCCGCGTCGGCGCGCCGCGGCGACGGACCGCCCTACCTCGCGTCGTACAACGAGACGCGCGCCTGCCGTACGACTCCGACGGTGACGCGGGATCGACGCGGCGCGGCGGGCCGGGCGTGGGCGCCCGTGGCGTCGACGACGAAGCGGCCTTCGCCCGGGACCGTCGGCGACCGGCATGCCCGAGCGCCTCGAGCAGCGCGTGGTCTTCCTCGGGCGACGCGGCCGATCGTCGTGAGGTAGTTGCCGACGATCAGCGCGTTGGCGCCGGCGAGCAGGCCCATGCGCCTGCAGCTCGCCGAGCACGCGTTCGCGGCCGCCCGCGAGCCGCAGCCACGCGCCGGGCAGGATCAGCCGGAACAGCGCGATCGCCTGCAGCGCCTCGCGCGGCGACAGCGTCGTCGTGGTCGTCGAGCGGCGTGCCGGGCCGCGGGTCGAGCAGGTTGATCGGCACCTCGCACGGCTCGAGCTCGGCGAGCTCGAACGCGAAGTCGACGCGCTGCTCGAGCGTCTCGCCCATGCCGAGGATGCCGCCGCAGCACAGCTCCATGCCGGCGTCGCTCGGCGAGCCGAGCGGTCGCGACGCGGTCGTCGTAGCTGTGCGTCGTGCAGATCGACGGGAACAGCTCGCGGCACGCCTCGAGGTTGTGGTTGTAGCGGCGCACGCCCGCGGCCGCGAGCCGTGCGGCCTGCTCCGCGTTGCAGCAGTCCGAGCGAGCACGCGACCTCGAGGCCGGTCTCGCGTTGCACGGCGTCGACGGCGTCGATCACCTGGCGCAGCAGCCGCTCCTCGGGGCCGCGCACGGCGACGACGATGCAGAACTGCGTCGCGCCCGCGTCGCGCGTGGCGTGCGCGGCGTCGAGGATCTCGTCGATGTCGAGGAACGGCGTAGACGTCGACGCCGGTGTGGAAGCGCACCGACTGCGAGCAGAACGCGCAGTCCTCGGGGCACGCGCCCGACTTGGCGTTGATGAGGCTCTCGAGCTCGACCTCGGGGCCGCACCACGCCAGCCGCACCTTGTGGGCGAGCGCGATGAGCGACGGCAGCTCGTCGAGCGGGAGGTGCGCGACGGCGAGCGCTTCGTCCGGGTGAGGTGGCGGCGCTCGTCGAGGAGCGCGCGTTCGGCGGTCTGCAACGGCATCGGCGCATCCTAGGCGGGACGCGCCATAGAATCATTACGAGCGAGCGGCGAGCACCGGCCCCATCATCTCGGCGTAGTTGTCGGAGTAGAAGCGGGCTCTTGGCCGGCTCGTCGATGCCCGCCGAGGCTCGCTTCGAAACGGCCGAGCGGGTCGCGGCCGCCTTCGGGGTGCGGGTAGTCGGACGAGAAGCAGAACAGCTCCGGCCCGGCCTGCTCGATCATCCAGCCGACCGGCTCGGTCGGGAACGGCGTGAACTTCACCTGGCGCCGCAGGTAGTCGCTCGCCTTCAGCGGCAGCCGCAGCGCGGGCTCGGTCGTCTGGAACGTCGCCTGCGCGATGTCGAGCCGTTGCAGCAGCGGGACGACCCAGAGCGCGCCCTGCTCGATGCAGCCGCCGCGCAGCCCGGGGAACTGTTCGAAGACGCCGTCGAGCACCATGCACGCGAGGAAGGTCTCCGGCGGGTGGTGCAGCACCATGTAGTCCTTGGAGCGGATGTTCTCGCCGCCGCCGAGGAAGTCGGTGACGGGCGGCTTGCCGTTCTCGTGGAACGCGCGGCGCAGGGGCCGGCCGCCGCCGCCGATGTGCAACATGAACGGCACGCCCGTCTCTTCGAGGTGCGCCCAGATCGGCCAGTAGTCGGGATGCGTCGGCGACTTGTCGCGCGGCGGCGCCGACGGCACGAGGATCGCGCCGCAGCCCATCGCGACCGCTTCCTCGGTCGCGCGGACGCGCGAGTTCGGGATCGGTGAGCGGGACGAAGCCGACGGCGATCAACCGCGGGTCGTCGTGGCAGAAGTCGGCCATCGCGCGGTTGTGCGCGCGGGTGCCGCCGTACAGCAAGCTCGAGATCGTCGCCTGCGAACTGCACGGTCGCGAACGTGCTGAACACGAGCTGCGATTCGAAGCCGAGCAGGTCGAGCGCGCGGCTGCGTTCTCCGGGATCGAACGCGCCGAGCGCGCCCCAACCCTTCGCGCGCGCATCACGTTGTCTTCGAGTGCGGCCGCCGCATCGGGATCGTCGCGTCGTGCCTCGGCGCCGCGCACCGCTTCTTCGGCGAGCGCGCCCGCGCCGCCGAGATACAGCGGCCGCAGCCGCTCGCGCACATCCGGGTCGGCGTACTGCACCAGCCAGTCGTGCAGTTCCATCAGGTGACTGTCGGCGTCGTAGTACGTGCGGCCTTGGGCGTACACCATGCCGCTATTGAATCAGGATGAGCGGCGACGCGTGGTGCGGTACAGCACGATCGGCCACCCGATCAGGGGGATCAACGCGAGCGCGAACCATTGATAGGCGTAGCTGAGGTGGTTCACCGAGGACTCGTCCGGCGGCTCCGGCAACTCGGGCCCCGCGGCGGCGGGCGGCGGGGACTGGTACTGCGCCACCACCCACGCTTCGTGCAGCGGGACGTCGAGCGCGCTTGCGACGAACTCGACATCGACGCGGGGAACGGACGGGTTCCCGTCTCGGTCCTCGACGGCGTCGTCGGGCCGGAAGGGACGCGTTTCGTTCAGGACGCCGCGAACCGTCACCGTGCCTTCGGGCGGCGCGACAGCCGCGAGGCCAGCGGCTGCGGTCGTACGCGCGATCCAGCCGCGGTCGACGAGCACCGCGGTGCCGTCATCGAGCGTCAGCGGGGTGAGCACGTCGAAGCCGGACGTGCTGCCGTGGACTCGATTGCGCCAGAGCACGTCGGCGTCCGGTGCGTAGACGCCGAAGAGTTCGACGCGTGTCCCTTCGGGCGCGTTGGTGCCGACTTCGGCAAGCGTCGGCGCCGGCGCCGCGAACTCCGCTTCGATCGCGGCGCGTGTGTCGCGCTCGTCCTGATGTCGGCCGTACTGCCAGATCCCGAGAGCGATGAAGATCCCGGCCATCAGGACCACGAGTGCGTGGCCGGCGAGCCACCGTGGTCGGAGCAGCACGACGGTCACCATACCGAGGGCATCGCGGATCGGACGTGTCGGACGGCAGTGCGTCGGGGTACCACTTCGACAATGCGAGCGGCAAGGACGGCGCGCGCCTTCGCCACGATTGGCGCCGCGATCGTGGTGGGCGGAACGGTGATCGGAGGTGCGGCCGCGCTCCTTGTTCCGGTCGGGGGACTGGTCGCCCGCGATTCGGTGACGATCGAGCTACCGGAGCCAGAACTCCCGCCGTTGGTCGTTCGATCGGTCGTCTACGACTCCGCGGGCACGCCGATGGCCGTCTTGCACGACGGCGTGAACCGCGTCGCGGTGAAGCTGGCCGATGTACCGCCCGTGCTCATCGACGCGGTCCTGACGACCGAGGATCGCGAGTTCTACCGGCACGACGGCATCGACTGGCGTGGCATCGGGCGCGCGCTCGCCACCAACTTGGATGCCGGCGCGGTGCGTCAAGGCGGATCGACGATCACCCAGCAACTCGTGAAGAACACGATGTTCGACGATCCCGACCGGCGCTTGAGCCGCAAGGTTCGCGAGGCCGTGCTCGCCGTGGGGCTCGAGCGCCGCTACACCAAGGACGAGATCCTCGAGCGCTACCTCAACACGATCTACCTCGGTCATGGCGCTTACGGCGTCGGCGCCGCCGTCGAGCGCTACTTCGGCAAGTCGTTGGCCGACGTGACGTTGCCCGAAGCCGCGCTGCTCGCGGGTCTGATCGCGAACCCGGAGGGTCGCGATCCGATCGACCGTCCTGGCGACGCGGTCCGGGCGCGCGGCAACGTGCTCGACGGGATGCTCGACGCGGGCGAGATCACCGAAGCCGAGGCCGACTTCTCGCAGGTCGTGCCGTTGCCGCGCGCGCTCACTCCGCTCCCGGCCAGTCCCGAGTACGACCCGTTCGTGGAAGAGGTCAAACGACGCCTCTTGCGCGACGAGCGACTCGGCGCAACGTACGACGAGCGCTACCGCCACGTGTTCGAAGGTGGCCTACGCATTTACACGACGTACGACCCCGACCTCCAGGAGGCGGCCGAACTCGCAGTGCGTTCGAACCTGCCCGCTGACGTTCCGTACACCGCGACGCTCGTGGCGCTCGAGAACGAGACGGGCGCGGTACGGGCGATGGTGGCCGGCACGTCTGTCGCGCACGCCGGCTTCAACCTCGCGACTCAGGGCGCGCGTCAAACCGGATCCGCGTTCAAGGCGTTCACATTGGCGGCCGCGCTCGAAGCCGGGTATTCGCCGGACGACCGCGTCAACGCGAGCGGTTCGTGCGAGTTCGACATGGGGGAGAACGCCCCCGAGTGGAAGGTCGAGAACTACGACGGCCGGAGCCAGGGCAACCTGACGCTCTGGGACGCCATCGCCCGCTCGTCGAACTGTGCCTTCGCCCGGGTCGCACTGTCGCTCGGTGCCGAAAAGATCGTCGATCTCGCGCATCGCGCCGGGATCGAGTCGCCGCTGGAGGCGGTGCCGTCGATCACGCTCGGGACCCAGACGGTGTCGCCGCTCGAGATGACGTCGGCGTTCTCGACGTTCGCGGTCGACGGGATGCGGCATCCCCCACGGTTCCTCGATCGGGTCGAGACCGCCGACGGCGACCTGCTCTTCGAAGACCGGCCCGCACCGACCCGTGCGCTCGACGCCGAGATCGCCCGCACGGTGACGGCGATGCTCGAAGGCGTCATCGACAACGGGACCGCGACGCGCGCCGACCTCGGCCGGCCTGCGGCGGGCAAGACCGGCACCAATCAGCAGTACCGAGATGCCTGGTTCGTCGGATACACACCGCAGATGACGGCGGGTGTGTGGATCGGCAATGCCGACGCCCAGGTTCCGATCACGATCCGCGGGACACGCGTCACCGGCGGTTCCTATCCGGCGACCATCTGGCACGACTTCATGGAAGCGGCGCACGATGGCCGACCCGAACTCGACTTCGTCGCGCCCGACGAGGAGCGGTGGCCGCGCGGCGGGTCGATCAGCGAGGAAGGCCGAAACCGGCGCCCACCCCGTCGGGCCGCGCCGCCGGCATCGACCCCGGAGTCGACGACCACGACACCGCGGTTCCCGCCCCCGAGCCCGCACCGCCCGCCCGCCCGCCCCGCCCGCCCCGCCCGCCCCGCCCGCCCCCGTTCCTCCGCCGCCCGCCGCGCGCCGCGTGAGTGGCCACAAAGGAGTCCCCATGACCCAGGTGCAGCTTCCCCACTCGAATGGGCGGCGCACTCGCGTTGCCCGCACCACACGGCGCACGACGGTGTCGCGGCTCTACCTGTTGACGGTCATCAAGGTCGCGGTCGTGCTCTGGACGCTCTTCGGGCTCCTGATGATCGGTGCGGTCTTCGCGGCGTGGGCGTTTCTCACTGCGACCGGCGCGGTCGACAGCGCCGAACGCTTTGTCGTCGACAGCACCGGCATGGAGGACTTCGAAATCCTGTCCCGGCCGATCCTGACCGCGCTCGTGATGCTCGTCGGCTTGTTCGTGCTCGTGGCGGTGACGTGCACCGTCGCCGCGGCCGCGTTCTACAACGCACTCGCCCGCACGATTGGCGGCGTCGACGTCGCGCTGCGAGACGACGCGGCGTCGGCGTTCATCGCGATTCCGGAAGCGTTGGTCGTCGACGAGCCCCACCAGAACGGCGACGGCTGCCGGTGCTGGGCGTGTGCGTCGCGAGTTCGCTCAGCAGGTCGAAGGACCGCGCAGCAACGGCCACGCCGAAGGATCGAGCGTCGCGAAGTCGTAGACCGACCACCCGATTGCGCCCACCTCCGTAGCCGCACGCCGGAAATCCTCGTAGTCCTCGGACGTGGCTTCGTCTGCGATCCCGCCGATCACATGGACGACCGCGTCGGGATCGTCGAGATGCGCGCGGAGGCGCTCGACGTTCTCGGTCGTGTACCGGTACGCATCGCGATAGGGCGAGTCCGCATCGCGGTTGGTCCAGTACGCCATCGGTAGCCACACGTCGACGAACGGCGCGAGGGCCTGCCACGGGAAGTCGGGCCACAGGGTCGTGTTCAAGACGTCGAACGCGATCGGCGGGTACACGATCGCGCCGACCGGCCGGTCGCCGGCGGCGTCGTCGAGTCCCGCGGCGAGGTCGAGCAGGCGACGATTGCGTTCGGCGATGTCGGCGACGGCCTCGGTTCCTTCGATGTCGAGCGCGATGCTGTCGAAGCGTTCGCCGTCGGCTGTGAACTCGACGAGCGCGAGTGTCTTGTCGAGGTCACGCGCCGGATCCGCGTGCGTGGCGAGGTACCACGCGACGACGCGCATGCCGGCGGCATGTCCGGCGCGCAGGAACTCGCCGGCGAGCACGGGATCGGCCATGAGCCCCGGCGCGCGGGTCGTCGCGTGACACCTGGAGGTACAGCGTGCGTGCACCCTCGGCGGCCATGGTCGCGACGTCGTCTGGGGTCACGGGCGACGTCGCTCCGGGTTCGGCGAATGCGGCGACGGAGTCGAAGACGTCGACCCAGATGCCGAGGTCGCGATAGGCGCAGAGATCGACCGGAGCCGCGGTCGGTGCGACGGTCGTCTCGGGTGTGACGGACGCTGCGGTGGTGGGCGGCGTCGTCGACGCGGGCGTCGCCTGCCGGATCGTCATCGTCGCCTGCGCAGGCCACGAGGAGCGCGGCGGCGACGACCACTGCCGGCCAGGCGGGCCCGGAGCCTCATGGTGTCGTCGTCGAGCGCGCGTCCGATCGCTTCGGGCAAGACCCGATGGATCGTGGCGAGGAACTGGTCGGGCCCGAACGTCTGCATCTGGCCGTCCACAGTAAGCAGCGCGTACCCGCCTGGGCGCGGAGCAATGGGTCCCCGCACCTGGTTCCCCCGCAAAAACCAGGCCGAGAGCGAAGGTACAGAAGTCTTGTCGGCGAGCTCGGGCCCAGCGACAGAATTAGCCAGTCGATGTCATGCCTCTCCGGACAGCCCGTCGATCCCGGATCGGGCGGCCGTCAAGATGGCCAAAATGTGGGATGGGAAACGGTGCACGCAGGGCAGGTAAAACCCTGGGAACTGTCCGATCATGACGGGGTGACAGTCGCAGCCACCCTTCCCGGAGTCCTCAGCGCACGACGTCTGCTCGAGCTCGGCTGTTCCGAGCGGACAGTGCTCCAGGTCTTGGTGGAAGAGGTCGGCCTCACTCTGGCTGAAGCAGACGCTGCCCTCGCGTGCGTCCGCGCCCCCGCGTAACCCGCGTTCCCGCCGGCTCGGTCGAGTTCACATCACCGGCGAATCCGCGCCGCTTTCGAGACCCGACAGCCGTCGAGTTCGACGGGTGTTGCCGACTCTGTGATCAACACCTCCGCGCGCAGGCCGCGCTCCTTGACCACATCGCAAGTGCATCGGCGCGCTACAAACGCCCGTTGACGCCGATTGGCCCGGGCCGGCTGGCACTATGGGCGCATGCCTGGAATCGCGAAGATGCGGGCGGTCGTCCTCGATTGCCCGAAGCCGAGTGCGTTAGCGGAGTTCTACCGGGAGCTCGTCGGTGGTGACTTCACTTACGCCGACGAGGAGTGGGTCAGCTTGCGTGACGGGGAGACCGTGCTGCTGAGCTTTCAGCTGGCGACGGACTACGTGCCACCCAGGTGGCCCGACCCGGACTACCCGCAGCAGTTCCACATCGACGTGACCGTGGACGAGGCGATGCTCGACGAGGCGGAGCGGAAGGTGCTCGCCCTCGGTGCGACCAAACCGGAGCTGCAGGCTGGCGGCAACTGGCGGGTGTACGTCGATCCCGTCGGCCACCCGTTCTGCCTCTGCTGGGACTGAGTCACCCACGGGGTGACGACGCGCTTGGCGGCGTGGGATGCCTACGAGCCCCGACAATCGACCGGCGCGCCCCCGCCAACAAACGTGACGGACCAACGCCCCTGGCGGTTGGTCCCCTGGGACGCCCTCGGCGTGTCGTCACGCATCACGAGCAGACGCCCCGGCCGCCGACAAGATCCGGGAGAACACGGTTCGCCCTGGGATCGAACGTACCGAGGCGGGGTAAGACGATTACGGGGCGGGCATCAATAGTTGCCCCAACCATTCGGGGAGGCCGCCATGAAGGACGCCGAACACCCCGAGGTCGTCGCCTACCTCGATCGCATCGTGGCCCGCACGAATGCGATCGCCGACCGACTCGACCGCGTCACCCACGCACCTCGCCCCGCCGTCAGATCACGCCTGCGTCCGGCGAAACGTCAACAGCGACCGTCGAACAATCGGCGTTGACCACGCGCGCGACGCCTGAGGCGAAACGGCGCGCCCGATGCGGATCCCGAATGGTCGCCGACAGATCAGCCTTTGTCAGCTTGAGTCACTGGACGGCGCCAGGCATTACGGACGAGCTGTTCCAACACACGCTGGTCGATTCGGTCGAGCCGTTTGACGTAGACGCAGCTCCTCCCAGTCGTCGACGGACCCAACGCCACGAGCAACGGATCCGGCGTCGACGCATACCCGTCGTGGATCCCATAGATGGTCGGCGCGTTCTTCCGTGGTGAGAAGCCAACAACGAACCAGTCATTGGTGCCCATCGTGTTCGTGTACGGCCGAGAACCGAAACCCACTATCGACGGACCCCACATCACCGCCCGCGCACCAGTGACGCGCTCGAACAGCGATCGCAACGTGTGCCCTCCGCGGCGACGCTGATCGGGCACCGAGTCGAGGAACTCGTTCACGTCCTCGCCGGTAGGACGCGTCTTGATCCTGGCCACCATCACACTGTGACACCAATCGGCCTCCGGCAAGAAGGCCGACCTGACGACAACTCGACCCGTCGCCGGCGCCCTTGAAACTGTCCCCGAACGCGGCGAGGTGGGCGGCGAGATCGGCGTCGACACTGTGCGCAGCTCGCCCGGCGACCCGCGCGCGGAGCCGCCGAGTCTGCCGCGTCAAAATCGTGCACTATGAACACGTCATCGACCGTCGAGCGGCTGGTAGGTGTATACAACGCCGACGGCACGGCGCTCGGCGAGCTGTCGTACTTTCTGCGAGCCCGGATCGGGCGCGCCCACTGCACGCTCTGCGACGTCACCCATGGACGGCTCCGCGAGCGCGCCGACTGGCGGGCGTGCCGCGAACGGCTGCCAGTGCGCTTCGCGACGTACCACCGCAACGACCAGCCCGAGTCGATCCGAGAGGCATCCGGAGGCCGCGCTCCCGTCGTCGTTGCCGAGACGACGGGTGGAGAAAGTGGTCGTGCTGTTGGGTCCCGAAGAGCTGGAGCGCTGTGGCGGCTCGCCCGAGCGCCTCGTCGACGCAGTCGAACAGGCGGCGATCGAAGCCGGGCTCAACTGGCCGAGCATCTAATCCCCGCGTGCAACCGCGGGAGATCGCGGGACGCGTGGCGCATGCCACCTATGGCCGGCTTGGCGCGAGACGCCATAGAACAGCAGGCCGCTCGGACCCCACCTTCGCCAACATGCAGTGCGGCTCAACCGCCCGAACGGGGATTCAGTCGATCGGCTCGCGGTGCAACCACTCGACGAGGTCGTCGGACGCGAGCGCCCGCACCCGCGCGGCGTACCGGGCGAGGTCGGCGTCGTCGAGGAGGTCGCGCCACTGGCCGCTCGTCCCGCGGCTGAAGAACGCGGCGGGGTCGATCCAGTGCTCCCGACCACCGCCGGGGACGGTCGTGTCGGCCCTGCTGCGCATCGACTCGAACGTCGCCGCCTGGACCAGGCGCGGCCACCGGTCCTCGTCGACCTCGATGCCGAGGTGTGCGGCCAGCTCCCGCATCTGCCCCTCCAGGTCCGCCTTCAGGTCGTCGTAGTGCAGGGACACGACGTCGAGATCGTCGGCGGCGTCCCGGAACGTCTGCAGGTGCTCGACGGTGAACCGCAGCGACGACCCGGACTGCGTCGACGGTGTCTCGTCGTCGACCCACTGCCAGAAGCGGTCCCGCTCGCCGTCGGGGCGCGGCGGCGGTGGGTGCAACGGCCCGAGCTCGATGCCGTCGATCGCTGCCGCCCGCTCGCGGGCCTCGAGGAACGCGCCGATGTCCATGTTGTCGATGTGGTGGTCCATCGACAGCGCCACGTCGCGCGGGTCGCGCCCGACGCAGATGTACGTGACCGTCGGATCGTTGGGGATCCCGTCGAGCGGCGTGTGGGTCTTGATGAAACGGCGGTGCGTCTGGGCCGCCAGGTCGGCGAACACCTCCGTGCGGGCGCGGGTCACCATGTCGATCCACGGCGAGAGCGTGTCCAACGGGAGCGGCAACTCCGGTTCCTGCAGGACGAGCAGCGCGCAGATCATCTGCGTCCACGTCGTCCCGCACTTCGGCGGCGTGCTGATGATGATGTCGCCGGGGCGAAGCTCGAAGCCGTCCCAGCGGCTGCTGTCGAAGACGATCCCCTCGTAGCGGCGCACGAGCGTCATCCTCGCAGCGGATTCGATCCCGTGAGGCCCAGAAGCTCGGCGCTCACGTACAGGCGGCTCGGCCGCCCGATGCCGGCCGACGCCGGTGCCGTGCTCCACGAGCACACCTGCACCCACGGCGGCGACTGAGGTGCTCCGTTCACGTTCTCCACGGCGCACAGAATGGCCGCTCTGGCGCCGATATGCCACGCGTGGGGACGTGTACAGAGCGGCACGTGCGAGGATGGCCCCCCTATCGCCGGCTCACTCGGTCACGTCCGGCCGGTCTCGAGCAATGCTGCGACGTCCGCATCAGCGTTGAAGCCGTGCTCGATCATCCATCGCGCCGAGCCGATGCGTCGCACCGCCCACAGGCTGCGAGGACGTACATGACATCGTCGCCATAGCCAGAAGAAGTGGCGACGTTCTGTGCCCGACGGAGTACCGGAGGTCGAAGGCGGCGTCGCCGGCACATGCGTCGGAGTCGATGACATGTGATCGTGTCGCCCTCGTGGAGGATGTGGGCCGCCTGGTAGTCGCCATGGGTGAAGACCATTGGGAACGAACGGAGTGCCGCTTCGGCTCGCGCTCTCGCTGAGACAATCTGCGAGGGGTTTGCCGCTGGCAACGATTCTTCTGCTGGCCTGGCGTTGGTCGCAGGGAGCGATCGATCCGGTCAGCGGGCCTGCCGGGGCTGGCGCGCATGGTTCACGCCGGGGAGTGCACCCGCATCGGCCAGACGCTCGCGGAGCGGTGTGGCACGTCAGGCGAGCACGATGGAGCCACGTATCGCGGACCCTGGGACGTCGACGATACCACAGGACACGGGTGTCGGTCGTCACGACAACCAGCCACGACCAGGGTGAGTCGCCACGCAGCGGCGTCGATCTTGACGTACGTGTTCCCGACGTGGACGGTGAGCCGCCCGACGCAAACCACCACGACGACGACTCCATGCGCTCATCCTGACAGTCGGCAGAACCACGACGGCCCGGACCTGGATTAGGCACGGCACTTCTTGACGAGAGATCCTGAAGGATGACTGAGATTCAGCGAAGTGTTCTGCCATCCCCAAACGGTTCCGGTGGGGCTCACCTCGTACGACGCGAGGGATCCGAGCTCCTCGTTCACACCGATCGTGCCGCTTCGTCCGCCGGCGGGTGCACCGAACGTATTGGTGATCCTTATCGATGATCTCGGCTTCGGCGCTTCGAGCGCATTCGGTGGTCCGTGCGTGGCGCCCACCGCGGAGCGGCTCGCGGCCGGTGGACTACAAGTTCACACGGTTCCACACGACCGCACTCTGCGCCCCGCCTCAGGCCGCCGCCACTGACAGGTCGCAACCACGACAGCGGTCAATATGGGAGCGATCACCGAGCTGCGACTTCGGCGCCGGGCCAGTCATCGGTGCGGCCCGACACCGCCGCGCCGCTGGCCGAGATCTTGAAGCTGAACGGCTACGCCACGGCGCAGGTCGGCAAGTGCCACGAGGTGCCGGTGTGGGAGACGAGCCCGATGGGGCCGTTCCGCCAATGGCCGACGCGGATCGGGCTTCGAGTACTTCTACGGCTTCATCGGCGGGGAGACCATCCCGACTACCCGGCGACAACGACGGCACCACGCCAGTCGAACCTGCCGAAGACTCCGGAAGAGGGCTATGCCTTCATCGAGGACATGACCGCCAAGGCGATCGAGTTGGGTGCGCCAGCAGAAGGCGCTCATGCCCGACAAGCCGTTCTTCATGTACTACATGCCGGGCGCGAGCGCACGCCCCGCATCACGTGCCGATCGAGTGGTCGGCGAAGTACAAGGGCCGATTCGACGCGGGCTGGGATGTGGTGCGCGACGAGATGTTGCGCGGCAGAAAAAGTTGGGTGTGATCCCGCCCGATGCGGAGCTCACCGAGCGTCCCGAGGACATCCCGGCTTGGGACGACATGCCGGCCGATCTCAAGCCGGTGCTGGCGCGGCAGATGGAGGTCTACGCCGGTTTTCTCGAGCACACCGATCATCACGTCGGCCGCCTCGTCGATACGCTCGCCGACCTGCGCGTGCTCGATGACACGCTCGTGTATTACATCCTGGGCGACAAGGCGCGAGCGCCGAAGGCACGATCAACGGCACGTTCAACGAGCTCATGAGTCTCAATGGCGCCGGGGCACTGAGACCGTCGAGTCGATGGCGTCACGCGTCGACGAGTTCGGCACCGCCGACGGCCTACAACCACTACGCCGACGGTTGGGCCCACGCGATGGACACGCCTTACCAGTGGACGAAGCAGGTCGCTTCCCACTGGGGCGGTACGCGCAACGGCACGATCGTGCACTGGCCCAACGGGTTCAACGGCCATGGGCGAGACGCGCTCGCAGTTCTCGCATGTGATCGACGTTGCGCCGACCGTGCTCGAGGTAGCCGGCCTCCCCGCGCCCACGTTCGTGAACGGGATCCAGCAGATGCCGATGCAGGGCAAAAGCATGCGCTTCGGTTCGACGACGCGTCGGCTGCCGGAGACGCATGACCTGCAGTACTTCGAGATGTTCGCCAACCGTGGCGTGTACCACCAGGGCTGGACCGGCGTGACCCGGCACAGCACTCCTTGGGCGTTCGGCGAGTTGCCGGCGTTCGACGACGACACGTGGGAGCTCTACGGCCCGAGGACTGGACCCAGGCCCGCAACATCGCGGCCGACAACCCCGCCAAGCCGCGGAGCTGCAACGGCTCTTCCTCATCGAGGCCGTGAAGTACAGCGTGTTCCCGCTCGACGATCGGCGCGTCGAGCGCTTCAACTCCGACCTCGCGGGCCGGCCGACCCTCGTGCACGGCAAGACCCAGTTGCTCTTCGGTGGTATGGGCCGCCTGAGCGAGGCCTCGGTACTGAACCTCAAGAACAAGTCGCACGCGGTCACGGCCGAGATCGTGCTGCCCGAAGGTGGCGCCAACGGAGTGATCATCTCCCAGGGTGGAGCCTTCGGGGGATGGGCGGTGTACCTGCTCGAAGGCAAGCCCGTGTATTGCCACAACCTGTTCGGGCTCCAGCGGTTCAAGATCGAGGGCGAGACAGCGGTGCCGAGCGGCACCCATCAGATCCGTATGGAGATGGCCTACGACGGCGGCGGTCTCGCGAAGGGCGGCGACGTGACCGTCTACATCGATGGCAAGAAAGTCGGCGAGGGTCGAGTCGAGCGCAACGGTGCCGATGCTGTACTCCGCCGACGAGACCTGCGACCTCGGTTCCGACACTGGTTCACCCGTGAGCGACGACTACACCTCCGAGAACAGCCGCTTCACCGGAACGATCAACTGGGTTCAGCTCGACTGCCGGCGACGACGATCAGGACCACCTCATCAGTCCGGAAGAGCGCTGGCAGGTCGCGATGGCTCGCCAGTAGCAAGTAGGTCGCGTACTCGCGACTGGTACGCGTCATCCGGAGCGGCCGGATTGGCAACGTATTGTCAAGAGCTGAACGCCCGGGAAGCCGAGTCGGACGCCGTCTCGGTGAGGGTCCTACACGCGGGCGCTACCTGAGTAGGGCGTCATGTCCATCCTCGGGTAGCGACACTGCACGTCGGTGAGCGTCTGGTCGTTCCAGTAGGGGTCGCCGGTGGCCGGGAAGCCGAACAGCTCGCGCTCGCGGGGCGTGGCCCGTTCCATCATCTCGGTCCAGTGAGGGCCGAGCGAGTCCATGGGCCATCCCATCCTTCCGGTCCACCGCGGTCCCCAGACCTCGTAGGCGGCGAGCAGCACGAAACGGGCTCTTCGTTCACCGGTGATCTGCGAGCCGCGGTGGAAAACGTCGGTGCGGAACGTGAAGAGGGTGCCGGCAGGCCCGGTCACGCTCACCTCCGCCTCGGCGAACGCGCCGGGCTCGATGCCCGTTCCGCCGGCGAAGTCCTCGTCACCGCCCTTCGGCCAGTAGGGACGCGTCGCGCCAGCCTCGAGCGGCACCACCTTGGTGGGCCCGTCCTCCTCGTCGACGTCTGACAGCAACACGAACGACGTCATCTGCCGGCCGGGGTCGCCTCGGTTGGGCACCACGAGTGAGTGGTTGACGAAGTCGCGGTGGTGCACCTGCCCGTAGTCGACGGCGCCTGCATACTTGGCCCACAGCAAGGCGTTGTACAGGTGAAGGTCGGCCGATCCGAGGAAGCGCTCGGCCAGGTCCATGAGGTCGGGGTGGAAGGCCAGCCGGTTCAAGGCCCACGACTGCCACGGCCCCAAGCGAATCCCGTCGAACTGGCTTCGCGCGTACTCCTGGTGGGGCTGGCGGGTCGGCGAAGTAGTCCTCGGGTCGCGGATAGTACAGCCAAAGAGCCTCCTGGGCCGCCTTCGAGCTCGTCCCGGGCGAGGAACCCCTCGACGATCGTGAAGCCCTGCTCACGCAGCTCGTGCAGATTGCGGTCCGGGACCTTCACGGCCGCGACGGTAATCCGGCGCCTGACTTGGCCGGGATGGACCCGGACGTCCTCGCTGGAGTGTCGGGATGCCGAATCCGCGCCGAGGGTGGTGAACATTAGGGCGCCCGTTCGTGTCGACCATCGCGATGCTCAGTGCCCGAACGCCCACGCCACCATCAACGGGAACTCCTCACCCCAGAACGCGCCGCCGTGCTCTCCGTCCCGCTGCATCAAGGCAACGTCGGCGTCTGCATTGCGCAGCGCGTCCGCCCACCGCGTGCGCGTTGGCGAGGAAGAACTGCTCTTGCCTGCCCGCGACGAGGTAGACGCGGGGAAGCGGACTCGGCAGTACCGCCGGCGGCTTGTAGCCGGCGCCGGGCGACGCGAGAAGACCGCGCCGTAGACGTCCGGATGGCGAAGCCCCAACGCGAGCGCGAGCTCACCCCCGAGGGACGCACCCCACACGGCAGTGCGGTCGGCGGGCAACGCGACTCCGAAACGCGACTCAACCCATCGACCCACGTCGTGGACGAAGAACTTCTCGTGTGCTGCGAACCGTTCAGCGTCAAAGCCCGGCACGTACTCATGGAGCCGCCCGTCGTCATCCGGCAGTCCGTGGACACCGACGATCATCGTGGACTGTGCGCTGGCGCGCTCGAGAACCCCGCTGAGGCGGGCGATGTGCCATGCACCGTCAGCAGCGAACACGACCGCCTCGCTGGACCGGGCGGGACGTACACCGTGACTTGGCGACCCCCGTCGTACTCCAGCGCTTCGGTGATCAGCTCCCCTGCGATGGGCGACATCGGCGCGGCTCCTTGCTAGCAGCGGCGTTGACCAGTTCTGAGGTCCAGCGCGAGTCGGCCGCTCATTCGGCGTTGTTTTCGATCGAAGCGCCGGCGCGGAGACGGTAGAGGTCACGAAGCACACCGATCTGCGTGCCGTGGTGGCTGACCTCGTTCAGCACCGATGCGATCACTTGGGCGCCTGTGCCCATCGGGCCAGGTCCGCCGTAACCCCAGAACCGGACCGGGTGCTCGAGTTGTTCGTCGCTCGCCGAGCGGAGGGCTGCGCCAATCTGACGCCAGCCTGCTCTCATGGCCCCGACCGCTCGTCGGCAGTCGTGAAGATCGGATGACCTGCGATGTACGGCGAGGTCCATCCGCTCTCCGTGGTGTGGTCACCGCCGAGGAAGTCCAGTTGTGCCGTCCGCCCCGGCATGGAGCCGATGTGCCAGAAGAGCCATGCGATCGAGGTCAGTGGCTCTGTGGTTTTGCCCTCGCTCGGGTTGGAGGCGGCGGCGAGATCGACGTCGAAGTCAGCGGCCCACGCCCCGACGACGAACGGTGTTGGCGTCCGGGTCTCCTCCACGGGCCGGACAGTCCAGCAACCCGGCATCGGCTCCCACAGAAACTCGTCGTCGGTCAGTCCGTTCCAGGCACGGTTCAGAGTGAAGCGCTGTATGAAGAACATCATTTCGGCGAGCGTCTCGGAGCGTCCCTTGGCCACGACCGGACGGTATGTCATCGCGGCACGTCGCCGCGACGCTCCGCGCTGACCGCGACGTGGCCGCAGATGTCCTCGACTGTCTTCTTATTGGGCACACGATCGGCACGGACGCAACCGACGAGTTGCAGCAAGAGAACGTTTCCCGGGTCAGAGCCCTAGGTGGTGGTGAGTCGGCCTGTACGCCGGGTTCTGTCCAGGCGCCGAAGCGCCTTGGGCGACCATCCATCTCGGCCGGCGGTTGCCCGCCGGCTCCAGCGGCCTACCCGGGAGTACGGGCGGGACCACCCTCTCCCTGCTCGGCCTTGCTCCGGGTGGGGTTTGCCTAGCCGCCCGGGTCACCCCGGACGCTGGTGCGCTCTTACCGCACCGTTTCACCCTTACCTGTGCCCCTTGACGGCCGGCCATCGGCGGACTGTTCTCTGTGGCACTTTCCTGCGGGTCACCCCGACTGGGCGTTACCCAGCACCCTGCCCTGTGGAGCCCGGACGTTCCTCGGCCGGATCCTCCCGAAGGAGGCCCGGCACGCGGTCGCCCGGCCGACTCACCACCGCCGCCATTCTCGCGCGCGGACGCGCTACGCCCGGGCGTGACTCGACCGCAGCGCCCCGCCGAGCACGCCGAACGCGACCGCGAACATCGCGTTGAACGCCACGGCCCGCGCTCCGATGTCGAGGTCGTTGCCTTGGATCACGGGCACGAGCACCCGCACAACCATCCACCCGACGAACGCGCCCAAGGCGGCGAGCGCAGCGTGTGTGAGCGGCGCGGCGGGCGCGGCCATCGCGGCGAACCGGCCCGCGAGCACGTACGCGCCAAGGATCGCGACGAACGGGATGAAAAGCCACGGGGAGCCGTCGAGATCGTCGACGTTGCGCTCCAGCGCCTCGACCGCGACGCTCACCGGCACGATCACGACCAGTCCGACCGTGATGCCCCGGACCAGCGCACGACCGTCGAGGTTCATGGGCCGACAGGTTCGGGTTCGGCGAGTTCGGAATACGGTCGTCGGAACCCGTCAGTGAGCAACGGTCTTACGGATCGCCGGTTGCGGACGATCACGATGACCGCGAGCACGATATAGATGGCGCCGACGCCGATCCGGGCTTCGTCGTGGATGCTCTCCGGGAAGATGCGAGAGATCAGGTTCCCGATGTAGAGCACGAACAGCGTTACCGCTTCGGTCACACTCATCGAGCGGTTCAACAACACGGCGACTGCGAAGGCCGACTGCGCGGCGGTGACCCACAACTCCTCGCGCTGTACGGCACCGATCGGCAGCCCGTGCGTGGAGGCCGACGCGATCGCGAACACGATCGGCAGCGTCCCGACGAGCAAGGTCCACTGGTTCACCTTCGAAGAGACCAACGTGCCGAGCCCGGCGTTCGTATTGAGGCGCCAGGCGAACAGCGCGGCCACGAGCAGTTCCGGTGCCTCGGATGCGAGCGGCGCGACGATCGAGATCAACACGAACTCGTTGATGTCGAACTCCTCACCGACGCTCACGAGCGACTCCGCGAACGGTTCGGCGACGGCGAGGATGACGATGACTGCACCGAGACCGAGCGCCGCGAGCGCGGCGCGTCGTTGCGCAACGGGCAACGCCCCGATGAGTTGCGCCGGCCCGACGAGGTGTGGTTCCTCGGCGGGAGCGCGCGCAACTCGGAACATGTAGAGCACGAACAACGTGACCAACACTGCCGAGTCGAAGAGCGTGAGCGACTCCTTGAACGGAAGCGTGAGGCCGTAGATCGTCGCGAGCACGAGGAACGAGATCTCGACGGCGTGGCTGCGCTCGAGCTTCACGTCGGTGGTGGTGAGGTCGGTGCCGGGCGGGATCCGTTCGACCTTGCCTTTGCGCGCCTGCCGGATCCGATACGCCGCGAGTATGACGACGAGCGACCACCCGATGCCGATCAGGAGTTGGTTGCCGCCGGTCATGTTGGCGAGCGCGTTGTCGCAGTGGTTCGTGCCGTCGGAGGTGACGCACGAACCGTTCTCGCCGTAGGTGTCACCGGCCTTCCACGTGAACACGAAGTCGACTGCGTACTCGGGCAGGACGGCGATCAGCGCCAGCAACGCAATCGCGAGCCCGGCGGAGATGTCGAGCTGGGCGACCTCGGCCGCCCACGCCAGCATGAACGCGCCCCCGATCACGGCGAGGCCGAAGCAGATCGCCGCCAAGAGCGGCTCCGGGATGGCTCCCTGTCACTCGGATGGCGAGGCCGGGCATCACCGTCAGCACCGCCAGGGCGATAGCCAGCTTCTGGCGGCCCGGGTGCTCGCTGTGTTCTGGCTCGGGGACGTGGTGGGCGGCATCGGCGGCATCCTACGAAAGCGAATCCTGCAACCTGCGGCTCCTCCCGAACGTCTCCCTGTGTGGACGAAGGCGACATTGCTCAACTCGGTCGGAATCCCGGCCGATGGGGGAACCGATGGGTACTACGAGCTGGCGGGAGCTGGGTCGCTGCAAAGGCGCCGAGCAGGGCGTGTTCTTTCCCGAGGACGACGAAGACCGGGGCGACGAGGCCAAGGCAATCTGCGCGCCGTGCCCGGTGCGGGAGACGTGCCTCGAACACGCGCTCGTGCTCCGGGAGAAGCTCGGCGTGTGGGGCGGCGATACGGCCAAGGAACGCCGGCGCCTGATCCGACAGCGCCGCCGGGCGAGCTGACCCGCCGTCACTCGACGGTGACGCGCAGCCGCTGGTCGCCGATCACGAGCTCGTAGACAGCGGGCGGGCGCCGCGCATGTCGACGGCGATGTCGCGCAACGGTGGGCCCGCGCGACCCACTCGACTTGACGGTGCCGAGCGAGCACCGCAGTTCCGTGGCCACGACCTGCTCCGGGAGGTCGGCGACATAGTACAGCATCGCGAACAGAAAGGTTGACGAGCGGGAGCGTCACCTCGGTTTCGGACAGGCCGTGAATGATGCGACTGACCTACCGCGTTGAAGCCAGATGGGCCGGAGGCCCTCGCCTAGGCTCCGTCCGATGCGGTTCGACCTCCCCTCGGAACTCGCCGAGCTCCAGGCCATGGTGCGGAAGCTGGCCCGCGAGAAGGTCTTGCCGCGGGCCCGGGAGATCGACACCGAGTCCACCTACCCGCAGGACATCTTCGAGGTGTTCCACGAACGCGGGCCTGCTCGGGCTCGTCATTCCCGAGGAGTACGGCGGCGGCGGAGCCGGGATCATGGGCCTCACGCTCGCGATCGAGGAAGTGGCCAAGTACTCGAACACCGCGGCCCTCATGCTGTTGCTCACACGGCTGCCGACCGGCCCAGTGCTGATCGCCGGCAGCGAGGAGTTGAAAGAACCAATACGTCCGTGGCGTCGCGACGGGCGAGCTCCGGGCCGGCTTCGGGCTGTCGGAGCCGCAGGCAGGGAGTGATGTCGTCGGCATGCGCACCAAGGCCGTGCGCGACGGCGACGACTGGGTGCTCACCGGAACGAAGTGCTGGATGTCAGGCGTGGTGC
The DNA here is from genome assembly GCA_963759365.1 of uncultured Actinomycetes bacterium. Classification (GTDB taxonomy): domain Bacteria; phylum Actinomycetota; class Thermoleophilia; order Gaiellales; family Gaiellaceae; genus 3-1-20CM-4-69-9. Next base: position 284,017 of record CAVWYX010000005.1, read on the forward strand.
AAGCCGACTGGTACTGCGTGTTCGCCAAGACAGGCCCGGCCGACTCTCGCAAGCACGACG
>CAVWYX010000006.1:0-150938 GCA_963759365.1 uncultured Actinomycetes bacterium
CTGTCGCAGCTCGATTTCTAGCTCGGCTCGAGCGTCAGCAATCGCGCCGGGGAGAACAGCTCGAGGAGCGGGTCGTCACGGCCAAGCATCGCCGCGGCGACGAGCTCACCGCACAGGAGTCCGAGCACATTGCCGTGGCCGGTGTATCCCGCGGAGACCCAGACGCCGTCGCGCGCAGGAACGCGCCCTACCAGGGGGAGCAGATCCTGCGTCAGTGCGAAGATCCCGGCCCAGCGATGCGTCACCTCCGGCAGCTCGCCGAGGAGCTCGACGAGAAACGCATCGAGGGCCTGCTGGATCGGCGCGGTCGCCGTCTCCTCGTCTGTCATCTCGGTGAGGATCGAAAAGTCGCGGAAGCCTCCGAGCACGATCCGTCCGTCTTCCAGCTGCTGCCAGTAGTCGAAGCCCTGTCGCGCGTAGTGCGGGCACTCGAAGAGACGCTCCGTGAGCGGAGCAGTCGCGAGCACCTGGCCGCGTGTGGGCCAGAGCGTCTCGTCGAGCTCAGGGAGCAATCCGCGGCCGGAGCCGTCCGTCGCGATCAGCACCTGCTCGGCGTCGAGCTCGTCGAGCGAACCGACGCGCCGATGTTCGGCGAACTCCACACCTTCCGCAGCAGCAACGACCGCCAGCCGGCGGACAAAGCGCGCGGGCTGCAGCGCACCGTCGGGCGGATGAAAGATCGCGCCGCGAAAGTCCGGGCGAAGATGAGGGAGGTCGTCACGCCATTCCGTCTCGAAGCCATCCTCGTGGAGAGCCTCGTACTCGGCGCGGATCTCGACGCGCTCCTCCGCGTCGGCCGCGAGCCGTAGGCTGCCCGTGCGCCGAAACGCATCACCTGCGAGAGCTTCGAGCCGGTCGAGTGCGCCTTCGGTCCGTACCCAGAGCTCTCGCGCCGCCTCTGCGCCGTACGCGTCGCGCGCGACGTCGTACCGAGTTGCCGGCCCTCGTAACGCGAAGCCGCCGTTTGCGGCCGCTCGCGCCCTCGGCGATTCCACGCGCGTCGTGAACGCGCACACTCAGGCCACCGCGGGCGAGCGCGAGCGCACTCGAGCAGCCCGTGATGCCCGCGCCGATGATCGCGACATCCACCGTGTCGCGCTCTCTCACCGGGAGGTGCGGTCCCTCCTCCTCCAACCAGAAGGGAGTCGACTCCACCCCGCGATGCTATGCCAGTGCGCGGTACATGCCTTCCCCCTCCGCTGCGAGACCTGCCAGCTCGAGCTCGGCAAGCGCCGCGGCGACGACTCCCGCGGGACAACCGCTCGAACGCACCAGCTCGTCCGCGCTCGCCGGGAGTCGCTCGAGCAGCGACGCGGCCTCGTCAGTCAGCTGCGGACCGGCACGCTCGGCCGAGCGAGGCCGAGCGAATCGAGGACGTCGGCCGGCGATGTCAACGGCGTCGCTCCGAGCCGGAGGAGCGCGTTCGTTCCGTCGGACAATCGTGAGGTGATCTCGCCGGGGACCGCGAACACCTCTCTGCCCTCCTCGAGCGCGAAGTCCGCGGTGATCAGCGCGCCGCTTCGCTCGCGCGCCTCGACGACGATCGTCGCGACGCACAATCCCGCGACGATCCGGTTCCGCGCCGGGAACCGCCACGGCGCGGGGTCGATCCCGGGCTCGTACTCCGAGACGAGCAGGGAGCGCTCCGCGATCTGTCGCGCGAGCCACGCGTGCTCGACCGGATAGTCGCGATCGATGCCGCAACCGAGCACCGCGACCGTATGGCCTCCCGCCTCCAGCGCACCGCGATGAGCCTCGCCGTCGATGCCGCGGGCGAGACCACTCACGACGACGACGCCGGCTGCCGCTAGCTCCCGCGCGACCATCCTCCCCACCTGTTTGCCGTACGGTGAGCACGCGCGGGCGCCGACAATCGCCACCGCGGTCCCCGAGAGGAGCTCGGCGTCGCCCTGGCCTCGCAGATGCATGCGCTTCGGCGGATCGTGGATCGCCCGCAGAAGCGGCGGCATGTCGTTGTGCCTCAGTATCACGCCGCGAGCTCCGGAGGGGCGCGATACGCAAGCGCTTCCGCGATGTGCTCGGGCAAGACGGCGTCCGACTCCGCCAACGCGGCGATGGTGCATGCGACGGAAGCGACCTTGGCGCGGCCGCGACCGGACAGCGGCAACCGCTCGACCGCCCGCGTCAGTAGCTCGTTCGCTGCGGGCGTCCGCGTCGGGCGCGCCTCCGCCATGCGAATCCGCGCGCGGATGACGCGTGCCCGTACAGCGTCGGACCCCTCACCGCGCGCATCCTGCAGCTCCGACGCACGCGGACGTGGCACGGCCACGACCAGATCGATGCGGTCGAGCAGTGCGCGCGACAGCTTGTCGCGATAGTGCGCCAACCTCTGTGCCGAGCACGTGCACTGTGCCGAAGCATCCCCACGCGCTCCGCAGGGGCACAGGTTCATCGTTGCGACGAGTTGGAGCCGCGCTGGAAAGCGGACACTGCCGGCCGCGCGCGCGACGACGATCTCGCCGTCCTCGAGCGGCTGACGCAACGCCTCGAGCGCCGGTCGCTGGAACTCGGCGAGCTCGTCGAGAAGCAAGACGCCTCGATGTGCCAGGCTTGCCTCGCCCGGGCGAAGCCTTGGGCCGCCGCCGACGATCGCCGCCATCGACGCGCTGTGGTGCGGCGAGCGAAACGGCGGATAGCCGATCAGGGGATGATCGGGATCGACGAGGCCCGCGACGGAGTGAATCCGTGTCACCTCCAGCGCGTGCTCTTCCTCGAGCGGCGGCAAGATGCCCGGGAGGCGGCGAGCGAGCATCGTCTTGCCGATCCCGGGAGGGCCGCCGAAGAGGATGTTGTGGCGGCCGGCGCCGGCGAGCTCGAGCGCGCGCCGCGCCCGCTCCTGCCCGCGAACGTGAGCCAGGTCGAGCGGCTTGCGCGGGGCATGCCCGTTGGACATCGCGAATTCCGGCGGATCGAGCTCGCCGCGCAGGTAGGCAACTGCGTCGGCCAGGTGACGCACCCCGACGGGCTCGACGCCGGCGAGCGCAGCCTCCGCACAGGCCTCGTACGGGCAAACGAGCCGCTCGAGCCCGACACGGCGTGCCCCTTCTGCGACCGCGAGCACACCGCCGACGCGACGGAGGCGGCCGTCGAGCGCCAGCTCACCGCAGGAGGCGTGCTCCTCGAGACGCGCGCGAGGGATTTGTCCCGAGGCGGCCAGCAAGGCAAGCGCGATCGGAAGATCGAAACTCGAGCCCTCCTTCTTGAGCTCTGCAGGCGCAAGGTTCACGGTCGACCGATTGCCGTGCCATTGCAGCTGTGCGGACTTGATCCCGCTTCGCACTCGCTGCTTCGCTTCCTGGCAAGCACGATCGGCCAGACCGACAATCGTGAACGACGGGACACCACTCTGGATGTGCGCTTCGACCTCGACACGCCGCGGCTCGAGGCCGACAAGCGCAAAGGTGGTGGCGTGCGCGAGCACACAGCGAAGCTACGTCCAGCCGTGTGCTCGTGTCTGTGCCGAAACTGCGACGATTCAGCGCACGCGCGCGACGAGGAGGTCTTCGAGCGTTCGCCAACGCCGCTGCGCCCAGGGCCTGCGCAGAGAGCCGAGTCCCGCGAACCCGAGTGACAGGATCGTTCAGCGGGGATCGGCGTTCTCTGGATTGCGGCTCTTGAGCGGGGTTGGCAGCGCGTCGGGTGGTAGAGCCGCGGGAAATGCGACAACGATGAAGGCGAAGAGGCAGATCACGCCGACCGCGTGCGCCCAGGCTGCGTCCGCGATTGTGGTGAAGCCGATCCCGGCAATCAGGCAGGCGATGGCGAGCCTCGGTAGCAGGCCAGGTGCGAGGGACGCGAGTAGAGAGCGCCCCTGAGTCGGTTGGCCGGCGTCGCTTTCGCCACGGCCGAGGCTTCCACCGAGCACGAGTCGGAAGAGCAGCGCGAGCGAGGGGAAAAGGATCGCTGCTCCAGCGAGCACGGCGACGGTCACGGCGACGAGCGTGTCCCGGCCTGCGGCCGCCTGCCGGACCGTCAGTCCCTCGAGGAAGACCGGCGATTGTGCGAGCGCCCAGCCGGCGATGATTGCGGCGACGGCGAGCGCAGCGGTGTAGCGGGAGGCCTCGTAGCGCTTCCACCAGAGGAGCGCCGAGCGTGGCGCTGCCGGCGACGATCGAGGCGAGCAGGCCGATCAGGCCCTTGCCCTCGACGAGACCGTGATAGAGCGGGTGCGCGTCGAAACGCAGCACGGCCACGCCGCCGAGCGCGATCGCCCCGCTGACGAGGCCGGCTGCGAGCGCGCGCGTTCGGAACTTCTGCTCGAGCGTCGTCTCACCGAGCCGGGCGGCGTCGGCGCAAAGAAACACGGCTGCGAGGTAGGCGGCAGTCGCGACGGCGAGGACGCCGATCAGGAGCGAAGTCGGGTTGAGCCAGCTCGAGAATTGGTCGCCGGCGGCGTTCCCGACCGGGACGCGGCGGGAGGCGATCGCGCCGACCGCGGCGCCCAGTGCGAACGGGGTCAGAATCGACGAGAGCGCGAAGACGGTGTCGATCGCGCGCAGCTCGCGCGCCGTCGACGCGCCCCCGCGTAGTGCGTAAGCGGTGCCGCGGAAGATGATCCCGACCGCGGCGATGAAGAGCGGGATCGACAGTGTCGAGGCGATCGAGCCGAACGCGCTCGGGTAGGCGGTCCAGACGACGGTGAGCACGAAGATGAGCCAAACGTGGTTCGCTTCCCAGACGGGACCCATCGCGCGGTGGGCGTGGTCGCGGATCGAGGCGGCGTCCGGGCCGTTCCCCGCGGTCAGCTGCCACCAGCCGGCGCCGAAGTCGGCTCCCGCGAGCACCGTGTAAAACGCGAGCCCAATCAGCGCGAAGAGCAGCGGCAGCTCGTACAGATGCACGATCACACCTCCTTGACCGTCGGCGGAGGGGTCATCGGATCGAGCGGAACGCGGGCGAGCCGGCGGAGGATCCAGGCGACCGCGAGCGCGAGCCCGAGGTAGACGACCGCGAGTGTCGCGTAGCCAACGGGGATGCCGCCCGCGCCGGTGACGGCCTCGGAGGTACGCATCACCCGATAGACGACCCAGGGTTGACGGCCGACCTCGGTCGTCACCCAGCCGCAAATCAGCGCGACGACCGAGAGCGGACCTGCCACCACGAGCGCGCGGTAGAACCACGGCGATTCCGGCAGCCGCTTGCGTCGCCAGCGAACGAAGAGGTAGGCGAAGCCGAGCAGGGCGAGCATCGTCCCGATCCCGACCATCGTCTGAAAGGCGACGCGCACTACGTTCACCGGCGGGCGCTCGTCCGGAGGGACCGTGTCGAGGCCGGCGACCGTCGCGTTCGGGTCGTGGTAGGCGAGCAGGGAAAGCAGCCGCGGAACCGGGATTCCGTACTCGACCCGGCCGTCCTTGTACCAGCCGAGCAGGTGCACCGGCGCGCCGCGTCTCGTCTGGCCGAGCCCTTCGAGGGCGGCGAGCTTGGTCGGCTGTTCTTGCGCAACCTCGCGCCCGTTCCAGTCGCCGACGATGACCTGCACCGGCGAGCAGAGCGCCGCAACGGTGAGCGGGATCGCGAGCGCGGTGCGCTCGTAGCGGCCCCAGCGCCCACGCAGGCGGCCGACCGCGTAGGCGGCCGCGACAAGGAAGCCGGTGACGATGTAGCCGGCCAGATACATGTGCACGAGCTCGTGCCAGAAGTAGCCGTTGCCAAAGAGCGCCTGCAGCGGATGCACGTCGACCGCTTTGCCGCCCCGTAGCTGGAAGCCGGTCGGATGATTCATCCAGCCGTTGACCGAGATCACCGTCAGCGAACCGGTGAAGCCGGCAATCGCGATGGGAATGCCGCTGGCGAAGTGGGCTCGCGGGGAGAGCCGGCTCCAGCCGTAGATGTAGATGCCGATGAAGATCGCCTCCATGAAGAAGGAGAAGCCTTCAATCGCAAATCCGAGACCAAAGACGCTGCCGAAGCTGGCGGTAAAGCTCGGCCACAGCAGGCCCATCTCAAAACTCAGGATCGTCCCTGTCACGACGCCGGCCGCGAACAGGGCCGCCATCACCTTCGTCCAGCGCTTCGCCAACGTCCGGTAGAGCTCATCGCCGGTGCGCAGGTAGAGCCACTCGACAAACAACACCAATGCCGGAAAAGCGATCCCGAAGCAGACAAGCGGAATGTGCACCGCGAACGAGAGCGCCTGCATCTGCCTCGCCTGCAGCAGGTACTCCTGGTTGGTCCCGGCCAGGGCGGTGCTCGCCAAGAGGACGAGGTTGCTCACCTTCTAAGCCTTCTGTGGCTCGATCGGACTCCCATCTCCTCGAATCTCCCGCGTCGCGGTCGAGGGTGGTTCTACTCGGCAGGGAGGCAAGCATTTCACGACTCGTTGGTCGCCTCGAGCAGTCGTCCGATCGCCCGGGATGTAGCGCCCGTGGCGATCCGGTTGCCTCGAGGTCCGGCCGACACGGCTGCTGTGTCGCCGTCGATGTGCACCACCAGTCGCGGCAGCTTCGGCGGCAGGCGGCCGAGGCGGACGCGAGGTCCCGCGCTCGATGCGACGACTCAGCGCACGCGCGCGACGAGAACGTCCTCGAAGTACTCGCCCGCACGCCTTCCGGTGCGCCGGTTCACATGCCGGCGCAGACGCTCCTCGAGCCGAAGGCCCGCGCGCTTCAGGATCTCCGGGTAGAGGTCGCGCCGGTCGTTCACCACGATCAGCACCGGAGCCCCGTGCCGCAGCGACGCGGCAGCGTTCGCCAGCGCGGCGGCAATCCCGTCGGAGTAGGAGGCGATCGCCGCCTGCGACGTGCCCGCTGCGGCCGCACCGAGCTCGAGCTCCCGCCGGTCGTCGAGGCCGAGCAACTCGTACGCGTACCGATGCTGCTCGTGGTAGTCGATCAGCCCCGGATACGGCGGCGACGTCAGGATCCCGTCGAATCGGCCCGGAAGCTGCTCCACGCGCACATCGCCGTGAATGACCGTCGCAGTACGTCGCCGTGCCCGCACGTGTGCGAAATCCTTCAGCCGTGCCAGCGTGTCCAGCGTGTACCGCCTGAGGAACTGCGACGCCGTCTCCACAGGACGGCATTCCCGTCTGTGCTTGTGACACCAGTACGGCTCGACTTGCGGCTCGCGCGGCAGGTCCAGATCGAAGTGCGCGGTCCGCCGCGCCGATCGCGCCGCGCGGGCGAGGACGACACGCAGGACATCCGCGTGCGCGTAGTCGTCCACGAGCGCACGGAAGCCGAGCAGCTCGCGAACGGCGGTCGGCGCGAACCAACGGCGAACGTACGACGAGGCTGTCACCGACGATGTCTCTCCGACTCTCCGGTGCGCCGCACGCAGGTCCTGCTCCAGCACGAACGGGTTGTAAGTACGCGTCTTCACGTCCATCGAGAAGGCAGTTGAACGCGGCGACGTCCACACCGGTCGCGTCCAGGCCGCTCTCGAGCGCCTGCACGAGCGTGGTGCCTGATCCGGCGAACGGATCCAGCACGTGGCCACCCCTGCGGAAGTAGCGCGAGAGCAGGATCTCGACCAGCTGCGGAACGAACTTGCCGAGGTACGGATGCAGGCGATGGACGTGTTTCGTGCGCTCGCGTTCCGGGAGCTCACGCTCCGACCACGACAACTCGAGGTCGATCCCTGCATAGAGCGCCTCTTGCGTCGGAGCCATCAGCGTCAATTCGACACGCCGCTCAGAAAGCCTCGCCCACGCGCTGCAGGCGACCGTCTCGCACGGCGATCACGTCATACGACACGGACAGGCCGTCGAGCTCGGGATGGCGCGCGAGCCACGCCTCGGCGGCGCGCCGCAACCGTCGCCGCTTCTCCGCGTCGACCATCTCGAGCGGATCGCCGAACCGCTCGCCCCGCTTCTCCTTCACTTCGCAGAAGACCAACCGGCGACCGCGGCGGACGACGACGTCGAGCTCGTGACCTGCCGCCCACGCATTGGTGGCGAGAACCCGGTAGCCGCGGAGTCGGTACCACCAGACCGCGCGACGCTCGGCGCGCTTCCCCAGGACGTTGCCCATGCCGGGAAGCTACGCCGAGCCGACGCGCAGGAGTGTCAAGGTTTGCGAACGGAAGACGGCCGGGCGGGGCGCGAAGGTCCCTCAGGCCGCTACGCCGTTACGACGCTCGGCCATGATCGCGGCAAGCTCCTCGTCAGAGAGGTAACAGAGCGCCTGGAAGGAACGGCGGTGAATCCGGGACGGCCCGAACTCACGCACCTTCGCGGAATGGCCCGGCGTGATGTACCCGACATGTGACGAGAAGCCGTAACGCGGGAAGACGGCGTCCATCCGCCGCATCAGCCGGTCGCGGGTCACCTTGGCGACGATGGAGGCGGCCGCGATGGCGGCGCTCTTCTCGTCGCCGTCCACGACGGCTCGGTGGGCAGGGGCGCGTCGGCCCGAGCCGGAACCCGTCGACGAGGCAGGCCTCTGCAGGCGGTGAGAGCGCGTGCAGGATCTCGCGCATCGCGGCGAGGTTCGAGCGGTGGAGGCCGTTCCGGTCGATCTCCCCGTGCGGGACGACCCGGACGATCACCTGCTCGGCGCAGGCGATCACGGCATGGAAGAGCTCCTCGCGGCGCTCGGGTGTGCACTGCTTCGAGTCGTTCAGGTGGCCGAGCGGCCGCACCTTGTGGTCGCGGAGACAGCCGTAGTCCAGGAGGACGCCCGCAACGACCAGCGGGCCGGCAAGGCAGCCGCGCCCGGCCTCGTCGGTGCCGGCAACAAGGCGCGCGCCGAGCTTTCGGTCGAACCTGAGGAGCTTCTGTCCGGTCCTCACCGCCACGGCGGCGAGGATACCGCCCTACTCGGCGGTGGTCTCCGGGCGGTGGTCCGCTGCGCCTTCGGAACCGTCGCTCGGAGCGGCTTCCGCCGCGGCCTGAGCGGCCCTGGTGCCGCGCGGCCCGTCCTGTCGCGAGCTCGCGGACGCGGGCCTTCCGTCCGAGCTTGCCCCGCAGGTAGTAGAGCTTCGCCCGGTTGACGTCCCCGATCGCCGCGACGTCGATCCGCTCGATCTTCGGCGAATGAAGCGGGAACGTTCTCTCGACCCCGACGCCGAACGACTGCTTCCGGACCGTGAAGGTCTCCCGCGCGCCCGCTCCCTGGCGCTTGATCACGATTCCCTCGAAGACCTGGATCCGCTGCCGCTGGCCCTCGATCACCTTGAAATGGACCCGCACGGTGTCGCCCGCCTTGAACTGCGGGATGTCGGGGCGCAACTGTGCGCGCTCGAGTGACTCGATCACTTTGCTCATAGAAGACGGCCCGTGGGCAGCCGCGGAATGCTAGCGAATGTCGATCCGACCCGATCGGCGGAGAACCCCACGCCTGGCACAGCCATCCGCCGCCGATGCGGGCTCAGCCCGCGTCGGCCGAAACCGCCGTCCGTAGGAGCAGTCGTTCAAGATCATCATGCCCGCGCAGAGCGCGGGCGGATCTCGACGATCAGTGGAACGAGATCCTGCTCGGCGGCCAGTAGGTCGCGAAGACCTCGCCGATCAGGTTCTTGCGCGGGACGAGGCCCCAGCGGCGGGAGTCGCAGGACGAATTCCGGTTGTCGCCCATCATCAGGTAGTAGTCCTTCGGGATCCGGGTATACGTGTTCCGCGGTGGGATGTCCGACAGGCCGAGCGTCTGGCGATCGCGGCGATCGGGCTTGATGTAGGGCTCGCTGAGCTTGTTGCCGTTGATGTAGACGAACCCATTTCGCTCTTCCCAGACCTCGCCGGGGAGACCGATGAGCCGCTTGACGAACGTTCCCTTCGACCCGCACTCCTGCTCCGCGAGCGGCGGGGTCTTGAACACGACGATCTCGCCCCGTCTGGGATCGCGGAAGTGGTAGATGAAGCGGTTCGCGAGGACGCGGTCGGACGTGTTCGCCTCGCATCCCTGCGCCGGCTTCGCGCAGTGCAAGGTTGGCTCCATCGAAGACGAGGGGATCCGGTACGGGTTGACGACCCACGCCTTGATCGCGAGCACGATCGCGACCGCGCCGATGATCGTGACGACCCAGTCGATCGCGACACGCCAACCGTGCGGCAGGTTCGGGAACAACCGCTCGATCGGGTTGCGCGATTTCCTCGTCGGCTCGCCCGGGCCACGGAGGCCGAGGTCGTAGCGGGACCGCTGCTCCGGATCGCGCAGCAGCTCGTACGCATCGCGAAGCTCGCGCCACGAGCCGTCCTGATATCCGCGCTCGAGCGCGGCGCGGCGGTAGGCCGCTTCGATCTCCTGCGGCGACGCATCGGCCTGCACGCCGAGCACCGCGTACGGATCGATCACAGGACGGTCCGCTGCCTGCTCTTCGCTCGTCGCCATTCCTCGATCAGTGCGTGGTTGCCCGACAGCAGTACCTCGGGAACGTGCCACCCGCGAAACTCGGGCGGCCTCGTGTAGTGGGGATACTCGAGCCCGCCGTCGAGCTCGGTCGAGAAGCTCTCGAACGTCCCGGACTCTTCGCGAATCGCGCCCGGCAAGCGGCGCGCGATCGCGTCGACGAGCACCATCGCCGGCAGATCCCCGTTCGAAAGGACGTACGGTCCGATCGAGATCGCGTCGGACGCAAGGTGCTGGACGACTCGCTCGTCGAACCCTTCGAACCGGGCCGAGAGCAGCGTAAGCCGGTCTTCGGTGGACAACTCTTCGACGACGTCCTGTGTCAGCTGACGGCCCTGCGGCGTCAGCGCGACGACGCGATGGTCCGGAACGCCTCCGTACACCGCGTCGAGCGCCGCGGCGACGACGTCGACGCGCAGCACCATGCCGGCGCCGCCTCCGTAGGGCTCATCGTCCACCTGACCGGCGCGCAGCGGGGTCGTGTCCCGGTACGAGAAGAGGCGCAGGTCGAGCTCCGTGCCGAGGACGCCCGCGACGGGGCGCTGCTCGGTGAGCCAGGCGAAGGCATGCGGAACGAGCGTGAAGACGTCGAGTTGCAAGGGCAAGGGGATTCAGGTTAGCGAGGGGCGTCGGAAAAGCCCGGGGCAACGATGATGCGTCCGGCCTCGAGGTCGACCTGCTGTACGCAGTCCTCCACCATCGGCAACGCGAGACCGGAGTCGAGCTCGAGCACGTCGTTGGCGACTCCCGGCGCAACGTCGACGACGGTTCCAAGCGTCCCGCCCCCCTCCTCCTCTACACGCAGTCCCACCAGCTCGAAGACGTAGTACTCGTCTTCGGTCGTCGGAGCGAGAACCGAGCGCGGAACCTCGAGCGCGGCGCCGCGCCGAGGACGACGGTCGAGCCGCAGCACCGGCCGGCCGCGGGCCTGCTTGGCGGCCACGATCTTCGCGGCCTCCCCGTCGACGTACAGCTCGACCCCGACGGCGAAGCGCCCGGGCTCTTCGCTTGCGTCCTCCACCACGAAGGACCCGTCGAGACCGTGCCCCTTCCCGACGCGTCCGACCGTGACCCGCTCAGGCTCGTTCACGCGAAGCGCGCTCGAAGAACTCGGTCGCGTCCTCGGGCGTGGCCGAGGGCCATTCCTCCGGCCAGCCGGTGCTGCTGATGTCCGGGACGTCGCAGGCCGTACGTCGCAACTCGACGTCCGGGCCGAGCAGCAGCCAGTAGGCGCCGGGCTCGCGTTCGTACGGCATGCCGACGCTGCCGGCGTTGACGACGCGGTAGCCGCCGATCATGCGGTCGAACTGAACATGCGTGTGGCCGCACACGACGACGGTCGCCTCGACCCCCTCGAGCGCCGCGAGCCAGCGTTCGTCCGGGCTGATGCGAGTGAGGAGCTCCTCGTCGCTTCGCGGCGTCGCATGGCAGAAGAGCACGTCGCCGAGACCGTCGACCGTGACCGTCTCCGTCAGGGGCAGGGCGGCCAGGAACTCGAGCTGCTCGGCCGAGAGCCGTTCGCGCACGAACTCCATGACTCCCGGCGGCGGTCCGCCTGCTCGTCCCTCGCGGGAGGGCTCCACGACCTCGCGGTCGGCGTTGCCGCGGATGAACCGCACGCGGTCACCGAGCGCCCGGAGTCGCGCGAGCGTCTCAGCGGGCCACGGCCCTGCAACGACGTCGCCGCCGACGAGGATCAGGTCGGCGTCGACCTCCGCGAGCACCGCGTCGAGCGCGGGCAGGTTGCCGTGGACGTCGTAGAGCGCAGCGACCGTCAATCGACGATCTCGAGCTGCACGCGACGTCGTTCGCGTGCACTTCCAGCGCGGACGATCGTGCGGAGGGCACGGGCGATTCGCCCCTGCCGGCCGATCACCTTGCCGATGTCGTCTTCGGCGACATGCAGGCGCAGGAGAAGGAGGCCCTCCTCTTCGATCTGATCGACGCGAACCGCGTCCGGCTCGTCGACGAGCCGCCGTGCGAGATACTCGAGCAGCTCTGCCACGGAGCTAGCGAAGGTTCTTCGCCTTCAGCAGCCGTTCGACCGTGTCCGACGGCTGGGCGCCCTTGCCGAGCCAGTCCTTCACCTTGTCCTCGTCGAATTCGATCAGCGAGGGATCGTGCTGCGGGTTGTACCGCCCGACGATCTCGATGAACTTGCCGTCGCGCGGCGAGCGCGAGTCGGCCACGACGACGCGGTACACCGGGTTCTTCTTCGACCCGACGCGCGTCAACCTCATCCGTACTGCCAAACGATCTACCTCCTGCTCTTCTGTCGCTTCTTGCGTTTGTTGGACTTCGTTGCCTTGCGGGTGCGTGGTTGCGCAGCGGCAGCCGCCTGAGCCGAAGCCTGGCCTCCGAGCGCACCGAGGTCGGGCATCTTGCCCTTGCCCATGCCCTTCATCAACTTCTCCATCTGCTTGCGCCCCTCGAGCAGCCGGTTGACCTCCTCGACGGTCGTCCCGGACCCTGCGGCGATGCGCTTGCGCCGCGAGCCGTCGATCACGCGTGGGAGCGAGCGCTCCTGCGGCGTCATCGACAGGATGATCGCCTCGACGCGACCGAGCTGCGTCTCGTCCACCTGGTCGAGACCTTCCAGCTGCTTGCCGACACCTGGAATGAGCTTCAGGACGCCCTGGATCGGGCCCATCCGCCGCAGCATCTTGTAGCTCGAGAGGAAGTCGTCGAAGCTGAACTGGCCCTTCAGCATTCGGGCCTCGAGCTGCTTCTGCTCGTCCTCCTCGACGGCCTGCTCGGCACGCTCGATCAGCGTCAGCACGTCGCCCATCCCGAGAATGCGCGACGCCATTCGGTCGGGATGGAAGTACTCGAGCTGGTCGAGCTTCTCCCCGACGGAGATGAGCTTGATCGGGCTGCCGGTGACCGCCTTGACGGAGAGCGCAGCACCGCCGCGCGCATCGCCGTCCAGCTTCGTCATCAGCACGCCGTCGAAGGCAACGCGCTCCTGGAACGCGAGCGCGACGTTCACGGCCTCCTGACCGGTCATCGCGTCGAGCACGAGCAGGACGTTCGCCGGCCGAGCCTCGTCTCGTACGCGCTCGAGCTCGTCCATCAGCTCGGCGTCGACGTGCAGCCGGCCCGGCCGTGTCGAGGATCACGGTGTCGACGCCGTCGTCGGCCAGCTTGCGGATGCCGTTGCGAACGACGCTCACGGGATCCGAGTCGTCCTCTCGGTACACCGGAATCTGAATCTGACGGCCGAGCTGCTCCAGCTGGTCGATCGCAGCCGGGCGCTGCAGGTCCGCCGCGACGAGGCCGGGCTTGCGTCCCTCCTTGCGCAGGAGGAGCGACAGCTTCGCGGCCGCAGTGGTCTTTCCGGACCCCTGCAGTCCCGCGAGCAGGATCACTGTCGGCGGCCGCCCCGTGAATGCGAGCTGCGAGCTGCCGGCGCCCATCAGATCCGTCAGCTCCTCGTGCACGATCTTCACGACCTGTTGACCAGGCGTGATGCTCTTCAGGACCTCCTGGCCCAGTGCGCGCTCGCGCACCTGTGCGACGAACTGCTTGACGACCTCGAAGTTGACATCGGCCTCGAGCAGCGCGAGCCGGATCTCGCGCATCGCACGCGAGATCGCCTCTTCGTCGAGCTTTCCACGTCCGCGCAGGTCGCCGAGAGCGCCCTGGAGGCGGTCTGAAAGGGTGTCGAACACGGCCGCTCAGTGTACTGGCGCCGCTAGGAGTCTCCCCGGCAGACGCCTACACTCAAGCCATGGCCGTTAGCCGCCGCACGGTCACCGTCGTGTTCGCCGATGTCGCTGATTCGACCCCGCTCGGCGAACGGCTCGATCCCGAGTCGGTGCGGCGCGTGATGTCCCGCTTCTTCGAGCAGATGTCCGAGGTGCTGGAACGGCACGGCGGAACGGTCGAGAAGTTCATCGGCGACGCCGTGATGGCCGTCTTCGGCATTCCCGAGCTCCACGAGGACGACGCGTTGCGCGCGGTGCGTGCGGCGACGCAGCTCCGAGAGGCGCTCGTCTCGCTGAACACCGAGCTCGAGGGCGAGTTCGGCGTCCACATCGGCATCCGTGTCGGAGTCAACAGCGGCGAAGTCGTCGCCGGCGACGGGACCGGCGGACAGATGCTCGTGACCGGCGATCCGGTGAACGTGGCGAAGCGGCTCGAGGAAGCCGCACGAACGGGCGAGATCTTGATCGGCGAGCCGACTCGCAAGCTCGTGGAGAACGCGGCCGTCTACGAGCCGCGGGACGAGCTGCAGCTCAAGGGCAAGAGCCGCTCCGTGCTCGCGTGGAACGTCCTTGCGACGATCGAAGGAGCACCGGCGTACGCACGCCGCCTCGACGCGCCGCTCGTCGGTCGCCGGCAGGAGCTGCAGATGCTTCGCGACGTTTTCGACGACGCGGTCGCGGACCGCAAGTGCCGGCTGGTCACGATCATGGGCCCGGCCGGAATCGGCAAGTCGCGGCTCGCAGCGGAGCTGTCCGCGTCCGTCGCCGAAGACGCGCGAGTGCTCGCCGGTCCCTGCCTCCCGTACGGAGACGGGATCACGTTCTGGCCGCTCGGGCAGATCATCGGCGGGCTCGGCGGGGAAGTCGGCGTGCGCAGCACGCTTGCCGGCGCAGAAGATGCAGACGTCGTCGCGGATCGCGTTCTCGGCGCCGTCAGCCCCACGCCGGTCTCCGCCCCCGGCGGCGAGCTCTTCTGGGCGTTCCGGAGGCTGTTCGAGGAGGTCGCTCGAGACGAGCCGCTCGTGCTCGTGATCGAGGACATCCACTGGGCCGAGTCGAAGCTGCTCGACCTGCTCGAGTACCTCGCAGGCTGGACCGACGATGCGCCCATCCTGCTCGTCTGTCTCGCGCGCCCCGAGCTGCTGGAGGAGCGGCCCGGTTGGTTGAGCGCGGCCGACGGGGCGAGCCTCCTGCTCGGGCCGCTCACCGAAGCGGAATCGCAAACGCTCCTCACCGAGATCGGACGCGAGTGGCCGCTCGACGCTGCTGCGCGCGCGCGGATCACAGAGGCGGCCGAGGGAAACCCTCTCTACGTGGAGCAGATGGCCGCGATGCTCGCCGAGGGAAAGAGCCTCGACTCGATTCCGCCGTCGATCCACGCGCTTCTCGCCGCGCGGCTCGACCGGCTGCCCGCCGAGCAGCGGGCAGTGCTCGAGCGGGCCGCCGTCGCCGGCAAGGACTTCACGCGCCGATTCATCCTCGGTCTCTCGCCCGAGGAGGAGCACGGCGAGATCGACGCACGCCTGCTCGACCTCGTGCGGAGGGATTTCCTGTCGGCGCGGCCGGCTCGCGATGACGCCTACCGCTTCCGGCACGTGCTCATCCGCGACGCGGCCTACGCCGGAATCCCGAAGGAGCTTCGAGCGCAGTTGCACGAACGCTTCGCAGGCCTGGCCGAGCGCACGCCGTCCGGTCGCGCCGGGGAGATCGACGAGATCATCGGCTACCACTGGAGCAGGCGTTTCTCTACCGGCAGGCGCTCGGCCCGTTGACGGACGACGATCGCGCTCTGGCGAGACGTGCGAGCGAGCTCCTCACGGCTGCGGGACGGCGCGCGACCGAGCGCGGTGACTCGCCGGCCGCGGCCAACCTGCTCGGTCGGGGCCTCGCGTTGACGCCCGATGGATGCCGGCGAGCGCCTCGGGCTCATGATCGACCTCAGCGAGGCGTTGCTCGGGACCGGCGCGCTCGCCGAGGCACAGCGCTTCCTCGACGACGCGACGGCGGCCGCGGAAGCCGCGGGCGACCCGCGCATGCGCGCACGCGCGGCCCTCGAAGCATCGTTCATCCAGCTCCATACGTGGGACGGCCCACTCGACGATTTCCTGTCGCAGAGCGACGAGGCGATCGCGATCTTCGAAACCGTCGGCGACGACGAAGGCCTCAGCCGCGCGCTGATGCTGCGCGCGTACATCACGTTCATCCGCTGCCGGTTCGCAGAGACCGAGAAGATTGTCGACCGCGCGCTCGAGCACGCAGTGCGGACGCCGACAAAGCGGCTCGTCCCCGAGCTCTTGAACGTCCGAGCTCGTGCCGCCCTACGCGGCCCGACGCCCGTGCAGGCTGCGATGGAGCGGTGTGAAGGGATCCGAGCCCACGAGAGCGGTGACCAGGCGCTGGACGCATACCTGCGTAGCGACATCGCCGTCCTGGAGGCAATGCTCGGCCACTTCGACCGAGCGAGAGAGCTCTCGGAGGATGCGCAGGACGTCCTGAACGATCTCGGACGGACACTCGCCGTCGCGCTCGTCCGTGCAGACACAGGCGCAGTCGAGCTGCTCGCAGGTGACGCTGCCGCCGCCGCCCGGTGCCTTCGTTCCGCCTGCGACACGATGCAGGAAATCGGTGAGCGCGGGAACCTCTCGACGTATTCCGCGCTGCTCGCCGACGCGCTCGCGGATCAGGGCCTCGATGACAGCGCGGACAGCTATGCGCGGCTCAGCGAGGAGACCGCGCTGCGCGAGGACGTCCTGTCCCAGGTCCTGTGGCGAAACGCGCGGGCGCGGCTGCTCCGCCGAGAGCCGGCGCTCGAGGACGCGGAGGCCCTCGCGAAAGAGGCGGTGGCACTGGCTGCGGAGACGGACGATCTCAACCTCCTCGGGTTCGCACTCTCCAGCCTCGGCAGCGTGCTCGCGAGCGCCGGCCGCGAAGCCGAGGCCTCGGCTGCGTACAAGCAGGCGGCCCAGGTCTTCAAACGGAAGGGGAACGTCGTCTCCGGCGCCCACGTCGAGGAGCAAGCGCAGGCGTTGGCCGTCGGGACCTAGGCGGAGCCGAGGCCGAGCCGTTCCATCATCTGCGCGTCCCGCTGGCGCGGCTCGAGGGGCGGGACGTAGAGAGTGGAGAGCGCGGTCGCGTCCGCATCGCAAAGCTCGGCGAGAGGCATAGTCGTAACGTTCGCCTCGACGAGCGGATAGGGAGACGCCTCGTACAACGTGACAACGTGCTCACCCTCGTACCACGTCCGCAGGTACTCGGCGAGAAGGGCGAGGCCGTCTTTCCTCAGCGTGGTCGAATAGATCGCCTCACCGATGACCGCGATCTGCCAGAGGATCAGAGCCGCGGTCGGGTCGATCTCACGCCGTCTGATCAGGAAGTCAGTCGCCTCGTAGCTCTGACAGCCCGCTGCACCGGGATCGACTCCAAGGTCGGCGAACAGGCAGTCCTCCGCCGACACGGCTGGAAGCATTCGGGCGGAGTGGCCCTCGGCCCGCGCGCGCCGGACGGCTTCGTGGGAGGGGTACACGAAGATCCCGGGATGCCCGTAGAAGGCTGCGCAGAC
The DNA here is from genome assembly GCA_963759365.1 of uncultured Actinomycetes bacterium. Classification (GTDB taxonomy): domain Bacteria; phylum Actinomycetota; class Thermoleophilia; order Gaiellales; family Gaiellaceae; genus 3-1-20CM-4-69-9. The sequence goes on from CAVWYX010000006.1 coordinate 17,577, forward strand.
CGTTTGTCCGCTGCGAACTTCCGCGAGCATGGCGTCGGTGATGCGTTCGTAGATCTCTTGGCGCTCCACTCCGAGCTCGTAGTGGTCGTACAACGACCGCGCGTCTGCACGGATCTCTTTCAGGAGTGTGGCCTCGAGTGGATCCGCGACCAGGAAGAGCGCGACGTCTGCTTGCTCGAAGGCGGCTCTCGCTTCTGGTGTTAGTTGTGTGCCGGCGCGGATTCCGGTCCCGACGACCGTGAGCGAGCCCGCGCCTTCGATTGCCGCCGCCGCTCTAGGCCCTGACGAGGACCCTAGCACGGCCCGAACCCGCGGCCTGGTGAGCCCTCACGTCCGCTTCAGCGACGAGCACATCCTGAATCTTGCAGAGGTCGGCTTCTTCGAGGAGCGATCGATGGCCGGGATCGAGGTTGTCCCAGCCGTGGTGTCCGAGTAATCGCTGGAACTCCTTGTCAGTTGCGAGCGTCGGTGCTTCGGAGTGCCAGAACTTCTGCTGCAAGTTGTAGTCCCGGCCGACACTCGCGAGAAAGTCGGTGAGCCTCATAGCACGACCCTCCATGCACGTGACCGTACAAGGGTGCCTCCGCGTGGTCAAGACGGTTCCCGATCTCGTTCGACGGGTAGTAAGCGGGAAACGAACAGGAGGTCAGCATGTCCGATGTTGCCAAGGTCGTCACCATCATCGGGTCGTCCCCGGAGAGCTTCGCAAGGGCGGCCGATGCCGCCGTTCAGGAAGCAGCGAAGACCCTTCGCGGTATCAAGGGCGCGGACGTCATCGCGATGAGCGCGAATGTCGAAGACGGCCGCATCACCAACTACAAGACGACGGTCAACATCGCCTTCGGGATCGAGCGCTCGGGGTAGACCTCTAGCCGAGGAGCGCGCGGGCGAAGTCCTGCGGATCGAACGGCCGCAGGTCGTCGAGCGTCTCGCCCACACCGATCAGCTTGACCGGTAAACCGAGCTCGTAGGCAATCGCAACGGCGATGCCGCCTTTGGCGGTGCCGTCGAGCTTCGTCAGCGCGACGCCCGTAACGCCGACGGCCTCGCCGAACAACCGGGCCTGTTGCAGGCCGTTCTGGCCGGTCGTTGCGTCGACGACGAGCAACGTCTCGTGCGGGGCGCCTTCGAGCTTGCCCTCGATCACGCGTCGCACCTTCGCGAGCTCCTGCATCAGATTGGCCTGCGTGTGTAAGCGGCCGGCCGTGTCGACGATGACGACGTCGCGGCCGTCGCGCATCGCCGTCTCGATCGCGTCGTAAGCAACGGACGCGGGATCCGCACCGCGCTCGGCGCCGACGAACGCAGCGCCCGCGCGCGTGGCCCAGATCTCGAGCTGCTCCTCTGCGGCGGCGCGGAACGTGTCTGCCGCGCCGAGCACCACCGCGTGACCGTGCTGGCGCAAACGCTCCGCCAGCTTGCCGATCGTCGTTGTCTTGCCTGTGCCGTTCACGCCGACGACGAGGATCAGGCTGGGCGAGGCCTGAACGGCGAGCTTGCCGGGATCGCCGAGCAGTGCGGCGATCTCCTCCGCAAGCGAAGCGTTGAGATCGGTGAGGTCCTGGCGTGCCTCGAGGCGCCGGATGAGCTCGGCCGTCGCCCGGACACCGACGTCCGCACGGATCAGCGCCTCCTCGAGCCGCTCCCAGGCCGCTTCGTCACCGGGATCGAACGCAGCCGAGGCGATCTCGGCGGTGAGCGCGCGCCGGCTCTTGGTCAGGGAGTCGCGGAGGCGCGAGAAGACGCCGCCGCGCTCGGACTCGGGCTCCGGCCGTGCGTTCTCTTCGCCGAGCAGCTCTCCCCAGGATCTCGCCATGCGGCGAACCGTAGCGACCGGCCGGGCGCGCCTTCGATTGGCTAGGCCTCTCTACGCGACCGCCGTCGCCTCTTCGCGCGGAAGGCGTCGGGAGACGATCTGCGAGATGCCGTCGGCACCCATCGTGACGCCGTAGAGGATGTCTGCCGCTTCCATCGTCCGCTTCTGGTGCGTGATGACGATGAACTGCGCGCGGTCCGAGTAGCGTCGCAGCAGCTCCACGAAGCGGCCGATGTTCGTGTCGTCGAGCGCAGCCTCGACCTCGTCGAGTAGGTAGAAGGGGCACGGGCGCGCGAGGAAGAGCGCGAAGAGGAACGAGATCGCGCCGAGCGCCTTCTCGCCGCCCGAGAGCAGCGAGAGGCGCGTGACCTTCTTGCCGGCAGGGCGGAGCTCGACCTCGATGCCCGGCTGTGCCTCTTCGTCCTCGGGCTCGGTCAGGCGAAGGCGGCCCTCGCCGCCGGGGAACAGCGTGGCTGCGACTTCGGTGAAGTTCGCCTCGACCGCGGCGAACGTCTCGGCAAAGCGCTCGTCGACGGTTCTGGCGAGGTCGTCGCGAAGCGTCTCGAGCTCCTGCAGGCTCTGCTCCAGGTCGGCGCGCTGCGTCGAGAGCTCCGTCAGACGTTCCTTCTCCTGCTCGTACTCCTCCTTCGCCAGCGGATTCACCTGGCCGAGTGACTCGCGACGCCGCTCGAGCCGTTCGATGCCGCGCCGACAATCCCTCGCGGTCGTCTCCCTCGGCGGGCTCCGCGCCTGCGGCTTCGAGCCTTCGGCGCGCCTCGTCGGCCTCCGCCTCGATCCGTGCACGCTCGACGTCGATGCCGCTCAGTCGCTCGGCGGCCTCGGCGGTGGCGCGGCGGGCGTCGACCTCTTCGGCGCCGAGCCGGCGCAACTCCTCGGCGAGAGCCCCGGTCCGTGTGGTCCCCGCATCTGCGCGCGCACGGAGCGGCGCCTCGAAGCGATCGTCCGCCACTCCTTCGAGCGCAGAGACGAGCCGGGCCGTCAGGCGTTCGAGCGTGGACGTGACCGGGTCGGGTGCGGCGGCGTACGCGTCGTCGGGAATCGGCTCGGCAACGCGGCGCTCCAGGTCCTCGACCTCCGCCGCGAGGGCGCGGCGACGGGCCTCGAGCTCGAGCCAGACGGCCTCGGCCGTCTCGCCTGCAAACCAGATCTCGCCACGCTCGGGGTCGTAGCCGAATCCCTCGGGGGTCACGGCCCGGACCTGCGACTGCAGCAACTCCTCCTTCGAGACGACGGGCAGGTCCCGCACCAGCTCGCCCGGATCACGCGTCAGCACGACGACGCTCCCGAGACCTGACGCCCGTGCGTGCTCGGCCAGTGCGAGCGCCGCCCGTGCGTCGTCCGCGACAAGGGCGGCGGCTCGGTGGCCGAGCGCGGCGGCGACGGCGTGCTCGCGACCCTCCTCCACGTCGAGCAGCGACAGCGCGAGCCGTTCGCCCTGCTCCGCCAGCGAACGCGCGGCGGGCGGTAAGCCCTCGCGCTCGGCGAGCCCGCGTTCGAGTGCCTGCAACCGCTCGCGCCCGAGCCGCGCCTGCTCGCGCAGCGCTTCGCGCTCCGTGCGGACGCGTGCATCGAGGACGCGCCTCGGCCGGGCAAGCTCGCCGCGCAGCCGCTCGAGGAACGTCTCCGCGTTCTCCCGTCGCAGCTCCAGCCGTTCACGCGCGCTCCGCAGGCGGTAGAGGGTGGCGGTCGCCTGCTCGCGGCGCCCGGCGGCGTCGGCGAGCTCTTCCTCGGCGCGCCGGCGCTCCTCGAGCAGCGAGTCGACGCGCTCGTCGGCTCGCTTCCGCGCAAGCGACGCGGCCGTGCGGCGCCCCTCGCCTTCTTCGAGCCGCTCCCCGAAGGGCCGCGAGGTCGAGCTCGGCGACGCGCGCGCGCAACGATGCGATCTCGCCGCGGAGCTTCTCGGCGCGCTCGGCGGCCGTCGCCTGCAGGGCCAGCGGCCGCAGCCGTTTCTTCACCTCGGCCTCGACGTCGCGCGCACGCTCCACCTGGACGGCGACACGCGCGAGCTTGAGCTCGGCGCGGTGCTTTCGCCGCTTGAAGCGCCCGAGCCCCGCGGCCTCTTCGAGCAGCTCGCGCCGCTCCTCGGGTTTCGAGGCGAGGATCTCCTCCACCCGGCCCTGGCCGATGATCGAGTGCATCCCGCCGCCGAGACCCAGGTCGGCGAGGAGCTCGACGAGGTCGATACGGCGAACCGGCGTCCTGTTCAGCAGGTACTGCCCCTCGCCGCCGCGGTGGAGCCTCCGCGCGACCGAGAGCTCCGAGTACGGCAGAGGCCCGTCGCCGTCAGGGTTGTCGAAGAGAAGCTCGACCTCGCAGAACTCCTCCGCGGGACGGCCGCCGCCGCCGGCGAAGAGGACGTCGTCCGGCTTCTCGGCGCGGAGCTCGGACGGCGCGAGCGATCCGGCGGCCCACACGATCGCATCGGCGACGTTGGACTTGCCCGATCCGTTCGGCCCGACGACGACGGCCACGCCAGGCTCCAGCCGGACCTCGACAGGATCCGGGAACGACTTGAAGCCGCGCAGCTTGATAGCGCGTAGGTTCACGCGCCGAAAACCTAGCGGCGACCGCGGATGACGCTCCGCGCGGGCGCGTGATTACGCGGCCGAGACCTCGACGCCGAGCTTGACGAGCGCCTCCTTGGCCGCTCCTGCTCGGCCTCCTTCTTCGACTCGCCGGTGCCGACCCCGAGCTGCTCGCCGTCGATCATGGCGGCGCAGCTGAAGCTCCGGTCGTGCGGCGGCCCTTCGACCTCGAGCACCGCGTAGCTCACCGACTGACCGCGCCGCGCGAGCGCCTCCTGGAGCTCGGTCTTGTAGTCGACGTGGCTCGTGAGCGCGTACTCGATTCGATCCGTGGAACGCATCCACGATCGGCTGTTCGATGCGTTCGAAGCCATGTTCGAGGAACAGCGCCGCGAGGGCGGCCTCGAGGAGCGCGGCGAGGACGTTTCGGTTGCGCGAGAGGCGCTGCAGCTCCTCCTCGGGGATGTCGGCACCGCGTTCGCGCGAGGCGTCGTCCGAGGTCGAGCTGTCGCGCGACCACGGCGCAGCTCGCGCGCGAGACGACGTGCGAGCGGACTTTCGCGAGCTGTCCCTTCCGTGAAGTCCGGGTACCGCTCGAACAGCGCCCGCGCGATCGCGAGCTCGAGCACGCTGTCTCCGAGGAACTCGAGGCGCTCGTACGAGGCTGCGCGATCGGCCGCCCAGGAAGCGTGCGTGTAGACCTGCTCGGAGCGCTCCGCGGGCAGCTCGTCGATCAGGTCCCCGAGCGCGGCGAGATTCCCGCGCAGGGCGCTACTGGTGCGAGGCGACGTAGTCGACGGCCTGGCCGACGGTCTGGATCTTCTGGGCGTCCTCGTCGGAGATCTTGATCCCGAATTGGTCCTCGAGCTCCATGATCAACTCGACGAGGTCGAGCGAGTCGGCGTCGAGGTCCTCCTGAAAGGAGGCCTCCTCGGTGATGTCGCCCTCGTCGACACCGAGCTGCTCGGTCAAAACTTCCTTGACTCGCTCGAAGACTTCTTCGCGCGACGCTGCCATGTCACCTCACGTAGGGGTCGGGGTCGTAGAGGTGGCGGACTCTAACACGGTCTTCCCCAGCGCGCTCCGCGAGTCGACCGACGACATCGTTCTCGACACCGCGCGCCGGCGAGCCGGATCGCGTTCGCGATCGCCCGCTGCGAGGAGTTGCCGTGTGCGATCACCGCAAGACCGCGAAGTCCGAGCAGGTACGCACCGCCGTAGGTGTCGGGGTCGAGGCGCTGCCGGAGCCGGCGCGCGGCAGGTCGAATCAGCAGGCCGCCGAGCTTGCCTCTCGCGGTCGCGGTGATCTCCGCGCGGATGCCCTCGAGGACCGACCGGATCGTCCCTTCGATCAGCTTGAGGGCGACGTTGCCCGTGAAGCCGTCCGTGACGACGACGTTGCCGCCGCTCAGGAGGAGATCGCGTCCCTCGGTGTTGCCTGCGAACGGTAAGTCGCTCGCCGGCGAGCAGGGCGTGCGCCTCGAGTGTCAGCTGATTGCCCTTCTCGGGCTCTTCGCCGATCGAGAGCAGGCGCACCTTCGGCTCGCGAACCTCGAGAATTTCCTGCGCGAAGACGACTCCCATGTGCGCGAACTGGACGAGATCCTCAGGCCGCGCGTCCGCGTTCGCTCCCGAGTCGATGAGCACCGAGGGGCCGTCCTGGGCGGGGATCGTGACCGCGATCCCGGGACGACGCACACCGGGCAGGCGTCGGAGCTCGAGCAGGCAGGCTGCGAGCATCGCGCCCGTGTTGCCGGCGGAGACGACCGCGTCCGCCCGGCCTTCGCCGACCGACCTGCAGGCGACGACGAGGGAGCTCTGCGGCTTTGCGCGGACGGCCTCCGTGGGCTTCTCGTCCATCGCGATCGCGTCGGGCGCCTCGATCAGCTCGAGGCCCTGAGTGTCGAGCCCGTTCGGTCCGACGAGGACCGGTGTGATCCGGTCGGACGCGGCAGCCAGTGCCCCGGCGACGATCTCCTCCGGACCGCGGTCGCCGCCCATGGCGTCCACGGCGACGCGTGTCATGGGCTTACGGGGCGGGGGTGTGGAGCGGCTCGACGTCGCGGCCGCGATAGGTATGGCACGTCGGGCAGACCCGGTGGGGCCGCTTCGGCTGGCCGCACTGCGGACAGACGTTCAGCCGCGGCGATTCGATCTTGTGCTGCGCACGGCGCTTGTCGCGGCGAGCCTTGGAGGTTTTCTTCTTGGGGACGGCCATCGGACGGCGCAGTGTAGCCGAACAGCGGTTTCACATTTCCGGCACAAACTCCATGTCCCGGCGAGTCGAGTGGTCCGAGGGTCAGACCCCAGCAGTCGCATTGGGACATGGCCTCGCCCGGCAGGGTTCAGCCGCCGGTGAGGATCGCGGCCAGGGCACGCGGGCGCACGTCGTAGCTCGGCAGGTCGGCGAGCTCCATCCACACCGGCTCGTAGGTTCCGCGCTCCGTCGTTCCGCTCGAGCGGATGTCCTCGCCCGTGCCCGTGCCGAAGTTGCCGCCGACGATGAGGGCCGAGAAGTAGTGCACCGTCTGGCCGCGAAACTCCTCGATCAGAAGCCGCGGCCCGAGCACGACGTCGACGCCGAGCTCCTCGCGCGCTTCGCGGGTCGCCGTGTCTGCGGGAGTCTCGTCCGGCCGGATCCCGCCGCCTGGGAACACGAAGTACGTGTGGCCGTCGCGAACTCGCCGGATCAGCGCAACTCGTGTGTCGTCGCGGAGGACGACGGCGGCGCGGCCGCGGCGCTCAGAGCTGCTCACGCAGAGACTCGAGCGCGGCCCACCGGGAGTCGGTCGGCGCGTCCTCGTGCGTGTGAGGCTCGTCGTTCAGGTTCTTGCCGCAGACCGGACACAGGCCCGCGCAGTCGGAACGGCACAGGACCTTGTCGGGGAGGGCGAGCGCGACGGCGTCGCGCGACCACGCACCGAGGTCGAGCTTGTCGCCCTCGACGTAGGGCGTGCGAAGCTCGTCCGCACCGTCGGGATTGGTCGCCTGGTACTCCCGAGCCGCGATGCGAAGCTCGAGGACAGCATCTTCCAGGCAGCGGTAGCACGGCCCGTGCAGCCGCGCGGTGAAGCCGAGCTGGAACACCATGCCGGTGCTTGCCTTCGTGATCGCGAGCTCCGCCGGCACGGTGTCGGGCACGGGAAGGTACCGCTCTCCGCCGAGCTGGAACGGCTCCAGGTCGAGCTGGATCTCGTCGCGATACTCCTCCCCCGGCCGGAGCTTGAGCTGACGCAGACTGAAGCTCCTCATGGAGCCCAGAGTAGCGTCAGGCTGCCGCTCTGAGTGGCTCCGGAGCCTGTGCCGGCACCGGCACCGGCTTCGGCGGCCGCGCCGTCACGATGAGGACCACGGCAACGACGATCGCGGCTCCGGCGATCACCGTCGTCCAGCCGATCGGCTCGCGCGAGGAACACGGTTCCGAGCGCGACGGCGACGACGGGATTGACGAACGCGTACGTCGAGACGATCGAGATACGCACGTTCTTGAGCAGCCATGCATACGCGGAGAACGCGATCAGCGATCCGACCACGACGAGGTAGGCGAACGCGATCATCGGCTTCGCCGCGAACGAGCTCGCGTGGACGTCGCTCGCCTCACCGCGTCGCGAGGCCCGCGACGCGCGAGGAAGACGCTCGCCGTGAGCATCTGCATCGCAGCGGCGAGCAGCGGGCTCTCCGGGAGCGTCGCACCGCGTGCGTAAGCGAGCCTCCCGCCCACGCCGACGTCGTCACGACGAGCGCCAGCGCTGCGAACGCGTCACCGCCGCCGCCCGGACGTACGAGCAGCGCAACTCCCGCGAAGCCGATCACGAGCCCGATGACGGCGGTGCGCGACAACCGCCGGCCGAAGAAGAACCTGTCCATCACCGCGACCCAGAGCGGGATGATCGCCACGATCAGCGCGGCGAGGCCGGACTCGAGGCGCGTCTCGGCCCACGCGACACCGCCGTTCCCGACGAGGAGGAGCGCGGCGCCCGACGATCGCGGCCGCGCGCCATTCGCGCAGCGTCGGACGCGCGCGCCCGCGCGAGGCGAAGACATAGAGCGCCGTGCCGGCGATCAGGAACCGCACCGACGACATCAGCAACGGCGGCATCGTCCGGTCGGTGACCCGGATCGCGAGATAGGTCGAGCCCCAGACGAGGTAGACCGTCGCCAGCGCGAGAGCGACCGCTGCCGGCGAGCGGCGTGCGAAAGCGGCGGTCAACGGCGCCTAGAAGGAACGCCGATCTGTCGGCACCCGTCGAATCCGCCCCGTACAGGACGGCGAGCGGGCCGATCGCGACCAGGAAGACGAGGAGGACGATGCCAGTCACACCTCCATCATCGGGAGCCGGCTACCATTAGCGCAAATCGACTTACGAGGGACTTTGATCACGGAACCTGATAGGTGGCTCGGCATCGAATTGCGGCACTTCCTGGCTCTGGAAGCCGTCGCACGCGAAGGGTCGTTCGGCCGTGCGGCGAGGTCCCTCGGCTACACCCAGTCCGCCGTGAGCCAGCAGATCGCAGCGCTCGAGCGGATCGTCGGCCACCGGCTCGTCGAGCGTCCGGGCGGCCCGAGGCCCGTCTCGCTCACGGAAGCGGGTCGCCTCCTGCTGACGCACGCCGACGCCATCGCGGCACGAGTCGCGGCCGCCCAGGCGGATCTCACCGCGCTCGCGCGACGGTCAGGCCGGCGAGCTCCGCGTCGGCGTCTTCCAGAGCGTCGGGCAGCGGATCCTGCCGGACGTCATGCGCCGCTTCCTGCAGTCGTGGCCGAAGGTGAAGCTCGCGCTGACAGAGTCCGCCGACGACGTCGAGCTGCTCCAGCTCGTCGAACGGGGCGAGCTCGATCTGACCTTCTCCGATCTTCCCCTGGTCGAAGGCCCGTTCGAGTCCGTGGAGCTCGTGCGCGATCCGTACGTCCTCGTCGTCCCTGCGGGCTCCGAGCTCGCGTCGCGCGATTCTCCGCCGACGATCCGGGAGATCGCCGACCTCGACCTGATCGGCCACAAGCACTGCCGAACGCTTGCGCACGTCGAGGCAAACTCCCGACGGCCGCTCCACTTCGTCTTCCGGTCAGATCACAACCAGACCGTGCAGGCGCTGGTCAGCTCCGGCGTCGGCAGCGCGCTCGTTCCGCGCCTGACGATGGATCCCGAGGACGAGACGACGACGCTGATCGAGCTGCCGAAGGTCGCCCCGCGCCTGATCGCGCTCGCCTGGCACCGCGACCGCTACCGGACGCCGGCCGCGCAGGCGTTCGTGGAGACCGCGCAGGAAGTCTGCGCGGAGCTCGAGCTCGAGCCGGTCAGCTGCCTAGCGCTCGACCGCTATCGGCTGCTCGTCGGCCGTCGGAGCGGCGACCCCGGCGACGACCGTCTCCTGCGAGCGCTCCTGCAGCCGCTCGCGCCCCCGCTTGACCGCCGTGAGGAACTTCTCGAGATTCACCTCGAGCGTCGAGAGGATCGCGTCGGCCCAGTCCTCCATCTCGAGCCGCGTCTCCCGCGCCTGGCGCCTGGACTCGTCGACGATGTCCTGCGCCTGGCGCTCTGCGATCTTGACGATCTCCGTCTGGGAGGCCTCGCGCACGGCCTGCTCGCGCGCTTCGCCCAGGAGCCGGTCGGTTTCCCGCTTCGCCTCGGCCAGCATCTCCTGGCGCTCCTTGACGATCCAGCGGGCCTGCTTGATCTCCTCGGGGATCGTCGCGCGCATCTGGTCGAGGATGTCGTAGATCTCCTCGCGGTCGATCCGCACCTGGTCGGTCAGCGGCACCGCCTTGGCGTTGTGTACGAGGTCGTCGAGCTTGTCGATGAGTACCAAAACGTCCATTTCAGTCTCCGGAGTCTACCGCCGAGCCTCGGCCGGCCCGGCGTTGAGGTTTGTCGAGTCTGACGAGCGAAGCGAAGTCACTAACCCTCCTCGGAAGAAATGCGCAGCATTTCTTCCGATCATTCTTGCGGATTTTCCGGGTGTTCCCGGGCGGCCGTCCGGGAACAGTTCCGCAAATCTACGTGCTACGGCCTCCGGGACGAGCTCGTCGACCCTGCCGCCGTAGGCCGCGATCTCCTTGACCCCGCTCGAGGAGACGAAGCTGACGGCCGGGCTCGCCATCACGTAGACGGTCTCGACGTCGGGCGCGAGCGTCCGGTTCAGCTGGTTCATCTGGAACTCCCACTCGAAGTCCGAGATCACGCGCAATCCCTTGACGATCGCCTTGGCGTTCCACCTGTGCGCGAAGTCGACCACGAGCTCCTTGAAGACGTCGACCTCGACGTTCTCGAGATCGCCGACGGCCTGCCGCAGGAAGTCGACGCGCTCCTCGAGCGTGAACATCGGCGTCTTGTGCGTGGGGTTGCCGACGACGCCGACGACGACGCGGTCGAAGATCCCCGCCGCCCGCGTGATCACGTCGATGTGTCCGTTCGTGACCGGGTCGTAGGAGCCGGGCGCGATCGCCGTGATCATTCGTGCTCGAAGACCGTCACGCGTGTCGACCCGTACTTGCGAGTCGAGTGCACGGCGAGACCGGCCAGCTCGGGCTCCGTCTTCGCGGACGACTCGAGCACGACGAGCCCGTCCTCCGAGAGGACGAGCGGCAAGTAACGAGCGAGAGCGTCGTAGTCGGTCATCGAGTACGGCGGATCGGCCAGCACGAGATCGTACTTCCTTCCCGAAGCAGCCTCCTGCGCGAGGCCGGTGATCGCGTCGAGCCGCGCGACTCGCGCGCCCGTGAGGCGAAGCTTGTCGAGGTTGCGCTCGATCGCCCGGATCGCTTGCGGCTCGGCCTCGACGAAGACCGCCGACGCGGCGCCGCGCGACAGCGCCTCGAGCCCCATCGCGCCGGAGCCTGCGTAGAGGTCGAGCACGCGCGCTCCTTCGACCCAAGGCGCGACGATGTTGAACACGTTCTCGCGCACGCGGTCCGAGGTTGGACGGGTCTCGAGCCCCTTCGGAGCGAAGATGGTGTGCCCCTTGCGCTCGCCGGCGATGATCCTCATCCCGGTAAGAGCTCGTGCAGCACGTCGAGGTACGCGCCGTAGCCCGAGCCGGTCGCCCATTCGTCCGCGCTCTCGACGGACGTGCCCTCGGGCCATTCGTTGAAGCTGAGCACGAGCTGCCAGCTCGCGCTCGACGCCAGCATCGCCGCGACGTCGGCACGCCATCGCGTCAGGTCGCGTGTCAACCGCGGCGCCTGCTCGGAGGTCTCGTCGAAGCCGGGAGCGATCATGAACGAGTCGGGCGCGAGGTCGTACTCGGGCAGAGCGGCGGAGTACTGATGCCAGGCATCCGGCTGCGCACTGCACTGCCGGAAGCCTTCGAGCGCCTTCAGCACGAGGTACGCGCCGACGTCGTTCGCCTCCCGCCACCGCGCGACCGTGTCGCACGAGTCGTCGCGACCTCCGTAGACGAAGACGACGAAGCGGCCGTCGACCTTCAGATACGCCGGGCTCGCCGCGTAACGGTCGCGGATGTACTCGAGATCCGAGCGGATCTTCTCCACGCTCGGGTTCTCGTAGCCCTCACGCTCGTAGTAGAGGGCCCAGCGGAAAGGTGTCGTCCGCGCGGCGGCGAGGTAGCGCCAGAACCGGAGGTCCGTGGGCGGATAGCCGTCGGGGCCCCACCACGAGTAGATGCCGGCCTGAAGGTGCGCGTAGCGCATGGCGTCCGTGTGGGCGCGGATGATCCGAGGATCGGCGCCGCTGTAGTAGTCGAGCGACGGGTGGAAGGGGCTGTACGGATAAACCGGATCCCGGAACCACGCCTCCGGATACCAGGCGTAGTAGAACGCTGCGCGAATCGGCTTCGACGGCTGCGAAAGGTCCGCCGGCGGCCCGCGGAAGTTCGTGATGCGGCCCGGTCGGGGCGAACGAGAACCGGACCGGCACGTCCGTGTCCGTGAGCGTGTCGTGCGCCCAGCCGTTGAAGGCGAAGCGGCGGCCGAGCGACTTCGCAGCCCGGCGCGTGAAGGTGAGGTCGTAGGTCGGCTGATCGGGCTGGCTCGTGTCGGTGACCTCGTAGGTTCGCGCCGTGAGCAGGTGGCGCGCGTGTGCGGGCGTCCACGGCTGCGGGGCGCTCGCGAGAACGCCTCCGAGGAGGATGGCAAGGGCCGCGTTCACGACCCCAACCTTAGGACGGGACGGTTCATGCCGGAGATTCGCGTCAGTCGGCGGAGAGGTCCCGGCCGGCGAACATCCGCTCCACCTCGTCCGCGAGCGGGCCCTCGACGTCGACGAGCTCGTCCGCCACGGCGCGTGCACGCTCCAGCAGCGGACGATCTTTGCGCAGGTGCGCGAAGTGGAGGTCGGTGAGGCCGGACTGGCGCGTGCCGAGCAGCTGGCCGCTGCCGCGGATCTCGAGGTCGACCTCGGCGAGCTCGAAGCCGTCGGTCGTGCGCACGAGCGCCTCGAGACGCGCGACCGCCGCGTCCGTCAGGTCCTCGCGCGCGCGCGAGATCAAGAGGCAGTACGACTGCTCGGCGCCGCGGCCGACTCGGCCGCGCAACTGGTGGAGTTGCGCCAGGCCGAAACGGTCGGCTTCCTGCACGATCATGATCGTCGCGTTCGGGACGTCGACGCCGACCTCGATGACCGTGGTCGCGACGAGCACGTCCAGCTCCCGCCGCTTGAACTGCGCCATCAGCTCGCGCCGCTCCGCCGGACGCAACCTCCCGTGCAGCAACCCGACGCGGTAACCGCGCAGCTCTCCCTTTCGCAGGCGGTCGGCCTCCGCCTCGGCAGCGCGAGCCTGGCTCGTCTCCGACTCCTCGATCAGAGGGCAGACCACATACGCCTGGCGGCCTTCGTCCAGGTGTTTGCGCAGACGCGAGTACGCCTCCGCGCTCTTCGCCTCGCTCACCCACGCCGTCTTGATCGGCCTGCGATTCGCGGGAGGCTTCGCGATCTCGGAAACGGCGAGGTCTCCGTACACGGTCAGCGCCAACGTGCGCGGGATCGGGGTCGCCGTCATGTGCAGGACGTGCGGCGCGCGGCCCTCCGCGAGTGCCCTTCGCTGCGCTACGCCCGCGGCGGCGCTTGCGCTGCCGCTCGAGAGGGCCGCGGGCTCCGCCTGCGGCCCGTTTACCCCGAAGTCGCGACCGCGCTGCGTCAGAGCCCTTCGCTGCGCTACGCCGAAACGGTGTTGCTCGTCGACAACGGCGACGGCGAGATCCCTCCAGTCGACGCCTTCCTGGATGAGCGCGTGTGTGCCGATGACGATGTCCGCGGTGAGCGCCTGCGCGCGCTCGCGTTTCGGCGACGAGCTCGTCAACAGCGCGTGCGACACGCCGAGCTCGCGACACGTGCCCTCGAGCGTGAGGAAGTGCTGCTCCGCGAGCGTCTCGGTCGGCGCCATCAACGCGCCCTGCCGCTGCGACTCGACCGCGCGCAGGAGCGCGTACAGGGCGACGACCGTCTTGCCGGAGCCGACGTCGCCCTGCAGCAGCCGCTGCATCGGCGTCGTTCGCCGCAGGTCCACGTCGATCTCCTCGATGGCGCGCTCCTGGTCTTCCGTGAGGGTGAACGGAAGGACCTCGCGATACCGAGCGATGAGGTCACCCGGCGCAGCCAGCGCCGCGGCGACTTCGACCTCGCGTTCGCGACGACGTCGCGCAATCCCGAGCTGCAGCAGGAGCAGCTCGTCGAACGCCAGCCGCCGGCGGCCCTCCTCCGCCTCGTCGAGCGACCGCGGACGGTGCAGCGCCCAGAAGGCATCGCCGCGTTGGGGCAATCCTTCCTGCTGCTTCAGCTCCGCCGGCAGAGGATCTTCGAACGACGAAGGCAGAGCCGCGAGAACGAGCTCACCAAGTTTCTTCGACGTGATCTCTTCGCTCGCCGGGTAGACCGGCGCGAAGTCGGCCGTCGCCTCGCCGTCGCCGATGTCGAAGCTGCGGACGTCGAACCCGTACCGTCCCTGCCGGCCCCGCAGCCGTACGTGCGTGCCGGGCTGCAGCCGCTGTTCGAGCCACGGCTGGTTGAACCACGTCGCAGACACGGTCGCGGTGCCGTCGGTGACGCGCGCCGTCAGCATCTGCAAGCGGCCGCGGCGCCGCTTCGAGACCGACAGCACCTGACCGGCGATTGCGACCTCCTCGTCGCGGTCGAGGTCGGCGATCCGCCGTTCGGGCACCGGCTCCTCGTACCGGAACGGCCGATGCGTCAGGAGGTCGCCGACCGTGGCGAGCCCGAGGCGTTCCAGCCTCCGCCTGACCGTGGGGCCGACGCCCGGCAGCGACTCGACGGAGCGGTCGAGCTCCTCAGCTCGCGGGAACGCTCGTGCGCGCGGCCACGCGTCCGCCTCTTCGCCGGCGAAGCCGACCGGCAGCAGCACTCCTACGGTGGTCACGTCGCGTCATCGAACCAGAAGAAGCCGACGGTGCCGGGCCCGGCGTGGACGCCGAGGACGGCGCCGAGGATTGTCACGATCTCGATCTCCGCGTTCGGCCGCTCACCGCGGACCATCTTGCGGAGCTGTTCAGCGCGCTCCGGCGCGTCTGCATGCGCGATGCCGACCTTCAGCGACGGCACGTCCTGTGTGGCCGTGGTGAACCTTTCGACGAACTCCTGCATCGCCTTCCGGTTTCCGCGCACGCGTTTCAGCGGAACGACCTCGCGCTCGATCGTGAGGATCGGCTTCACGTGGAGCAGCTCGCCGGCCCACGCGCTGGCGCGACCGATGCGGCCGCCGCGACGGAGGAACTCGAGCGTGTCCACCGTGAAGAGCAGGCCGGCTTCGCTCCGCGCGCGCTGGACGAGCGCTTCGATCTCCTCGTCGGTCGTGCCACGCTCCAGCCGTCGCTGGATCGCGAGGCCGAGCATCGCGATCGCCGCCGACGCACTCTCGGAGTCGATCGTCCTCACCTTTCCGCCGAGCTCCGCGGCCGCGGTCGTCGCGCTCTGGTACGTGCCCGAGAGCGCAGCGGAGATGTGCAGCGAGTAGATCCGCTCGTAGTTTCCGAGTTGCTCGTACGTCTCGAGGAAATCGCCGGGTGTCGGCTGCGACGTCGTCGGCAGCTCTTCCGCGGTGCGCAGTCGGGCGTAGAGCTCCGACGGCGAGAGGTCGACGTAGTCCCGGTAGCTCTCGTCTCCGAAGAGAACGTAGAGGGGGACGACGCGCCAGTTCGGGAATCGCTGCGGCGCCTCCGGAAAGTCGGCGGTGGAGTCGACGACGATCGCCGTGTTCTCGGCGGTGAGGTTCACGCTGCCTTGCGGATCGCCTCGACGATCTCGTCGAGCTCCTGGTCCTTGGACAGACAGGCGACCACTCCGGCCTCGTAGAGCTCGTTCACCTCGCGGAGGTTCGCAGAGGCGGTGAGGCAGACGACGGCGACGCCGGGCGCGGCGTCGAGGACGGCCTTCGTCGCCTGGAGGCCGTCGATGCCCGGCAGTCGGAAGTCCATCAGGACGACGTCCGGCTTGTGCTCTCTGACGGCGTCGGCGGCCGAGGATCCCTCGCCCACCGTGGCCACCACGGTGATGTCGGACTGGAGCCCGAGCAGGAGCTCCAGGGCCTCACGAAACACCTGGTTGTCCTCCACGAGGACGACGCGAATCTGGTCGGGCATCCGCGGGAGACTATTCGGCCGACAGCAGCAACGGATAGTGCGGCTGCCCGCCGGCGTGCACGTCGACCTCGAGCTCGGGATGGCGCTCGGACAGCTCGCCGAGGAGCCGGTCGAGATCCGGCTCGTCGGCTCCCTTCAGCAGCATGAGGACGCCACGCGGCTCGGCCAGCAGGCGCTCCGCCACCGCCGACGCGACCTGGTCGAAATCGTCTCCGCCGGCGATCGCCTTGCCCTCGGCGAGCCCCAGCCAGTCGCCCTTGCGCACGGCGAGCCCGTTCATCTCGACGTCCCGGGAGGCGACCGTCACCTCTCCGGTCGTAACGCCCTCGAGGAGCTCGCGCATCTCCGCCGCGTTCTCCTCGGCGGTCCGCTCCGGCGAGAACGCCACCATGGCCGCAAGTCCCGCGGGGATGGAGTCGGTCGGGACGACCTGCGCCGGCTTCTCTGCGAGCGCGGCCGCCTGCTCGGCGGAGAGGATGACGTTGCCGTTGTTCGGCAGCACGACGACCTCGTCGGCGTCGGCGGCGTCGATCGCGGCGACGAGCTCTGCGGCCGCCGGGTTCATGGTCTGGCCGCCTTCGATGATCTCCGTGGCGCCGAGGCTCTGGAACAGCCGCCGGTTTCCGTCGCCTGCGACCACGGCGACGACGGCGCTCACCGCGGGCGGCGCGTCCGGCACCGCTTCGAGCAGGCGCTCTTCGCGACGGAGCGTCTGCTCGTGCATGTTGGCGATCTCGACGCGGTCGATGACGCCGACACGCGTGCCGATGTCGAGGACGCGACCGGGACTGTCGGTGTGCACGTGCACCTTCAGCGCTTCCGGATCGCCGACCACGAGCAGTGAGTCGCCGAGTTGCTCCAGCTCCTCCTCGATGGCGTCGCCGTCGAGGTCGTTGCCTTCGATCACGAGGGTGGTGCAGTAGCGGAAGCGGGAGCGCTCCTGATGGATCGCGTCGACGCTCAGCTCTTCCGACTCGATGGGCGCTTCGGGCAGCGCCTCGCCCGCCGCCGTGAGCGCGAGGCCGCGGACGATCTCCAGGAGACCTACGCCGCCGGCATCGACGACGCCCGCCTCGCGGAGGACGTCGAGCTGCTCCGGTGTGCGGGCGACGGCCTCTTCCCCGCGCCGTACGAGTGCGGCGAGGAACTCGTTCGTGTCCAGGTCCGCCTGCGCCTGGGACTCGCCTTCCTCGGCGAGCTCGCGAATGACGGAGAGCATCGTCCCTTCGACCGGTTGCCGGACCGCGCGGTAAGCGGCATCGCTTGCTGAGCGGAAGGCTCGCGCGAGAACGTCTGTGTCGATCTCCTCGTTCGCGGCGAGCGGCTCGGCGGCGCCGCGGATGATCTGCGACAGGATCACGCCGGAGTTGCCGCGGGCGCCCATGAGCGCGGCCCGCGTGACTTCCTTGACGAGGCCGCGGCGATCCTCGGTCGTGGTCTCGTCCAGCTGGTCGACGACGGAGCGGGCCGTAAGCGTCAGGTTCGTTCCCGTGTCGCCGTCGGGGACCGGGTAGACGTTGAGGTCGTCGATGCGCCGGCGGTTGCGCTCGAGCGAATCGAGGGCGCCGCGGGCGAGCTCTCGGACGCGCTCGAGGTCGCTCAAGCGGACGACCTCTTCACGTCCTGGATCCGCACTTCCACCTCGGCGACGCGGAGGCCGGTCAGCCGCTCGACCTCGTAGCGGACGCGGTTCCGCAGCGTCGAGGCCACCTCGGCGAGATTGAGGCCGTATTCGACCACGACGCTGAGCTCGATCGCGACTCCTTCCTCGGCGCTGCCGCTGACGGAGATGCCCTGCCGGAGGCGATCGCGGGTGAGCAGCCGGTCACGGGGGTTGCGGGCGGCCATGCCGACGACCCCGTACGCCTCGGCGGCAACGCGGCCGACGATGTGTGCGACGGCCTCGTTCGAGATCGAGATCCGCCCCAAGGGCGACGACAGGGAAGGGGCCGCCTCCACGCCGGGATTAGACCACGGCCGTCGGCGAGAAGTTGCTGCTCAGATGGCCTTTTGGACCTTGTTGCCCTTGAGGCAGCGCGTGCAGACGTAGGCGCGCGTCGGCTTCCCCTTCAGCAGGACGCGCACGCGCTGGAGATTCGGGTTGAAGCGGCGCTTCGTGGCCACCATCGAATGGCTCCGGTTGTTGCCGAAGCCCGGCTTCTTCCCGCAGACTGCGCAAACCTTGGACATCGGCCGGGCAGTGTAGCCAACCCTCCCGTGCCGGCCGTGCGAAAATCGGCACACATTTGTCCCAGTTGTGACCGCGTTTGGGGTCAGACCCTGGTGGTTCGCATGGGACAGCGCCGCTTCGGACACCTACGCGTCTGCATGGGACGCGTTGGGCCGGCGGGATCGGACATGGATCCGCGCGCTGGTCGCAGAACCGACTCACATCCGACGCTGTTCTGTTGCTAGGCGGCCGGCTTCTCCCAGACCGAGACGTGCTTGCGGCTCTCGCTCGTGAACGGCTCGCGCTTCCAGCCGCTCCAGCGTTCGCGCAGGCTCATCCCGGCGAGTTGTGCCATCAGGTCGAGCTCGGCCGGCCACGTGTAGCGGAACGGGATCGAGGCAAGCTCGAACCGTCCGTCGACGAGCTCGAAGTGGTGCGAGGTGAGCCCCTGGTTCGCGACGTCGTATTCGTCGACGCCCCAATGGGTCTCGCTCGCATCGAACACGCGCATCGTCTCGCCCGACGGCAGCCGCTGCAGCTGCGGGATCCCGGTCTCGATCACGAAGCAGCCGCCCGGCTCGAGGTGCGCCGCGACGTTCTGGAAGCAGGCGACCTGCGCGCTCTGCGTCGTGAGATTCCCGATCGTGTTGAACACCAGGTACGCGACGGAGAACGATCCTTCGACGGTCGTCGTGGCGAAGTCGCCGATCGTGACGCCGATCTCCTCGGCGCCCGGCTTCGCGCGCAGCCTCGCAGCCATCGCCTTCGACAGCTCGATCCCGTGCACGGGCACCCCGCGCCGTGCGAGCGGCACCGCAATCCGGCCCGTCCCGATCCCGAGCTCGAGCGCCCGCCCGTCTCCCGCGAGCTCCGCGAGGAAATCGACGACCGGGTCGACGACCGCCGGGTCGAACATGTCGGCGGCTCGACTCGTCGTACCTCGCGGCGACGGTCTCGCCGAAATAGCCGTCGTCGTGCACCGGCTGAACGCGGGACTACCGGCCGGCCGAGGCGCGCAGCTGTCCGAACGCGTCAGCCATCTCGAGTGCGGTGCGCACGGCTTCCGCGCCCTTCGACACGCGGGCTTCCGCCTGCTCGACCATGTCGACGGTCAGAACGCCGAAGGCGACGGGAACACCCGTCTCGAGCGCCGCGAGCTGCAAACCGCTGGCGGCCTCGGACGCGATGAACTCGAAGTGCGGCGTCTCGCCGCGAACGACGCAACCGAGCGCGACGACACACGCATAGCGCCGCGTCTTCGCGAGCGCCATCGCCGCAAGCGGCAGCTCGAATGCTCCGGGCACGGGCATGACGGTGACCGCCTCCCGCCTGACGCCCGCCGCATCGAGCTCGCGAAGCGCCGCGTCCAGCAGGCGGTTCGTGATCTCGCCGTTGTAACGCGACGCCACGATCGCAACGCCGCGCCGTGTGCCGTCGGGCTGGCCCTCGATGACGTTGACGTCGTCGGGAACATCGAGCTCCCCGTACGCATGCTGCTCGTCCTCCGCCTCCACGGCAGGCCGCAGCAGGGACACGTCCTCGTCCTCCTCGGCGGGAGCCGGAGCCTCTTCCGCGAGCTCTGTTCTTCCGCGACGCTCTGTTCTTCCTCGACTTCCGCGACCTCCGGCGGGTCGCTCGGCCAACGCTCGCTCACTCTCCGCCCTCCAGCGGCTCGTACTTCAAATCCTGGTGGTGCAGCCTGTGCCCGAGCTTGTCACGTTTCGTGGCGAGATAGCGAGCGTTCTGCGGGTTCGGCTCGGTCTCGATCGGCACCTGCTCCACCACCTCGAGGCCGTAGCCCTCGATGCCGGTGATCTTCTTCGGGTTGTTCGTGAGGATCCGAATCGTCGTCAGCCCGAGGTCGGAAAGGATCTGGTTGCCGATGCCGTAGTCGCGCATGTCCGGCGCAAAGCCGAGCTCGAGGTTCGCCTCGACCGTGTCGCGCCCGTTCTCCTGCAGCTCGTACGCGCGGAGCTTGTTGAGCAGGCCGATGCCGCGCCCTTCCTGAGCCATGTACAGGAGGACGCCGCGCTCCTCCGCCGCGATCCGCTCGAGGGCGTGCTCGAGCTGCTCGCCGCAGTCGCAGCGAAGCGAGTGGAAGACGTCGCCCGTCAAGCATTCGGAGTGGACGCGGACGAGAACGTTCTCCGCGCCGTCGACCTCGCCTCTGACGAGCGCCACGTGATGCTTGCCCGTCAACTTCTCGCGGAACGCGACCGCCGTGAAGTCGCCATAGGCCGTCGGAAGCTGCACCGTGGTCATCCGCTCGACGAGCTGCTCGTGGCGCCGGCGGTACTCGATCACGTCGGCAACCGTGACGAGCTTCAGCCCATGGCGCTCGCAGTACGGAATGAGATCGGGGACGCGGGCCATCGTCCCGTCTTCCTTCATGATCTCGCAGACCACGCCGGCAGGGATCAGCCCGGCGAGACGCGCGAGGTCGACCGCGGCCTCGGTCTGGCCGGCGCGCATGAGGACACCGCCGTCGCGCGCACGCAGCGGGAAGACATGACCCGGCTGGACGAGATCTTCGGGCGCGCTCTCGGGGTCGATCGCGACCTGGATCGTCCGCGAACGATCCGGCGCGGAGATACCGGTGGTGACGCCTTCGCGAGCCTCGACGGAGACGGTGAATGCCGTCCCGTACGGCGTCTCGTTTCGTTCCGTCATCTGTCGCAGGCCGAGCGCGTCGCAGCGCTCTACGGTCAGGCACAGGCAGATGAGGCCTCGCGCCTCCTTCGTCATGAAGTTGACAGCCTCCGGCGTCGCGAATTGCGCGGCGATCGTGAGATCACCCTCGTTCTCACGGTCGGCCGCGTCGACGACGACCACGAACTTGCCCTGGCGGATGTCCTCGATCGCCTCTGCGATCGTCGCAAACGCGGTCTTTTCCTCGACCTTCATCAGTCAGATCGTATCCCGGTGCAAGAGGCGCTCCACGTACTTGGCGAGGACGTCCGTCTCGAGATTCACCTCGTCGCCGGGACGAAGCTCTCCGAGGGTCGTCGCCGCGAGCGTGTGCTGGACAAGCGCCACGGCGAAACCACGCTCGTCCAGTTGCGCGACGGTGAGCGAGACGCCGTCGACGGTGATCGAGCCCTTCTCGACGAGGTAGCGCAGCAGGTCGGCGGGCGCGTCGAACCACACGCGCGGTGCCGTCACCTTCGGCCTCGACCGAGCGCACAGTGCCCACACCGTCGACATGGCCCTGAACGTAGTGGCCGCCGAGCGGCTCGCCGGCGCGGAGCGCCGGCTCGAGGTTCACCTCAGCCCCGAACGGCTTCGTGCGGGCGACGGTCTCCTGCATCACGTCGAATGCGAGCCGACCGTCGTCCGCCTCGACCACCGTCAGGCAGACCCCGTCGACAGCCACCGAATCCCCGATGCCGGCGACGAACCCGCTCTCGACGACGAGACGGCCGCCGTCGAACGAGGCAACACGTGCACGCTCGCGAACGATTCCGGTGAACATGCTCCAAGGCTACTCAGACGCCAAAGAGAACGGGCCCCATGCGGGGCCCGTTCCCTTCGACGAAGAGTCGTTTGGCTATGCGCTCGCCAGACCCGTTCGGTCGGTATGGCGGTATCGCCGACCAAGAGCGACCGCCGTCACGAGCAGGAGTGCGATGCCGAACGCGACGGCTGCGCCGATCCCTGCGTCGTTCCAGTCGAACCCGCTCGACGAGCTCACGCTGGCCGTCTTCACCGCGACCGGGCCCTGAGCGCCGCCGGCGCTCGGGCCGGGAGCTCCGAAGCTGTTCTCGGAGCGGACGGTGCTCTGCCCCATGCTCTGGTAGCGGTCGGCCATTGCCTGCAGCCGTGCCGCGTAGGCCTGCTGGCCGATCCCCGTGGGCTGCGGCGAGACCGGGCTCGCCGGCGCGACCGTCTGCTTGTTCAGCAGTGCCGCGTGGCGGGCGTCGGTCTGCTGCACTCCCGTCGCAGGGCCGTCAGTGAGGACGCCGCTGTATGCCTGGGCTGCTGCGGGTGCGATCAAAACCGCGGCGAACGCCAGTCCGAGGACGTATCGCCGAAACCTGAAGTGCTTGCGGATCATCTCCTGCTCCTTTCCCTCCAACGTGACGCCCGCCACGATCGCGTGGCGGGGTAACGCCAGAGACACCGCGCGCCCACCGACGCCCACTGCGCGGTAACAAAGGTGTAGGTTCAGCCGAAACCGCATGGACTACCGCATCCTCGGGCCGCTTGAGGCCGTCGAAAGCGAGCGCCCCCTGGCGCTCGGCGGCGTCCGTCAGCGGGCAGTTCTGGCGCTTCTGCTCCTGCATCGGAACGAGGCCGTCAACCGCGATCTCCTCGTCGACGAGCTCTGGGGCGAGCAGCCGCCGCCGACCGCAGCGAAGGTGCTCCAGAACTGCGTCTCGGCGCTGCGGAAGGAGCTCCCCGGCGGCGCCGAGACGCTGCGCACGGTCGGCGGCGCATATGAGCTGCGAGTCTCTCCCGACGAGCTCGACCGGGATCGCTTCGAACGCCTCCTTGGGGAAGGCCGCGCGGCGCTCGCCGCGGGTGAGGTCGAGGAAGCCGCGGACGTCCTCCGCCGCGCGCTCGACCTCTGGCGGGGGCCGCCGCTCGCGGACTTCGCCTACGAGCGGTTTGCGCAGGACGAGATCTCGCGGCTCGAGGAGCTCCATGTCGCCGCGCTCGAGGACCGGATCGACGCTGAGCTCGCCCTCGGGCACCACGCCGAGCTCGTCCCCGAGCTCGATGCGCTCGTGACGAGGCACCCTCTGCGCGAGCGGCTGCGCGGCCAACTGATGCTCGCCCTCTACCGCTCCGGACGCCAGGCCGAGGCCCTCGAGACGTACCGCGCCGCCCGTCGGGCACTGCTCGCAGAGCTCGGGATCGAGCCCGGGCGCGCGCTGCACGAGCTCGAGCGGATGATCCTCGAGCAGGATCCCTCGCTCGACGTGGTCGTCCACGCGGCGGCGGGCGGACGCGCGTCGCCCACGGCCGGCACGCCCGGCCGGCACGCCTCGGCACCTCTCGTCGGCCGGGACGCCGAGCTCGGCCTGCTCGAGGCCGGGCTCGAGGACGCGCTGGCCGGACGCGGCCGTCTGTTCGTCGTCGTCGGAGCCACCGGCACCGGCAAGACGAAGCTTGCAGACGAGATTGCCTCGCTCGCGAAGCAGCGCGGCGCCAGGATCCTTTGGGGACGGGCCTGGAGCGGCGGCGGCGCGCCCGCGTACTGGCCGTGGAAGCAGGCGTTCCGCGACGTCGGGCAAACGCTGCCGGATCTCCAGGCGGACGACGATGCCGGCCGGTTCCGGTTCTTCGAAGCGGTGACCGAAGCGGTCCGCGAAGCCGCGGCCGAGCAGCCGCTCGTCCTGGTATTCGATGACATGCAGTCGGCGGACGAGGAATCGCTGCTGCTCCTCGAGTTCGTCGCGTCCGAGCTGCCGGAGATGGCAGCGCTCGCCCTTGCCCTCGGCCGCGAGGACATGCCCCGCGCCGACGAGCTCTCGCGTCACGCGACGCAGACCTTGCGACTGCAGCCGCCTGCGTGACCGTCAGGGCTCGTGCACGTACGCGCTGAGCAGGACGTCGTCGCCGCTTCGCTCCGCGGTCAGCCTGTGCAAGCGCACGGCGGCGTCGAGGTTCGGCGCAAACGTCGCTCCAGCTCCTCCGATCCGCGGCGCCACGAACAGCAGCAGCTTGTCGACGAGGTCCGCGCGCAGGAACGACTCTGCGAGCGTCGGGCCGCCTTCGAGGAGCAGCGACTGCACGCCCTCTGCCGCGAGCGCAGCGAGCTCCTGTTCGAGCTCGCCGCTCCGTAGCTCGAGCTCCGATCCTTCGGGCAGCGGCCCTCGCCCGAAAGCGAGGCGTCGCGGTTGCCGTTCCGCATCGACGTCCCGCGCCGTCAGCTGCGGGTCATCCGCGCGGACGGTTCCCATGCCGACGGCGACGGCATCCATCTGCGCACGAAGACGATGAACGTAGCGGCGCGATTCCTCGCCGGAGATCCAGCGGTCGCCCTCGACGCGCGACGCGTCCGTCGAGCGTCAGGGCGAGCTTGAGGATCACGAACGGCCGGCCGCTTCGAGACCCAGGTTCGCCACGCCTCGTTCTGCGCGCGCGCCGCGAACGAGCCGACGTCCTCGACTTCGACGCCCGCCGCGTCGTAGCACCTCCAACCCGCCGGCCGCCTCGGGATTCGGATCGCGTGATCCCGCGACGACCTTCGCGACCCCCGCTGCGATCACCGCTTCCGTGCACGGGGCGGTCGCGCCGTGGTGCGCGCAAGGCTCCATCGTGACGTAGAGCGTCGCGCCGCCGGCACGTCGACCAGCCGCCGCAAGCGCGACGACCTCCGCATGCGGCCCGCCTTTACGTTCGTGCCAGCCCTCCCCCACGACGCGGCCGTCGCGCACGACGACCGCTCCGACAACTGGATTCGGGCGCGTCGTCCTGCGCCCGCGCTCCGCGAGCTCGAGTGCGCGCTCGAGACTCATCCGAGCTCTTGGAGCAGTCCCCGGTATGCGCGCTGCGATGTCCTCGCGGCCGAAGATCGACGTCCCCGCGACGAGCAGCGCGGCCCCGGCCTCGTGCGCCGCCCTGACGTTGTGTGGCTCGATTCCGCCGTCGACCTGGACGAGCATCTCGGGCGGGAGGATCGAACGCGTCGTGCGAAGGCGGTCGAGCGCTTCCGGCATGAACTTCTGACCGGAGTATCCGGGCTCGATGCTCATGCAGAGGACGATGTCGGCGCCGCAGGCGCGCGCCGCCTCGGCCGCGACGGTGGGGTCCGTTTCCGGCTTGAAGGCGACACCGACCTGAAGGCCGTTCTCGCGTGCTCTGCGGGTCACGGCACCGAGGTCGTCGCATGCCTCGTAATGCACCGTGACGCTGTCGCCGCCGGCTTTGCGAATTGCCGCGAAGTGCTTCTCGGGATGTTCGGTCATCAGGTGGCAATCCACGTGCGCGCCTGCGTCGTGGATCCGCTGCGAGATCCACTGCAGGACGATCGGGCCCATCGTGATCGGCTCGACGAAGTGGCCGTCTCCCACGTCGAAGTGGAAGATCCGCACGCCTGCGCGCAACAGGACGTCGACCTGTTCGCCGAGCCGAGCGAAGTCCGCCGCGTACAGCGACGGCTCGACCTCCACCGTTCGTGTCCAGTCGTTCCAGCCCACGCGGCCAACTCTAAGTCGACAGACGTGCGATGAAGAATCCGGACGTCCCGTGGCGGTGCGGCGACGTCTGCAGGAACTCGGGCCGGCGGGGATGCGCGAACTGCGGCCATTCCACGCCGAGCGGCTCGACGCGGAGCCCGGACGCGTCGACGACCGCCTCGTTCTCCTCGGAGTTGATCGTGCAAACCGCGTAGACGATCGTGCCTCCCGGCCGGACGCGCTCGGCAGCGACACGGAGGAGCTCCTGCTGCAGGTCCGGGAGCGGCCGCGCGCGCCAGCGGAGATCGGGTCGCGCCGCGAGGACACCGAGACCCGAACAGGGCGCATCGACGAGAACCCGGTCGTAGCCCGTCAGCTCGGGTGGCAGCTGTGTCGCGTCGGCGTTGACGACGGTGACGTTGTCCGCACCGAGCAGACGAACGTTCTGCTCGAGCTCGCGCGCGCGTCCGGGATGCAGCTCGACCGCGACGACCTCGCCGTCGAGCTGCGTCGCCTTGCCGCCCGGTGCCGCGCACAGGTCGAGCGTGCGGTCGCCGGGGCCCGCACCCACGACGAGGCCTGCGAGCTGCGACCCGCGGCTTTGCGGCCAGATCAGTCCCGCCTCGAGCGCCTGGTCGTCGATGCGCTCGACGTGGAGAGCATCCGGCAGGTCGGGATCGGGGCGGCCGTCGACGTGACCCGCCTTGCGGCGGTTCAGCCGGACGACGCGCTCCGGCGGCTCGTTCTGCGCGCGCAGCAGGGCGAGCGTCTCGTCGGGCCCGAGCTCACGCCACCACAGCTCCGCAACCCAGTCCGGATAGGAGTGCTTCAGCGCAGCGTCGGTCGCCGTTGCCTCGGGCAGCGCGGCGAGCAGGGGCTGCAGACCGGCCGCGAGCCGCCGCATGACCGCGTTCGTGAAGGCGACGGCACGCTCGAGCCGCGCAGCGCGGACGAGCTCGACCGTCTCGTTGACGGCGGCGTGCTCCGCCACGTCCGTGTAGCCGAGCTGGTACGCGCCGAGTCGCAGCGCCGCGCGAACCGGTGGGTCGAGCTTGCGCACCGGACGCTTGCCGAGCGTGTGGATCGCGTGGTCGAGCGTGCGGACGCGCTGCACCGTGCCGAACGCCAGCCTCTGCGCCAGCGCACGATCACGGCCGTCGAGATCCGCCGCGGCGCTGCGCAGCACGCGGTCCGCGTAGGCCTCGTCCTCGAAGACGCGCAGAACGACGTCGAAAGCGGCACGGCGTGCTGGAGAGACACTCAACGGAGACCGCGCAGGAACTCCTCGTAGGTCATCCGGCGCCTGCCGTCCGGCTGGACCTCGAGCGGCACGAGCTTGCCGTCGTCGAGACGCGCACGCCAGATCGTCACCGGCCGGCCCTCGAGCTCGGCCCGTGCGCCGATGTGCGGCGAGAGCGCGTGGATCTGACGGAGGAGCTCCTCGGGCGGCCGGCTCCAGTCGAGCTGTCGGTCTGCGGCGGTGATCTTGTCCGCGTACGTGACGCCGTCCTCGTCCTGCGGCGTGAAGTGCGGGTCGGGAAGCACCTCGTCGAGAAGCACGGCCGCGAGAGGTGCGGCCTTCGCGTACACGGCGCCCGCGTCGTCGTCGTCGCCGATGGGGAACGCCCGCTGCGCGGCGATCGGGCCCGCGTCGAGCGCCTTGACCGTTCGATGGATCGTGACGCCGGTTTCGGTGTCACCGGCCATGATGGCGCGCTCGACCGGTGCCGCTCCGCGCCAGCGCGGCAGCAGGGACGGGTGCACGTTCAGCCAGAGCCGCTCGTCGAGCACATCCTCCGGGATCAGCAACCCGTACGCGGCGACCACGACGGTGTCCGCTCCGAGGTCCATGCCGGTTTCGGGCCGCCGCGGCTGGAGGACGGGGATCCCGAGCCGTTCGGCAGCTTCCTTGGCCGGCGGCGCGGCTACGCGGCGGCCACGTCCCCGCGGCGCGTCGGGTCTCGTCAGCAGCGCGGTGATCTCGTGCTTCGCCGCGAGGCGCTCGAGGACATCCGCTCCGAACGGCGCCGTCGCGGCGACGGCCAGACGCATATTAGCGGAGGAAAACGCGCGGCCGCAGGACGGCCAGCGCCTTCTTGCGATCCTCCGGCGTCGTCCGATCGAGGATGAGCGTGCCGTCGAGATGATCGAACTCGTGTTGGGCGATCCGCGCCGCCATGCCCTCGAGGTCGTATGCCACCTTCTTGCCGCGCTCGTCGAGGCCCTCGATACGCACCGCAACGGGGCGTTCGACGCTCACGGTCACACCCTGCATCGAGAGGCAGCCTTCGTCGTCCGTCTCCAGCTCGTCGCTCCGCGAGACGATCTCGGGGTTGACGAGCGTGAGAACGCGCTCGCCGTCGGGCGCGAAGACGAACAGGCGCTGCAGAACACCAACCTGCGTAGCCGCGAGGCCGACACCGCTTGCATCCACCATCAGCTGCGCCATGCGGTCGGCGAGGCGTCTCAGGTCGTCGTCGAAGTCCTCGACGGGACGGGCGGCCATGCGGAGCGCCGGGTCTGGGTACTGGCGGATCTGCGCGAGCGCGAGCTGCCTTCTCGCCTCCTGCTCGGGGTCGCGCTCCTCGTGCTTGACCTCGCCCTCGACCTGGTCTGTCGAGTCCGTCGAACTGGTCACGTCCGCATCACGACGGGCACACTAGCGGGGTGGAACGGCGTGAGCGCGAAGCGATCATGCGGCAGGGCGTCGAGCGGGCGGAGACGCCGCGCGACCGTGCCGAACGCGAGGCGACTGGAAGACGATCTTCGCTCGAACCCACTCGTCGGCGCGCCGCTCCGCCGCCGTCTCCGGAACTTTCGTCCCGATGCGACCGCACAGCTGGCGGCGCTCGGCGGCCCGCTCGCGTGGATGCGCCGCCTGCGCGCGATCGAGCTCGCGATCCAGCTGCACGAGACGCAGCTCGAGGAGGCCCAACGCGCGCTGCGCGCGGAGTACGGCGACGATCCGGCGGGCTTCGCGCGCGCCTGGCAGGAGCTTGCCGAGGAGTGGGACTTTCAGCGAAGTGAACGAGCTCATCGAGACGCACAACCGGCACTATCCGGCGGAGTCGCGTCTGCCGATGAACCCGCGGACGGGCGACTTCGTCCTCGTCAACGGCAGGCCGTACACCCGCGAGCCACTCGATGCGGACTGGATCCTGACTCGTTTCCCGGTCGACGGGTAGATCGACACGGTGGACTCGCTGGCCGGGCAGTTTCTGATCGCGTCCCCGGCAATCCTCGACCCGAACTTCCACCGCACCGTCGTGCTGATCACGGCACACACCGAGGAGGGAGCCGTCGGCCTGATCGTCAACCGCCGCTCCGAGGCGACGGTGCAGGAGGCGGTCCCGCAACTCGATCAGTTGGTCGAGCCCGACGCGTCGATCTTCGTCGGCGGGCCGGTGAACGCGGAGGGAGTGGCGGTGCTCGCCGAGTTCGAGGACCCGGACGACGCCGGCGTAGTCGTGCTCGACGACGTCGGGTTCGTCGCGCTGGACGAGGCGCTCGAGACGGAACCGCCGCGCGTGCAGCGCGCGCGTGTGTTCGCGGGTGTCGCGGGCTGGGGGCCCGATCAGCTCGAAGAGCGAGTTCGCCCGTGAGGACTGGATCGTGGCGCCCGCCGGCGCGGACGACATCTTCACGGACGATCCCGACGGCCTCTGGAGTAACCTGCTGCGGCGGAAAGGCGGCCAGTACGAGCTCGTCGCGCGGATGCCGCTCGATCCGTCGTCGAACTAGAAACTAGAAGCCCTGCGGGTCGACGTCGACGACGACGGTCAGCCCGGCGCGGCGCATCGCCGGCGCCGCTGCGCTGAGGAGCCGGCCGGCCTGGGCGGCGATCCGTCGGGGCTGCGCCGTTTTCGCAACGAGCTGTGCGCGGAACTTTCCGCGTAGGCGCAGCAGGGGTGCGGGACCGAGGATCTCGTCCTTGCCGAGACCGGCCTTCAGCTCGGTCAATGCCTGGAGCGGCGCAGCCGGGTCGGGGCCGGCGACGACGATGCGGACGAGGTGGCTGAACGGCGGGTAGCCGAGCTCACGCCGCCGTTCGAGCTCGCCCGCGAGGAAGCGTTCGACGTCGTGACGCGCCGCGTGCTCGATCGCCCTCGAGTCGGGCTGGAACGTCTGCACGAGCACACGGCCGGGTGCGTCGCGTCCGCTGCGGCCGGCGAGCTGCGTCAGCAGCTGGAAGGTCCGTTCCTCCGCGCGGAAATCGGGCAGGCCGAGGCCGGTGTCCGCGTCGACGACTGCCGCCAGCGCGACGCCTGGAAAGTGGTGTCCCTTCGCGACCATCTGCGTCCCGACGAGCACCGCGCGGTCGGCCGCGGAGAAGCGCGCGAGCGCAGCCGCCATCGCACCAGGACGAACGGCCGCGTCGGCGTCGAGCCGGATCCGCTCGAGCTCGGGAAGCTTCGCCTGCAGCTCACGTTCGAGCCGTTGGGTCCCGGCGCCGAGCCGGGCAATCTCCGCGGAGCCGCAGACGGGGCACGTCTCCGGCTCGGGCTCGGCATGGCCGCAGTGATGGCATCGAAGCATCCGGTCGCCGTGGAGGACGAGCGCGACGTCGCAGTTGTCGCAGCGGATCGTCGTCCCGCACGCGCGGCAGTGAAGTGCGGGCGCAATCCCGCGCCGGTTGAGGAGCAGGATCGCCTTGCCGCCGTTCTCTGCGATCGCGCCGAGCTCGGCCAGAAGCGGCGCCGAGAGCGGGTAGCCGGCCTCCCGGCGAAGGTCGACGACACGAACGGGAGGTAACGGGCCGGACAGCCGCCCGCCGAGCTCGAGGTGTTCGAGGCGACCCCAGCTCTCCGGTCGCGGTGTCGCGCTCCCGAAGATCGCGACCGCACCCTCGAGCGATGCGCGCTTGGCCGCGACGGTGCGTGCGTCGTAACGCGGATCGGATTCCTGCTTGTACGACGCGTCGTGCTCCTCGTCGACGCAGATGACACCGAGCCGCGGGACCGGCGCGAAGACGGCTGAGCGCGCACCGAGCACGATCGGCGCTTCGCCGCTTGCGATCCGCGCACGCTCGTCGCGCCGCTCCGCTTCGGTCAGCGCGGAATGCAGGACTGCGACGCGCGGCCCGAACCGGGCACCGAAGCGGCCGAGCGCCTGCGGCGTCAGCGCGATCTCCGGAACGAGCACGATCGCCCCGCGCCCGCGCTCGAGGGCAGCGGCGCACGCCTGCAGATAGACCTCCGTCTTGCCGCTACCGGTGGCGCCGTAGAGGAGGAAGTTCGTGCTCTGGCCGGCGTCGAGCGCCGCCAGGACACGTTCGAGCGCCGTCTGTTGAGACGGGCTGAGCGCGGCCGGCTGGGCCTCGCCGGGCAGTGCGTCGCGCTCCGCCGGCGGCCGGCGTTCGCCGCGCGCCTTCCGCTGCAGCGGGGCGACGAGGCCGAGCGCACGGCCGGGAGTCGAGCCGTAGTAGTCGGCGATCCAGAGCGCCAGCTCGACGAGTGCCGGCGGCAACTCCTCGACGACGCGTTCGACCGGTGCGGTCTTGATCCCCGGGGGCGGTTCGAGGTCGACGTTGGTGACGACTCCGCGGCGTCGCGCGTTACCGAAGCGCACTTCGACCACCGCGCCCGGTCGAACGCTCGTCCGGGACCTCGTACGTGAACTCGCGCGCGAGCGCGCGTGCAGTTACGAGCGGATAGACGGCGGCGTAACGAATAGTCCGGCCAGCCTAGATCCGGCGCGTGACGCCGGGTCTAGCCGCCGGCCGCTTCGATGATCAGCTCGGTGCCGAAGCCGAGGAAGAGCCCGAGCAGCAGCGCCCAGGTGACCAGCACCTTGGCATCGACGCGCCGGAGCACGGCGAGCAGCTCGATCACGACGTAGAGGATCGATCCGGCCGCGACCGCGAGGAACGCGACCTCGACCCACTCGTTCGTCCACGCCTGGCCGACTGCCGTGCCGATGAACGTCGGCGCGCCGCCGATGACTCCGAGCAGTGCCAGGAAGCCCCAGCTCGGACGATCCTCGTCGCCGGCCATCGGCCCGACGATTCCGAATCCCTCGGTTGCGTTGTGCGCGGCGAACCCGACCACGAGGGCGATGGCGAGACTGATCTGGCCCGCGGCGGCCGACTGGCCGATCGCGAGGCCCTCGGCGAAGTTGTGCACGCCGATTCCGGTGGCGATGAGCAGGGCGAGCCACTGGCCGGCCGAGAGCTTGGCCATCCAGGAGCGTTCGAACTCGGCCGTCGACGCCGCTCCGGGCCCGAGCAGCGCCTTGCCCGCGCTGCTTCGACATCCAGCGGTCGTAGTAGACGAGGCTCGCGAGCCCGGCCGAGATGCCTCCCGCAAACAGAAGACCGAAGCCGATCATGTCGCCCCACTCGTGTTCCTCCGCGCCCTCCTCGACCGGCGTCCAGGCGTGGGAGACGACGTCGAAGAAGAGGAACAGGAGGATTCCGGCGGCGACCGCCATGAAGAAGGCCTTGAGGCGGACGTCGGCGTCCCGATAGCGGCCGAGCGGCAGCCCGAGGAAGATGGTGGCGCCCGCGATCGCGCCCAGCAGGAGAGTCTCGCCGGTACCCATGTAAGGGTGACCTTACAGCAATTGTCAGGGCTACGATGCGGTCAATGGCGCAAGGCCACTCGATCGACGAGTACCTCGAGACGATCTACTTCCTGGCCTTCCCGATCGGGGAGTACCGTCCGCTCAGCGCCGGGTCGCCGACCCTCGCTTCACGGGTGGCGGAGATGCTCGGTGTCTCGCGTGCGTCGGCCGGCGAGATGCTGAAGCGGATCGAGGGCGAGGGGCTGATCGAGCGCGGCGAGCACAAGGAGGCGTTGCTGACCGCGGCGGGCCGGAAGCGCGCCGAGAAGGTCGTCCGCAAGCACCGGCGTGATCGAACGGCTGCTCACGGACTTCATGGGCTACACGCCGGCCGAGGCTCACGTGCAGGCCGACTTGCTCGGCGACACGTTCACCGACGACATGGTGGAGCGGATCGAGGAGCGCCTCGGCCATCCCGAACGGTGCCCGCACGGGTGGCCGGTCGATCCGGACGTCGAGCAGGCCGAGAACCAGGAGCTGGCGCCGCTCGCGGATCTGGAGGCGGGCTCCCGCGCAACGATCGTCCGGCTCGCGGAGCACGACGGCGAGCTCCTGCACTGGTACTACGACGAGGGCCTCGTTCCGGGGAAGGAGATCGAGGTCCGCGACGCCCAACCGGCAGCCGGCCAGGTCACGGTGCGCCTGAACGGCCAGGAGCGTGCCATCGGCGAGAAGGCGGCAGCCGGCTTGTTCGTCCGCCCCACCGCGCTGAATCCGGCCGCTTCGCGGCCATGATGATTCCGCGCGCCGGGCTCCCGCGTGAAAGTCCGGCCGCTTCGCGGCCATGATGATTCCCGCGGGATTCGCGCTAACGGACAGCGGTCTCGGCGAACGGCGGCAAAGCCACCGTTCGCGGCGGATGTACTGCGGCTAGCGGTCGCGGCGGAGGCGATGCCTGCGGCATCGCGTAGGGCGTCGGCCTTGTCCGAGCGCTCCCACG
The DNA here is from genome assembly GCA_963759365.1 of uncultured Actinomycetes bacterium. Taxonomy (GTDB): domain Bacteria; phylum Actinomycetota; class Thermoleophilia; order Gaiellales; family Gaiellaceae; genus 3-1-20CM-4-69-9. The sequence goes on from CAVWYX010000006.1 coordinate 50,282, forward strand.
TGAAGTCGCGGTCTTCTCGACCGAAATGCCCATACGCCGCGGTCTTGGAGAAGATCGGGCGGCGGAGATCGAGGTCGTCGAGGATCGCCGCCGGGCGCAGGTCGAAGTGCTCTCGCACGAGCTCCTCGATGCGCACCGCCGGAACTCGCTCGGTGCCGAACGTCCGCACCGCGATCGAAACGGGATGAGCGACGCCGATCGCATACGCAACGTTCACCTCACAGCGCTCCGCAAGCTCGGCGGCGACGATGTTCTTCGCGACGTACCTCGCGGCGTAGGCGGCCGAGCGGTCGACCTTGGTCGCATCCTTGCCCGAGAACGCACCGCCGCCGTGACGCGCGGCGCCCCCGTACGTGTCGACGATGATCTTCCGACCGGTGAGGCCGGTGTCGCCCATCGGCCCTCCCAACACGAACTTCCCGGTCGGGTTGACGAAGACGAAATCGCGGTCGTTCATCAACCGCTTCTCGTCGTAGAGGTCGGTCGGCAGGATCGGATGGAGGACACGCTCGAGGATGTCCGGCTTGATCAGATCCTCGGACGAGATCCCGTCGGAATGCTGCGTGGAGACGAGCACACGCTCGATCTCGACCGGACGCTGCCGGCCGTCGTCGTCCACCTCGTACCGAACCGTCACCTGAGCCTTGCCGTCGGGCCGTAGGTACGGCAGCTCTCCCGCCTTGCGCACCTCCGCCAACCGCTTGCAGATCTTGTGCGCGAGCATGATCGGGAGGGGCATCAGCTCCTTCGTCTCGTTCGTCGCGTAGCCGAACATCATCCCCTGGTCGCCGGCGCCGATTCGGTCCAGCGGATCGTCGTCGCCCGGGTCGTGCTGCACCTCGTACGACGAGTCGACACCCTGTGCGATGTCCGGTGACTGCTCGTCGATCGCGACCACGATCCCGCACGTCGTCGCGTCGAAGCCCCACTCCGAATGCGTGTAGCCGATGTCGGAGATGCGCTCGCGAACGAGCTTCGGGATGTCGACGTACGTCTCGGTCGAGATCTCTCCCGCAACGACGACGAGCCCCGTGGTGATCAGCGTCTCGCACGCGACTCGTCCGTTGGGATCGTCGCGAAGAACCGCGTCGAGGACGCTGTCGGAGATCTGGTCGGCGATCTTGTCTGGATGACCTTCGGTAACGGACTCTGAGGTGAAGAGGAATTCCCGCGCCATGGCGCGACAGGCTACACGGGACGTCACCCGCCGCGACCGAAGACTCCCCGGAGGACTAGCGGTGGGTGATGCGGACCGAGACGCGGCTGTCAGCCCCGGCAGGGGCGCCGTACGCGACCAGCGTCCCGAGGCGGTCCAGCTTCTGGCCCTGCTGCCGCGACGAGGCCGAGCCGCCGAGCAACTGCGAGAGCACCTGGACGATCGGCGCAAGCCGTTTGAGATCCGCGTAGGCGAGCCAGGTGACCGCCGCGGGAGCGCCCGCGGCTGCCAGCGCGTCCTTGAAGGCCCTGTCGTCGACGAGCGAGCCGCCGCTCGTGGACGGCACGGTCGGAGCGTTCGTCAGGTAGACACGCTTCCCGCGCTGGAAGACCTTGAGTTGCAGGAAGTTGCCCGCTTTCGCGCTGAGGTTCGCGGCAACCGTCCGGAACGTCCGCGCGGTGGCTGCCGGATTGGGGCTCTCGACTTCGAGCACGAGCGTCGGCAGAAGCGTGCTCTGGGTGACGTAGTAGACGCCCTCGCCGCGAAGGGCGGGCGCAAGCTGCGCGGCGCTGATGCCCGTGTACTCCTTCAGCTCGGCGAGCAGCGTCACTGAAGGACGATTTGCCGGCGATCCGCTTCAACGCGACGTTCGCGTCCTTGAAGCTGACCGCGAGGAGCGCTCCCGACGGGACGTCGCGAAGGAGCTGCGGCCGATACGCGGCGCGAGGCTGCTTCGGCGTGCCGGCGCGCGCGTCGAGCCGGACCGCGTCCCCCTGCGAGGTCACCTGTGCCGTGAGCCAACGTGGCGAGCCGAGCAGCTGTGTGACCGAACCGGCCTTGTCCGAGACACCCCCGAGCCGGGCACCGTCCACGAACGCGGCAGCGAGCGAGCTCGAGTCGAGTCGTCCTGTCGCCGACTGAAATGCAGGCACGTCCGCGAGAGACCGGCCCGACTGGGCGCTGCGAACGGCGGCGAACGCCTCTGCCGAATCGGCGACGACGGACCAGTCCCCGACACGCTCGACCGTGTAGTGCTCGTCACCCTGATCGAACTTCGACGCGAGCGAGCGGAGCTTCGCCTCGTCGTTCGTCTTGACGATCGCGATCGCCTCAGGCTTGCCCTGCTCGACCCCGAGCACGGCGAGATTGAGCTGGTCGCCGATCGCAGGCTTGATCGTCTGGGCGTAGTCCGCTCCGGACGGAAAGTCGATCGGGCCGATGAGATCCGTGAGCGACCGCCACTGCTCGGAGTCGAGATTCGCATCGGCGCGGACGAAGGCGATCGCGTCGGGCGGGACAAGAGACGCTGCGTCGTCGCCCGCCGCGGCCACCCGGGTCGCCGTGGTCGTCCCGCCGCAGCCCGCAGCCGCGAGGACGAAAACCAGTGCAAGAGCCGCAAGAATGGCGCGCATCGCCCGGATGGTAGCCGTCACTCCGCGGTGGGCTGCCGCCCCATCAGCGACGCGAGCAGATCTTGCAGGCTCTCGCCGTCCAGGACCCGGCAGACCCCTTCGGTGATCGGCAGCTCGACCTCGAGCCGCCGCGAGAGATCCCGCAACACGTGCGCCGTCGTCAGCCCCTCGACCACCTGCCCGATCTCGGCGACGGCCTCGCCCGCGCTGGCTCCACGCGCGATCAACTCGCCTGCCCGACGGTTCCGTCCATAGCTGGAATAGCAGGTCACGTTGAGGTCGCCCATGCCGGCCAGGCCCGCGAACGTCTCCGGCGCAGCACCCGAGGCTTCGCCGAGCCGAGCCATCTCTGCAAGGCCGCGGGTGATCAGGCTCGCCTTCGCGTTGTCGCCGAGGCCGAGGCCGTCGACGCCACCCGCTGCGAGTGCGATCACGTTCTTCGCAGCGGCGCAGAACTCGACCCCAACGAGGTCGTCGTTGACGTAGACGCGGAAGACCATCGAATTGATCGCCTCCTGCAACCACTCCGCGAGCGCACCGTCCTCGCTGGCGATCACCGACGCCGACGGAAGACCCTCGGCGATCTCCTCCGCCATGTTGGGACCGGAGAGCACGGCGACGGGACGTCCCTCGACACACGTCGAGAGACGGTTCCCGGTCGCCGGATCGAGACCCTTCGTCAGACTCAACACCGGCGTGACCCCGGGCAGAGCCGCAGCAACACCGGCGAAGGCGCGGCTCGGGACTGCAAGCACCACGAGATCCGCATCCGCGATCGGCGCGTCGTCGATCGTCGCTCGCATCGATCCCGCTCAAGTCGACATCGGTGAGGTACCGGGGATTGTGGCCCGACTCACGAATCGCCAGCACCTGAACCGGATCGCGGCTCGCCAACGTCACGTCGTGGTGCCGGTCACGCAGCAAACACGAGAAAGCCGTCCCCCACGAGCCGCCGCCGACGACCACGATCTCCATGCTTCAGCTCCTCCGCGGAACGAAGTCGATCGTCACCGGAACGCCCTCGAGCTCGAACTCGTCGCGCAGCTGGTTCTCGATCCAGTAGCCGTAGTCGCGCGTGATCAGCCGGCGATCGTTGACGGTGAAGCGGAAACGCGGCGGCCTCGTCGCCACCTGCGCACCGTAAAGGAGATTGAGACTGCGACCGTTCTTCGACGGAGCCGGCCGGCGCTCGCGCAGTTCCGCGAGAAAGCGATTCAGCTCCGACGTCGAGACACGCGCAATGTGCTTGTCGTACAGCCTCTCGATCCCGTCCAGCAGCCGCTCGAGGCCGCGACCCGTCTTTGCGGAGATCGCAACATGCGGCGGCCGCTGCCGCAGGCGGCGCTCGAGCTCGGGCCGGACGTCCTCGATCGACACCGTCGTCAGATCCCACTTCGACAGCACGACGAGGGTCGAGTCCTGCGCCTTGCGCGCGATATCGGCAACCGCCAGATCCTGGTCGACCAGACCCTCGGACGTATCGATCAGGACGAGCGCGACGTCGGCCCGCGCCGCCGCGTCGCGGGCGCGGAGCTCCGAGTAATACTCGATGCCTTGCCGGTGGCGGCGCTTGCGCCGAATTCCGGCGGTGTCGACGAACACGAACGTCCGGTCGCCGCGGCGGAACACGGTGTCGATCGAGTCACGCGTCGTCCCCGGCGTCTCCGACACGATCACGCGCTCGTGGCCGAGGATCGCGTTCAGCAGCGACGACTTGCCCACGTTCGGACGGCCGAGGATGGCGACGCGAATCGCATCCTCCGGAATCTCCTCGCGGCCGGCTCGCCGGGCAGGCTGCTCGAGGATCAGATCGAGCAAGTCGCCGGTTCCGGTCCCGTGCAACGCCGACACCGGAATCGGCTCGCCGAGGCCGAGCCGGTGCAGGTCGAGCGCCAGCGCGTCCTGAGCCGGGTCGTCGATCTTGTTCGCGATCAGGAGCACCGGCTTCCGCGCGCGGCGGAGGATCTCCGCAACCTCTTCGTCGCCCGGCGTGACCCCGGCCTTTGCGTCGACGACGAACAGGACGAGATCCGCCTCCGCCACGGCCTCCTGCGCCTGCGCGCCTACGGACTGCGTCAGCGGCGACCGGTCGGCGATGTCGACGCCGCCGGTGTCGATCAGCAGGAAACGCTTACCGCGCCACTCGCCGACGAGCTCCTTGCGGTCGCGCGTCACACCGGGCGTCTCGTGCACGACGGCGGCGCGGGAGCCCGTCAGTCGGTTGACGAGGGTCGACTTGCCGACGTTCGGAAAGCCGACGATCGCCACAGTTCCGAGCAGCGGCTCTTGCGGCTGGCTCATGCCGGCGGTGTCGCAACCCGCGGCCGGCCGGCATCCATGGTGACGACGAGGAAATCGAACAGCTTCCGGAGCTCGTGCTGGATTTCCTCCGAGGCGGCGCGGTAGCCGCGCGAGTTTCGCGGGTGGTGGCTGACGTCGAGCGGCTCGCCGAAGGCGATCGACACCGGATGGAAGTTGCCGAACCGCCAGTCCTGCGTGCCGTGGATCGCGCCGCACACGATCGGCACGCCCTCCTGCACGGCGATCATCGCCGCCCCACTGCGCACCGGCCCGGGCTCGCGCTCCTGCCGCGTTCCCTCGGGGAACATGCCGAGTGCGTCATCTCGTCGGACGACCTCCCGCATCAGGCGAATCGCCTCGCGGTCGGACTCGCCGCGGCGAACCGACAACGTCCCGAAGATGCGGATGAACGGCCCGATGAACGGGTTCGCATGCGCCTCCTGCTTGGCGACGTAGACGATCGTCCGCGGCGTGACCGAACCGAACGCCCACGGATCGAGCCACGAGAAGTGGTTGAAGCACAAGCACGACCGCCCCGTGCCGAGGGACGCGCTCGCTCCCGTAGACCCGGAGCGGCGCGAAGATCCGCACGAGCCCGCCGAAGAACGGGCGGCCGACCAGCCACGCGGCCTGCTCCTGGTTCATCGTTGCGACGCTGCGAGCCGCTCGTGGACGAGCTGCTCGATGCGGCCGACGACGTCCTCGACTTCGAGGTCGGTCGTGTCGATCTGCTCCGCGTCGGCTGCAGGACGCATTCGCGCCGCGTCGCTCTCGTCGCGAAGTCGCAGATCCGTGGCGAGCGCGTCGCCTCCGATGTCCGGACGCTCAGCCTGCCGGCGGCGCGCACGGGTTCCGGAGTCCGCGTTGAGGTAGATCTTCACTGAAGCGTCGGGCGCCACGACCGTGCCGATATCGCGGCCTTCGATGACGACGTTCCCCTGGTGGCCCAGCTCACGCTGGCGTTCCCGCATCACGGCACGAACCGCAGCATGGCGCGCGACAACCGGAACGTTGCGGTCGATGTTCGACCTGCGGATGGAAGCCGTGACGTCCGTGCCGGCGATGAAGACGCGACCTGCCTCGTCGAAGGAGACCGGGTTCGCGGCCGCGAGCTCGCCCAGCGGCTCGCCGTCGCCGAGTGGAAGGCCACGCTGGAGCGCGAGCCACGTGACCGCGCGGTACATCGCCCCGGTATCGAGGTAGCGGAAGCCGAGCCGCGCGGCGAGCCTTTGCGCGACCGTGCTCTTGCCTGCCCCAGCGGGGCCGTCGATGGCGACGATCATCTTCTGGAAACCGAGTTGAGGAGGTCGAAAAACCCGGGGAAGCTTATAGCGGCCGCACTCGGCGTCCCCAATGTCCACGCCTTCGCGCGACACGACACCGGCGATCGCGCCGAGGACGGCGATCCGATGGTCGCCGTTCGACGGGAAGCGTCCGCCGGTGGGACGGGCTGGGACTCCGTGCACGTCGAAGCCATCGTCGCGCATGCGGATCCGGACGCCCACCGCTCGTAACCCGTTCGTCACCGTTTCGATCCGGTCCGATTCCTTGATGCGCAGCTCGCCGGCGCCGCTGAGGCGACTGTGGCCGCGGGCGGATCCCGCCGCCAGCGCGAAGAGGGGCAGCTCGTCGACGAGCGCCGGCACCTCCTCTCCGCCGATGTCCGTCGCCGTCAGCTCCGCCGACCGGACCTCGAGGTCGCCGACCCACTCGCCGCCGACCTTGCGGCGGTTGTAGATGCTGATCCGTGCCCCCATGCGCTCGAGGACGTCGAGCAGGCCGGTCCGACGTTGGTTGAGCCCGACGTCGTGGATCGTCAGCTCCGAGCCGGCGAGCAGCGTCGCAGCGACGATGAACGGTGCGGCGGACGAGAAGTCGCCCGGAACGGTCACGTCGCCGAGGACGAGACGTGCCGCGGGCTCGACCGTCACGGAGTGTGGACGCCTGCGCACCCGAGCGCCGGCGGCCGCGAGCATCAGCTCCGTGTGATCACGCGTCGGCACGTGCTCGATGACGGTTGTCGCACCATCCGCGTTCAGCCCAGCGAGCAGCACGGCGGATTTCACCTGCGCGCTCGCGACCGGCAGGGCGTACTCGATCCCTCTCAGGCTCGACGTTCCCTCGACGACCACCGGCGGTAGTCCGTCCGCGGTGCTGATCCGCGCGCCCATGCGCGTGAGCGGCTCCGCGACGCGATCCATCGGCCGCGTCCGCAGCGAGTCGTCGCCCGTGAGCTCGAACGTTCCTCGCTGGCCGGCGAGGATGCCGAGGAGGAGGCGCATCAGCGTGCCCGCGTTGCCCGCGTCGATCGGCGCGTCTGGCGGTCGCAGGCCGCGCAGCCCGACGCCGTGCACCACGAGCTCGTCGGCGGCACGCTCGTCCACGTCGACGCCGAGTGAGCGGACCGCGGCGATCGTCGACTCCGTGTCCCCGGAGCGGCCGAAACCGTGAACCTGCGTCTCGCCCTCTGAGATCGCGCCGATCAGGAGCGCACGGTGCGAGATCGACTTGTCCCCGGGTACTGCGATGTGGCCGACGAGCGTCCCGGCCGGCTCGACTCGCGTCATCCGGGCTCGTCCAGGACCGGGAGACGTGACGACGTGGTAGCCCTGCGCTTCGAGGATGTCGGCCGCGCGGGCCGCCTCCTCCTCGCCCGCGACGAGCAGGGTCAACGTGCCGCCGCGTTCGCGCGACAGATGCTGGAGCTCGAAGTCCTCGATGTTGATCCGCTGGGCGCCCAGCGCTTGCGTGATCCCGGCGAGGACGCCGGGCCGGTCCGGGACGTGCACGCGCAGGCGCTGGAGCCCGGCCGGCTCCTCGTACGCGTCCGCCAATAGCCGCCTGCGGTTGCCGGAGGCCTCGGCGATCCACTTGGCGAGGAAACCGGCGTCCCCTACAGCGAGCGCGCGCTCGACCTGCTCCACGCGACGTCGGTGGTCGGCGAGAGCCGCCGCGAGCGCGTCGGCGTTGTCGAGAAAGATGTCGACCCAGATGCGCGGATTCGCGCCTGCGACGCGGGTCATGTCGCGGAGCGATCCGCCTGCGGCGGCGAGGGGCTCGTGTCCGTCGACGCGCGACGCACCGGCCTGATTCAGCAACACGTTGGCGAGCGCATGAGGCAGGTGGCTCGTGAGCGCGACGAGGCGGTCGTGTGCCTCGGGCTCGACGGCGACGGGTACCGCACCGAGCGCAGCGACGAAGCCGTGCAGGGTGCGATAGCGCTCTGGCTCCGTGGTTGCATCCGGCGTGAGAAACCACGTGGCCCCGCGAAAGAGCTCGCCGTTCGCGTACGCCGGGCCGTGTGCCTCCGAGCCGCACACAGGGTGGCCGCCGATGAAGCGCGCGTCGCTGACGGCGCGGGTGATCGCACCCTTCGTCGAGCCGACGTCGGAGACCGTCGTCGAGGCTCCGCTGGCGTCGAGCACGGCTGCGACCTGCGCCGGCAGAGCGGCGACAGGCGCCGCGACGACCGCGAGCTCGACGTCCTCGACCGCTTCGCCGAGCGACGCCGCGGCCTCGAGCGCGCCGCGTCCGGCCGCCACGTCCAGTGCACCGCGGTCGACGTCCCAGCCGCGCACCTCCCCTACGCCGGCGGCGCGCGCTGCCAGTCCGATCGAGGCCCCGATCAGCCCGGTGCCGACGATGCCGAGGCGCTGGACCATCTCAGCCGATCTGGCGGCCCATCAGCTGGGCCAGCGCGCGAATCTCGTCCGCGAAGTCCGCGAAATCGGCGACCGGGATCTGCTGCGGGCCGTCGCAGAGCGCTTCTTCGGGTCGCGGGTGCACCTCGACGATGATCCCGTCGGCACCTGCCGCGACGGCGGCCCGCGCGAGCGGGAGGACGAGCTCGCGCCGCCCGGCCGCATGCGACGGATCGACGATCACGGGCAAGTGCGTCTCCTGTTTCAGCACGGGAATGGCGCTGATGTCGAGCGTGTATCTCGTCGCCCGCTCGAAGGTCGTGATGCCGCGCTCGCAGAGGATCACCTGCGCGTTTCCTTCCTTGACGACGTATTCGGCGGCCATCAGCAGCTCCTCGATCGACGCAGCCGGGCCCCGCTTGAGCAGCACCGGCTTGTCGGTGCCCCCGACCTCCGACAGCAGGTTGAAGTTCTGCATGTTGCGCGCGCCGATCTGGATCACGTCGGCATGCTCGAGCACGGCGTCGACATGCCTCGGATCCATCAGCTCGGTGACGATCGGCAGCCCGGTCTCCTCGCGCGCCTCGACGAGGATCGACAGCGCTTCCTCGCCGAGGCCGCTGAACGTGTATGGGGACGTCCGCGGCTTGAAGGCGCCGCCGCGCAGCATCGTCGCGCCGGCTTCCGCGACCGCGCGGGCCGTCTCGAGCGTCTGCTCCCGGTACTCGACCGTGCAGGGCCCGGCGATCAGACCGAAGGTGTGATCTCCGAGCGTGCGGCCGTTCACCTCGATCACGGTCGGATCCGGCGAGAGCTCGCGCGAGACCAGCTTGTACGGCTTGAGGATCGGCAGCACCTGCTCCACGCCCGGATAGCCCTCGAGCGGCAGCGCCGCCAGCGCCTCGCGCTCACCGATCGCGCCGATCACGGTCGCCTCCCGGCCCGGGGTCACGTGCGCATCGGCCCCGGCCTCGGCGAGCCGCTCGACCACATGCTCGACCTCCTCGGTCGTCGCGTGGGCGCTCATCACGATCAGGAGCTCCGGCGAACCCGTCACTGCCATGGAACTCAGGATACTTTTGGAGGAGCTATGCGGATCTTCAGTGGAATCCAGCCCACCGGCGCCAAGCACCTCGGGAACTACATCGGAGCGATCCGGCAGTACGTCGACTCCCAGGATCGGGGGGAGGCTTTCATCTGCATCGTCGACCTCCACTCGGTGACGGTCGCCTACGAGCCCGAGGACCTCCGCGAGTCGACACTCTCGCTCGCGGCGCTGCTGATCGCCTCAGGGATCGATCCGGACCGCTGCACCCTCTTCGTTCAGAGCCACAACCCCGACCATCCGAACGCGAGTTGGCTGCTGTCGACCGTGGCGAGCTTCGGCGAGCTGCGGCGAATGACACAGTTCAAGGACAAGGCCGAGCAGCAGGAGTTCATCTCCGTCGGCCTCTTCAGCTACCCGGTGCTGCAGGCGGCGGACATCCTGCTCTACCAGACCGACGTCGTCCCCGTCGGCGAGGACCAGCGCCAGCACGTCGAGCTGACCCGCGACGTCGCCGAGCGCTTCAACGCCCGCTTCGGCGAGACGTTCGCCGTCCCGCGAGTGGTCGTCCCGGAGCTCGGAGCAAAGATCACCGACCTCCAGGAGCCGACGAAGAAGATGTCGACGACCGGCGGCACGCCGCAGGGGACGGTCCTCCTGCTCGACGAGCCGGACAGGATCCGCAAGAAGATCAAGTCCGCGGTCACCGACTCGGGCCGCGAGGTCCGCCGCGGGCCGGGGAAGGAAGGGATCGAGAACCTGATCTCGATCCTGTCGGTCGTGGCCGACGAGACCCCCGACGCGATCGAGGCCCGCTACGACGGCGCGGGCTACGGACAGTTCAAGACCGACGTGGCCGATGCGGTCGTCGAGTTCGTCGGCCCGATCCAGGCGCGCTACCGCGAGCTGCGGGACGACCCGGCGGAGCTGTCGCGGCTGCTGGCGATCGGCGCCGAGAAGTCACGAGCCGTGTCGGGCCCGACGCTCGAGCAGATGTTCGACCGGATGGGCTTCGCGAGAGGGCGCCCCGCCTCGTAGCGGAGCGCCCCTTGTCGCGAGTTACGGGGTACCGATACGTGTGACCCGGTCTTGCGGGCCGGGTGAGATCGGGGAGTTCTTGGTGAAGTAGGTCACGAGGGCGTCGAGGTCGATCTCGCCCCCGAGGGGGTCCGTCCCCTCGTTGAAGACGGTGAACCCGTCACCACCGCTGGCGAGGAAGTTGTTCATCGCCACGCGGTACGACGCGAGCGGATCGAGTGCCGTCCCGTTGATCCTGATGTTGAAGACGCGGCTCCCTGCGGGTTGCGCAAGGTCATACGTGTACGTGAAGCCGTTGGATACTTGCAGGAGTCGGATCCCGCCCGGCAGTACCGTGAACTGTTGCTCCAGCAGCCGCCGGATCATGTCGCCGGTCATCGTCTTCACCGTCATGACGTTGTTGAAAGGCTGGACGGTGAAGAGCTGGCTGTACGTTACAGGTGCTGGGCTCGCTGGGCTGCACACGACGCTGCACGTGAGGTTGTCCCGGATCCCGCCCGGGTTCATGAATGCCACGACCGCGGCGCCGAAGTCCGTCGGCGAGGTCGAGGCGAGCTGAGCGTCCGCGATCACGTCGCCGAGGGCGGTCTCCTGAGCGAAGTTCACGTCGCGCGTGATGTTGGCCGTCTGCGAGCCGACGACACGGTTCGCGAGCGGCGCCGATAGGGCGTTGTACTTGTCCACGATCGTGGTCTGGGCTGTGTCCTTCGGGACGTCTCGCGTGACGATCACGTTGCGTGCATCGACAGCCTTCACGTCCTTCGACTGGTGGTCGATGACGAGGTCGATGTCGGTGATCAGGCGCCCGAACGACGATGCGCTCGTCGTCGGGATGCCGTCGAACTTGCAGATGTACGGCTGGTGCGTGTGCGCGCTGACGACGAGGTCGACCTGTGGGTCGAGCGCTTCCACGATCGGCTTGATGTCGCCGGTGAAGTTGTCGCAGCGGTTGACGTCCATGAAGCCGCTAGCGAATGGGGCAGTCTGCTGGCCGCCCTGATGGATCAGGACGACGAACGCACGAACGCCCTGCTCGGCACGGAGCCTGTGGACGAGGTTGTTGATCGTCTGCACCTCCGGCCGGAACTCGAGCCCTGCGACGCCGGCCGGCGTCACGATCTGCGGCGTCCCCTCGAGCGTGAGGCCGAGGAAGGCGACCTTCGCGTTGTCGATCTTCACGACCTTCGCCGGGGGCAGGATCGTGTTGTCCGTCCCCGTGAAGAACACGTTCGCGGCGAGGTACCGGAACAGTGCGCCGCCGAACGCGTCACCGTCCTGGCAGCCGTCCACGGGATGACAACCACCGTTCTGCATTCGAAGGAGCTCGTTGACGCCCTCGTCGAATTCGTGGTTGCCGACGCCCGACACGTCGAGGCCGAGCGAATTCATCGCCTCGATCGTCGGCTCGTCGTGGAACAGGCCCGAGATGAGCGGGCTCGCGCCGATGAGGTCGCCGGCGCCGACCGTGATCGTGTTGGAGTTCTGCTCTCGCAGGCGCTTGATCCACGTCGCGAGGTACTCGACACCGCCTGCGTCCACCGTCGTGGTCGGCCCTGTGGAGATGCGTCCGGACGAACCGGCGGGCGGCTGGAGGTTGCCGTGGAAGTCGTTGATGGCCAGCAGCTGGACCTTGGTGTCCTTGTCCTTCTTCGGGCCCGCGGCGAAAGCTGCGGGCGCAAGCGTCATCAGCAGCCCTGCCAGCAGGACCACGAGCACGCTGACGCGTTTCCTCATGTGGTCTTCTCCCCTCGTTGTTCCCCTGTCGTGCGCGCACCCTACGCGCCTCGCGGCAGTCTAATCGGACACGGGACCGGGATTCTCCGGACCGTAACCGCTTTGCCGCCTCCTCGTCCTCCCCGCTGTCGCCAAAAGTTGTAGGTTCCGCGCCGGTTCCAGAAGCTAGGGCAGGCGGGGGAGGCAATTGATGAAGGGGAGAGGGCTGAGGCTGCTCGGCTTTCTGCTGCGTCGCCGGCCTGGTCGTAACCGGGTTCGCCGCGGCGAAGGTGCAGACGACGGGCAGTTCGCCACGAACGCTCGCGGCTTCGAACTGCCAGTTGAAGTCGCCGAACGGAAAGATCAAGCACGTCATCTTCATCATCTTCGACAACGTCCATTTCCTACGTGACAACCCCAACGTCCCCTCGGATGTCGAGCAGATGCCGCACCTGCTCAACTTCATCCGCGGCAACGGGACGATGATGACGAACGATCACACCGTCCTGATCTCACACACGGCGAACGGGATCCTCACGAACCTGACGGGGATGTACTCCGACCGCCACGGACAGGCGGTTTCCAACTCGTTTCGCTACTTCCGTGCGGACGGCTCGACCGCATCGTCGTCGTCCTTCAAGTACTGGACGGATCTCACGGACGACGTGTCCGCCGTGCCGACCGATCCGACTCCGGTCATGGTCAACGGCGACAGCGGATCGCCGAAGAACACACCGGCTCCGTGGGTGCCTTACACCCGTGCGGGGTGTGACTTCGGGGCAACGGCGCTCGCCAATGTCGTGCTCGAGAACACCGGCACCGGCCCGAACGGCGACATGACCAAGGTGTTCGGCTCCGGCTCACCGGAGTGGAACGAGGCGGTCGCGTCGAACGCCGCTCCCGCAGGCAGCGCCGGCCCGAAACCTCGCGCAGACCGACTTCGTCGGCATCGCGGTTCACTGTGGGGCCGACGGCGGCATCTGCGCCGGCAACTCGAACGCCCGCCCGGATCTGCTCCCGGACGAGCCCGGCGGCTACAACGGCTTCCAGGGGCTTTTCGGAGCGAAGTACGTCAATCCGGCGATCAACGGCGGCAGCGCCACGATGCCGAACCTGAACGGGACGTCGATTACCGACCAGTTCAGTCAGCCGGGGTTCCCCGGGCTTCGACGGGCTCTTCGCCTCGACCACCCTCTCCTACGTCGCCCAGATGCAGGAAGTCGGGAATCCCGATTACGTACGGCTACATCTCCGACGCACACGACCAGCACGGCGTCGCCGGCGAGATCCATGCGACCCGTGGGCCCGGCGAGGCCGACTACGTCCAGCAGCTGAAGAACTACGACGACGCGTTCGCGAAGTTCTTCGCCAGGTTGGAGGCCGACGGCATCAACAAGAGCAACACGCTGTTCGCGTTCACCGTCGAGGAGGGCGACCACTTCGCAGGCTCGAAGCCGACGAATCCGGGCTGCGACGGCGTCAACGTGCCCTGCACGTACAGCCTCGTCGGAGAGGTCAACGGCAACCTGGCCGGTCTGATGGCCCAGGACGGCGTCACGACACCGTTCACGGTGCACGCCGACATGGCGCCGACGATCTACATCACCGGCAATCCAGCTCGGGATGCACCGGTCACGCGGACATTCGGACGCACGCTTGCGAAGCTCAACCGTGTCAACCCCTACACGGGTCAGGGTGAAGACCTCAGCGCCGCGGTGGCGGACCCGGTCGGGATGAAAGCGCTGCACATGATCACGGCGGATCCGCAGCGGACGCCGACGCTGACGATGTTCGCGCAGCCGGATTGGTTCTTCTTCACCGGTGCGCCGAACTGCAATTCGCCGTGCGTCACGGTCCCGACGACACCGCCGACCAGCACGTTCGCGTGGAACCACGGCGGCATCCAGCCCGAGATCGCGACGACGTGGCTGGGCCTCGTTGGGCCCGGCGTCCGGAACAACGGCGATGACGCGACGTGGGCCGATCACACGGACGTCCGTCCGACGATGCTGGACCTCGTCGGCCTCGGTGACTCCTACGTCCATGACGGCCGCGTCCTGATCGACCAGCTCGATGCCTCCGCAGTGCCGCAGTCGCTGCGGGCGCACCGCGAGACGTTGCGTCGACTCGGCGACGTCTACAAGCAGCTGAATGCGCCCTTCGGCACGTTCAGCATGAGCGCTGCTGAAGGCGTCCACCCAGGCGATCAAGAGCGGGTCGGACACGAACGACAGCACCTACGAGAGGCTCGAGGGCCGGATCGGGGCGCTGACGTCACGGCGCGACGCCCTTGCGTCGCAGATCCGTGCTGCGCTGGACGGAGCTGCGTTCGGCGGCGTCTCGCTGAACGAGGGTCGGGCGAAAGGCTGGATCGCCCAGGCCGAGAACCTCATCGACCAGGCGGCTGACCTAGGCGGCTGAGTCGTTGCACCTCGGAGGGCTCGAGCTCGCGCCACCGGCCGGGCTCGAGCCCTTCGAGCGTCAATCCTGCGTATCTGCTCCGGTGAAGGCGTCGAACGGGATGCCCGACCGCGGCGAGCATCCGCTTGACCTGGTGCTTGCGGCCCTCGTGCAGCGTCAGCTCGATCCTCGACGGCGCCAGACGGCGGGCGTGCGCCGGCGCCGTTCGGCCGTCGTCGAGGTCGACTGCCTCCGGCGAGGCATTGCAGTGCGGCGTCGTCCGGCCTCCCTTCCACGTCGGCCTCGTAGACCTTCTCGACGCCGTAACGCGGGATGCGCGAGCCGGTGCGCGAGCGGGCCGTCGTTCGTCAGAAGCAGCGCGCCGGTCGTGTCCGCGTCGAGGCGGCCGACGGGGACGACGCGCTCGGGGAGGTCGACGAGGTCGACGACCGTGGGCCGCCCTTGCGGGTCGCGCGCCGTCGTGACGGTTCCCGCGGGCTTGTTGAGCAGTACGTACGTCAGTCGCTGCGCAGCAGACGGGCTGTCCGTCGACCTCGACCGTGTCGCCGCGCTCGACGAAGGTGTTCAGCTGTCCGGGCTCGCCGTTCACGACGACGCGGCCGGCCTTGATCAGCTCGTCGGCGCGGCGGCGCGAGGCGACGCCGGCTCGCGCGAGATACGCGTTGAGGCGCACGGCGGCATATATTCGCTACATGCCGCACTACGTCACGCTCATGCGCTGGACGACGCAGGGCTTCGCCGGATTGCCGAGCTGGCGCGAGCGGGTCGAGGAGGGCGAGCGGGTCATCAAAGGCGCCGGAGGAACGCTCGTCGGCGTGTACGTCACACTCGGCCGCTACGACGTCGTCGAGATCTTCGAGGCTCCCGACGACGAGGTGGCGATCGAGATCCTGATGAAGCTCAACCGCTACGGCGCCGAGCACACCGAGACGCTTGCGTGCGTTCACGCGCGACGAGGCCGAGGAGATCGTCCGCAAGCTATGAGCGACGGATACGCGTTCGGGTCTCTGGACGAGCTGGGCGACGGCTACGGCTTTCGCAAGGTGCGCCGTGCGCTCGGCGTCACCGCGTTCGGCGTCAACGGGGTCGTCTATCCCCCGGGATACGAGGGCTTCCTGCACTTCCACGACACGCAGGACGAGCTCTACTTCATTCATCGCGGGCCGGGCGCTCGTCGAGGTCGGCGGCGAGACGCGCGAGCTCGGCGAGGGAGGGCCTCGTCCATGTCGAGTCGACGACGCCACGCAAGATCACGAACGCGAGCGAGACCGAGGATCTCGTCATGCTGGTCATCGGCGGCAAAGGCGGCTACGTCGACCGCGACGGGCACCTCGTCGACCCGGAACACGATCTCGAGCGCCGACAGGCGTTCGGCGGGTGACGGAGCCGGCCGCCGGGCCTTCGGTCGAAGCGCTCGAGCACTCGCGTTACTTCCTGACCGAATGGATGCCGCCGCTCTTGCGCGCGACGGCGGAACGCGCGCCGCCGCATGTCCTGGCGGATCTCGGCGCAGGTGACGGCGGCACGCTGTGGCCGCTCGATCGCGCGGGCCTGGTCGGCGAGACGATCTACGCGGTCGACATCTCGCCCGAGCACGTCGCGCTGTGCGAGCGGCTCTCGGAGAAGGTGATGGGGATCGTGTCCGACGTCGGGCATGTCACCGCGCTCGAGGATGAATCCGTCGATGCGGTCGTGTCGTCGCAGGTGATCGAGCATCTCCCGGACGACCGCGTGCTCGCGCCGGAGATCGCGCGTCTGCTGAAGCCGGGCGGCTGGTTCTACGTGTCGAGCGTGATCCGCGGCCCGCACGCGTTCTGGCTCTACAAGGGGAAGCCGCCCGCGCCCGAGCGGTGGCAGCTCGACCCGACCCACATGCGCGAGTACGCATCGGAGGATGAGTTCCGGTCGGCGGTGGAGCATCCGGAGCTGGAGCTCGACGTGGTGCGCTCGCACCAGCTCAAGTTCCCGGTTACCGATCCCGTGCGTACGGGCCGCGGCCACAGCGGGGCTCATCGAGCGAGACGAGCTGCCGGAGTTCTACCTCCGCCTCCCGCGCCGCCTTCGCGGCCTGCGGCGCACGCTCGCGGTGCCGATCCCGGGCTACCGCTGGGTCGAAGCCGCCGGACGCAAACGGGACTCCTAGAAGGCGAACCCTCTCTAGGTACACGCGCGAGTACCCGCCCCGGGGACCCCCGGTGAGGTACCCCGCGCTGACGAGCGTACCGCTGCGATCCGCACGCGTGGGTGACACGAGTGTGCCGAGAGGCCGCGCCGCACGGCGTCCCCCGGCCCGCCCGCAGAAGCGCTATGCGCTTCGCTGCTCGGCGACTGTGTGCAGGCGCTCGCGCAGATCGTCCGCGTCGCCCGCGAGGTCGTCCAGACGCGGCAGCTGCGACAGGCTCTCGAGCCCGAACACCCGCTCGAACAACGGCGTCACGCGATAGCGCACGGCGCCGCCGGCGCCGTTGTCGCGTCCCGCCTCCGTGATCAGCCCGCGCTCCACCAGCCCGGCGACGGCCGAATCCGCCGCCACGCCCCGGATCCGCGCGATCTCAGGCCGCGAGCACGGCCCGAGGTACGCGACGATCGCCACGGTCTCCAGCGCGGCTTGCGACAGGCCACGCTGCACCGGCCGCTCGAACAGCCGGCCACATGCCTCCGCCGCCTCCCGCGATGCGCGGAAGGCCCAGCCGCCCGCGACCGACTCCAAGACGATGCCACTTCGCCCCTCGCGGTAGCGCTCCGCCAAGAGCCCAAGCGCGGTCTCGACCCGCTCCGCGTCGTCATCCGCCGCAGCAGCGAGCTCCTCGAGCGGCAGCGGCGCGCTCGCCACCACGAGCAGCGCCTCGAGGGTTCGCGCGAGCTGGTCTAGCGGATTCGTTGTGACTAGGCGGAGCGGGCGTTCCACGTGAAGGTCCTTTCGTGCACGGCGGCTTTTTCCTGCTCCACCCTCGCGACCCTGATGGGAGCAAAAGGTGCCGCCTGATTGATGGAAATCTCGTCGGCGCGCCGGAGCTCCAGCAGCGCGAGGAACGCCACCGCCTGCTCCGCACGCGACAACCGTTCGATCTCTGCGCCGAAGTCGAACACCGCTCGCCGCGACAGCAGCGCCCGGAACCGTTCCAGGAACTGCGAGACCGGCGGGAACCGGAGCTCCATGTGCGCGAGCGACACGGCCGGAGGTTCTTTCGCCAGTAGCCGCACGACGTTCGCGAGCGCTTCGGGGTCCTGCGGCGCCAGCGGGCGCTCCGGCTCGGGTGCGAGCGGAGCCGGCCCGAGGCGGAAGAAACGGTCACGCTCGGAGCTCAGACGCTCCGCGAGCCATGCCGCCGCCTCCTTCATCCGCCGGTACTCCGCGAGCCGCCGGGCGAGCTCCTCCGCCGCTTCCTCCGGCTCCAGATCCGAGAGCTCGGCCGCCTCCTCCTCGAACAACCCGCGCGCCTTGAGCTCCAGCAGCGCGGCGACGAGCACGAGGAATTCGCCACAGGCGTCGAGGTCGAGCGCCTCGCGCTCGGCCAGCAGCTCGACGAACCGGAGGACGATCCCGGCGACGTCGACGTCCGCCAGATCGAGCTCCTCCTTCAGCACGAGCGTCAGCAGGAGGTCGAACGGCCCCTCGAAGGCGTCGAGATCCAGGTCGAGCTCGCGCACCACCATGGCGCCGGGACCCTAGTTCCCGGAGCGGACGCGGCTCTTCGGCACGGCCATCGTCCGCCCCGGCGGCGGGGTCTTGCGCGCTCGCGGGCGATCGGCGGCGCTCTCGCGCCGGATGAACTGCCACCAGATGAAGAACGCCGTCGAGAGGACGAACCCCACGATCGACACGTAGGCATTCAGCCGCAGGCCGAGGTACTCGTGCGCCGGATCGATCCGCAGCAGCTCCTCGAAGAACCGGCCGAAGCAGTAGTAGGAGACGTACAAGGCAAAGAGGCCGGGCCGCCTGATCCGGAAGTACCTGTCGACGAGCAGGAGGATGACGACGCCGACGCTGTCGTAGACGAACTCGTACAGGAACGTCGGGTGGAAGGTCGCGTTGTCGAAGTAGCCCTCCGGACGGTGCTGCGGGTCGATCTCGAGCCCCCACGGCAGGTCGGTCGGCTTACCGAACAACTCCTGGTTGAACCAGTTTCCCCAGCGTCCGATCCCCTGCGCGAGCAGAAGTCCCGGCGCGACCGCGTCCATGAACAGACGCACGCTCTGGCCGGAGCGGTGCACGACCCACGCTCCCGCGAGCACTCCGAACAGGATCCCGCCCCAGACGCCGAGCCCGCCCTGCCACACCGCAAACGGGCCCCACCATGTGTCAGGGACCTCGCTCCAGCTCGTGATGTCGTGGTACAGCCGGGCGCCGACGATCCCAGCCGCGACTCCCCAGACGGCGACGCGGAAGACGAGATCCCAGTCGCCGCCCCACTTCACCCAGCGGTACCCGGTCAGCGCGACACACGCCGCGATCGCGAGCAGCAGCATGAGCCCGTACATGTGGATCGTGAACGGGCCGACGTCGATCGTCCCGCTCGAAGGCGAAGGGATGCTCGCGAGCAAGGTCACGGGCAGAAGATTCTGCCCACACCGGCCGGCGCCTGCCTGCTAGAGCAGAATCTTCAGCGCCAGGTCTGCCGGACAGCCCTGCCGCATGAGGTCGACCGCGACGTGAAGGTCGATGTCGTGGCGCCGCGCCAGCCTCGCCGCGTCCCGCGGGCCGTAGCCCGCGAACTCGAGCTGCTCGGCCCGCCAGTCCTCCACCAGGTCGGTCTCCTCGCGAATCACCAGGTCGACAGTCATCTCGTACTATTTATTCGGAAAGCAGGGCCGTTCGGATCGCCCTAAGGGGTGATTCGTCGCGCCAGCTCCAGCATCTGGCTCTTGCCGAGCTTCGCCCTCCAGCCGGTAGGTCGTGTTTCCGACGACCCAGATAAGGACGTTGCCGGCGAGCCGTGTCCTGATCTGACGCGTGTCGGCGAGGCCGAACTGCCACGTCAGCACGTGGTTGCCCTCGATCCACAAGCCGTTGCTGCCGAGCTCGACCGGCTCGACGGTAGCCGAGCCGGAGGTGAACTTCTTCACGAGCGGAACCTGATCGTCACGCATCTCTGCGAGCAGCACCGGCTTGCCCCGGTAGGAGAGGAGCGTCGCGATCAGCCCGGGTTGCGCGTAGTAGCGCGTCGGCTTCGGGCCCTCGAGGTCCGGCAGCCTGATCGGCAGGTGTGCGCGCAGCTCGGCTTCGCGTCGCGGGAGCGGCGGGCCGAGCCCCGCGGCGAGCGGCCGTTCGACGGGCGGCGGGCAGCGTGTCGACCTGTTCGACGGTCGCGGCGCCGATGTGGAAGAACCGGAGGATCGCGCTCCGCGCCGGCGGAACCGCCATCGCGATCCCGAAGGCGACCGCGACGAGAGCCGCGGCAAACGCGACCGCCCGCCACCCGAACGGCCGCCGGCGCTCGAGCCGTACGCGAACGCCGGCGACCAGGTCGGGCTGCGGAGGGAGCTCGAGCTCCTGCCCAACGGCAACGAGTGCGCGCTCGAGCTCAGTCATAGAGCTCCCTCAGTCGTTCGAGCGCGCGTGACGTGCGTGACTTGACCGTCCCCGTCGGTAGCTCGAGCGCCTCCGCGACCTCATGCTCCGACAGGCCGACGAAGTACCGCAGCGAGATCACGCTCCGCTGATCCTCGGGCAGCTCGTTGACGGCGGCGATGAGCGTCCGGCTCTGCTCGGCGGAGAGCAGGACGGTCTCGGGGGACGGGGCCGCGTCCCCCGAGGTCTCGTTCCGTCGCCGCACGCAGCGCCAGCTGCACGCGGCGGCCGGACGAGCGGCGGCGGTTGTGCGCCTCGTTGGCGACGATCCGCAGCAGCCAGGGCCGAAAGGGCGCGCCGGGCCTGAAACGACCGAGCGCCCGCCAGGCCTTGACGAAGCCGTCCTGCGCAGCCTCCTCCGCGTCGGCGCCGTTCCCGGCGAGCACGTATGCCGTGCGGAATGCGATTCCCTCGTATGCGTGCACGAGCTCCTCGTAGGCGTCCTTGTCTCCGCGCTGCGCGCGCCTGATCAGATCGTCTTCGTCGAGTGGTCGGCCCACCACCGACGCTTCTACACCGTCCGCTGTTACGAAGTTCCGACGAGCGACTAGTCTGAGACCGCGATGCCGAAGCTCGTCGGAATGAACCACATCGCGCTCGAGGTCGGGGACCTCGACGAGGCGCTCGCGTTCTGGGAGTCGATCTTCGGCGAACTGGAGCTGCGCGGCCGAATGAGCCGGATGGCGTTCATCGACATGGGCGACCAGTTCATCGCGCTTGCACAGGGCCGCACGCAACCGCCCGATCGCGCGCGCCACTTCGGCCTCGTCGTCGACGACAAGGAAGCCGTGCGTGCGCGCCTGCGGGAGCTGGACATCCCGATCTCTCCGGGGCGCGGGCTCGACTTCAGCGACCCGTGGGGCAACCAGATCCAGGTCGTCGACTACCGGGACGTCCAGTTCACGAAGACACCGGAGGTGCTGCAGGCAATGGGTCTCGACGGGCTGGAGAAGTCGGAGTCCGCGCTGGCGGAGCTCCGCAAGAAAGGCGTGACGGTCTAGGTCACTTCCGCGGCAGGTCGGGCCACGGGTAGAAGACGATGTGCACCGCGAGGATCGCGAGGCCGGCGAGGAACACCATCGCGACCCACGGCCACCGCGCCTCGAGGTTCGTCGCCGTTCGCGCGACTCCGGGGAACGGCACGAACGACATCCCGAACGATGCGAGCAACTCGGGGATGAGCACCGCCGCGGCGACGGCGCCCCAAACGACGTAGCCCCACTCCTCCTTCGTCATCGATCCGCCGAGCGATTCGGCCACGGATAGAAGACGATGTGTGCGGCGAGAGTGACCAGCCCGCCGAGGTAGATGATCGACACCCAGGGGTGCCGGGCGGCGAGGTTCGCGGCCGTCACCGAGATCGTCGGAAACGGAATGTTCGTCCCGAACTGGGCCAGCAGCTCGATGACGGTGATGAAGACGGCCATCGTCCCCCAGAAGACGTAGCCCCAGACCTCGCGGCGCGTAAACGGGCCAGGCTGCTTGGACCTGGGACCGAGCTCAGGCCGTGGTGTGCTGATCGGTGACTGCTCGACCGCCATGCGCGCGTCGCTCGGTCGTTCTGCGCAGCCGACAAGCTTCCTCCGCCGCCGAGCCAACACCGTGCTCGGGCGAGACGCACTCCTGTGCGCAAATCGTCACACTCGTGCAACAAGCAGGGTCAGACCCTGGTTCGTTCGAGCCACGGCCGCTCCGCCCGCCGCCTGGCGAATGGAACTTTTCCTCGTCGATCGGCCAAGTAGTCACAGGTGGGCATTAACGCGAGACTTGGGCGGTGACCGATGCCGAGCTCATTCGAGCCTCTTTCCTCAACACGACCGCGTTCGCGGTTCTCTTCGATCGCCACTACCCAGCGATCCACCGATTCCTGCACGGACGAATCGGCGCGCTTGCAGCCGACGATTTGGCGTCAGAGACATTCATGATCGCGTTCCGCCGCCGGAAGAGCTACGACCTGGCTCATGACGACAGCCGCCAGTGGCTCTTCGGGATCGCCGTGAACCTCCTACGCCAGCACTGCCGAGCCGAGGAGCGCCGACTGCGGGCGTACGCACGGGCCGCCGGCGGCAGCGCCTCGAGCGAGTGGCCCGAGGAGAGGCTTGATCAGACGGTCGCAGCGGCCCTGCTCGACCTGAATCAGGACGACCGGAACCTCATCCTTCTGTACGCGTGGGCAGAGCTGTCCTATGAAGAGCTCGCGGAAGCGTTGGATCTCCCCCTTGGCACGGTCCGGTCTCGCCTCAGCCGCACCAGGTCGAAGCTGCGGGCGGCACTTGCGCCGGCCCAAACGATGGTCGCCGCGGAGGGTGAGCAGCCATGACGGAGATCGACGTTCTCAAGCGCGAGTTCGATGCTGTGCCCGCACCCGACCACGAGAGCGTGACGGCCGCGCGCGCGGCGCTTCTTCGGGATCATGGCGGACGAGCGCCAGTCGTCCCGCGCCCGGACCCGAAGACCGTGGATCCGGCTCGCGGTCGCAGGCGGAGCGGCCGCGCTGCTCGCCGGCGCCCTCACTGCAGTCATTCCGCACAGCGAGCATCTGACCGGGTCCGAGATCGCGGCCGCCGCCTACCGGGCGGTGACGCCGGTCGACGGCCGCATTTGGCACCGGGTCACCCGGACGACCCGAACACCCCTTGGAGGAGTCGAGCGTCAGCCTGAGGTCTGGGAGCGGTGGGTCGGGACGAGCGCGCCTTACGGGCTTCGTGACCGCGCGCCCGGATGGGGAGAGACCGAGATCGGTCCGTGCGGCTCGATCCAGTACGTGGCGCGTGACAACCTCTTCAACGTGTCACACACGCGCCGGGCTCCCAACGATCCGCGGCCATACGACGTGGCGATCAATGGAGCGACCGACCCGGCGCGTCAATACCGACACCTGTTCCGAGACGGTCGGGTCCGATACCGCGGCGAGACGACATTCCAGGGAATTCCCGCCTACAGGTTGGTCGTCGGGGGGCGTGAGGCCTCAATCACGTACCTCGTGCGCAGGGACAACTTTTATCCGCTCCGCACGATCCGACGGACGCAGACCTACATCGAAGTGGTCACCTTCTTGCGGTTCGAATACCTCCCTCGTAACGCACGCACCAATCAGTTGCTACACGTCGGAAGGCACCCCGGAGCGTCCGTACAGCAGAGTGGTCCACGACCGCGCGGCGCCTGCGCTCGGTTCGGGTCACGCGAGTCGCTGGTCGGGAGCTAGAGCTGTACTGAGCGAGGTACTGCTTAGTCGAACTGCGGGGCCGGCACCGGCTCGACGAAGCGCGGCAGCGGCGACGCCTTCGAACTCGACCGGCTCGAAGTACATCCGCGACCACGCGACGCGCTGACCACGCACGCCGAAGATGATCACGCCGCGCAGCTCGAGGAGCGCGCCGCTGCGCGAATGGCCGTAAGCACGCCATTCGCTCCAGATCGTGTCGCGGTCCTGGATCGCCTGCGGGATCTCGACCCGCAGATCCGGAACGTCACGGATCACCTCCGACCAGTTCTCACGAACGTCCTCTCGCGTGCTCGGCGGCGCGTCCGGATGTCGCGGCCGCTCGCCGATGTAGTCCTCGTGGAAGAACTCGAGGAACGCGTCGAGATCGTGCGCGTCCAGCGCGACACGCATCCGCTCGAGGAGCAACGGCACAACGGTCATGTCAGGACTTTGCCAAACGCGAGGATGTAGCCGTGCGGGTCGCGGACGCGAATCTCGCGCAGCCCGTAGCCCTGATCGACCGGCGCGTCCATCACGTCCGCCCCGCGCCCCACGAGCTCCTCGTGCACAGCTTCCACGTCGTCGACGTAGATGTAGACGTCGAACATGTCGGGCGGCGCGGCCTCGCTGTTCGGGCGGGGAACCGCGCCGTTGAAACACGCGAAGTGGAGGTAGACGCCGTCGCGCGACGCGTACGCGTAATGGGACGGAATCCGGTCGTAGTACGTGACCTCGAACCCGAGCCGGTCGCGGTAGTAGTCACCGGCCCGACCCACGTCCGGCACGAGCAGGACCGTCGCATGGGACTCGAGCTTCACCGCCGACCTTCGGCGCGCGCGAGGATCTCGCCGATGACCTCCGACTTCGCGTCGGCGTAGTTCTGCACGTACTTCCACTCCTTCGCCGCAAGCTCGCGCTTCGCGCGCGCGTAGAGGTCGCGGTCGTCGTCGTGCGTGCGCAGCCAGTCGCGGAGGCTGACCATCCGGTCGAGCTCCTCGCAGCCCTCGTTGAAGACGTGCAGGTTGACCGGCGGGTCGAAGCCGCGTAGCAGCCGGTGCTCGTACCACTCGGGCTCGCGCACCCGGAGCTCGTAGCCGATCGCCTCGAGCGGCGGAACATAGGCGTCCTCGTCGGTCGTGTCGGCGACGGCCATGTTGATGTCGATCAGCGGCTTGGCGGGCAGGCCCGGGACGGACGTCGAGCCGACGTGGTCGACCCGGAGCACCCTGTCGCCGAGCGCCTCGCGTATCCGGAGCGCGGCACTCTCGAACCACCGCGGCCACATCGGGTCGTAGTCCGCGATCACGATCTCCTGGTACTGCGGCGGCGCTCCGCGGACGGAGACCGCCTCTATCTGTGCGTCGTCCACGGCGCCACCGTACCCACAACCGATCCAGGCGCGTGCGCTTACTTTCGGCCGCACGCGGCCTCGGCGGACGTCTAGCTCACGCCGGAAGCCTCGCAGGCATCAGCGAAAGCCCGAGGCGCCAGATCACGGCGCCGAGTACGAAGGCACCGCCGGAGAGAACGCCAAGTGCTGCGCCGGCAAGCGCTACCGCCACGGCCGGAGAGGCGGCGACACCCGTGGCCATCAACGCCGCGGCCCCGGCGCCGACCTGCGTCGCCGCACCCGCTGGGCCGATCGGCAATGCCGCCGCCGCCGCGCCGGCGCAGAGGAAAAGCAGAGCGAGCGGCAACGAGAATCCGATCCCGAGCGTTCCCAGGAGCAGGAAGACGGCGATTGCTCGGATCGCCCAGCAAGCGGACACAAACAGCCACGCTTCCGAGGCGAGTCGTCGTGATGTCGCCCGCGGAGCCAGCCAGCGTCCGACGCGGAACCGCAAGAGCCGCTCACTGGCCACCAGCCGCGGGAAGGCGAGGATCAGCGCCGCTGCCGCGACGCCGGCAGCCACCACGACCGCCAACCCGACGCGTAGACCAATTCCGCCGCTCGAAAGGAGCGCGGCCGCGAGCGCAAGCGGCGCCAGCGCCACGCTGTCGATCAGCCCGAGCATCACGAGGGAGAGGCACAGCGATCGCACCCCAGCGGGACACCCCGGGTAGCGACGAACCACCGCGACACGCATCGCGTCGTCGAACCGGCCGGGGAGGATGGTCCCGATCAGAGCGGCACCACCGTTGCCCGCAGCAAGCGCGAGCGGATGAGGCCGTTCATGCGGCGCGAATAGGCGTCCCCAGCCGATCGCTTTCAACGCCTGCGCAACGAGCAAGAGCAAACCGGCGGCGACAAGGACGGCCGGCTCACCACCTGCAAGCGGCCAGGGTGTGGACGCGAAATGGCGTACGACCAGGAAGCCTCCGACAATCGCGGCTGCCCCCGACGTGATCGTTAGCGGCCACTTGGCGCGCCGAGAAACCGTCTTGAGCGTGTGCCAGGTCAAGGCCGGGCGGAACGAATGCTGGACGCGTGCCGCCGGGCGCGCCGTGGTGACTCCTCCGGCACGAGCGAGACGCCGATCGCAATCCGTTCGCCGTCGCGCTCGCCGGCGCTCAGGTTCACCGGCCGCCGTGCGCAGCGCCCAACGGGAGCAGCGCCGTCGACGAAGTCATCGCGGTCGACGCGTAGGCGCTCGCCATCGTCGGTGAGCACGAACCCATAGTCCTTGGCCTCGTGGAACCACAGCATCGTCCCCTTCACAGCGGGACCATCTGCCGGGATCCGCGCGCGATCCGGACCGGTTGCCAGTCCCGACGTTGACACATCGGACACAGCGGCAACTCACCTTTCAGGCTGATCCCGTAACCGCAGGCGCGGCAACGGTACTGTGAGCTCGCCCGGCGCGGCCTCACGAGAAATCTCTCCTCCTGCGCAATGCCGCGCACACGCGGCCGGCCGAGCCGGATCACCAACGTCGCCCGCGCCCGGCGCGCGAGGTGCGCCAGCGCGTGATGCCCCACGCCACGATCGCGACAGCCCCTAGCGAGGCGCCAACCAAGAACGTGATCAGTCCAGCCATGACGTTTCTCCCGGCTAAGACACGGGCGCGGGCGAGACGTCATACGCCTCGACGCCCTTGGTGCCCTCGCGCTGCTCGAACACGACCTTGGCACCCTCGACGAGCGACGTGTATCCGGCGCCGCCGATGTTGCTGTGATGGATGAACAGGTCCTCGCCACCCGCGTCTGGGGTGATGAACCCGTACCCCTTCGCATCGCTGAACCACTTCACGGTTCCAGTTGCCATGAAAAGACCTCCTTGCCGTCTCACGAACGGGCAAGGAAGGCGCCGGAGCGCAACCGAACTCGTCCTAACTCAACGACAGCGTATCCGACTTCCAACGCGCTCGCCGAAACCCTCGCAGGTCGCTCGGCGGTTCACGCGCAGA
Organism: uncultured Actinomycetes bacterium; assembly: GCA_963759365.1. Lineage (GTDB taxonomy): Bacteria > Actinomycetota > Thermoleophilia > Gaiellales > Gaiellaceae > 3-1-20CM-4-69-9. The sequence continues at coordinate 77,133 of CAVWYX010000006.1, forward strand.
AACTAGAGGACGGCGGACTCGCCGAGCAGCGCCTTCGCCTCGGCGAAGAAGTCCGGCACGGGCCGCACCTTGTACTGCGGCCCGAGCACGAGCTGCTTCGTCCCTTCCGACATCTCCAGCAGCAGGTTCACGCGCGAGTCACCCGGGAAGTCCTTCACGAGCGTCGCCAGGTCGCGGACGACACCCGCACGTGCCAGCCGCGCGTCGATCCGGATCGTCACCTCGCGCCGCTCGGCGACGGCCTCGAACGGCGACACCTCGATCGCCAGCAACTTCGTCTCGCCTTCCTGCTTGTGGTCGACGCGGCCCTTGACGATCAGGATCCGATCGGTCGTGCACAGCTCACGCGACTGCGCGTAGACGGAGTTGAAGACAACGACCTCGGCGCCGCCGGTGACGTCGTCGAGCCGCATGAACACCATCGGCTCGCCCTTCTTCGTCGTCAGGTGTTTCAGCCCGGAGACGATCCCGCCGACGGTGACGATCTCGCCCTCGCGCCGCCGCTCGACGTCGGCCAAGGCGCAGTCGGTCTTGCGGCGGAGCTGGTCCCGGATCGAATGGAGCGGATGCTCGGAGACGTACAGCCCGAGTACCTCCTTCTCGAGCCGCAGCAGCTCGTTCTTCTCGAACTCGTCGCCCGAGATCGGGACGTTTTCGAGCTTTTCCTCTTCACCGAACAGGGAGCTCTGGCCGAGCAGTCGATCCGACTGGGTGCGCGCGCCGTGCGACAGCGCCGCCTCGAGCGCCTCCAGCATCCCCTTGCGGCGTCGCGCCGGTGGAATCCAGCGCACCGCACTTCACCAGCGACTCGAGCGCGCGCTTGTTCGACGCCTGCGGGTCGACCCGCTCGCAGAAGTCCCAGATGGAGGCGAACGGCCCGCCCTCGTCGCGCGCGCGGATGATCGCGCGCGCCGCAGGCTCCCCGACGTTCTTTACCGCCGAAAGCCCGAACCGGATTTTTCCCTCGACAACCGCGAAATCGAGCTGGGACGTGCTCACGTCCGGGGGCAGGACCTCGATCCCCATCTCGTCGCACGCGTTGACGTAGAACGGGACGCGGTCCTTCGTGTTCATGACGGAGGAGATCAGCGCCGCCATGTACTCGCGCGGGTGGTGCGCGCGCATGTAGGCGGTTCGGTACGCAATGAGGGCGTAACACGCGGCGTGCGCCTTGTTGAAGGAGTAGTCCTGCGCAGCCTCGATGTCCTTCCAGAGCTGATTCGCGACGGACGGCGGCGTTCCGCTCGTCGCGCACCCCTCCAGGAACTTGTCCTTCAGGGATGCCATCAGGGAGTGGATCTTCTTCCCGATCGCCTTGCGCAGGTCGTCCGCCTCGGCCGGCGAGAAGCCCGCGATCTGCTTGGCGATCTCCATGAATTGCTCCTGGTACAGACATGTCCCGAAGGTGGTACCGGTGATGGATCTGAGCCGCTCATCGATGAACGTCACCGGCTCCTGACCGTTCTTGCGCCGCGCATACACAGGGATGTAGGCCATCGGCCCCGGCCGATAGAGGGCGACGAGGGCGATGAGGTCCTCGAACTCCGTCGGCTTGACCTGGCGTAGCGCCTCGCGCATGCCGGACGACTCGAACTGGAACACGCCGGTCGCCTCCCCGCGCGCGAGCATCTCGTACACCTTCTTGTCGTCGAGCGGCAGCTTCCCGTAGTCGAGCCCGTTCCCGACCAGCTGCTTCGCCTTCTCGAGCACGTCCAGGTTGCGCAGACCGAGGAAGTCCATCTTCAGAAGGCCGAGCGCCTCGACGTCGCCCATCGCGAACTGCGTCACGACTTCCTGGTCTGAGCCTTTCTGCTGCAGCGGGACGTACTCGGTCAGCGGCTTGTCGCCGATCACGACGCCGGCAGCGTGGATCGAGTCCGCGCGGACGAGCCCTTCGAGCGGCTTCGCCAGGTCGACGATCTCGCGCACGATCGGGTCGGCGTCGTACTGCGTCTTCAGCTCCTGGCCCGGCTTGAGGCACGCGCCGAGCGTCTGCCCAGGTCCTTCGGGAATCGCCTTCGCGATCTTGTCGACGACGCCGTAGGGGATCTCGAGCACGCGGCCCGCGTCACGAACCGCGGCGCGGGCCGCCATGGTCGAGAAGGTGATGATCTGAGCGACGCGGTCGCGGCCGTACTTCTCTGCGACGTAGTTGATGACGCGGTCCCGTCCGTCGACGGCGAAGTCGATGTCCATGTCGGGCATCGACTTGCGGCCCGGGTTGAGGAAGCGCTCGAAGAGGAGGTCGTACTTGATCGGGTCGATGTCCGTGATCTCGAGGCAGTAGGCGACGAGGCTTCCGGCAGCCGAGCCGCGCCCCGGTCCGACCTGGATGCCGTTGCGCTTCGCGAACGCGATGAAGTCCCAGACGATCAGGAAGTAGTCCGTGAACCCGAGCTCGCGGATCGTCTTGAGCTCGAACCTCAGGCGTTCCTCGAGCTCCGGGGTCGAGCGTTCATAGCGCTTTTGCAGGCCTTTTTCGGTCAGCTCGACGAGGAAGTCGAACGCGTCGCGGTCCTCCGGCGTCGGGAAGCTCGGCAGCAAGATCCCGCCGAGCGCGAGCTCGACGTTGCAGCGCTCGGCCACCTCGACGGTACGGCGGAGCGCATGCTCGTAGCCCGGGAAGTCAGCGGCCATCTCCTGCGGGGACTTGAAGTAGAAGTGGTCGGTGTCGAACTTCCAGCGTGACGGGTTCCTCAGCGAGTCGCCCGACTGGATGCAGAGCAACGCCTCGTGTGCGCGCGCGTCTTCGTGTCGCAGGTAGTGCACGTCGCCGGTGGCGACCAGCCCGAGGCCGGTGCCTTCGGCGAGCTTCGCGAGCTGCGGGTTGATGCGCTGCTGCGGCTCGAGGTGCGCGTTCTGGATCTCGACGTACGTGTTGTCGGGCCCGAAGATCTGCACGAGCCGATCGAGGTCGCCGGCCGCGTCGGCGGGCCGGTTCTCCTCGAGCGCCTTGCAGACGCGCCCGGAGAGGCAGCCGGACAGCGCGAGCAGCCCCTGCGAGTGGGTCGAGAGGAGCTCCCAGTCGACGCGCGGCTTGTAGTAGTAGCCCTCGAGGAAGCCCGCCGACGCGAGCTTGATCAGGTTCCCGTAGCCGGTGTTGTCGGCGGCCAGGAGCGTGAGGTGCGCGTTCCCCTTGGTCTGCGCGCGCCGATCGTCGGTGACGTAGACCTCGCAGCCGAGGATCGGCTTGATCCCCTGCTTGCCGGCCTCCCGGTAGAGCTCGACCGCCCCGGCCATGGAGCCGTGGTCGGTGAGCCCGACCGCCGGCATCCCAAGCTCGGCGGCCCGAGCCGCGAGCGCCGGAATCCGGCAGGCCCCGTCGAGGATCGAGTACTCAGAGTGGACGTGAAGGTGGACGAACGGCGCCTCGGACACGGGAAGGCCATCCTAGTGCCGGCTCAGGATGGCGCTAGCAGCGACTCCCGGAGCCTCTCTCAGAGGCCTTGGTACTCGACGAGGACGGCCACGGGCTGTCCGTGGTAGTGGATAACGGACGCAACCTCATCGCCGGCACCCAGCTCGAACACAACGCTCCGGCCTGGAGGCACCGCGAGGTTGTCTTGAACCCTCCAAGCCCCCGGCTTGCCAATTGCGAGCCTCACCTGTGCGCCTTCGAAGTCACTTGCGAGCGAGAGGAAGACGCGATCGAACTTCACAGCTCCGCTGTTATGGCTTGGCGGAAGCGCGACCATCGCCCGCCCCAAAGGCTCGACTACTTCCTGATAAGCACCTGCGGCCATTGTGATTACCTCCTGACGAGTAAGTGCCGGCTCGGAATGGTGCTCGCGCGAGGCTATACGAGCCCGAAAAGCGGAATACCCGGCGTGTTCCGCCGGGCATTCACTAGTTGCCGTCGACGGTTAGCGCCGCACACCGGCGGCTGATGGAGCGAATTCGCCGCGACGGTGGTATCGGCCCGCCACCCGAGGAAGTCCGTCGTTTGCGCGCACCACGGATGCCCCCTGTATCTCGCTGACACCAGCGCGTGGCACCGCAGCGGCCATGTCGTCGACCGTTGGGACGCCCTCCTCAAAGCAGACGAGCTCGCGCTCTGCCTGCCGGTGCGACTCGAGCTCGTGCTCTCGGCGCGTGGACGAGCCGACTCCCGGCTGCTCGCCGCAGACCTGGATCGGTTCAGATATCTCCGTATCGATGAGCGGAGCGAGGATGCCGCCGTACGCAGTCAGGCGGCTCTCGCCGAACGCAGCCGGCATCGCGGCCCCAGCCCCGTCGACCTACTGATCGCCGCGATCGCGGAGGTGAACGACGCCACTCTGCTCCACTACGACCGTCACTTCGACGCCATTGAGCGGGTCACAGGCCAGCCCACGGAGTGGCTGGCTCGACGCGGCACTCTGGACTGACAAACTGCCCAGTCGCGAATGGTGGACAACTCCGTCTACGTCTTCGATGCGAGCCTCGTCGACTACGCCGACGTCAGTTGCACGATTGGCGTTCGTGGCGACCAGACGCTCGAGCACCTGCATCAAGGTCTGCGTCGCGCCTTCAATTGGGACGATGACCATCTGTACTCGTTCTGGCTCAGCGGTGTCCATTGGGACGGACCCGAGACTGAGTTCACGGCTCCCGACGAGTTGGAAATGAGCGAGGCCAGGACGGCCGACATACGCCTCCGCGACCTCGATCTCGAGGTAGGCCGACCGATCGCATACGTGTTCGACTTCGGCGACGAGTGGCGCGTCCTTCTCCACCTGCGCGAGCAGGTGCCGCCCGACCCGGCGGCGTGCTATCCCAAGGTGTTGACGCGCAGCGGCGAGCCGCCACCCCAGTACACGTACGACGAGGAATAGCCGCCGCTAGTAAGGTCCCGCGCGGGCGCGGGTGTCGTGTCTTAACCAAAGAGCGGGGCGCGGAGATGGAAGCCCCGCCGCGCAGGTTTAGCCCCACAGAGGGCTCACAGCAGACGCTCTCCATTGACCGGCACCCGTGCCCCTTGGGTTCGTCCGACCCGGGTCGCACCATTCCGGGAGATGCCCCAGCCCCGGAGCCCGTACTGCAGGGAGTGCGGCCACGAGTTGCTCGATTCCCGTTGGTCGCCTCTGTGCCCAGTGTGCTACGAGACGCTCCGCCAGGAGGAGCGGCGGGAGCACATCCGCCCGCCCCGGCTCGACGGATCGGACTGGACGGATCCGGCACTCCTGGAGGCACAGTTCGAAGCGGCACTTGGCGGGAGGCTCCCGTGACCGGAAGTCCCACCGCGATGCTGACGCTCTTCGTTCTCGTCGTGATCATCGCCGTCGCGATCGCGACGTTCTTCCGACGCAAGGTCGCGGCAACGTGCGTGCTTCTGGGAATCCCGATCGCGCTCTTCCTCAACGCGGCCCTCGGCGGGCTCTACGCACTCCTCCTGGTCGTTGTGGGCGTGATGGTCATGCTGCTGCTCCACACGATCTCGGACACCTACCGCCTCCTTCGCGCCGCCGAGCGCAAACCGCGTTACGCCGCCCCGGAGCGGCGCGCACCCACGCGCCGCTCCGAACGCTCGCGTATCGCCGCCTAGCTCGACTCGCTGCTCGCAGCCCGCGGCGCCTCGATCTGCAGCCGCGGCAACCACGTGAGCCAGCGCGGCAGGTACCAGTTCCAGCGGCCGAGCAGGTGCATCAGGCTCGGCAGCAGAACCGAGCGCACGATCGTCGCGTCGATCAGGAGCGCGACGGCGACGCCGAACCCCATCTGCTGGAACATGATCAGCTCGCCGCGTGCGAAGCCAAACGACGTCGGACGATCACATACAGCGAACTCGCAGGCGAGATGGCCAAGGCTGGCGTCATGGCGCTGGATCCCCACAGCCCGGCACTGGCAGTCCTCCTCGGCTAGGTCAACGTGCTCGAACACGAGACCGAACGTCCGCTGATCTCAGCGCTCGTCATTCTGAAGGCCCGTAGATTGCTCGAACGCTTCACAGAGACACAAGCTCGCGACGAACTTGAGCGGCTCCTCGTTCGGACAGCCGATGTCCTCTACGTCATCCGCTCGAACCTCGTGCACGGCGAGAAGTTGGCAGGAGCTGACCGGGAGGACGGGCGAGGGATCACGTCATTGCTGCGGCTGCCACTCCGGTCGTCGAGCTCTTCCTCGATCTCGCCTTCGATCGCCCGCTCACATCGCCGACTCGCCGGCGTCACGTCAAAACGCGTCGCCCAGATCGTCCGCCTTGGCGGGGATGCCAGAGGCTGAGAAACTCCGTCAGGTTGACCAGCGACTCTCTGAAGCCCGGTCTGCATGAAGCGCTGCTAACGCACCGGCTTACATCGATGCTCGCGGAGATTCCCGAGGAGACGCTTCTTGCCGAAGTCGCCGAGTTGCGCGACGCCGAGGCGTCGGATCGGATCTCGCGCCACCTCGCAGGCGTGCTCGCGAGAGTGATCGAGCGAGCGCCGGAAGGAAAGCGAAGTGAAGAAGCAGTACGAATCGCGGGTGCGCTGATTCAACGCCTCCAGGCTCTGACAGGTGTGAAAGGCGACCTTCGCGGCGATGAACCCCTCTACCCCGGACGCGTGTTAGTTGCGCTGCTGCAGCAGCTTCCGGCCGGAGGGCCACAATTGATCGAGCGGCCGCTGACGCCATTGCTCGACACGACTGTGTTCACAAACGCCCCTGGCGAACCTGCGGTCGGGCACGAGCTTTGCGCCGAGGTCCCGTCTGCGGACGCAATCGACGTCGTCATGGCGTTCGTCCGCTGGAGCGGCGTGCGTCCGCTGACGGATGCGCTCCGGCGGCACTGCGAGGCAGGCAAGCCGTTGCGAGTCCTGACGACGACATACACAAACAGCACGGAGCAGCGGGCACTAGACGAGCTGGAGGGGCTGGGCGCGCAGATCAAGGTCTCATACGACACCTCGTCGATGCGACTTCATGCCAAGGCGTGGATCTTCCACCGTGAGAGCGGCTATTCGACCGCGTACATCGGCTCGTCGAACCTGACGCACTCGGCGCAAGTTCTCGGGCTCGAGTGGAACGTCCGCATCTCCGGCGCGCGAAATCCGGACGCAGTCTCAAAGATGGCGGCAGTCTTCACGAGCTACTGGGAGAGCAGGGACTTCGCTGGGTATGACCCGGCCGAGTTCGCCCGGCGGACACAGGCGCTCCCGGCAGCAGACGTCATACTGCTCAGTCCAATCGAGCTCGAGCTTCGCCCCTTCCAGGAGGCGCTACTCGAACACGTTGTCCTTGCCCGCCACCAAGGCCACCATCGCAACCTACTGGTCGCAGCAACGGGCACCGGCAAGACGGTGATTGCCGCGGTCGACTACGCGCGTCTTCGGGCGAAGCTCCGCCGGAGCCGCCTACTGTTCGTCGCTCACCGCGAAGAGATCATTGATCAGAGCCGTGCCACGTTCCGATACGCGCTGCGCGACGCTGCCTTCGGCGAAAAGTGGGTCGGCGGCCAGCGGCCTGAGCTGTTCGAGCACGTCTTCGCATCGATCCAGAGTCTGCACGGTGCCGACGTCCGCAAGATCGACCCGACGCATTTCGACATCGTCATCGTAGACGAGTTCCACCACGCCGCAGCGCCGTCGTATGAGGCGCTGCTCGACCACCTAACGCCAATCGAGCTGCTTGGTCTCACGGCCACGCCTGAGCGCGCAGATGGTCTCGACGTGCTTCGTCACTTCGACGGCCGAATCGCCGCCGAATTGCGGCTCTGGGATGCCATCGACCAGGAGTATCTGGCTCCCTTCGCGTACTTCGGCGTTCACGACGGCCTCGACTTGCGTGGCATTCCGTGGCGCCGCGGACAGGGGTACGACGTCTCAGCGCTCGAAGGCGTCCTCACTGCTGATCACGCGTGGGTTCATTTGGTGGTCGAGGAGGTCAGGCGAAAGGTCGCCGACCCGGCGCGGATGCGAGCCCTCGGCTACTGCGTCAGCGTGGGCCACGCTCACTTCATGGCGCAGCGCTTCACGGAGGTGGGTCTTCCTGCCGTGGCTCTGTCGGCAGCCAGCCGTTCAGACGACCGCAGGGCTGCGCTCCGCGAGCTTGCTGAGGGACAGCTGCGAGCTGTCTTCACCGTGGATCTCTTCAACGAAGGCGTCGACATCCCCACCGTCGACACGCTTCTCCTCCTCCGTCCCACGGAAAGCCCGACGCTCTTCCTCCAACAGCTCGGGCGAGGGCTGCGGAAGACCGTGGGGAAAGGCGCCTGCACAGTCCTTGACTTCGTTGGCACGCACCGCAAAGAGTTCCGATTCGACCGAAGGCTGCGTGCGCTACTGGGTGGATCGCGGGCGGACCTCGAGCGGCAAGTTCGCCAAGGCTTCCCCTTCCTGCCCACGGGCTGCAGCTTCCACCTCGACCAAGTCGCGACGGAGATCGTGCTCCGGAGCATCCGCGATGCGATACCGAGCACGTGGCGCGAGCGGTGCGGCGAACTCCGCTCGCTCGGAGACGTTGGACTCGGTGAATACCTCGAGAGCAGCGGTCTTGAACTCGAGGACATCTACGCGGGCGGCCACAGCTGGTCGGAAATGCGCCGGGAGGCCGGCTTCCCTGCAGGCCCTGCAGGGCCCGCGGAGAAGCCGCTGCTGCGAGCGGTGGGGCGCATGCTGCATGTCGACGACGACGAGCGGCTCGAGACCTACGCACGCCTTCTTCGGGAGGGCCGTCCGCCATTGCTCCAAGGGCTCACCCCGCATGAGCAAAGGCTCCTCCGAATGCTCGTCTCGTCGCTCACGAACCTGAGCGCCTCCGCCGCCTTCACGGATGCGGTGGCGCAGGTCTGGGAGCATCCACAGGTTCGCGCAGAGCTCGTCGAGGTGCTCGAATTGCTCCGTGAGCGCGTGCCGTACCTTGACCATCCGCTTAGGTTCCCGGACGTGCCGCTGGCACTGCATTCCCGATACACACGCACCGAGATCCTCGCTGCCTTCGCCGTCGGCGAGGGCGCGAAGCCGCAGACGTGGCAGACAGGCGTCTGGTGGGAGCCACAGTCGCGAACCGACCTCTTCGCCTTCACCCTGGACAAGAGCGTCGGCGGCTTCTCGCCAACTACGCGCTACCGCGACTATGCGATCAGCCGCGAACTGATTCACTGGGAGAGCCAGTCCGCGACAGCATCGGACAGCGCGACCGGTAGGAGGTACATCCGCCAGCGCGAGGAGCGAACGAACGTCCTGCTCTTCTCACGGCTCCGCACGACTGAGCGCGCCTTCTGGTGCCTAGGCCCCGCGACATACGTGAGTCACGAGGGCGATCGTCCGATCGCGTTCGTGTGGCGGCTCCAGCAACACCTGCCGGCGGAGCTGTACACGTCGTTCGCTGCCGCCGTCGCATGAGCGGGCCTACGCGGCGGGGACGGTCCGCACGCAAAGGACCCTCTCTTACGCCGTCTCCTCGGCGAATTCCACGAACCGGCACAGGGCATTTGCCAGCCGCATGTGCGGGATCGTCTTGCAGTCGACCTCCAGCAGCCGCGGCGAGCAGACGAGGTACGCCAGGCACTCTGCGCGTGAGATCGCGACGTTGAGGCGGTTGCGCGAGAGGAGGAAGTCGAGGCCGCGCGGTACGTCCTCCCCGCTCGAGCTCGCCATCGAAAAGAAGACAACCTTCGCTTCCTGCCCTTGGAACTTGTCGACCGTCCCCACCTCGATGCCGGCTGGCAGCTTCGAGCGCAGTAGCTCCACCTGCGCGTTGTACGGCGCCACCACCTTGATCTCGTCGCGGCCGACGCCTGTGGCGGTCAGCCGCTCGATCTCCGCGCACACTGCCTCGGCCTCCTCCGGCGACTCCTGCCGCCGCGCCTCGTGCTCGACCGCGATCCAGCGAGGCCCCGTGCCGAGCGGCGTCATCCGCGTCGACGTGACCGGGTCTGCCCGCAGCCGGCCCTCGTAGAACTCCTCCGAGATGTAGCCGCACACGTCCGGGTGCAGCCGGAACGTTCGCTCGAGGAACAGCCCGCGATCCGGCGGTACCGTCGCCTCCCCGGCCAGCAGGTGCTCGAGCACCGAGGCGTCCGTTCCGCCCGGATGGGAACCCTGCAGCACCTGGGCGAGCTGCTGCGGATCGCCGACCAGCACGACGTTGCGCGCGCACGTCGACATCGCCACCGCGTCCGCGAGCGAGACCTGACCCGCCTCGTCGATGAACAGGTAGTCGAGCTTCCCGTCGAGATCCGGATCGGAGAAGAGCCACGCCGTGCCGCCGAGTACGTCGGCGTCAGCGCAGTCCTCGTTTGCGAACACATTCTCGATCCGGTCTCCCTCGTACTTCGACTCGGGATTGCGCGTGCTTGCCTTCTTCAGCCCGCGGAAGTCGAGGTTGACTCCGGCCGCAGAGTCCTCGACCTCCGCGAGCAGCTTGTGGATCGCCCGATGGCTCGTCGACGCGACGCCGACCGTCTTCCGGGCTTCGATCAGGCGGGCGATCAGGCGGCCGGCCGTCCACGTCTTGCCTGAGCCGGGCGGGCCTTGGATCACGAGATGCCCCCCGTCGAGCGAGAGGAGCAGCTCGACCATCTCGTCGAGGTCCGTCGTCTGCACTGGACGGTCGAACGGCGTTCGGCGCAGGATCGTCTCGATTGCCGGATAGCGTCCCGTGCTCTCGAGGAGAGAACGGCCCACACGCTCGAGCGCATCCTCTTGATCGTCAGTGTTGAACGGACTCCCCGGGATCAGCGCCTCTGGGAGCGGCACCTCCTCCAGGCTCGGACCGCGCTTGAGGAGGAGTCTGCGCGCGTCGCGGTCGAGCTCCTCGATCGTGCCGGCGCGCTTGCCAGTGGCTCGGTCGAGGATCTCGCCACTCGGGCGGATCTTGTGCTCCTGCGCCGGGTACGTGAGGACGTGGACGGTCGACCTCTTGACGGGTTCGCTCTCTCCGGTCGGCTGTAGTCGGCCGATCGACTCCGCGTCCTCGACGAGCTCCTCCGGCGTCTTCTCCATCCGGTCGAAGAACGCCCACCAGACGGGCTTGCGCTCTCGGTCGTGGTAGTCGAGCAGCTGCGCAGCCAGCGCCGCCGCCTCGTCGCCGGTCCCGAGCAGCGTCTCGCGCAGCGCCGCACGCTCCGCCTTCCTCTCGGGCAGGGGCTTTGGCTGCTTCGGCTCCGCAACCGGGAAGGGCCCGAAAGCGTCGAGCGCCTCTTGCCTGCGATCGAGGAGCCAGTCGCGCAGGCGCCTCGTTGCGATGCAGTCCTCGCGGTTGTACGCGGCGATCGCGTCGAGGATCTTGTGGTCGCGCGTCACCATCCAGTCCTCGAACGCGACGATCGACGCTCCGCCCTCGCTGATCTCCGCCTCGCGGCGGAAGTCCAGGAACGTCTCGACCTCCTTCAGGCCGTAGCCCGGACGCGAGATCCGCAGTCCGCCGCGCACGACCTTGAACAGGTCGACGAAGACGCCGCGGCGCAGCAGATCGTCGAGCTCGGTCTCGCGCGTGCCGTATTGGCCCATCAGGCGTCGCAGCGCGGTGACCTCGTACTGCGCGTAGTGGTACACGTGCATCGCCGGGTCGGCATCGAGGCGCTCGTGGACGAGGTCGACGAACCGCTCGAAGGCGGCGCGCTCCTCCTCACGCGTCGACGCGAACATCGGCTCGAACTTGCCGTTTGTGTCGAGGATCCCCCACAGGTACTCGAGGCTGCCCTCGTGATCCCAGAACGGGTTGCCCTCGAAGTCGAAGAAGAGGTCGCCCTCGGACGAGTCGGGTAGCAGTGCGAAGCCGGAGTCGGCCTGGGGTTGAAGGATGACGAACCTGTTCTCGCCGGTGAGCCGGGCGTTCAGTTGAAGGCCGGCCTGTTCGCGCAGCTTCTCGAATGTGTCCGTCGGCATCCTGGCTGGAACCGGTTCCGCCTGAGCGGTGCCGAGATCCGCAAGGGTCGTGATGCCGGCTGCACCGAGCCGGTCGATCTGACGGCGCTGGATCCACGCGACGCGGGACAGATGGTCGACCCGGTCCCAGTACTCGTCGCAGATCGGTTTGAACTCGCAGATGCCACACTGCACGCACGGGTACGGCGTCGTCGGCGGCCGAGTGTCGACGAACTCCTCGAGCCGTCGGCAGACGTGCCTGTAGTACGCGCCGAACTCCTCGGGCCGGAAGCTCTCCTGCGTCAGGTTGCCGAGCAGCACGTGAATGTGTTCGGGCGCGCGGCCCTGGATCGCGGCGATCCGGTCGCTGTAGAAGCAGAGCTGCAGAATGTACGCTGGCTTCGCGTGTCGGGCGAGCTTCGTGTCGACCGCCTCGTAGCTCCACGGGCCGAGGTCTGATGGGGTGTCGACGCGCATGAGGAAGTCCGCTACGCCGCGCCAGCCGTCGGCGCTGAATGCGGCCTGGTAGACGACGTCGACGCCGGCGTGCATGGCCTCTTCGGTCTCGCGCATCGCGCGTTCCCAGTCGAAGTCGGGCTCGAGCTCGATCTGCGCAACCGTGTTGCCCTCAGACTCGAGCTGCCGGAGGTACGCCTCTTCGTGCTCCCGCCCCTTGCGGAAGATCAGCTCGGCCTGGTCGTTCTCGAACTTTGGTTTGGCTAGCTCACCCCGTGCGACTGCGAGCGAGAGCGTCGTGAGGTGCTCGCAGGCGAGATAAGCCGTCACATCCGACGGCGAGAGCGTGAGCTGTCCGTTCGTAGTCTTCATTTCCCCCTGAAGAGTCGGTCGCGCGACTCCTAGCTCTTACGGCGGTGGTGCGTCGACGAGCCCGAAGCTGTAGAGGCGCCAGTGCATCGCCAGCGGCGAGACGCCGAAGATCGCCGCAACCTCCTGCGCGTCGCCGTGCTGCCCGAAGACTTCGCGCACCTCGGGCTCGGGCATCACCAGCTCGGCTGCGAAGACGTTGGCCTCACGCTCGAGAGCACGGTCGACCCATGACTCCATGTCTTGGTGGCGGCAGAAGACAGGCTCGTCGCGACCGCCGAGGCAGTGGCACACCCAGTGTCCGAGCTCGTGGGCGAGCGTGAACCGTCGGCGCGTCTCCGGCTCACCGACGTTGACCAGGATCTCGCGCCGGGCCGGATAGAGCGCGCCGGAGAGATCCTTCAGGTCGCCCGTCGCGACGTGCAGGCCGAGCAGGTCCTCGGCAATCCGATGGACAGGCACGGGAAGCTCGGGGTCGGCGAACAGCGCGTGGTAGCGCGTGCGGAGAACCCCGGCCCTCGCATCGGTGACCGGTCCGGCCACGTCCGGATTGTCACTGGAAGCGGGCCTCGCGTAAAGGCCAGGCGCGCGCCGAACTAAGGCGTAACCTCAGATCGCGTGAGCGGTGACGAGAGAAGCAACGATTGGGTTCCGGCGGTACTCGCTGAGTACGAGGCGCATCGGTCGGAGGTGCTATCCGAGGCCGAAGCGCAGCAGCAGATTCTGGCGTTGGGGGCCACCGCCGTCGGCCTCGTCGTCGCTGGCGCGTTCAACGTTTGGGACAACCAGCTGCTTGCATCGGTTGCCTTTCTCGGTGTTGTTCCGCTTCTGTGCCTGTTCGTTCTCGTCCAATGGGTCGGACGCGCCGCCGGACTCATGCGCGTGGGCGTCTATCTTCAGCAGCTTGAGCAAGCCCTCCGTACGGCGTATCCGTCGGCCCCGCAGAATGCCCTGAGTTGGGAGCGTACGCGCGCCGCGGAGACCACCCGACCTGGGCATTGGTGGACGGCGAACTACGAATGGCACGACGTTGGGGCGATCGCAATCTTCGCCCTCTTGGCGTACGGCTCGATTGCACTGGGCGCCTACAGAGCTTACGACCGTCACGAGGCCGTAGCGATCGTTCTACTGGTGACCGAGATCCTCGTGCTGACAGCGATCGCCGCGCGATTCCTCCGCGAGATCACGACAATCCGCGAACGGGTCAGGCGGAGCCTCGAGTCATATGCTCCCTCTACTCGCGTCAGCGACCGCCCGTGAAGAGGCGGTCGATCTCATCCTCCGGTTCCGGCTCGGCCGCTACGCCCGTCGCCGCCGCTATCTCGGTGCGGGCGCGGTAGTAGGCGGGTTCGGCCCGCAGTTCCGGCGCCTGCCAGGCAAGCGCATCGGTCGTTCGTTCGCCCACTAGCCCTTTCACAACCGCGATGACTCTCCGGCTCACTCGCGCGGGGTCGAGGAGGCCCTGCTCCAGCCGTTGGTAGTAGCGCTTCACCTTCGCGCGCTTGGCGGGGTTGAGGGCGAGGCTGGTCACGAGCGCGTCGACGACGTCGTCGACACGAATGCCTCGACGCGAGCGCAGCTCCACGAGCGGCGGCTGACCTGCCGTCCACGCGCCCACGAGCGCAATCGTCTCGTCGTCAGGCTCGGACACTGGGACGGTTCGCAGCCATCCGTCGATGAGCTTCGCCAGCTCGTCGGCACCGGGTCCCGCTCGGTTCAGGTACTCCTGGGCCCGCGGCCGGTCGCCCCGCGCGTAAGCGGCCGCGTACTCCTCGAACAGCGCGACGACGTCAGGCACGAAGCTTCTCCGCGAGGTTCTTGTGACCGTTGTGGAGCGCCTGATCGACGGCATTTCGCGTTATCCCCAGCCGCTCGGCGATCTGCTCATGGCTCAACTGCTCGCCGTAGCGGAGCACGAGCACCTCTTGTTGACGCGACGGCAGGCCGGCGAGGAGCACGGCGAGATCGTGCTGGTCTTCCCATTCGCCGTAGAGGTCAGGCGCCTCGGGATCCCAGCGCTCCGGGAGGAGTAAGTCCTGCTTCGCCCCCGGATAGAAGCCTTTCAGCGTCCAGTCGGTGACCATCCAGACCACCACCCGAAACGGCACGGTGTAGGCCTTGCCGCTTCGGAGCTCGCCGAGCAGGCGGACGAAGACACGTTGCGCCGCCTCGTTCGCGGCGTCCTCGTCACGGAGCCGCAGGTAGCAGCGCTCGCGCACCGGATGGAAATACGCAGCAAGCAGGAGCGCGTGCTCCCCTTCGTCCAGCAGTCGTTTGTCCTCGGCGTCCCGAGCATCGTGCATCGACGGGACAGTCTCCGGTGACACGGCTTGATCTTACGAGCGGCACGATCGCGCAGTCTGGGCCGGGGATCAGCGTGTCGCGCGCGACGGCCGGCGAACCTCGAGCGCCCGGGCCAGGTCGGTGATGGATAGCAACCCCGCGAGATGCTCGTTCTCGACGACGAGCCCGCGGTTGACGTCGCTGCTCGAGAGCTCGGCCAGCGCGTCGATCGCCGGCTCGCCTTCGTCGAGGAGCGGGACCTGCTCCCGGCGAATCATCGAATCGCGCACCCGGCGCCTATCCCATTCGCTGCGCGGGACCGCGGCGACCGAACGGAACGCGAGCAAGCCGACGGGGCGGCCATCCTCGAGCACGGGATAGGTCGTGTAACGCCTTGACCCGGCGACGTCGTCCATGAACTGTCCGAGCGTGAGGTCGGCATCGACCGTGACCGGATCCCGCACCATGAGGTCGCGCACCCGCAGACCATCGAGCGCCTGCTGCGTTGCGACGTAACGCGCCTCTGCCGTCGCGGCTTGGAGCAGGAACCAGCCGATGAAGGCGAGCCAGGCGCCGCTGAACGAGCCCTGGAAGATGAGCATCGCGATTCCGGCCGCGATGAACAGGTAACCGAACCCTCGCCCGATAGTGGACGCGATCCGCGTCGCCCACGCGAAGTCGCCCTTGAAGTACCACAGCGCCGAGCGAAGCACACGGCCACCGTCGAGCGGCAGCGCCGGCAGCAAGTTGAACACGAGCAGCGTGAGGTTGATGTACCCGAGCCAGGCAGCGACTCCGTCGACCTCAGTGGGCGAGTGGGCGAAAACGGCGAACAGGACGAACAGGACACCGAGCACAAGCGAGACGAGCGGGCCGGCGATCGCAATCCGGAACTCGGCGCCGGCGCTCGGAAACGATCCTTTGAACTGCGCGACGCCCCCGAACAGCCAGAGCGTGATCCCTTCGATCTCCATACCTTCGCGTCGCGCCTGGCGGGCGTGCCCGAGCTCGTGCAGCAGCAACGACAGCGAAGAACAGCAGCGCCGCCACCAGTGCCATCGCGATGTACGTGCCGTCGGAGAGGCCGGGGTTCTGGGACGGGAACACGCCGTCCGCCAGCGACCACGTGATCAGCGCAAAGACGACGAGCCAGCTCCAGTTGATGCCAATCCGGACGCCGGCGATCCGGCCCAGCTGAAGGCTCGCGTTCATTGACGGTACTGATTATCGAGGGTCTGGCCCGACGGGGAGAATGGCGCGATGGACGACCTGGCATCGAAGCAACTGGCTGCGCTCGCTCGAGTGGATGACGCGTTCGAGCGCGCCGGGATCGCGTACTGGCTCTTCGGCGGCTGGGCCGTGGACTTCTACGCCGGCTCGGTCACGCGAGCGCACGACGATCTCGACATTGCCGTCTGGCTGGACGATCTGCCGCGCATCGGCGAGGTCCTCGAGGCCGACGGCTGGCGACACGCGCCCTCCGCGGACGATGACGGCGGCACCGGCTACGAGCAGGGAGCGGTCCGGCTCGAGCTCACGTATCTCATTCGCGACGGTGACGGGAGCATCTTCACGCCGCTGCGCAACGGGCGGGCTCCCTGGTCGGAGCGGGCGCTCGGCGATGACGTGCGCGAGCTGCTCGGGGTGCGCTCGCGTGTCGTCGGTCTTGCACCACTCACGCGTGGCAAGGCGAACGCCCGCGACGACCCTGAAGAAGCCGCGAAGGATCGCGCTGATTTCCTCGTACTCTCCCGGCTGTAGCGCGTAAGAAACCGCATCGCGCTCCTCGACTCCTTTGCAGAGACGAAAGGAGCGAGATGACAACAACGAAGCTCAATTCCACGATCCAGCCCGGCGAGCCCGTCGTGCACCGCGGCATCATGATCGCGCCGCTGTTCCCGCGACGGCAGCCGCGCGCTGACTACATCACGCTCGAGGAGGCGATCCCGCTCGGCTTCCGTGTTACCGAGGTCGATGCGGCCGGCTCCGTGCCGGAGCTGCTCGCCGGCAACCCGCTGGACTCGAGCGTCCTCCTCTACGACGGCGAGGAGCTCGTCGGCGCGAAGCAGAACCGGATCCTCAATCTGACCGTACTCTTGCCTGGGGTGAGCGAGACCCGGATTCCGGTGTCCTGCGTCGAGGAGGGGCGATGGGCCGCACGCAGTGCGGCGTTCGCCGCGGCGGACCACACCGCCTATCCGGAGCTGCGACGGCGCAAGGCGGAGCTCTTGTCGGCCGATCCGCTCGCGCCGGGAGTAGCGCAGCACGGCGTCTGGGACGAAGTCAACGCGAAGGCCGACCGGCTCGAAGCCGCCGCCCCGACGCGTGCGCAGGCCGACATCTTCACGTCGCGGGACGACGAGCTACGCGCGCTGCGGCAGGCTTTTCCGCTCGTCGCCGGCCAGAGCGGCGCGATTTTTGCGCTCGGGCCGGATGCGCTGACGCTCGACTACGTCTCGCAACCGCGTGCGTTCGAACTGCTCTATCCGAAGCTGCTGGACGGCTACCTGCTCGACGCGCTCGAGCGACTCGACGGCGAGCCTGCCAACCGCACGACGCTCGACTCATTCGTCGAGCGCATCGAGGCCGCGCCGCGAAGCCGCCGCCGCTCGGTCGGACTCGGCGACGACGTGCGGCTGCGCGCGGAAGGGGTCGTCGGCTCTGCGACTCGAGGTGGACGACGAGCTAGTGCAGCTCTCCGCGTTTTCGAGCGACCACTCGGTCAACGCGACGAGAGTCGCGCGGCCGTCGCGACGCGCTTCGTAGGCAAGATGAACCAGGGGGTCACAGTTGATCAGGGTGCTCGTCATCGAAGATGAACCGTCTCTCCGGCTCCTGTGGAGAGTCGGTCTCGAGGGACACGGGATGCAGGTGCTCGAAGCCTGCGACGGCGTCAAGGGTCTCGACCTGGCGCGGCGAGAGCAACCCGACGTGATCACGCTCGACGTGATGCTCCCGTGGCTCGACGGTTGGGGAGTTGCGCGGCAACTGCGCGAAGATCCCGAGACGCGCGACATCCCGATCGTGTTCCTGACTGCGCGTGCCGAGCCGGGCGATCGGATGCGCGGCCGGGAACTCGGAGCCGCGGAGTACATCACCGTGCCGATCAACCCGACGGAGCTTCCGAGAACGATCGAAGCGGTGCTAGATCGAGTTGAGCGAGGCGAGCTCTAGGGCGACCTCGCTCGTCAGGCTCGAGCTCCGAGGCCAATGCACGCCACTGCTCCGTGCTTCACTTTCGCAGCCGCGCGGTCTCTGCCTCGTCCACCTCGTAGAGCGCCGCGTCCTCGTCCAAGACGCGAATGGCGACGCCATAGAGGTCGAGAGCAGCCTCCATGCTGACGAATCCGTCGATCACGTCCTCCAGTACCCATTCCGCGGGCCGAGTACGTGGATCCTGCCATCCCCCGCCACCGCCCTCCCAGAAGCGAATCACGCGCCCCTCCCTCGCGGGAATCCCAGAGCGCATGACGCCGATTTCGTACTCGTCCGGGCCGCCCCAGTCGTAGATCAGCCCGCTGCCAAGCGCGGTCAAGCCGCCCTCCCAGCCCCAGACAGGCTCGACTCCCCGACTTCCCAGGACGGACAGGCTGGCGTCCCCGTGCGTAAGCTCGAAGTCGCGCGTCACGCCGACTCCGCCACGGTGGCGGCCGGCGCCCGGCGAGTCGGTGATGAACTCGTAGCGATGGGTGAGGATCGGGTACACGCGCTCCTGCACCTCGACCGGCTCGTTGCGTGTGCCCGAGGCGTAGAGGCTGATCGCAGTGTGGTTGTCCTTCTTGCCCGGCCGCGCACCGTAGCCGCCCTCCTTCCAGATGTACATGACGAAGTCGCGCTCGTAACCCTTGCGCGGGTCGTACCCTCCGACGACCATGTTCGTCATGTTCCCGGAGCAGGCCATCGAGCGCTCCGGGAGTATCTGCAGGTAGCAGCCGAAGACGCAGGCGCAGATCACCTCATAGGACGTGGCAAAGGCGCCGGAGATCGGTCGCGGGAACTGCGCGTTCGTGACGAGGCCTTCCGGGTTGACGACGTCGATCGCGTTGTAGATCCCCTCGCTCGCCGGCACGTGCGGGAAGATCGCCTTCGTGGCAACGACGAGCGCGGACTGCGCCATTGATCGGGTCGAGTTGATCGCGCCGACTGCCTGAGGGTCGGACCCCGACAGGTCGTAGACAGCCCGGTCGCCGTCGATCGAGATCCGTACCCGGATCTTGACGGGCGTGACCCGGTCGCCCATCGGGTCGAAGTCGATTGCGTCCTCGAACTCGTACGTCCCGTCGGCGAGCTTGTCGAACTCTTCGCGCAGGAGGGCCTCCGAGTAACGAATCAACTCTTCCATCTCAAGCCCGATCAGCTCGACGCCGTACTTGTCCATGAGCGCCTGGAGACGCGCCTCGCCGGTCCGGCAGGACGCAACCTGCGCGAACACGTCGCCCTGGGTGGTCTCCGGCACGCGGACGTTGCGAAGGATGAAGCGCATCACTTCGTCGTCGAGCTCGCCCTCGCGGACGAGGTGGATAGGCGGGATGTAGAGCGCCTCCCCGTAGGTCGAGGGCGCCTCAGCGTGGAAGCTGCCGGGCACCGGACCGCCCGCGTCCGACCAGTGCGCCGAGTTCTGGACGAAGGCGACGAGGCGGCCGTCGCGGTACACCGGCATGATCGTCCGCACATCCTGGCAGTGCGTCCCACCGAGGAAGGCGTCGTTCATGATGAAGATGTCGCCCTCGTGGATCGCGTCCTTGCCGATCCATGAGATGACCGCCTTCACCGTGTGCGGAAGCGTTCCGACGTGGGCCGGGAGGTCCTCCTTGCCCTCGGCCACCATGCGTCCGTCCGGATCGCAGATCGCCGCGCTGAAGTCACGGCCCTCGCTGACGACAAGTGAGTGGCCGACACGCTCCAGCATCAGCCCCATCTCGTCGACCACGCTCATGAACGCGTTGCGCAGCACCTCGAACGTGATCGGGTCGATTCGACCGGTCAGTGCGCTCGTGCTCACGCGAGGACGATGACGATGTTGCCGACGCCGTCGACGCGGGCCGTCGTGTCCGGGGGAAGCACGAGGGTCGCATCAAGCTCCTCGACGACGCACGGGCCGGCGAGCTCCTGCCCCGCTTCGAGCCCGTTCCGGTCGAAGACGCGCGTTCCCACCCAGCCGTGGCCGTCAAAGTGGACATCCCGCTCATGGTCGGTCACGGCCGCGCGCCGCGCCTGCTCCGTGTAGCGGATCGCGCTCAGATCCGGCTTGCCTCGCCGGCCGCGTGCCGTCACGCGCAGTGTCGACGTCTCGACCGGAGCATCCGTGTGCGAGTAGCGGTACTGGCGGAGATGCTCCTCGTGAAAGGCGGCGACCGCCGCCTTGAAGCCGGCCTCGGTGATCTCGAGCAGCGGCACGGTGACCGAGTGCAGTTGGCCGATGTAACGCAAGTCGATGCCTCGCTCGATGCCGACATCCCTGCGCTCCACGCCTTGGCGGAGCAGGCTCGTCAGGACCCGCTCCTCCATGTCCTCGTAGAGCCGCCGCAGCTCACCGAGATCGAGCTCGTCCTGCCGGCGGACATATGCCCACGAGAAGTCGTCGAGCGGGTCGACGAAGAGAAGCCCCATCGCGCTCGTCACACCCGGGTACGGCGGGACGATCACCTCGGGCATCTGCAGCTCCCGAGCAAGATCCACGGCGTGCAGCGGGCCGGCGCCGCCGAACGCGACGAGGCTGAACTCGCGCGGGTCAAAGCCGCGCTCGACGGTGACGAGCCTGATCGCCTTGACCATATTCGCGTTGGCGATCCGAAGCACGCCTTCCGCCGCCTCCTCCAGGGGAAGGCCGAGCGGCTCGGCGATGCGCGCGCGGAGGGCCTCGCGGGCCCGCCCGACGTCCAGCTGCATGCGGCCGTCGAGGAAGAGGTCGTTCGAGACGCGGCCGAGCGCGAGGTGGGCATCGGTGTTCGTCGGCTCGGATCCCCCTCTGTTGTAGCAGGCTGGGCCCGGGTCGGCGCCCGCGCTCTGGGGCCCGCTCCGCGGGTAGCCGGCGGGGTCGAGCCACGCGATCGAGCCGCCGCCCGCTCCGA
Organism: uncultured Actinomycetes bacterium; assembly: GCA_963759365.1. Classification (GTDB taxonomy): domain Bacteria; phylum Actinomycetota; class Thermoleophilia; order Gaiellales; family Gaiellaceae; genus 3-1-20CM-4-69-9. Next base: position 98,077 of record CAVWYX010000006.1, read on the forward strand.
TCGAGATCACGTCGATCGACGGGAAGCGGATCGGCATGCCCCACTCGAGGTCGAATGAGGTCGTGAGCCGCGGGCGGGCGTCGAAGACGACCCCGATGTCCGTGCTCGTCCCACCCATGTCCAGGCAGACGACGTTCCCCCGATCTGCGGATGCCGCCACAGCTGCTCCGGCGATGACTCCCGCAGCCGGCCCCGAGTTGAGCGTCTTCACCGAGACGCCCTTCGCGTAGTCCGTCGTCATCGTTCCGCCCCCGTTGTGCATGACGAGCACGACGTCGCTGCGGTAGCCGTTCTCGGTCAGGCGACCCTCGAGCGCGTCCATGTAGCCGCGTAGGACAGGCGCGCAGTAAGCGTTGGCGACGGTCGTCGCGGTACGCTCGAACTCGGGCGGCTCTGGGAGGATGTCCGTCGACAGCGAGACGTCGACCCCGGGGAGCTCCTCGAGGAGGATCTCGCGAACCCGACGCTCGTGGGCGGGGTTCATGTGCGCATTGATCAAGCACACGGCCACCGACGCAAGCCCGCGAGCACGGATCTTGCGCGCAACGTCCCGCACCGAACCCTCCTCGAGGGACGTCACCACCTGGCCCGCGTAGTCGACTCGCTCGTCCACCTCCAAGCGATGGCGTCGGGGAACCAGCGGCGGCGGCGGATCCCAGAGGATGTCGTAGAGGTCCTCCCGGTTCGCACGCCGGATCTCGAGCACGTCGCGGAAGCCTCGCGTGGTGACGAGGGCCGTCGGCGCGCCCGTCTTCGTGATCACGGCGTTCGTAGTAACGGTCGTCCCGTGGAAGAGCGTCTCCACCTCGTCGGGAGCGAGACCGAGCGCCTGGACGCCCTCGACGACACCGACATCGAAGCCGGGCGGCGTCGACGGCACCTTGGCCACGCGTGCCTCGCCGTCAGCGTTCAGGGCAAAGAGGTCGGTGAACGTCCCGCCCGTGTCACAGCCCACGATCCAGCTCACGCGTTAGCCTGCCCGCGCCGAACGCCATGCTCGACACTTCCCCGCGTGACGCTCACCGGCTCAGCAGCACAACGCCGAAGACGACCAGAGCCGTTCCGAGCCCTCGGATGAGTGTGATCTTCTCGGAGAGGAAGAGTGCGGAACCTACGAGCGTCACAACCGGATAGGCCGAGCTCGCGGGTACTACCTTCCCCGCATCGCCCTTCGTAAGTGCGAAAAAAAGGAGGATCAGCGAGCCAGCGGCGCACAAGGCGGTCGTTGCGGCCCAGCCTCCGCCGGCGCCGAGCGGCAACCGCGCGCCCGCGAAGATCACCAATGACACAGCGAAGAGGAAGTAGACGATTGGCACCCAGAGGACGAGCTGTTGCCACGAGACCGTGCGCAGCGCGAGTTTCGCGGTGACGCCGCCCGCCCCGAGCAACAGAATGTACCCAAGGGTCGGGAGAGTCCAGCCTGTCATAGGAAACCGCTCCTTCACGTCGTTGCCTTGATGGCCGCAAGCACACGCTCCGAGACGTCGAGCACGTGCTCGACGTCGGCCTGGCTGTGCGCTGCGGAGGTGAAGCCGGGGTGTGAGGGCGGCAGGTAGACGCCCTCGAGCAGCAGCCCAAGTGAAAACGCCCGCTGACGGGCTGGATCGGCCGTCATGGCGTCGCGACGCGTTCGGATTGGACGGTCGGTAAAGAAGAGCCCGAGCCAGGAACTGATCCCGGTCACTTGCACCGCCAACTCGAGGTCGCGTGCGAGCGCCCGCCAACCCTCACGGATTGCCTCGGCACGCGCGTCGGCAACAGCGATCGCGTCCGTTCGCTCGAGCTCGCCCAGCATGGTGACCCCGGCCACCATCGCCGGGGGAGCGCCCGAGAAGGTGCCGGACTGGAAGATGGTCTCGGCGCCGTGCGGCCCGCCGCTCGGCGTCACGACAGCTTCCATCACGTCGCGCCGACCGCCGTAGACGCCGATCGGGAACCCGCCGCCGACCGTCTTGCCGAAGACGTGCAGGTCGGGAGCAAAACCAAAGTGCTCGGCCGCGCCGCCGAGCCCGAGCCGGAAGCCCGTGATCACCTCGTCGAAGATGAGCAGGATTTCGCGGTCCCGCGTGAGCTCGCGCAGAGCCCGCAAGAACTCGTGGTCGGGCTCGACGCCGCCGATGTTCGAGAACGGCATGGGCTCGAGGATCACAGCGGCCAAGTCGCCCGCGACGCCGCGCACGAGCGGCGCGACCGAGTCGGCGTCGTTCCACGGAAGCACGACCGTCTCCTCGAGGACGCTCGGCGGGATCCCGGCTCCGTCGGGCACGGGCGTCGGAGCTCGCTCGTCGGCACCCACGTGCGCGGTGCTGACGAGGGCCCAGTCGTGCTGCCCGTGCCAGTGGCCCTCGAAGCGGGCGACCTTCGTTCGGCCCGTGAACGCCCGGGCCGTGCGGAGCGCCATCATCGTCGCCTCGGTCCCGGAGGCGACGAACCGCATCTGCTCCATGCTCGGAACGAGCCGAGCGATCGTCTGCGCGAGCTCGACCTCGAGCGGCGTCGCGATCGCGAGGCTCGTGCCGCGGCCGATCGCTTCGCGCACCGCATCGATGACGACGTCGGGCGAGTGGCCGAGCAGATTCGGGCCGAAGCCCATGATCAGGTCGACGTACTCGTTGCCGTCCACGTCGACCAGCCGGGATCCCTTCGCCTCGCGGACGTAGAAGGGCTGCCACGCCTTGAAGTGCGAGCTGACACCGCCGGACAGGACACTGCTTGCCTGCCGATAGAGCGCGTGCGACGCCGGCGTCTTCTCCTCGAGCCGCTCGAGGTACGCCGCCGTCAGCTCCTCGATCGTCGTCGCGGTCCGCGGCGCGGTCATCTCGATTGCGCCGGCGCCTGACGCACGGGGACCGCCAGCAGCTCCCGCGCCTCGTCGATCGTTGCAACGCTGCGGCCGAGCGTCCGGACGAGCTCCCCCGCGTCAGCGACCAGCTGGGCGTTCGACTCCGCAAGCTGACCGCGGCGGATGTACACGCCGTCCTCGAAGCCGACCCGGATTCCGCCGGCGCCGTGCAGCACGGCGAGCGCGAGCAGCCGGCGCTGATGGCGGCCGACGGCCGTGACCGACCAGTGCGTCCCGGCAGGCAAGGGTCGCACCATCGCCGCCGAGCGCCTCCGGCGACGCGTCGATCCCGCCCGGGACGCCGAAGACGAGGTTCGCCCGAAGCGGCGCGGGCAGCTCGCCGCGCTCGAGCATCCGGACCGCCTGCACCACGTGCCCGACGTCGAACGCCTCGACCTCGAGGCCGATCCCGCGCTCGGTCGCCCGTTCGACGATCCCGCGCGCGTCGGCCGGAACGGTGACGAACGGGTCCTCGCCGAAGTTCATCGACCCCGTCTCGACGCCGGCGAGATCGGGGTCTGCCTCGAGCCCCGTCGTCCGCTCCTCGATCGGCATCCAGACGGCGCCGCCCGTGGAGACCATCGTGATCAGCGAGGACTCGGCCCGGATCCGCTCAATCGTCTCCGCGAACAACTCGGGTCGGCTGCTCGGCGTGCCGTCGTCCTCCCGCACGTGCAGATGCACCACCGAGGCGCCCGCCTCAGCGCAGGCAAGTGCGTCGGCGGCGATCTCCGCGGGCGTGTGCGGCAGAGCGGGATTGTCCTCGCGCGTCACCTCGGCTCCGGTCGGGGCAACCGTGATCACGACGGGCTTCACGTCCCAGCTCACAGGGCTCACTCCGTTGGTGCGGTCTCGGCACTTGCGGGCGGCTCGTTCGCCGCCGGCTCCACGCGCGCCCGGCGGAGGCCGTACGCCTCGAGGATCGCAAAGCGGGGTTGGGGCTTCCGCGGCAGTCTCCATTCCGTCGGCCACGGCAGCTCCTTCCCGCCCGTGATTCCCCGCGGTCGCAGGAGCAGCGTCACGAGCAGCACGAGGGCAAGCACGAGGTTCGTGGTGCCGGACGGTGGATTGGTGCCGAGGAACTCGTTCACCTCCCAGCGCCGGAAGACCTCGAACACCACGGTGACCAGGTAGCACCCGACCACCGCCCCGGTGACGCTGGTCATGCCGCCGACCACGAGCATGGCGATCGGGAGGAGCACCTGGTCGAAGCCGTTCGTGTTGAAGTAGAAGTCGAGGTAACTGAACGTCACGAAGTAGTGGGCGTAGAGGGCCCCGGCGACGCCGCAGACGAAGGCCGACAGCACCCAGGCAACCCCGCGCTCGCGCGGCACGTGGACACCGACCGACCTCGCCGCGCGCTCGTTCTCGCGCGACGCCCGCAGCCGCAAGCCGAAGCGCGACTGCTGGAAGAGGAACGCGAGACCGATAGCGACGAGCACCCACACCGTCACCGACAGGAGCGTGGTCGTCGTCGGCACCCCGATCTGCGTGCTGGTGCCGCGCGTGATCGAACTGGTCTGGACGATGAACACGTTGGAGATCACGAGCAGGGCGAGCGTGGCGATGCCGGCCTGCACGCCCGCGAGGCGGACGATCGCCGGCGAGATGATCAGCGCGAAGAGCGCGGCGAGACCACCACCGACGAGCGTGCCCTCGAGCGGACTGAGCTCGGCCGGGAAGATCCAGGAGCTGAGCCAGCTCGGCATCGTCAGGTACGTGAACTCCTTGATCGCAGTCGGGATCGTCAGGAGCGCCGAGCTGTAGGCGCCGATCGCGACGAAGACGACCTGACCGAAGGAGAGGACGCCGGAGTTGCCGCTGAAGATCTGCAGCCCGAGGACGACGAGCAGCAGCAGGAGCATCCGCACGGCCGTCCGCGTGTAGACGACGTCGCCGAACATGTCGACCAGCGCCCAGGTCAGGACCACGAACGAGCACAGCGCCAGCGGCGCCCACAGGCGCCGGGCGAAGACCTCGAGTGACGCCAGCGCGGTCACGCCGCAGTTCTCTCCGCCGCCTGGGCCGGCCTGATGCGGCGCCACCAGCGGCGGATCGCGCCCGCGCGAAAGGAGATCAGGCCGTTCGGCAGGAACACGAGGATGGCGATGACGGCGAGGAATGCGAAGAGCTGGGTATGACTGTTCACGCCGATCGGCAGCGTCGCCTGCAGGGCGTTGATGGTCGCGCCGAGGACGAAGCCGCCGAGAGCCGCGCCCCAGAGGCTGCCGAGACCGCCGATGACGACGCCCACGAACGCGATCAGCAACGGCCCCTGTCCGATGTCGGGCGAGATGGCGCCGGTGCGGAAGACGTAGAGCAGGGCGACCGCGCCCGCGAGCAGGCCCGTGATGCCGAACGCGGCCGAGATCACCCAGTTCGCCTTCACACCGACGAGCTGCGCCATCCGGAAGTCCTCGGTCGACGCGCGTAGCTGGATGCCGAGCGTGGTCCGCTTCAACAACAGTGTCATCCCGACCAGCAGCACGAGCGTCGTCGCAACGGTGATGATCGTCAACTTGGAGATCAGCACGCCCCCGATGTCCATCTGCTCCGTCAGCCACGGGTACGGCTCGACACCTTTTTGCGGCCCCTTCCCGACCGTCATCCAGCCGAGTGCCTGCAGGCCGTAGCTGACGGCGAAGGACGTGATGAGCAGCGTTATCGGTGTGGCCCGCCGCAGGGGGCGAAACGCGACCAGCTCCATCAGCAACGAGAGGATCGTGACGATCAGGACGGTCATCACGATCATCGCCAGCCAGCCCCAGCTCCGCGTATAGAACATGGTGTACGCGCCGGCCATGATCAGCTCCCCGTAGGCGAAGTTCATGAGCCCCATGACGCCGAAGAGCAGCGCCAGCGCGAGTGCGATCAATGCGAAGAGGCTGCCGTAGGCAATCGAGTCGATCGCGTACTGCGCGTCGAGGGCTGCCGAGGCTAAGAGCATCTCGGCCTCCTACCCCATCCCGATGTAGGCGGTCTCGAAGTCGCCCACCCTCGCCAGCTCCTCCGCCGTGCCGTGAAACTGAACGCGACCACCTGAGCGCATGACATAGGTGCGGTCGGCCACCTCGATCGTCCGGGCCGCATTCTGCTCGACCAGCAGGATCGTCACGCCCTCCTCGCGTAGCTCGACGAGGATGTCGAAGACCTGGTCCACGATCAGCGGCCCGAGGCCGAGCGTCGGTTCGTCGAGAAGCAGCAGCTTCGGCCGTGCCAGCAGCGCCCGCGCGATCGCGAGCTGCTGCTGCTCGCCGCCGGAGAGCTTCGCTCCGGAGCGGTCGCGGTGTGTACCGAGCGCCGGGAACCGCTCCATCATCTTCTGGATGTCCTCCTCAGCACGGCGCCGGTCGCTCCGCGCAGCCGTGCCGATCCGGAGGTTCTCGCCGACGGTGAGCCTCCCGAAGATCCGGCGGTTCTCGGGCACGAGCGAGATGCCGAACCGGAGGATCGCGTCCGGCGACCTGCCGATCATCGACCGGCCCTGGAAGGTGATGTTGCCGCTCGAGGGCCGGAGCACACCCGTGATCGTCCAGAGCGTCGTCGACTTGCCCGCGCCGTTGTGGCCGACCAGTCCCACCATCTCGCCGTCGTTCACGTCGAGCGAGAGGCGCTGGACGGCCGGGGTGCGCCCGTAGTGGACGGTGACGTCATTGAGCCGCAGCAATCTGCGCTCCCTTCTCGCCGAGATACGCGGCGATCACGCGTTTGTCTTTACGGATCTCCTCCGGCGAGCCGACGGCGATCGACTTGCCGTAGTCGAGCACCTGGATCCGCTCGCAGACGCGGAAGATGATTCGCATGTCGTGCTCGACGAGCAGCACCCCGCAGCCGAGCTCGTCGCGGAGGTTGGCGATCGTCTCCGTCAGCGTGAGGCTCTCGGCGTCGTCGAGCCCGGCCGCCGGCTCGTCGAGCAGGAGGAACGCCGGCCCGACCGCGACCGCGCGGGCGATCCCCACGCGCCGCTCGTCGCCGTGGGGAAGCGCGGAGGCGGGCAGGCGCGCCACCTTCCGGAGGTCCATGTTGTCGATCAGCTCCCACGCGCGTTCGCGGGCCTTGCGGCGCGAGAGCCCGGCCCCGAGAGCGCCGAGCTCCACGTTCTCGAACACCGAGAGCCCAGGGAAGGTGGCGACGTCCTGGAAGGTACGTACGAGGCCGTTCGAGACGAGCCGCTGCGGCGGCCATCCGGTGACGTCTACCCCGTCGAGCGTGACGGTGCCCGCCGTCAGTGGCACGAAGCCGCTGACCGCGTTCATGAAGGTCGTCTTGCCGGCGCCGTTGGGACCGATCAGCCCCATGATCTGACCCTGCTCGAGCGGCAGGTCGACGCCGTCGACGGCTCGGACGCCCTCGAAGTGGACGCGGATTCCTTCCGCGACCAGCCTTGCGGGGCCCGAGCCGTCGGCTGCGCCGTTCATTGCCTTGCGGGCCGCCCCAGCCGCTAGCGGACCTTCGGCGGCTTGCCCGTGCACGGGCTCTTGTCGCCGATCGACGGGATCGACTGCACGGCGTGCGTGCCGATCTGCTTGTCAACGCCGTTCTTGAAGAACTCGACCGAGTACGTAGCCGGCTGGGGCCGGTGGCACTTGGCCGTGAACTTCATCCTGCTGCCGAAGTAGTTGATCGTGACAGGCCCGCCGAAGAGGGCCTTCGCCATCTTCTCGCCGTTGGTCGACTTCGTCGACTTGATCGCGGCAACGACCGCGTTTGCAAGCGCGTAGCCCGGGAGCGCGTAATGATTCCCGAGCGGCGTCTTGTACGTCGCCTTGAACTGGTTCGCGATCGTACGCACTTGCGGCGTCTGCGTACCGGCGCAGTACGTCGGTAGGCACGCGAAGCCGAGCGCGTAGAAGTTCGAGACCCGGCCTGCGACCTGGCGGACGAGCGTGCCGTTGACGGAGGCGTTGGTCAGGATCGCCTTCTGGATGCCGGCGTCGCGGATCGCCCGGATCAGCTGCGAGCCGAACGGCTGCCAGGAGCCGTCATAGATCACATCGCAGCTATTGACCTTGCCGCGTAGGCGCGTCATCTGCGAGGCCAGGTCGAGGTTCGGGCCGCCGACGAACGTGTCCTCGCCACAGACCCTGCCGCCGAGCTTCGTCCACCTGGCCTTGAAGTAGTCCGCCGTTGCCTTGGAATACTCGAGCGAGGTGTCCTTGAAGATGTAGGCACGCCTCAACTGAGGCCGGCTCTTACGGAACCATTCGGCCCCGGCCGCTCCCTCGGAGTCGGAGCCTAGCCCCATCGAGCCGCCGTACGGTCCGACGATCGCGGGGGTTGCGACCTTCGGCGACGACGCGCAGAGCGCGATCCCCGGGACCTTGTGGCTGCGCGCCGCGTTGATCGCCGGGAACGAGAAGTCGAAGTCACACGTCGCGATGATCGCGACAGCTCCCCTGCCGATCAGCTCCTCGGCATTCGTCGCAGCGAGCGCCTTGTCCGACTTCGTGTCGATCCAGCGGACGTTGATCTTCCTGCCGAGCACCCCCCCGGTCTTGTTGATCTGGGCGATCCGCATCTGGAAGAGCTGTCCAGCCTGCAGGTCGTACGGCGCGAGGATGCCCGTCTTGGCGGCGGAGATCCCGATCAGGATGGGACTCGCGCTCTTCTCGCCGGAGGCAGTCCCGACGATGGAAATCGCCGCCGCGATCGCCGCGCCCGCAACGCCAAGGACCGCTAGGCGCTTTCTCATGGTGGTTCCCTCCTATCTCCCCAACCCGATCAGGCGGGGGTTCGATTCTATTCTCGCGGGAGCCGTTTCTAAGGGAGGCCGCCTGCCCGCGTGTTTCACTCGACTGCCAGCGTCACACCCCCTTCCTTCGCGCCGACCATCACCGAGCCGCCCAACCGCCGTCGACGAGGATGCTCTCGCCGTGGATGTACCTGGCCGCGTCCGAGGCGAGAAACACGGCCAGCGGAGCGATGTCCTCGACGACGCCGACGCGGCCGTAAGGCGTGCCGTCGAGATACATCTGCTCGTAGGCGGGATCTCGGAGCAGCGCTTCGTTCATCGGCGTGCGGATGTTCCCGGGTGCAATGGCGTTGACCCGGATTCCCTGCGGTGCCAGCTCGACGGCGAGCGCCTTCGTCAGCTGTTCGATAGCGCCCTTCGTCGCACAGTACGCGGCCGAGTTGGGAAAGGCGACCTGGCCCGCGATCGACGAGACGAAGATGACCGAGCCGTCGCGGCCGAGGTGCGGCAGTGCTGCCCGTGTCAGCGCGTAAGGCGCCCGCACGTTCACCTGCCAGTGGCTGTCGAAGTCCTCGAGCGGCGCCTCGCCGAACGGCCTCGGCCAGAAAAGGCCGGCCGAGTGGACGATCGAGTCGATCGCACCGAACCGCTCCATAGTCACTTCGACGATCAAGTCCGGTGCACGGTCAGTCGTCAGGTCGACCGCAGCGACGAGGTGCTCCGCGCACCGATCGGCGCACCGTTGGAGGCGCTCCTCGTCGCGCCCGACAAGGACGAGCCTGGCGCCGGCCGCAGACATCGCCTCTGCGATCGCAGAGCCGATGCCGGAGCTCGCGCCCGTCACAATGGCGACGGTTCCGTCGAGGACGCCCGCGCGTGCGCTCACGATCCACCTCGCAGCCGAGCCGTCTCCTCGTCGTCGAGCTCGAGCGAGTCGTCGAGGACCTCGCGTCGTGAATGCAACGCCGTAGACCTCACGGGCGCGCTCGAAGCTGACGAAGGATGCGAGCACGTCCTCGCGCACCAGCTCGGGCTCGCGCATCCTTGGATCGCCGTAGCCGCCGCCTCCGCTGAGCAGGTGGCCGAGCAGCTCCTCGGGCTGCAGCACCACCTGCGCAATCGGGTCGAGTGGCTGCTGGCCGCCGTCACCCGCGACCTTGAATGGGATCGACGGCGCCGCGTCGCCTCCACCGCGAGTCCCACGCGGGGGGTAGTGGTGCCCGTCGGTCACGTAGGCGGCTGTCATCGGGTTGCGCTTCGGCCCGTACGTCACCCGCGTCCCCGGCGCCCCGCGGCGCCTGCCGGCGCCCTCGGAGTCGGTCCGGATCCGGATCTCGTGAATCCGGATTGGATACTTCTGCTCGTCGATCTCGACGCTGTCGCGGAACATGAGCCCGTTCGTGACGGCGTTGCCGTACGTGATCCAACCGTCGTACTCCGGGCCGGCGGGCCCGCCCTGGGAGCCCAGGAACTTCTGGTTTACGTAGGCGTCGTCGCCCTTACGCCAGTCCGTGCCGGAGACGACCGCGAACGCCGGCCCGATCCCACAGGCGCCCTCGGCGAGGCCGTAGCCCTCCCAGGCGTCGGCGATCGCGCGTTGCGTCGTGACGACGAGGCGCTCGCCGACGTTCGTCGTCGCCACCGAGCAGGAGTGTGGGAACCTCGGAATGCCGACGACGCAGTTCTCGCGCAGCTTCACCCGTACGCGCCTGAAGGTCCCTGCGTTGTGCGGGATGTCGGGGTCGATCGAGTTGAAGATTCCTGTCAGGCAGTTGTTGATCGCGCAGGTGCGCGACTCGTTCACACCCGCCGGCAGGCAATCCACGTTGTCGGTGAGATCGGCCTCGATCATGCCGGCCTCGGGGTCGATCGAGATCCGCACGTTGATCGGGATCCCATCCGGCGCCGGGCCGAAGGGGTCGTGCCTTCCGGATCCGACGATCGTCCCGGTCGGCATCTTCGAGATGACGTGCGCGATCCGCCGCTCCGAGTAGTCGAACCACTCCTCGACGAACTCGGCCAGCAGCTCGGGACCGTACCTCGCGCAAAGCTCCTTCACGCGCGCCTCGCCGATGCGGGCCGCACCGAGCATCGCCAGGTAGTCGCCGTACCACTGGTCTGGCACCCGGATCCGGCGCCGGCACATCCGGATCACGTCGTCGATGTCGCCGTAGTCCCGCTGCACGCGGACCGCCGGGAAGATCACACTGCCCTCCTCGTAGACGTCGCGTGCATACGGCATGTACGTCGTCGGTTGGGCGTTACCGCAGTCGGCCTGATGCGCCTTCGCGGCGGCCGTGAAGACGTGACGCCCCTCCCAGAAGATCGGGACGAGGATGACGTGGTCGGCGGGGTGGGTGTTGCCCAGGTAAGGATCGTTGTGGAGGAACGCGTCGCCCTCCGTAAGATCGTCGTGTAACTCCGTCACGGCCTCGGCGAGGAATTCCATCCCGATCACGTGCACCGGCAAGCCCTCCGCCGAGGCCAGCAGCCGGTTGTCGGCGGTGATCAGCGCGCACGAGAAGTCGCGCGCCATGTTCAGCACAGCGGAGCGCCCCGTGCGCAGCAGCGTGTTCTCCATCTCGCGCACGATCGAGTCGAGCCGGTTCGAGATCACTGCCAGGAGCACGGGATCGAAGCTCACAGTGCTCCAGCCTTCTCTTTGAGCGCCACTTCAGACTCTGCGGTTTCGGCAGTGACGTCGAGCAGGTAGTTGCCGAGCGCCGTAACGGTCGCGACCGAATCTGGGTAGACGACCACCGTCGTCGTCGGCTCGCGGATGATCGCCGGCCCCTCGATCCGCGCCGCGACGGGAAGCGTTTCTCCCTCGTAGCGGGGGACGCTCACGAGGCCGGTCCCGTCGAAGTATGCGTCCGTGAACGAAACGGGCGCAGCCTCGCCCGTGTCGGACACGGCCCGAGTGCGCACCTGCGGCTTCTCGAGCACCGCGGTCGCGCGCACCTTCCAGAGCAGGCACTCGAGGTACTGGCCCGGCTCGCGCACGGCGAACACGCGCTCGTGCAGCTCGTGGAAGGCTTCCTCGACGAGCGCCACGTCCTCGTCGTTTCGCAGGCGCGACGGGATCGGCACGTCGAGCTCCCAGACCTGCGCGCGGTAGCGCGCCTCGACGAGGAAATCCTTGCGCAGCGCGCGCGGAGCGAGGTCGGCGAGGCTCCCGAGGAAGCGGTCCGCCGCCGCCTCCGCCTCGGCGATCGCGGCGTTCACGGCATCGCGGTCGAGCGCGCGGGTCTCTGCGTAGCGGCTCTGAGAGAACTCGGAGATCACATCCGAGTACAGGGCGCCGCAGGCCGACAACACGCTTGCGGTCGAGGGAAGCAGCACGCGCCTGCAGCCGAGCTCACGCGCAATGGAGACAACGTTCAGGCCGGAGGCTCCGCCGCCGGCGATCATCGCGACCTCGCGGGCGTCGATTCCCTGCGCGATCGTGAGCTCGCGGATTGCAGCGACGATGTTCTCGGTCGCGATCGTCAACGCCGCGTACGCCGCCTGCTCGAGGCTCATCCCGAGCGGAACCGCCAGCTCCCGATCCACAGCCGCGCGGGCGGCGTCCGCATCGAGCTGCAGGCGGCCGCCGAGGAAGTACTCGGGGTCGATCCAGCCGAGCACGACCGCAGCGTCCGTGACGGTCGGCTCGACGCCGCCGCGGCCGTAGCAGACCGGCCCCGGCTCGGCGCCGGCGCTACGCGGGCCGACGCGGAGGAGGCCGCCCGGATCGATCCACACGACGGAGCCGCCGCCGGCACCGATCGACTTCACGTCGACGGCGCGGATGCCGGTGATGTGGCCGATCCAGCGGCCGCCGAGCCAGGTCTCGGCGGTGGTGTTGATCGCGCCGCCGGAGACGAGCCCGACGTCGAAGGTCGTGCCGCCGGTATCACACACGATCAGCTGGGGCGCCTCCTCGGGCGCCTCCTCCCGCGCGTACGTCAACGCGGCGACCGGCGCCATCGACGGGCCCGAGCCGACCGCGTAGATGGGACGCTCGACGACCTGCTCCGGCCGCCAGGAGCCGCCGAACGCAGTCGAGACGAAGATGTGGCCCCGCAGACCGGCCTCGCGCAGGTCACGCTCCATCGTCGCCAGGTACTCCTGCATCAGCGGCTTCAGCGATGCGTCGATCGCGGTCGAGGAGGCGCGGCGGTACTCGCGGATGATCGGGTTCAGCCGGTGCGAGAGCGTGTACGGGACCTCCGGCCAGCGCTGCTCGAGCAGCTCGCCGATCCGCAGCTCGTGCACGGGGTTGACGATCGACCAGATCAGCGAGACCGCGACCGCCTCGGCACGAAGCCGCTTCGCCTCGTCGATCGCGTCGATCACGGTCGACTCGTCGAGCGGGATGAAGACGTCTCCCTCCGAGTCGATCCGCTCGGTGATCTCGAAGGTCAGATAGCGGGGGACGTACGGCCGGGGATAAGGGATCTGCCGGAACGGGTCGAGCTTTCCTCCCTCACGAAGGAGCAGCACGTCGGGAAAGCCCTCGGTCGTGAAAAACGCCGTGCGAGCCGTCTTGCCCTCGACGATCGCGTTCGTGGCACGCGTTGTCCCATAGGTGAACACATCGGTGCGTCCGAGCAGCTCCTCGACCGAGAGGCCGAGGCCGGGCGCGATCTGGGCAAGCCCCTCGCCGATCGCGGCGGACGCGCGCTCGGCACTCGTCAAGGCCTTGGCGATCCGGAGCCAGCCCTCCTCGTCGGCGACGACCACATCCGTGAACGTGCCTCCGGTGTCGACCGAGATCCGGAAGCCCATCAGCCCAGCTCCGAAGCGTTCACGGGTCGAACAGCTCCCGGTTTGCGGACAATCGTGTCCGGCTCCGCTCGATGTGCATGCGGACGAGCGCCTCACCCGCCGACGCGTTTCCCTGCGCGAGCGCGATCACCATCAGCCGGTGTTCGCGGTGGTACGCGTCGAAGTCCTCGGGGCTGAGCACCGGCGTCAGGATCCGGCGGTACTTCTGCGTCGCATGCCAAAAGCCGACGATCATCCGGGCGAGGCGCGGCGGCGCGCCCTCGTAGCAGCCGAGGTGGAAACGGCGGTCGATGTCGATCCAAGACTTCTGATCGTGGTGATCGTGGCTCGCCTCGACCTGCGCGGCCAGCTCATCGAGCCTCTCGAGTTGATCGGGCGTCAAACGCCCCACGCTCTCGGCGAAGGCCAGCGGCTCGATGCGCTCGCGGATCCTGTAGATCTCGAGGCACTCGTCGAAGTCCAGCGTCGCCACCCGCGCGCCGCGGTGCGGCACGATCGTGACCAGACCCTCGTTCTCGAGTTGGCTCAGCGCTTCGCGGACCGGTATACGACTCGTGCCGAGCTCGCGTGCGACGGCCTCCTGTCGGACCGGTGCACCTGGCTTCAGCCGCCCGTCGAGAATCGCGTCACGCAATTGTTCCGTGACATGGGCGGCCAGCGGCTGGTAGGACCCTGCAGCTGCACTTCGCCGCTTTGGATCCAATGCCGCCTCTACCGGTCGGGTTCTCGGTCCTCGAACGGCCAGATTGGATCCGATTCAAGACCTGTGGACCCGCGTTTGTCAAGCCAGGCAGGGCGCGTCGAGCGCGATAGGCTCGCCTCCGTGAGGACAGCGCGTGTCTGAGCTCACCGTCATCACCCGCTGGGAGAGCCTTGCGGACAAGGCTCTCGCCGATGAGCCGCCCGATCGCGAAGAAGCCCTCGCTGTCCTCCGGGCCCCGCGAGACGAGCTTCTCGCCCTCCTCCACGCCGCATTCCGCGTCCGCCGAGCCACGTTCGGCCGCCTCGTCAAGCTGAACATGATCGTCAACGCGAAGAGCGGAATCTGCCCCGAGGACTGCGGCTACTGCTCGCAGTCGATCGTCTCGACGGCGGCGGTCCCGAAGTACTCGATCGTCTCCGGCGCCGTGCTCGTTGCGGGCGCGCACGAGGCGTGGTCACGGAAGGCGCGAACGTACTGCATCGTCGCGAGCGGCCGCGGGCCGAGTGCGCGTGAGCTGCGAGTGGTGACGGCCGCAGTGCGACAGATCAAGGAGGAGCTGCCGATGAAGGTCTGCGCCTGCCTCGGGCTGCTGACGGACGAACAGGCGCGCGAGCTGAGGGCCGCCGGCGTCGATCGCTACAACCACAACGTCAACACGAGCGCCGACCATCACTCGCAGATCACGACGACGCATACATACGAGGACCGAGTGGCGACGCTGGAGGCGGTGAAGCAGGCGGGCATCTCCCCCTGCTCCGGCTTCATTGCCGGTATGGGCGAGTCGGACGAGCAGATCGTCGACGTCGCCTTCGCACTGCGCGACCTCGACGCCGACTCGATCCCGGTCAACTTCCTCCACGCGATCCCGGGCACGCCGCTCGAGGGCATGGACGAGCTGGACCCCGGGCGCTGCCTCAAGATCCTCGCCCTCCTACGCTTCGTCTGCCCGCGGAAGGAGATTCGTGTCGCCGGCGGCCGCGAGGTGAACCTCCGCTCGCTGCAACCCTTCTCCCTGTACGCCGCCAACTCGATCTTCGTCGGCGACTATCTGACGACGAGCGGCCAGGCGGCGGAGGCCGACTGGCAGATGCTCGAGGACCTCGGCTTCGAGATCGAGGAGTGCGCGCTCTGACCGTCGACCTCAATGCGGACATGGGCGAGTCGTACGGGCGCTGGACGCTCGGCGACGACGAGGCGCTGATGCCGCACCTGACCTCCGCGAACATCGCCTGCGGCTACCACGGCGGCGATCCGCACGTGATGCGGCAAACAGTTGCGCTTGCGGTCGAGCACGGGGTCGGCATCGGCGCCCACGTCGGGTTGCCGGATCTGATCGGTTTCGGCCGCCGCCGGATGGCAATCTCGGCAGACGAGCTGAGGGACTACGTCGTCTACCAGGCCGGCGCGCTCGGGGCTTTCGCCGCCGCCGAAGGCGCGCCTCTCCAGCACGTGAAGCCGCACGGCGCCATGTACACGATGATCGTCGACAGCCCGGAGTACGCCGAGGCGGTCTGCGCGGCGGTCGCGTCTCTCGGCCCGGGCGTCATCCTGCTGATGCCGCCCGACGTCGCCGGAGCCGCAGCGGCAGCCGGTGTGCCGTTCGTCCCCGAGGGCTACGTCGATCTCGACTACGACGGCGCAGGCAAGCTCGTGATCGAGCGGGTGAAGCAGGTGCGCGAGCCGAAGGAAATGGGCGAGAAGGCAGTGCGCCTCGTCCGCGAGCGCAAGGTGCGAACGATCGACGGCGGCGACCTCGAACTGGACGTCGAGAGCATCTGCGTGCACGGCGATGCGCCGAACGCGCCGGAGATCGCAGGAGCGATTCGCCGCGCGCTCGCCGAGGCCGGGATCGAGGTCGCACCGCTGGCGCGGTTAGGTGCGGCCGCGGCAAGAAGTTAGGATCGCCGCTCAATGAGCGCGGTGGCGACGGCCATCATCGCCGAACGTCCAGCCGAGGACGGGAAGCCGAGCATCACGTACCGCTACGCGGGTGATCGTGCCGTGCAGGTCGAGTACGGCGAGATGGTGTTCGACCTCACGCTGAACTTCTTCGTGCTCGCCGTTAACGACGCGTTGCGCCACGACCGGCCGGACGGGCTTGTCGAGACCGCTCCCGGGTTCCGCTCCATCCTCGTCACGTACGACCCGCTCGAGCTGTCCACCGGGGACCTCGTCGACCACCTCCACGCCGTCCACGACGGGCTCCGGACGGAGCAGGGAATCGAGATCCCGAGCCGCCTTGTGCGCCTGCCACTCGCGTTCAACGACTCGCAGACGCGTCAGGCGGTTCAGCGTTACATCCACTCGATCCGCAAGGACGCGCCGAACGCCGAGACCGGCTCGAACGTCGACTACATCGTCCGATACAACGGGCTCGAGGGCGAAGAAGAGTTCTACGAGACGGTGCTCGCGACGGAACAGTGGACGGCGTTCATCGGCTTCTTCCCTGGGCTGCCGTTCATGTTTCCGCTCGATCCGCGCGACGCCTGCTTCGTCCCGAAGTACAACCCGACGCGCACGTGGACGCCGGAGGGTGCGCTCGGTATCGGCGGTCCTTGCTACGCGATCTACCCGGTCGAGTCGGCGGGCGGCTACCAGCTGCTCGGCCGGACGGTGCCGATCTACGACCTCCAGGCGCGAAACGCGGTCTTCCGTGAGAACCCGCTTCTCCTGCGCGCGGGCGATCGCGTCAAGTTCCACCGCGTGGACGGAGGAGGAGCTGCTCGAGCTCTTCGAGGACGTTCACGCCGACCGCTACCGCTACGAGATCGAAGATGGCTCCTTCGACGTCGGCGACTATCTCGAGTGGCTGCCGACGATCGCCGACGAGGCCGACGAGCGGCGTCGCCGCCGCGAAGAGGCCGCGGCCGCGACGCCGGTGCCATGAGCGTCGCCGAAGTCCTCGAGGGCGGGATCCAGACGACGGTCCAGGACTACCCTGGGCGGCCGGGCATGCTCGCGCAGGGCTTCTTCCCCGCCGGGCCGATGGACCACTTCGCTTTCCGGGCCGCCAATCTCCTCGTCGGCAACCCGGAGTCGGCGGCGGGGCTCGAGGTGACGCTCGGGAACTTCGCCCTCCGCTTCGACGCGGACGCAACGGTCGCCGTCTGCGGCGCGGGTGCGCCCGTCACCGTCGACGGAGAGGAGATCCCCGCCTGGGAAAGCCGACGAAGTGCCTGCGGGGTCTGAACTTCGCATCGGCATCGCCCCCGGCCCCGGCTTTCGCATGTACGTCGCCGTCTCGGGAGGGATCGACGTGCCGCCCCTGTTCGGCTCGCGCGCGACGTACACGATGGGCGCGCTCGGCGGGTTCGAGGGCCGAGCGCTTGCCGCCGGCGACCGTCTCCCGCTCGGCCTGGCCGACGGCGGCCCGCCTCGCCGATTCGCGGTGAGCGCCCGCCCCGCATACGCGCGCGAGTGGGAGGTCTGCGCGATGCGCGGGCCGCAGGCGACGCCGGACTACCTGACCGAGTCGGACATGCAGACCTTCTTCAAACGGGGATGGCCGGTCGACCGGAACTCGAACCGCACCGGCATCCGGCTCGAGTCGTACAAGTTCGAGTGGGCGAGAAAGGGCGGTGGCATCGCCGGCGGGCATCCCTCGAACATCCTCGACAACAGCTATCCGGTCGGCGCCGTCAACGTGAACGGGGATCTTCCCGTCATCCTCGGCCCCGACGGGCCGACGGCGGGCGGGTTCGTCGTCTGCGCCACGGTCGTCTATGCCGACTTCTGGAAGATCGGCCAGTTCAGGCCGGTGGGCGACCATGTGCGCTTCCGCGAAGTGACGATCGACGAGGCGATCGAGCTCGAGCGGGCGCTGAACGAGACCCTGTCACCGGCGAGCCTGGAGGAGGTGTGATGGGAACGATCAAGTCGCCCCTGCCGGGCACCTTCTACCGGCAGCCGAATCCGGACGCAGATCCCTACGTCAACGAGGGCGACCGCGTGCAGCCGGACGACGTCGTCGGACTCGTCGAGATCATGAAGAGCTTCCACGAGATCCGGAGCGACGCCGAAGGCGTCGTAGAGCGCTTCCTCGTCGAGAACGAGGCGCTCGTCGAGGCCGGACAGGACATCATCGCACTCGAAGGCTGACCGGCCGGGCGGCGTGAGGGTCCTCGTCGCCAACCGTGGTGAGATCGCCGTCCGGGTGATCCGGGCTTGCCGCGAGCTCGGACTCGGCACCGTCGCCGTCTACTCGACCGCCGACCAGGAGGCGCTCCACGTCCGGCTGGCCGACGAGGCGGTCTGTATCGGGCCGCCGCACGCGCGCGACAGCTACCTCAACGTCAACGCTCTGCTCCAGGCGGCAACACAGACGGGCGCGGACGCCGTCCATCCCGGCTACGGCTTCCTCGCCGAGAACGCCGCGTTCGCCGCGGCCTGCCAGGACGCGGGCCTCGTTTTCGTGGGCCCCGAGCCCGAAGTGATCGCTGCGATGGGCGACAAAGCCCAGGCGCGGCGGCTCGCGGAGCATGCGGGCGTGCCGACCATCCCGGGGACGGAGGGAACCGCCTCGCTCGAGGACGCGCTCGAGGTCGCCGCGTCGGTCGGCTACCCGGTGATGGTCAAGGCGGCAGCCGGCGGCGGGGGCCGAGGAATCCGCGTCGCCCGACATGCGGGCGAGTTGGCCGACATGGTCGGCCAGGCGGCAATGGAGGCCGGAGCCGCGTTCGGCGACGCCTCGCTCTACGTCGAGAAGTTGCTTGTGGACGCGCGGCACGTCGAGGTTCAGGTGCTCGGTGACCGCGCCGGCAGCCTGATCCATCTTTCGAGCGCGAGTGCTCCATGCAGCGCCGCCGTCAGAAGATCCTCGAGGAGTCGCCTTCGCCCGCGCTCGACCCGGCTACGCGGGAGGCGATCACCGAGGCAGCGCTCTCGCTCGCACGCGCGGCGGACTACACGAGCGCAGGCACGGTGGAGTTCCTGGTCGATCGCAACGGCTCTTTCTACTTCATCGAGATGAACACCCGGATCCAGGTCGAGCACCCGGTCACGGAAATGGTCACCGGCGTCGACCTCGTCAAGGAGCAGTTGCGCGTCGCTGCGGGCGACCCACTCTCCGTCCGCCAAGAGGAGGTCGCGCTCGAGGGCTGGTCGCTGGAATTCCGGATCAACGCGGAGGATCCCGAGCGTTCGTTCCTCCCCTTCCCCGGTCAGATCGTCGCGCTCGAAGTGCCCGGCGGGCCGGGCGTTCGCGTCGACACGGCGGCGTATGCGGGCTACCACGTGCCGCCCTTCTACGACTCGCTGCTGGCGAAGCTGATCGTGTGGGGCCGTGACCGCGACGAGGCGGTCGCGCGCGGGCGGCGCGCGCTCAGCGAGTTCCGCATCGACGGGGTGAAGACGACGATCCCCTTCCACCTCGACCTGCTCAAAGACGACGCGTTCCTTTCCGGCGACTACCACGTCGAGTTCCTCGAGCGGCGCCTCGACGGTTGATGCAAGATCGCCTGGTGAGTAAGTCAGGCCCGATCGACTTCCCCACGTTCAGCTGGGAGGACGACCAGCCGGGAATCCGCTCGCGGGCGGGCCGCGCCGCGAGCTCGCGTTGGGCGATCGTCGAGTACTCGGCCGGCGCTGCCCGTGATGAGTGGTGTACGGATGGGCACCGCGGCTACGTGCTCGAGGGTCGGATCGAGTACGAGTTCGACGACGGCTCGCCGCTGCTGCGGCTAAACGCAGGCCAAGGCTTCCTGTTGGCGGCGGGCACCGGCCACCGCGGCCGGAACCCGGGCGGCGCGCTCACCCGCCTCTTCCTGATCGACGACCCGGATTAGCTTCCGCCGCCCCGTGCCAGCGCCGGTGCAGCCGCGCGTGACCAATGCGGCACCATCCGGCGTCCGAGCATCGCTCGGAACTGCTCCGTCGTCTTCGGCAGCAACTCGCCCGTGCCCCAGTCGAGAATGACGCCGTAGTGCCGGACGAGGTCGTGCACGTCGAGCTCGCCGGCGCGATAGCGCTCCGCAACCGAGTCGGGCTCCTCTTCTAGCCGGCCGAGTCGCTCGGCGGCGGCCCGATTGCGCTCGCGCGCGGTCTCTTCCTCGTCGACCTCGTACTCGGCGAGCTCGGCGTCGAGCTCGCGGACGACGACTCCATAGTCCTTCCTCGCGCGCTCGACGGTGACGTAGCCATCGGCCACGTCCTCGCAGACGGCGGCCGGATCGCGTTCGAGCGGATCCCCAAAGCCACCGCCGCCCGCAGACGGGCGGGTGAAGACGTCGCCGGGCCCGACCGCGACGTTGGAGAAGACCGCGCCCAGGAAGCGCTCGCGCTCGGTCCCCTTGTTCAGCCAGACGCCGTGCGGGATCGAAGGTAGCCCGCCCTCGATTCCCCACGTGATCGAGCGCGCCCGGTCGCACATGTAGGACATCACCGTCGATTCCGCCTCGCGCAGGTGTGCGCCCTTCTCGACGCCGCAGCCGCCGCGGAACCTCCCCGGCCCGGCGGAGTCGGTCAGGATCTCGTGGCCGGTCGTCAGCACTGGGCAGAGCCGCTCCTGCGCCTCGAGCGGCTGCACGGCGAGCCCGACGCCGAAGATCGGCGCGGTCGCGTTCGAGCCGTCCTTGCCGTTGCGCCCGCCCCAGCCGCCGACCATCCAGTCGTACCACATGAAGATCGGCCGGCTCTCGCGGCGCGCGTCGCGGCCGCCGACGAGCAGGTACTCGAGGTTGAAGGAACAGGCGATCGCACGCTCGGGCTGGAGCTGCGACCAGAGCTCGAAGATCGAGTTCATGATCTTCTCGTAGGGGCCGGAGCAGAAGCCGGTCACCGCCACGGGCCACGGCGCGTTGACGACCGTCCCCTCGGGGCCGAGGTCGACCTCGACCGCGCGGTAGAAGCCCGAGTTGAGCGGCACGTCGGGGAAGAAGGTCTTCGTGCCGGCGATCACGCCCGAGAACGCCGAGCCGAAGCTGGCGTTGATGAAGCTGCCGATGCACGGGTGGGAGCCCGACAGATCGTAGGAGAGCTGGTCGCCCTCGATCGTCATCTTGACCTTGACGGGGATGAGGCCCTCCTCCTTCGAAGGGTCGAGGTCGATGTAGTCCTCGGTCTTCCACGTGCCGTCGGGCAGCTCGGCGATCCGCTGTCGCGTCAGGCGCTCGACGTAGTCCTGCACCTCCTGGAAGGCGGTGAGCACCGTGTCGATGCCGTACTTGTCGACGAGCCGCAGGATCTCCAGCTCGGCGACGCGCGTCGCCTCGGCCTGCGCATGCAGGTCGCCCTCGGCGTCGCTCGGCACGCGGGTGTTCGAGACGATCATCCGCACGACGTCGCTGAGGTAGCGCCCCCGGTCCCAGAGCCGCACCGGCGGTACGCGCACGCCTTCCTGAAAGTGCTCCTTCGCGTTCACGTCGAACGAGCCGGGCACGCTCCCACCCACGTCCGCCCAGTGCCCGTTCGACTCCGCGTAGGCGATGACCTCGCCCTCGTAGAAGATCGGGCGCACGATCCGCACGTCGTTGAAGTGGGTCCCGCCGACGTACGGGTCGTTGGTTGCGAACACGTCGCCGGGGTGGATGTCGCCCTCGAAGGCTTCGATGATCGCCTTGCAGGTGAAGTGCAAGGTGCCCACATGGACGGCGATGTCCTGCGAGCCCTGCATGATCGTGTCCCCGTTGCGATCGCAGAGCGCCGAAGAGAAGTCGCGCGCGTAAATCACGAACGAGTGGCAGGTGCGGAGAATCTGCTCTGCCATCTGGTCGACCGTGGTGATGAAGGCGTTCTTCAGCACCTCGAACGTCACCGGGTCGAGCGTGTAGCTCCGCTTCTCGGCCGTGTTCATGAGGCGCGCTCCTCCATGTGCATGCGGATGTTCAGCCACTCGTCCACGTCGGCCCGCCAGCCCGGAGGGACGAGCGTCGTCGAGTCGAGCTGCTCGATGATCGCAGGGCCGTCGAGGACGGTGCCCGCCGGCACCTCGCTGCGGTTGAAGACCCGTGTGTCGACCGGCTCCTCCGCCTCGTCGAAGCGCACCCGTCGCACCGTCTCGGGGCGAGGCGGCCCGCCGTTCAGCTCGTGGCGCGCGAGGTCGGGCTTGGGAGTGACCCCGACGGCGCGCACGCTCAGCCGATAGATCTCGACCGGTGCCTCGTCGCGGCGGTAGTTGTACGCGCGCTCGTGCTCGGCGTGGAAGCGGGCCACGGCGTCCTCGAGATCGACTGGCGAGCCAACCGGAACCGTCAGCGAGCGCCACTGGCCCAGGTAGCGCATGTCGAGCGAGCGCTGGATCGACATCTGCTCCTCCGGCACCTCCTCGTGCTCGAGGCGTTCGTGCGCCTCCGCCTCGAGCTTCGCGAACTCTCCCTCCAGCTGTCCGGCATCGACGTCCCCAACCTGGCCGAGGAACATCGTCGAGAGATCGTGCCGCACGTCGACGAGCAGGCACCCGAGCGCAGAGGTGATGCCTGGGTTCGGCGGCACGAGGACGGTCGGGATCGAGAGCTCCTTTGCCAGCGCGGCCCCGTGTAGCGGGCCGGCGCCGCCAAAGGCGACGAGGCAGAAGTCGCGCGGGTCGTAGCCGCGGCGGATCGAGATCAGCCGCACCGCGTCCGCCATGTTGGCGTTGGCCACCTGGAGGGTCGCCTGTGCCGCCTCGACGAGCTCGAGTCCGAGGGGATCGCCGATGTAGGTCCTGATCGCCTGCTCCGCAGCTGTGCGGTCGAGCGTCATCGCCCCGCCGATCAGCTCCTCGCCGAGCCTGCCGAGGACAAGGTTGGCGTCCGTGTTCGTGGGCCGGTCGTTCCCGCGCCCGTAGCACGCCGGCCCCGGATCGGCGCCGGCGGACTGCGGCCCGTTGCGGAGCGAGCCGGCATCGTCGATCCACGCGAAGGAGCCCCCGCCCGCGCCGATCGTGATCACCTCGACGCTCGGGAAGCAGATCGGGTAGCCGTACTCGACGAACCATTCCTTCGTGACGCGCTCCTCACCGTCGTACACGAGCGAGACGTCCGTCGAAGTGCCTCCCATGTCGAAACCGATCGCGTTCGGAAAGCCGCAGAGCGTTGCGAGGTGACGGCTGGCGATCGCGCCCGCCGTGATGCCTGACGCCGCGAGGCGCACGGCGAATCGCTCCGCCAGCTTCGGCGTCATCACGCCGCCGCCGGAGTGAAGCAGCAGTACGTCGCCGTCGTAACCATTCTGGGCCAGCCGCTCACCGAGCCTCCGCACGTAACCGCTGATCAGCGGCGAGAGCACTGCGTTGGCAACAGTCGTCGAGAATCGCTCGTGCTCGAAGATCTCGGGCAGGATCTCCGCCGAGGTGGAGACGCTGACGCCCGGCAGCTCCTCCTCGAGGATCTCACGCATGCGGAGCTCGTGTGCGGGATTCGCGTACGCGTTGATGAAGCACACTGCGACGGTCTGGACGGCGCGCTTGCGGAGCACCCCGGCGACCCGTCGCGCCTCCTCCTCGTCGAGCGCCGTGACGACGTCGCCGGCGTAGTCGATCCGCTCCGTCACCTCGAAGCGGTCGCGGCGGCGGACATACGGAGGCGCGACGTCCTTGTACGCGTCCCAGAGGTCGTCCCTCGTGCCGCGGCGAATCTCGATCACATCGCGGAAGCCGCGCGTCGTGACCATCGCCGCCGGCGGCAGGTTGCGCGTGATGAGCGCGTTCGTGGCGACCGTCGTGCCGTGTGAGAAGAGCACGACGTCACGAAGGTCGACGTCCGCCTCGAGGACGCCGGCGACGACCGCATCGATCGGGTCGGCTGTCGAAGGCACCTTGGCGACGTCGATCGTCCCGAGGCCCTCGTCCAGGATGCAGATATCGGTGAACGTGCCGCCCACGTCCACGGCGACTCTCAGGCTCGCCATGGGCCGAGGCTACAACGTTGCGAATGCGCGAGGAAGGGGATCGCACCGTCGACTTGCTCCGCCTGGGACTGACGTGCCAGGCTATGCACGCGATGGCCGAACGTCCCGACACGCGCCTCTGGCATCCGTTCTCGGACATGGCCGCCGTCCGAGGCAAGGAGCTTGTGATCGCGAAGGGAGAGGGCGTCTGGCTCTACGACGAGCAGGGCACTCGCTATCTGGATGCGTCGGCCAGCCTCTGGTACGCGAACGTCGGCCACGGTCGGCGAGAGATTGCCGACGCTGTCCACGAGCAGATGCTCGAGCTCGAGGCGTACGGGATCTTCGGCGACGTGGCCACCCCGCCGGCCCTCGAGCTTGCCGACGTGCTCGTCGAGCGAGCACCGATCGCGGACGCCAAGGTCTTCTTCACTACGGGAGGCGGCGACGCGATCGACACCGCAGCGAAACTCGCGCGCCTCTATTGGCAGGAGAGCGGGCAGCCCGAGCGTCTCCACGTGATCAGCCGCACTGGCGGTTACCACGGGACGATGGCCTTCGGGACGTCAATCGGCGGCATCGACGCCAACCGTCTCGGCTACGGGCCGCTCGTCGAGGGCACGTCACACGTCCCGCACGACTCCGCCCAGGCACTGCGCGAGGAGATCGAGCGCGTGGGACCGGAGCGGGTCGCCGCTTTCTTCTTGGAGCCGGTGATCGGAGCCGGCGGCGTCTATCCGCCGGTGCCCGGCTACATCGAAGAGGCGGCCGCGATCTGCCGCGAGGCCGGCGTCCTCTTCGTCGTCGACGCGGTCATCGTGGGCTTCGGCCGACTCGGCTCCTGGTTCGGCTGCGAGCGGTTCGGCGTCGAGCCGGACCTGATCACGTTCGCCAAAGGCGTGACGAGCGGCTATCTACCGTTGGGAGGGGTCGTTGTCTCGGGACGCGTCGCTGAGCCGTTCTGGAGCGAGCCGGGACGCATCACCGTCCGCCACGGCCAGACGTACGCCGGCCACGCAACCGCATGCGCGGCTGCGCTGGCGAACATCCGGATTCTCGAGCGCGAGAGCCTGATTCCGCGCGGGCAGGAGCTCGAGGACGATCTGCACGAAGCCCTCGTCCCGCTCAGGGAGCACCCGCTCGTAGGCGACGTGCGCGGCGGCGTTGGCTTGATGGCCGCGGTTGCGATCGACGACGACCTGCTCGAGCGCGACGCCGCCCTTCCCGGCAAGGTCGCCAAGGCAATGCGGCCGCATGGGGTTCTCCTGCGCGCGCTGGCGCGGGAGCTCGCGATCTCGCCTCCGCTCGTCGTCAGCGTCGAGCAGATCGGCTTGATCGCTGAGGGCATCCGAGCGGGGCTCGACGACGTCCTGGAGAGCGTCGAACTCGGGGCAGTGAAAGCATCCGCCGGCTCGTAACTGGACCGCACGCGCGCGGCTGGTTTCGTTAACTACGAAGGATTCGTCCGGCGGCATCGAATCAGACGTCATGCCAAAGCACGAGGTGGGACTCCAGATCGATCAACTCACGTTCCTTGGAAAGGTCGACATCAGGATCCACGTACGGTCCGACGGCGAGTACCTCGGAAGCCTCCACATCAGTAAGGGATCACTCGATTGGGTCGCTGGAAGGAGTACGAAGTACGGTCGATACAGGATCAGCTGGGAGAGATTCGCGGAGATGATGGAGAGCCGAACTCCCCAACCGATCCCGACGAAGGGGCGCCGGGCGCCCCGGAAGCGACAGTCAAGCGTCGCCCGAAGCCGCCGGTCGCCACGCAGTACACATTAGTCTGATATAAGACTAACTGTGGATCGCGACGACCTCGGCTTCCTGCTCGCCAAGGCAACGCAGCGCTGGAACGACCTTCTGCAAGAGCGTTTCCGTGCCGCCGGCTGGGGCGACGTGCGACCGAGCTACGGCTCGCTCCTGGTGCCGCTGTTCGAGCAGGACGGCCTGCGCATGGGCGAGCTTGCTCGCCGCTCCCGGTTGAGTAAGCAGACGATGACGACGATGGTCCGCCTGCTCGAGCGCGACGGGCTCGTGCGTCGCGAGCGCGACCCCCAAGACGGGCGCGCGTTCCGCATCGTCCTCACCGCCAAAGCCCGCCGGTTCGAGCCAGTCGCCGAGCGCACGCTCGCCGAGCTCGGCGCGCTCGCCGAAGGCCGGCTCGGCAAACGGCGGCTCGCGCCGCTCAAACACGACCTCAAGGAGTGGATCGAGGCATGAACCACCACACGGTCACCACTACGTTCGCAGCACCGAAGGACGAGGTGTTCGCCTATCTCGCCGACATCGAGAAGCTGCCCGAATGGGCAACGGAGTTCGCGCGCGAGCTGAAGCTCATCGACGGCCGCTACAAGGTCGTGAACGGGCTGGGCGAGTTCTTCTTCGAGCTCCGCGCCGACGCCGACAGCGGCGTCATCGACATGCACGCGGGACCCACGGAGGATGCTCTCATCTGCTTCCCCACCCGCCTCGTCGCCACGCCCGCAGGTGGCAGCGCCTTCACCTTCACCATGTTCCAGGCACCCGGCCAGCCCGAGGAGCAGTTCGCAACCCAGCACGCTTCGCTACTGCGCGTGTTCGAAAACCTCGAGCGGCGCTTCGGCCGAGCTGCCTAAGACAAGAATCCGCGCTGGGTCGGTTCTGCCATGATAAACTCCCATGCTCATGAGAAGGCGCATGAGAATTTCCAAGGGCGGCCAGATCTCGATCCCGGCAGCAATCCGGCAGCGCTGGGACACCTCGACCGTCGTCGTGGAAGATCAGGGCGGCCGGATCGTCGTCGAACCTGCGCCGGATGATCCAATCGCGGCTGCCGAAGGCGCGCTTGCGGAAGAGTTCGGTGACCTCGACGTCGCGAGGCTTCGCCGTAGGGCACGCAAAGACGAACAGGTCGCCGAGGCACGCCGAACTCCGTGACGCTGCTCGACGCGTACGCGTTGATCGCGTTCTTGGTCGGAGGCCCGGCGACTCAGAAAATCCGGGTGATCCTCCGCGAGGGCGATGCCGGCGTGGCGACGGCGAATCTCGTCGAGGTGCTGGACGTTTCGCAGCGTGTCTACGGCGTGCCCACCTCCCGCACCCTCGAGACTCTCGAGCCCTTGCTGGAAGGACCATTGACTGCGGTCCGTCTCGGTTTGACCGTGGCGCGCCGCGCGGCAGATATCCGCGCGAGGCACTATCACCGCTCCTCTCGGCCTATCTCGCTCGCCGATGCAGTCCTCATCGGCTCGGCGGAGGCGGGCGACCGTATCGCCACGGCCGATCCTGACGTCCTCGCTGTTGCGGAGGCTGAAGCGATCGAGTCAATCGCCCTGCCCGGGCAGGGCTGACGTGCATTACGGGTCATCCGGAGCGACTTAGAGCGGAATCCGCGCAGGGAGAAGATAAGCGGCAAGGCCGAGGGCGACGATCTGACCGGCTGCGTCTTCCTCCAGGGACGCGAGCGCGACCGGCCAGGTCGCATACCACGGCAGAATCCACGGGCTCGTCAGGATCAGCAGCGACGCGCCGAGCGCCAGGCGCGGTCTGCCTCGCAGAGCTTGACGTCCGAGCCAGAACGCTCCCGCAGCGAGCGCGACGTAGGTGAGGACATGACTCACGCTGCCGGGCACGCCCATGTGCTCGAGCCGAGACGGGAGGCTGAAGCGGGATTGATGGGTGCCGACCTGGCCCAGCGAGGTCAGCCAGGTCGTGCCGAACTCAGCTGTCGCCACCGCGGCCACAGCGGCCGCGGCGACGATCGCGCCCACCCACACGCTTCGGCGCGAACGGAGAAGCTGCAGACCGAGCAGGGCGAGTGCCGGCGCCTTGATTGCACCCGCCAGGATCCACATCGCTCCTCCCGTGACGTCGCGCTTCTTTGCGACGAGCGCGAGCCCGGCGAGCATGAGCACGACCATCCACGCATCGTTGTGCCCGCCGCCGGCGAAGCTGACTGCCAACAACGGATTCCAGCCGAGAAAAGCCGCCGCGAACGCCTTCCGACGCGCGAGCGTCATCGCGAGCAGCGTCGCACCGATCGCGGCGAGTGCCGCGACCACACGAAACAGAAGTGAGGCGAGCTCCGGCGAGCGTCCTGCCACGCCTCCGACCGCAGCCGACGCACCGGTGAACGCCGGTCCATAGACCGACGTCGTGTCACGCCAGGCTCGAGCGACGGCGTGGGTCGCAGGATCGCGCGGAAAGCGCGCCGGCGCAACCGCATACGGATCGGCACTACGCGAGGCGATCCGTCCGTACGCCCAGTAGCTGTACGCGTCGCGCGAGAGCAACAGCGGCCCTGCCAGGGGAATCAGCTGGATTACGGCAGCGATCGCGCAGACGACCGCGACATGTCCTCCCCTCGAACGCAGCACGAGGACGGCGCCGACATAGACCGCGAACGCAGCCGCGAGCAATGCCAGAAAAACGACCGCCCACGTGTGCGTCCCCTCGATGCTGTCGACCCGAACGGGCGATCCGGCAGCCGACGCGGCTGCGGTCGCAACAGCAAGGGCCGCCGCGATCGCGAGCCCGAGCGCGTACGCCGGGTTCTTACTCGCCGGCGACGTCGCGGCGGAGGAACACCACGTAGGCGCCGAACAGCGGCAGCAGGATGTACAGCGCGCACACCCAGAGGGCGCGGATGACGGGAGCCCAGTCGGCGGGCGTTCGCAGAAAGCCGTGCCACGCATCGAACTGCGTGCCGAGCAGGTAGGGGCGGAAGCTCTCGGTACCCGGCAGGACGCCGAGCAGCTGCATCAGCAGCGCCCACATCAGCGCGCCGACGACGGCGGCGGCACTGTTCCGCGTCACCGTGGAGAGCATCAGCCCGAACGCGGCGATTCCCGCGAGCGGGAGCGCGTAGATCGCAAGGCTCGCAAACAGCAATGCGACGCCGTGTCCTGCGGACACCTTCGTCCCAGACAGGGACGTCAGCGGGTGGAAGCCCCAGGCGATGCTGCCCGCGATCGCCCCGACGATTCCCATCGCGAACACGATGATCACCGTGTAGGTCGCCACCGCGAGCACCTTCCCCGTGAAGACCTGTGAGCGCTCGCGCGAGCGCGTGAGGATCGTCTTCAGCGTGCCGTTCGTGTGCTCCGAGGCGACGATGTCGCCGGCGACCAGCGCCGTGATCAGCGGGAAGCCCCAGATCGACATGAAGAAGAGCACCACGAACGGAACGGCAAGCCCGGTGTCGCGGATGTAGCGGCCGAGCGGCACGTCGTTCGGGCCGCCGGTCTGCAGGACGAGCACGACGACGAAGATGATCGGCACCAGCACGGCGGAACCGAGGCCCAGATACGTCCGCTTCTGGGCGAGCAGCTTCGCGACCTCCCAGCGGTACACCTGTGCGACGGCGGTCATCAGGCGACCGCCGCCCGGTCGTGGTCGCTCGACTCGCCGCCGGTCAGGCCGAGGAACAGCTCCTCCAGGCTCGCCCGCTCGGGCGTGAGCGCCGTGATGCCGATCCGCGCCTGGCCGAGGGCGATCGAGAGCGCCGCGACCGCCTCCTCGTCCGCGCTGAAGCGGATGGCGCCGTCATCGAGCGCGACGCTCTCGATTCCCCGCTGCGCGAGGCAGACCACCCTCGCGCGTTGCGTGTCGCCCGCGCGAAGCACGTATCCGGACGTCGTCGCGGCCATCAGCTCGCGAAGCTCGCCCTGGTAGACGATCCCGCCCTTGCGGATGATCGCGACCCGGTTGCAGAGCTCCTCGACCTCGTACAGGAGGTGGCTGGAGAGCATGATCGTGATCTGCTCCGCCGCCAGCCGGCGCACGAGGTCGCGCATGTCGCGCATGCCGGCCGGGTCGAGGCCGGTCGTCGGCTCGTCGAGCAAGAGGAGGCGTGGGGCGCGCAACAGCGCGGCCGCGATGCCGAGGCGCTGGCGCATCCCGTGCGAGTAACCGCCGACCCTGTCCTTCGCGCGGTCGCGAAGCTCGACCAGCTCGAGCACCTCGTCGATACGCCCGCGCGAGTTGGGCTCGTCGTAGTCCGCGAGCAGCTCGAGGTTGCGGCGGCCCGACAGGTATGGGTAGAAGCGCGGCCCTTCGACGAAACCCGCCACCCCGTCGAGCGCCTTCGCCCCGTCGGCGAGCGGGTCGCGACCGAACAGCCGTGCGTAGCCTTCGGTCGGCCTGATCAGCCCGAGCAGCATGCGTAGCGAGGTGGTCTTGCCGGCGCCGTTCGGGCCGAGATAGCCGTACACGTCTCCCGGCTCGACGGCGAGATCGACGTGGTCGACCGCGACGATCTCGCCGTATCTCTTGACCAGACCCCTTGTCTCGACCGGAAGCGCGCCGCTCACTTCAGCTGTCGCGCCGCGGCTTCGGCGGCGGCCGCGGGCAACGAGCCGGCCAGGACGTACGAGGAGCCGCCGCGCTGCCACTGGATGAGCGTGCCGAGCTGCGTCGACAGCTCGTGAGCGCTGACCCCGTCCAACGAAACGGTCGGCAGGCTCGACAGCATTCCGTTCGAGCCGCCGGTCGCCTCTGCCTTTCGCTCGACGACGAGGATCGCGCCGAGGCCGTGGCCGTAGACGACGAGTGCGGTGTTCCCGCCGATCAAGCGGACGTCCTGGCGCGGGAGGCCGACTAGCGTGTCCGGAGCGGTGACCGGGAAGCCTGCGGCCGCCTGCACCGCAGCAAGCCCTGTCACCGGCTTTTGCTTGCCCTCGGACGACGACTCATGCTGCCCGGGCGCGCCGAGATCGACGCTCTTGGCTCCGGCAGGCGGCTGAACGTTCACGTCACTAGCCGACACGGACCCGTACGAGATGTTCGTGACCGTCAGCTCGAGGACGGGCGACTTGCTTCCCTGTGCGAGGACGGCAACCCGAAGCGGGACTCCCTGCTCGGCGTCCCAGGCAAGCCGGGCGGACGCAAGCAGGCCGCCGTCGTGCTTCGGCGACAGCGCGACGTTGTACGCAGGTCGCCCGGCTATGTCGGTCGGCTGCGCCGCAGAGATGGTCGCGTGGGCGCCGAGCTCCTGGAGGAACGAGTCGATCTCCGAGAGCGCCGGCGGCGCGCCGCCGTCGGACGCGCCGCTCGGATGCGCCGGGAGGTTGGCGCGGTAGACCGTGTTCGACGACGCGTCATACACGCTGACGGTGGACGAGTTCCAGACGATCTGCGCGTCGCCCGCGTCCGACTGGAGCTCGATCCGGCCACGACCGTCGTTCGTGGCCCAGAGCCGCCCGGATGCCCCTGACATCAGCGCAGAGCCGGCGCTTCCGAGCAGCGCTCCGGACGGGAAGAGGTTGTTGGTGAACCTCACTCGCGCGGTGATCCCCTTGGGTGCGGGCGCGGCGAGCGCGTCGTGGATCGCCTGGTCGAGCGGTCTGGGCGGCGGTGCGGGCCCGCCGCCGCCGGCGGCAACGGCAATCGCCGTGCTGCCCGCGGCGACGACGACCACCGCAGCGAGAAGGACAATCAGGCGCCGGGTCGTCAGTGTGCGCAGGAAGCTCATGACGCTTCCGTTGTATCCGGAGTCTCTGAGACTTCTCTGAGAGCCGGCAGTTCGATCGTGAACCGGGCTCCCTCTGCGTATGCCCGGCCTCCGTGCCGCTCTGCGGTCGCGCGCACGATCGCCAGGCCGAGCCCCGAGCCGTGGCCGCCCGACCGACCGCGCCAGAACCGTTCGAACGCGCGCGTCGCAAGGTACGGCTGCAGGCCGGGCCCCTCGTCGCTCACGCTCAACGTCGCGAGGCCGTCGACGGCGTGCACCTCGACGGTGACGCGTCCGCCTTCAGGTCCGTAACGGCGCGCGTTCTCGACCAGGTTCGTGAGCGCACGCTCGAGCGCCAGGCGATCGCCGCGCACGCTCACCTCCTCGGCCGCCACCAGGTCGACGCCCGCGGCGCGCGCAAGCTCGTCCAGGCGGACGCGGTCGTCGAAAGGAGCCGTCGCCTCCTCGCGGGAAAGGGTCAGGAGGTCGTCCGCAAGCTTCGCAAGCCGTCGCGCGTCCGCTTGGAGCTCGGCCACGAGCCCAGGCGACGCTCCGTGACGCGAGACGTATTCGACGTTGCCGAGCAGGGCAGTAAGCGGCGTCCGCAGCTCGTGCGAGGCGTCGGCAAGGAAGCGGCGCTCGCCTTCGCGCGACCGCTCGAGACTCGCCAGCATCGCATTCAACGTCCGCGCCAGCTCGTCGAGCTCGTCGCCGGAGCCCGGCTCGGGCAGCCGCTGGGTCGGATCACCCGTCGTCTCGATCTCCGCCGCCCCGTGCGCCAGGCGTCCGAGCGGCGACAGCGCTCGACGCATCAGCAGCGTCAGCGCGAGTGCCGCGAGCCCGGCGGCCACGAGCGCCGCGGCGAACACGAACAGACGCACGTTCGCCAACGTCGAGGACAGATCGCGTGTCGAAGCGGCGACCGCGACCGCGCCGCCTGCGGCGGGACCGCCCGTCTCTGCAAGCGGCGCGACATACATCCGCAGCTCGTCCGACCCCAGGTCGCCGTTCGTGTAACGGCCCTGTCCGTGCGCGACGACACTTCTCATCACCGTCTGCGCGGGCAACACGCGGCCGCCGAGCGCGAGCGACCGCGCGACGATGCGGTCGTGCCGCTCGACGACCTCGACGTCGAGCTGCTGCCCGGCGAGCGGTGCGTCGAGCGCGCCCGGCGAGGTGAGGAGCGCCGGCGCCGACGCGCTCAGCTGCGCAACCTCGACCGCGCGCCGACGCAGCGTCCGATCCAGCGACCGGTGCAGATCCCGCGACACGAGCAGGTCGACCCCGACGCCGACAACGACCAGGGCAAGAAGCACCGCAACCGCCGCGGCGACGATCGACCGGGCGCGCAGCGTCCGCGGCATCAGCGCTCGAGGATGAAGCCGACGCCGCGCACCGTCCGGATCAGCTCCGGCTCGCCAAGCTTGCGCCGCAGGTACGACACATAGCGGTCGACGACGTTCAGGCTCGCAGCCGTGGCGCTCCCCCACGCCCGATCGAGTGCGAGCTCGCGGCTCACCACCCGGCGCGGGTTTCGCAGCAGCAGCTCGAGCAAGTCGGCCTCGCGTGCGCTCAGCGCAATCTCCTTGCTCCCGCGCCGGGCGCTTCGGGCCTCGACGTCGAAGACCAGGTCCCCGAACGCAAGCAGTTCCCGCGGTTCCTCGCCGCGGCGCAGCAGCGCCCGCACCCGCGCCAACAGCTCCTCGGGCGCGAACGGTTTGACGAGATAGTCGTCCGCACCTGCGTCGAGACCCGCGACTCGATCAGGAACAGCGTCACGCGCCGTCAGCATCAGCACCGGGAACGCGAGGCCCTTGGCACGCACTCGGCGGCAGACCGCGAACCCGTCGAAATCCGGGAGCCCGACGTCGAGCACCAGCAGATCCGGGATCGTCCGCTCGATCGCAGCCAGAGCATTCCCGGCGTCGGCCGCGGTCGCGACGTCATAGCCCTCGGACGCGAGCGTGCGCTCGAGCATCCTGCGGATCGCCGCGTCGTCGTCCACGACGAGGACTTCAGCGCTCAACGCAGGATGCCGGTATGGCCGAGCGAGTAGCGGCCGGGCTGCGGCCAGACGCAGAGGCCGTGCGGCCCCTGGCCGACCGGAATCTTCGCGAGCAGCCGCCCGGTTCGGGTCGAGATCGCGTAGACGACGCCGCTGTAGCGTCCCGACAGCCACAGCACCCTCCCGTCGGCCGAGACTCCGCCCATGTCGGGGCTGCCGCCGCCGGGGATCCGCCAGGTCCGGATGACCCGGCGCGTGCGGAAGCTGATGACGGAGATGGAGCCCTCGCCGCGGTTGCTCGCGTACAGGAGCTTGCCGTTCCTGCTGGGGTAGAGCCCGTGGACGCCGGCGCCGGTCCGCAGGAACCCGACGACCTTCAACGGAGCGCCGCGAATCTCCCAGAGACCGCCGGCGCGCAGGTCGGCGACGTAGAAGAGGTTGCCGTTCGGGGCGAGCTTGACGTCTTGCGGCATTCCGGCACGGCCGTTCGGGAGATCGAGCGCGCCGACGACTCGTTCGCTCTGCACGTCCACCTTGAGCACCTGTCCGGAGAACTCGCAGCTCGCCAGCAGGTAACGACCGTCGGCGGAGAAGTCCATGTGGTCGACGCCGACGCACGGAACGGTGAGCGAGTGGTGCAGGTGAAACGTGTGGGCGTCGCGGAAGTCGAGCCGATGCAAGCGCTCGGCGACGACGATCGCGAAGCGCCCGTTGGGCGTGAAGTACATGTTGTACGGGTCGTCGACGGGTATCGGTGTGCCCGGCTTGCCCGTGTACGGATTGATCGGCGTGAGGCTGTTGCCGAGATCGTTCGTGACGTACAGCGTCTTCAGGTCGTAGGCGGGAGTCACGTGCTGCGGGAGCTCGCCGACCGCGAAGTGCTGGACGACCTTGTAGGTGCGCGGGTCGATTACATCGACGGTGCCGCTCTCGCTGTTCGGCACGTAGATGCGCGGTAAGGCAGTGCGCGCCGCGGGAGCGAGCATGTTCGCGCGGTCATAGGCGTAGACGTTGGTTCCTTGCATGGCGGCCAGAAGCCGCGGGCGCGAACCCTTCGGGACGAGCTCGCTGAGGACTGCCTCCGTACCCGAACGGCTGCGACCGCCTGCGAGCAGGACCCGACTTCCCACCGTCACCGCGGC
The DNA here is from genome assembly GCA_963759365.1 of uncultured Actinomycetes bacterium. GTDB lineage: Bacteria > Actinomycetota > Thermoleophilia > Gaiellales > Gaiellaceae > 3-1-20CM-4-69-9. Next base: position 132,470 of record CAVWYX010000006.1, read on the forward strand.
AAGATCCGAACGCGGCCTCGACAGTCGTCCGGCCGACCTGACTCGGCGCGAGTGGACGTCCACTGAGACGATCCGGCCGGTAGCCGAGCCGACCGCCGCGCCGCGGCCGCCGATCACGTACGCGACGCCGCCGCGCGCCGCCGCTGCGGCATGCGTGGTCGGCGCCGGCAAGCGGCCGATGCGGACGATTCGGTGCGTGGCCGGGTCGTACTCGAGGATCGCATTGCCGGCGTTCCCGCTCGGGAGCGACCCGCCGGCGATCACGAGGCCGTTCCCGACCGCGGTCACCGCTGCATAGCGCACGGGCGAAGGAAGGTGCGCGACGACCCGCGCCGGCGTCCCGGGGCGCCACGCCACGATCGTGTCGAGCCATCGTGTGCCGGTGTAACCGCCAACGACGTACGCGGTCCCCGCGATCGCCGCCGCAGCTTGGTCGGAGCTCGGCGCCGGGAGGCGGCCGGCGACTGCCGTCGCGCCCGACCTCGGGTCGACGCGAACGATCGTGTCGAGCTGGCTCGTACCGGTTCCGCCGCCGAAGAGGTAGACCGAACGGCCGAGCCGGACTGCGGCGCTGTCGTGCAATGCGGTCGGCAGGGCACCCTCCGGGCGGGCGCCGCGAGCGCCCGCGACGAGGATCGAGTCGGTCGACGTGTCCGCAGCCGTGAGCCCGCCGAGGAGGAGAGCCCGGCGACCGTCGAGAGCTGCCGGGGCTGCGTCCTGCAGCGGTGCCGGCAACGTCCCCGTTGGCCGCTCGACCAGCTTCACGGGCCTATGGCTGTTGCTCTTCCCGGTCGGGCGAGACGGTCGGGCCGATGGGCCGGGATCCCCCGAGCTCGAGGTCGCGAGCCAGTACGCGCCGGCGCCGAGCGCAGCCGCTACGACGACTCCGACGAGCAGGAAGGCACGGGCGGCCGCAGTCACGACCTGCCAGCTTCGTCAGGCGCGGCTGAACGCCGCCTGAATGCCTTCAGACGGCCGGGAGCGAGACGACGAAGCGGCCGCCGTCGCGGCCGGGCCGGACGTCGACGTCCCCCGAGACGCCGCGGGCGAGGCGGCGCGCCAGCGCGAGCCCGAGCCCTGCGCCGCCCGCCCCGTTGCTTGCACGCCCTGCGTCACCACGGACGCCGGGTTCGAAGATCGACTCCCGCTCGCGGGGCGACACTCCGGGGCCGTCGTCTTCCACGAGGTAGACGACGTGTGACGCATCTCGCGCGAGCCTCACCCGCACCTGGTGGCGTCCGTAGCGACAGGCGTTCTCGACGACCGGCTGCAGGATTCGCTTTGCGAGGTCGGCGTCGATGCCGAGGCGCAACGATTGCGAAGGCTTGTCCGCGGCGAGCTCGAGGTGGCGGTCGGCCGCGACTCCGGCAACTGCTTCGAGCGTCTGCTCGGAGACGGCGTAGGCGTCCGCAGTGCCACGTGCGAGCGCGGAGTCGTAGCGCGCCGCGGCGACCAGGGCATCGATCGTCCGCGACACGTCCTGTGCGTTTCGGAGAACGTCCTCCAGCGCAGCGCGGTAGTCGTCCTCGTCGCGGTGCTGGCGGAGCGCGACCTCCGCCCGTGTGATCACCCGGGCGAGCGGCGTGCGCAGCTCGTGCGAGAGCTCGGTCGAGAACCGCTGCTCGCGGCGAAACCCGGAAGCGAGTCGTTCGAGCAGCTGGTCGAGCGTCGCCGCGAGCTCGGTCACCTCGTCGTAGGGCTCATCCGAGCCCGAAGCGGCGGTCGAGATCCCGCTCGCTCCAGTCGGCCGCCTGGCGTGTCATCCGCGCGACCGGCCGCAGCGAGGCGGCGAGCGACCAGCGGGCGGCCAGCGCGACGACCAGCAGACAGCAGCCCTCCGAGGGCAAGGGATGCGACGAGCGCCGTCCGCTCCGTTTCCTCGTACGGTGCGAGCGAGATCGACGCGACAACGGCGCCGAGGCGACGACCGTGACTGGTGATCGGCGCCGCGTACAGCCGCGTGTCGTTCTCCGGGAGCTCCTCGGCCGCAGGGGCGCGTGCGGCCAGCGCGCTCGCCGTCGATGCAAGCGACGCGCCGGCCTGCGGCGCCTCGAGCGTCCGGCCGCCGGAGAAAACCCATGACTTGCTGTCGACGGCGGCGTCGTCGGCCGTCTCTCCGACCGTGACCTTCCCGTTGTGAACGCGAACGAGCGCGAGCTCCGCGCCGGCGCGGGCCCGTAGGAGCTGGTCGGCGTTCCGCGAGAGGTTGTGCTGAAGCAGGAGGTTGAAGCCCGCGATCATCGCGACCAGCGCCAGCGCGACGGCGCCGACGACGGTCACGAACAGGCGTCCTCGGATGCTGCGCGGCAACCGGAGCGCGGCTCACCGGATCGCGTAGCCGACGCCGTGCACGGTCTCGATCGCGGCCGCACCGTCGTGCTCGCGGAGCTTTCGGCGCAGGCGCGCGACGTACGCGTCGAGCGTGTTCTCGTGGACGATCGCGCCGTGCGGCCAGCCGGCACGGATCAGGTCTCGCCGCCGCACCGCCTCGCCCGGGACGAGCGAGCAGCCGTGCGAGCAGCCGGAACTCCGTGGGCGTCAGCGCGGTCGACTTCGAGTCCGACGAGACGGAGTGCGTGACCGGGTCGAGGCGCAGACCCGCCGCCTCGACTGCCCCGTCCGCACCGGCGCGGCGTGCGAGCGCCTGCAGGCGCGCGACGACCTCTGCGAACACGAACGGCTTCGTCACGTAGTCGTCGCCGCCGGCCTCGAAGCCCGAGAGCCGGTCGGGCAGCGCGTCGCGGGCGGTCAGAAACAGCACCGGCGCCTGGACGCCGCGTGCCCGCACCGCCTGGCAAAGATCGCGGCCGTCGGCATCGGGCAGGCCGATGTCCACGACGAGCAGGTCCGGCGGGTCGGACTCGACGCGCGCGAGCAGCTCACCGCCGGTGGCGACAGCCTTGGGCTCGAATCCCTCCTCGGCGAGCCCGCGTTGGAGCAGGCTGCGCAGCTCCGGGTCGTCCTCGACGATCAACACACGCGGCTGCGTCATTCCTCACGAAGTATGGCTCCGAGCGGCAGCCGTCGGATGCCTGCGACGGCCAGCGCTGCCGCGATCGCGGCTCCCGCAAGCGCCGCTCCGCCGAGCGCCAGCGAGGAACGGCCAGGGCGCCGCGAGATGATCCGGAGGCGGGTCGAACACGTGCTGCAGCATCGCCACGAGCATCTGGGCCAGCAGCCAGCCCAGCAGCGCGGCGAGCGCGACCGCCGCGCCGAGCACGAGCGCGGTCTCCGCTCCAGAGGAAGCCGGCGATCTGCCGCAGCGAGGCGCCGAGCGCGGCCATCGTCGCGAACTCCTGCCGCCGCTCAGCCGAGTGCCACCGCGACGAAGAGCGCCATCGCCGCGGCCGCGAGCGCAAGCGCGAAGCCTTCCTCGATCCGGCTGATCCCGGCGAGATCGACGGTGGTGATCGAGCTCACGGTTTGCGCGGTCTGCTGGCGGATGTTCTTGACGAGCGTCCCCTGGGTGCGCGTCGCCGCGGCGACGCTCTTCGCGACGCCCACCGGGTCGCCGCTCGTCTTGACGAACAGAACGTTCGGGCCCGGGTCGTGCGTCGCGCGCTCGCAGGTAGGGGAGGTTCGTGACCATGAACGAGTCGCGAGGCGCGGACGGGAACTCCTGCACCACGCCGACGACGTGGAAGGGCACGACCTTGAAGTGGCCGGTTGCTCGATCGAGCGTCCGGAGCTTGAGCAGGTCGCCGATGCTGCAGCGAGTAGTCGCTGATCGTCTCCTTCGAGACCAGCACGCCGTCGTGCGTCGACCGCAGCCGCGCCATCGTCTGAGCGGCACTGCCGCCGAGGAAGTACGAGTCGCGGAGGGTCGTCGCCGTTGCGTGAGCGTTTGCGGGTCGATCCCGAAGATGTCCTGCAGGTCGGGGCCGACGTAGGCGTAGCTGTGGTCGAGCGTCGTGGTGCCCGCGACGCCCGGAAGGCGCGAGACGTGCTGCGCGAGCCGAGTGCTGGCGGATCACGCCCTGCGGTGCGGTCGCGACGACGTCGGCACCGAGCGTCAACTGCGCGTCGACACGCGCCTGTTGGTCGTACGTTGCGGCGAAGAGGCCGAGGTTGACACCGAACGCCAGCAGCAATCCGGTCACGAGCGAGACCGCGGTTGATCGCCGCGCCTCGCCGGCCGGCGCTGACGAGCCGAAAGCCGCGCCACGTGGTCGCGCGGCCGCCCGCCGCCCGTCTGGCGAGCAGCTCGAAGAAGCGTCCGCGCAGGCGAACGAGCAACAGCGTCGCGCCCAGCCAGAGCAGCGCCGGTGCGAAGAACATGTACGCCGAGAGGGAGAGCGTGGGGTTCGAGTCCGGGTTGACGACCGCCGAGAAGCCCGTGCGGGCGGTCAGCCAGTAGATCAGCCCGCTGCCGGCGAGGCAGGCGACATCGAGATACAGCCGCTGCCAAAGCGGGTGGCCGCGGGGCTGCGCGCTGCGCCGTCCCGCGCTGACGCTTTCCCGCAGAACGCCGACGCTGGCGGCGATCCGCGCAACGGCAGCTCCGGCGAAGCCGAGCGCCACACAGACGGAAAACGCCACGAGTATGCGAGTTGTGGTGACGGCACCGCTCGAGCCGACCGCCCGAACCGCAAGCAGCGACGCGCCGGTCCCGATCGCGCCCGCGACAAGGCCGAGCGCCGCGCTCTCCACTCCGGCGAGGAAGAGCAGGCTTCGCCTGGACGCACCGCGCGCGCGCAGCAGCGCGAGGTCGCGCCGATCGCGCTCGGCGGTGCCGAGCGCAGCCAGGTACGCGAGGGCTAACGCGACGAGCGCGCCGGGGACGGCGAGCATGATGTAGAGCGTCTCCGCGTAGAGCGCGTCGCCCGCCGCGCTGTTGAGGCTGTCGGAAAGGTTGTCGACGAAGACGACCTGTCCGGGCAGCGAACGTTCGGCGGCGTTGCGAATCTGGTCGGCACGGTGAAGCGCGTGTGTCGGGCTCCCGCTCAACGCATGCGGGGTCGACCTGTGCCTGCACCTGCCACTGGATCCCGCGCTGGGCGCCGGGCACGGCGGCGGCGGCCGATGCCGATGCGACCGTGGGCAGCGACGGCGCGAGCGTCTGGGCGAACGTCGCAAGCGGGAGGATGGCGATGTCCGCCGGCGGTTGGGCCGGGGCGGGCCCGAGAAGCGGGTTGAGCGGCTGGAAGAGAACGTCAGGCGCCGTTACCAGCGCAACGCCGCCGACCTTGAACCGGTGTGGCCGCGCGCCCGGCTTCGGCGTCAGCGTCACCGTATCTCCGGGCTGGACCTGCAGCGTCGCCGCGAGCTGCTGGTCGAAGACGATCTGTCCGGGCTTGAGCGATCCGCGCAGGAAGCGAAAGGTGCGAATGTGATCGAGGTAACCGGGCGGCACCGCCAGGATCGAGCCTGCCCCTGAGCGGATCGTCCCCACCGGCGCCTGGTGCACGATCGATGCAAACGGCGCGGTGGCGGTAGGCGACGCCTGCTGCACGCCCGTCTGTCGCTTGACCCCGGCGGCCACGTGAACAGCAGACGCGTACGAGTTGACCGGTCCCTGCCAGTCGAGCGGAACGCTGCGCGTCGCGCTCGACGTCATCGTTCGCAGCGAGTGGCCGACGAACAGAATCATGGCGCCGATCAGCGCAACCGCCGCGGCGAGTGACGAGAACCCGGACCGCCGTACGCAGCGGCGCGCGCACGAGCCCGACGAGCGCCAGCCTGGCCAACCCCGTCACACCGCCACTTCCGCCGAGAGCACTCGACCGTCGTGGAGCTCGACTGCGCGCTGCAGCCTCGCTGCGACATCGGCGTCGTGGGTCGCGACGACGAGCGCGAAGCCGTACTCGTACTGGAGCGCCTCCAGCAACTCGAGGACGCGGTCGCCTGTGTCGGAGTCGAGGTGACCCGTCGGCTCGTCGCAGAGCAGCAGCTTGGGCCGCTGCGCGATCGCCCGCGCGATCGCGACGCGCTGGGCCTCTCCCCCGAGAGCTCGGACGGAAGATGGTCGACCTTGTCCGCCAGGCCCACGAGCTCCAGCAGTGCGGGCGGCGCGAGCGCGGGATCGAGGTCGTGGTCGCCGAGGCGCACCGCGAAGGCGACGTTCTCGAACGCCGTGAAGTACGGCAGAAGGTTCGCGCCCTGGAAGACGTAAGCGATTCCGCGCGCCCGCACGGCGCCGCGCGCGGCGGCATCGAGCGTCGCGAGCGGCCTTCCCTGCCACTCGACGGTGCCCGCGGACGGCTCGACGAGGCCGCCGAGCACGTGAAGGAGCGTCGTCTTGCCCGAGCCCGAGCGGCCGAGCAGGGCGACGCTGTCCCGCTCTTCGATCGCCAGGTCGACGTCGTCAAGCGCATGCACCGCGGTGTTGCCGTGGCCGTAGCTGAGCACGACGCCGCGGCAGGCCGCCAGCACCTCCGTCATGCAACTCTCCCGTCGCGGAGCTCGATCAGGCGGTCGACGGCCTCCGCCACACGCGCCGAGTGGGTCACCGCGACGACGGTGCTCCCGAATTCGTCGCGCAAGCGGGCCAACGCCTCGAGCACGACCCGCTCGTTGGCCTCGTCCAACTCGGCGGTCGGTTCGTCGGCGAGGACCAGCGGCGCCTCTCGCGCCGCGGCCGCGGCGATCGCCACACGTTGCTGCTCGCCGCCCGACAGCGAACCTGCGAGATTTCCCTCCCTTCGGCGCAGGTCGAACGCATCGAGCGCACGATCGACCGCTCGTTCGATCCCCTTGCGCCCGGCGAGTTGCAATCCCAGCGCGACGTTCTCGCGTGCCGACAACCAGGGCCAGAGGTTTCCGCTCTGGAACACGACCGCGACGCCGCGCGCCCGGTAGGCAGCGAGTTGGGATTCGTCGAGTTGCGTGAGCGAACGGCCGAAGACGCGAACGTCTCCCGCCGACGGCTCGTCCAGTCCGGCCGCTAGATGGAGCATCGTGCTCTTACCCGAGCCGGAAGGGCCGAAGACGGCCACGTACTCCTTCGGCTCGATCCGCAGATCGAGCCCCCGGAGCGCGACCGTCTCGGCCGAGCCGGAGCGGAAGATCTTGAAGACGTCGTGGAACTCGAGCGCACCGAACGACAGCTCCTGGCGCCGCTCTGGCTCGCGCCAGAGGCTCCTTACTGCCACCGGAAGCTCTCGATCATCAACCGGTACGCATCGACGTTGTCGACACCCACCGGCGTACCGAGATCGACGATCGCCTCCTTGGCCGCGTGCGGCACGTAGTAGCGGTCGACGACGAGCGTCACGTGCTTGCCGGTGACCGGGTTCGGAGCGCTCGCCGTCGAGTAGACGACCTTGTACTCGCGCGTTCCGTTGACGGTGATCGGTTGGGGCCCGCTCTGCAGGTGCACACCGTGGAGGCGTGCAAGGTCGCGGCGGATGCTCGCCGCCGTCGGTGCGGTACCGGAGCTGACGAGGACGCGCACGATGTTGTTCTTGTCACGGAAGGTCACGCGCGTGCCGTTGCCTTGCTGCGCCCAGCCTTCGGGATACTTCATCGAGTAGGCGGCTGCTGCGTCTCGAAATCTGATGAAGACCTGGTTGTCGGGAATGTCGCCGGTCGCGGCGGCATTGGCCTCGGCCTGCAGTGCGGACGGCGAAGCGGCTGTCGACGTCTGGGTCGTTGAAGGGGTAGACGACGTGGTCGTCATCGTCGTTGCCGGAGGCGCGCTCGCCGTCCTGGAGCTCCCGCAGCCCGTAAGCAGCGCCGCTGCACCACAGATGACCAACAAGCCACCGATGCAGAGACGCGCCATGCCCGAAATCGTCGCCGGGTTCGCCTGAAACACGCCTGAACGTCGCAAGCAGACGAGCTATCTTCTGTCGGCCACGTGACGAAGAGACACGTCGTGATCCTGGGAGCCGGCTTCGGAGGACTGGAGCTGGCGACGCGACTCTCCGAATCGCTCGCCGACGAGCTCCGCGTCACGCTCATCGACCAGAACGACTCGTTCAGCTTCGGGTTCTCGAAGCTGGACATCGCGTTCGGCCGAAAGGCTCGCGAGGACTTGCTCCTCGACTACGGCGACATCTCCAAAGAGGGAGTCGAGTTCCGCCGGGAACGTGTGACGGCGATCGACCCGGAGTCGCGACAAATCACGACGGACAAGGGCTCATACGACGCCGACGTGCTCGTCATCGCGCTCGGAGCTGACTATGACCTCGCGGCCACATCGGGATTTCAGGAAGGCGGGTTCGAGTACTACTCGGTCGCGGGTGCCGAGCGTCTGCGTGACGTCCTTCCCGACTTCGATTCCGGGACGATCCTGATCGGGATCCTTGGCCAGCCCTTCAAGTGCCCGCCCGCTCCGTTCGAGGGCGCGCTCCTGCTGCACGATTACCTCGAAGAGCGGGGAATCAGAGGCAAAGCAGACATCCGTGTGATCGGCCCGATGGCAGCGCCGGTCCCGATCACGAAGGAGGTTTCACAGAGCATCCTCGACGCGTTGGAGGAGCGAGGGATCGAGTATGTGCCCAACCAGCTCGTGACCGAGCTCGACACTCCAAACAAGCTCGCGCGGCTCGAAAGCGGAGGAAGCGTCCCCTATGACCTGTTCGTCGGGATCCCGGTGCACCGCGTTCCCGGGGTGGTGGAGCAGTCCGGGCTCGCCGTTGACGGGTGGGTGCCGGTGGACAAAGCCAACCTCGCGACGCGTTTCCCCGAGGTCTACGCGGTGGGCGACGTCGCAGGCACGCCCGTCGCGAAGGCGGGCGTGTTCGCCGAAGCTGCGGCCGGTGTCGTAGCCGACGACATCGCCGCACGTATACACGGCGAAGCGCTGGAGCGGCGCTACGAGGGTGCAGGCAGCTGTTACCTCGAGTTCGGCGCCGGGAAGGTCGGCAAGGTCGAGGCGAACTTCCTCGGCGGGCCGAAGCCGACTGCCCGACTCGTTGGGCCCTCCCATGAGCTCGCCGCGGAGAAGGAAGCGTTCGGCTCGAGCCGAAGCGCGCGCTGGTTCGGGGCCTGATCCGAAGTATCAGCCGCCTTCACCCACCGTTCATCTTCGGCGACTAGCGTCAGACATCGCTAAAACGGGGGGTAGACCATGAGCAACCGACCCTGGCGCCTGATCGCCGTCGCACTGCTTGCGCTGCTTGTGATCGGCGTTGGCTCGTCCCAAGCCGCAAAACCGAAGGAACCCTCGTGGGTTCTCCACGGTTCGTACTCGCCGTCCCTCGACCCGGCGAACTTCGTCACCACCATCGACAACCGGTACTTCCCGCTCAAGCCCGGAACCGCCTTCCGCTACCAGGGCTTCAAAGGCGCCGCGTCCCAGACGGACGACATGGTGGTCACTCATCAGAAGAAGCAGATCCTCGGGATCACTTGCACGGTTGTTCGAGACACGGTGTCTCAGGGCAGTAAGCCGATCGAGCGAACGTTCGACTGGTACGCGCAGGACAAGCAAGGGAACGTCTGGTACATGGGCGAGGACTCGTTCGAGTTGAAGAACGGCCGCTTCGTGCGTGCGGACGACTCGTGGAAGTCCGGCGTCAACGGTGCCAAGCCCGGGATCATCATGCAGGGCAACCCGCGCACGGGTGACGTCTACCGGCAGGAGTACTTCCCACCAGGCGCACTCGACCAGGCCCGCGTGCTTGGCAAGGCTACGACCGTGAAGGTGCCGCAGGGGACCTACAGGCGGTCACTCGCGACGGTCGAGTGGAGCCCTGTCGAGCCGCAGCTGGAGCAGAAGTACTACGCGACGGGAGTCGGAGAGATCCGGGAAGAGGTTGTTGCAGGAGGGCACGAGGGGTTCAAGCTGGTCAGCGTGACGCACTGACCGACTAAGGCTTGAGCAGGCGGTAGCCGTCGCGTAGGAACGGTATCCGCTCGATCACCGACTTGACGTGCTCGGGCTCGGTCGCGCCCTCCTCGGTGACGACTTCCTCGACGAGCTCGGGCGGGGTCGTGTCCCTCAGGTCCGGCTCGTCCTCCTCCGCGGGCGGGGGAACCGGCACGAGCTTCAGCAGCTCGCAGGCGACGACCGTCCGGACGCCGACGCCATGTGCGGCCTCGGCCAGCCGGCGCGTCCCGATCTTGTTCTTGATCGACCCATCTTCGTAGACCGTGTCCGCTCCGACGAGCACAAGCGAGGCGGTTTCGAGCGCTCGACCCATGTCGCCGTCCTCCACGACCTCCACCTCCAGGCCCTCGCCGGCCAGGTCTTCCGCGAATGCCCGCCCTTCCTCGAAAGGAGCTGAGGCGGTACAGAAGATCCGCGCCGGCGGGGTATGGACGACCGCCTCGCGGACCGTGGCCGACGCGGAGTGCGTCAGCACCATCGCATCGTTGAGCATCGGTCCGAGGTGGACGGCAATCGAAGCGGCCGCGCGGTCCCGGCTCGCGATCAACCCGTCCGCCTCCTCCGCGACGAGGCGCTGAAGCTCCTCCGGTGGCAGATTCGAAGCGGTCTGCGCGGACGCCACCAGCCGCCCCACGGCGTGCGCGATCCCGCCCATCGCCGGTCGGGCTCGGGCGAGCTCCCGGCCGGCATCGAGCAATCGCGCCAGGAGCTCGTCGGTCGAGGACGCCGGCTCCGCCGTCACCTCGAGCAGCGCCTCGACGGCCCGGCGAGCCATCCAACTGCCCCCATGAACCCGGTCGGAGCGAAGCTCGGCGACCGTCTCCGAGACCGCAGTCACATTACGATTCTTACAGCTGGCCTAGTACCACTTGCCGCGAGCAAACCCGCCAAAGAAGAGGAGTCCGATCACGGCGATGATCAGGCCGATCCAGAAGCTCCAGATGAACATCACGAGAATGCCGACGACGACGATGATCCCGCCGATCGTGATCCCGCCCGCTGGGCCGAAGCGACGTTCCGGTGTAGCCATGTGTTCCTCCTCGTGAGCCTGCCAGGGACACCAGTCGCGCGTCCTGGGTTCGCGCTTCGCGCCGACATACCTTCCCAGGTTTCGGGCGTCTAATCGCACGAGGCATAGGATCGCCGAGCGGATGTCTCGGCCGGTGGATCTCGTCACCGCCTCGCTCGCCGCCGGCGTTCAGGAACCGCATCTGCTGAAGGCGGTGGAAACGGTGCTGCGGGCGGAGTTCGTCCCGCCCGACCTGGCCGCGTTCGCATACCGGGACACGCCGCTGCCGATCCCCCACGACCAGGTGACGACGCAGCCGTCTCTGGTCGCCCGCATGGTCGAGGCGCTCGGACTCTCCGGATCCGACCGCCTGCTCGAGATCGGAACCGGCTTCGGCTGGCAGACGGCGCTCCTGGCCCGCCTCGCCGGCGAGGTCTGGAGCGTCGAGCGCTGGCACGACCTCGCACGCACGGCCCGCGCGAACCTCGAACGGCAGGGCGTCGAGAACGCGCACGTCGTGGTCGGCGACGGCACACGGGGGCTCACCGAGCGCGCGCCATACGACGCGATCCTGGTCGCGGCGGCGTTTCCGACCGTTCCTCCTCCTCTCGTCGAACAGCTCGCTGAAGGCGGCCGGCTCGTTCAGCCGATCGGGTCGGGCGGGGGCGACGAAGTCATCCTCTTCGGGAAGCGCCGCGGCATCCTCGAGCGCGAGCGGCTCGTTAGCGGAGCGCACTTCGTCCGGCTCTACGGCGAGCACGGTTTCGCAACCTAGGTCTGGCGCAGCGGCTCGCTCGGCGCAACACTGTCGTCAGAGAGGTCGCGCATGTTCGAGATCGGGAGCAGTCTTCGTAGCGCCCGCGAGCGTCGGAAGCTCGAACTTGCCGACGTCGAGGGGGCGACGCATATCCGCACGAAGTACCTGCAGGCCCTCGAGGACGAGCGATTCGACGTCCTCCCCGGGCCCGCATACGTGAAGGGGTTCCTGCGGACATACGCCGACCACCTCGGGCTCGACGGGCAGCAGTTCGTGGCGGAGTACAACGCACGGTTCCCTGCGGCCGAGGCGCCCGAGGCGGCGCCGCTCGTGCGGGTTCGGCCAAGGCGGCGGCTACTCGACGCTCGGCTGGTCGTCATTCCCGTCGTCGTCGCGATCGGCCTGTTCGTCTGGCGGATGGGGAGCGGGGGCGGCGGCCCCGAGCAGGCGGCATTCGTCCCGACGGCGCCCGCGCACGTCACGGCGAGCACCGTGAAGCGAGCGCCGCCCGCGCCTCCGACGGCCGAAGACGGCCCGGTTCGATCTCGTCGCCGCTCGAGGTCCCTGCTGGCTGTCGGTGCGGCTCGGATCGGATACGGGCAGGCTTCTCTACGAGCGAACGCTCGACGCGGGTCAGCGTGCCCGCTTCGTCGCGAGCCGCCTCTGGCTGCGGATCGGCGCGCCGTGGAACGTCGACGCGACGTTGAACGGAAAACGAGCCGAGCTGCCGACGGCGCTCGCCAATATCGTGGTCACGCCGCAGGCGCTTCGGCCCGCCGGCTGACGTGAAGCTCGCGCTCGCCGGCGACACCATGCTCGGGCGCGGTGTCGCCGACCGCCTGGACGACGATCCGAACCACACGCTCTTCGACGCGGAGCTCGTGGACATCATCCGCGAGGCCGACCTCTTCGTCCTCAACCTCGAGTGCTGCATCTCCGCCCGGGGTCGACCCACGCCGGGGAGGGTCTTCCACTTCCGCGCTCCGCCTTGGGCCGCCGACCTCCTCGCCGGGCTCGGTGTGGACTGCGTCTCGCTCGCCAACAATCATGCGCTCGACTTCGGACCGGACGCGTTGCTCGACACGCTCTCGCATCTCGACGTGGCCGGCGTTCGGGTCGTCGGGGCCGGGACGGACGTCGAGCGCGCCAGGGCGCCGGTCGTGCTCGAGGCGGGCGGCTTCCGGTTGGCAATCGTGGGGTTGTCCGACCATCCAGATGGGGACGCGGCCCAGGCGGATCGGCCCGGGATCGCCTACGCCGATCTGCGCAACGGGTTTCCGGACTGGCTCACGCCTTTGCCGGACGCGGACGCGGTGCTGGTCACACCGCACTGGGGCCCGAACATGAAGGCGGAGCCGCGCGACTACATCCGGCAGGCGGCGCAAGAGCTGCTGGCGGCCGGGGCGACGATCGTCGCCGGCCACTCGGCCCACGTCTTTCACGGCGTTGCCCCGCGGGTCCTGTTCGACCTCGGCGACTTCATCGACGACTACCGCACCGAGCCCGACCTGCGAAACGATCTCGGCCTGCTCTTCGTCGTCGATCTCGAGGGAGACCGACTGGAGGCGATTCCGCTGAAGCTCGAGTTCACGCACACGCGGCGCGCGAAGGGCGACGAGGCCGAGTGGATCAAGCGTCGCTTCACGGCGGCGTGCGCCGCGTTCGGGACGGGCGTGGCCGAGGAGGATGGCCGTCTGGTTGCGCGGTGGCGCTAGAGGTCTTCGAGTCGCTTGGTGTTCGCAGCGCGACCCTGCTCCAGGCCGAGCAGTGCACGCTCGTAGGCGCCGGGAACGGCATCGAGTAAGTCGGCGACCTGGCTAGGGTGCTCGTTTAGCAAGATGCGAAAGCTTCGCCGCGTGCTGGACATCGAGCGTCACGTTCAACCGAAGTGCCTGGGATCTAACGGAGCCTAGATGACGCCCGCTACGGCACGCAGAGTGTCGTTCACGACCTGCGGTGACGCGTTCGCGAAGCGGAAGTTGAAGACGCCGAAGTCGCGGACCCCCGCGCTGCGTCGCGCTGCGAGGTACTGTCGGCGCCAGCTGTTCACATACGCGCGAGACCGCCCGTTGACGTTGCCACCCAGGCCGGGAGCGAGGCGGTAGCCCGGCGTGATGCCGGCCGCGTAACGTCGCGCGAGGGAGCTGCGGACCGGACCTCCCGCGGCGAGAGCCCGCCGTCCCGCGTCTTCGGCTCGCGCGGCGGCCGCGGGGTCGCCGACGAAGGGCGGAAACTCCTCGCCCACGATGTGCGACGCTGCCGCGCTGACGGTGTTCCAGAAGGCGCTGAGTTCCGCATCGACCGGACGAAGCGCCAGGTCGAACGCACGCCGCGCGAGCCAGACGAAACCTGTCACATCAGCGTCCTGACGACGGCCGTGGAGCATCCCGGCGAGGACGCCGCGGGTGAAGTCGCGCAGCGCGCGCGAGTCGGCGACCTGACGTGAGATCTCGTCGAACTGCCACGACTCGACCGGGAAGCGGGTGCCGCGCATCCGGTCGCGGAACGCGCGGCCGGCTTCTCGGCCTGCTGCGACACGAGCGGCTGCCGTACGGGGTAGCGGTGAAGGCGCGATGTTCGCGAGTGCGAGCATCGGCGAGTAGAGACACCCTTCCTCGTGGATCGGGTTCGCTGCACCGGGGTTGACGCCGTAGCTGCCGACGTAGACAGCGGCGCGCTCGGTGAGCTTGATACGGCGAACCGCGTCGAGGATGACACCGACGTCCTTGAGCGCGAAGTACGAGAGGAGGACGGTTGGCCGACGCCTAGCGATGGCGGCGCGCGAAGTCACTCATCGCGGACTCGTCGGCGAACTGGACGACCGCTCCTTCGGCCCCGGCGTCGAGCATTGCCTCGACTCGTTCGGCACGTGTCCGTGGAATCACGCGCAGCTCCGGATGCTGCTCCTTGACGCGGCGTACATGGTCGGCGTCGGAGGCGCGCGACGGATGCCACACATCGCCGAGCTCGAGCGCCCTGCGGATGGCACGCTCCGAGCTGCCGCCGACCCAGATCTCGGGCGGCGGCGAGGGGTGCGGCTCCGACATCGCGTCGTGAAACGACCAGAACTCGCCCTGGAAGTCGTCCTCGCCGTTCCAGAGCGCACGCATCAGCCGGATCGCCTCGTCCCCGCGCCGGCCGCGGCCCTCGAACGGCACGCCCATGAAGTCGTACTCGTCCCTGTGCCACCCCATGCCGACACCGAGCCTGAAGCGGCCGCCGGAGAGCTCCTGCACCGTCGCGACCTCCTTCGCCAGGTGCATGGGGTTGTGCAACGGCACCAGGACGATCGACGTGCCGAGGCCGATCCGCTCAGTCCAGCCTGCGATCCAGCCCAGCGTGACCAGCGGGTCGTAGACCCGGCCGTACGGGTCGTACGCCTCGGGGCCGACGATGATGTGCTCGGTTGTCCACACCGAGTCGAAGCCGAGCTCCTCCGCCGTTTCGGCCGTCCGTCGAATGGCGTCAGGTGTCGCGTCGCGGCCGTAGTTCGGGAGGATCACGCCGAAGTGCACGATCCGAGAGTACGACGTAATGTGATCGCCATGCCGCAGTGGTGGTGGGATCCCGACACATACCTCGAGTTGATGAGTGCGGAGGTCCCGGCCTTCGAGGAGTTTCAGGAACAGACGGCGGCGGCGACGGAGGGCATGGAAGTCGGCGCGATGCTCGAGCTCGGGATCGGAACCGGCGAGACGGCGCGGCGTGTGCGCGCGGTACATCCAGATGCTCGGCTCACGGCAATCGACTCGAGCGCGGAGATGCTCGAGCGGGCGCGGTCTGAGTTTCCCGACGCCGACCTGCGGGTTGCACGACTCGAGGACGCGCTACCGGAGAGTCCGTTCGACCTCGTCTACTCGGCGCTTGCGATGCATCACCTCGATGACGTCGGGAAGCGGGACCTGTTCGGGCGCGTTGTTGCGGTTCTTCGCCCTGGCTGTGTGTTCGTGCTTGCCGACGTGGTCGTTCCCGACGATCCGGAGGACCAGCAGACTCCGATCGACGGTGAGTACGACCTGCCGGACCGCCTCGACGACCAGCTCGACTGGCTTCGCGAAGCCGGCTTCGAAGCGACGCCGGCGTGGGTGCACAAGGACCTCGCCGTCGTCCGGGCATGGACGACGAGCGGCTGACCGCCGCTCGCGTCGCTCGCCTGGCGACCACGGATCCAGACGGACGGCCGCATCTCGTCCCGATCGTGTTCGCGCTAGAGGACGGCACGCTCTACTCGGCCGTCGACCGCAAGCCGAAACGCTCGACGAAGCTGCGCCGGATCGAGAACGCGCGCGCCCGGCCGGACGTCACCGTCCTCGTCGACCACTACGACGAGGACTGGGGACGCTTGTGGTGGATCCGGCTACGCGGCCGTGCGCGTGTCCTCGACGAGGGCGAAGAGCGCGAGCGCGCGCTCGCGCTGCTCGGGGAGAAGTATCCGCAGTACCGCACCGAGCCGCCGGACGGACCGGTGCTTGCGGTGGACGTCACGGACGTCCGGGACTGGAGCTGCGTAAGTCCAGCCCGCTGCTTCGCGTTACCCGTGACGCAAGTGCGACAGAAGTGGATCGACAGCGTGACGCAGCGAACAGGGGTAGCCCCGTTCGGACACGAGGTACGTGTCCATTCCCGACGCGGATCCGGCCCGAGCAGCCAGGTCAGATGCAGACCGGCGGGGTCTGACCCTAAACGCATGCCAAACCGTGTCGAAAGTGGAACGGTTCTGTAACGCGCGGTTCGTGGACTTGCCGTTGGGACTCGAAAGGCTTGACGGCCTAGAGCAGCGCCAGCGCTGCCTGGCCCACCGGGCCGAGGAGCATGGCCGCGCGCCGGAGCGTCTGGATCAGCGCGGTCCCCGCGCTCGCGACCGTTCCCGCGTCCGTCAACGTCCGTGCTGCGGTGCCTAGCAGGTTTGCCAGCCGACCCTTGTCGGGCCGCTCTCGCGCTGCCTCGTCGGCCGCGGATGTAAGGGCACGATCCAGCGGGCCACGCACCTCCGCGGGGAGCTCCATGTCGGCGGCGTGCTCCCGGGCGCGTGCGATTGCGATGCGCAGCTCGCCGATCTCGAACGAGGCATGCCCGTAAACACCGCCGTGAATGACGGCGTCCCCGCCGATGTTCTGGATGTTCGCCGCGTTCTGCGACCCGATGTTGAAAGTCGCCATTCCGCTCCTTACCGCCGCGCGAAGAGGCGCCCGATCTTGCCGACGACGATCCCTAGGACGATCAGGATCAGGCCAACCGTCAATCGCTCCATCGCCACATAGGACTTGTAGTCCGCCCAGTCGGGCGGCGCCGGGATCATCGCCCTGCCGGTCTGGATACCGCCCACCACGAGAAACCCGAGACCCGCAACGGACACGATCAGCCCGAGCACGGCAATCGTTCGGCCGAAGACGGACCCGGCCTGGCCTTCACCCAGGATCGTGTTCTGATCTCCGCCGACGTTCGTGATCTGGCCGGCCAGCTGGCCTTCGATCTCGAACGTGACTTCCTTGCTTTGTGCTGTGCTCTCCATCACAAGCTCCTCTAATCACGGGACGGTGCAGGAGACCGGCTTCTTCCCGCAGAACACTCTTGTCGCCTCACTTCTAGGCACGTAATCTCATGCCACAACCGAGTCGCTGCGGCGCGAGGAGGGTCATGGCCGACGCAGCGCAGACGACGACAGCAGGCAGGTCACCCCGGCTCGCCGTGCGCGCGCGCCGAGCTGCCAAGACCGATAACCGCCCCTACGTCTCTTTCTCCGAGCTCGTCAAGGTTCACCACCTTCGCGAAACCGCCCTCGAGGACGGTGAGATCTACTCCGGCGAGGCGGAGGAGCGCTAACGCGAGTTCGAGGACTCCTTCCGAAAGCAGCACGTCCGCATCGTCGGCGCCTACTGGTGCAAGTCGGTACCGAGCGCCGTCGCGCTCGCGGAAAAGCCCGGCCGCAAGCGGCGGCAGGGGAGCCGCCTGAGCTTTCATCGCGTCTCGGACTGGGCGACGAAGGAGGAACCGGAGATCGCGGCCGCTCTCCACGAGTGCGACGAGCTGGCCGTGAGGGCGACCGAGGTGTTGCGCGGCAAGACCCTGCGGATCTGCATGGAGCTCGTGATGGCGTCGGCCACGCACCTGCTGAGCCTCGTCGATGCACCGAGCGAACACGATGGGAGAGGCAAGAAGGAGCGCGCGCTGAGAATGGAGCGCGACGCACTCGACCGGGTGCGGGCCTACTACCGGAACGCGGCGAACGGGCAGGCTCAGCTCTATTACTTCCTCGGGTTGATGCTCGGCGTGTCGATCATCGCCGTAGCCGCGCTCTTGCTCGGGACCTCCCTCGACCTGTCGTGGCTCAACAACCGCGAGTTCTTCGGGACCTTGGTCGCGGGAGCGCTCGGCGCCGTGGTCAGCGTCATGTCACGCATCGGCTCGAGACAGTTCCGGCTCGAGTACGAGGTGGGCCGTAAGTACCCGATCTTCCTCGGCTCGCTTCGGCCGGCGGTGGGCGGGCTGTTATGAATCGCGCTCTACTTCGCGGTCACCTCCTCGCTCCTCGACCTGTTCAAGCTCCCCACTGAGCCGACCGATCGCCTCTACTTCCTGCTGGTGATCGCGTTCGTCGCGGGCTTCAGCGAGCGGTGGGCGCGGGATACGTTGCTCGTCGTCGGGGGGCGCGGCGACACGCGTGCGCGCGATCCCGCGGCGCCAAGGGACACCAGGACCTGATCTACGTCAGAGCGCGTCGCGCGGCACCGTCACGGTGATCGTGCGCCGCTTCGTGAGCCCGGTCCCGGGGGGTCGGCCCAGCCGTCGTCCAACCGCATCCAGGCAGGCGTGCCTGCGGGCATGTCCTCCCCGGGTATCGCAACCTTCTCGTTCGGGCGAAAGCTGTCGCTGTAGAGCTTCAACGCCCGTGCCTTGTCGCGGTGCGGCAGAGGATGCAGCGTCTGCA